>NZ_LT598653.1:0-1200000 GCF_900078365.1 uncultured Sphingopyxis sp.
CCAATTCAGCGACGACGGGTGTGTTGACCCTCACCGATACGCTTGGGACGGGTCTGGATTTCACAGCGGTTACCGATGCCGGAGCTTTCACCTGCAACGCGGCGAACCCGCTGGTCTGCACGCTGCCCGCGGGCACGGCCGTCGGCACCTATAGCCTCACCTATACCGCCACGGTGAATGCGAGCGCCACTGGAACGGTCAGCAACGCCGTCCTCGGCTCTGGCCCGGATAGCCCCACCTGCATCGGCGATTGCGACATCGACACGCCCGTCATCGCGCCTGCCGTCACCTATGCCAAGACCGCCAGCACCGCGGGACCGGTCTCGAGCGGAGACGTGATCACCTTCACGCTGACAACGACCGTCGCGAACTCGCAGACCACCTCGGACGTGGTGCTGCTGACCGACACGCTTGGCACCGGCCTCGACTTCACCGCCGTCGTCAGCGCCGGCGCCTACAGCGTCGATGCATCCGGCGCCCCGGTCGTGCGCTTTACCTTGCCGGCCGGGACCGGTCCGGGCACATACAGCGTCGTCTATACCGCAACCGTCAACGCCTCGGCGACAGGGACGGTCAGCAATGTCGTCGTCGGCTCGGGCAACGACAATCCGACCTGTACCACGCAGTGCGGCACCGATACGCCGGTCGAGGACTCATCGGTCACTTACTCGAAGAGCGCTAACGCGACCCAGGTGAAGGTGGGCGATGTCATCAGCTACACGCTGACCGCCACCGTCGCCAATTCGGCTACCACCGGGGTCGTCACGCTCACCGACACGCTCGGAACCGGTCTCGACTTCACCGCCGTCACCAGTGCCGGTATCTTCACCTGCAACGCGGCGAACCCGCTGGTCTGCACGCTGCCTGCCGGCACCGTGCCTGGCACATACAGTCTCACCTACACCGCCACCGTGAACGCGAGCGCGACCGGCAGCGTAACCAACGCCGTGCGGGGATCTGGTCCAGACAATCCGTCCTGCACGGGCAGCTGCGACACCGATACGCCCGTGATCGCGCCTGCGGTCAGCTATGCCAAGACCGCGGACACGGCGGGTCCGGTCTCGACCGGCGATGTCATCACCTTCACGCTGACGACGACGGTTGCCAATTCGCAGACCACGTCGGACATCGTGCTCCTGACCGATACGCTTGGCACGGGCCTCGATTTCACGGCGGTCGTCAGTGCCGGCGCTTACACGGTCGACGCTTCGGGCGCGCCGATCGTGCGCTTCACCCTGCCTGCCGGCTCTGGCCCTGGCACCTACAGCGTCGTCTATACCGCAACCGTCAACGCGGCGGCGACCGGGATGGTCAGTAATGTCGTGGTCGGCTCGGGCGGCGACAATCCCACCTGTACCACCCAGTGCGGCACCGATACGCCCGTCGCCGATCCCGTGGTCACCTATGCCAAGAGCGTCTCGGCTCCCGGCACGCCCGTTCACGTCGGTGACGTCCTGACCTATACGCTGACCGCAACAGTCGCGAGCTCGCCCACCCGAGCTATCCTTACCCTGACCGATACGCTGGGTGCAGGGCTCGACTTCACGGCGGTCACCGATGCCGGCGCTTTCACCTGCAACGCGGCGAACCCGCTGGTCTGCACGCTGCCTGCCGGCACCGCGGTGGGCACCTACAGCCTCACCTACACCGCCACGGTGAATGCAAGCGCCACGGGCACGGTCAATAATGCGGTCGTCGGTTCGGGCGGCGACACGCCGACCTGCGCGGGAAGCTGCTCGACCGAAACACCGGTCGAAAATCCCACGGTGACCTACGCGAAATCGGTCACGGCGCCGGCTGCAACGGTCAGTGTCGGCGACGTCCTGACCTATACGCTGACGGCGACCATCACCAATTCGCCGACCACTGCCGTATTGACCCTGACGGACACAATGGGTGAAGGCCTCGACTTCACCGCGGTCACCAATGCCGGCGCCTTTGCCTGCAATGCGGCCAATCCGCTGGTCTGTACGCTGCCTGCGGGGACAGCGCCCGGCACCTACAGCCTCACCTACACCGCGACGGTGAATGCGAGCGCGACCGGAAGCGTGACCAATGCCGTAGCCGGCACGGGCGACGACAACCCAACCTGCGCGGGGAACTGCGGCACTGACACGCCACTGGCAGCCCCGGCTGTGACCTATGCCAAATCGGTGGCGGGTCCGGCCGAAGTGAAAGCCGGCGACGTCCTGACCTATACGCTGACCGCGACCGTCACCAATTCGGCGACGACCGCTATCCTGACCCTGACGGACACGCTGGGCACCGGTCTGGATTTCACCGCGGTCACCGATGCCGGGGTCTTCACCTGCAATGCGGCGAACCCGCTGATCTGCACCCTGCCGGCGGGAACCGCACCGGGCACCTACAGCCTGACCTATACGGCGACCGTCAACGCGCAGGCCTCTGGTTCGGTAACCAATACGGTCGTCGGCACGGGCGACAATACGCCCACGTGCGCAGGCAATTGCGGAACCGACACACCGGTCGCGGCGCCCGTCATCAGCGTCGTCAAGTCGGCCGATCCGGCAGCAGGCGAGACCGTTCAGGTGGGGCAGACGATCAACTATTCGCTGGTGGCGACCGTCGCCAACGGCGCGACGACCGAGCCGCTGACCTTGGTCGACACACCCGACCCGGGCCTGACGATCGTCAGCATGCCAGCCGGCTGCGTGGCGACCGGCGGGGAAATCACCTGCACGCTTCCCGCCGGCACGCCGGTCGGGACGCACAGCCTGACCTACACCGCGACCGTCAATGATCAGGCGGGCGAGATGGTCCGTAACCTGGTGACGGCTGCCGGTGGTGGCGGAACCTCGGTGCCGAGCTGCGACGCCTGCGCGACCGAACACAAGGTCGAACTGCCGCTCATCCGCCTCGTCAAGGCCGCCGCGGTGCGCGAGGCCAGGATCGGCGATCTGGTCCGCTACACGCTCTCGGTCGAGAATGTCGGCGAGCGCGACCTGATCGGCGGTAACATCGTCGATATGCCGCCGGCCGGTTTCACCTATGTCGAAGGTTCGCTGCAGGTCGTCGACGGTGACAATATGGCCAGCGTCTCTGGCCAGAGTCCGCTGCGGTTCGAAGGCATCGACGTTCGCGCTGGGGAGACCGCCACGCTCGCCTATCTGATGCGGGTCGGGGCCGGCGTCCGCCAGGGCACGCACATCAACCAGGCCCAGGTCTATTCGGGCCAGAATGTGCCCGTATCCAATCCGGCGACGGCGCAGGTCGAGCTGGTCGGCGATCCCTTGGTCGATGAGAGCCTGATCTTCGGCACGGTCTTCGATGACCGCGACGGCGACGGTTGGCAGGACAGCGCAGAACTGACGGGTCTGACGGTCCAGGGTGGTTTCGCACCGGACGCCTATGTGCCCGGCTCGACCACGGTCGATCGCGGCAAGGGCATGACACCCGAACCCGATGCGAGCGCTCCCCTCCTGCATGGCATCCGTCTTGACGGCATCGGCGCACGTCAGTCCGAGGCCGATCCGATCGACAAGCATCGGATCGTGATCCGCCAGCGGCTGACTGTGCCGACCTTCACCGACGATTTCGTCCTCACCAACGGTCAGGGTGTCACGGTTCGCATGAATGCGGCCGGCGAGACCCGGGTCGAGAAGAGCGGCGATGCGGCCAAGGGCCTGAACGGTGCCGACCCACGGGTGACACGCAATGTCTCACAAGGCGAAGGCGGCTATGTGGTCGACTATATCGTCGAGAATGCCGGCATTGACGAACGCGGCATTCCCGGCGTGCGCATCGCTTCGGTCGAAGGTCTCGTCATGGAGACCGATCAATATGGCCGCTATCATCTGGAAGGCGTGCCCGGCGGTCTATGGCAGCGCGGCCGCAACTTCATCCTGAAGGTCGATCCCACCACCCTGCCTGACGGTGCGGCGTTCACGACGGACAACCCGCTGCTGCGCCGGATCACCCCGGGCCTGCCCGTCCGGTTCGACTGGGGCGTGAAGCTGCCTGTCGCACTGATCGAAGGCCGCACCGAGACGATCGAACTGGAGTTGGGCCGCGTGATCTTCGCGCCGGGCAGCGCCGAGGTGCGGGAGCAGTACCTCCCGGTGATCGAGCGGATGGCCGCCAAGGTGAATGAATATCAGGGCGGTGAAGTGGTTATCGACGCCAACGGCGACACAGAGGCGCTGGCGTTCGATCGCGCCGAGGCGGTGAAGGCAGCCCTCCTCCCCCGGCTGGATCCGGCCTCGGCGCAAAATCTCGTCATTACCGCGCGCGGCCGGGTCGACGATCCGTCCTCAATGGTGGTCGGGATCGACGAGGGCGGAGCTCTGCTGGGAACCGTCCTGTTCGACACCGACAAGTCGGACATCAGGCCCGAGTTCGGACCGTTGCTCGACAAGGTTGCGACCTGGATCGCCAAGCAGGGCGGCGGGGTCATCGCGATCGTGGGCCACACCGATGTCCGCGCGTCATTCGACTACAACACGGCGCTCGGCATGCGGCGCGCCAGGGCGGTCTATGACGCGATCGCCGAACGGGTTCCACCAGACATCCGAACAAAATTCCGTGTCGAGAGCAGCAACGATCCGACGGCCCCCGTCGGCGAGCAGAAGTGAGGGAGGGCCAGACCATGAAAAACCCGTTCCTCAATCTCACCCTCGCCAGCCTGATGGCCAGCGTTGCGATGCCAGCTCTGGCCCAGAATGCGACGCAGATCGCGGACGATCGCACCGACGAGAGCGGCGATACGCTCGACTGTTCGGACGAGAGCTGCACAGACGACAGCGGCACCGTCTTCCGCTTGCGCACCCGCAGCTATGCGCGGCCGGTCACAAGCGGAACGAACGAACGCTCGTCATCGGAAGCGCTGCAACCTGACCGGCGCGTTACAATCGCGACGGAACAGCCGGGGCAGGCGACGGCGATCGGCAAATTCTCGATCTCGCTGCCCAATGGCGGCGTGATCTGGGCCACGGAGGATCCCACGCTCGGCCAGCCCGAGCTCTCCGTCTCGGCGCCCTCCATGGTCGCCTATGACGGGACGCGGATTGTCGACCCGGTGCAGTTCTTCGTGCGGGGCAATTATCCGGGTTTCATCAGGAAGCTCGAAATCTCGATCTATCGCAGCACCGATGCCGATCTCATCGAGCCGCTGGCCGTCGTTCCGCTCGATGTCGCCGCCGTTACCCAGACGAACTGGGATGGTGCGCTTCCGGGCAAATATCGCTTCCGCACCGGCGACGAACTCATTTACGTCCTTCGCGCCTATGGTGAAAACGGAGCGTTCGACGAGACCACCCAGCGTCGCCTGCAGCTCGTGCGGCCCGAGGATGTCGCGCGCAATAACCAGCTCTTGCGCAACAATGTCGAGAAGACGCTCGGCACCGCGCTCACGACCGAGCAGGCGCGCACGCAGAATCTGATCAACGACGTATTCAGCGGAAATGGCCTGCGCCAGCAGAACATCGCCATCCGCGGCTCGCGTATCCGCATCCAGGGCCGCAACCTGCCGCAGAACGAGCAGCTCACGATCAATGGCGAATCCTATCCCGTCGATTTGGAACGCAAGTTCGTCGCCGAATATCTTTCGCCCATCGGTCGGCACAGCTTCGACATCGCCCTCGCCGGCAATGGCAGCGATACCGCCCAACATCACAAGCTCGATGTGGATGTGAGCGGCCGTTACTTCTTTGGCGTCGGCATCGCCGATCTCACCATTTCGCAGAACGATATCTCCGGCTCGATCGAGCCGTTCGCGGGCGATCCGCGCGCGAACGACGATATCCTTGCCGACGGTCGCCTCGCCTTCTATCTCAAGTCCAAGCTTGGCGGGCGCTATCTCGTGACGGCGCAGGCCGACACGACCGAGCGCGACATAGGCGATCTGTTCAAGGGCTTCGGCAAGGCCGATCCGCAGGACATCTTCCGCCGGCTCGATCCCGACCTCTATTATCCCGTCTATGGCGACGATTCGACCACCTATCGCGACATCGACACGATGGGCCGCTTCTATCTGCGCGTCGATTGGGACAAGAACCAGGCGCTGTGGGGCAATTACCAGACCGGCATTACCGGGACGGATTATGCGCAATATATTCGTTCGCTTTACGGGGCGGCGCTGAGCTGGCGGTCGAACGGTAACAATAAATGGGGCGACCCGAAGTCCGAGCTGCGCGCCTTCGGATCGCAGGCCCAGACCGCGCCCGGCCACAATGAGTTCATCGGTACTGGTGGCAGTCTCTACTATCTGCGCCACACCGATCTGCTGCCGGGCTCCGACATCGTCTATCTGGAGACCAGAGACCGCACGACCGGTCGCGCTGAAAACCGGGTCCAGCTGACACGCGGCGCCGATTATGAGATTGACGAGTTGCAGGGCCGCATCATCCTCACCCGCCCGCTCGCCCAGATTACGCGCGAGAATGCGCCGTCGCTCACGCGCGACGCGCCGCTCGACGGATATGAGCAGCGGCTGATCGTCGACTATGAATGGGTGCCCTCTAGCTTCGACAGCGACGAGATCACCGCGGGCTTCCGGGGCAAGCAATGGTTCGGCGACCATCTGGGGATCGGCGCCACCTATGTCGACGAGAACCGCGCGGGCGCGGATTACAGCCTTTATGGCGGCGATATCACGTTGCAGGCGGGCAAGGGCACCTACCTCAAGGGCGAGTTCGCCCGCACCGAAGCCCTCGCCACGCCGACCTTCTTCTCGACCAATGGGGGCTTCGACTTTACGCGTCTCGGCGCCGCCGGGCCGTTGAAAGGCGACGCCAAGTCCATCGAGGCGCGGGTGAACTTCACGGAACTTGGCTTGACCGCGCTTGACTGGAGCGCGGGTGCCTGGTGGCGCGACACGGACGCCGGCTACTCCACCAGCCGCTACAATACCGGCTTGCCGACAACCGAATATGGCGGAGAGGTGCTCGGCAAGATCACGCCAAATCTCGGGATCTACGCGCGCTACAGCAAGGCAGAGAGCGGACCGAACAGCTTCCTCCAGATGCAGGGAAGCCTCGACTGGCGGATCGATGATGCGAACAGTTTTGCTGCGGAAATTCGCCGCGTCGAGGAGAATTCGGCCTTTACGGACGCTGCCGGCCTCCTTGGGGCAATCAAATATACCCGCCGCATCGGGACCGCCCTTGACCTCTATGCGCAGGGTCAATTGACGCTCGATGACGATAGCGGCCGCTATCGCGACAATGACATGGTGCTCGCAGGGGGGCGCTATCTCTTCGGCGATCAGTCCTCGGTTGGCGCCGAAGTCAGCACCGGCGATCGCGGCGATGCTGCAACGGTGAACGCCGAGTACAAGCTTGCGCCCGACCATAGCATCTATGGCGCCTATACCTATTCGACCGACACCACGGAGTATGAGAATCTGCTCAATCCGACCCGCCAGAATGGCTGGACATTGGGACAGCGCTGGCGCCTCTCCAACCAGGTCAACGTCTTCAACGAGAGCCAGTATCTCAAGGAACCGACCCAGTCGGGTCTCGCCCATACCTTTGGCCTCGACTTCTATCCTGCTCAGGGCTGGAGCACGGGTTTCACCTATCAGACGGGGGAGCTCAGGAATCAGGCGGGCGGTATCGTCGACCGGCAGGCGCTGAGCGTACGGCTGGGGCGGACCTCGCCGGACACCGACTGGCAGAGCAAGGTCGAATGGCGACGCGATACCGGGGCCGAGCGGCGCGAACAATGGGTCACCACCAACCGCATCACCCACAAAATTAACGAAAGCTGGCGTCTCGCCGCCCGGTTCAACTACTCCGATACCAAAGACAATATGAACCCGCTGGCGGGCGCGAAGTTTGTCGAGGGCAATGTCGGCTTTGCCTGGCGGCCGTGGAACAACACGCGATGGGGCGTATTCGGCCGCTACACCTATCTTTATGACCTCGCGACGCTCGGTCAGGAAGGCGGCGCCGACTATGACCAGAAGTCACAGATATTCTCGCTCGAAGGTGTCCACCGGCTCGACCATCACTGGGAATTTGCCCTCAAGCTTGCACGGCGGGATGGTGAGGTCCGCATGGGCCGTGGTACCGGCCAGTGGTTCGATTCTGCGACAAACTTTGCAGCTGGCCAGGTTCGCTATGAGGTTCTGTCCAAGTGGCACGCTCTCGCCGAGTATCGCGTGCTCGACGTGAAGGACGGCGGCATCAGGCAAGGCTTCCTTGTTGGCCTCGATCGCGACGTCGCCAAGAATCTCAGAATTGGCGTCGGCTATAATTTCACAGAGTTCAGCGATGATCTGACGGACTTTGATTACGACCAGAAGGGCTTCTTTATCAATATCGTAGGGAGGTACTGATGGCCGTAATTAAGAGAGGTCACATCGATGTGGGATTTCATTGGGGGGTAAAGGCATGATGCGGGCGAAACTCTCGGGCGGCAAGGATGGACGACAGCCGTTGCTGCTGCTGCGCTCCTTTTACGCCAGCCTTGTACTGGTGATCGGGCTGGCGCTCACCAGTACGCCGGCAAGGGCGCAATATGCGACCGGCGGCAGTGGTGTGTATCGCAACCAGATCATCTGGTTCGATTGGGGCGCCAATGGCGCAAATGTCCCAGCGACCGGGACGACTGTCACCAACAACGTTTCAGTTGCGGGACAGACGCTCAGTGTAACTTGCTCGCTCAGCAATATCAGCGGTTCCAACGGCTTCCCCCAGCTACGAATCTATCGCCCCGGCGGATATTTCGAGGATGGCCTGGACGACCTCTATAACATCGGGGGGACCGGCAATAACAACACCATGGATATCGGTCTTTCGAACCCGAACTATGGACAAACGGCACAGTTCGACTTTTCGTGCAATGCGACGCTCAATGGCACGCCATTCGTATTGGATGGTCTCGTCTTTGCTGACGCGGAGACGACCAGTGTTTCCGAATATACCCAGGCAACGCTCCCCGCGGGCGCATCGATGCGTGTGATCGAACGCATCACGGCGCCGGGTTGCACGACCGGCTATAATGTCAACCGGACCGGCGCGCTCTTTCGTTACTCGGTTTTGGCCCCTTACGATTGTCCCGGCTCGCCGGGACCAATGGCCGTCAATTTCATCGATGGCGCATCGACGGCACGGATTTTTCTCCAAGGTGGCGGCATTCAGGCGGTCGCGGTGGGTGTTATGGTCAATGTCGCCGACTATGGCGATGCGCCCGCAAGCTATGGCAACGCCGCGCACCTTCCCCAGACCACCTGGACCGGGGGCGAGGTTCCGCAAGGAAACACCAATATTTTTGGTAGCGGCTTTGCGCTCGCTTCTCTTGTCCCGCCGACGACAGCTATGCTCGGCAGTCGCGTCGACGTCGAGAACGCACCCTGGTACAGCGCGACCGCGACAGGTGACGATACCAATGGCCAACCTGACGAAGATGGCGTGGCGGCAGGTTCCCTCGCCATCATCTACAGGTCGCAGGTGGGACAGACATATTCCGTCCCCGTGGCGTGTGTAGGCAATTCCCCCACGGCAGGCTGGATCGACTTCGACCGGAGCGGTGCATTCGACGCCGACGAGCGCTCCGCGACTGTCAATTGCAGCGGCGGCAGCGCGACCCTGACATGGACGATTCCCGCCGACGCCGTAGCCGGACAATCCTATCTGCGTATCCGTACCGCTGTTCTGGCTTCCGATATCGCAAGCCCGACCGGCATCGCCGGATCCGGAGAGGTTGAGGACTACGCGCTCACCATCGCCGATCCGCAAATCCGGGTTGCGAAGATCACGCTGGGCACCGACGGTGGTCCGTTTGGCTTCACCACCACGAACACCGTCGCACAGCCGGAGCCTATCACCACGAGTGCCGCAGGCGTCGCCGTGATCGGCGCGCCGGTACAGATCACCGATTTGGGTGCGTCGGTCGCAGTGGTCGAGGCAACGATTCCGCCCGGCTGGGGGATGACCGGCCTCGCTTGCACCAACGCCAGCGGCGGCGCGGTGGCGGGTGTCGTCTATGACGGCGCGGCCCGGCGGGCCACGATCCCGGCAAGTGCATTGACGCCTACCTCGGACATCACCTGCACGTTCACCAACGCCAATCTACCCACACTCGCGCTCGCGAAGACCTGGGTGAATGCGGCGCTTAACGATACCGCGACCCTGAACTCCGCGGGCGGCACAAATAATCCGACACTTTCGTCAACGGCCGATACGCCCAATGAAACCGATACCGGGATTCCGCTTAAGGTGGACGTCGGCAACAGCATCACCCTCTCCGAGGCGATTGGCGGAGCTAATCTCGGCGTCTACGACACCAGTGCGTGGAGTTGTTCGGGCGGCTCCCTGGCTGGCAACACGTTGACGATCGGGGCTGGAGACGCCGCCGCCGCGATCGTCTGCACGATCACGAACACTCGGCAGCAGACCGATCTGGCGGTCGTCAAGACCGTGACGCCCAATCCGGTTCGCAGCGGCGAACTGGTAAGCTACACGATCACGGCAACAAACAACGGCCCGAACCTTGGAAACGGGGCGATAATTCAGGACGTTCCGGACGCAGCGCTTGACTGTCTGGACCCGGTTCCGGTGGTTGACTGTACCGGCAGCGGTGGCGCGGCATGTCCTTCCCCCACCGTTCCGGTCTCGACGCTCACGGGAGCGGGGGTGTCGATTCCGACATTTCCCGTCGGCGGCCAGATTGTCATGACGTTCCAGTGCAGGGTCAACGCCACAGGGCTCCCGTGACGACGGCGGGTCTCCCTCAGAGCGTCGCGGCGATAGCCGCTTCTGTACGGTTTGCCGGATTGCACTGGTTCAGCGAACGGATGATGCGGGACTTTGGCGCGTACGGAATATTTCGGATCAGGGTATGATGCTGGCTTCGGATGTGCAGGTAAGCTGCGCCGCCAGGGTTCCGCCCTTGCCGATCCGGGCCTCTCTTCGAAGCGTGTCACCATTCCGAGATGAGCGCAAAGCGACCAATCTCCCGGCTGGCAGAGAGCTTAAACAACTATTTCCAGCGAGTTATAATATAGGTGTGCCCGGGAAAGCGGGAATGACGAGGTATTAAAAGCGCGGCGTGCGCAAACGGTCGTGAGCTGCGAATTTCGCCCCAACTGTTTCGAACGTCCGCTTCTCCACGTTCGTCGCTTGAAAGCGACCGGTCGGAAATCGGCCAGATCCGCCAGGGGTCCCCCTTCTCCTCCTTGAAAGATTATCCGATTGTCCCATAGGTGAACCGGTCAAATCGAACGATTTGCTCGATTTGACCGACTGGAGATAATTATGGGAACCATCACGGCCAATGAAGCGAAAACCCGCTTCGGCGAATTGATCGACCGTGTGCAACGGGAGCCTGTGCGGGTGACCCGGCATAACCGCGTCGTCGGCGTGATGGTGTCGCCAGAGGACTATGCAGCCATGCGAGACTTCTATGCCGACAGGCTCGCGCGCACTCTCGGCGAAACCACACGCGAAGCCGCTGAAAAGGGTCTGACCGAGGACGAACTCGCGCGACTGTTTTCCGATGAAGGGTGATGCGTTTGTTGTCGATACCAATGTCCTTATTAGTGCCGCACTGTCAGCAGAATCCGCGCCTGCAAAGGTGACATTATGGGGGATCGCCCATCGCCGAAGGTCACCGCGGTCTGCTCGTGCCCAGCTTCGTACGCGGAGCGAGAACCGATGATCTGAATCTTGTACTCCGGAAGTGGGGTCCGGGCCTTCCGGCCCAGATTATTCTCATCGACGACGACGATCGACTAAGTCGAATTTAGCTTCAACTGTCTTCGCCTCTTCGACGCTCGTGGAGGTCGCGATAAGGTAATGTCAGCTACGTGAGGGCTGCCCGGCACTGCTCGAACTCTTTTAGGCACTGCGTATTATTGGCGTCTGGGTAGGCAACTTGGACAACTTTGCTATATTGGTCGCAAAGGAAATGCCCATGACCCCGACCCAGATCAAAACTCGCGAGGATGCGCGCGACGCGGTGATCTCATTTTTCGATACACTAAGTGCACCAACGCTGCTCAAGCTTGCCAAGGCTTTGCAACGCTCCAGGCCCGATCCCGACCGGCTCGTCCGACGCATGCTGGAGGAAACCGGGGAAGCGCACGAGATTTCTGGCACCGGTCTCGGCCAATTGCTCACAATAGCGGAAGGCAGGGCGAGGCTTGAGACGATCTCTGTAGAGGTCGGCGATCAGCCGGCTGAAACGAAACTGCTCGGCGCGGGCGATATGGCCGAGCGCCTCGGCGTCGCCCGAGCCTCGCTCGACAATTGGCGCCGCGCGCGCAAGGTTCTCGCGTTCCGTAAGGGAGTGCGAAACTATGTCTATCCTGTACGCCAGTTCGATCGCCATGCACCGCTCGAAGGGCTGGACCGGGTCCGCGCATATTTCAGCGATGACTATACCGCTTGGGAATGGCTGGTGACGCCTAATCGCTACACGGGCGACACCGAACCGATCGAGCGGCTGCGCAAAGGAATGCTCGATGAGGTTGTGCGCGCAGCCGAAGGCGCACTGGATTATCAGTGAAGCTCGGCCTGAATTGGAATTTCATGTCGAGGCCTTCGCGGAGCCGAAGGCGGCCGTAGGCCACGGCGGCCCTATTAGGATGCCGCGCTCCCGCCTTCAACTCGGCCAGTTCGCGCCGCCGGCGGTCAATCTCGATCTGCTCCGGCTTCATCTGGCCGTACCCGTGGGCGCGGTAAAAAGAACGCCCGCCCAATCGCAACCGGGCGGGCGTCAGAAGAAGAGCGGTGTTTCCTGAAAGGAAGAACTCTCCTGGGTCGCACGGCGCGGATAGCGTCGCAGATGGAGCGATTATTGTACTGTAACGCCAAAACCGATCGTCGGAAAACGGCCATCTGCGAAAATCCCACGCGAGTTAATTCGCGCTCTGCTGTCATCATTCGAGGAGATATCGGACAGCTGATACCAGCCCGACAACAGGCTTGTGCAAGAGACGTCACATCGTCAGCGGCGTTTCACCGGTCCAGAGCAACGAGAGCTTCTCGGCTATCGCTTTCCAACGGGCGACGCCGGCAGCATCGCCATTGAGCGCGAGCGCGCCGATACGCTCAGCTATGTAGATCGCGGCATTGTCGCCATGCTCACGCTCGACAAGCAGCGCACAGGCCCACAACTCGCGCTCAGATGTAATCATTCGAGCAGATATCGCACGCCTGACACGATTCCGGCAACGAATGATCCGCCGACCACTATGGACGCAATCCAAAATTCTATAGCGACCGCACGCGCTTTCCATTTCGGCTCTCGGATCATTCGCAGCGGTGCCCCTGCCAATATCGATCCCATCGTGCAGCGTAGCCGTCACGGACCATCGCGCACGATATATCCCCCGATTGGGGTGAGACGCAGAACGCAGCCGTGCGGTTGCCGCCAGCGCCGCCGGCTGATCGACAACGCATTGTCGGGCCTTTTACAGTGATGTGGCCCGTCGAGCGCGTTCCTGTAGGTTCTCCTACCAAGCTGGCGAGGTGGTCGCGGGCTGCACGAGGATCTGCGGCCGGGCACGGATGGCCGGGGCTGCACGTTCCATCCATTTCACGGGCGGCAATGCCCGACAGCCGGATATGTGGCCCCTCGGCGCACCATACAGGTCCGTCGCCATCCCAAACGGCGGTCGGCGTGCAATCGAACGATTGCCCGGCCGGCACGATGGTAGCGGCAAGTATCGCGGCGAAGATCATTTCGGCTCGCACCCCTCAGGCCAAGGCTCATCGACGCCCCAGCGCCCGCAGACGCCATATGTGTTTGGCTTCTCATCGGTGCTTACGACCATGCGGCTATCGCCGTCCACTATATCGACAAGCGTCGCGGCTAGCTGACCGGCGAGAAAGTCTTCCTTAAATTCGGGCATCGGATGACGTCCGCGGCCATGCCGCCCTTGCCGCATGGTCTTGATCTTGATGAAGAAGCTGTCCCGGAGATCCTGTCTTTCGATGCGCCGCATATTTAGCCCACGACTGAAAACAGGATAGCGAAGCCCGTGTTGGCTGGATCGAGACGGGCAACTGCCCCCGCAGCCGCATCCTTGGCTGCGTCATGGGCTTCGATCGCGTGCAAGGTGGCGCCGTGCTCACTGAAATATTCGTCGGTGCGCTCGTCTGGAGCGAGACCTTCCGCGAGCAGGAGATCGACGCCAGCGGCCTGCACAGCCTCACGCGCCGAAACCCCTTCGCGTGACAGGATTGCATGAGCCGCTGCAAGCGCCGCATCCCGCGCATCGGGTGTCAGTTTCTCCTGACCGTAGATTATGAGCTTTCCGTCCATCGTTCAATCCTCGAATAGACGCGCGCGAATGTCCGACGCAGCCGCGTTAAGGGTCGTAGCGCGGGTTCGCAGCTCGGCATTACCCGTCCGTCCAGCGCGATCGTTGAACCGATCTGCCTTGCCTTCCAGATAGTCAGCAATCCGATCGGCATCGGGCTTCCCATTATGTCCCGGCGTCACGCGTGCACCTGGTTGGGCTGAAACGAGATGATGCTTCCGGGCTGGGTCGCGCCCAGTTTTCGGGCGGCGTTGAGCACGTCGAAAACACGCTTGTTCGCGCGCACGTGCGCAGGGTCGATGTTGAAGCGCTTGAAATCTTCCGCCCGGAGCTGCTGCACGTCCACGCCGGACTCACCCAGAATGCGATAGCGATGCGTCAGATTGTCCAAATCCGCCGCGGTCACGCCATGTTTCTCCAGCACGCCCTCAACTTCGACGCGCGCCTGATCGACGGCAGCTTGGCTGACTCCTCTGGCGACAAGTTTGAAGCCGCGAAAGCTGATCGCTTGCACGTCCATTTTCATTCTCCGACTCGATTCTCGATTGCACAAATGTTCCACCAATGTTCTCATTTGTCGAGTCATGAGTCGAGAGCTGGTAAACCCGATCCGCGACCTGTTCGACGCGGCAGTCAGGCATGAGACGATCAAGGTGTCGTGTCAGTGCGGAAACGTCGGCATCTTCGATCCGCACGCGCTCTGGTATTTGTTTGAGCGCCGGGGCTGGAATGACCGGCTGCCCGATGTTGCGCGCCGGATGCGCTGCCTGCAATGCTATTTTGCGAAGCGAGCTCGATCTCCGGCGACACTGGAACTATGCCGGGAGGATCATACGCGACAGTTGCCGATGCCGGATATTCACGAGTGGAAGCGGCAGTTGCGGCGACGGCGGTAAAAGACTGCTTTGGGGCGGGAAGCAGACATCGGATAACTGCTGCAACGCCTCTGAGGTCAGCGCCGGGTTGTAAGCGTTCTTATCCCGATATTACATTCGGTGTCAGGCGAAAGCCGTCGTCGAGCCCATCGAACCACCAGCCGTCTCCGTAGGTAGCGTAGAACCTGTCGAACCGATCATCTACGAACGGGGTCGGATTCAGTTCTATCCTACACTGTCGTGCGAACGCGCCTAGGTCGCTGCTGAGGGCAATTCTCAGCAAGTTGGTCTGCTCAGGCACAGACCTCTCGAAGAAATCCGCAGGCTGGCTGAAGGTGCTGAACCGCTCGACTTGATGGCAACGGTCAGATGTAATCGTGTAGCTGAGCGTTGGGTCAGGGTTGGCTTCGAAGCTCACCTGAACGTGATCGATGCAAAGGTCGCCAAAACGGCCCCACCGGTTCCCGAAACTCGTATACCGCCCCTCTCGATCCGGCGCACAGGCAGGGTTAGGTGGCGACCGGTTCTCAACCTTGGAACTCGGCGCAGACGCGGACGCGATGTTCGTCCCGACCACAGCAAAATCACGTTCCGATTGCCCGCCGCAGCCGGCTAGGAAAGGAATAAGGACCGCGAAGCTCAGTTCTCTCATCATGACAGGATTACATATCTCCCGAATGTCGGCAATCGGTCGAAAGCGGCCATTGGAATAGGCGGGATGCAGCAATCCAGATGTCTCGATTGACTCCGATGATCAGCGCGCCAACAATTTCAGCATGTGCAACCTCTACACCAACAAATCGACGGTGCAGGAGATGGCGGACCTGTTCAAAACGGTCCCGAGCCAAGGATTCAACCTCGCTGACGAAATATATCCCGGCTACCCTGGTATCGTCGTACGCGAACAGGACGGTGGGCGCATCCTGCAATCGATGACGTGGGGGTTCCCGCGGCACACGATCAACAAGCGTACTGGAAAACCGAACAAACCGACGGCGACGAACAACCTTCGCGATGACAAACTCTGGACCTTCTGGCGCAAGCAATTCGTCGAACCTGCCCAGCGTTGCCTGATCCCGTTCACTGCATTCGCTGAGGCAGAGGGCGATAAAGGCAAGATGACGCGGACATGGATTTCGGTGTCCGATCAACCGATCGCAGCATGGGCAGGGCTATGGAAGCCCACGGTCGAATGGGGCGATGCCTATTCCGGCGTGATGGTCGATGCGACGGAAGAGCTATGGGATATCCACGACAGAATGCCGGTGATCCTGCATCCTGACGAGCACGAAACTTGGCTGCGGGCTCCGGCAGACGAGGCTATGGCGCTCGTGCGAAAATATTCGGCTGAACGGCTGGTAGTCGATCGCACGGACGAGCCATGGTGCAAGCGGAAATCGACCAAGCCGGAAGGACCGACACTCTTTTGAGATGGCCCCGCTGTGCTGGGCCGCTAGCGCAGCGGGTTGAGCGGTGATTAAAGCGAGACAATGACCATCCGGTGAAGATCAGGGCATGATGGCCGAGGGCCTTACGAACTGGTCGAATGATCGGCCAAATGATCGGCCAACATTAGCTGCGGAACATTGATGCGTTAGGGAAAAACTGAGCAATTCCTGTCAGGACAGGTAGAAGCTCGATGATCGGAAGATCGGCCAACTTCTTGTCGTAAAAAGTTCGCATCGCTCGGTGATCGGTATCGAGCGAAGCAAACATGCCGACCAAATTTGGGGCATTTTAGAAGAGCAAACGGCTCCTTCCGCGCTATCGGTCGGTTTCCGCGTCGGATGCATCGATATTGCCTGAGGCTTCGCGGCCCGAGCGGCGAACCGCAAAAGGCACGCCCATTCACTTTGCGATCCGACGTAATGAGGAATAGGCGGTTTTTCGTCGGCGGGGCGGTATTTTCACTGAACCTCCTTCCGAAAGCAATTCACTCCGCAATCAGGCGAAGCACGCGCTCGGAGGGCGCAATAGATACTTGCCTGCCCCAGTCGAAAGGCAGAAAGTCCTGCTCGATGCCGTCGGCAAAAATGACGCCTCCATCATTCATACGCGAAGTGACCTGGAGCGCCGTTTGGTCGAGCTTTCCTGCACGAAGCGTGGTGCCGGTCGCGATGCTGGGGAATGGCTCGCGGACGAAATAGCCAACCGCGCGTTCTTGGGGGCCAAGCGCCACCTGCTGTCCGGTCGCCTCCATGATCGACCGCGCCCAACCGGTCGCCCCTGTACCGGACGCGACGATCAGGCCGCTTGAAGAATGATCTTCGGTGGCATCGCCAATCGCGATTCGATACCTCGCCGATTGGTGGCTGCGATGCCCCACGAACAGTTCGTTCAACGCCAGCAGCTTTTCGCCGGTGTCCAGTACGCCTTCGACCATCGTCCGGTTCTCGACCGCAACGTCGCCATGGAGACAGGCCGGCAAGGCTGCGCCGAGCCGGTTCAGTCCGACGCGGACGAGGACGCCGTCGAAAAGATCGGGCGCCGGATTGACCCCGAGCACAGGTTGGCCGTTGAGATATTTGGCCACATTGGCGACCAGTCCATCCTGCCCGACCGCCACGATCACGTCTTCGGGCGCGAATAGAAAGCGATCGAGATCAGCGCGTCGAACGAGTGTTTGTCGCCAATCGGCAGGAACGGTTGCCCGGGCCTGACGGAGCACTGACTGAAATTGCTCATGCCGCGCCTCAAGCTCGGCCAGCTTTTGCCCGCGTGTGTCGAGATAGAAACGTGCCTGTTCGCGAGTTGCGTGGCGCGCGAGAAGCAGCTCATAGTCGGTCTCGCGCGTCACAAACACGGCGCGGGGGGCGGTGGTCGTCATGGCCCGTCCTTACTGCTCGGTGATGGCACCCACCGCGGCTGGCTTAAACTCGCGCATGACCGCGGCGAGCAGGTCGGGTGTGACGTTGAGATGTTCGATCGTGTCGAGATTGCCAGCGAGCTCGCGTGCCGCCAACCCGAGGAGAACGGCGGGCGGCAGATCCCGATAAACCGCGATATGGGCCTGCTCCGCCTCGGCCTTGGCGCTCTCCACGATACGGATGCGTCCGGCTTCGGCCTCTGCCTCGACCTTCTGCGCCTCGGCGAGACCGGTGGCGCGGTTTCGGGCGTTCTCGGCTTCCTCGGCAATGAGCTGCTTCTCGCGGCGTGCGAGTTCGGTTTTATTGCCGAGTTCATTTTCGGCAATGGCACGCTCCTTGTCTACAGCGAGCGCACGGCGTTCGAACATCGCTTCATCTGCCTTTTGTTGGAGCGCCTCGAAGGTCGGCGTTTGCAACGCACGTTCCAGTTCGCTGCTCGGCGCGAGATTGTTCAATCGCACCGCGACGATCGCGAGACCGATGTCGGAAAGAGCGGGATCGTTTGCGAGCGCAGCTTCCAGTCGCTGGCGCAGCGGTTCCACGCCAGCATCGAGCAGAGCACGCACCGGCGCCTCGGCCAGATATTGGAGCGTCGCTTGATTCACGAGGCCGGCAAGCCGCGTCTCGATCCGTTCGATTGGTTCGCGAATATATTGCCCGTTGGCGAGACCGATCGTGAAATCGATGCGTTCGGCGACCCGGTCGGGCTCTGCTACCCTCCAACCAAGAGTGCCCTGGACACTCACTTGCTGGAAGTCAGCGCTGCGTCCCTTCACGAAAAGCGTCATCTCGCGGTCGTCCATCGGCACCTCTGCGACGCTCGCCGTATCGGGGCGGAACCAGAAGACGAGGCCCCGTCCGCTCTGCCGAATACGCCCATTGCGATAGCGGATAACGTGGTGGCTGGCATCGCTGCGCAGCCGCGCGACGAAAGCGAAATTCGTGATTTGTGCCATGTTAGCCTCCCTCAATTCTGCGGTTTAAAACGGTAAAGTTCTGCCGGCCTGAACGACGCGCCAGTTTCGCGCTCGCCCGTTCCCTCGATCCAGCCCTTGTCCAACATCCGGCGCCGGAAGGCGGGTTTGTTCAGCCGGACACCAAGGATCGCTTCATGAACGTCCTGGAGCTGGCGAAGCGTGAAATGCTCCGGAAGCCATGCGAAACCGACATCCGAATAGTCCAGCTTTCCGCGCAGCCGCAGGATCGCCATGGCGAGGATGTCGGCATGGTCGAAAGCCAGCGATATCGGTTTGCAGTCGGGCGACCTGACCTCGACCGAACCACCTTTCTCTCCCGACCACGGCACGTCGATGCCGGCCGCCAAGAGAGATGGCGTCGCTTTCTGGGCGCCCGCAAAAGCGTCCTCTGCAAGCAGTCCGAGATAGGCCACACTGATGATTCGCATGCGCGGGTCGCGCTTCACGGCGCCAAAGGTATAGAGCTGCTCCAGATGAGCCGACTGAATGCCCGCCTTGTCTTGCAATATTCGTTTCGCGGCATCGTCGATCGCCTCATCGATCCGGACAAAGCCGCCTGGAAGCGCCCATTTATCCGCGAAGGGATGCTGATCTCGTTTGACGAGAAGCACTGTAGGTTTGCCTCGGTGCAATCCCAACAACACCAAGTCCACCGTCACGGACGGCCGTTCAAAGTCGGCGGGTTCGTAGTTGTCGAGGAAATCCAGTTCCGTCATATCACACCTTATATGCAACACGCATATTAGATAGATGCAAGATGAATATAAGTCAACAGGCGGAGCGGACTGCCGCCTTGTCCGGGAATGGAGAGGCTGGTATATTCGTTGTAAAACGAGCCTAGAATTTTTGATTGGAGGAAGAAGTGATGCTGATTGAAGACGTTCCTGGCGGCTGATCGCAAATGATTGGCGAGTGCCCAATCTGTCGATTGTGCGCCCAAGGGCGATCGCTTCCTCTGCGCACCACACTACGACGCGAAACGTTGTTCGACTTGGAAATCCAAGCCTTCGGCTAGCGACGAGGTCGGATCTTCCGCCACGAGCATCAGCAAATGAGCCATCGCTTGGGAAACCATGGCACACGCCAAGGGCTCGCTCCAATCGAAACCGAGCCGGACGATTGCTTGATCCTCCAGCAAAGGGCCAAATCTCTGCCGAATGCGAAATCGAACTTCGCTGGCGCTGCGGGCGATCATCGCGCCGAATACGTGAATATGGCCGCGATCAAGTTCAGCACTGATAATGCATGAGTAGAGGGCGGGTGCGCCGCGGTCTTTTCGGGCCGGCTCTTCGCGACGCCGCGGCGGCGACGCCGCGAAGTAGTTCATGGCGTGATCGCTTAGGAAAGCCGTGATAGGAACGCCGGATACAACGGCGGGTGATGTGTCCAAACCGAGACTGAGACCGTGCAACGCAATCGCACGCTCGAAGCCGATAGCGTGCCGACAAGCGTCCATCGCCGACTTTCCATCAAAGAGCTGACACGGCCTGTGCAGCCAGTCGATCGGCTCGATCTCGATCCTCTCCCGGACAAATCGTGCTCCTGTTTCGGCGGCAACATAGACGAGGCGATTCGCCGCCAAGGAGCCTTGGCGCGCCGTTGATTGCGAACCGGATGTGTCAGATCGCCTCGACGTCGCTCCGACGTGAGGGCGGGAGCACTGGCTTCCACTACCTTCCAACTTCATCGTTCCTGTCCTATCATCGTCAGGTTCACTGATGACCATCACGAAATCAGACAAGGGTAAATGTTCGGTATATGCCGAAATAACGAAATGTTTGTGTTCGGAGAATGGGTACCGCTGGCCGAATGGGCGCGACGATCATGTCGCCATGAAAAAGATCGAAAATGTCGGCGGCGAATTATCTATTGGCGACACTTCCAGAAAGTTCCAGAAAATGCTGGGGAAAGAAATGAAAAACGCATCCGCAATCGCGGCACTTTCCTCCCTTGCATATGACACCCGCCTTGAAACGATCCAACTGCTGGCCGCGGCCGGCGACGATGGGTTGGCGGCGGGAGAAATCGCGCGCCGGCTTGGGGTTCAGCAGAGCACGTTGAGTGATCATCTCAGGGCATTGTTTGCGGCAGGCGTCGTCACGTCCGAGCGAAAGGGGCGTTCAATTGTCTATCGCGCCAACTCGGGAACGATACTCGATCTTATCGAATTCATGCTTGAAACGTGCATTAGCGACCAACCATCTCAGCAACCTTGACGGCGTATCGATCGGTCATTCCCGAAACGAAATCCGTCATAGCGTGCACGGCGTCATATACGTTGGTCGCCGTGGTGATCGGGAAGTTGAGAGCTCGCACCAATTGCGTGTGGTAGGAGCTAAGCTTGTCTTTGTCCCACCCATGCCGATGCAGATCGTCGAGTAGCGGAACGATGCCGTCTAATACACGGCAGATGACGTTTCTGCCCAATACCTCAAGTTCGGTCTTTCGCGGCGCACTGAATATCCGCTGCTTAGCGACTTTCTTGATCGCGCCAAATTCACTTGCGACCCGCGATGCTTCGACAAGCGATACCGCGAAGGCTCCGCTCATGATTGCATCATAATTGTCTTTGAACGCATCGGCGCAGGCATCAATGGCGCCCTTTATGGCGAGGGCGCGATAACGCGAAATGACGTCGGCTTCTTCGTCATCGGTATAGATTCTGTTGGTTTTCGCCATGACGGGCTTGAGCAGTGCACATACTTGGTCGAAGCTGACTTTGCCAGCCAAATAGGCGTCCTCCAAGTCCATGACATTATAGCAAATGTCGTCCGCCGCCTCCATCAGGAAGGCGAGAGGGTGGCGACGCCACCACGATCCGACGGTCGTTCCGCGGTCGCTAACGACGTCCGTCTTCGGCAGTCCCAGTTCCTCGGCTACGGCCGCAAACGTCCCAATGTCATTCTCAAAGAAGCCGAATTTCTTCAGGCCGATGTAGCGGTTTCCTTTGATCGTTCCCTCCGTCCCGACCTGCTGACGAACGCTCGCCGCCACGGGATATTTGGTGAAGGCGCCCAGCGAGCCGAATGCGAGACGTAATCCGCCTTGGTTTTTGTACATTTCGGTTCGGGTCAGGATGCGGAATCCCTGAGCATTGCCTTCGAATGCCATAAACTCGTCACGATGCTGCCCATCGATCTCGGCCAACACCCCATCAGCCTGGGAGAAGCGATCAGCGAACCAGGATCCGATCGCGGTCTCCCCTGAATGGCCGAATGGCGGGTTGCCGATATCATGCGCCATGCATGCCGCTTGGACGAGACCTGCAATAATCTCGACGTCTGAAGGTTTCACCCTCTCCTCGTCCGCCAACCAGGAACCGACCGCAACGCCAAGGTCGTGACCGACCGTCGCGACTTCCAGGCTATGGATAAGCCGGTGATGGATATGATCGTTGTCGTAGAGAGGATGAACCTGTGTTTTGTTCGCCAGCCGGCGAAAAGGCTGAGAAAATAGAATGCGATCGATATCTTGCCGATAGGCCGGACGATACGGCCGCTGAACATAATTCAGGTCGTTTAGTCGCTCGAGCTTGAGAAGCTGATCCCACTCCATTTGCGTTTTTCCTTCGGGTTCAGATGGTTCGATCAAAACATCGAATACATCAGTCTGCACTGATGGAAAGCCTGCATATGGGCAATAACTTCTATTTATGCCGCGAGGCGTTCGTCTCAATTTTAGCGAACACTACACCAGTGCTCCGGTGCCTCACGATGAATGCATCTTGGCATCATCGGCTTCGCGATACCTGACCTCCGCGAAAAATAGCTCGGCGGCCTCGCTCTGCGGCAAAAAGTGAGATTCTCAGAGACTATCTTGTAGTGTCTGAAGGAAAATAGGGTGTACGACAGAGTTCTAATTGAGAGCCTCACGGTGGCATCGAGTAAAGCTTGGCCAAAAATTATAGAGCGTTATCAGTTCGTGACGGACTATCTCGAAATCAACATGCCCACCACGGCGGACGTGGATAGGTTCGCTCAGCATGTGGGACTGTCGCGCCGCATGTTTTATCGACTGATCGAGGATCGAAAGCGGCAGTTGATCGAGCGCTCGTCTGCCAGCCCGGTTATTGGACGCGGTCGTCCCATAGACAAAGAGCAGGAGCTAGCAATTTCAGACGCGCTGGCAAATCATCCAGCGGACGCCTTGCTTCGAGATATCTGTATTGAGGTGCTGCGTATCTGCGAAGAGCGCGGTATTAAGTCTCCCAGCGCTTATGCGATCGCGAGCCGTATGCGAATTCGTGGCAAGCTGGTCGAAATCGATGCCCGGCTCCATTACCAATTTGACTGGGTACTGGACGCTGCCCAGCTCGATTTTGACATTATTGGTTCCGACAGAGTGGCTCGCCCGGCGTACCTACTGGCGGTAATCGATGCGCGCCGCGGAGTGACACTGGCGCATCAGGTGCATGGCGATAAGCCGCGCGCATTGGATATTATCAATTTGATTTCGTCGAAGTTTGCACAGTCTCGATCTGGTTCATGTCCAAAGCGCGTCGCTGTCACGAGGACATTGTGGGCCGAAGTTGAGCTTCTAGTTTCGATTCTTTGCCATCATTCAATAGAAGTCGCGGAATGCGCACCTCGGACGATCAGGTCCGGTGAAGCGCTGATGCTTGTATTTGGCGGCAAGATTGGAAACATTTCTTTGCAGCCTCGACCTAGGCGACGGTTCCCGGACATGGAACGGCCAGCGATCGAAATGGCGCTGGCCGAAGCTATCGTCGGCATTATCGTTCAGAGACAGAATGAAGAGCCAAGCTCGGAGTGATCATCCCAATATCCAATGATACGGGTCGGCACGGCTCGTGAACCAGTCTTCTATGCGCGCCATTACCGGGCCAAAGAATGCATCGATTTCGTTCGAAACCCGGTTAAGCCTTCGCCCGCGCTTAGGAAGATCCGAATCTGGCACGCGCGGCAGGTGCCGCACTATTTTTTTGTTCCAAGCGTCCACGCAATATTCGATCATTCTCAGGGCGTCATCGAAATTGGTTCCCGATCGACCGTGGAGTTCGGGATCGCTGCCGGGCATATTCCGACTGCGAAATGGATAAGGCCCAAGTCGGTCCCCCAAGAGACGCATTATCAGCTCTCCATGGCGCCGGGGCCCCTCGCTAATGACATTAACATCTGAGATTCGTGTGCTCGCAGGGAAGAGTTCGGTAGCTGCGCTGGCGAAATCTTCGAGTCGCGGCGGCACGACCCACGTCAGTTCGGAGACCCGCACCGCAATCGGAAAGCGTTCGTTAGCAAATTGGGTGATCCGCTTTCTGCGCATATCGTCAATCGCTAAGCTCAGCCCCGTATGCCAACCCTCTACCGAAATCGATGCGCCGAGAATTAGACGCGTCGATCGATCTATTATGGCGGTCACCGTTCCAAATTTTACAAAGCCGCCCGCTGTTAGGACCGGAAGGTCGATATTTATTTGATCAACGGCGATTCTGGCTCCGAACACTGCATCACGCGGAATCGTCCCGCTCGCCCGTAAAGCATGAACACGTTGGCGGAGCATCCATTCTGTAGGCGGGATAAGTCCTCGCCTCGCACAATGCGCAGCAACCATGCTCTCAAGTTTTGTGATTTTGGCGTCCGGCTCTTGTCGCAAAGCTTGAACCAAAGCTGCCTCGATCGGTTCCGCCAAACCCTCACGCGCGGATGAAGCACGCGCCACATTCTGCATGCCGGGGACCAGTGCCTTCACCGGGCCGAGGGCCCTCAGTTTGGTCAAAAGCCGATAAAATTGGCGCCGTGACACGCCAAGCTTAGCGGCGGCGGCGTCGACTTCTTCTACGGATGGCGACACTAGGTCCATATAATGGTCGAGCGCCTCAAGGCGTTCCAGCATCGTCGCCTGCTTCTTCGCGGGCTGCTTTGATAAGAGCGCGAGCTCTCCTTCCAGTGTCGCATCCTGCAGAAGATGACGCGTGATTAGCTGTCTTTGCTTGTCCTCGATCATCAGGCGCTCCGTTAACCAATTTTTCCAAAGCCCCCTTAGGGGGCTTTGCAACCTCGAATCAAATCGTCTTGGCTTTGTATGTCAAAAAAGTGCTTGGCACCACCCCGCTTTCCATCATACATGTGACATACAAAGCCAAGACGATTGGCGTCTGGTGTTGCAATGGGGTCCAATAATGAATTTACAGAACAGTGCTGATACTGCGCCGTGGCGCCGTATTCCGCTCGAGGCCGGGCGTGGTCGGTTCCATCACCCTGACCCGCGTGTTCCAAGTCTCCTGGACGAGGCTGAGCCAGCTACGGCAACTCGCTTGCAGCGCTCAAAAGAGCGGTGGGAAGGCTTGGCCGAAGCAAGCCGGCTCGCGCAAATCACTGTGCTCCAACATGGAGGCCACGATCGGCCGATCGTCACTCGGGGCGGGAAGCATCTTCGGTCCCGTATGGGTTCACGCAAGACGGGTCTGCAGCAGGTCGTCGAAGGGCGGGGGCACCGTGACCTCACCATGTTCAATGAAGTTTGCCCAGCTGTGCTCGACTATCAGGCACATCCTTTCAAGATCGAATTCCAGCTCGGCGGTGATCGTAAGGTCTATTACCCCGACCACATTCGCCTGCTTCGTACTGGCGTAATCGAGTTAATCGAAGTCAAGCGCACTCCTGCTGATATCGCGGATCCCGAATATAGGGAAAAGCTTGCCGGAGTTGCGGAGATTGCGCGGCGCGTCGATTGGAACTTCCGCATTCTCTATCAGGCGGACATCGATGGCCCGCCGAACCGCAAAGCAAATGTTGAGGCCATTTACATGCGCCGCTTCATGCTGCTTAGCCGCGAAGAACAGATGGCCATCAGCGAATTCGTAATGGCCGAGCAGCCGCTCCCGTGGGGAGATTTGCGCTCCCGCATCTGCCCAGGGGACGCGCGGCGCGGGCAGGCCACCCTTTACTGCAACGTTGCGCTGGGGCGCATTTCGATCGACCTCGACGCTCCGATTACCGATGCGAGCATCGTGGCCCCTTGTAACCCCGTTCCCACGCGCCGGGGCTTCCGGATTTAAGTCGACCAAGGTCGACCCCGGCGGCGCCAGAAACTCACGACGCCGCGCTCGGCCTAGCTATTCGGTTGTGCGGCATTCCATCCGACTCCCCCTTTGAATCCATCCAGTGCTCGCGAAACTGCAAGCGCGTGCTTCGGGTATAGAAAGTAAGAAAAAAATGAGAGAGCTTCCGTTTAAACTCGACCCCGGCGATATCGTGGAGATCGAAGGCGTCGCGCATGTCTTCGATCGGATCGACCCCGACGGTCGCATCACCTTCACGTCTTTGCGTCAGCGCGTCGAGTATATGATCACCGATCCCCTGACCGGCTTCCCCATAAAGCCGCAATCGGATGACATCGCGCGTCTTATGACAGCGGGGCGCTTCATCAAGCGGGCGCCGGACCTCGAGGGAGCCGCGCGCCGGATTGCGCGCAAAATGGAGCTTGATGCTGCAGATGCCCGGGCGACAGATGAGAACGCCGACTTCCGGATCACATTTCTTCGCGCATATGATGCCAGTCCATGCGGCCTCTCCGATCGTGCCCTCCGTCAATTCGCGCAGCAACTTCTGAACGATCCCGAGATAGCACGACTGCCCGGCGCGCGAATGTATGTGGGCTCCACCTTCAGATCCTGGATCCACAATCGTGGCCATCGGAACGATCGTAAAATGCGCGATGGCATTTCGATGACCGGCAAGATGCCTCGCAAGCGGAAGGTGCATCATCCAATAGAGATATTGGAGTATTATATCGCTCTCGCGCACCGGAAGACGACGTCACGTCTCCATGCTAAGACTACGGTTCTCAAAGCTTGGGAAGACTATAAGGGAGAAATCAACCGCATTAATCGCGGAGTGCCTTCGGGACGTCCTGGGGAGAATTATTCGCAGCCCGCAAAACCGTACCGGTATGTCAGCCAAACGACATTCTGGCGTATTTGCAACGACGCGCGGTCATCCGCCACCACGCGTGCAAAGCATGGCGCGCAAGCCGTGTATTCGCGTTACGGAGGCGGCGGGCGGAGCGAGCAGCCGAAGAGCGTCGGCGCGCTCGCGGTAATGGACGACACGCCGGTCCCCACAATCTTTCTTGTCGACGAGGAAAATCGCATTCCCCTTGGTCAGGCCACGCTCGTGGCCATGATGGACTGCTACAGCAGGGCAATTCTCGGATGGGATCTCAGCTGGGAAGAGGCATCTTCTGCGACAGCGTTGCGAACGTTCGTGCACGCCAACACGCCCAAAGCAGTTCCCCGTGATCTTGACGAGCTGCATCCAGAGCTCAAGTGGATATGCGTCAAGCCGACCGCGCTGTTGGTTGATAACTTGGTGGCGCACCATTCGCGGCATTTCGAGGATTCTCTGCTCGATATCGGCACCGACGTTCATTTCGCTGGTTCCGGAATGCCGCGCGACAAGGCGGGTGGCGAGCGAGTGCTCGGCACCATTCTAGATCTATTCTTCAAGGACCTACCTGCGGCAACATACGATATTCCGCACGCCCGCGAGTTCGGCTTCGATCCAGCTACCATGACAATGGTTTCTCTGAACGTCGCTCGTGAGACGCTTCTTCGGGCCATCTGCACGTACCACCTGGCACCACATTCCGGATTGAAGCGCCGTCAGCCGGCTCTCGTCTTCAAGCAACATGCAGCGACCCACGGTCTTTCGCTAGTCGACGATATCGACGAATTTCATCGTTCGATCGGCATTGTTGAGTATGACGTAAAACTCAGGCCGTCGGGCGTGGTGATTCAGGGCCTGCGCTACTCTGATTTCCAATCTACTCGCGTTTTGATTGATGACCTGGTTGCGTTGCAAGGTCCCTCACAATCAAAGGGGAAAACGATCAGCCTCACCGTGAAAGTAAAATATTCCCCGGACGATATGGGATACATCCACGTCTGGAATGAACGAACCAAGAAGTATGTCTCGCTGCCGTGCGCCCAGTTCGATTACGCGGACGGCATGCCGTTATGGGCGCATAAACGTGTTCTGGCGATCGCTAAGCAGGAGGCGCTGGATTACTCCAGCACGGAAGAGCTAATCGAAATTCGCAAGCGGCTATTTGAAACTGTCCGCGCCATCCACCCGCATGCGTCGGAGCAAGATCGCCGAACCGTCGCAAAACTGAGGGAAAACCCACTGTTTCGACGGGTGATGGGCAGCATTGTGGAAGTGGTGGATGAGCGATCAGATCTAGTCGAGCCGGATGCTGCGCGGCCCAGCCATGTCATCGGGGATGAACTCGCGGCTCCAAGTCGGTTGGACGCAACTGCTCCAACTCCGCGTCCGGGCCGGAATGATGCATCGGTCGGGCGTACTGCGTCTTTGGCTGGCAAGACCAAAAACCGCGATCGTCGCGATGCCGGAGCACCTAAGAGCACAACTCAAACCGATAATCGCCGTAACCGCCCGCAAGATTCCGGCTCAAACCTGAAGTGGGGAGATTCATATGACTAACGTCCCGTCTGCAGGAGGCATGCCAAGCGAACATAGCGCTTTTGTGCCCGCGTTAAGCAATCGAAACGATCCGAAATCCGCTCGGCCTAGCGATCTCCTGTCTGGAAGGTCGCCCCGACCCGGGAGTCTGGCGGAACGCTCTGAGCGAGTGGCAAAAAAGGTGGCCGCCCTTCGGCGAATTCGTTTGCCCTATCCGCGTCAACTCGCGGTCATGGCGGAATTCGACGAAGTTCGCGCGATTGGAGTAGAAATGCGCGGTTTGCCTCAACTGGGCATGACGCTCTTTGAAGTCACGGGCTGCGGCAAAACAACGGCGGCACAACAATATGTCGAGCGCCAGCAACACGCTGCGGCGCCGGGCAGTACGCCGACGCTGCTCGTCAGGCTCGACAATTCGGGGACTGCTCGCGCCCTATACGTCGAAATACTGTCTGCCCTAGGCGACGGTTTTGCAATGAACGGCACAGAGCAAAATTTACGACGTCGCGCGCTAGACGCCTTGGGTGATGCCGGGACCGAGTTGGTTATCATCGATGAAAGTCATCACGGTGGTCGGCGGTCCGGTTTCGGCGGAGAGATTACTTCGTCAGTCAAGCTCATGCTCGACGCCGGCGTGGCACCCGTTGCCTTACTTGGTACCGAACAGGCCGTGCCAATTTTTGCGAAGGACCGGGAACTGAGCGGCCGCTTAACAGCTCCCTGCAATCTCGGCCCGCTTCGATGGTTCGATGAATATGACAGGGAGCTATGGGTCGGGTTTCTCCAAGCGCTCGATGATCAAATGGTTGCGGACGCGATTGTCTCAAAGGCAACGGGACTGGCAGGGGAAGGGCTCGACCTCGCTCTAATTGAGGCGACCAATGGCGTCATCGGCCAACTGATGGGGACCGTTCGCACTGCGCTTCGCGAGGCTATTCGCGACGGTCGCGATAGTGTCTCGTTGGAAGACCTTGTTGCTGCCGTCGATGGGTGGAACGTCGCCCACGGTTTCACTGAAAGCAATCCGCTCCGTGACCTCTAAGGCATCCGTCAGGCGGCTTTTGAAGCCTGCACCACCAATCCAAGGTGAATCGCTCCGCGGGTTGGTCGCCGATGCGTGTGCCCGAAACCACATCCCAAACACCTTTGGTCTCCTTCAGCATTTCGGTCTCCGACACAGGAATCGGGTTGATGTGTCTGAGAGTGACGACGTCAATACAGCCGGTCTCGCTGCGGCGCTGGCGATTGATGAGGCAGAAGTGGACGCGCGCCGTTACCCTAACGCAGGGCGACGGTACCGTTGTTTTTACGGCCTCCGACTTTCCTCCTCTCGTTTGGAAAATCGGATTCGACGCTTTTCGCCTGCTGCAATCGCATCAGGGTACCTCCATCATCCGGCTGTCCATGAACTCCGAGACCTGCCGTTCTCCCTGCTTGGCTGGGATATGCTCCAAGAATCTTGCCCGTGTACGCCGGGAGGATCACGGCAAGGTTGGACCCGCGTAAATGGAACAGCGCGTTGCGATATCTGCGGCGGGCGCCTTGATCATATCGAGCCGATTTTCGTCCCCGATCGACTGAGGCCCTCGCTCGCCGTGCTGGTTGGCATGGTAGATACGGCTGTCTCCAAACGACAATCTGCGCTTTCTCTTCTTCCTGCCAGTATCCAGTCGGCAGATCGCAAACTGCTATTTGATACAACAATCTCGCTAGGCGAGCACGTCTTCAAGACAGGTGATGGCCGTAGCCCAATGCAGAAAACTGAGGCAATCGCGAAGGCATGTGAAGCGATTTTGCATTGGCCACACGGAATGCCAAACCTTCGACCTCAATCGGTTCGAAGCGCGAATTGGGAGGACGCGCGACGTAACTATCTTCTGCTGGATAAATGCCAGGATGCGCCACTGGAACGGACTGATGGTCTGTCGCAATCTGCGCAACGCTTGACTGATCCGAAAGCAATTTATCAGCCGCGCGGTCGATTCGGTCGAGTCAGGCAGCCGTTCCTCAGCGCCATGGCGGGAGCTAGGCTGATTGGCATCGACGATATAGCCGTTAAACAAGCCTGGGATGACAAGCTGGTCACCCAACATAGCTCGGTATTGCGCGGCAACCGCGTGAGGGCATTCGACCCCGAGGAGTTGATCCGCTTGGCGCCTCGCCTGCGCCGAGCGATTCCTCGTGCGCGTGCTGCACGGATGCTCGGAATCTCGATCTTCGGAATTGAACAGCTGTCTGCATTAGGAGCCTTTCGACCCGACGCGCCCAGCGGGGATCGGGGCCAGGCCGAAGCGCACCTAGCGGAAACGATACGGCTAATCGACCTGATGCAAGAGGCGGTATCGGAGACGGTTGACGGTCCCATTCCCCTGGTCGAGGCCGTCCGTCATATCTCGGGGAGACCCAAACCTTGGGGCGTCATCCTTTCAAATTTGTTGGAAGGAAAAGTCCCATATGTCTGCGCCGCCCAAGAGAGCGGGACGCCCTTGACGAAGCGCATTTCCATTCCGCGGGAACGTCTGCCGTATATTGTGTCTCTTCGCTTCGATCGGAATGTATATCCCGACGACGAGTTCGAAGGGCGCTGGAGACAGAGCGACGCACTCGAATGTCTGAACGGCGATGTAAACGCGCCGGAGCTTCTTACTACGCTCACCTCGATCGGGACTCGGCCTAAATGGTACCTCGCAGCCGAGGTCGAGGAATTGGCTGCCAACGGTGTTACAACTTCCGATCTGGCGCGTCGCGCAAACATGGACGTTAAGAGAATTTATCTCGCCCTCGACAAGGCTGGTGTCCAACAACTGGCTCCGGGGCTTTGGTCTCGAGTAGCCGCAGAACGCATCGTTCTCTGATCCGGCGGCGGGCCTACCGCGCGCTGAATGCGCCAACCCGACGGCCGTCCAAACTCCAACTCTACTGACCTTGATCAAACGCCCGCGGCCGAATCTCGGCCGCGGGCGTTTGTTTATTTGCCGTGAGCGGGTCCCGATGAAAAATCTGCTTCATTGAGCGATCTTTGGTGAAATCAGTCCTCTGCTCAATTCTGAAAAAACCAATATATTTTATATAGTAAGATGAGCGGGGCCTAGTGAAACGTGACACCGCCTGACGCCGCGATGCACGGGCGTGCGGATATTTTCGATCACCGATGGCGCAGCGGTCGTTGCCGGCCAAATCGCGTGCGCTGGCCGTTCGCCCCGCTGGACAGGACGTTCACCTTTACGGACTTGCGTTGGGCCGCATGCGGGCGCCGATCGGCTGCGCTTCGCTCCCACCGGCGACCGAGCCGCATTAGCCCCCTTTCTGAAAGAAAGAGGGGACGAAGATGATCGAGGTTACCCATGCCGTCGCGGCGGCGGGCGAGGCGGCGCCTGGCCGGGCGATCCTGATCGGCGGGCTCGCGGGCGGCGCGCTCGACCTGGGCTTCGCCTTTACCGCCTGGGCGCTGAGGGGCGTCGGGCCGGCCGATATATTGCGGGGCATCGCGTCGGGCCTGCTGGGCCCCGCGGCCCGGACCGGCTTCGCCCCGGTACCGCTGGGGCTGGCCTGTCATTTCCTGCTCTCGCTGCTGTTCGCGGCGGCCTTTGTCCTCGTCGCGGCGCGGGTCGCGCCGATGGGGCGGCAATCGCCGTGGCTGGCCGGTCCGCTCTACGGCGTCGCCGTCTATTTCGTGATGAACCGCGTCGTCCTGCCGCTTTCGAACTTCGCCGTTCCGCCCGGCGGCACGGCGCTTAGCTTCGCCGACCTTGCCTCGCACATGTTCCTCTTTGGCCTGCCGATCGCGCTGGCGGCGCATCGCTGGGCGCGGGTTGCGCCATAAAGTCAATAATAAACAGGGAGAATCAACATGTTGGAAAAATTTCGACCGCGTCATATGCTGCTTTCGACGACATTGCTCGGAAGCGCCGCCTGCATCGCGCCGGCCCATGCGCAGGACGCGCCGGGTGGCGAGGCGGCGATCGAGGATGCGACGCCGATCGTCGTCACCGGTTCGCGCATCCAGAACCCCAATCTCGAGCAGTCGAGCCCCGTCCAGGTCGTGGGCGAGACAGAGATCGGGCTGCGTCAGGCGACCAATGCCGAAGAGCTGATCGGCGACCTGCCCGGCGTGTCGCCGGGCGCCAGCAGCGCGGTCAACAACGGCGGCGCGGGCTTCGCGTCGCTCAACCTGCGCGGCGTCGGCACCAACCGCAACCTCGTGCTGCTCGACGGAACGCGGCTCGTGCCCTCGTCGCTGCTCAGCGAGACCGACCTCAACATCATTCCCGTCGCGCTGATCGAGCGCGCCGAGATCGTGACCGGCGGCGCTTCGTCGGTCTATGGCGCCGACGCGATCGCCGGCGTCGCGAACTTCATCACCAAGCGCGACTTCGCGGGCGTCGAGCTTGCCAGCACGGTCGGCATCACCGAGCGCGGCGACGGCGCGCGCTATCGCTTCGACGTGACGGTCGGCGCCAATTTCGACGACGGCCGCGGCAATGCGGTGCTGAACGTCGGTTACCAGAAGGTCGAGCCGGTGCTCCAGGGCGGCCGCGCCGTTTCGCGCGACACCTATTTCCTCGACGGAAGCCTGGTCGGTTCGGGGACGACGACGCCGACGCGCATCAACAACCGCATCTACAACCCCGCCGACGGTGCGCTTCGCGACTATGTCGGGTCGCGCGACGCCTATAATTTCGCGCCCGACAATTATTTCCAGACCCCGCTCGAACGCTATAACCTGTTCGGCGCGGCGCAATATGAAGTCGCCGACGGCATCGAAGTCTATGCCAAGGGCATGTTCACCCGGTCGAAGGTGCAGCTCAGCCTCGCCTCGTCGGGGATGTTCGGCGATACATGGCAGCTGCCGCTGAACAATCCGTTCCTGCCCGACGCCGTGCGGTCGGAGGTTTGCGCGTCGAACGCGATCTCGGTCGCCGACTGCGCCGCCGCGGGCGCAGCGACCAGCCCGAACGATCCCGCCTATCGCGAGGTCGCGACGGTGATCAACCGCCGCTTCATCGAGGCCGGGCCGCGCATCCGCAACCTGACGACCAACCAGTTCCAGCTTTGGGCCGGCGTCCGCGGGTCGATCACCGATACGATCAAGTTCGACGTCTATGGCCTGCACGGCGAATCGGATCGCAAGAACAGCAATATCAACTGGGGCCTGAAATCGCGTGTGCAGCAGGCGCTGCGCGCCAACAGCACGACCGAATGCGCCGATCCGTCGAACGGGTGCGTGCCGATCAACCTGTTCGGCGATGGCACCGATATCACGGACGAGGCGATCGCCTTTTTCAACCAGCCGGCTGGATCGACGGTGAGCACGCGCCTGTCGGTCGTCAGCGGCAGCATCTCGGGCGAGCTGGGCAATTTCCTTGCGGGGGAAACGCCGATCGGCTTCGCGCTGGGCGCCGAATATCGCAAATATGGCGCCGAGCAGGTATCCGACGTCGCCTTCGGAACACAGGACGAGGTGCTGGGCACCGGGGCGCCGTCGCCGTCCTTCTCGGGCACTTACGACGTCAAGGAAATCTTCGGCGAGCTGATCGTGCCGATCGTCGAGGACGTGCCCGGTATCTATAGCCTGACCGCCGAGGCGGGCATCCGCCTGTCGGATTATTCGAACACGGGCACCAGCACGACGTGGAAGGCGGGCGGCACCTGGGAGCCGTTCCGCGGCTACAAGATCCGCGGCATCTATCAGCATTCGGTGCGGTCGCCGAATATTTCGGAGCTCTTCACGCCGATCACCACGGGTCTCGCCAACCTTGCCGAAGATCCGTGCCAGGGGGCGAATCCCGTCGGCAACGCCGCGCTCACCGCGATCTGCATCGCGCAGGGCGCGCCCGCGGGAACGATCGGGAATATTCCGGCGCCGTCCTCGGGCCAGATCAACCAGACGGCGGGCGGCAACCCCGACCTCGACGTCGAGACCGCCGATTCCTACACGCTGGGGCTGGTCGTGACGCCGCCGCAGGTGCCGGGGCTCGCGATCACGGCGGACTATTATCATATCAAGATCACCGACGCGATCACGCTGCCGACGCCGGACGACGTCTTCGGCCCCTGTTTCGAAGAAGGCGATGCCGAGGCCTGCGCGCTCATCCGCCGCAATCCGCTCAACGGCTCGCTGAACGGCGGGGGCGACACGCCGGGCCAGATCGCGCTGCTCACCAATCAGGGGACGATCACCACCTCGGGCGTCGATCTGCGGATCAACTACGGCCTGCCCACCGGTTTCGGGCGGCTCAACTTCGACCTTTCGGGCAACTGGACCGAGCAGTCGAAATTCAAGGCCTCGCCGACCAGCATCAACCGCGAATGCGTCGGCCAATACAGCACGAACTGCGGCTTCTTCGCCGGCGAAATCACGCCGAAATACAGCTTCAACATGCGCGCGACGGCGCAGATCGACGATTTCGGCGACATCTCGCTACTGTGGCGCTGGCTCGACGGCGCCGACTATGAGCGGATCCTGGATGTCGACGGGATCGAGCCCGATTATCTGCACATCCCGAGCTACAGCTATTTCGACCTCACCTACCGCGCCCGGGTCGCCGACATCTTCACGCTCACGCTGTCGGTCCAGAATCTGCTCGACAAGGACCCGCCGCTCGTCAGCAACTATGTCGGAACGACAACGCTCAACTCGGGGAACACCTATCCGACCACCTATGACGTCCTCGGGCGGCGTTACAGCCTGACCGCGAGCATGCGCTTCTAGGCCCGGTTTCCGGCGCCGAGGTCCAGTCCCCCTCGGCGCCGGCCCGGTGCGCGGACGAAGGGTGGTGCCTTCGTCCGCGCATCCACCCATTCTCTCCCGGCGAGGGTGAACGCGCGATATCTGCGGCCGAACGTCGGTCGACAGCCTGGCGCCTTCCTGCGATAATCGCGCGATGAACCAGGCCGCGGTCTTTCGATCCACCACCGTCTATGAAGTGGCCGCGGCCGGCCGGTCGGGCGGCCTCGAATGGCAGCGGCGGCGGGCGCTCCTCTGGCTTACCGGCGCCTTCTGGGGGCTGCACACGCTGGCGCTCTGGACCGCCGATCTGCTCGACCGGCACCCGCACCTGCTGCGCGCGACGGCCGTGCGCCTCCTGCTCATGGCGATCGGCCTCGCCCTGTGCTTCGGCATTCACATGATTTTGCGCAAGCTGGGCCGGCGGCCATGGCGCCAGAAGGCGCCGATCGTCTTTTTCGCCTCGCTCGTCGCGGCCGAATCCTTCGCCTGGTGTACCTATTTCGCCTTGGTCTATGCGAAGGGAGAGCCGGTCCACCTCGCGATCGACGGCAGCGCGGTGATCCGCACGCTCGTTCCCTGGACCTGGTTCTTTCTGGCGTGGGTCGGGCTCTATCTCGCCGTCCAATATGGTTTCGAGGCGCGCGCGGAAGAGCGCCGCTCGGCGCAGCTTCGCACGATGGCGCAGGCGGCCAAGCTTCAGGCGCTCCATTATCAGATCAACCCGCATTTCCTGTTCAACAGCTTCAATTCGGTTTCGGCGCTGATCCTCGACGGCCGCGCCGACGATGCAAACGCGATGGTCGAGCGGCTGGCGGGCTTTTTCCGCGTCAACCTCGCCACCAATCCCGACGTCGACATTTCGCTGGCGGAAGAGGTCGCGCTGCAGGCCACCTATCTCGAAATCGAGCAGACGCGCTATCCCGATCTCGAAATCCGGATCGATCTGCCCGCGGCGCTCGGCCGGGCGGCCGTGCCGGCCTTCCTCCTCCAGCCGCTGGTCGAGAATGCCGTCAAGCATGGCGCCGGAACGGTCGGTGCCGGCGGCGCCTGGATCGCAATCACGGTGCGGCAGGAGCCCGGGCGGCTGACGATCATGGTCGAAAACAGCTGCTCGCCATCCGGGCCTGCGGGCGTTTGCGGCACGCATACCGGACTCCGCAATGTCCGCGACCGGCTGTCCAATCGCTTTGGCGCGGATGCGAAACTGTCGATCGAGCGGCTGCCCGCGTCCCGCTTTCGCGCGACGATCGAGCTGCCGCTGGTGTATGTCGCATGACGATGACGGTCCTCACCGTCGACGATGAGCCGCTCGCGCTGCGCCGGCTCGAGCTGATCCTCGCGAAGCTGCGCGACGTAGACCATGTCGGGTCCGCGAGCGGTTGCCGCGAGGCTATCGCCAAGATTGCCGAGCTGAAACCCGATATTGTGCTGCTCGACATCAAGATGCGCGACGGGACGGGCTTCGACGTCCTTGGCGGGCTGCCCGAGGATTGCGCGCCGGGGGTCATTTTCACGACGGCGTTCGATCATTTCGCCGTTCGCGCGTTCGAGGCGCATGCCATCGACTATATCCTCAAGCCCATCGAGCTTTCGCGGCTGAGCGCGGCGATCGACCGGTCGCGCGAGCGGCTCGCCGCGGTCGATGCGCGCGAACAGATTGCCCAGATGCGCGCCGTGATCGACGATCTGCGCGCGGGCTATCACGAGCAGGGCGCGCGGCAAGGCGGGGACGAGTTGTGGTTGCGCGGGACCGCGGGCGTGCTGACCTGCATCCGCCGCGCCGACATCGACATGATCACCGCCGAGGATGATTATGTCCGGCTGCACACGGCCTCTGCATCCTATCTGCTGCGCGGATCGATCCGGGCGGCGCAGGCCGACCTCGACCTTCCCGAAGCGGAATTCGTCCGCGTCCATCGCCGCGCGCTGCTGCGGCGCAGCGCGATCGCAAGCGTGCGCCGCTCGGCCGACCGGGGCGTGCGGGTGATCCTGCGCAACGGCACCGACGTCGGCGCGGGACGCGTCTATGCCAAGAAACTACTCCGCTCGCTGCCGGCGGTCGGCTGATCGATCGTGGGCGCCGGCGTCAGGCCTGACCGGCCGCCGCGTCCTCGCCCTCGATCCCCTGATATTTGAGCTGGAGATAGCGTTCGCGCGTCGCGAGCTTGTCGAGCTCGCCCGCGGCGAGGCTGCGCGCGGCGTTGCCGATCTCGCTTTCGAGCATCTTGAGGCCGCCGACGAGCGTCTCGTCGGGGGTGCGGCCGGCATGGATTTCCTGACGCAGCCCCGCAGGGATACGCTGGTAGCCCGCGACGAGCTCGGGCAGATCCTCGCCCACGAGCTTGCGGATGTTCGCCGCCGCGGGAGTCGCGGGGTCGAGCGTCTGGAGTTGCGGCGCGAGCAGGTCGAGCTGGACGCCGATACCGTCGACGAGCTGGCGCGCCGGAGCCGGGAGAGCGGGACGCTGAGCCTCGAGCCAGATTTCGGTGCGGCCCGCGAGCTGTTTCAAGTCCGCCTTGGGCAGATCCGCCTGGCGCGGTTCGGGGAAGGGCGGCCATTTGCCGAAAAGCACCGCGACGCCGACGAGCAGCACGAACAGCGCGAGCAGACCGACGAAGCCGAGCGGCTGGATCAGCGCGCCGAACACCGCGGCGCCGATTAGCACGATCCCGCCCGCGATCAGCATCCGGCCGAGCTTCTTGTAGAGATGCTGGCGGCGCAGCGCGACGCTCTTGGTGCCGATCGGGCGGCGGCGCTCGCGCGACCGTTCGATCGCCGAAGCGGCGGTAATCCGGATCTTGTCGACTTCGCTCATGCTCATCGCTTAGCCTTCGAGCGCGGCGAGCGGGCTGTCGGCGCCGCCGACGCTCGCCTGCGCCTGGCTCGCGCCCTCGGCGCGCGCGATATAGCCCTTCGACTTCGCGACCTCGCCCTCCAGTGTGTTGACGGTGGTCTTCATGCTGTCGAGCGCCTTCAGCTTGAAGGTGTCGATCGCGTCCATCGTGTCGTATATATTCTGGAAGGCGCGCTGCAGCGTTTCCATCGGGATCGTGCTCGACGCCGCCTGTTCGTGGATGCGCGCGGTATTGTCCTTCAGCATCTTCGACGTGCCGTCGATGATATTCGCGGTCGTCGTGTTCAATGCGGTGATCTGTTCGAGCACCAGCTTCTGGTTCGTCATCGCCTGCGCGACGGTGATCGCGGTCTTCAATGCGCCGACGGTGGTCGTGCTCGCACGGTCGACGCCCTTCACCAGCTCGACATTGTTTTTCTTGACGAGGTCGAGCGCGAGATAGCCCTGCACGGTCACCGCCATTTGCGTGAGCAGGTCCTGCGTGCGCTGGCGCGCATAGAAGAGGGCGTTCTCGCGCAGCACCTTCGCCTTCGCCGGGTCGACGCCGTCGAGTTCGTTCGCCTTCGCTTCGAGTTTTTCGTCGAGCGTCTGGGCGATGTGGACCATCTGTTCCAGCTTGCCCATCGATTCCCACATCTTGCGGCGTTCGACGTCGATCGCCGCATTGTCCATGAGGAGTTCGTCCTTGCCGTTGGCGAGCGCGGTCAGGATGCCGCCGATATGCGTCTGCGCGCTGCGATATTGCGCGAAATAATTGTTGATCTTGCCGCCGAAGATCTTGTCGAGAAAGCCGCGCTTCGAGATGAGCTTGCCGTTCGCCGACGGGTCGAGCCGTTCGACGGTCGTGCGCAGCTCGATCAGATTCTGGCCGATGTCGGTGTCGCGGTCCATCGCGCGGATCGGGCGGTCGAGGAAGCGGTTCGAATGGCTCGCCGCCTCCAGCATCTCCTTGCGGCCCATGTTGGTGATCTGGTCGACCTTCTGCCCGAAGGCGGGCGAATTGACGTCCTGCGCGACGAGATCGTCGATGAAGCCGTCGACGCGCTCGCCGAGCTTCGATTTCTGTTCGGTCGACAGCGGGACGAGGCCCGCAGCCTTTTCGGGGGAGACCGAGGGCACGGGATCGGGTGGGGTCAGCTTCAGCTCGTCGGTCGCGGTTGTCGTTGCGGTCGCTTCGCTCATTCGTCTTCCTTCCAGCCACCCAAGTCAGCCAATGGGCCGTATGCCTATATGGCATGCGGACCTGTGTTATTCAAGCACTACACCTTTTCCGCCCGCAGCACCGGAGCGATCCAGGCGGACAGGATCAGCTGCGCCATATGATAGACGAGGATCGGAACGAGCACCATGCCGGCGATGGCGGGCGGGAAAAGCGTCGCCGCGAGCGGCGCGCCGACCGCGATGCTCTTCTGCGCCCCCGCGAAGAGCAGGGTGATGCGGTCGGACCGCGCGAGCTTCAGCCATCCGCCGAGTGCCCAGGCGCCGCCGAAGGAGAGTGCGAGCAGCACGGCGACCGCGGCGAGCACGACCCCGATCTCGCGCGCGTCGAGCAGACCCCAGATGCCCGCGACGACGGCGGCGGAAAAGGCGACATAGACCGCGATGGCGATCGCGGCGCGATCCATGAAGGTCGCAAGCCCGCGATGCGCGAGCACCCACGGCCGCAGCCAGGGCTGGACGAGCTGCCCCGCGACGAAGGGGAGGAGCAGGATCGAGACGATGCGCAGCACGGCTTGCCCGTGAATCTCCCCCGCGCTGCCCGCGAGGAGGGCGAAGAGCAGGGGCGAAAGCGCGACACCGGAAAGGTTGAGCAGGGCCGCGGCGACGACGCTCGCGGCGACATTGCCGCCGGCTAGGCTCGACGCCGCGGTGGCAGACTGGACGGTCGAAGGCAGGATGCCGAGGAAGAGGAAGCCGAGCGCGAGCGTCGCGGGAAGCAGCGGCGCGGTCGCCGCCTGCGCCGCGAGCCCGAGCAGCGCCATGCCGCCGAAGCAGAAGGCGAGCGTGCTCCCCTGCAGTTTCCAGCCCAGAATGCCGTGGAGCACTTCGTCGCGTGGCAGGCGCACGCCGTTCAGAAAGAAGAGGAAGACGATCGCGGCGGTCGACAGCCCGCCCGCGATGGGCACCGCCGCGCCGCGCACCGGCAGCAGGCTCGCGGCGAGGATCGTCGCAAGCAGCACCGGGACGAAGCGGTCGGGGAAGATACGGGCCAGCATGGGGGCGAGCGATGGCGGGATGAGCGTAGATTGGCAAGTTGTTCTCCCCTTCTCCGTTCGCATCGAGCGAAGTCGAGATGCCCCTAAGGCGCGTGCTGACGACGGGTGTCTCGACTTCGCTCGACACGAACGGAAACTGGATTATGCAGACGCGATGGCCCATATCCTCATCCTCGCCGCTTTACCCGAAGAGGCCGACGCGCTCTTTCCCGGCACCGCTGCCCGCGCTGCGGGGCCTTTCGCCATCCGCCGTCTCGAAGCGCACGGTCATGCGCTCGCCGTCGCGACCTGCGGGCTCGGCAAGGTCAACGCCGCGCTCGCTGCCGGGATGCTCGGCGGCGGCGCCGACATGCTGCTGATGACCGGCACCTGCGGGTCGCTCGGCGCGGCGCCGGGCGCCTACTGGATCGCCGAAGCGGTGCAGCATGATTATGGCGCCAGTCAGCCCGGCCGCTTTCGCCGCTACCGCGCCGGCGAATGGCCGATCGGCGAAGCGGGCGAAGCGCATTTCAGCGCGATGGCCGACCCGGGGCTCGGCCTGCCGCACGCGCGGATCGCAAGCGGCGACAGCTTCGTCGCCTGCCCCGACGCCGCCGCCGACCTCGCGGCGCTCGGCGCAACGCTCGTCGACATGGAGGTCGGCGCGGTGGCGCAGGCTGCGGCGCGGCTCGGCAAGCCGTGGGCGGCGATCAAGGCGGTGACCGACGCGGCGAATGATGCGAGCGGCGGCGACTTTCAGGCGAATCTCCGGCGCGCTGCGGCTGCCGCGGCCGCCGACATCGAGCGGCTGATCACGCTGCTCTGATGCCCGGCAATTTTGTTGCGCCGCAGCACTGCTTCTGCTAGGGGCGCGGCGTTTCGCGGCGCTCTGCGCGTTGCCCTCTCCAAAAGGCCCATTTCCGCATGTCTTTGCGCAATATTGCGATTATCGCACACGTCGACCATGGAAAAACGACGCTCGTCGACCAGCTTTTCCGCCAGTCGGGCACCTTCCGCGACAACCAGCGCGTGGAAGAAAGAGCTATGGATTCCAATGACTTAGAGAAAGAGCGCGGGATCACCATTCTGGCGAAATGCACCTCGGTCGAGTGGGGCGAAGGCGCCGACGCGACGCGCATCAACATCGTCGACACGCCGGGCCACGCCGATTTCGGCGGCGAGGTCGAGCGCATCCTGTCGATGGTCGACGGCGTCATCCTGCTCGTCGACGCCGCCGAAGGCCCGATGCCGCAGACCAAGTTCGTCACCGGCAAGGCGCTCGCGCTGGGCCTGAAGCCGATCGTCGTCGTCAACAAGATCGACCGCAGCGACGCGCGCGCCGCCGAAGTGCTCGACGAAGTGTTCGAACTGTTCCTGACCCTGGAAGCCAATGACGAACAGCTCGACTTTCCGATCCTCTACGCCTCGGGCCGCGGCGGCTTCGCCTCGGACAGCCCCGACGCGCGCGAAGGCACGCTCGAGCCGCTGTTCAAGACGATCGTCAGCCATGTCCCCGAGCCGGGCCTGCCCGTCGACGCGCCCTTCACCTTCCTCGCGACCCTGCTCGATCGCGACAATTTCATCGGCCGCATCCTGACCGGCCGCGTCCAGTCGGGCACGGTCAAGGTCAACCAGCCGATCCACGCGCTCGACGCCGACGGCAAGGTGATCGAAGCCGGCCGCGCGTCGAAGCTGCTGGCGTTCCGCGGGCTCGACCGCGTGCCGGTCGACGAAGCCAAGGCGGGCGACATCGTCGCGATCGCGGGCCTGACCAACGCGACCGTTGCGAACACCATCGCCGACACGAGCGTCAGCGAGCCGATCGCCGCGCAGCCGATCGACCCGCCGACGCTGTCGATGCGCTTCGCGGTGAACGACAGCCCGATGGCGGGCCGCGAGGGCAGCAAGGTCACGAGCCGCATGATCCGCGACCGCCTCTTCCGCGAAGCCGAGACCAATGTCGCGATCCGCATCACCGAAAGCGCCGACAAGGACAGCTTCGACGTCGCGGGCCGCGGCGAGCTCCAGCTCGGCGTGCTGATCGAAACGATGCGCCGCGAAGGCTTCGAACTCGGCATCAGCCGCCCGAAGGTTCTCTATGGCGAGGACGAGGACGGCAAGCGCACCGAACCCTATGAAACCGTCGTCATCGACGTCGATGACGAACATTCGGGCACGGTCGTCGAGAAGATGCAGATCCGCAAGGCCGACCTCACCGACATGCGCCCCTCGGGCGGCGGCAAGACGCGCATCACCTTCAGCGGCCCGTCGCGCGGCCTGATCGGCTATCACGGCGAATTCCTGTCGGACACGCGCGGCACCGGGATCATGAACCGATTGTTCGAGAAATATGGCCCGTACAAGGGCGTGATCGAGGGCCGCAAGAACGGCGTCCTGATCTCGAACGGCAATGGCGAAGCGGTGGCCTATGCGCTCGGCCCCCTGGAAGAACGCGGCATCCTCTTCGTCTCGCCCGGCGAGGCGCTCTATGAGGGGATGATCATCGGCGAGAATGCCAAGCCCGACGACCTCGAGGTCAACCCGATGAAGTCGAAGCAGCTCACCAACTTCCGCTCGACGGGCAAGGACGACGCGATCCGCCTGACCCCGCCGAAGCGCATGACGCTGGAACAGGCGATCGCCTATATCGACGACGACGAGATGGTCGAGGTGACCCCGAAGAACATCCGCATAAGGAAGGCGATCCTCGATCCGCATGAGCGGAAGAAGGCGAGCCGCAAGAAGGAAGCGGCGTAATCGCCCTTTCGCGACGAAATAAATTGTGTGTCCCCGCGAAGGCGGGGACCCATCACCGGTGGGTTCGAAATAGCACCAGCAGGAGATGGGCCCCCGCCTTCGCGGGGGAACACAAAGGTCTGGCGCAGACGGGTTGATCGGGAGCCCAAGCGTTGTCCCGCCTGATCCTGTTCAACAAGCCCTACGGCGTGCTGTCGCAATTCACCGACAAAGGCATGACCGCGCCCGGAGCGGGTGGCGATGGCGGCCCGCGCGCGACCTTGTCCGACTATATCGACGTCCCCGGCGTCTACCCCGCCGGGCGGCTGGACAAGGATAGCGAGGGCCTGCTGATCCTGACCGGCGACGGCGCGCTGCAGGCGCGGATTTCGTCGCCGAAGCACAAGATGCCCAAAACCTATCTCGCGCAGGTCGAGGGCGAGCCCGACGCCGCCGCGCTCGATACGCTGCGCCGCGGCGTCACGCTGAACGACGGCCCGACGCGTCCCGCAACTGTCCGCCGCATCGACGCGCCCCAGCTCTGGGACCGCGACCCGCCGGTGCGATACCGCAAGAGCGTGCCCGATAGCTGGATCGAACTGACGATCACCGAAGGCCGCAACCGCCAGGTGCGGCGGATGACCGCCGCGGTTGGCTATCCGACGCTGCGGCTGGTGCGGTGGCGGATCGGGGGGTGGGAGATTGGGGATTTGGCGGTGGGGGAGTGGCGGGAGGTTGGGTGAATGACCAGCCTCGTAGTAATTGGCCCTTGGCGGTCCGTCCAATATTGATCGGAAGAGACGATTAGCAGACCCTCTTGATTATGGCGGACGCCGGTTCCGCCGTCATCACACCATCCAGTCGTTACGCCCGCGAGCACCGCCGCGCAGTATGGCGTTCGTCCGCGCTAAACCTTCGGCCTGTCGGCGCAATTCCTGCGCTCGAAGTGTATCGCCGTCTATCAAGTAGCAAGTGACCGGTTTGTATGATTTGTCGCAAGTCGGACAGCGAGCGGTTTGAGTAGGGCCATCTTGCTTCATTTGAACAATGCGACCGTCTGCATCGCAGCTTGGACATAATGGGAAGCCAATAGGCTTGCCATCGTCGCCAGCGAAATAATTATAGTCGCCGTCGCCTTTTACCAGATTGCCTTTGGCCTCAAAAGCGGAGCGGAGCCCTTCAATTTCCTTATCGCGATCAGCGGCACGTTCTTTTGCATCCGCCAACGCCAATTTGGCGTCGGTTAGAGCATTTATCAGGTCAGCGATTTGCGCCTTGTAAGCCGCAGCATCGTAATCTTTCTCAATGCCCCGAAGCGTCTTTGCGATGCCGAGGCCTTGCGTTACCGCCAGCAACAGGTCGACAATGCGAACAGCGCCGGCCCCGAATCGACGACGACCTACAAGGCCTTCCTGCCCAAGGGCGGGGTGTCGTGGGAGTTCGCGCCCGACAAGACGCTCTCCGTCATCATCCAGCGCGGCTATCGTTCGGGCGGCAGCGGGGTGAACCCGGGGCGCGCGACGACGCATGTCTATGACCCCGAATATACGTGGAATTACGAGCTGTCGCTGCGCACGCAATGGCTCGACCGGCGGCTGACCTTCAACGCCAACGCCTTCTATATCGACTGGAAGGACCAGCAGGTCTACGTCCAGCTTTCCGACAATGTCTATGATTATGAGACGCAGAATGCGGGCAGCTCGCGCGTCTGGGGCTTCGAGGTCGAGAGCGATTTCGACGTCACCGAGCGGCTGAACATCTATGGCTCGGTCGGCTATGCCAACAGCAAATTCCTCGATTTCCAGACCACCAACGGCCAGGTGCTCGACCTGTCGGGCTTCGAATTCGCCAACGCGCCGCGCTGGACCTGGGCCGCGGGCTTCGACTGGCGCCACCCGTCGGGCTTCAGCGCCAACGTCAACGTCAATTACCGCGGCGCGCAGTTTCAGGACATCCGCGACCAGAGCGGCGGCCGCAACGTGCCGTCGCGCACGCTGGTCAACGCCAAGGTCGGTTACGGCAACGATTATTTCGGCGCCTATCTGGTCGCGACGAACATCTTCGACGACGAATATTATGACTATCAATATGAAAATGGCGGCCGGATGCAGGCGCTGTTCGGCGAACCGCGCATGATCGGGCTGACCTTCGAGGGGCGGTTCTGACCGAAAGGGAGGGCGCGGCGAGGCCTGAGGGGTGGCGCCGTGCCGAAGTGGAGTTGGAATTCGCACAAAACCACGAAGCCACAAAGGAGGGGCCTCGCGCGGACCGGCGGGCGGATTAGGGTCTGTCCTATTCGGTGGCGATCATATCCTTTGCAAACAGGGTAATGATATGGGCCGTTTACGGCCGGAAGCGGACCTATGTTTTCATCGTCACCCCGGACTTGACCCGGGGTCCATTCACGCGGGCGTCGGGAGGAATGGATCCCGGATCAAGTCCGGGATGACGAAGAGCTGTAAACGACCGAAAAGCGACGCTCAGTATCCCATAACTTCGTCATTCCCGCGAAAGCGGGGACCCAGTGCGTGCGTAGGCCGATCCCACACTGGGTTCCCGCTTTCGCGGGAATGACGAAGGTAGGGAATGACGGCTCTCCACCTCAAAACCGACCGTCTTACGAGTTTCCAATTTGTGGCTTCGTGCGAGAAAGACAGCGGGATTCCCGCCTGCGCGGGAATGACGAATGTTTAGCGGTCCCGGTCGGCCGCGGCGAGCGCGGCCGGGGAGGGGTCATTTGGTCGTGTAGCCGCCGTTGACGAGGATCGTCTGGCCGGTCATCCACCAGCCCTCCGACACCAGCATGCGGATCCACGGGACGATGTCCTGGATGTCGGTCAGTCCGGTCTTCGAGAAGGGCGACAGCGCCGCCGCCGATTTGTGATAGGCGACCGCATCGTCGCCCTCGGCGGGATAGAAGAAGGGCGTGTCCATCGGCCCCGGCCCGATCGCGGTCACCGAAATGCCGCGTGTCCCGAATTCCTTCGACGCGGCGCGGGTGAAATGCTCGACCGGCGCCTTGGTCCCGGCATAGGCGGCGTAGAAGGGCGTGTAGGCGCCGAGCAGCGAGGTGACGAGCGTGCAGATCTTGCCATTGTCGTTTACATGCTTGCCCGCCTCTTTCAGGAAGAAGAAGGCGGTCTTCGAATTGACCGCGGTCATCTCGTCATATTCGGCTTCGCTGATTTCGGTGAAGGGCTTCTTCAGCACCTTGCCCACGGTGTTGATCGCGATGTCGGGGCGGCCGACCGCGGCGATCGTGTCGGCGAACAGCTTTTCCACCGCGGCGGCGGAGGTGAGGTCGGCCTGAAAGGCGACCGCTTCGGCGCCCGCGGCGCGGATCGCGGCGAGCGTCTCCTCGGTCTCGGCGGCCGAGGCAGGGCTGTTGTAATGGACCGCGACCGCCTTCGCGCCGTGCGCCGCGAGGTCGCGCGCGACGAGGCCGCCGAGATTCTTGCCGCCGCCGGCGATGAGGATCGTTTTGCCCGTGATGCTGTGATCGGCCATTTTCTGTCTCCATGAAGGGGAAGGGGAGGCGCCAAGGGGTAACGGGCTTTGACCTTGCCCGCTTTCAAATTCCGGCGCAGCGTCGGGATATTGGCATGGCGAGTCGTGGGGGCTCGCAAGGTGGGTGATTGAGCGGAACCGCGACCGTCTGGGATGGCATCAGGCCGCGCTCGGCGCGCGACGTCGTCGCACGGCATCGGGCGCGGCTCGGCCGGCTCGGCGTGCTCGCCGCCACCGAAAATCTGGCGGCGCCGACCGACTGGGCGTTCGAGGAAGACCATCATGTCGTCGTCGTCCATCTCGGCGGCCGGCTCGACCGGATGGAATGCGAATTTTCGGTCGGGCCTTCGGGACCGGCGCGCCCGGCGCGCGGCGATGTGTGGATGATCCCGGCGGCGTGCCGCTATGCGGCTTTGGCGCAGGGCAAGCGCGCCGAGTTCGTCGAATTGAGCGTGCCGACCGCGCTGCTCGCCGACGCGCCGCTCGCCGCGCGCGTGAAGCATCGCGACGATTTCCTCTTCGGCGCCGCGGCGCGTCTTGCGGAACTGGTCCGGGGGCCCGACGACGATCTGGCCCGCATGGCGTCGCAGGCGGCCGGCGGCGCGATCGAGCGGCATCTTCGCGAACGATATGGACATCAGGGCCGGGCGGCGCGGCGCGGCGCGCTGTCGGCGTCCGACCGCAATCGCCTTGCCGAAGCGATCCGCGGGCAGCTCGACGCCGAGCACAGCCTTGCCGGGCTCGCGGCGCTGGTGGGGATGGACGTGCGGCGCTTTACCGAGGCGTTCCGCGACGCTTTCGGCCTCTCGCCCTGGCAATATGTGATGCGCGCGCGGCTCGACGAGGCGGCGCGGCGGCTGTGGCACGGCGCGGAGCCGGTGACCGAGGTGGCGCTGGCGACGGGCTTTGCGTCGCCGAGCCATTTCGCGACCGCCTTTGCGCGCCGCTTCGGGGTGCCGCCTTCGCGCTACCGTGCCGGAGCACGATAGCGCAGGCGGCGACCCGGGCCGTCAGAATTTCAGCCGCGCGCCGACATAGAATTGGCGGCCATTGTCATAGATGGCGCGCGGGCGGTTGCGGGTGCCCGAATATTGTTCGATCTTCTCGTTGGTCAGGTTCACCGCATCGGCGGTGAGCGCGATATTGTCGGTGATGTTGACGCTGACCGAAGCATCGAGCGATGCGAGCGCGGCCTGGTTGAGCGGCGCCGAGCGATCGATGTCGATGAAGAATTTCGACCGGTAGTTGTACGAAAGCCGCGCGCTGACGAGGTCGTTCTCATAATAGCCCGTCAGGTTGAGCGAGTGCTTCGAATTGCCCGGGATCGGATCGCCGTTATTCGCCTTGGCGTCCGAATAGGTGTAGTTGACCACCGCGCCGAAGCCGCCCCAGATCGGGCGCGACACCTGGAATTCGAAGCCCTGGTTGCGCCCGCCGTCGCCGTTGCTGCGCCGGTTGATCTGATAGGGGCAGTCGAAGAGGTTGGGATTGCCGCCGCCCGCCGCGACGCAGCCCGCGGGCTCCGACCCCGGCACGAAGATGCCGGGCAGGATCTCGGTCGAGGTCGTGTTGACGATGTAGGACTGGATATCCTTGTAGAAGGCGGCGAGCGCGACGATCGTCTCGCGGTCGGGATAGAATTCGATCGACAGGTCGTATTGGTTGGCGCGATAGGGATCGAGGTTCGGATCGCCGCCGCGCCCCGTGAGCAAGGTGCCGTTGAGGTCGACGCCGGGAGTGATGTCGACGAAGTCGGGCCGCGTCACCGTCTTGCCCGCGGCGAAGCGCAGCACGACCTGATCGGAGAGGTCGACCGACAGGTTCGCGCTCGGCAAGATGTCGGTGTAGGAGCGTTTCGCGCGCGACGGGGTGAAGCCCCCATAGGGATTGGTGAATTCGGGGTTGGCGCCGCCGATGATATAGCCGTTCGACGTCTGCTTCGTCTCGATCACGCGCACGCCGACATTGCCGCGCCAGCCGTCGCCGCCGAATTTGGCGAGGCCGTAGCCGCCCCACGCCTTTTCATTGATCGAATAGGCGTTGCCGGGAACGCGGAAGCGTTCGGTAACCGGCGCGGCCGCCGCGCCATAGATGGCGCGCAGCTTCGCCGGATCGACGCGCCAATAGTCGGTCAGCGTGCCGGGCGCCGCGATATTGTCGAGAAAATCGCCGGGCATGCCGCCGCCGGTCGCGAAATCGGCCGCGGTGCAGGGCGCGCCGTCGCAGCGAAGGCCGGGGGTGAAGACGCCGCCGTTGGTCGCGAGGCGGTCGGCGGCGCGGTCGTGGTCGGTATATTTGAGCCCGAATTTGAGCGCGGTGAGCGGGCCCCATTCGACCTGTTTCTCGACGTCGAGATAGGCGTATTTCTCTTCATCGTCGTTGGTGACCGACTGGATGCGCCCGAAATCGGGACGGATGCCCGCGGGATTGAGCGGATCGGGGCTGGCGAAGCTCACTTCGGGGCGGCCGCTGGTGAGATCGTAGCTGAACGCGCCGGGGCCGGCGAACTCCATGAAATTCTCGTTGCTCGTGTCGCCGTTCGCTTTGGTCCAGCCGGCCTTGAAATGGACCGACAGGCTATCGGTCGGGCGGTAGGTGAGGTCGAAGTCGGCCGAGACGGTCTTGGCGACCGCCTGGCGGTCGATGGCGTCATAGACGACGCCGAAGCCCGTCGTGCCGCCGTTCGCCGAGGCGATGTCGCCCGACACCGCGACGCCGTCGCGCACGACCGCATTGCCGATCGTGCCGCCGCCGGCGAGCGCCTGTTCGCCCCAGGCGATGTAATTCTGGTTGAAATTGTCGGCGTTGAAGCGCGAGTAGAGCCCGGTGATGTTGATTTCGAGCTGATCCGACGGACGGAACTGGAGGCCGATATTGGCGCCATAGCGTTCGCGCTTCTGTTCGAACATCGTCGATCCGATCAGGGTCGGAACGAGCGCGTCGCCGCCATCGACGGGGAAGGCGCGATAGCCGAAGATTTCGAGCCCGTCGCGGCGGGTGCGGCGCTTCTGGTAGATCGCGCCGACGAGGATGCCGAACGTCTCGTCGTCATTCTTCCAGCTGACGAGGCCCGAGAGCTGCGGGTCGAACTTGCCCGACAGGTCCGAATAGACGCCCTGCACCGACGCCGAGAGGGTGAGCGGGTCGAGGTCGAGCGGGTTGCGCGTGATGACGTTGATCGTGCCGCCGACCCCGCCTTCCTCGACGTCGGCCTGCGGGCTCTTGTAGACCTCGAGGCGGCCGATGATCTCGGCGGGCAGAGTCAGATAGTTGAAGCTGCGCGTCGAGGCGACCTGGTCGAGGATGAACCAGTCGGCGGTCGCGACGCTGTGGCCGTTGAGGAGGGTCTTGGTGAGGTTCGGCGCGGTGCCGCGGAGCGAGACGCGCTCGCCCTCGCCGAACTCGCGGTTGACGACGATGCCGGGGACGCGCTGGAGTGCCTCGGCGACATTCTTGTCGGGGAATTTGCCGACATCCTCGGCGGTGACGACGTCGGCGATCACCGACAGGTCGCGCTTGGCGTCGATCGCCTCGCGGAGCGAGCCGCGGATGCCGGTGACGACGATTTCGCTTTCGGCCGCGGTGTCGGCGGGAGCGGTCTGCGCGTGAGCCGTGCTGGCGGCGAAAAGAAGCGTACCAATGCTGGCCGAAGCAAGCCAATATCGCATATTGGTCATGTCAAAATCCCTCCTCATGGATGCCAATCAGCTATGATTGCTGATTTGCATGAGATTTTATAGGGACCAATTTTGCGGTCAATCTCACTTCGTCGCGAAAAACGCTCCGTTCAAGGGTCAATCGGGTGATTTTTGGTAGTTGATTGGTATTATTAGATCGCTAACCAATTTCGCGAAGGCGGCCGCGGCGATCAGAAAGCGGGGAGGGGCTGGCTGGCGAAACCCCAGCCCTTGAGGTCGGCGCGCGCGGCGCGTTCGAGCAGTTCGCCGGCGTCCTTGATCGTCCACTGCCCCGCCTTTCGGGCATCGGCGAGCGCGTCCCAGCCGATCGGGACCGCGGCCGGGGCGCCTTCGCGCGCGCGCGCCGAATAGGGCATGATCGCGGTGCTGCCGCGCTGGTTGCGCAGCCAGTCGATGAAGATCTTGCCCTTGCGCTTCGCCTTGCTCATCGTCGCGACATAGCGGTCGGGCTCGGCGAGGCTCAGCGCCTCGGCGAAGCGTTTTGAGAAATCCTTGTGCGCGTCCCAGCCATGCTCGGGATCGAGCGGCACGACGACATGCACGCCCTTGCCGCCCGAGAGCATCGCGAAGCTGACGAGGCCGATGTCGGCGAGCTGGCGGCGGATGTCGAGCGCGGCCTTTTTGACATCGGCGAAATCGAGGTCTTCGTCGGGATCGAGGTCGAACACCATGCGGTCGGGCTTTTCGAGGGTTTCGACATGGCTGTCCCAGCCGTGAAATTCGATCGTCCCCATCTGGACGCAGGCGAGGATGCCGTCGGCATCCTCGATATAGAGATAATCCTCGTGCCCGCCGTCCTTCTCCTTGATCGGGACGTGATGGACATGGTCGCCGAAGCTGCCCGAGTCATGCTTCTGGAAAAAGCATTTCTTCGCGCGCCCCTGCGGACAGCGGACGAGGCTGACCGGGCGCCGCGCCATGTGCGGGAGCATGAGCGGGGCGATCGCGGCGTAATAGTCGGCGAGATCGCCCTTGGTCGCTTTGGCTTCGGGAAAGATGACGCGGTCGCGGCTGCTGATCCTGACGTCGCTTTGCGCTTCGGGCGCGGGCTGTTTCACTTCGGGGGTCACCTCTATCGCCTCCTTGTCGCTGCGCAGGCCGAGGAAGCTCGCGTGGCGCACCGATCCGCTCGCGGTAAATTCGGCGAAGGCGATTTCGGCGACGAGTTCGGGTTTCAGCCAGTGAACCTTGCGTGCGGCGACTTTGTCGACCTCGAGCGGCGCGGTCTTGCGTTCGAGTTTCGCGAATGCCTTGGCGAGGTCGGCCATGGTGCCGGCATCGAAGCCGGTGCCGACATTGCCCTTGTAGACGAGACTGCCGCCCTCGTGCTGCGCGAGGAGCAGCGACGAGAAGGGGCGCGCCCTGGTCGAGGAGGGCTTCCAGCCGACGAGGACGAACTCCTGCCGCCGCGTGCATTTGACCTTCACCCAGTTTTTGGTGCGGCGGCCGACGTAAGCCGCGTCGGCGCGTTTCGAGATGATGCCTTCCTGCCCCGCGCCGCACATCGCGGCGTGAAGCGTCTCGCCCGCGCCGATGACATGGTCGGCGACCGCGACCGGCGCCTTCGCGTCGCGGAGCAGGGCTTCGAGCCGTTCCTTGCGTTCGAGATTGCCGAGCTTCGCCAGCGACTTGCCGTCTTCTTCGAGCAGGTCGAAGGCGAAGAAGTGGAGCCGGGTGGCCTCGTCCTGCGCGCCATGGCCGCGCTTGAGCACCGCCTGGAGCGAGGAGAAGTCGGGATTGCCCTCCTTGCCATAGGCGACGATCTCGCCGTCGATCAGGCACGGCGGCAGGTCGAGCGCGGCAATATGGCGGACGAGCGGCGCGAACTTGTCGGTCCAGTCGAGACCATTCCTTGTGTAGACCCGCACGTCGCCGCCCGATGCGGCGATCTCGGCGCGGTAGCCGTCATATTTGATCTCGTGAAACCAGCCGTTGCCCGCCGGCACGGCGTCGACGAGCGTCGCGAGCTGGAGCGGGCGGAATTTGGGGAGTTTGGCTTTCGGTTTCGCCTTGGCGACCTTTTTGTTGTGCGCGGCCGCGGCGGCCATCTTCTTCGCGAACGCCGCCCCCTTCGCGCCCTTCAGCGATTGTTCGCCGCCTTCGTCGCCCGCGATCTCGGCCATGGTGCGGCCGGTGAGGATGCTCGTAAGCTGGCGCCCGACGAGGTCGTCGGTGCCGCCGGCATAGGCGTCGTTCACTTTGCGGAGCAGCCAGTTCTCGCGCTTCTCGTTCCCGCGCGGCTTCATGCGGACGAGCAGCCATTCGCCCTTCATCCGCTCGCCATCCAGGGTGAAATGGAGGTGGCCCTTTTCGATGTCCTTCGCGCTCTTGCCCGCGACCGGCGCCCAGGTGCCGCGGTCCCACAGCATCACGCTGCCGCCGCCATATTCGCCCTTGGGGATCACGCCTTCGAAATCGGCGTAGGACATCGGGTGATCCTCGGTGCGCACCGCGAGGCGCTTGTCGGCGGGGTCGGCGCTCGGGCCCTTGGTGACCGCCCAGCTTTTGAGCACGCCGTCGACTTCGAGCCGGAAGTCGTAATGGAGCCGCGTCGCATCATGCTTCTGGACGATGAAGCGGTTGCCGGCACCTTTTTCGACCTTGCCCGCGGGCTCGGGAGTCAGCTTGAAATCGCGCTTGGCGTTATATTGGGCGAGGGGGTCAGCGCGGGACATCCCCACTCCTCTCCGGCCCGTCCTCCATATCGGGCAGCCGGCGCTCGACGAAGCGGAGCAGGACGAGCAGCACGAGCGCGAGCCCGGCGGCGATGATCACGATCGCGAAATAGCCCGCACCGCTCGCGATGCCGATCGCGCCCGTCAGCCAGATATGCGCGGCGGTGGTGAGGTTGCGCACCTCGCCGCCTTTGACGATGATCAGCCCCGCCGCGATGATGCCGATCGCCGCCGCCATGCCTTCGATGACGCGCAAGGGGTCGATCGACGAATCGGCGCCGCCGAGCTGGTTGTAGAGCGCGATCGCGACGACGGTCATCAAGGAGGAGCTGAGCGCGACCATCCCGTGCGTGCGCAGCCCGGCGTCATAGCCCTTGAGCTCGCGGTCGAGCCCGAGCAGCAGCCCGACGAGCGTCGCGACGCCGAGGCGCAGCAGCACCTCGGTGTCGATCGTTTCCCACCAGAGCGCGTCGTTGAGCTCCATCAGGCGCGCTTTCGCTGGGCCGTCTTTTTGGCCGGGGCCTTTTTCGCGGGGGCTTTCTTGGTGTCGCTCGCGGACGTCTTTTTCTTGCCTTCGACCGACGCCTTGAGCGCCGCCATCAGGTCGATGACGTTCGAGCCGCCGCTCACCGGGCCGGGCTCCTCGACATCCTCGAGCACGCGCTTGCCCTTGGCTTTCGCCTTTTTGGCGATCACGCGCTTGATCGCATCGACATAATGATTGTGATAGTCCGATGCGTCGAACTTGCCCGATTTCTTGCCGATCAGCGTTTCGGCGAGGTCGAGCAGGTCGGCGTCGGGCTTGGCATTGCCGACATCGCGGAAATAATTCGCCGCCTTGTTCACCTCGTCGGCGTAGCGCAGCACTTCGAGGACGAGCCCCTTGCCGCACGGACGCAAGCCAACGAGCTGTTCCTGCCCGCGCACCGACAGCTGGCCGAGCCCGACCTTCTTCGTGCGCTTCAGCGCCTCGCGCAGGACGATATAGGCTTCCTCGGCAAGCTCGTCGGCGGGGACGACATAATAGGGCTTGGCATAATAGAGGATGTCGATGTCGCCCGCGTCGACGAACTGGAGCAGTTCGAGGGTGCGCTTGCTGTCGAGCTTGACCGCCTCGATCTCCTCCTCGTCGAGCAGGACGTAATTGCCCTTCGACATCTCGTATCCCTTGACGATGTCGTCGGTGTCGATCGGCCCGATGCCGGGCACGACCTTCTCATATTTGACCGGCTTGCCGCTCGGTTCGTGGATCTGGCGAAAGCTGATCGCGGCGCCCGATTTGGTCGCGGGGTAGATTTCGACGGGGATCGACACCAGCGCGAGCCGGATCTGTCCCTTCCAATAGGCGCGTGCGGCCATGGCACTCCCTTTCGCTGTCCCGACTCCAAATGATCGGCGCGGCGAGGGGTTCCGTGGAGTAGCGAGTGAGAAGGCCTGGTGAAGCCCCTCCCCTTCAGGGGAGGGGTAGGGGGTGGGGGCCATCGGCCTTGCGCAAGGTTTCGGGCCCCCACCCCAACCCCTCCCCTGAAGGGGAGGGGCTAATACGTCGATGCGCTAGTAGAGATTGTCCTTGTAATCCTTGTCGAGCCCGCGCTGCATCAGCCCCGGGACCGAGACGAAGGCGCCGGCGATGCGCGCGCCGAGGCCCTTGTCCTTGTTGAGCCTGACATGGTCGGCGAACATCTTCGCGGGCCTGATGTTGGCGGGCGCGGCGGCGGCGGGCCAGAGCGCCGCGCGGGCAAGCGCCGCGCTGGGGCGCAGCTCGATCTCGACGTCGTCGATGCGCGTCGCGAGCAGCGGCACCTTGCCCTGCACCTCGAAGCTGGCGCGCGCGGTTTCATCGTCGGTGAGCATCGCGGTGCCGCGGAGAATCGCGACCTCGGCCGTGCCGGGGATCAGCAGCGCCGCGGCGATGCGCGGCTGCGCGACGATGTTGCGGAAGCTGTCGGCGCGGCGGTTGCCCGGGCGGTCGGCGAACCAGAGCTGGTCGCCCGCGATGTGCGCCATCGCCCCGGCCGGATCGCCCTTGGGGCTGAGGTCGGCGTCGCCCGCCGCGTCGGTCGTCGCGAGCGCCATGAAGCGCGCGGCGGCGGCGAATTCGCCCGGCGTAGCGGGTTCGGCGTCCGACGGCTCGGCCGACCAGAAGCCCGAGCGGATCAGCGCCTTCGCGCAATGGACATAGCATTCGGCGACCGCGATCCGCGCGGCTCCGCCCTCGACCGCCGCGACGCGGCCGTTGATGCGCAGCGTCTCGCCGATGCCGGGGACGAGGAAGAGCGAGCTGAAACCGGCGCCCGGCGCCGCGAGCGCCGGATCGTCGAGCGCGGCGAGCGGGACCGACAGCGTCGCGGGATCGGCCGCCGCGAAACCGGCCGCGCCGCCGCCGAGGGTGATGGCGACTCCCTGCGCGTCGCCGAACCCCGCGAACATCAGCGGCGAGGCGGCGAGCCAGCGCATCGCGCTGGTATCGACATGGTCGATGACCTTGAGATTCACCGCGGGAGGCGTTTTCCCGAAAATGGCCTCAAGGCCCGCGATGCTGTCGATGTCGCTCATGCCATGCTCCGTCGGAAATCGTCGTGCGTCGCGTGGCGCATGTTGCTGCTATTGAGAAGAAAAATCAATAATGACCTGCGGCCCGTGGTCCCGATCGATCGTCGATCGGCGGCGCGTGTCCGGCGCGGTTTTGCGGGCGGATTTGCTTTTCTTTCATGGCGGATCGCATATGATGGCGATCGGGGACCGCTCGCATGGATGGAGCAAATATGCCCTTGAGCCGCGAGATGCAGCGACTGCGCGCCGAACATGCGGCGCTGTTCACCTTGTCGCGGATCATCCTCGGCATGGTCCGCGCCGGGCGCCCGCCGCCGCGCCCGGCCGAACTCGCATCGGCGCGCGCGAAGCTCCGCGAAAATCTGGTGCGCCACCTGAAATGCGAGGACTGGATATTATATCCGCGGCTGATGGCGACGGGCGATCAGGACCTGATGCGGATCACGCGCGATTTCGAGATCGAAATGGGCGATCTCGCGGCCGATTTCGCTGCCTATGACGAAAAATGGACAGGCGACCGCGCCGCCGCCGACTGGGCGGGCTTTTGCCGCGAGACCGCCGCGATCTTCGACATGCTCGCCGCGCGCATCGAGCGCGAGGAGCGCGAACTCTATCCGCTCGCCGAAACCCTCTATGCGTCGGGCGCCGCGGTTGGCGCGCCGGTCATGGACGGATCGACATTTTCCAACTGAGCGCGACGCGCCAGTCCTGACCATATCCCGGCACCGGCTGGTCCCACGCATCGGCGACTTCGAGGCCGATGGTCGCGTTGTCGGCATAGGAAAGGCGCACGCCGCCGCCCCAACTGCCGAGGGTGAAATCGGTGCGCGGGATCGCGGAGCGTTCGAGCAATGTCACGTCGGCATAGTCGACGAAGCTGTAAATCTCGCTCTTCGAAAAGCGGCCCGTGCGTAACGGGCGCAGCGCCAATTCGCCGAACGCCGCATAGCCGCGATCGCCATTGACCAGCCCGTCGTCGAACGCGCGGCCGAAAGTCGCACCGCCGACGCTGAACCGCTGCGCTGCGGGCAGGCGGTCGCGCGTCCAGCGGCCCGTGGCGGCGGCGCGGACGACAAACGGCTTGCCGATCGTCTGGTTCGCCTCGATGCTCGCGTCGGTGTAAGCGAAACCGGCCTCGCCGACCCCGGGGTCGACGCGCGCGCCGGCGAAATCGAGCCCCTTGGCGCCCCCGACGCGCGCGCCGAGGACGGTTCGGTCTTCGCTCAGGCGAAAGGCGAGGCTGCCGCTGGCGGTCCACGTCTTTTCGGCGGCGATCGTCGAGCCGAACAGCGCGTTCTTCGAATCGAGATAGTCGAGCCGCGCCGAGACGAGCAGATTACGCCGCGTCGCGCGGATCAGCGGATGGGTGATCGCGAAGCCCGCGCTCCACGCCTCGCCGTCGATCGCGAGGCCCTTGGGCCGCGTGCGCAGCGCCGCGCCCGACAGTTCGGCGCGCGTGCCGCCGGCGCCGAGCGGGGTCGAATGGCTCGCCGCGAGGTAGAGAAGCGATTTGAAGTTGAGCGCCGCGGCGCCGGTCAGTCGCGTCTCGTCGCCGCTGCGCAGGAGGCTGGAGCCGCGCGCGTTCGCCTCGACGATGCCGTCATCGACGAAGCGGCTGGTGCGCGTCGTGAAGCCGAGGCCGAGCGTCGGCTTCTTCGCGTCGAGCGCGAGGTCGAGCGCGACCGCGCCCTGCTCGCTGCCCAGCGCGAGCGTCGGCGTCACGGTGACGCCCGGAATGTCGGCGATATTGCCGAGCGCCCGCTCGAAGCGCGACCGCGGCAGGGGGCGCCGGCCGGCGAGACCGCCCGCCATCTTGGCGACGAGCGGTGCGGGGCCGCTCTCGCGCTCACCGCTCAGCGTCACCGACCCGACATAGCCTTCCGCCGACGCGACGGTGACGGTGCCCCCGGACAGATCCTGTTCGGGAATGACGAGCGTGAAGAGCGCCACGCTCGACCGGTTATAGGCGCGCGTCATCGCGGCGGCGAGTTTCGCGAGATTGTCCGCCGAGGCCGGCTTCCCGACGAAGCGTTGCGCCGCGCGCCCGACATTGGCGGGCACGCCCGCGCCGACGAAACGGATTTCGCGGATCGTGACGTCGGGCCGCGCGCCCAGTTCGACCTTGCCGAGCGAGAGCGGCTTCGCCTCGGGATCGGGGAGCGGGTCGCGGGCGCTGTCGGGGGCGAGGGGCGGGCGGCCGTCGAGCGGCGTCGCCGCCGGCTGGGCCGCGAGCGCCGCGGCGGGGAGGAGCAGGGCCCCCGCCGCCGCGACGCCGACGAAGCGCAGGTCGCGCATCGGGCGCGGCTTCAGTTGCCGCCCTTCGGCTTCAGGCCGCCGAGCACGCCGCCCACGGTATCGGTGACCCCCGTGACGAGGCCGGTCACGGCGTTGCCGTCGCCATCGGCGGTTCCCCCCGTCGCGCCGCCCGCCACTTGCGACAGCGCACCGGTCGCGGTCGTGACGACATTGCTGACGAGCGCGACCGGGGTGCCGGCGGTGCCGCCGCCGGTCAGCCCGCCGGTCGCGCCGCCGAGCAGATTGCCGCCGGTGCCGGGCTGGAGGGTGACAAGCTGGCCGCCCGAGCCGACGCCGACGGTGAGCAGGCTGCCGTTCTGCTGGCCGGGCGACAAGATACTCGCGCCGATCAGCGGCGAGGCGTCGGGACTGCCCAGCGCGGTCGCCTTGCCGATCGTCGCCGTGACCAGCTGACCCGGCGCGGCGACCAGGCCGTCGACCAGATATTGCTGACCATTGCCCGTCTGTACGAGCGCGACGCCGGTGCTTTTGACGACGCCGACGACGGTGCCGACGAGGTTGGTGCTGCCGGGCAGCCTGTTGTCGACGGCGTTTGCGAGCAGCAAGCCCTTGTCGGCGATGACGTTGACGAGACCGCCGGTCTTGACGAGCACGCCGCCGATGACCGGATTGACGCTGGCGGGGTCGCCGGTGTTCGCAAGCAGGCCGGTGCCCGCGACGCCGCCGGGTCCAACGAGCCCCCCGACCGCGAGCGCGCCGGCATCGCCGAGCGCGAGGCCGCTGCCCGCCGGGCCAGCCGGACCGGCGGGGCCTGCAGGGCCGGTCGCGCCAGTGGGACCGGCCGGACCCGCGGCGCCGGTGGCACCGGTCGCGCCGACACTGCCGACGCGATAGCTGCCCGACGATTCACACGCCGCGAGCGCGAGACACGCCGGGATCAGAATGAGATAGGATGGGCGAAATTCAAGACAGGACAAAGGCATGAGACATCCCCTTCGTACATAATCTGGTCCCTGATCGCGATATTCTCGAAATATCGACAAGGTTCCGTCCATTGTTCGAATTACTTGGGTAAAATTTCCCGTATTAACTAATACATCAGGAGTTTGGCGAGAAACCCGTTCATCATATCCGGAAAGTTAACTATAAATTTTCTTGCCGACAGCGCCATCAAGCCTATCCGTACACGCAAAAAACGCTCCAATAAGGGACAGTATTTATTAAATTTATTTGGAGTAAAAAGTTCCACGCTCCAGCGGGGTCCGCGCCGGTTCCGCAAGGATCGACGCCGGTTTGCGGGACCACCTCTCCATTGACGATGACGGCCCGGTCCCGCTAGGGCCGCGCCATCATTTTTTGGGAATCCAGTTCATGACCGATACGCCCCCCGACCGCCTGTCGACCAACCCCCGCTCGCCCCATTTCGACATGGAGGTGCTGCAGCGCGGCATCGGCATCCGCTTCAAGGGCGCCGAGCGCACCGATGTCGAGGAATATTCGATCTCCGAAGGCTGGATCCGCGTTGCCGCGGGCAAGTCGAAGGACCGCTTCGGCCAGCCGATGACGATCAAGCTGTCGGGCCCGGTCGAAGCCTGGTTCGAGGATGCGACCGGCGAAGGCGAAGCGCCCGCCGGCGAGTGACGACGATCGTTTCTATTTGAATCGTCATCCCGGCGAAGGGTGTTCAGAGGCACGTGACTCTGAAACACGATCTCGCCCTCACGCCGATACGCGCCGGCGAGATCCCGGCCTTCGCCGGGATGACGAGATATTGACGGCGGTGTTTCAGGTCAACCGACCCCGCTCCCAAAGGAGAAACCACCCGGAGCGGCGGGCCGCCCCGAGTGGCTTCGTCGCTCGCCGAGCCCGAGGGTGGGGGGGGGAGGCTCAGTTGCCGAGCGAGGCGGCAACGACCTCGAGGCCGTTGCCGGGTTTCCAGTCGTTTTGCGTCCAGACGGGCGCCTTGAAGCTCGGCGCCTCTGCGGGGGCTTCGTCGGCGTAGATGAAGCCCTGCACCGGGTTGGCGCGCAGCCCGAGATCGCCGATCGGGGCATACCAGACGCGCACCATGCTCCAGTCGCCGGCATCGCTGACGTCGACGACGCGGACGCCCCGCTCGATCTGGCCGCGGCGGCCGTTGATCGGCGACCAGTTGGCATGGTCGATCAGGATTTCACGGTCGCTGACAATCTTCTTGACCACCGCGACATGGCCCATCGGCATGCCGCGCGTGCCGGCGAAGGCCATGACCGCGCCCTTGCGCGGTTCGTCGCCGCGCGCGTAGGTGCCGGCGGCTTGCGACCACCAGGTCTTGGCATTGCCGCGAATTTCGACGCCCGATTCGGCGCGGGCGAAGGGGACGCACTGCAGATAGGCCTTCGCCGCGGCGGGAACGCTCGCGAACAGCCCTGTGACGGTCATCACGGACGCGATGGCGGCGGCCAGGTAGTGACGATGGAGCATGAAATGCGACCCCCCGATGCTTGTCTTCAAGCGTTGGAGGGTCTTTGCCACGCCGCGCGGCGTCCACCACCCGTCTAGCGACGAATCGCGCCGTCGATGCGGTGGATGGGGGAACCTTTTGTTAAGACGTTCAATTCGTCGCTGAGAGGCTTCGGCTGGTCGAGAATTGCCGTCGCCCCCGCGAAGGCGGGGGCCGCTGGAGGCGATGCGCAAGGTTGCTAGCGGCCCCCGCCTGCGCGGGGGCGACGTTATTATGCCGCGGCCGTTGCGACATCGTCGGGGCGGCGGAACAGGGTCAGCACGTCGCTCGCGGGCATCGGGCGGCCGTAATAATAGCCCTGAATATTGCTGCAGCCGAAGCTGCGCAGCGTTTCGACCTCGAGTTCGGTCTCGGCGCCCTCGGCGGTCGTCGACATGCCGAGGCTGTCGGCGAGCGCGACGACGGCGCGGATGATCGCGATCGATTCGATGCTGCCCTTCGCCGCGCCGACGACGAAGCTGCGGTCGACCTTGATCGTCGAGAATTGCGTTTTCCGGAGATAGCCGAGCGACGAATAGCCGGTGCCGAAATCGTCGAGCGACAGGCGGATGCCGAGCGCGATCAGCTGATCGAGCAATTGCGCCGCGCCGCCGCCGTCGCGCAGGAAGACGCTTTCGGTGACCTCGATCTCCAGCCGCTGCGGCGGCAGCCCGCTCTGCGCGAGCGCCGAGACGACGACCGAGGCGAAGCTGGGGTCGGTGAGCTGGTCGGCCGAGACGTTGATCGCGACCTTCAGGTTCGACGGCCATTTCATCGCTTCGCGGCACGCGGTGCGCAGCACCCATTCGCCGATCGGCGAGATGAGGCGCGCATCCTCGGCGAGCGGGATGAAGCGGCCGGGCGACACATTGCCGAGCTTCTGGTTGTTCCAGCGGATCAGCGCCTCGAAGCCGTTCAATGTGCCGTCGGCGGCGGTCACCACCGGCTGGTAATAGAGTTCGAACTCGCCGCGTTCGAGCGCGCCGCGCAGTTCCTGCTCCATCACGCGCCGCTCTTCGGCCTGCGCGTGCAGCGAGGCGACATAGGCGGCGACGATATTGCCGCCCTTGTCCTTCGATTTGTAGAGCGCGAGGTCGGCGTTGCGGGTCAGCGTCTCGACCGTCGCGCCGTCGGTCGGGCCGATCGCGAAGCCGACGCTGGCGCCGACGAAGAGCTGGTGATTGTCGACCACATAGGGGCGGCTGATCGCCGTGATGATCCGCTGCGCGAGATCCTCGGCCGCGTCGGCGGAGGGCAGGTTATGGAGCACGACGGCAAATTCGTCGCCGCCGAGCCGCCCGCAGGTCATCCCGCGCTCCATCAGCCCCTTGAGCCGCGCCGCGACCTGCGCGAGCAATTTGTCGCCGACGGGATGGCCCAGCGTATCGTTCACCGCCTTGAAGCGGTCGAGGTCGATCATCAGCAGCGCGCAGCGCGACTTCGCATCGACCGCGTGGTTCAGCGCGCGGGCGAGATCCTCGTTGAGGCTGAGGCGATTGGGCAGCCCGGTGAGATTGTCGAAGCGCGCCATCCGGGCGATCTGCTCGGCGGTCGCGCGCTTTTCGGTGACGTCCGAGCCGACGCCGCGGAACCCCAGAAACTTGCCCGTTTCGTCGAGGCGCGGCGAGGCGGAGAGTTCCCACCAGCGCGGCGCGCCGCCGATCGTCACCGGCACGATCAGGTTCGAAAAGCTCTCGCGCCGCTTCATCCGCTCGGCCATGTCGTGCAGGCTCTTGGGGAAGAGGCCGGTCTCCCACGCGTCGCCCGAAAGCGCCTGGAGGAGCGGCACGCCCTCGAGCGCCTCGGCGCTGCCGCCGAGCGCAAAAGCGAGGCGCGGCGAGACATGGATCAGGCGGCGGCTGTTGTCGGTCTGCCACAGCCAGTCGGCCGAGGTTTCCTCGAACTCGCGCAGCAGGAGGCTGACCGTCTCGGTCTTTTCGTGCAGCACCTCCTCGGCGCGGCGGAAGCGGATATGGCTTTGCGCGAAGCGGACGCAGAAAGCGCAGAGCAGGAAGCCCGCGACGAGGGCGACCGCGGCGAGATGCGGCGCGCCGGCGCGGGTCAGCGCGGCGGCGGCCGACAGCGAGACGGGAGCGATGAACAGCGCGCAGGCGAGCGGGACGCTGTGCGCGGCGATCGCCAGCGTGACCATCATCAGCACCGCGATCGTCCACATCGACAGCACATGGTCGAGCGCCGGGGTCGGCCCCTGCAGCCAGAAAGGCGCCCCCCAGATCAGCGCCGAATAGAGCGCGTGGCGGTTGCACTGCCGGTATTCGGCGATCCCCAACGATTTGGGGTCGCCGAGCGGCAGGCCCTTGAATTGGGTGTAGGACCAGAGCGCGAAGGCAAGCGCGCAGGCGAGCCAGCCGCCGGCGACGGGCAGCGGCACGCTGTGGACCATGGTGAAGGCGGCGACGAACGCCATGCCGAGGCCCATCACCCGGCGCAGCGAACCGCGGCCGCGGAGCGGCGCGAGCTGGAGCTGGCGGAGGTTGCCGACGTCCCGGCTCCGCGGCCCCAGCCCCAACAGGGTCCGCACGGATATGTCGTCGGCAGCAATCGGGTCGGTCAGCAGGCTTTTCACGCCCGCCGGTTTAGCGCGCGGGGGTTACCCGAAGGTAACCATCGCGCTGTCCGGGGGCGAATTTCTGTGCCGCGAGGGGACAGGGTGGCGAGGTGGGTTGTCCGTGGAAGACGGTTTTGGGGTGGGGAGCGTGCGTTGCGATCCATCAAGCCCCTCCCCTTCAGGGGAGGGGTTGGGTGGGGGCCATCGGCCTTGCGCAAGGCCGATGGCCCCCACCCGCTGCGACTAGGGAGCGAGCTGCCAAGTCTTCGTTGCCCCTCCCCTGAAGGGGAGGGGCTTGACTAGGAGAGGGCAACTACCCGGCCGGTTTCAGACCTTCGTCATCCCGGACTTGATCCGGGATCCATTCTTTCCACGCCCGCGTGAATGGACCCCGGATCAAGTCCGGGGTGACGATGAAAGACAAGCCGGCTACTGCCCGCAAGCCGCCGTGTCCGGCCTTAAGCCGCCATCGCGAAGGGCTGGATTTCGCCGGCGAGATATTGCGCGCGCGCCTTCGAGCGGCTCAATTTGCCCGAGCTGGTGCGCGGCAGGGTGCGCGGCGGGATCAGTTCGATCAGGCAGTTCATGCCGGTGATCGCGCGGACGCGGTCGCGGATCGTCTCGCGCAGCGCGAGCCGTTCGGCCTCGTCGCTGGTGCGGCACTGGACGAGCACCGCGGGGGTTTCCTCGCCGCCCGGCGTCGTGATCGCAAAGGCCGCGATGTCGCCCGACTTGAAGCCCGGAAGCTGTTCGACCGCCCATTCGATGTCCTGCGGCCAGTGATTCTTGCCGTTGATGATGATCATGTCCTTGGCGCGGCCGACGATATAGATGTAGCCGTCCGACATATAGCCCATGTCGCCGGTGTCGAGCCAGCCGTCCGCCATGCAGGCGGCGGTCGATTCGGGGTCCCGGTAATAGCCGGTCATCAGCGACGGGCCGCTGCACCACACCTTGCCGACGGTTTGGTCGGGGAGCACGTTCCCCGCCTCGTCGCGGACCTCGATCACCATGTCCTTGACCGCCTTGCCGCAGTTGACGATCGCGCGGTAGCGTGTCGGGCGGCCGCTGTCGTTCGCGGCGCCCGACAGCTCGGTTTCCTCGACCAGCTCGACGACGATGCCTTCGCCCGGCGGCATGATGCTGACCGCGAGCGTCGCTTCGGCGAGGCCGTAGCTCGGCAGGAAGGCGCTCGCCTTGAAACCCGCGTCGGCGAAGGCGTCGACGAAGCTCTGCATCACGTCGGGACGGATCATGTCCGCGCCATTGCCCGCGACGCGCCAGCGCGACAGGTCGAAGCGGTCGGCGACATGGGTCTGGCTCGAGATGCGGCGCGCGCAGATGTCGTAGCCGAAGGTCGGCGAATAGCTCAATGTCGTGCCCTGGTTGCGGCTGATCAGGTCGAGCCAGGCGAGCGGGCGGCGGGCGAAATCCTCGGTCTTGAGATAATCGACCGACACCTGGTTCGCGACCGGCGAGAGCAGGCAGCCGACGAGGCCCATGTCGTGATACCAGGGCAGCCACGAGACGCAGCGGTCGCTGTCCTGAAGCCGCATCCCGTGGGCATGCGCCGAGAGATTGTTGAGCAGCGCGCCGTGCGTCACCGCGACGCCGTGCGGGAAGCGCGTCGAGCCGCTGCTGTATTGGAGATAGCAGGTCTCGTCCGTCTTCTGCTCGGGAAGGTCGGTCACCGGCGCGGCGCGTTTTTCGAATTCGCTCCAGTCGACCGGCTGGACTTTGCGCTGCTCGGCCGCCTCGATCGCCATCGCGGCGATTTCGGGCGGGAAGAACAGCATTTTGGGGTCGCAGCTGGTGAGCTGGACGACGAGCTGGCCGACATAGGAGTCGCGCCCGCCGAAGCTCGTCGGCAGCGGCAGCGGCACCGGCCAGGCGCCGGCGTAGATGGTGCCGAAGAAGAGCGCGGCGAATTCGGCGCCCGTTTCGGCGATCAGCGCGATGCGGTCGCCGGGCTGCACGCCCGCCGCGACCAGGCGATAGGCGGTGGCGAGCGCGTCGGCCTTGAGCTCGCTATAGGGATAGGGGCGCACCAGACGCCCGCGCGGATCGTGGAAATTGAGCCCGCGCGAGCCGCTCGCGGCATAGTCGAGCGCCTCGCCCACGGTGGCGAAGTCGGAAAAACGGCGCGGCTGCGCACATATGGTCGGCGTCGGCACGAGCGCATCGGCCGAAATCTGGTCGGTATCGGTCATAGGGGCTGCGACATCCCGCGATACGGGCCGCGCGGCAACAAGCATGTCATCTTTCTGAGCCATGTGTCGGTGCGCGAACCCTATGTTGTTTGAACAAATCGCCCATTCCCGGGCTTTGATGCCCGATATGGCGGTGTTGATCGTTCTCAATCGGGCCCGACTGTGGCACAAACATGGCATGCCGCGCCGCACCGCTCCGTCCGACCGCTCCAGAAAACCCCTGGGCGCGGCGAAACTCGACGAACTGGCGCTCGCCTATGTGGCGCGATTCGCGACGAGTCGCGCCAAGCTGACGCGCTATCTCGCCCGGAAAGTGCGCGAATCCGAATGGATCGACGAAAATGACGCCATGGCGGCGTGCGAGGCGATCGCCGAACGGATGGAGCGCCTCGGCTATCTCGACGACCGCCAATATGCCGCGATGCGCGGCCGCGCGATGACCGGGCGCGGATTGGGGGTGCGGCGGGTCAAGGCGCAGCTCTATGCCGACGGCATCGCCGAAGAGGACAGCGGCGCGGCGATTGCGGCGGCCGAGGGCGCCGCGTTCACCGCGGCCATCGATTTCGCGCGGCGGCGGCGCTTCGGGCCCTTCGCGGTGCGACCGGGCGACGATCCGAAGCAGCACGAGAGGCAGCTCGCCGCCTTTTTGCGCGCCGGGCACAGCCTCGCGATCGCGCGCCGCATCCTCGCCGTCCCGCCGGGGGACGAGGCCGCGCTGGCGGCGCTGGACGAGGAAGCGGGGCTCGATTAGGCTGCAGACCGCCTTTCATTACCCGTCACCCCCGCGAAGGCGGGGGTCCAGCTTCATTCTTCCTTCTTTGTGCCTTCGTGCCTTTGTGTGAGCCAAAAAGAAACTCGTACAAAGGCGCGAAGGCACAAAGAAGGCTGGACCCCCGCCTTCGCGGGGGTGACGGAAGGGAATGGAACGATGACGGGAGGATGAGAACAGGATGCGTATATTTTTGACCGCCCTTGCCCTGTCGTTCGCGCTGCCGATGGCGGCGTGCAGCCGCGACGCGAGCGAGGCGGAGAGCGCCGCGACGATTCCGGTCACGATCGAGATGGCGGGCACGGCGCATCGGTTCGAGGTCGAGGTCGCGCGCACCGATGCCGAACAGGACCGCGGGCTGATGTTCCGCACCAGCCTGCCGGCGAATGGCGGGATGCTGTTTCCGTTCGCAAAGCCGCGAATCGGCAGCTTCTGGATGAAGAACACGCTGATCCCGCTCGACATGATCTTCATCCGCGCCGACGGCAGCATCGACCGCATCGCCGAAAACACCATCCCCGAATCGCTCGAACCCGTGGTCAGCGGCGGCGAGGTTTCGGCGGTGCTCGAACTCGTGGGCGGCACGGCGGCCCGGCTTGGCATCGACGAAACGGCGAAGGTGACTTGGAAGGATAAATGAGGCCCTAGCGCTGGCTCCTCTACCCTTTTTCCGCTTGTGCTGAGCTTGTCGAAGCACCGTCCTTCCCTTGGCGTCGCGGAAGAGGAGGACGGCCCTTCGACAAGCTCAGGGCAAACGGGGGGATAGGGACAGGTGAATCTCGGTTTCCATGGCGTTTGACGCTTGCGAAGCATCGCTCCTTGCCTGTAAACGCCGCAGCCATGAGCATTTTGGGCAAGATTTTCACCTGGTGGGACGGCGCGACCGTCGGCACGCTGCTGAACAGTTGGGCGCGCGGCGAGAAGGTCGGCGAAGACAGCCTCGGCAACCGCTATTTCCGCGCCAAGAAGGGCGGCCGCCGTTGGGTGATCTATAACGGACCCAATGATGCGAGCCGCGTGCCGCCCGAATGGCACGGCTGGCTGCACGGCACCTTCGACGAACTGCCGGCCGACGTGCTGCCCGCGCCGCGCGCGTGGGAGAAGGCGCCGAGCGCGAACCTGACCGGCAGCACCGGCGCCTATCGTCCCGCGGGCGCGCTCGAACGCGGCGGCCGTCGCGCCGCCGCGACCGGCGATTACGAGGCCTGGCGGCCCGGCGCCGACTGAGCTTCAGTGCGGCCGCAACCCCTCCGTATCGCGCTCCTGACGCTTGTCGCGACGGCGGCGCTCACCGCCTGCGACCGGACGCCGTCGAAGGGCGGCAGCGCGAGCGTCCCGACCGCCGCGAAATCCGAACGCGTACCGCAGGAAGTCGGCGGCATCGAGGGCGCGACCCCGATGGCCGAGCGCGTCGCCGTGGTCGGCCTGCTCAACAAGCGCAACGGGCTGGTCCGCGAGCTCGAGATGAAGCCCGGCGAATCGGTGCGCGTCGGCCGCGCGATCGTGCGGATGCGCGCGTGCGAAATGACCGCGCCGTGGGAAGATCCGCCCGAAACGGGGGCTTTCGTCCAACTGACCGTGCAGGACCAGCGCGACGACAAATGGCGCCGCGTCTTTTCGGGCTGGATTTTCCGCGAGCGGCCCGACCGCAATGTGATCGAGCATCCGATCTATGACGTCTTCGTCAAAAGCTGCGCGATGACATATCCGGGCGGCGAGCCGGTCGAGCGTTCGGCGCCCAAATCGGCGGCCGCGCCCAAGGCGTCGAGCGCGCCCCAGTCGCCCGCGACGAACGGCGGCGAAGGCACCGCGACCCCGGCGGCGCCTGCCGCTCCGGCGCCCGCTCCGGTCGCGCCGCCCAAGCTCGCGCCGCCGTCGCCCCCCGCCAACACCGAATAGAGCCGCGCGAGATAGTCGGCCTGGCGGATTTCGATCGCGCCGAGGCTGGCGAGGTGCGGCGTGATGAACTGGCAGTCGAGCAATTTCCAGCCGCCCGCGATCAGCCGCGCGACGAGGTGCGCGAGCGCGACCTTCGATGCGTCGCGCACGCGGCTGACCATCGATTCGCCGAAAAAGGCGCGGCCGAGCGTGACGCCATAGAGGCCGCCGACGAGTTCGCCGTTCCGCCAGCATTCGACGCTGTGTGCATGGCCGAGCTGGAACAGTCGGTCGTAGCTCGCTCTGATCACCGGGTTGATCCATGTCGTCGGCCGGTCGCCCGCGGGCTCCGCGCAGAGCGCGACCATGTCGGCAAAGGCCGCATCGGTGGTGACGTGAAAGCGGTCGGAAACGATGACCTTCTTCAGGCTGCGCGACAGGTGAAAGCCGTCCAGCGGCAGGATCGCGCGCAGCCGCGGCTCGACCCAATGGACCGACGGGTCGTCCGCCCCATCGGCCATCGGGAAAATCCCCTGCGCATAGGCGCTGAGCAGCAGCGCCGGATCGATGGACTCGATGGGCTTCAGCTTGCGGGCTTCACGAATTTGAGCGTCATGCGGTCCGATTCGCCGATCGCGACATATTTGGCGCGGTCGGTGTCGCCCTCGGTCAGGCTCGGCGGCAGCGTCCAGACGCCCTTGGGATAATCCTTGGTGTCTTTCGGGTTGGCGTTGATCTCGCTCTCGCCAGCGAGCTTGAAGCCCGCAGCCTCGGCAAAGGCGACGATCGAGCTTTTTTTCATATAGCCCGACTTTTCTTCCTTCGCGCTGTCGTCGCTCTCGTTCAGCCGGTGCTCGACGACGCCGAGCGTGCCGCCGGGCTTGAGCATCGCGAAGATCTGCTTGAACGCATCGGCCGCCTTGTCGGTGCCGCCGAAGCGCCAGTTATGGACGTTGCGGAAGGTCAGCACGACATCGGCGCTGCCGTCGGGGACTTTCGCGCCCGCGCCGGTGGCCGGAAACTCGGCGAGCTTGACCGCGCCATAGGTTGCGGCATCGGCGGCCTGCTTTTCCTTGATCCTGTTGAGCCCGCGCTCCCAAGGCGCCGCGGCATAGAGAGTGCCGCCGCCGGCCTTGGTCAGCGGGGCGAGGATTTCGGTGTACCAGCCGCCGCCGGGCCACAGCTCGACGACCGTGTCGCCGGGCTTCACGCCGAAAAAGGCGAGTGTTTCGGCGGGGTGGCGATATGCGTCGCGCGCGACGTTCGCGGGGGTGCGGGTGGGGGCGGCGACGGCGGCGGCGATCGCGTCACCCGCCTTTGGGGCGGTGTGGCCGGCATGGCCGTCATGCTGCATCGCTGCGGCGGGGGTCGCGATTGCGATGGCGACACTTGCAACAATCAATAGCGGACGCATATGGGGCACCTCTCTCCAGGGGAATGTCCCTGTTTGCGAAGGGATGCGCGGTAATGCAAGTGTCCATGCTGTCGGTGGGGATCGGCGCCGCGATCCTGTTCGGCGTCGCCGAGGTTGCGAACTGGCGCCGCAACAACCGCTGCGACGTCGAGCAGGTCGGATTCATGCCTTGGCGCGGGATCGCGCTGGCGTCAGCCGCCGTTGCGCTCTTTGCGACGGCGTTCTGGTTGGCTGGCAGATAATATGAAAACCGCGCGCGGCACGACGCTGATCGCGAGGTTGAAGTCGGGCGAAACGCTCGGCGACCGGGTGATGAAGGTCGACCATGCGGGCGAGCATGGCGCCGTCTGTATCTATCGGGCTCAACGCTGGTTCGCACGCATGCGCGCGCCCGACATGGTCGACGAACTCGATTCATTCCTGGCCCATGAACGCGGCCACCGCGCGCTTTTCGCTGCGGAATTGCGGCGTCGCGGGCGCGGTCGCTGCCGCAGCTATTTCTGGTGCGGTATCGGCGGCCTGATCCTTGGCACGATCACCGGGATCGCGGGACGCGGCGCGATCGCCGCGACGACGGTCGCGATCGAGCGCGTCGTGTTACGCCACATGCACGAACAGATTGTGGCGTTGCGGGGTATCGACGAGCCCGCGGTCCGGACGTTGGCGATCATCGTCGCCGAAGAACAGGAACATCATGATCTGTCGGCGGCCCGCCTGCCATCAGCGGGCTTCTGGCCGCGTCTGGTCGACCCGCTCGTGTCAGCGTCGACCGAAGCAGTAATCTGGCTTGGGATGCGGCTCTAGACGCTTAGAGGCACGCCTCGAGATAAGGCTGGTCAAAGCCATATTGGCGCGCCTTTTCCAGCGTATAGGGGCGCAGGCCCATTGCGCGATATTCGCCGACGATCTTGCCGTCCTTGTCCTCGTCGAGATATTCGAACTTGAACAATTCCTGCGTGACGATGACGTCGCCTTCCATGCCGATCACCTCGGTGACGTTGGTGACGCGGCGCGAACCGTCGCGCAGGCGCTTGATCTGGACGATCAGGTCGACCGAATCGGCGATCTGCTTCGAGATCGCCTCCTTCGGAATCTTGATGTCGCCCATCAGCACCATATTCTCCATACGGCCGAGGCATTCGCGCGGGCTGTTCGAGTGGAGCGTACACATCGATCCGTCGTGACCGGTGTTCATCGCGGCGAGCAGGTCGAAACATTCGGCGCCGCGAACCTCACCCATGATGATGCGGTCGGGGCGCATGCGCAGCGCGTTCTTGACGAGGTCGCCCATATGGATCGCGCCATTGCCCTCGAGGTTCGCGGGGCGCGTTTCGAGCGGCAGCCAGTGCGGCTGCTGCAGGCGAAGTTCGGCGGCGTCCTCGATCGTCAGCACGCGCTCGCCGGGGTCGATCATCTTGGAGAGGGCGTTGAGCATCGTCGTCTTGCCCGAACCCGTGCCGCCCGAGATGACGATGTTGAAGCGGCTGGCGCCCGCGATCTTCAGCGCGGTGCACATCTTCTGGCTCATCGCGCCCCATTGGCAGAGCATGTCGAGCGTGATCGGCTTGGCCGAGAATTTACGAATCGAGATCGCGGTGCCGCGCAAGCTGAGCGGAGGGACGATCACGTTGACGCGGCTGCCGTCCTTGAGGCGGGCGTCGGCGAGCGGCGTGGTCTGGTCGACGCGGCGGCCGACCATGTTGCAGATGCGCTGCGCGATCTGGAACAGATGCTGTTCGTCGCGGAACTGGATCGGCGCGATGACGAGCTGGCCCTTGCGCTCGACATAGGTCTGGTACGGGCCGTTGACCATGATGTCGCTGATGTCGGGGTCGGCGAGCAATTCCTCGAGCGGGCCGAAGCCGAGCAGTTCGTCGACGAGCACCTTTTCGAGCGCGAACTGTTCGCGGCGGTTGAGGGTGATGCGGAGCTCGGCGAGCACCTCGAGGATGATCGGGCGGAATTCCTCGGTCAGCTCGTCCTTGCTCAGCGTCGCGGCCGCCTCGGGGTCGACGCGTTCGAGCAGGCGCGGCAGCACCTGTTCCTTGATCTTGTGGACCGACGCCTCGAAGCCCTGCGCCTTTTCGGGCTCGGCCATTTCGGCCGAAGAGCGTTGGTTGAGCCGCTCCATCGCCTCTTCTTCGGGGGTCAGGTTCGACGGGATCGGCGGCGGAGCCTCGGCGGGCGCGGTGTCGATCGCGGGAAATTGCGCGCCGCCGGGCACGCCGGGGCCAGTCTGCATCGGCTTCGCCACGCCAAAGGCGGGGCGGCCAGCGGTTCCGGGGCGGCGTCCGAATGCACTCATCCGTTTTATCCTGCTTCGTATCTCATGCGGGAATGCCGCCGGTATCCCGGCGAAACCCCCATCCGACACGGTGAATAAGTCGGAAACTTTGACATTGTCCTAATGCGGCGGGACGGGAGATGCGGCGCAGCTCGGATTTCGGCTTTGGGGTGGGGGAGCGGTTGTTGCCTATAACCGTCGCCCCCGCGAAGGCGGGGGCCGCTGTCGGCTTACGCAACACCGCTGATTAAGGCCGCTGGCGGCCCCCGCCTTCGCGGGGGCGACGGCTAGTTTCGGCCGAAGCACGACATCATTCCCAAACGCAAAAGGCCCGCCTCCCTTCGGAAGCGGGCCTTTTGTGCGACGGGGCGTGCGGTCAGCCGGCGATATGTTCGGCCAGCACGGTGAGACCGGCTTCGTTGACCTCGGCGAAGCCGCCTTCGACCTCGATCACCTCGGGCTCGCCGCCCTGCGACGCATAGATGGTCAGCGGGCCGTTGCGCAGCGTCGCCATGAAGGGCGCATGGCCTTCGAGCACCGAGAAATCACCCTCGGCCCCCGGCACGGTGACCATATGGACGTCGGCGGACCGCTCGAGGCGGGCGGGGGTGACGAGTTCGAACTTCAGGGCCATGTTTGAATCTCCCCCCTCCCGCTTGCGGGAGGGGTCGGGGGAGGGATTGTTTCGTATCAAGCGAAGAGCCCGTCCCCCGACAGACCCTCCCCTAGCCCCTCCCGCAAGCGGGAGGGGAACTCGATTACGCCTCTTCGGCGAGCTTCGCGGCCTTGGCGACCGCTTCGTCGATGCCGCCGACCATGTAGAAGGCCGCTTCGGGCAGATGGTCATACTCGCCGTCGACGACGGCCTTGAACGACTTCACCGTGTCCTCGATCGCGACGAACTTGCCGGGGATGCCGGTGAAGACTTCGGCGACGTGGAACGGCTGCGACAGGAAGCGCTGGATCTTGCGCGCGCGGGCGACGACCAGCTTATCTTCTTCCGACAGCTCGTCCATGCCGAGAATCGCGATGATGTCCTGCAGCGACTTGTACTTCTGCAGCGTTTCCTGAACGCGGCGGGCGGTCTCGTAATGCTCCTGGCCGACGGTCGCGGCGGTCAGCACGCGCGAGGTCGAGTCGAGCGGATCGACCGCGGGATAGATGCCGAGTTCCGAAATCGCACGGCTCAGCGTCGTCGTCGCGTCCAAGTGGGCGAACGAGGTTGCGGGCGCCGGGTCGGTCAAGTCGTCCGCGGGAACGTAGATGGCCTGCACCGAGGTGATCGAGCCCTTGGTGGTCGAGGTGATGCGTTCCTGCAGCGCGCCCATGTCGGTCGACAGGGTCGGCTGATAGCCCACCGCCGAAGGAATACGGCCGAGCAGCGCCGACACTTCCGAACCCGCCTGCGTGAAGCGGAAGATGTTGTCGACGAAGAAGAGCACGTCCTGCCCTTCCTGGTCGCGGAAATATTCGGCCATGGTCAGGCCCGACAGCGCGACGCGGGCACGGGCGCCCGGGGGCTCGTTCATCTGGCCGAACACCAGCGCCACCTTCGACCCGTCGGGGGTCGGGTTGCCGTCGGCGTCCTTGGCGATGACGCCCGCGTCGAGGAATTCGTGGTAGAGGTCGTTGCCTTCGCGGGTGCGTTCACCGACGCCCGCGAACACCGACACGCCGCCGTGGCCCTTGGCGATGTTGTTGATCAGTTCCTGGATGAGAACGGTCTTGCCGACGCCGGCGCCGCCGAACAGGCCGATCTTGCCGCCCTTGGCATAGGGGGCGATGAGGTCGATGACCTTGATGCCGGTGACGAGGATCGCGGCTTCGGTCGACTGGTCGACGAATTCGGGAGCCTTGGCGTGGATCGGCGCCTTGAGGTCGGTCGTAACGGGGCCGCGCTCGTCGATCGGATCGCCGATGACGTTGAGGATGCGGCCGAGCGTCTGCGGCCCGACGGGGACCGAGATCTGCGCGCCGGTGTCGGTCACCGGCTGGCCGCGGGTCAGGCCGTCGGTCGCATCCATCGCGATCGTGCGGACGGTGTTTTCGCCGAGGTGCTGCGCGACTTCGAGGACGAGGCGGTTGCCGTTGTTGTCGGTTTCGAGCGCGTTCAGAATTGCCGGCAGCGGGCCGGTGAACTGGACGTCGACGACGGCGCCGATGACCTGTGCGACGCGGCCGGTTGCGGTGCCGGTGGCGGCGGCCTTCGGAGCGGCGGCCTTCTTCGGCGCAGCAGCCTTGGGCGCGGCGGCCTTTTTGGCGGGTGCCTTCTTTTCAGCGGGAGCGGTAGCCATGGTCTTCTTCCTTGGGTTGATCGATTAGAGCGCTTCGGCGCCCGCGATAATCTCGATGAGTTCGGTGGTGATCGCCGCCTGACGCGTGCGGTTGTAAACGATGGTCAGCTTGTTGATCAGCTCGCCCGCGTTGCGTGTCGCATTATCCATCGCGGTCATCGACGCGCCCTGCTCGGACGCGGCGTTTTCAAGGAGGCCCTTGAAGATCTGGATGGTGACGTTGCGCGGCAGGAGGTCGGCGAGGATTTCCTCTTCGCCCGGCTCATATTCGACGGCGGCGCCGCTCGATGCCGGCGCTTCGGCGGGCGGCGGAACGGGGATCATCTGCTGCCCGGTCGCGATCTGGAGCAGCGCCGAGCGGAATTTCGAGTAGAAGAGATGCGCGACGTCGAACGCGCCGGCTTCGTAAAGCTCCATCAGCTTCGCCGAGATGTCGCTCGCCTGTTCGAAGCCGATGTCGCGGATGCCGGTGGTCTCATACTGCTCGATGATCTGGCCGGGGAAGAGGCGTGCGATCACCGGGCGTCCCTTGCGGCCGACGAGGTAGAAGAGAACCTTCTTGCCCTCGGCCTGCAGTTCGAGCGCCTTGTCGCGCGCGGCCTTGACGATGTTCGAGTTGAACGCGCCGGCAAGGCCGCGGTCGCTGTTGAGCACGACGAGCAGGTGCGTGTCGCTCTTGCCGGTGCCCGAAAGCAGCTTCGGCGCCGAATCCGACGCGCCGACCTTCGACGCGAGGCTCGCGACGACGCCTTCGAGCCGCTCGGCATAAGGGCGCGCGGCTTCGGCAGCGGCCTGCGCCTTGCGCAGCTTCGCGGCGGCGACCATCTTCTTGGCCTTGGTGATCTTCTGGGTCGATTTGACCGAGACGATGCGCCCTTTGAGTTCCTTAAGCGATGCCATTACGGCCCCTTTAATTCGTCATCCCAGCGAAAGCTGGGATCGGTATCGGACTGTCACTCCATCCCGGAAGCGATCCCAGCTTTCGCTGGGATGACGGAAACTTACGCGAAAATCTTGGCGAAGGCGTCGAGCGCCGCGACCAGAGCCTTCTTGGCGTCGTCGCCAAGATCCTTGGTGTCGCGGATCGTCTTCAGCACATCGGCATGATCGCTGCGCAGATAGGCGAGCATCGCCTGTTCGTAGCGCGACACGTCGGTGGTCGCGACATTGTCGAGATAGCCGTTGGTGCCCGCGAAGATCGACGCGGTCTGCTCTTCGAACGGCATCGGCTGGAACTGCGGCTGCTTCAGCAGCTGCGTCAGGCGCGCGCCGCGGTTGAGCAGCTTCTGCGTCGACGCGTCGAGGTCCGAACCGAACTGCGCAAAGGCTTCCATTTCGCGATACTGCGCGAGTTCGAGCTTGATCGAGCCCGACACCTTCTTCATCGCCTTGGTCTGCGCGGCCGAACCGACGCGGCTCACCGACAGGCCGACGTTGATCGCGGGGCGGATACCCGCGTTGAACAGGTTGGTTTCGAGGAAGATCTGGCCGTCGGTGATGGAGATCACGTTGGTCGGCACGAAGGCCGACACGTCGCCCGCCTGCGTTTCGATGATCGGCAGCGCGGTGAGCGAGCCCGAGCCATTGTCCTCGTTCATCTTCGCGGCGCGCTCGAGAAGGCGGCTGTGAAGATAGAAAACGTCGCCGGGATAGGCTTCGCGGCCCGGCGGGCGGCGGAGCAGCAGCGACATCTGGCGATAGGCGACGGCCTGCTTCGAAAGATCGTCATAGACGATCACCGCGTGCATGCCGTTGTCGCGGAAATATTCGCCCATCGTGCAGCCGGTGTAGGGCGCGAGGAACTGCAGCGGAGCGGGCTCCGACGCGGTCGCGGCGACGACGATCGAATATTCCATCGCGCCATTTTCTTCGAGCTGGCGGACGATCTGCGCGACGGTCGAACGCTTCTGGCCGACGGCGACGTAGATGCAGTAGAGCTTCTTCGATTCGTCGTCGCCGGCGTTCGCCTGCTTCTGGTTGATGAAGGTGTCGATCGCGACGGCGGTCTTGCCGGTCTGACGGTCGCCGATGATCAGTTCGCGCTGGCCGCGGCCGACGGGGACGAGCGCGTCGAGCGCCTTGAGGCCGGTCTGGACGGGTTCGTGGACCGAGGTGCGCGGGATGATGCCCGGTGCCTTCACCTCGACGCGCATGCGCTTGTCGGCCTTGATCGGGCCCTTGCCGTCGATCGGGTTGCCGAGGCCATCGACGACGCGGCCGAGCAGGCCCTTGCCGACGGGGACGTCGACGATCGTGCCGGTGCGCTTGACGGTGTCGCCTTCCTTGATCTCGGCGTCGCTGCCGAAGATCACGATGCCGACATTGTCGGCCTCGAGGTTGAGCGCCATGCCCTGCACGCCGTTGGCGAATTCGACCATTTCACCGGCCTGGACATTGTCGAGGCCGTGGACGCGGGCGATGCCGTCGCCGACCGAGAGCACCGAACCGATTTCGCTGACCGTGGCGTCGGTCCCGAAATTGGCGATCTGGTCCTTGATGACCTTGCTGATTTCAGCGGCGCGGATTTCCATTATTCAGCCTTTCATCGGGGCAATTGGGCGTACGGGCTTTCAGCCCTTCATCGCCTGCGCGAAACTATTGAGACGGGTACGGATGCTGCCGTCGATCAGCTGGCTGCCCAGCTGGACGACGAGGCCGCCGAGGATGGCGGGATCGACGGTCGCCGCGACGGTGACGTCGCGCCCGACACGGGATTTGAGGTTCGCGGTCAGCTCCTTGAGCTGCGCGGCGGTGAGCGGGTGCGCGCTGGTGACCTTGGCGGTCACTTCGCCGCGGTGATCGGCGACGATCGCGTCGAACGCGCCGATCATGCCGGGCAGGTCGGCGAGGCGGCGGTTTTCGGCGAGCACGCCGAGGAATTTGGCGGTCAGCGAATCGAGCTTCAGCGCCTTGGCAACGGCGGCGATGGCGTTCGCGGCGTCGGCGCGGCCGACGACGGGGCTGGCGATCAGCGCCGACAGGTCGGTCGAATCGGCGAGACCCGCCTTGAGGGTGCCGAGGCTCTTCTGAACGGCGTCGATGGCGTTCGATTCGCGGGCCAGATCGAACAGCGCGCTGGCATAGCGGCCCGCGAGGCCCGCCGTGATGTTGCCCTGAATGCCGCCGGAATTCTCCACGCGCGAAAGTCCTTTTCCTACGATCCCGAGGGGGATGGCTGCGCGGATTGCCCGGCATCCGGAAATGCCCCCCGCTGCAAAGTCGGGGCGCGCGTAGCAACGATTTTGCCGCAATGCAAGGCGGGGGTTGGGGACTCAAACTGCCATCGCTCTGCCGTTCGCCCCCCGCCTTCGCGGGGCCGGGCTCCGAGCTTGTCGAAGGGCCGCCCTTCCTTCAAAGGTTGAAAGAAAGAAGAACGGTGCTTCGACGGGCTCAGCACGAACGGACGAGAGGGAAATCGATGGGCGAGATGATCCGGATGACGATGGACGATGGCGCCGAAATCGCGGTCTATCATGCGCAGCCAACGGGCGAACGCCGCGGCGGGCTGGTGCTGGTGCAGGAGATTTTCGGGGTCACCGATCATATCCGCGAACTATGCGATGAATATGCCGCCGACGGCTATGAAGTGCTCGCCCCCGCGCTGTTCGACCGCGAGCATCCGGGGTTCGAAAGCGACTATTCGGGGCCGCAGTTCGAACGCGCGGTCGAACTCGCGCGCAAGCTGCACCCGTTCGAGCAGAGCCTGAAGGATGCGCAGACGTGCATCGACGCGCTCAAAGGGAAGGGGCCGGTCTTCATCACCGGCTATTGCTACGGCGGCTCGGTCGCGTGGCGGATGGCGCAGATCAGCCCCGACCTCGCGGCAGCATCCGCCTATTATGGCAGCCTGGTTCCGACGCAATTCGCCGATCAGGCGCCCGCCTGCGCGGCCATCGCCCATTTCGGGCGCTTCGATGGCGGCATCCCGATGGAGGGGGTCGAGGCTCTGATCGCGAAGCAGCATCCGACCGCGCAAATCTTCGTCTATGAGGCGGGGCACGGCTTCAACAGCGACCGCCGCAAGGATTATCACGAGCCGAGCGCGGATCTGGCGCGCGAACGAACGCTGATGCTGTTCAGGGCATGCGGGGGTTGAAAGCAAAGGCAGCGGAGGCGCTGGCCCTTATGCTTCGTTCGGACTCATGCGGCGCCTGACATCCGGTTCGGGGTGGGGAGCGGACATTCCAATAAACCGTCGCCCCCGCGAAGGCGGGGGCCGCCGTCGGCCCTTTCCTGCGTCGCTGCGTAAACCGACAGCGGCCCCCGCCTTCGCGGGGGCGACGCCTTGCTTCCAGTCGAATCAAGACCGTGGCCCCTTTTCGCGTCAGGGCGCAGGATTCGCCGCCGCACCGTTCGCCGGCTGGCAGCGATAGACGAGCCGTTCGTTAGGGGTGCCGGGAAGCGCGCTGCGGATCGCGTCCTGCTGCGCGGCGAGCCCTGCGAGTTCCTCGGGGTCGGCGGTGCAGCTCTTGAGCGTGACCGTCGCACGCGTTTCGCGCGCCTTCGCCATCGTCTCGGCGTCGAGCAGATAGCGTTCGACGCGATAGTCGCGCCCCGCCGCATCGATCGACGCGACGGTGACGGTCGCTTCCTCATTGGGGACGAGGATGCGCTGCCAGCGGTCGTCGGGCCCCTTCGTATATTGGGTGCGTCCGTTGACGCAGCCGCCCTTGCCGATGCTGATCGGCACGTCGGTCGTCGCCGACACGGTGATGCGGCTGCGGTCGGGGCGGATCGTGCAGAGCAGGCTGCCCTGCGCCGTTTTCGGCGCGTCGGTGGCGGGGGTCTTCGCCGCTTCCTCGGCGATTTCGGCATGCGCGTCGGGGCGCGTCGTGAACAGCACCGCCGCGACCAGAATCAGCGCGGTGCCGGCGCCGCCCGCGATCTTCGCCTTGCGCATATTCTTCTGGCCGTAGAACATCAGCCCCGCGCCCGCCGCGAGCGCGCCGATCACGAACAGCACGCCCGCGAGCGCGATGCGATTCTCGCGCGCGACGAGCGCCTCGTCCTCGGCGCGCGCCTCCCTGAGCTCGCGGTCGAGCTTCGCGGCGGCGTTCTTCGCGGCATTGGCTTCGGCATCGGCGCGCGCTTCGGCGTCGATCGCGGCGCGGCTCCGCGCGTCGGCCTCGGCCATCGACAGGCAGGGGGTGCCGACGCTCGTATATTGCTGCCCCGCATCGGCGAGGAAGCGCATCAGCTCGCGCCCGGCGATGGCGAAGGCGAAGGGCGAATCGCCGTCGTCGGCGCGCGTGATCGCGGTGTTGATGCCCGCGATGCGCCCGCACTGGTCGACGAGCGGGCCGCCCGAATTGCCGCGCGAGATTTTTGCGGTGTGGATCAGCATCGCGACCCCGTCGACCGACTGCAGGTTCGACATATTGCCCTCGCTGCGCGTCGGGGTGCGCGGGGTGATATAGTCGTTGGCGCTGCGCGCGGTCGCGAGGTCGACATTGCCCGGATAGCCCAGCGCGACGACGTCGGCGCCCGATTCGAGCGGTCCCGTATAGATGGCGGCGGCCGGCAGCCGTCCCTCGGTGATCTCGACGAGCGCGAGGTCGCGCGCGGTGTCGATCGCGATCAGCTTGCCCGCGAAACTCTTCTTCCCCTCCGACGGGACAACGCCGAGCGCGACATTGCCCGGGTAGCGCGCTGCCGATTCGACGACATGCGCGTTGGTGACGATGCGCGTCGGCGAGATCGCGATGCCGCTGCCATGGCCGAAACCGACGACCTCGCCGTCCATCATCGCGACGGTGACGACGCGCACGACGCTGCGCGACGCGGCGCTGATGTCGTCGGCGGCGCGCGCCGGAAGGGTGAGGGCGAAGAGGGCGAGCAGCAGGGCGAGCAGGCGGGTCATGGCGCGCAGCCTAGCCGCGTGCGAAGCGAAGGCAAGCGTCGGAGAGGTTTTGGATGGGGCAAAGGACGGTCTGCCTTGGGGTGGAGCGCGGGCGTTGCGATTCATCAAGCCCCTCCCCTTCAGGGGAGGGGCAACGAAGACTTGGCAGCTTGCTGCCTAGTCGCAGTGGGGTGCGGGCCATCGGCCTTGCGCAAGGTTGCGGACCCCCACCCCAAACCCTCCCCTGAAGGGGAGGGGCTTTCTTCTCTCAACATCCGCAACCGGCTGTTTGCCGCCATTCCATAGCGGAAGGTTTCGGGAATCCGCTCGCCGTTGCTTTGAACGCAAGCATCGGGACGCGGTGCGGATCGCGCTGTGGCATTCCCCCTCCAACAGCCGAGAAAGGATGTTTCCGATGACCTATTTGATCGAGGGGCTTTGCCCCGATCGCTTTGCGCCCTTGTTCGCGCTCGACGACGCGAGTCTCGCCGCGATCAACGCGCGGCGCGTCACCGCGACCGCGGACCGCGGTTTTCCGTGCCGCATCAGCCTGGAGGATGCCAAGGGGGGTGAGGAGCTGATCCTGCTCCACCATGTCAGCCACGACGTCGCGACGCCCTATCGCAGCGCCTATGCCATCTATGTCCGGCCGGGCGTCTCGGCGGGGCGCTATCGCGATGAAACTCCGCCGGCGTTCGAGGGCCGGACGCTCGCGCTGCGCGCCTTCGATACCGATGGCATGCTGCGGACCGCGCGGCTTGCGGGACCGGGCGAAGCCGACGGCGCGATCCGCGACCTGTTCGCCGATGCGGGCATTTCCTATATCGACGCGCATAACGCCGCATATGGCTGTTTCGCCGCGCGGATCGAAAGGGACGAGCCCAAAGGGAGCGGGAAATGAGCGCCGCCGACATCATGACCGACGACGATCGCTGGGCGGCGGTGCTGCGCCGCGACCGCGCGCTCGACGGGCGCTTCGTCACCGGGGTGCTCACGACCGGCATCTATTGCCGGCCGAGCTGCGCCGCGCGGCATCCGCTGCGCGAAAATGTGCGTTTCTTCGCCGATGGCGCCGCGGCGCGCGCGACGGGGCTCCGCCCGTGCAGGCGCTGCATGCCCGATGACGTCGCGCGCGACGAAAATGCGGTGATCAAGGCCATCGCCGCGATTAAGCAAAGCGAGGAGCCGCTTGCGCTCGCCGATCTTGCGGCACGCACGGGCTATTCGCCGACGCATTTCCAGCGCGTCTTCACCCGTCACACCGGCCTGTCGCCCGCAGCCTATGCCCGCGCGCTGCGCGAGGAGCGCGCGCGCGGGGCGTTGAGCGAGGGCCATCGGGTGACCGACGCGATTTACGACGCGGGCTTTTCGGGGCCGTCGCGCTTTTACGAGAATATGGAGGGACGCATGGGTATGACGGCTTCGGCCTGGGTGAACGGCGGCAAGGGCGCGACGATCCACTGGGCGGTGGTGCCGACCAGCCTCGGCGACATGCTCGTCGCCGCGACCGGCAAGGGCGTGTGCCGTCTGAGCTTCGCCGAGGGACGCGAGGCGCTCGAGGAGCGTTTTCCCGCGGCCGAGCTGATCGAAGGCGGCGAGGAATTTTCGGCGCTGCTGCGGCAGGTCGTCGATGCGGTCGAGGCGCCGGTGAACGGCTTCGACCATATCCCGATCGACGTGAAGGGCACGGCCTTTCAGGAAGCGGTGTGGCGCGAGCTTCGCAAGATTCCGGCGGGCGAGACGCGGAGCTATTCGGACATCGCCGCCGCGGTGGGCAAGCCGAAGGCGGTGCGCGCCGCGGGCAGCGCCAATGGCGCAAATAATGTGGCGGTGCTGATCCCCTGCCACCGCGTCGTGCGCAGCGACGGGTCTTTGGGCGGCTACGCCTATGGTCTGCCGATCAAGGAAGAATTGCTGAAAAGGGAGAGTTTTTGATGACCGACAAGATTGCCGAATTTCGCGCGTTGCACGTTCCAGGCGACCCGCTGATCCTGGTCAACATCTGGGATGCGGGGAGCGCAAAGGCGGTGGCGGGTGCGGGCGCGAAGGCGATCGCGACGGGGAGCTTCGGCGTCGCGGGCGCGCAGGGGCGCGCCGATGGCGAGGATTTCCCGATCGAGGATGTGTTCGAAAATCTGGACCGCATCCTGTCGGTCACCGACCTGCCGGTGACGATCGACATGGAATCGGGCTATGGCGCCGATCCGGCGGCGGTCGGCGTCTCGGTCGGCCGCGCGAAGGCGGCGGGCGCGGCGGGGATCAATATGGAGGACCGGCTGCCTGGCGCGAACGAGTTGCTTCCCGTTGCCGAAGCGGTTGCGCGCTACCGTGCCGCCGTGGACACCGGCATCTTCGTCAACGCACGCTGCGACACGTTTCGCGGGGCCGATGCGGCGAAAGACGGAGCGGCGCTCGTCGCCGCGACGCTCGAACGCGCGCGCGCCTATGCCGATGCCGGGGCGGGCTCGCTGTTCGTGCCTTTTCTGCTCGACCCCAAATGCATCGGCGCGATCTGCGACGCGTCGCCGCTGCCGGTGAACATCTTGCGCGGCAAGGGCGGGCCGACGCACAAGGAACTCGCCGCGTTGGGCGTCGCGCGGATCAGCCACGGGCACCAGCCCTGGGCCGCCGCCATGGCGTGGCTGACGGCGCAGGCAGCGCAGGTGATGGGCGGCGCCGAACCCGATTATTAAACGAAACTATAGGGGTCGATGTCGATCGCGAGCCGCGCCTTCGATGACCATTCGACGCTGTCCACCCAGTCGCGGATCGTGCCTTGCAGGTCGAAGCTGCGCGGGGCGTGGAGGAGGAGGCGGAAGCGGTGGCGGCCGCGCAGCATCGCGAGCGGCGCGGGGGCGGGGCCATAGACGGCGAGGCCGTCGGCGACGGGGGCTTTCGCACCCAGCCGCTGCGCCTGCCCGCGCGCGACCTCGATATCCTCCGACGAGATGACGAGCGCGGCGAAGCGGCCATAGGGCGGCGCGCCGGCGAATTTGCGCGCCGCGGCCTCGGCCGAATAAAAGCCGTCGCGGTCGTTCGCGACGAGGGCCGCCATCACCGGCGCTTCAGGGACGCGCGTCTGGATCAGCACTTCGCCGGGCTTGACTCCGCGCCCCGCGCGTCCCGCGACCTGCGCGATCTGCTGAAAGGTGCGCTCCGACGCGCGCAGGTCGCCGCCGTCAAGGCCGAGGTCGGCGTCGACCACCCCGACGAGCGTGAGGTTCGGGAAATGATAGCCTTTGGTGACGAGCTGGGTGCCGATGATGATGTCGACCAGGCCGCCCTCGACATTGTCGACGAACTCGGCGACTTTGGCGGGCGACCAGAGGGTGTCGCTGGTGACGATGGCGACGCGCGCTTCGGGAAAGCGTGAACTCACCTCGTCGGCGACGCGCTCGACCCCGGGGCCGCAGGCGACGAGGCTGTCCTCATCCTCGCATTCGGGGCAGAGCCGCGGCGGCGGCATGACATGGCCGCAATGATGGCAGGCGAGGCGGTGGACGAGGCGGTGCTCGACCATCCACGCGGTGCAGTTCGGGCACTGGATGCGGTGGCCGCAGGTGCGGCAGAGGGTCAGCGGCGCGAAGCCGCGGCGGTTCAGGAAGAGCAAGCTCTGCTCGCCCTTTTGCAATCGGTCGGCGAGCGCGTCGACGAGCGGCGGCGCGAGCCAGCGGCCGCGGTCGGGCGGATCCTGCCGCATGTCGATCGCCGAAAGGCCGGGCAGGGTCGCGCCGCCGAAGCGCGCCGGGAGGAGGATGTGGCGATAGCGCCCCGCCTCGACCATCGCGAGGCTTTCGAGCGCGGGGGTCGCGCTCGCGAGCACCACCGGCAGCCCCTCGAAATGCCCGCGCATCACCGCGACGTCGCGCGCGTGATAATGGACGCCGTCTTCCTGCTTGAAGCTCGTCTCATGCGCTTCGTCGACGACGATCACGCCGAGCTTTGCATAAGGCAGGAAGAGCGCCGAGCGCGCGCCGACGATGATCTTCGCCTCGCCCGCCGCGATGCTGTGCCAGGCGCGGCGGCGTTCGGTCGAGCGGAGGCCCGAGTGCCACGCGACGGGCTCGCAGCCGAAGCGCGCGGCGAAGCGCGTCAGCATCGGTTCGGTCAGCGCGATTTCGGGGAGGAGGACGAGCGCCTGTTTTCCCGCGTCGATCGCGGCGGCGATCGCCTCCATATAGACTTCGGTCTTGCCCGATCCGGTGACCCCGTCGAGCAGCAGCGTCTCGAACTTCGCGGCGGCGACCGCTTCACGAAGCTGCGCTGCCGCGGCCGTCTGCTCGTCCGACAGGTCGGGCGGGGCGAAGGCGGGATCGGGTTCGGGATAGGGCTGATCGGCCGACACCGCCACCGCTTCGAGCGCGCCCGCGTTGACGAGCCCACGGATCACCGCCTCGCTGACTTCGGCGAGCGCGGCGAGTTCGCGCACGAGGCCCTGCCGGTTGCCGATCTTTTCGAGCGCGACCGTCCGCTGCGGCGTCATCCGCGCGGGCAGCTCGCCGGTCGCGCGATATTCGACGATCGGACGCCGCGCGTCGGCAAAGGCGGCGCCGGGGAGCACCATGCGCAGCACCGATCCCGGCGGGGCGAGATAATAGTCGCTCGTCCATTCGATCAGGCGGCGGAGCGGCGCCGCGACGGGCGGCACGGGCACGATTTCATAAAGATTGCGCAGCCGATTGTCGCCGACCGGCTCGGGCGCGCCGAAGCTTTCATCCTCCCAAACCACCCCGCCCAGCCGCCGCGGCCCGAGCGGCGCGACGACGACGCTGCCGAGCGGCGCCTCGCTCTCATGCGGCACGCGATAGTCGAGCGGGCCGAGAGCGGCGGTCAAAAGGAGGACGCGGGCGCGGGAGCGATACTGTTCCATGGGGCTGCGCAGGATATAGGGCGGCGGGTGAAATAGGAAAGCGCCGAGGGCGGCTTCCGGCCGAAAACCAATCGTCGCCCCCGCGAAGGCGGGGGCCGCTAGCGGCAATACTCGGCGGCGTTGCGTAAACCGACAGCGGCCCCCGCCTTCGCGGGGGCGACGGTTATAGGCAACGTCAGCTCCCCAACCCCAAAACCGCCCCGGCCTATGTCGAAGCGAGCGCCGCCTTCTTCGCCGCCCGCTTCGCCGGTTTCGGCCGCTTGAACCAGAAGGTCCACACCGCGAGGCTGCCGAGCAGCGTCAGCGACAGGCCCGAGATCGTGAGCAGGATGCGCCACGTCCAGCCGCCGACCTTCGAGGCGTGGATCGGAAAGGCCTTGTTGAACGCCTGCGCGCCGCTCGGCATCGCGAGCGCGTCGCGCGCGCCGAGCACGTTGCCCGTCGCGGCGTCGAAGGCGAGCGTCGTGCGGCCGTTGGGCAGCCATTCGGCGGGCTGCTTCATGCGCAGGCCGATCGGGTCGCCCGCCTTGCGCGGCAGGCTGAGGATGCGGAACTCGGCGTCGGGGAAACGCCGCCGCGCTTCGGTCAGCATCGCGGTGTAATCGGGTTTGGCGGCGAGCGGGCCGCTCCTGTATTTCGGCGGTTCCATGGCCTTCGCGGCCTCGGCGGGCGAACCGAAGGGCGCGATCATCGCCATCGCGAACGGGCGGAAGATCATCATCGTGCCGGTGACCACCGAGATCAGCAGCAAGGGCGCGACGATGATGCCGAGGTCGCGGTGGTGCATGACGATCGCGGGCCGGCTCATCCGCTTGGGCCAGAGGCGCAGCTGGAAGGTCTTGCGGGTGCGCCACCATAGGATCGCGCCGCTGATCACGAAAAAGAGCCCGCACAGCCCCGCGACGCCGATCACCCATTCGCCGCTGTCGCCCGCGAAGAGATGATGGTGGAAGTCGAAGATCCACAGCTCGGGCCGCTCCCACTGGCTCGCCCAGCGCGCCGCGATGTCGCCCGACTGGCTGGCATAGGCGCCCGCGCCCGCATTGCCCTGGCCGCCGAAGCGCAGCTGGTGCAGCCCGAACCGTTCGTCGGCATAGATGATGCCCTGCGCGCCCGGCATCGCCATCAGCTTTTCGGTGGTCGCGGCGACCGTCGCGAGGTCGCCGCGCAGCGGATCGCCCGCGCCCGGCACCCCGATCCACAGATGTTCGTAAAGCAGGATCGTGCCCGACAGGCCCATGAGCGCCAGCACGAGGCCGATCAGCCCCCCCGTCCAGCGATGCAGCGTGTCGAGCAGCTTGATCATGCGGTCGCCGTTTCAGAACCGTCGTCATTGCGAGCGGAGCGAAGCAATCCAGGGCGGTTTTGCGCCGCTCTGGATTGCTTCGCTCCGCTCGCAATGACGACGGGTTGGGACGGAAAAGCCATGGTCAGAACCGGTAATCCCACCCCAAGGTGAAGGTGCGTCCGCGCCCGGCGAAGTTGAAGAAATTGTCGGTCGGCCGCTGGGTGTCGCTCGCGTAGCTGATATATTGCTTGTCGAACAGATTCTGCACCGCGAGGCTGACGCCGCCGAGGCTCGTCTGATAGCGGAGGAAGGCGTCGGTCAGATTATAGCCCTCGAAATCGTTGCGCGCGTCGCGGCCGGGCCCGCGGAAACTGCGCGCGAGATAGAATTGGGTCTGGATGCGCGCCGACACGGGGCCGCTGGCAAAAGCGGCGGCGAGGTTGAGCCGGTCGGGCGAGATGTTCGCGCCGTCGAGGTCGGTATCGACGACGCCGTCGTCGTCGGTGTCGGACTGCCCCGTAATATGGGCATAGCCAGTCGACAGCGTCAGCCCGTCGATCGGCATGCGGACGGAAAGGTTGATCTCGAGCCCCTCGATCTCGACGCGCTCGCGCTCGACGGTGAAGATGCCGTCGCCGCCCGCGCGCAGCCGCTGGCCGTTCTTGCTCGTCGACCAGAAATAGGTCGCGCTGGCGTCGAGCGGGCCGCGTTTCACCTCGACGCCGACCTCGCGGTTGTTCGACACGATGGGCGAGATGTCGAGGAAATCGTCGATGTCGACGCCGGCTTCGCCGACCGCGCGGGTGATACGGCCGACGTCGGGTGCGGTATAACCCTCGGCATAGCTCGCATAGGCGCGAATGCCCGCCAGCGGCTCGACGATGATCCCGCCGTTGATCAGCACATCCTCGAAGCCGGGGCTGCCGCCCGCGACGTCGACGCCGCCATAGGTCGCGGGATCGCTGCCGTCATAGGTCGTCGCCGCCAGCGTGTGATAATCGGCGATCTTGATCTTCACATTTTCATAGCGCGCGCCGCCGGCGAGGCGCAGCGCGCCGTCCAGCAGCTTGAGATTGGCCTGGCCGAAGGGCGCGAAGCTGCGGAATTCGGTCGGCGGCACCCACGCGCGATCGGTCGCGATCAGCCTTTGCTCGGTCGTGTCCCACAGCGCGTCGAAACCGGCGATCAGGGTCAGCGCCTCGAAACCGGGGACCGCGCGTTCATAGCTCAGCTTGCCGCCGATCTTGCGGCTGCGGTTCTGCGACTGGTCGAATAGCGTGCCTTCGGACGCGATCGCCGGATCCTGGAAGCTCGCGATCGGATTGGGCTCGCCGCCGAAGGTGTCGCGGCTGCGGTTCCAGAAGATCTGGCTGACGAAATTGCCGCCGCCAAAGTCGGTGTCGGTCAGCGACAGCGCGACGCTTTCGGTGCGGTTGGTCGCGGGCACGCCGGGGGGCAGGCCGCGCTCGGCGCTCGTCGGCAGCCCGCCGATCTTGTCGCCTTCGACGGGGGCGTAATCGCCATCGCCCTCGAGCTCGAAACGGCTCGCGATCAGGTCGAGCCGCATCGTGTCGGTCACCGCATAGCCGAAGCGACCGAAGAGCGAGAGCGCCTTCGAATCCATCGTCTCGCCCTGCGTCAGGTTGATGCCCACCGGGCGACCCTCGCCATCGCGGAACAGGCCCCGCAGTTCATAGGCCGCGCCGACCGAGGCGTCGAAGCGCCCCGCCTTATACTGGACGAGGCCCGCGGCCTTGCCGCCCATGCCGGCGTCCGAAAATTCATTGTCGGCGGTCGCCTGCAGCAGCGCGCGGCCCGATACGCCCTCTTCGGCCGGCGCGCCGACGGTGACCTGGTTGACGATGCCGCCGGTGCCGCCGATCCCCTGCAGCGCGTTCGATCCGAAGATGACCTCGACCCGGTCGATGAAGAAGCCGTCGATGGTGAAGCCGTCGCGGCTGCCGTCGCGCAGCGGGGTCGATTGCGGAATGCCGTTGATCGCATAGAGCGGCGCGCGGCCGCGCAGCGTTTCGCCCGCGCCCGACAATTTCTGCCGCGTCGGCGAGAAGCTGGGGGTCAGCGTCGCGACCGCGTCGGTCACCGAGCCCGAAATCGCGATCTGCTGGTCGAGCGCCTCCTTGTCGATCATTTCGATCGTCAGCGGCAGCGCGTTCGGCGGCAATATGGTGCGCGCGGCGGTGACGACGATCGCGTCCTCGCCCTCCGCCGTGTCGGCGGGTGCGGCATCCTGCGCGAAGGCGGGCGACGAAAGCGCCGTGCAGGCGAGCGCGGCGAGAGCGAATTTGCGATTCATCATGGACTCCTGTTTCGGAGCGCGCGCTAGTGCGACACATTCGCAAAAGCAAGGGGTTTCGCGTGGGGGCTATGGGTGGCGGTCGGAAGTCGTCGCTCCTCTTTCTACCTCGTCATCCCCGCGAAAGCGGGAACCCAGCGCGCGCGTAGGCTGATCCCGCACTGGGTTCCCGCTTTCGCGGGAATGACGAATCCTTGGTGCGTCGTCTCCCCACTTCCATACCCCCTCGCGCAAGGGGTGACGCGAACCATCAAACCCCGCTATCACCCGGCTCATGCGGGAAAAGGAACTGCGCTTCGCCCTGATTTGCTACGGCGGCATCAGCCTCGCCGTTTACATGCACGGCATTACAAAGGAGATATGGCGGCTCGCCGCGGCCTCGCGCGCCTTTCACGACGGCGAGGCGATCGCCGGGTCGGGCGGCGTCTATCGCGACCTGCTCGCCGCGATCGCGGAGCATGGCAATATCAAGCTGCGCATCCTTCCCGACATCATCGCGGGCGCGAGCGCGGGCGGGATCAACGGCATCTTCCTCGCGCGCGGGCTCGCGACGGGCAAGTCGCTCGATCCGCTGACCGAACTGTGGCTGAAGGACGCCGACGTCGACAGCCTGCTCGACCCCGACGCGCGGCCCTTGTCGGCAATGACCAAATTCTGGGCGGTGCCGATCGCGGGCTGGGCGATGAAGCGGCGCGGCAATGCGATCGACCGCACCGTCGGCGAAACGGCGCAGGACGAGGTGCGCGCGAAGCTGTCGCGCTTCGTGCGCGCGCGCTGGTTCGAGCCGCCCTTCGGCGGCGAGACCTTCACCAACCTGCTCCTGGACGCCTTCGACGCGATGGATGCCGGGCCGCACGGGCCGCCGCTGGTGCCCGCCGCGCAGCCCATCGACCTGATCGTCTCGGTGACCGATTTCGCCGGGCACAAGGAAGAGCTGACGCTCAACAGCCCGCCGCGCGTGACCGAGCAGGAACATCGGCTGGTCATCCATTTCCGGCACGACGGCCGCGCGGGCAAGCGGCTCGACGACGTGCCCGCGCTCGCCGCCGCGGCGCGCGCGACCGCGAGCTTCCCGGGCGCCTTCCCGCCCTTCACGCTGCGCGAGCTCGACGCGGCGCTCGAAAAGCGCGGCACCCGATGGCCGGGGCGCGACGCCTTCATCCGCGCGCAATTGCCGCGCGCGGATGAAGGCGACCCCGCCGACCGCGTGCTGATCGACGGCGCGGTGCTCGCGAACGCGCCCTTCCGCCCGGCCATCGCGGCGTTGAAGCAGCGCCCGGCGCGCCGCGAGATCGACCGCCGCTTCATCTATATCGACCCCAAGCCCGATTATAAGGCGATCAGCATCGGCGAGCCGGGCGAGCCCGGCCAGGAGGGCCAGCTGCCCGGCTTTCTGCCGACGATCCTCGGCTCGCTGTCGGCGATCCCGCGCGAACAGCCGATCCGCGAGAATATCGAGATGATCGAAGGCATGTCGCGCCGCATCCGGCGCATGCAGCACATCATCGACGCGATGAAGGTCGAGGTCGAGGAGCAGGTGGCGGCGCTGTTCGGCACGACCTTCTTTCTCGACACGCCGACCCCGGCGCGGCTCGCCAAATGGCGCGCCAAGGCGCAGGACCAGGCGGCGGCGCGCGCGGGGTTCGCCTTTGCGCCCTATGGTCACCTCAAGCTGTCGGCGGTGATCGACGAGATCGGCAACATCGTCGACCGGCTCGTCCCGCCCGAAGGGCCGGTGCATGTCATCAACCGCCGCATCGCGATGTGGACCGAGGCGCGCGCGCGCGGGCTCGACCGGATTTCGGGCCGGAAAGGCGCGGGCGCGAGCAGCGCGGCGATCGAGTTTTTCCGCACCCACGACCTCGGCTTCCGCATCCGCCGCCTGCGCTTCCTTGCCCGCGAACTCGACGCGTCGGTCGAGGCGACGCGCGAGAAGCGCGACCCGGTGTGCGAGGAGATGCGCGAGACGATCTTCGCCGCGCTCGGCCAATATCTGGAGCGCGAGGGCGATAGCTGGCTCGCCGACCTCGACGTGCCCGCTGACGCCGGGCCCGGCCACTGGATCGACGCGATCGCCGCGCGGCGCGACCTCGTCGCGCTCGACGCCGAAACCGACGTCGTCATCGCGGCGGCGCTCGAGAAGCTGCCGAAGGACGACCGGCGGACGATGCTTTTCGCCTATCTCGGCTATCCCTTTTACGACATCGCGACGCTGCCGCTTTTGCAGGGCGAGGGGTTCGACGAATTCGACCCGATCAAGATCGACCGCATCTCGCCGTCGGACGCGACCGCGATCCGCACCGGCGGCGCGGCGGCGATGCTCAAGGGGGTCGAGTTCAACAGCTTCGGCGCCTTCTTCAGCCGCGCCTACCGCGAGAACGATTATCTCTGGGGGCGGCTACACGGCGCCGACCGGCTGATCGACATCGTCGCGAGCAGCGTGACCGGCGACGGCGCGGTGGCGGGCGACGATCTCAAGGCGATCAAGCGCCGGGCCTTCCATGCGATATTGGACGAGGAGGAAGGACGATTGCCGAAGGTACAGGCGTTGATCGACGAGATCAGGGGCGAGGTCGGGACATAATTCCTTCTCCCCTTGGGGGAGAAGGATAGGGAGCCTTGTCGCGAAGCGGCTAGGCGGACTTGGATGAGGGCGGGAACGCTCCGGGAGCGCGAGGCTCCATACCCTCACCCAGCTTCGACTAGGCGCTTCGCGCCAAGTCTGCGCAACCCTCTCCCCCAAGGGGAGAGGGATTTAGTCCGTCAGATCGTCCCACATATCCTTGATGCGCCCGAAAAAGCCCTGGCTTGCCGGGCATTCCTCGCCGGTCTCGGTCTCGCGGAATTCGCAGAGCAGCTCCTTCTGCCGCGCGCTGAGCTTCGTCGGCGTCTCGACGTCGATCTGGACGACGAGGTCGCCGTGGCCGCGGCCGTTCAATACCGGCATGCCGGCGCCGCGCTGGCGCAATTGCTTGCCCGACTGGATGCCCGCGGGGATCGCGATGTCGTGCTTCTTGCCGTCGAGCCCGGGAATGCTGATCTCGCCGCCGAGCGCCGCGGTGGTGAAGCTGATCGGCGCGCGGGTGAAGAGCGTCGTGCCCTCGCGCTCGAAGACCTTGTGCCGCGCCATGTGGAGGAAGATGTAGAGGTCGCCCGGCGCCGCGCCGCGCGCGCCGCTCTCGCCTTCGCCCGACAGGCGGATGCGCGTGCCCTCATCGACCCCGGCGGGGATGTTGACGGTCAGCGTCTTGCGCCGGTCGACGCGGCCTTCGCCGTGGCAGCTATTGCACGGGTCGGCGATCACCTCGCCCGCGCCCTGACAGGCCGGGCAGGTGCGTTCGACCATGAAGAAACCCTGCTGCGCGCGCACTTTGCCGTGGCCGGCGCAGGTCGAACAGCGGTGGGTCGAGGTGCCGGGCTTGGCGCCCGATCCGTCGCACGTCTCGCAGCGCGCGGCGACGTCGACCTGAATTTCGCGGCTGCAGCCCGAAAAGGCGTCCTCAAGCCGGATTTCCATGTCGTAACGCAGGTCGGCGCCGCGCGCGGGGCCGCGCTGCTGGCGCGCGCCGCCAAAGGCCGAACCGAAGATCGATTCGAAAATATCGCCGATGTCGCCGAAATCGGCGCCGTTGCCGCCGCCGAAACCGCCCGCGCCGCCATTGACGCCCGCCTTGCCGAAGCGGTCGTAGGCGGCGCGCTTCTGCGGATCCTTCAGGCAGTCATAGGCTTCGCTGATCGCCTTGAAGCGCGCTTCGCTGTCGCCGCACCCCGGATTCTTGTCGGGGTGATATTTCATCGCAAGCTTGCGATAGCTCGCCTTCAGCGCGGCATCGTCGGCGGTGCGTTCGACTTCGAGAAGTTCGTAATAATCCATGTCGAGCGACATAATTCAAATAGCCCTCTCCCCTTCTGGGGAGAGGGTTGGGAGAGGGGCCCGAAAGCCGCCGTCCTTCCCCCTCTCCCCAGCCCTCTCCCCAGAAGGGGAGAGGGAGAAGGGTTTACTTCTTGTCGTCTTCGACTTCCGAGAATTCGGCGTCGACGACATCTTCGTCGGCCTTGCTCTCGCCAGCGTCGGCGTCGGGCGATGCCGCGGCCTGCTGTTCCTTCTCGTAGATCGCCTGGCCGAGCTTCATCGCGACCTGCGCGAGCGCGCCGGCCTTTTCGGTCATCGCGGCGGCGTCGCCACCCTCGACCGCCGTCTTGGCTTCGGCGATCGCGGCCTCGATCTCGGACTTGAGGCCCGCGTCGACCTTGTCGCCATGTTCGGCGATCTGGCGTTCGGTCGAGTGGATCAGGCTTTCGGCGTTGTTCTTCGCCTCGGCCGCCTCGCGGCGCGCCTTGTCCTCTTCGGCGAACTGCTCGGCGTCCTTGACCATCTGGTCGATGTCGGCGTCGCTGAGCCCGCCCGAGGCCTGGATCTTGATCTGCTGTTCCTTGCCGGTGCCCTTGTCCTTGGCCGACACGTGCAGGATGCCGTTGGCGTCGATGTCGAAAGTCACCTCGATCTGCGGCACGCCGCGCGGTGCGGGCGGAATGCCGACGAGGTCGAACTGGCCGAGCAGCTTGTTGTCCTGCGCCATTTCGCGCTCGCCCTGGAACACGCGGATCGTCACCGCCGACTGATTGTCGTCGGCGGTCGAATAGACCTGCGACTTCTTGGTCGGGATCGTCGTGTTGCGGTCGATCATCTTGGTCATGATGCCGCCCAGCGTCTCGATGCCGAGCGAGAGCGGGGTCACGTCGAGCAGCAGCACGTCCTTGACGTCGCCCTGCAGCACGCCCGCCTGGATCGCGGCGCCGATCGCGACGACTTCGTCGGGGTTCACGCCGGTGTGCGGTTCCTTGCCGAAGAAATCCTTCACGACTTCGCGCACGCGCGGCATGCGCGTCATGCCGCCGACGAGCACGACTTCGTCGATCTCGCTCGCCGACACGCCGGCGTCCTTGATCGCCTTCTTGCACGGCTCGAGCGTGCGCTTGACGAGGTCTTCGACCAGCTTCTCGAGGTCCGAACGCGTGATCGTCTTCACAAGATGCTTCGGGCCGTTGGCGTCGGCGGTGATGAAGGGCAGGTTGACCTCGGTCGTCGCGGCTGACGACAGTTCGATCTTCGCCTTTTCGGCGGCTTCCTTCAGCCGTTGAAGGGCCAATTTGTCGCTGCGCAGGTCGATGCCTTCGTCCTTCTTGAATCCGTCGGCGAGATATTCGACGAGCTTCGAGTCGAAATCCTCGCCGCCGAGGAAGGTGTCGCCGTTGGTCGACTTCACCTCGAACACGCCGTCGCCGACTTCGAGGATCGAGATGTCGAAGGTGCCGCCGCCAAGGTCATAGACCGCGATCGTCTTGTTCTCGGTCTTGTCGAGGCCATAGGCGAGCGCGGCCGCGGTCGGCTCGTTGATGATGCGCAGCACTTCGAGGCCCGCGATCTTGCCCGCGTCCTTGGTCGCCTGACGCTGCGCGTCGTTGAAATAGGCGGGAACGGTGATGACGGCCTGCTCGACCTTTTCGCCCAGATAGGCTTCGGCGGTTTCCTTCATCTTCTGAAGGATGAACGCGCTGATCTGCGACGGCGAATAATCCTCGCCGCCCGCCTTGACCCACGCGTCGCCGTTGGCGCCCTTGACGATGGTATAGGGGACGAGTTCCATGTCCTTCTTGGTCATGGGATCGTCGAAGCGGCGGCCGATCAGGCGCTTCACCGCAAAGATGGTATTTTCGGGGTTGGTGACGGCCTGGCGCTTCGCCGGCTGGCCGATCAGGCGCTCGCCATCCTTGGCGAAGGCGACGATCGACGGGGTCGTGCGCGTGCCTTCGACATTTTCGATAACCTTGGGTTTGCCGCCTTCCATCACCGCGACGCAGCTGTTCGTGGTGCCGAGGTCGATCCCGATCACTTTCGCCATTGATACTCGTCCTTGTTGCTTCCTTGGCGCCCTCAACAGGCACGCCGTCCATGGGATTTGATGGGGGCGATATAGGTGCGCTTTGCCTTGGCACAAGGGCTTTGACGGCTTATCGAGGGTGCGAAAATACCGCGCATTTACGGAGTCCTCCCAAAATGAAACCCTTCGCCTCCAGTCTCTTTGGCGCCGCTCTTGCCGCCGCCGCGCTCAGCCTGACCGGTTGCGGCGAAAACCTCGGCGCCGGACAGCAGCTCAACGTCGTGAGCGGCCATATCGTGATGGGGGCGACGCCCGATCGCCCGGCAGTCGGCTATTTCCGCGTCGAGGGCGGGCCACGCGACGTCGAGCTGGTCGCGGTGACCAGCGATCTCGCGCAGCGCGTCGAGATGCACGAGAGCGTGCGCGAAAATGGCGTGGTGGCGATGAAGCCGCTCGCGCGCGCGGCGGTTCCCGCCAAGGGCGAACTGGTGTTCAAACAGGGCGGCAAGCATCTGATGATCTGGCACATCAACGGCGCCGCGGTGCGCGCGGGCAAGCTGCCGATGGCGTTCGTCTTCACCAACAACAACAATGAGCGCATCCTCTTCGACATGGTGATCAAGCCCGCCGAGGGCGGCGCGGCCGGTCATGGCGCGATGGATCATGGCGCGATGGAGAAGGGCGCCGAAACGGCGGCGCCGGGCGCGGCCAAGAAATAAGCGCGGGTGCCGCGCCCGTCGCGACCGTTGACGCCGGGGGAAATCGCGCTCGCCCGCCCGGTGTTCGGCGACGCGATCGCCTATGACCGCGTGCGCATCTGCCACCATAAATGGATGTTCTTCCAGCCGCGCCATGTCGTGATGGCGCCGATGGGCAGCATCCATTTCAACCCGCACGGCGACCTCTACTGCGACGATTTCAGCACCGCGTCGCAGCGGCTCAAGGGGCTGTTCATCCACGAAATGACGCATGTGTGGCAGGCGCAGACGCGCGGGCGGTGGTATCTGGTGCTGATGCGCCATCCGTTTGCGACCTACAGCTACAGCCTCAAACCCGGCTGGCCGCTCCATCGCTACGGACTCGAACAACAGGCCGAGATCGTGCGGCATTACTGGCTGTTGACGCAGGGCATGATCGTCGGCGGCGCGCCGGGAGTGGATGCCTATCGCGCGATCCTGCCGTTTGCTGGCGGTGGAGCGGGGTAATGTCTGGATTCGGCCGGGAGCGGCCCTTTACATCGTCATCCCCGCGAAAGCGGGGACCCAGAGCGCGCGCAGGCCGATCCCACACTGGGTTCCCGCGGAGGCGCTGCGCGCCGTCTGCGACTCCGCGGGAATGACGAATGTCGGGAATGGCCTCTCCCCACTCCAATGCCGCACCCGCCCCCGCTCTCCAATTAGCCCCTAGCCAAGCCCCCGGCGTTCGTCCTATGTTCCGCTCATGAATGGAAGCTCGCTCGTCGCCGCCCTTGTTGCCCTCGCCATCGGCGCGTTGATCGGCTGGCTTTTCGCCGGCCGGCAATCGGGCGGGCTCAAGGCCGAGCGCGACGGTCTCGCCGAGCGGTTCAGGAGCGCGGTGACCGACCTCGCGGCCGAGGCCGAGGCGCGCAAGGCGGCCGATATCCGGCTCGCGGAAGTGCTGAGCGAACAAAAGGCGCGCGACGCGGCGCACGACGCGCAGATCGCGCAATTGAAGGACGCGCAGGCGGCGCTCACCGCGCAGTTCCGCGAGGTCGGGCAGACGATGCTCGGCGAGGCGCAAAAGGCGTTTCTCGAACGCGCCGATGCGCGTTTCCGGCAGAGCGAGGAGACGGCGGGGCAGAATCTGAAGGCGCTGCTGTCGCCCGTCCACGAGCGGCTCGCCAAATATGAGGAAGCCGTCGGCAAGGTCGAAGCCGAACGCCGCGACGCCTTCGGCCTGCTCCACGGCCAGATCGCCGCGATGCGCGAGGGCACCGAGCGCGTGTCGAGCGAGGCGGCGAAGCTCGTCAACGCGCTGCGCAATGCCCCCAAGGCGCGCGGGCGCTGGGGTGAGCAGCAGCTTCGCAACGTGCTCGAAAGCTGCGGGCTTTCTGAACACGCCGATTTCCAGACCGAGGTCAGCGTCCAGGATGGCGACGGCGGACGGCTGCGCCCCGACGTCGTCGTCAAGGTGCCCGGCGGGCAGAGCCTGATCATCGACGCCAAAGTGTCCTTGAACGCCTATCAGGACGCGTTTGGCGCGGTCGACGAGGGGGAGAAGGTCGCGCATCTCGCCGCGCATGCCGCGGCGATGCGCGCGCACGTCAACACGCTCGGCGCCAAAAGCTATTGGAACCAGTTCGACGGCACCCCCGACTTCGTCGTGATGTTCGTCCCCGGCGAACATTTCCTCGCCGCCGCGCTCGATCAGGATCACGAGCTTTGGGACTATGCGTTCGAGCGCAAGGTGCTGCTCGCGACCCCGACCAATTTGATCGCGATCGCGCGTACCGTCGCGGCGGTGTGGCGGCAGGAAAAGCTCGCCGGACAGGCGCGCGAGATCGCGGCGCTGGGCAAGGAACTTTATGCGCGCATGTCGGTGATGGGCGCCCACATCGCGCGCGTCGGCAAGAATCTCGATCAGGCGACGGGCGCGTACAACGCCTTCGTCGGCAGCTTCGAATCGCAGGTGCTGACGCAGGCGAAGCGGTTCGAGGCGCTCGACGTCGAGACCGGTGGCAAGGACATCCCCACGCTTCCCGTCGCCGAACAGGCGGCGCGCCCGCTCGCCAAGCTGGCGCCGGCGCCAGCGGCGGTCAACGACGCGGGGGAATAGGTCCGTCATACCTGAAAACCCGTTCGCCCTGAGCCTGTCGAAGGGCCGTTCTTGTCTTTTACGTTCAAGAAAAGAACGGTGCTTCGACAGGCTCAGCACGAACGGGGTTTGATGATGCGCGGGCTTTGAAGCTCAAATCACCCGCTTCAGCGCCGCCGTCTGCCCGTCGCTCCCTGTCAGGATCAAGGTGCCGTCGGTCGGGAAGGTCAGACTCACCGGGCCGCGCATCAGCGCGAAGAAGGCGCTTTCCTGCGTCATGCCCGCGCCGGGGCACGCCATCTTGGTCGCCATCAGCGGCCCCGCGGTCAGCGTGCGGTCGGCGAGCGAATAGCCGCCCGAAAAGCGGTTGCAGCCCGCGCTGCCGCTCAGCCGCTCGGCTTCGAAGGCGAGCGCGGTCGGGCGGTCGGCCGCGACGGGCACCCCGCCGATCGACACGAAGGTCCAGTTGGTTCCCGCGAGCTCGGTGGGCGGTAGTATCCCGCCGCCGCAGCCTTTCACCGTCTTGCCGTCGGCGGTGACCGTCACCGTGTCGGCATAGCGGCGGTCGCTCATTCCGTCGCTGCATTCGCCGCGCGTGACTTCGACCTTCAGCCGATCGGTGACATATTCCTCGCCATTCGCGACGGCGCGCGCGCCGGGGTTCGGCACCATGATCTTTGTCTCGCCATAATCGCCGTCGTAATTGAGCCGCGACGGCGTGATCTCGAGCGTCCACCCGGGCTCGGTGCCGAGCGCCATATAGGCGGCGGGCGGTTCGCCGGGGCCGCGCGGCATGTCGCCGGCGGGCGCGCAGGCGGCGAGGGCGGCAAAGGCGGGTAGGGCAATCAGGAGCGGAGTGCGGATCATCGAACGGACCTTTCCTCTTCGTCATCCCGGTCCTTCGACAAGCTCAGGAGATCCGGGATCCATTCGGCGTCTGCTTGTCAGCCGAAGGAAGAATGGATGCTGAATCAAGTTCAGCATGACGAAGTCTATAGCAGTTCGCAGGGCGAGACTATCGCCGCTGGTTCAGCACCTCATACGCCATCACCGCGGTCGCGACCGCGGCGTTGAGGCTGTCGGCCTTGCCCAGCATCGGCATTTTGACCCGCACGTCCGCCGCGGCGGCATATTCGGGCGGCAGACCTTGCGATTCATTGCCGGTCAGGATGAAGGTCGGCGCGGCGTAGCGCACCGCCTGATAATCCACGCTATCGTCGCCGAGCCAGGTCGCGACGAGCTGGCCGGGTCCCTGACGCAGCCAGGGCAGGAACTCTTCCCAGCGCGCGACCACCAGCTTCTGCGTGAAGATCGCCCCCATGCTCGCACGCACCGCCTCGACCGCATAGGGGTCGGTGCTGTCATCGAGCAGGATCAGCCCGCCCGCGCCGACTGCGTCGCCGGTGCGCAGCATCGTGCCGAGATTGCCCGGATCGCGCAGCCGCTCGGCGACGAGCCAGATCGGCGCCGCGTTGCGGTCGAGATCGGCGAGCGCCGCCCTGGGCTCGGCGTAGATGCCGACCACCGTCTGCGGATTATCCTTGCCCGACAATTTGGAAAGGATCGCAGGCGTCGTGTCGATCACCTCGCCCCCTGCGGCCAAAGTCGCGTCGACCAGCGTCTTCGCCAGCGGATGCGCCGCGCCCTCGGGGCCCAGGAACAGCCATTGCGGTAATATTCCGGCCTCGCGCGCTTCGGTCGCGATGCGCAGCCCTTCGGCGAGGAACAGCCGCTCGGCGCGGCGATGGCGCTTCTCGCGCAGGAGCCGCATCCGCTTGACCAGCGGGTTCGACAGACTTTCGATGGTGGAACGGCGACCGGTCATGTCCACTCGTCCGTGCCCCTGCGCAGGCTGGGCCCCATCACCCGAGCTACCGTTGCCGAGCAAGCGTGGGAGGAAAAGGATAGCGCAGGCGATGGGCCCCTGCCTGCGCAGGGGCACGACCGTAGGAAAGAACCGGTCATCCGGTCAATCCTCGCCGAAGCTGTCCTTGACCAGCCCGACGAGCTTCAGAAGCGCCGCGTCGGCGCCGTCGCCCTTCGTATGGATGGTGATCGAATCGCCCTTGGCGGCGCCGAGCATCATCAGGCCCATGATCGACGTGCCGTTGACGCGGCTGCCGCCCTTTTCGACCTCGACCGACACGCTTTCGGGCAGGCGACTGACGAAGGTCACGAATTTGGCGCTGGCGCGCGCGTGCAGGCCGCGCTGGTTGGTGATCTCGACGGTTTCGGAAATCTCGTTCAAGGGCCTACTCCCAGCATCTCCGATGCGACCGAAATATATTTCTGGCCGGCTTCCTTCGCCGCGATCACCGCGGCGCGCAACTCCATCGTCTTGCGCGCGCTTTCGAGCCGGATCAGCATCGGCAGGTTGACGCCGGCGATCACTTCGGTGCGCCCCGCTTCGAGCAGGCTGATCGCGAGGTTCGACGGGGTGCCGCCGAACAGGTCGGTCAGCATCACGACGCCGCGGCCCTCGTCGACCTTGCGAATCGCGTCGGCGATTTCCTTGCGGCGCATCTCCATATTGTCGTTGGGGCCGATGCACACGGTCGCGATGGCCCTTTGCGGACCGACGACATGCTCCATCGCGCGCACCATTTCCTCGGCGAGGCGGCCGTGGGTGACGAGCACCATTCCCAAGAGCGGCAAAGCCTTATCGTTCGGCATGCAGTCGTCGACCCTTATATGTTGCCGCCGGATGCGGGAGACGCGGGCGGGGGCCTGCCCTCAAGCCCATCTTGCGGGGCGGAGTCAAGGTTGCGGTGGGTCAGCACTGGCTCATATCCGGACGCGCGTAGCGTCTGGGTCACACGGTTCGCGACATGGACCGAACGGTGCCGCCCGCCGGTGCAACCGAAGGCGATGGTGACATAGCTTTTGCCCTCGGCGCGGTAGCGCGGCAGCAAGGTCAGGATCAGCCGCTCGATCTGCGCGACGCTGTCCTCATAGGCGGGGTCCGCGATCACATAGGCGGCGACGTCGGCATCGAGCCCAGTGCCCGGCTTGAGCTTCGGGTCCCAATGCGGGTTGCGCAGGTAGCGCATGTCGAACACCAGGTCGGCGTTGCGCGGCAGGCCGCGCGCGAAGCCGAAGCTCAAAATGTTGAGCACCGGTTCGCCGCCGTCCGCGACGGCGAAACGCTGGCGGATTTCCTGCTGCAGGTCGTTGCTGCTGTAATTGGTCGTGTCGACGACATGCTCGGCCCAGCGGCGGAGCGGCTCCATCATCTCGCGCTCGCGCGCGATGCCGTCGGCGGCGGGGCGGTCCTCGGCCATCGGGTGGCGGCGGCGCGTTTCGGAAAAGCGGCGCTCGAGCTCGGCGCCGGCGCAATCGAGGAACAAAGTCTGGATGTCGCGGCGGCCGCTTTCGCGCAACTCCTTGATCCGCCGCACGAGCAAGGCGGGACGAAAACCGCGACTCCGGCTGTCGATGCCGATCGCGAGCGGACGCCCCGCCTCGCCGGGTTTGACCGGCCCGTCGATCAGCGTTTCGAGCAGCGCGAGCGGCAGGTTGTCGACGACCTCCCAGCCCAGATCCTCGAGCACCTTGAGCACGGTCGACTTGCCCGCGCCCGACAGGCCGGTGACGAGCAGCAGCCGTGATTCGGTGGTTTCGCTCATGCGGCGGGCGCCAGCTGTTCGAGCGCGAGCAGGATCTTGATCGGCGCCGACGCCTCGAACGCCGACAGCAGCAGCGCGGGAAGCGGGTGGCCCGCAACCGTCTCGACCTGACCCACCGCGGGCATGCGGTCGTAGCGGTCGGAGAGGCGCACCGCGAGCGCGAGCGACACCGGCGCCGTCCACGGCCGTTCGACGATCCCGATCCCGCGCACCTCGAGCTTGCCGGCCAGCGTCTCGGGCGGGCGGCACCACAGGCGGCCGCGCTCGAACCAGATGTCGCAGCGGTCGTCGGCGACCAGCCTGGCGCCGCGATCGATCAGCCGCAGCGCGAGGTCCGATTTGCCTTGTCCCGAATTGCCGAGGATCAGCACGCCGCCATTGCCCGCCGCGACGCAGCTGGCATGGATGTTGACGATTTCGATTCTGGTCCGGCTCGGAAGCATGGCGCAAGGCTTACCGGCGCCGACGCGGTGCCGCAAGGCGACAAACTGATCCTCCCTGTGGCGAAGCCATGGGGAGGTGGCAGCGGCGGAGCCGCTGACGGAGGGGCCATGTCGCGACGTCGCGGCCCCTCCACCACTCGCTTCGCGAGAGTGCTGGGTCGTCCAGTCCCCCGGACTGGACTTGGATTGCCGGGGGCAATCCAACCCTGCACTCCCCCTCCCCATCGCTGCGCGACAGGGAGGATTGTTCAGCCCCCTTCCTGCCCGCCCTCGCGCGCGGGCAGGGTGATCAGCAGGCTGGCGCCGGGCTTGCCGTCGTCGCGATCCTTGGCGCTGATCGTCCCGCTATGTCCTTCGACGATCGTCCGCGCGATCGCGAGGCCGAGGCCGCTGTGGCGGCCGAACGCCTCGCCCGGCGGGCGTTCGCTGTGAAAGCGGCGGAAGATCGCGTCGCGCTGCGCCGGTTCGATCCCCGGGCCATCGTCGTCCACCTTCACATGCACCTCGTCGCCGAGCCGGGTCGCCGAAACGCAGACAAGCCCGTCGGCGGGCGAGAAGCTGATCGCATTGTCGATGACATTGTCGATCGCGCGCTCGAGCCGGTGGCCGTCGCCCATCACGACGGTCGTGCCCTTGCGCGGGCGCGCGAAGGCGACGCGCGGGTGCGGCGTCCCCGCCTCGACGCGCGCGGCGCGCGCGGCGAGCATCGATTCGATCATGATGCCGACGTCGACGGGTTCGAACAGGGTGCGCGACAACTGCGCGTCGACGCGGCTCGCCTCGCTGATGTCGCTCACCAGCCGGTCGAGGCGGCGGACGTCCTCGTCGGCGATGCGCAGCAATTGCGCGCGCTGCTCGTCGCTCTTGACGCGGCCCAGCCCCTCGATCGCCGAGCGCACCGAGGCGATCGGATTCTTGAGCTCGTGCGTCACGTCGGCGGCGAAATGCTCGCCCGCGTCGATGCGTTCGCGAAGGGCTTGCGTCATGTCCGACAGCGCGCGCGCGAGCGTGCCGATCTCGTCGCGGCGGCTCGGCAGGCGCGGGACGACGACTTCGCGCGCGCGGCCGAGCCGGACGCGCACCGCGGCGCGCGCGAGGCGGCGCAAGGGGCGGACGATCGTGCGCGCAAGGAAGAGCGAGAGCAGCACCGACGCCATCAGCACGACGAGGATGACCACCGCGAGGCGGAAGCGTTCGGCGCGCACCGTGCGCGTGATGTCGCGCGCGTTGAGCGTCATCAGCACCGTCTGCGGCGTTTCGAGATCGACGACGCGCGCGGCGCTCAAGAGCGGCGTGCGCTCGGGCGCATAGCGGAAGCGGCTGGCCGCGAGGCCGCTTGCCTGCGCCTCGACGACCTCGGGCCACGATTGCGCGCGGTCGATGCGCGGTTCCTCGAAATCGGGATAGCTTGGTGCGCCCACGATCCAGTCTATGCCGCGATCCATCGCGCGCGCGGCGTCGCGTTTCCACGGTTGCAGCTCGGGATCGCGCAGCGTGTAGGTCGGCGGCCCGTTCGCGAAGCTGTCTGAAACACGTCTTCCATCGGCGCCATAGAAGCGCAGCCGCGATTCGGTCGCCTTGGTAAATTCGCTGATCAGGGTGGCGCGCTGGTCGGGGCGTGCGGCTTCGAGCGCGCTGTCGAGCATCGCGAGCTGGTCCTTCATCACCTCGATGCGCGTGTCGACCAGCCGGCTGCGATAGGTGTCGAGATAATAGAAGCCGCCGGCGAGCAGCGCGATGGCGAGGATATTGACCGCGAGGATGCGCGTCGTCAGCGACCAGCGCGCCGACCAGACGAGCGGCGATTCCTCCTGCTCGGCGATGCTCGCGTCGGCCTTCAAGACGTCAGCTTTCATCGGCAAAGCGGTAGCCCGCGCCATAAAGGGTCGCGATCGCGTCGAATTCGGGATCGACCTCGCGGAACTTGCGGCGCAGGCGCTTGATGTGGCTGTCGATCGTGCGGTCGTCGATATAGACGTCGTCCTGATAGGCGGCGTCCATCAGCTGGTTGCGGCTGCGCACGACGCCGGGGCGGTTCGCGAGCGTTTCGAGGATCAGGAATTCGGTGACGGTCAGCGTCACGTCCTTGCCGTCCCACGCGACCTTGTGCCGCGCGGGGTCCATGCTCAGCCGCCCGCGCGTGATCGGCTCGGCGACGGGCTCGTCGTCGTCGCTCGGCGGCGCGCGATTGAGTTCGACGCGGCGCAGGATGGCGCGGATGCGCGCAATCACCAGGCGCTGCGAAAAGGGTTTGGCGATATAGTCGTCGGCGCCCATCGCGAGCCCCAAAGCCTCGTCGATCTCGTCGTCCTTGCTGGTGAGGAAGATCACGGGAAGCTGGCTCTTCTCGCGCAGTCGGCGCAGCAGTTCGAGCCCGTCCATCCGCGGCATCTTGATGTCGAAAACCGCGAGGTCGGGCGGGTTGTCGATCAGCGGCTTCAGCGCCGCCTCGCCGTCCGAATAGACGCGCGTGACGAATCCTTCGGCCTGCAGCGCGATCGACAGGGATTGCAGGATATTGCGGTCGTCGTCGACCAGCGCGATGGTTGCCGTCATGCTCTTTCCATAGGGCGGGCGGGTTTTGGCGCGATCCTCGTTGACCGTTCGTGTCGAGCGAAGTCGAGACACCCGTCGAAATGGCGTCACGCCGAAGGGCATCTCGACTTCGCTCGATGCGAGCGGTTCGAGGGGGTCGCAAACCCACCTGCTCGTAGCTCATCCCGCTCTCACCGACAACCGCGCGCGCATGGCACCGGTTCCCGCGCCCATGCGCTCGTCGCACATGCTGCACTGCGCCACGTTAATCTTTTGACCTCGGCCCCCGCCCTCGCTAACGGAGCCGGGATTTCGGAATCGGCGGACACGTCGGCACCCATGGAGATGCGGGCCAGCCCATTAGCGCGCCAGGCATTGCATAGGTATGCAAGGACGCCGCCGGACAAGGAAAGGCGAAGCGAATGACCAAGGTTGTGATCGGCGGCGACAGCGTCGAGACGAAAGCGGATGTCGCCGAAAACTGGGGCACGCCGGCGCTGATCGAGGAGGCGGTGCGCCATGGCGAGGGCCTGCTCGCCAAGGACGGCCCGCTCGTCGTCCAGACGGGCAAGCACACCGGCCGCAGCGCCAAGGACAAGTTCATCGTCCAGGATGCGGAGACGGCGGACACCATCTGGTGGGGCAAGACCAACGTCCCAATGACCCCCGATCATTTCGCCGCGCTGAAGGCCGATTTCCTCGCGCACCTTGCCGAGCGTCCGCGCCTCTATCGCCAGCAGCTGTTCGGCGGCTCGCAGCCCGAGCATCGCGTCGGCGTCCAGGTCGTCACCGAACTCGCGTGGCACAGCCAGTTCATCCGCACTTTGCTCTGCCGCCCGACCGCGGCCGAGCTCGCGGCGTTCGAAACCGAATATACGATCATCGACCTGCCGAGCTTCCGCGCCGACCCCGCGAAGCACGGCACGCGCAGCGAAACCGTCGTCGCGGTCAACTTCACCGAAAAGCTCGTGCTGATCGGCGGCACTGCCTATGCCGGCGAGATGAAGAAGTCGGTGTTCGGCATCCTCAACTATCTGCTCCCCGTCGATGGCGTGATGCCGATGCACTGTTCGGCCAACATCGGCCCCGACGGCGACACGGCGGTCTTTTTCGGCCTCAGCGGCACCGGCAAGACGACGCTGTCGGCCGACGCCTCGCGCACGCTGATCGGCGACGACGAGCATGGCTGGTCGGACACCGCGGTCTTCAACTTCGAGGGCGGCTGCTACGCCAAGATGATCCGCCTGTCCGAAGAGGCCGAGCCCGAAATCTACGCGACCACCCGCCGCTTCGGCACCGTGCTCGAAAATGTCGTGATCGACCCCGCGACGCGCGCGCTCGACCTCGACGACAACAGTCTCGCCGAGAATACCCGCGGCGCCTATCCGATCGACTTCATTCCGAACGCGTCGGAGGCGAACATGGGGCCGGTGCCGCGCACCGTGATCATGCTGACCGCCGATGCCTTTGGCGTGCTGCCGCCGATCGCGAAGCTGACCCCCGATCAGGCGATGTATCATTTCCTGTCGGGCTATACCGCGAAGGTGGCAGGGACCGAGATCGGCGTGACCGAGCCCGAGGCGACCTTCTCGACCTGCTTCGGCGCACCCTTCATGCCGCGCCACCCGTCGGTCTACGGCAACCTGCTCAAGGAACGCATCGCCAGGGGCGGGGTTCAGTGCTGGCTCGTCAACACCGGCTGGACCGGCGGCATGGCGACGATGGACGGCATCAAGCGCATGCCGATCAAGGCGACGCGCGCTTTGCTGAATGCGGCCCTCGACGGCAGTTTGAACGATGCCGAGTTCCGCAAGGATCCGAATTTCGGCTTCCTCGTCCCGGTCGCGGTGCCGGGCGTCGACTCGGGCCTGCTCGACCCGCGCGAGGCGTGGGCCGACAAGGCGGCCTATGACCGGACGGCCGAGGCGCTGGTGCAGCAATTCATCGACAATTTCGCGCAATTTGCGGACCATGTCGACGAAGGCGTCCGCCAGGCCGCGCCGCGGGTGGCCGTCGCGGCATAATCGACCCGGAAACTTCCGGGTGTTCCTCACCCGGAAGGACCGGACCCATGACCACCGAATATAAACCGCGCCTGTTCGCGCGCGACGAAGAGATACGCGCGATCGGCGAGGGCTTGCTCGCGCGCGCGCTGCCGCGCGCGGCGTGGACGCACGAGGCGCATCTCGCCGCGTGCCTCTGGCTGCTGAGCGAGCGCCCCGACATCGACGTCGATGCCGAAATCGCAGGGCTGATCCGCCGCTTCAACGAAAGCGTCGGCGGCGTGAACGATGACCATGGCGGCTATCACGACAGCATCACCCGCGCCTATGTCGCGGGCGTGCGCCTGTTCCTGTCGGAAACCAGGGAAGCGGACCTTGCAACGCGCGTCAACGCGCTGCTGCTATCCCCGATGGGGCGCCGCGACTGGCCGCTGCGCTTCTACAGCCGCGACCTGCTCTTTTCGGTTCCCGCGCGACGCGGCTTCGTCGAACCCGACCTCGCGCCGCTGCCGAAATAACCTTGGCAAGCTGTGTGCTCCCGCCTTCGCGGGGATGCACCGCTGAAAATTGCCGTTTAGAGTGCCATCCCCGGCGTCCATCCGCTCGCGGCGAGGAAGGCGGCGGGGTCCTTCATCTCGACGATCGCCTTGATGGCCGCCGCCTTGTCGGGCGCGTGGTCGTAATAGCTCTTCGCGACGCGATAGCCGACCCAGTAACCCAGGTCGCCCGGCCAGCCGTCGGCGCCCTTCTGGTTGTAGAGCCAGCGCGAGCCGATCGCCTTCTGGTCCTTTTCGGCGAGGAAGATCGTCTCGAGCTCCGTCTCGCGCCCCTTCGCCCATTGGTGCAGCAGCGGATAGGCGACCGATCCGGTCATCCGCTCGGCGATAAATTCGGCCGCGCCTTCGACGAGCGCCGCGCGCAGCACCGATTCCTCGCGGTCCTCGACCTGCGCCAGCGGCTGCTGCACATGGACATATTCATGCGCGATGACATGGACGAAGCGGTCCTCGTCGTCGGCTTCGATGAATTTGGCGGCGCACAGGGCTTCGAGGCCGATGTAGAGCCCTTTCGCATTGGCGGTTCCCGCGGTCGTCGCGCGGCCGATGGCGATGGTGATCGGCGGGAATTTCGCGGCGGGATAGATTTGCGCGAGGCGGTCGGTCGCGGCGACAAGGCGCGTGCGCACCGCGGGAAGATTGGCCGCGCAGCCGCGCGCGTCGGCAAAGACCTGCGGCTTCTTGCTCAGCGCGGCGGCGAGCTTTTCGGGCGTGATCCGGCGCATCACCATGAATTCCGCAAGTCCCGGCGAGGGGGTGGCGAGATAGCGCGCTGCGACCACTTCGGGCTGCGCCGCGAGCGCGGGGTCGTCATAGAGCGCGTAAAAGCGATCGACGTCGCTCGTCGCGATGGTCACGCGCGCCGCGGCGTCCGCTTCGGCTTCATGCGCGTGAGCGGGAATCGCGGCGAGCAATGCGGCGCCAAACAGGCCCTTCATCATGACGTGCGGCCTCATGCCTTCGCCTCCCGCACATATTCGTCGACATTCTGCGCCAGCACGTCGAGCGGGACGTTGCCGCCCTTGACCACGACATCGTTGAAATCGCGCAGGTCATATTTTGCGCCCAGCGCCTTTTGCGCCAGCCCGCGCTGGCGCACGATCTCGCTGTGCCCGACCTTGTAGCCGCAGGCCTGCCCGGCCCAGCTGCAATAGCGGTCGACCTCGCTCGCGACCTCGAGCGGGTTCGAGCCATTCTCGCGCACGAAAAATTCGACGCCCTGCTCGCGCGTCCAGCGTTTGGCGTGGAGGCCGGTGTCGACGACGAGGCGGCAGGCGCGGAAGGCGAGCGACTGGAGATAGCCGAGGCGCCCGACCTCGAAATCGTCATAGAGGCCGAGTTCGTCGGCGAGCTGCTCGGCATAGAGCGCCCATCCTTCCGAATAGGCGTTGAACGCGAGCATCGTACGGATCAGCGGCATCGCATGCGCATATTCGCCCTGCCACGCGTGCCCCGGAATCGCTTCGTGCATCGCGAGGTCGGGCAGCGAATATTTGCTGTGCAGCTCGGTCGTGCGCAGGTTGATCCAGAAGCGCCCCGGAATGCTGCCGTCGATCGACCCCGCGCCGCCATAGGCCGCGGGCGCGCCGGGTTCCTCGGCGAGCGGCAGCCGCTTCACCTCGACATTGCCTTTCACCAAAGTGCGGAAGGCGCGCGGCAGCTCGGCGCGGATCTTGCCGAGCCAGGTCTGGATATAGGCGACGATCTCGGCGCGGCCCTGATCATTGTCGGGGAATTTATATTTGGGGTCCTTGGCGAGCGCGTTCATCCGGTCGCCGACCGACCCCTGCGTATAGCCGAGCTTCCTGAGGATCGGGTCCATGCGGCCATGGAGTTCGGCGAGTTCCTCGCGGCCCATCGCGTGAAGCTCGTCGGGGGTCATGCGCGTCGTCGTCGAGGCGCGCAGCCCCCACGCATACCATTCGTCGCCGCCGGGGCGCGCCCACATACCCGCATCCATCACCGCCTTCGGTCGCTGCGCCTTCAGCTCGGCGAGCTGGCGTTCGAGCGCCGCGGCGACCGGTCCCCGCACGATCTTCGCCGAGCGCGCCGACCAGTCTCCGGCGATTTTCGCTTCGCCGGTGCGGCGGACGAGGCTTTCGACCATCGAGCCGCCCGCCTTGGCGTCGGCGATCGTCGTCTCCATCTGCTTGATCGCCTTGTCGATCAGGAAGGCGGGGGCGATCAGCCCCTGGCCGCCCGCCGCCTTCAGCCGGTCGGTCTCGCCGTCGAGGACGCCGGGAAAGGCATTGAGGCGCGCGAGATAGGCCTCGGCGTCGGCCGACGACTTCACCGGATGGTCGCTGTCGAGGAATTTGGGGATGTCGAGATAGGCGCCGACATTCTGGATCACCACGTAAGGCGTGTTGCGCCAGCCGCCGACGGCGACATCGCCATAGGGGAGGGCGAAGCCCGCGAGCGCGACGTCATAGGCGCTTTCGACCACGGCGAGGCTGGTGCGCGTGGCATGGTCGAGCCCTGTCTTGTCGAAGGCGCGGACGCGCGTGACATCGGCTTTCAGCGTGCCCGCCAGCGCCTGCACCCCCGCCGCCGAACGATCGCCAAGCTGTCCGCGCATCGCCGCGCGTGCGCCAGTGTCGATGCCCAGCGAGGTCGCTCCCTCGGGTGACTGCGCGAGCAGATTATCGGCGATCGAATCGAGCAATTGCTGCGCGTCGCTCTTCGGCGCGTCCTGCAGCGCCGCGGCGGGGCCCGCAATGGCGAGCCCCGCGGTGCCCGCGCCAAGCGTGGCGAGCGTGCGGCGGCGGCTGACGGGGGTGGAAAGCGGATGTTGCACTACGGGCTCCCTGCGACTTTGTTTCTGTTGAAACCTGTCTAGGGAGTGGGGCGCGGCGCGGTCAATGGGCCGGCATAAAAAGCCCCTCCCCTTCAGGGGAGGGGTTGGGGTGGGGGCCATCGGCCTTGCGCAAGGCTTCGAGCCCCCACCCGCTGCGACTAAGCCAGCAAGCTGGCAAGTCTCGCGCCCTCCCCTGAAGGGGAGGGTGGATTTCGCTATCAGTCGGTCAAATCAGCGGGCACCTTGCCGCCGTTCGCGGCGAGCTCGCGCATCACCGCCTTGTGCAGCCAGATGTTCATTTCGGCGCTGCCGTCGAGCGCGCCGGTATAGCCGAGCTCCTGCGCCAGTTCCTTGCGGTTGGCGAGGCTCGAATCGATGCCGAGCAGCTTCATCAGGTCGACGATCGACGTGCGCCAGTTGAGATCCTGCCCGGCGTTCGCCGCCTCGGCGGTGAGAATCGCATCGACATCGACCGGCGCGGCGGCGGCGGTCGCCATCGCGCTCGTCGCGGCGTCGAGCGCGGTGCCGACGGGGCTGGGCGCGGCCGGGGCGGCGGGCTGTGCGGCGACGGCCTTCTTGCCGAAAATGGCGTCCTTGATCTTGCCGAAAATGCTCATTGTTCAAGCTCCCACTAGAAATGCGGCCAACCCGGAAGGGGCGAGTCGAATAGCCGCAGGCTAGGACTATGCACTTGAGAATGACAGCCAAATGAACGACTCCTCCTCCTCCCGGCGGCTGCTATAACAAACGCCGATCGGCGCGGTTCGATCCGCGCTCGAGAGGGAGAAAAGAAATGAATCTCACCGACATTCTGGCGCAGGCCGGCGGCATCGAATCGATGGCGAAAGAATTGGGCATTCCGGCCGCGACGGCGAAGCAGGGCGCGGACGCGCTGCTTCCCGCGATCCTCGGCGGGTTCAAGAAACAGGCGCAATCGGGCGGCGTCGAGGGGCTCGGCGGGCTGCTCGGCCAGCTCGGCGGCGGCGGCCTGCTCGACTCGGTGCTCGGGTCGCAGCCGACCCCGGTGAACCAGGGCAATGACGTGCTCGGGCAGATCTTCGGGTCGAAGGACGTCAGCCGGACGGTGGCGGGACAGGCCTCCGCGCAAACCGGGATCGATTCGGGAATCCTCAAGCAGATGCTGCCGATGCTCGCGATGATGGTCGCGGGCTATATGGCGAAGCAGGGCGGTCAGGGCGGCGCGAGCGGCGGGCTTTCGGGCGGCCTCGGCGGCATGCTCGGCAATGTCCTCGGCGGCGCGATGGGCGGTGGCGCCGCGCCGTCGGCGGGCGGCCTCGGCGGTTTGGGCAAAATGCTCGACATGGACGGCGACGGCAATCCGCTCGACGACATCATGGGCATGGTGGGCAAGTTGCGGGGATAGCTGCCGGACGGCGGACGATGGCCGAAAACGGCCGGAAGTTGCCGTCTCTTATTCGTCACCCCGGACTTGATCCGGGGTCCATTCACGCAGCGTGGAAAGAATGGATCCCGGATCAGGTCCGGGATGACGAATGTCTGAGACCGATCGATTGCGGGCCTCTTAACATCGTCATTCCCGCGAAAGCGGGAACCCAGTTGCGACCTTTGCTCGCTGGGTTCCCGCTTTCGCGGGAATGACGAGGGTTGGTAGTCTGGAACATCTGCTCCCCACCCCAAAAGTCGATGTGCGTAGGGTCATGGAGTAAGGCGCCTCACGCCGCCATCAGCCTGATATCCTCGCGGAAATCCTCGTCCACCCCGATGCGGCTTCGCATCGGGGTGACGATAGCATCGGCATCGGCGTCGCCTTCCTCGAACAGCGCGCAGGGCGCATCGCCGCCGCGCGCGAGGCTGTAACGCTGCGCGACCTTGCCGGTCGGGCGAAAGCCCAGCTTGCGCAGCACCGCGCCCGACGCGGGATTGTCGAGGAAGTGGCCGGCGGTCAGCTTCGGCAGGTTCATCGCGCGCGCGATGTGGAGGAGCTGGCGCCCCGCCTCGGTCGCGAAACCGAGACCCCAATAGGGCCGGGCGATCCAGTAACCCATTTCGAGCTCGCCTTCGGGGCTGGGCGAAATGCCGCAGCCGCCGACGAGGCGCGGCGCGCCGCCGGTGCGCGCGAAGATCAGGAAGCGCGGCTGGTTCGGGTCGAGCGGCAGGCTCAGGAACGTCTGCGCCTCCGCCTCGCCATAGGGCCAGGGCGCGCGCGACAGGTTGCGGACCACCGCTTCCTCGCCGATCGCACGGGCGAGCGCGGGGGCATCTTCGAGCCAGCCGGGCCGCAGCAACAGTCTTTCGGTACGCGCGAACATGTTTTCAAACTCCCAATGCCTGTCGCCCTGGCGCCAGATGGTGACGCTTTGACGACATTCGATGTGGAGGGAGATGGAAGGCCCCGTTTTCGCGCCGGCCCGCTAGCACGCGGATTTCAGGCAAGAAAAAAGGGAGTCCGGGGTGACCCGTCTCCCTCTTTTCGAACCTTGTTTCCGCGTTCGCGGAAAGGACAGCTCCGGGTCATCCCTTGGTGGACGACCCTGGAAGATCGTCCTTATTCGGCGGCTTCGGCCATCATGTCGACCGAGACATATTTGCGGCCGAGCTTGCCGTCGTGGAATCGGACGCGGCCGTCCGCGGTCGCGAACAGCGTGTGGTCCTTGCCCATGCCGACGTTGGCGCCCGGGTACACCTTGGTACCGCGCTGGCGCACGATAATGTTGCCGCCGATCACTTCCTGACCGCCGAACTTCTTCACGCCAAGGCGGCGGCCGGCTGAGTCGCGACCGTTGCGCGAAGAACCGCCTGCTTTCTTATGTGCCATGACTGATGCTCCTTAATTCGTTCGGTTGAGGCCGAGCGGCGTTTCCGCGCTCAGGCGTCCTTCTTGGGGGCTGCCTTCTTGGCAGCGGGCTTCTTTTCGGCTTCGGCCTTGGGTGCAGCTTCCTTCTTGGGAGCAGCGGCCTTCTTCGGCGCAGCTTCCTTCTTGGGCGCTTCCTGGGCGGGAGCGGCCTTGGCTTCGGCGGCTGGGGCAGCCTCGGCCTTCGGCGCGGCTTCCTTCTTCGGCGCGGCCTTCTTGGCGTCGCCGACGGCGAGGATGCGCAGCAGCGTCAGCGATTGGCGGTGGCCGTTGCGGCGGCGATAATTGTGCCGGCGGCGCTTCTTGAAGACGATGACCTTTTCGCCGCGGGTCTGGGCGATGATCTCGGCCGAAACGACGAGACCCTTCGCATCCTTCACCTCGCCGCCGTCGCCGGCCAGCAGGATGTCGCCCAGCGACACGGTGTCACCGGCTTCACCCTCGATCTTCTCGACGGCGATCTTGTCTCCGGCGGCAACGCGATACTGCTTTCCGCCCGTGCGCACGATTGCGAACATGGTCTTCCATCCAATCAGAAACTAGAACACCCGCGCTGCCAGTCCCCCGCCGAAGCGGGCGATTTTTCCGGCATGCGGGAAAGTCAGCGCCACTAGCGAGCCAGGCCCGTGCTGTCAACCGCATATTTCCGCGCTTTTTATCAGTTTTTCGCGCGAGCGCGAGAATCGGCGCCAGCCCGCTCCCCACCCAGCCTCCCTACAGCGTATCCTCGATGGAAGGCTGGGTGGGGGAGCGGGCTGGCACCGCGTTCGGCGTTAGCCGAATATAGAAAAACTTCCGATTCGGCACTTGCTGCGCCACGGGCGCGACCATATCAGGGGCGGCGATGAAGCGCGTCCTTCTTTTCACCCCGTTGTTCCTGTCGCTGCCTGCCTGTGCCGCGACGCAGTCCAGTGACGGCCCCTCGCTGGCGAAGCGCGCGGTCGAGGGGCGATTCGACGTCGCGCCGCCCGCGGTCGTCATCGCGCCGCCGGGACCGCTGCCCGCCGACCTCGCCGGGCGGCTCGCGCGCTGGGAGGCGGACGCCGCCGCCGGACAGCAAGCCTTCGCCGCCGAGCGCGGCCCCGCCGCATCGCTCGTCGCCGCCGCGGCGGGCGCGCCGGTCGCTGGCGAACGCTGGGTCGTCGCGCAGCAGGCGATCTCGCGTCTCATCGCGGCGCGCGCGCCGCTCACCGCGGCGCTCGCCGACATCGACCGGCTCTATCTCGATCGCAGCGTCGCGGAGGACATCGACGGCCTGCCCGACATCTATGCGCTGCGCGACCGGCTTGCCGATCTCGCCGCGACGCAGGATGCGGTGATCGAGGCGCTGAGCGCCGGGTTGCCAAGGGGGTAGAAGGGGCGCGCCCATTTCTTCCGTTTGTGCTGAGCTTGTCGAAGCACCGTCCTTTCTTTGAACGTTGCAAAAAGAAGGACTGCCCTTCGACAAGCTCAGGGCAAACGGGTTTGGGGTTTCGCTGATGCTACTGATTCAGCCCATGCTTCTTCAGCGCGTGGCGGATCTGGTCGTAACTCAGCCCCAGCGCCTCGGCCGCGACCTTCTGGTTGAAGCGGCAGCGCGCCATCGTGTCGGCGAGGATGGTTCGTTCATAGCTGTCGACCGCTGCGCGCAGATCGCTGACCGGGCCGGTGGGTGCCGTGGTCGCCGCCGCCGGATCGGCATTCGATACGGCGGGCGCTTCGGCCTTCGCCGCCGCCTTGCGCACCGCGGGCTGCCACGGGCTCGCGAACGGATCGAAGCTCAGCGCATCGACCGGTTTCGACGGGTCGGCCCAGCGATAGATGGCGCGCTCGATGACGTTCCTCAGCTCGCGGACATTGCCCGGCCAGTCGTGTCCCTCCATCGCCGCGAGCGCGCGCGGGCCGAAGCCGGGCCATTCGTCCCAGCCGATCACCGCCGCCATGCGTGTCCCGAAATATTCGGCGAGCACCTCGATATCGCCTTCGCGCGCGCGCAGCGGGGGGAGGGTGATGACCTCGAACGACAGCCGGTCGAGCAGGTCTGCCCGGAAGCGATTCTCATCGACCAGCGCGGGCAGATGCTCGTTGGTCGCGGCGACGATCCGCACGTCGACGCGGATCGGGCGCGACGCGCCGACGCGTGTCACCTCGCCATATTCGACCGCGCGCAAGAGGCGCTCCTGCGCGCCCATCGACATCGTCGCGAGCTCGTCGAGGAACAAAGTGCCGCCGTCGGCCTCCTCGAAGCGCCCCGCGCGGCTGCGCGTCGCGCCGGTGAAGGCGCCCGCCTCGTGCCCGAACAGCTCGCTTTCGATCAGCGTCTCGGGCATCGCGGCGCAGTTCATGATGACATAGGGCTTGTCCCAGCGCGCCGACAGGCGGTGGAGGCGCTCGGCGATCAGCTCCTTGCCCGTCCCGCGCTCGCCGATCACCAGCACCGGACGGTCGAGCGCCGCGGCCATGCTCGCGCGCTCGACCGCGTCCTGAAAGGCCGCCGACTGGCCGATGAATTGCGTTTCGCGCTCCATTCCCAATCATTGGCAAATTTTCCCGCTGATTGGCAAGCCAAATCGGGCGAGACAAGGAATTGTGAGCGACATTTCCCACTTTTCTGTCATTTCCAGCAATTGGCACGGCTCGTGCAACGATTTCAGCGAACCGGCGCACAGCGCTCCGGTGCAGCAAAACAGGAAGGTTGAAACGATGAAAACGAAGATTGCCCAGGCCGCCACTTTCGCGTTCAGCGCGGTGGGTGCGCTGGCCGTCCTCGTCGGCGCGATCGACTATCCTGCCACCGCCGCCAACGCCGCCGGCCTTCCGGTCGTCGGCCTGGTCGGTGCTGCTTCGACCCCGGCGGTCAGTCCGATGGCCTGACCGGCACTGGTGCCGGGGCACTCTCCCCCCTTGCCCCGCCCCGGCACCAGCCTTTTTCAAGAACAGACATCCCCAAAAAGACATAAGGTCTCAAGTTTTCGACAGGAGTTTCAAATGGGTATTTTCTCACGAACCCGCGACATCATCGCCGCCAACGTCACCGACCTGCTCGACCGGGCCGAGGATCCGGAAAAGATGATCCGCCAGATCATCTTCGAGATGAACGAAACGCTCGTCGAAGTCCGCGCCTCCGCCGCCCGCACGATCGCGGACCAGAAGGAGATGCGCCGTCACATCGCCAAGCTCGAAAGCCTGCAGGACAGCTGGAAGGAAAAGGCCGAACTTGCGCTGTCGAAGGACCGCGAGGATCTCGCCACCGCCGCGCTGGTCGAAAAGCAGAAGGCGGGCGACATGGCCGAGCGCCTCAAGGCCGAGATCGCCGTCCTCGACGACGCGCTGACCGGCTATGAAGCCGACATCGCCAAGCTCCAGAAGAAGCTTTCGGAAGCGCGCGCGCGCCAGTCGAGCGTCGTCAATCGCCTCGAAAGCGCCGAGAATCGCTACAAGCTGCGCGAGATGACCAACGGCGACCGCGTCGAAGACGCCTTCTCGCGCTTCGAGATCCTCGAACGCCGCGTCGACGAAGCGGAGGGCCGCGCCGATGCGCTCGGCCTCGGCTACAAGAAGTCGCTCGACGAGGAGATCGCCGAGCTGCAGGCCGCCGACAAGGTCGCCGACGAGCTCGCCGCGCTGAAGGCCGCGCAGGGCAAGAAGTAAGGAGCCCGACCGATGGAAGAGATCATCATCGTCCCGATCGTCATCGGCACCCTCTTCCTCGGTCTGCCCTGGCTGATCCTCCACTACATCACCAAGTGGAAGCAGGCCAAGACGCTGACCGGGGAAGACGAACAGCTGCTCGACGAACTCTACGACACCGCACGAAGGCTCGAAAACCGCCTGCACACCGTCGAACGCATCATCAGCGCCGACCATCCCGACTTCCGCCCCGCGGTACGCAGCGATGAAGAGCTGGCGCAACTCGAAAACATGACGAACCGGAGGAACTGAGATGTCTGCCAGCCGCACCAAATTCTATCTCGACAAGCAGAACGCCAAATGGAGCGGCGTGTGCGCGGGGATCGCGGACTATAGCGGGATCGACGTGCTCTGGGTCCGCGTCGGCGCGGTGCTGCTCACGCTGATGGGGGGCTTCCCCTGGACGCTGATCGCATATTGGATGGTCGCCTGGATGGGCACGCCGAAACCCTTCGCGCTCTATGGCTCGAACGAGGAGGCGAAATTCTGGCAGGGCGTGCGCTCGAACCCCAGCGCCTCGACCCGCGACATCCGCTCGCGCTTCCGCGACATCGACCGCCGGCTCGCCGACATCGAGCAATATTATACGAGCCACAACCGCCGCCTCGCCGACGAGATCGACGCTCTCCGCTGATCGGGCCTCAGACGGAAACGGCAACAGGGAGACGATATATGAATTTCGGTGGCACCGCTTTCGTCCTCGCCATCATCGCCTTGTCGATCGGCGGCTGGATGTTCACCACCTGGGTCCGCGCCAAGCACGGCTATCCCGTCGAGAATGAATGGGGCGGCACGGTTCATCGAACCGACCCCGACGCTGATCGAAAAATCGCCCTGCTAACCGACGACAACGCCAAGCTGGCGGGGCAGGTCAGCCGGCTGGAAGAACGGATTGCGGTGCTCGAACGCATCGCGACCGAAGAGGGCGGCAAAGCGGCGCAACTCGCCGACCAGATCGACCGCCTGCGCTGAGAGGATAAGAATGATGGAACTCGAAATCCTGAACACCATCGCCCCCGTCGCCGCGATCGTCGGCCTCGCCGGGGTCGCCGGTTGGGTCTTCACCACCTGGCTGCGCGTCAAGAACGGCTATCCGCTCGAAAACAGCTGGGGCAAGGCGGTCTATCCCAAGACCAGCGACGAGGCGATGGAGCGCGTCAAGCTGATCAGCCAGGAAAACGCCCAGCTGCGCGCCGAGCTCGGCTCGGTGAAGGATCGCCTTGCGGTGATCGAGCGCATCGTCACCGACGAAAGCCACCGGGTGGCAAGCGAGATCGAGGCGCTGCGGCGTCCGGCGAACTGAGGAGACCCGAACCATGGAAGCCATCGTCATCCTTCTGATCGTCGTCGGACTGCCCGTGACGCTCGGCATCGGCTACGCGGCCTATGAGCGTCACCTGAAGTTCAAGGAACGGCAGTTCAAGGCGATCACCAACGAGACCGCCGAAAAGGCCGCCCAATATGCGGCGCACACCGAACGGCTGGAGGCGCGCGTCCGCGTTCTCGAGCGCATCGTTACCGACAAGGGAATTGATGTCGCCGACGAGATCGAAAAGCTGCGCGACGCCCCGCTCAACTGACGCAACGATAAGAGAATAGGAAAGGAACCTCCCCATGGGCCCGTTTGAAATGGTCATCGGCATCGTCCTCATTGTGACGATCGGCAGCATCATCCGCGCCAAGCACGGCATCCGCCGCGACCGCCACGGCCATGATTATGTCGTCGGCAACGACGCCGAGACCAAGGCGCTGCAGGCCGAGATCCGTGCGCTCAAGGACCGGATCCAGGTGCTCGAACGCATCGCCACCGACAACAACCGCGCGGTCACGCTCGATCAGGAAATCGAGAAGCTGCGCGACAACAGCAAAATCTGAACGCCGGTAAAGGAGCAACGCTCATGGCTTTCATCACGCCCGACTTCACCGCCGCCGCGGTCGCGCTCAGCGCGCTGAGCATCGTCAGCCTCGTCGCGCTGCGCGGCTGGCGCGACTGGATCCAGCTCAAGCGCGAGGAGCTGGCCGCGGGGCACGCGCCGCTGGCGCAGGATGCGGCAGTCCCGCACGCCGGCTCGCGGATCGAGATCGCCGACCTCAAGGAACGGCTGCGCAAATTGGAAGCGATCGCGGCGGGGGTCGATCTGTAAACCGTCGCCATGAAAAAGAACGTCGCCCCCGCAAAGGCGGGGGCCGCTGGCAGCCTTGCGCAACGCCGATAGCGGCCGCGTTCAGAGGCACGTGACTCTGAAACGCCCTTCGCGGGGGCGACGGTCAGAAGGGGCGATGCTTCCCCTTCCAACCCTTTCCAAAATCTGCCACTGCCGCCGCCATGCGCAGTCTCTCCGACATCTTCGAAGAATATGATTTTCTCGACGGCGACGATCGCTATCGCCTGCTGATCGAGCTCGGCCGCGAGCTGGAGCCGATGCCCGATGCGCTCAAGACCGACGCGACGCTGGTGCGCGGCTGCTCGGCGAGCGTCTGGGTCTATCCGGTGCCGCGCGATGACGGCCGGCTCCATTTCCTCGCCGACAGCAATGCCGCGATCACCAAGGGCATCGTCGCGCTCGTCCTCGCCGCGGTGCAGGACAAGCCGGCGCGCGAGGTCGCCGCAATGGACATCGCCGCCGCGCTCGCCCCCTTCGACCTCACGCGCCAGCTATCGTCGAACCGCACGCAGGGCGTCCCCAACATGGTCGCGCTTGTTCAGGACACCGCCCGCCGTATCGCGGCGGATTGATCCGAGAGAGGCCTGTCGGCGACGGCCATAAGGGCCGCTTCGGGGTGGTGAGCCGCCATTCGCTACCTTCGTCATTCCCGCGAAAGCGGGAACCCAGTGTGGGGTCAGCCTACGCACGCGCGGGTCCCCACTTTCGCGGGGATGACGATGTAGGAGGCCGCAATCGGCTGGTTTCGGACATTTGTCATCCCGGACTTGATCCGGGATCCATTCTTTCCACGCTGCGTGAATGGACCCCGGATCAAGTCCAGGGTGACGATAAAACATAGGTCCGCTACCAGCCGGAAGCCGTCAAAAGAAAGGGTCGCGGGAGTTGCCTCCCGCGCCCCTTTCTTGCGTTCGCCGCGGCTTAGAAGCCGAGGATGAGCGACACGCTCGCCGCGCGCGGCGGGCCGATCTGGACGAACGGCGAGCTGCTCGAGTCGAGCGAGCCGCCGAAATAGCCGACATAAAGCTCGTCGAACAGGTTGGTGATATTGAACTGCAGCGCGACGTCGCGATCGTTCCACATCTTGCCGATGTTCCACCGCACGTCGAGATCGACGAGCGTGTAACCGCCCACGGTGGCGCCGAAGATTTGCGCGCCATCGTCGAAGATGGGCAGATTCTCGTCATTCACATAACGCTTGCCGGTGTGCTTGACCTGCGCGCCGATCTCGACCGCGCCGAGGCGAACCTGGCCGCGGGCGCCGACCGAGAAGGTCGGCGAACCGCTCTCGCGCTTGCCGCCGAGCTGGATATAGGCGGGATCGCCCACGGCCGCGCAGCCGAACTGACCGGCGTCAACCGCATCCTGCGAGCAGGTGCCGTTAAGCAGGTCGTTCTTGATCTCCGATTCGGTAAGCGAACCGAAGACATAGAGCAGCGTGTCGGGCGTCGGGCGCCACGAAACCGATCCGTCGATGCCATATTTGTCGACGCGGCCCAGGTTACGGAACAGCGTCGTGTCCTGGATCGGGTCGTAGGCGGTGGCGAGGCGGTTGTCGTACATTGTGTACCAGCCGGCGAGCTGGGCCTGAATGTTGCCGCTCGACCAGCGCACGCCGAGGTCGAAGCTGTCGGTCGTTTCCGGCGCCGGGCGGACGCCCGGCGTGTTTTCCGCAAAATAGAGCGACGCATAGAGCGGGTCGGTGCCCGGCACCGACAAGCCCTTGGCATAGTTGGCGAACAGTGACGCCTTGCCGAACTTGTAGGTGAATCCGACGTTCGGCAGGATGTCGTCATATTTGTAGGTGCGCGACTGCGGCGGCGCATAGTTCGGGTTCGCCGCTTCATAGGCGGCCGTATCCTGGGTGCCGAGGCAGTCGATGAAGCCCTGACCCGCGTTGGGCGTGGTCGTGAAGCAATATTGGTTGAGTTCGCGCGTGAAGAAGGGCGCGCGGACGCCGAGGATCGCCGTCAGGTCGCCGAACTCGCCGCGATACTCGCCCGACACCTGGTGCAGGATCGCATAGGACAGGCGGTCGCGCTTGTTGAGCACGAAGCCGTCGACCGTTTCGAGCGGATCGTTGACCGGGAAGACGTCGATGGGCTCGCCGTTCAGCTGGAGCAGGTTGGTTTCGCCCGTCTGGCGATGCCGCGCGCGGTCCCAGGTATAGGCGAGGCGGACATGGTGATCGTCGTTGATGTCGTAGTTGAGCGACGCGATGACGCCATAGCGACGGGTGTTGGTCTGGCTGGGATCGAGACCGCCGACGCGGTCGTTGATGTCGCCGTCGCCGTTGAGGTCGCGACCATAATAATAGCCGCCGCCGATATAGCCGGTATAGTCGACGCCGCCGACGTTGCGGAAGCCTTCGCGCAGATCCTCGACGCCGCCGCCGTTCGCCTTCACCCACTGATAGCTCGGATCGACCGTCAGGACGAGGCTGTCGGCGAGAGTGAAGCGCGACGAGCCGCGGATATTGCCTGTGTTCGACGGATTGTAGCGGCGGTCGAACTCCACACCGCAGCCGCCGCTGGTCGCCGAATCGCTGTAATCGACGGTTGGGTCGATCGTGCAGGGATAGTTGATGTCGTAGAAGCGATCCTTGCGGGCCGTCGGGAAATCGGGCAGCTGGAACGAACCGAAGAAATTGTTGCGGTTTTCGTTATAGTGACCCGCGACCGAGACGAAGTCGCCGTTCGATCCGATCTCCTGATAGATGCGGCCGTTATACTGCTGCTTCTTGACGCGGCCGTAATTGTTGAACGGGTTATCATAGCCGGTGTAGCTCGCCGACACGAACGCCTTGGTGCCCATGCCCGTGATGTCGCCGGTGTCGATCATCAGGAAGCCGCGCATATAGGGGCGGCTGCGCTGGCGGCCGCTTGCGACGATGTCGCCATAGCTGATCGTCGTGGTGACGCCGAATTCGTTGGCGGGAACGCGGGTGCGGATGTTGATCGTGCCGCCGACCGCCGATGCGGTCGGGCTGTCGACGTCGGTGACGCCGAGGTTGACGTTGACCTGTTCCAGCACTTCGGGATCGACCTGCTGGTTGGTGTAGAGCGCGTAATTGCCCGAATCGTTGAGCGGTAGGCCGTCGAGGGTCTGTGAGATGCGGTCGGCCGAGAAGCCGCGGATCGTGAAGCCGCCGCCCGATGAACCCCACGGGTCGTTATTCTGGAAATTGACGCCGGGGACCAGATTGACGATGTCGTTGACCGTCTGGCCGGGACGCTGGCGACGGATGATCTCTTCGTCCAGAACCTGCTTCGCCTTCGGCGTGTTGGGCAGCGAGACGCCGCCCACGTCGGTGGAGGTCGTGCCGGTGACGACGATTTCGTCGTCGAAGTCGACCGAGCCGGTCGACTGGGCGAAAGCCGGCGTGGAGAGCAGCGCGACCGGAAGCAGCGCAACGCTGGCGGTGAGCGTTTGACGGAATTTCATTTCAGGATGTCCCCTTTGGTGTGCGTTCGGCAGGCGCGCGATCGGGGCGCGCCAAGACCTGCGAGCGCCCCTGAAGCCCGCATGTGGCACGATTGTGACAGCAATTGTGACAGTGCAAGCCGTGCGCGCTGCGCCGCTCGGCCGAGGATGGAAAAAGCACGGATTCGCGTGCCGTGCCGGTTTTTATCCACAGGCGCGGCTGCGTTTTTTTCTGCTACTGTTGCTGCAATGCAACATGAAGTCGCGCGCCGGCGCGGCGCGCGACTCGGGATCAGGCGGCGTCGCCCGCCGCTTCCTTGCTTTTGTCGGCATAGACGCGGACGGGATCCTTGCGGCCTTCGACGACATCCTTGTCGACGACGATCTCGACCACATCGGTGAGGTCGGGCAGGTCGAACATCGTATCGAGCAGGATCGCCTCGACGATCGAGCGCAGCCCGCGCGCACCGGTCTTGCGTTCGATCGCCTTCTTGGCGACCGCGACGAGCGCGTCGTCGGTGAAGGTCAGCGCGACTTCTTCGAGGTCGAACAGCTTCTTATACTGTTTGACCAGCGCATTCTTGGGCTCGCCGAGAATCTTGACCAGCGCGTCGACGTCGAGATCCTCGAGCGTCGCGATCACGGGCAGACGTCCGACGAATTCGGGGATCAGGCCGAATTTGAGGAGATCCTCGGGCTCGATCTGTTTGAGGACTTCGCCCGAGCGGCGCTCGTCGGGGCCGGCGACATGCGCGCCGAAACCGATCGACTTGCCCTGAAGGCGGTCGCCGATGATCTTTTCGAGGCCGCTGAACGCGCCGCCCGCGATGAACAGGATGTTCGTCGTGTCGACCTGCAGGAATTCCTGCTGCGGATGCTTGCGGCCGCCCTGCGGCGGGACGCTCGCGGTCGTGCCTTCCATCAGCTTCAGCAGCGCCTGCTGCACGCCTTCGCCCGACACGTCGCGGGTGATCGACGGATTTTCGGCCTTGCGCGAGATTTTATCGATCTCGTCGATATAGACGATGCCGCGCTGCGCCTTTTCGACATTATAGTCGCTGGCCTGCAGCAGCTTGAGGATGATGTTCTCGACATCTTCGCCGACATAGCCCGCCTCGGTCAGCGTCGTTGCGTCGGCCATGGTGAAGGGTACGTCGAGGAAACGCGCGAGCGTCTGCGCGAGCAGCGTCTTGCCGCTGCCGGTCGGGCCGACGAGCAGGATGTTCGACTTTGCGAGTTCGACATCGTCGCCGCGGCCGCTGTTCGCGAGGCGCTTGTAATGATTGTGCACCGCGACCGACAGCACGCGCTTGGCGGTGTTCTGGCCGATGACATAGGCGTCGAGATGCTGGCAGATTTCAAGCGGGGTCGGTACCGCGCCGTCCTTGCGCGCGGCGACGCCGCCCTTGATCTCTTCGCGGATGATGTCGTTGCACAGCTCGACGCATTCGTCGCAGATGAACACGGTCGGCCCGGCAATCAGCTTGCGGACTTCGTGCTGCGACTTGCCGCAGAAGGAGCAATAGAGGGTGCTCTTGCTGTCCGAGCCACTCAATTTCGTCATAAATCTTCCTATGGCGGGCCCAAAAGGGGCGGCGCCGTCCTTATCCTAGCCCCCGGTCACCCAATTACAATATGGCAATTGGGTGACATCGGTTCAATGTTCCGCCTAGCGCCAAGGCGCCAAGCGAGCGTCAAGAAACAGGGTTACCAAGAGTCCTTGCTTTGGCGTACGGCGCCGGCGCGCTCCCCCTCCCAGCCTCCCGACACGGTATCCTATGGGAGGCTGGGAGGGGGAGCGGGCCGGCGCCGTGCGCTAACGAATCAGGGTGTCGGACCCTCGCTCACATCCTTCGGCGCGTCGTCGCCGGGCAGGCCCGGGCGGCGGTCGTAGACATGATCGACGATACCGAATTCCTTGGCCTCGTCGGCTTCGAGGAAGGTGTCGCGGTCCATCGCCTTTTCGATCTCTTTCAGCGACTTGCCCGTATATTTGACATAGAGGTCGTTCATCCGCTTCTTGATGCGCAGGATTTCCTTGGCCTGGATCTCGATGTCCGACGCCATGCCGCGCGCGCCGCCCGACGGCTGGTGGACCATCACGCGCGCATTGGTCAGCGCGACACGCATCCCGGGCTCGCCCGCCGCGAGCAGGAAGCTGCCCATCGACGCCGCCTGGCCGATGCAGACGGTGCCGACGCGCGGGCGGATATATTGCATCGTGTCGTGGATCGCCATGCCCGCCGTGACGACGCCGCCCGGCGAGTTGATGTACATATAGATGTCCTTCTTCGGATTTTCCGATTCGAGGAACAGGAGCTGAGCGACGATCAGCGAGGCCATATTGTCCTCGACCTCGCCGGTGACGAAGACGATCCGTTCGCGCAGCAGGCGCGAGAAAATGTCGAAGCTGCGTTCGCCGCGGCTCGTCTGCTCGACGACGACGGGAACAAGGGCGGCGAGCGGGTCGATCATGGAATAGAGTCCTTATATTTTCCGGGTTGCCACGCCGAGGACCGGCGGGCTCCCCCTTCGGTGACCTACATCGGCGGCAAGGCGGAGCGTTTCAAGGGGGCAAATCATGGGGGACGGTTGATGGTGGTAGCGTGGGTGGGTGGCGGTGGATCGATCCTCCCTGTGGCGAAGCCATGGGGAGGTGGCAGCGGCGCAGCCGCTGACGGAGGGGCTGTGGCGCGACATCGCTGGCCCCTCCACCATTCGCTTCGCGAACGGTCCCCCTCCCCATGGCTTCGCCACAGGGAGGATTAAGGGTCACTCTCGCCAAAAAATAAGGGGCGGGAAAGTCCCGCCCCGCTGTCTCGCATCAAGCGATTAGTCGCCTTCGCCCGGTTCGGGCGAGAAATATTTTTCGAACTTGCCTTCGACGCCCTTATATTCGTCGGCGTCGGCGGGGCTGTCCTTCTTGACCGTGATGTTCGGCCATTCGGCGCTGAACTTGCTGTTGACCTCGAGCCATTTTTCGAGGCCGCTCTCGGTGTCGGGCAGGATCGCCTCGGCGGGGCATTCGGGTTCGCACACGCCGCAGTCGATGCACTCGTTCGGATTGATGACGAGCATATTCTCGCCCTCGTAGAAACAGTCGACGGGGCACACCTCGACGCAGTCCATATATTTGCACCGGACGCAGGCATCGGTGACGACATAGGTCATGGGTATTCGCTCCCTTGGTCGGCGGCACCCTTGCCGTCCGGACAATGAATGCCCCCGCCTCTAAGCCGCGCGAATGTTACGCGTCAACGCAAAGCGACAGTTGCGAATCACTCTCACTCGATAGGGAAAAGCGCGCGCTTTGGGGGGACAGCTTTTCCTCGCCCGCCGATAGTTCAGCTGGAGGGGGCGGAGGCTTCCGAATCGAGCCGGACGTAGCAGGCCTGCGCTTCAGGCGCCGGGCCGCGGCGCAGCGGGAGGGTCAGGAGGCGGATCACCTCGATGCGCTCGCCGACCGGCAGCACCAATGTCGCGCCGGCGTGGACCGCGCAGGACGAGCGGGTGACGCGCCGCCCGTCGAGCCGGATATGCCCCGCCGCCACCATCGCCTGCGCGATGCTGCGCGAGCGGGCGAAACGCAGGAACCACAGCAGCTTGTCGAGCCGGATGCTTCCTGCGGCGCCGGGGCTTGCCATAAGCGCGTCAGTCCTTGCGCGCGTCCGCGAGCAGCGCGGCCAGCCCCGCGAACGGGCTGTTCGGCGAGGGGCCGCGACGCTCGGGACGCGGCGGGCGCGGGGCGTCGGGGCGTGGCTTGCCCGGCTTGCCGCGCTTGCCCTTCGCTTGGGTCGCGGGCGGGCGGCGCGCGGTGCCATTGACCGCGGCGCGCGGTGCGCTGTCGCTGCTCTTGCGATCCCTCTTGCGGCGCGGGCGCTTGTCGGCGGCCTTGCGCAGCCCCGACCAGCGCCAGCGGTGCAGCGCCGGATCGCCGACGGCGCGAAAGCCGAAGCTGCCGAGCAGCGCGCGGCGCGTTTCCTCGTCGAGCCCGAGCGAGGTGGCGAGCGCGGGGTCGATCGCGAAACCCGGCGGCGCGGCGCTGTGCGCTTGCTCCTCGCCCTGATCGTCGTGGTGATGCTCGTCGCTGCCCGCGACCGGCGAGGTCGGCGGCGCCGCCGCCTGCATGCGTGCGGCGTGCGCCTGTCGTGCCAGCTTTTCGGCCATGTCGATCCGCAGCCAGCCCGACGCGCAGCGGCGGAAACCCGCGATGGCGAGGCCCGCCTGATGGCCGTTCTTTTGCAGCACCGCGCCGTGCGGCGGCAGCGCGGGGACGGGCGTGCCCTGCTGCGCGGCGGTCAGCGCGGCGCGCCAGCGCACCGCCTCGGGCTTGAGCAGCAGCGGATGGAAAATATCGAGCGAGCCGATGGTGAAGCCGAGCTTGCGCAGCTGCGGGCGCTCGTCGGGCGTCAGCGCGTTCAGCTGCTCCTCGACTGCCGCGCGGCCGATCGTGCCGCTGTTGTCGGTGAGCGCGGCGAGCAGCGCGCGGACGCGCGGCGGGGTGAAGAGGTCGCCCGCCGCCTCGCCCATCGCGGCGAGCGGGCCGGCGTGGCGCGCGAGCTGCGCGGCGACGAAGCGCTGGAGCCGCTCGGCGATCGCCTGCACCTGCGCGGGCTCGAGGCGGCGGAGCGACGGATCGATCTGGATCGCGGGCTGAACCAGCGTCGGGCCCCGCGCCAGCGTTGCGACGACATGTCCGTGCCAGGCGAGGCGCGGCGCGGTGCCGGGCTCGGCGACGAGCGAGAGCGCGGTATCCTCACCCTCGGCGAGCGCGGTCGCGCGGCGCGCCAGCTCGGCGCGCAGATGCTTTTCGGCGGCCGCGAGCAGCAACCGGTGGTCGCTCGCCCTGGCGACCGGGTCGACCTTGAACTGAAACCCTTTGAGCGTGCCGATCGCTTCGCCATCGACCGCGACGGTGCCGTCGGCGCCGACCGCGACCGGCAGCGCGGTGCCGCGTTGCCCCGCGTCGCGCAGCAGCAGCGCGAGACGCCGGTCGACGAAGCGCTGCGCGAGCGCGGCGTGCAAGGCGTCTGACAGCCGCGATTCGAGCGCCTGCGCCTGCTCGGTCCAGCCCGCCGCGCCGGCGATCCAGTCGCCGCGCTGCGCGATGAAACAGAGCGTGCGAACGGCGGCGATGCGGCTCGCGAGCTGGTCGATGTCGCCCTCGACATCGTCGAGCCGCGCGAGGCGCCGCGCGAACCAGTCGGGATCGATCATCCCGTCGCCGCTCGTGCGCCATTGCCAGAGCTTCAGCACGGTGCGGCTGTGATGCTCGGCGCCCAATTGCTCGAAATCGGGCAGGCCGCAGACGTCCCAAAGCCGTTCGACGGCATCGAAATCTCCGCCGCGCGCGCGCACTTCCATGTCGCCCGCCAGATGCTTGAGCACCGCGATGTCGACCGCCTCGGGCGCGGCGCGCAGCATCGGCTGGCTGGGCGGCTGCGCCAGATCGGCCAGAAGCTGGTCGAGCGAGCCGAAACGCGGCGTCGGATTGCGCCAGAACAGGCTGGCGAGCGGCGGGAAATGATGGCCTTCGATCGCGTGGATTTCCTCGGGCGTGAAGCCGCCTTGCGGCAGGCCGACGGTGCCGAAGCTGCCGTCCTGCTGGTGGCGTCCGGCGCGTCCGGCGATCTGCGCCATTTCCGAAATCGTCAAGCGCCGCAGGCGCCGTCCGTCGAACTTCTGCAGGCTCGCAAAGGCGACATGCTGGACGTCGAGGTTGAGCCCCATGCCGATCGCGTCGGTCGCGACCAGATAGTCGACCTCGCCCGCCTCGAACATCGCGACCTGGGCGTTGCGCGTCTTGGGGCTCAATGCGCCCATCACCACCGCGGCTCCCCCCGAAAAGCGGCGCAGCATTTCGGCGATCGCATAGACCTCCTCGGCCGAGAAGGCGACGACCGCCGAGCGTTTGGGCAGGCGCGACAGCTTCGACGATCCGGCATAGCTCAGCGTCGAGAAGCGCGGGCGGGTGATGATCTCGGCCTCGGGGACGAGGCCGCGGACGAGGGTCTTGATGCTCGCCGAGCCGAGAATCATCGTTTCCTCGCGCCCGCGCGCGCGCAGCAGCCGGTCGGTGAAGACATGGCCGCGTTCGGGATCGGCGCCGAGCTGCGCCTCGTCGATGCCGACGAAGGCGACGTCGCGGGTGACCGGCAGCGCCTCCATCGTGCCGAGCAGATAGCGCGCCTCGGGCGGCATGATCCGCTCCTCGCCGGTGATCAACCCGACCTCGGCCGCGCCCTTGATCGCCACGACGCGGTCGTAGACCTCGCGCGCGAGCAGGCGCAGCGGAAAGCCGATCATGCCGCTCGAATGGGCGGTCAGGCGCTCGACCGCCAAATGGGTTTTGCCGGTGTTGGTGGGGCCAAGGACAGCCTTGACCGGCTGGGAAGAGGAAGAGGTCATTTTCTTGGAAGCCAAGCTGGCATGGGCGCGGGCCGCGCGCAACAGCCGATCGTCGAATGGCCGAGATTTCGGTTCCGTTCACCGTCCTTTTCCATCCGTCATCCCGGCCTTCGCCGGGATGACGAGGTGGCTTGCAAAATATCCCGGCCCCGCCACGCCTCGCCGCAATGCACCGGCGCAAATCGGCCATTAAATTGACTTTAACGGTCTTTCTTTACAGACAGGCCCTCGAAAACATCATTCGGCGGCTTAGGGGAGGGCCCATCCGCCGAGCGGGGGTTGCACTTTGTTTCAGCGTCACGAACCCATTGCGGGGATGTCGGGCAACGCGGCCGCGCTCGCGATGTCGCAAGCGATCCCGCTGCGGCAGGGCGATTCCGGCGCGCAGCCGCAGCTCGGCTGGCGCGACCGGCTGGCGCAGCTCGACCTTGTCCCCGACCTTGGCAGCAATATCGGCTCGGCCGAATGGTGGCGCGGGCTCGCGACATTAACCCTGCTTTGCGGCGCCGCGATCGCGACCTTCCCGGGCGTCCAGCCGCTCGCGGTCGGTGCGCCCGCACTCGATGCCGCCGATTTCAACGAAGCGCGCGGCCAGATGATCGTGCCGCTGGCCTTCGGCGGCGACACCGGGCGCCACATGGCGGCGACCGACGCCGTCCGTCCGCTCGCCCAGACCCCCGAACGGCCGCAGATCGAACTCACCGCCACCCTCGGGCGCGGCGACAGCTTCGCGCGCCTGCTCGAACGCTCGGGCGTCGGCAGCCGCGAGGCGCAGGCGCTGGCGACCCGCGTGGCGGACGCGGTTCCGCTCGCCGACATCGCGCCGGGCACGCGCATCGACCTGATCCTCGGCCGCCGCGCCGCGCGCACCATGCCGCGCCCGGTCGAGGCGCTTGCGATGCGCGCGCGCTTCGACCTCCGCATCGAAATGGAGCGGATCGGCGGCCAGCTCGTCATGCGGCGCATCCCGATCGCGGTCGATGCGACCCCGCTGCGTATTCGCGGAAAGGTCGGCGACAGCCTCTATCGCTCGGCGCGCGCCGCGGGCGCGCCGCCCGAGGCGATCCAGTCCTATCTGCGCGTCATCGGCCGCCAGATTTCGGTCAGCCGCGATATTCGCAGCAGCGACGAGTTCGACATCATCGTCGACTATCGCCGTGCCGAAACGGGCGAGAGCGAGACGGGCAAGCTGCTCTACGCCGGGCTGATTCGCGGCGGAAAGCCCAAACTCTCGATGCTCGAATGGACGGCCGACGGCCGCGCCCAGTGGTTCGAGGCGTCGGGCGTCGGGCAGCAGCGCGGCGGCATGATGCGGCCGACGCGCGGCCGGGTCACCTCGACCTTCGGGATGCGGCGCCATCCGATCCTCGGCTACAAGCGCATGCACAGCGGCATCGATTTCGGCGGCGGCTATGGCGCGCCCATCCATGCGGTGAGCGACGGTGTGGTGACCATCGCCGGGCGCCACGGCGGCTTCGGCAATTATGTGAAGCTCAATCACGGCAAGGGCCTCGGCACCGGCTACGGCCATATGAGCCGCATCGCGGTGCGGTCGGGCCAGCGCGTCCGTCGCGGGCAGGTGATCGGCTATATCGGCTCGAGCGGCCTTTCGACGGGCCCGCACCTCCATTACGAGCTCTATCGCAACGGCCGCGCGGTCAATCCGTCGTCGGTGACCTTCGTCACCCGGGCGCAACTCGAAGGCAAGGCGCTCGCCGCCTTCCGCGCGCGCATCCGCGAACTGACCTCGGTCGCGCCGGGCGCCGCGCTGGCCCCCATCGCGCCGAAGCAGGTCGAGGGGCCGAAACTCGGCAGCCTCGCCGATGTGGCGTCGAAGCGGGCTGGGGACGGGATTTGAAGGGTTTACGCCCTCCCCTTCAGGGGAGGGCAGCGAGACTTGGCAGCTTGCTGCCTAGTCGCAGCGGGTGGGGGCCATCGGCCTTGCGCAATGTCGCGAGCCCCCACCCCAACCCCTCCCCTGAAGGGGAGGGGCTTTAGAAGAACCATTTGCCCCGCGCCCGCACCCCGCTATGCACCCCGCATGACCCAAGCCGCTTTCCCCGACCTGCGCCTGCGCCGCACCCGCCGCACCGGCTGGAGCCGCGCGATGGTGCGCGAAACGCATCTTTCGCCCGCGAACCTCATCTGGCCGCTCTTCGTCTGCGACGGTGCGGACGCCGAAGAACCGGTCGCAAGCCTTCCCGGCGTGTCGCGCTGGTCGGTCGATCTGCTCGTGGAGCGCGCAAGGGACGCGGTCGCCGCGGGCATCCCGTGCCTCGCGCTCTTTCCCTATACGCAGGCCGACCGGCGCAGCGCGAATGGCGGCGAGGCGCTCAATCCCGATAACCTGATGTGCCGCGCCACCGCCGCGATCAAGCAGGCGCTCGGCGACGACATCGGCATCCTCACCGACGTCGCGCTCGACCCCTATACCAGCCACGGGCAGGACGGGCTGATCGATGATGCGGGCTATGTGCTCAACGACGAAACGGTCGAGATGCTGGTCGGGCAGGCGCTCAATCAGGCGCGCGCGGGCGCCGACATCATCGCGCCTTCGGACATGATGGACGGCCGTATCGGCGCGATCCGGCAGGCGCTCGAGGCCGAAGGCTTCGGCCATGTCCAGATCATGAGCTATGCCGCCAAATATGCCTCGGCCTTCTATGGCCCCTTCCGCGACGCGGTCGGCTCGCGCGGATTGCTCAAGGGCGACAAGAAGACCTATCAGATGGACCCCGCGAACAGCGAGGAAGCCTTGCGCGAAGTCGCGCAGGATCTCGCCGAGGGCGCCGACAGCGTGATGGTGAAGCCCGGGCTGCCCTATCTCGACATCGTACGCGCGGTGAAGGACAATTTCGCGGTGCCGGTCTACGCCTATCAGGTGTCGGGCGAATATGCGATGATCGAGGCCGCGGCGGCGGCGGGCGCGGGCGAGCGCGACGGACTCGTCCTCGAAACATTGCTCGCCTTCCGCCGCGCGGGCGCGTCGGGGGTGCTCAGCTATCATGCGCTCCACGCGGCGCGGCTGCTCGGCGCCTGATTTCGTGAGCGAAACCGCATCGCCGCGGCGCTGGCTGTTCGTGCTGACGATCCTCGTCGGCAGCTTCCTCCTCTTCCTCGTTCAGCCGATGGTCGCGCGGATGGTGCTGCCCCGGCTGGGCGGCGCACCGATGGTGTGGAACAGCGCGATGCTCGTCTATCAGGCGCTGCTGCTCGGCGGTTACGCCTATGCGCACTGGCTCGGCCGCTTCACCGTGCGGCGGCAGGCGATGATCCATGTCGCCCTGTTCCTCGCCGCCGCCTTGTGGCTTCCGATCGGCATCGCCGAGATCGCGCCGCCCGGACCGGGGCAAGAGGCTTTGTGGGTGCCGCTGCTGCTGCTCGCGTCGATCGGCCCCGTCTTCTTCGTCGTCTCGGCGCAGGCGCCGCTGATGCAGCGCTGGTTCGCCGCCGACGCGGGGGCGGGCGATCCCTATTATCTCTATGCCGCGTCGAATCTCGGCAGCTTTGCCGGGCTCATCAGCTATCCCGCGCTCGTCGAGCCGGCGATGCCGCTCGCGGCGCAAAGCTGGAGCTGGACCGCGGGCTATGCGCTGCTCGTCCTGCTCGTCGCCGGCGCGGCGGCGGCGCGCTGGCACGGCGGCGCCGAAGCGCACGCCGATGGCGCCGGTGAGCCCGCGCCGACGCTGCGCCGGCAGCTCCACTGGCTGCTGATCGCCGCGGTGCCGTCGGGGCTGATGCTGTCGACGACGACGCACCTCACCACCGACATCGTCGCGATGCCCTTGCTCTGGGTGCTGCCGCTCGGCCTCTATCTCCTGAGCTTCGTCATCGCCTTTTCGACGTTCACGCGCGCGACGCAGATCATCACCTTGCTCGCTCCGGTCGTGCTGCTCGCGGTTGGCGGGCTCGGACTCTTGAGCTCGGGCGGCGGGTCGATGATGGTCGCGCTCGCCAGCCTCGCGATGCTTTTCACCGTCGCGGTCGCGCTCCACGGCTATCTCTATCATCTCCGTCCGGTCGCGCGGCATCTGACGCTTTTCTATCTGATCATGTCGGCGGGCGGGGTGCTCGGCGGGCTGTTCGCGGCGCTGTTTGCGCCGCTGATCTTCGACTGGGTTTACGAGCATCCGCTGCTGATCCTCGCCGCCGCGATGCTGCTGCCGCTACCCGCGCTTCTCCCATGGGACAAATGGCTGGGGCTCGAGGCGAAGACGACGCGCGCCGTCACGGTCGTGCTTGTCCTGATCGCGGCCTTTGCGAGCTGGCACATGGTGGATCAGTGGACCGGCCGGCTCGACGGCGCGGTGACGGGTTGGGGCATCGCGATCTTCGTGATCGGCATGCTCGTCATCGGCTGGCGCTGGTCCTACGTCTCCGTGCTCGCGCTCTTGATGATCGGGGTCGGGGGCTGGGACACGATCCAGGAAAGCTTCACCGGCGCGCGCGTGCGCAGCTATTTCGGCGTCTATACCGTCACCGACTATCCCGAGACGAACCAGCGCCGCCTCGCGCACGGCACGACGCTCCACGGGCTCCAGCGCACTGACGCCGAACACCGGCGCGATCCCACGACCTATTACGGGCCGCAGTCGGGGGTCGGGCTGACGCTGGACAAGGCCGAGGCGCTCGCGGGCCCCGGCGCGTCGATCGGCATCGTCGGGCTGGGGGCGGGGACGCTCGCTTGTTACCGCCAGCCGGGGCAGGACTGGACGATCTTCGAGATCGACCCGGTGATGGTCGGCATCGCGCGCGATCCCGCCAAATTCACTTTCATCGCTGACTGCGCGCCCGACACGCCGATCGTTATCGGCGACGCGCGGCTGCAGATCGCGGAACAGCCGGCGGCCCGCTTCGACATCATCGTCATCGACGCCTTTTCGTCGGACGCGATCCCGCTCCATCTGCTGACGAAGGAAGCGATCGGCATCTATGCGCGCGCACTGAAACCCGATGGCATCTTGCTCATCCACATCTCGAACCGCTTCTTCGGGCTCGAACCGGTGCTCGCCGCCGAAGCGAAAGCGCGCGGCTGGACCGCGGCGATCCGCATGGACCCCGGCCCCGTCGGCGACGAATATGGCGACCTGACGGGCTCGAACTGGGTCGCGCTCACCGCGACGCCCGAACGGATGCGGGAGTTGACCGGCGGGCTCCGCCCGCGCAAGGATTCCCGCGAAGACGGCGCCTGGGTGCCGATCGAGGCGCGCGCCGGCTTCACCCGCTGGACCGACGATTATGCCTCGACGCTGCCGGTCCTGATCTGGAAGAATATCATCGGAGGCCGCGACGAATGACATATCGGGACGTCAGCATCATCAGCGTCAATGGCAAGACGCCGCGGATCGACCCCAGCGCCTTCATCGCGCCCGGCTGCCGCATCATCGGCGACGTGACGATCGGTCCCGATGTCAGCATCTGGTATAATTGCGTGCTGCGCGCCGATGTCAGCCATATCGTCGTCGGCGCACGGTCGAACATCCAGGACGGCAGCGTTGTCCATTGCGACGGACCGATGCCGCATCACCCCGAAGGCTTTCCGACGATCATCGGCGAGGATGTGCTGATCGGACATCTCGCGATGGTGCATGGCTGCACGCTGGCGGATCGGGCCTTCGTCGGCCTGAAGGCGACGGTGATGAACGGGTGCCGCATCGGCAGCGACGCGATGCTCGCGGCGGGCGCGCTGCTCACAGAGAATAAGGAAATTCCGGACCGCGAACTCTGGGCCGGATCGCCCGCGCGGCGCGTGCGCGAGATCGGCGATGCCCAGGCGGCGGGCATGCAGATGGGCGTCGCGCATTATGTGATGAACGGCCGCATGCACAAGGCGGCGGTGGAGGAGTAAGCTGATATCCTCTCCCGCAAGCGGAGGGGCAGCGAGACTTGGAAGCTTGCTTCCTAGTCGCAGCGGGGTGGGCCCTTGCGACGTCGCTGCCCACCCCCAACTCCTCCCGCAAGCGGGAGGGGAGCGAATTTAGCTGAAATTCACCATCGCATAGAGCATCGGGATCGACAGCAAGGTGTTGACTCGCGAAAAGATCATCGCGGTCCGCGCGGCCTTCGCCTTCGCCGCATCGTCGGCCTCGACGATCCCCAGCGCCTTCTTCTGGTTCGGCCAGATCAGGAACCAGACGTTGAACGCCATGATCAGCCCCAGCCACATGCCGGCGCCGATCAGCTTATAGGGATCCTGCAGTCCCAGCGCGGGCACGAGATATTTTGCATGACCCGCGATTCCGATCCCCAGCAGCACGGTGGCGAGCGCCGCCCAGCGGAACCAGAAGAGCGCGGCGGGCGCGATATGCTTTGATACGCCGGCTTTCAGCTCGGCCGGGATCTTCGGCATCGTCGGCATCTGGACGAAGTTGAAATAATAAAGCAGCCCGATCCACAGCACACCGAAGAAGGTGTGAAGCCAGCGCATGATCGCATTGCCCGCGGCGATCCCGTCCTCGAAATTCTGGCCGTTGAGGCAGAGCATCAGGACGATCGCCAGCACCAGCCCAGCGCCCAGAACGGCGTGCAGATTTCCGAAAAACTTGTCCATGGCAATTCCCCCTCCGTTATCTGGCGAAAATCTATGACAGTCTAACGGAAGGGGCTCAAGTTAAGATGCGCGTCCCCCCGCGAAGGCGGGGGCGACGGCTATTCCTGATCGGAAACGGCCAGCCCGTTCCTGAGCATCACCGGCACCTGGCTCAGCGTGAAGAGGAAGGAGAGGGCGGTGACGCCCCAGACCTTGATCGTCAGCCACAGGTCGAAGCTCATCTGCTTCGCCTGAATCAGCTCATACATCACATGGTTCGCGATGCCGAGCGCGCCGAAGAACAGCCCCCAGTTGCGCGAGAGCAGCAGCCAGCCCCGTTCGGTCAGCCCCTCGAGCGCCGACTGGAGCAGATATTTGAGCATCGGCCGCTTGAACCAGTATCCGCCGAGCAGCAGCACCGCGAAGGTGGCGTAGATGATCGTCGGTTTCATCACGATGAAACGCTCGTCGTGGAACCAGATCGTCAGCGCGCCGAAGCCGAGGACGAGGATGCTCGACATCCACAGCATCGGCGAAATCTTGCCGAGCTTCCACTTCGACACCGCCATCGCGATGACGATTGCGACCATGAAGGCGATCGTGCCCTTGATCGCGGCGGTCGTCGCCGCGAAGGCGCCTTCGCCGCCCGACGAATATTTATAGGCGAGAAAGAAGACGAGCAGCGGGCCGAAATCGATCACGAAATTGAGCCAGCCATGCTTGGCCGGCGGCGGCGCCGGGACCGGCTCGGGGCCGCTAGGGAGGACGTCGCTCATCGGATATTTCCTGCAATAATGCCTGCGATCTCGTCCGCATCGAACGGGCGAAGGTCCTCCATCGTCTCGCCGATGCCGATCGCGTGGATGGGAAGGCCGTGGCGCTCGGCCGCCGAAACGAGGACGCCGCCGCGCGCGGTGCCGTCGAGCTTGGTCATCACGAGACCCGTGACCCCCGCGACCTCGCGGAAGACGTCGATCTGCGCCAGCGCATTCTGCCCCGTCGTCGCGTCGAGTACGAGCACGACGTCGTGCGGCGCGGCGGGGTTGAGGCGGCCGAGCACCCGCTTGATCTTGGCAAGCTCGTCCATCAGCTCGCGCTTGTTCTGCAGCCGTCCGGCGGTGTCGACGATCAGTACGTCGATGCCCGTCGCGGTCGCCTGTTTCACCGCGTCGAACACGATGCCGGCGCTGTCGCCGCCCTCGGGCCCCGCCATGATCGGCACGCCGAGCCGCTCGGCCCAGACCTTGAGCTGGCCGATCGCGGCGGCGCGGAAGGTGTCGCCCGCGACGAGCATCACGCCATAATCCTGTTCCTGGAACAGATGCGCGAGCTTGGCGATGGTCGTGGTCTTGCCCGATCCGTTGACCCCGATCACCAATATGACCTGCGGCCGCGGAAAGGCGTCGATGTCGAGCGGTTCGGCGACCGGGCGCAGCACCGCGGCGATCTCGTCGGCGACGACCTTGCGCAATTCCTCGGTGCCGTTCGCGGCGATGTCGCGGCGTTCGGCGAGGCGGCCCCGGATGCGCTCCGCCATCGCCGGGCCGAGGTCGGCGGTGATCAGCGCCTCCTCGATCCGGTCGAGATCGTCGTCGTCAAGTCGCGACTTGCCGGTCAGCCCGGCAAGATTCTCGCCGAGACGTTCGGAGGTGCGGCGAAAGCCGCCGAGCAGCCTTTCGCTCCAGCTTTTGCCGGTCATGCGGCGATGTCCTTTTCTTGCGTAGGGGTCACGACCATGCGGTCGCCGTCGCGCGCGAGCAGGCGCACGTCGATGATGGAGCCGGGCGCCGCGGGGGCGGTCAGCGTCACGGCGGCGAAATTTTCGGCGTGGCCGGTCAGGCCGTCGCGCTCGACGAGCATCGTAGCGGTGCGGCCGGCCTGAGCGTCGAGCCAGCCCTGCCGCCGCCGCGCATTGGCCTCGCGCAGCGTCGCCGCACGTTCGCGTGCAACGGTGCGTCCGACCTGCGGCATCCGCGCGGCGGGGGTGTCGGCGCGCGGGCTGTACGGAAAGATATGGCCGAAAACGATGTCGCAATCGTCGATCAGCGCCAGCGAGTTCGCGAACATCGCGTCATCCTCGGTCGGAAAGCCCGCGATCAGGTCGGCGCCGATCGCGATCTCAGGGCGCGCAGCCTTCAACCGCTCGATCAGGCGCACCGCGTCGGCGCGGCGGTGGCGGCGCTTCATCCGCGCCAACACCATGTCGTCGCCGGCCTGCAGCGACAGATGGACGTGCGGCATCACGCGTTTTTCCTGCGTCAGCAGCGCGAACAGCGCATCATCGATGCGGTCGGGGTCGAGCGAGGAGAGGCGCAGGCGTTCGACCGGCAGCGCGAGCAGCGCCCCGACCAGCGCGGCAAGGCTGGAGCCGCTGTCGTCGCCATAGCTCGCCAGATCGACCCCAGTCAGGACGATTTCGCGCTGCCCGCGGGTCAGCGCGGTGCGCGCGGCGTCGAGCACGGCCTCGACGCTCGCCGACCGCGCCGTCCCGCGCGCGAGCACCGTCGCGCAGAACGTGCAGCTGTGCGAGCAACCCGTCTGCACGCCGAGGAAAGCGCGCGCATGGTCGGCGCCCGAGAGGGCGGGGGTGTAATCTTCCCTGTGCCCCTGCGAAGGCAGGGGCCCATCACCGGCCGGTGCCATTTCGAACCCACCGGAGATGGGTCCCCGCCTTCGCGGGGACACGCCGGATTGATAACTCGCCGCCAGCCCCTTCGCATCGTTGCGCACCACCCGCGCGCCCATCGCCGCGAACCGTTCGGCCTCGAGCTCCGCCGCGCACCCCGTCACGACCACCTCCGCTCCCGGCCGCTCGCGTAGGCTCCGGCGCACCGCCTGCCGCGCCTGCCGCACCGCCTCGTCGGTCACCGCGCAGCTGTTGAAGACGACCACATCGCGCGCGCGCGCCGCCTCGACGGCCGACCGGATGGCCTCGCCCTCGGCGATATTGAGCCGGCAACCGAAATTGACGACCTGCTGACGGTCGGCGGGGGCAGCGCTCATCCGAACTGCGCCCAGTCGGTCTCGCCCTCATAGACGCGCGTCGCGGCGCCGCTCATCACGATCGGCTCGCCCGAGGCCCAGCGGATGACGAGGTCGCCGCCGGGCAGCGATACCGTCACCGGCGATTGCACCAGCCCCGCGCGGATCGCCGCAACCGCGGTTGCGCAGGCGCCGGTGCCGCACGCCTGCGTCAGGCCGACGCCGCGCTCCCACACGCGCAGCTGCAACTGGTTCTCGCCGTCGAGGCTCGCGACATTGACGTTGACGCGCTCGGGAAACAGCGGGTCGGTTTCGATCCGCGGGCCGAGCTGATCGAGCGCGACCGCATCGGCCTCGGGCACGAAAAAGACGATATGCGGATTGCCGACATTGACCGCCGCGCCATGTTCGAGCTCGTCCCACGCGACGGGCATGTCGCGGGTATCCATCGGCATCGCGAGCGGGATATGCTCCCAGTCGAATTGGGGCTCGCCCAGCGTGACTTCGGCGCCCCCATCGGCTGGCGTGACGCGCAGCATCCCGCCCAGCGTCTCGATCACCGCGGGCTTGCCGATCAGCGTCGCGACGCAGCGCGTCGCATTGCCGCACGCCTCGACCTCGCCGCCGTCGGCGTTGAAGATGCGCATCTTCACGTCCGCACTGTTCGACGGCTCGAGCAGGATCAGCTGGTCGCACCCGATGCCGTGGCGGCGGTCGGCGATCGCATGCGCGCGCGCGGGCGTCATCTCGACGCCGTTCTCGCGCGCGTCGATCACGACGAAGTCGTTGCCGAGGCCGTGCATCTTGGTGAAGCGGTCTGCCATCAGGCGCATTTAGGGGCGGGGGACGGCGAAGTCTAGCGATGCGGGCAGTCTACCGTCGCTCCCGCGAAGGCGGGGGCCGCTGGAGGTTCACGCAGCCGCGAATGGAAAGGCCGATGGCGGCCCCCGCCTTCGCGGGGGCGACGTAAAGAGCTACGCCGTCTTTCGCAGCGGCTCATCCTCGCTCGCATCGGGCCCCGCCGGCGGCACCATCGGCGCACGCAGCAGCCCGCGCTCGGCGAGCAGGCGGTCGGTGTCGGCCGCCGATGCGGCGCGGCCGAAATGCCAGCCCTGGCCCTTCGAGCAGCCGAGCCGCGTCAGTTCGATCGCGATCGCTTCATCCTCGACCCCCTCGGCGGTGATCGGCATCGCCAGGCTTTCGCCCAGCCGCACGATCGCGACGACGATCGCCTGCGCATCGGGGCTGCCACGCATCGCGGCGATGAAGCTGCGGTCGATCTTGATGCGGTCGAACGGCAGCGCGCGCAGGTGCGACAGCGAGCTGTAGCCGGTGCCGAAATCGTCGAGGCTCAAGGACACGCCCTGATTTTTGAGGCTGGTGACGATCGAGCGCACGAGCGGCAGATTCTCGAACAGCGAGCTTTCGGTGATCTCGACCTCGAGCTGCGCGGCGGGAAAGCCCGTTTCGACGAGCAGCTTGGTCAGCTTCTGGCTGAACCATGGGTCCTTGAGCTGCTGCGGCGAGATATTGACCGCGAGCATGATCGACGGGTCCCAGCGTTTCGCGACCTCCATCGCGTCGCGGATCACTTTCAGCGACAATTCGCCGATCATCCCGCTTTCCTCGGCGACCGGAATGAAGCGTTCGGGCGGGATCATGCCATATTCGGGCGATTCCCAGCGCATCAGCATCTCGAAACCGATCAGCCGCCCGCTCGCGATGTCGACCTGCGGCTCGAAATGCGGAATGAACTCGCCGCGCGGCATGCCTTCGCGGATGCCGGTCTCGATCTGGTTGCGGACCTGCACCGCCATTTCCATCCCCGCCTCGAACCAGCAGAAGCGGTTCCGGCCCTCGTCCTTGCAATGATACATGGCGATGTCGGCCTGACGCACCATCGTTTCCATCGTCATGCTCGCGTCGCTCGCGAGCGCGATGCCGAGCGACGCGCCGATGCGGATCTGCTGCGCGTCGTGCGTGATCCTGTTGTCGAGCGCCGCGACCAGCTCGGCGGCGAGCGCGTCGATGTCGGCGCGCGCCGCGGGCTCGAAGGCCAGCATCGCGACGAATTCGTCGCCGCCGAGCCGCGCCTTGGTCGCGGTGGGCGGCAGGACGGCTGATATGCGTTCGGCCGCGACCTGCAGCACGCGGTCGCCCGCGGCATGGCCGTGAATGTCGTTGACGGTCTTGAAATGATCGAGGTCGAGCAGGAACAGCGCGACCTGGCGCTTTTCGGCGACGGCTTCCGCGATCATCTGCTGTCCCGTCGAAAGCAGGGCGCGGCGATTGAGGAATCCCGTCAGCGGGTCGGTGTCGGCGAGGTAGCGCGCGCGCTGCTCGGCCTCGGTGCGTTCGACGATTTCGCGGTTGAGGTCCTTGTAGCGGCGCCAGCCGAACAGGATCAGCGCGATGTTGAGCACCAGCGCGGTCGCCAGCGCGCGGTCGGGCCCGCCGCCAATGCCGATCAGCGCGCGCACCGCCGCCTGCATCACGGTGCTGCCCGTGCCCACGAACAGCAGGATCGCGGCGACGACGATGCCGCCCGCGATGATGTCGCGCTTGGCGCCCTCGCTGCGGTCGAATGGCTTCGGCGTCGATGTCATATATATGGTCCCACCCTCGCGGGCCTGATACGGCCGAAGCGGTGAAATTTGGGTTAAGTGCGCATCCTCCCTGTCGCCCTTCGGCTGGCCGGCAGGCCGGCCGCTCAGGATAAACTGGCCTTTGGCCAGCGATGGGGAGGGGGACCGCCGCGAAGCGGTGGTGGAGGGGCGGCGACGTTGCGCCCTTGCCCCTCCGTCAGCGGCTCCGCCGCTGCCACCTCCCCATGGCTTCGCCACAGGGAGGATCGGTTGGACTTGCTTTAACCTGCCATTTTGCGTAAAGGCCGCCGCGTCCGCGCGCATCTTGCGCACGGGCATATCGATGTCCGCGACGGAAAGTCTGTCCACGGATAGCCGCTGGTTGGCGAGGTTTCGCTCACCGGCGTCTTTTGCGTTGCGGGCCTCGAAACGAAGGATTTGAGGCGCATGTTCGACAGTCTGAGCAATCGGCTTGGCGATGTTTTCGGAAAGCTCCGCGGCCGCGGAGCGCTGACCGAGGCCGACGTGCGCGCGGCGATGCGCGAGGTGCGAATCGCCCTGCTCGAAGCCGACGTCGCGCTGCCCGTGGTGCGCAGCTTCGTCGACCAAGTCACCGGACTCGCGATCGGCCAGAATGTCCTGCGCTCGGTCACGCCGGGGCAGCAGGTGGTCAAGATCGTCAGCGACGCGCTGACCGAGATGCTCGGCTCCGAAACCGCCGAGCTCGACCTCAACGTCACCCCGCCCGCCGTGATCATGATGGTCGGCTTGCAGGGCTCGGGCAAGACGACGACGACCGCGAAGATCGCGAAGCGCCTCAAGGACAAGGAGCGCAAGAAGGTGCTGATGGCGTCGCTCGACGTCAATCGCCCCGCCGCGCAGGAACAGCTCGCCGTGCTCGGCCAGCAGATTGACGTCGCGACCTTGCCGATCGTCGCGGGCCAGCAGCCGGTCGAGATCGCGCAGCGCGCGCTGCAGGCGGCGAAGCTGCAGGGCTATGACGTCCTGATGCTCGACACCGCGGGCCGCCTTCACGTCGACCAGCAGCTGATGGACGAGATGCAGGCGGTCTCGCGCGCCGCGAACCCGGCCGAGACCCTGCTCGTCGTCGACAGCCTCACGGGTCAGGACGCGGTGCAGGTCGCGCAGCGCTTCACCGATCAGGTGCCGCTCACCGGCGTCGTGCTCACCCGCATGGACGGCGACGCGCGCGGCGGCGCCGCGCTGTCGATGCGCGCGGTCACCGGCAAGCCGATCAAGTTCGCGGGCACCGGCGAAAAGCTCGACGGGCTCGAACTCTTCCAGCCCTCGCGCATCGCGGGCCGCATCCTCGGCATGGGCGATGTCGTCAGCCTCGTCGAGCGCGCCGCCGAAACGATCCAGGCCGAAGAGGCCGAGGCCATGGCGGCGAAGATGGCGAAGGGCATCTTCGACCTCAACGACCTGCGCACGCAACTCAACCAGATGCGCCGCATGGGCGGCATCGGCGCGCTCGCGGGCATGATCCCGGGGATCAAGAAGGCGCAGGCGGCGATGGCCGCGGGCGGCGCCGACGACAAGATGCTCGTCCATTTCGACGCGATCATGGGCTCGATGACCCCGAAGGAGCGCGCGAAGCCCGAACTGATCAACGCGAAGCGCAAGATTCGCATCGCCAACGGGTCGGGCACGACGGTGCAGCAGGTCAACAAGGTGCTGAAGATGCACCAGGAAATGGCTAGCGCGATGAAGAAGATCCGCAAGATGGGCGGGCTCAAGGGCCTCGGCGCGCTGTTCGGGCGCGGCGGCGGCATTCCGGGCATGCCCGGTCTTGGCGGCGGCGGAATGGGCGGCGGCGGCCTTCCCGGCCTCGGCGGCGGAAGCATCCCGCCCGAGCTCGCCAACCTGATGAACAAGAAGAAGTGACGGTCCCGGCCGGCCGTCATCCCGGCGAAGGCCGGGATCTCGCCGGTTGAGAAAAAGTTCAAGTTTGAATTGATATTTGAAGTTTAGAAAGAAGGATTTAACTCATGGCTACCTCCATTCGCCTCGCACGCGGCGGTTCGAAAAAGCGTCCCTATTACAAGATCGTCGTCGCCGATTCGCGCAGCCCGCGCGACGGCCGCTTCATCGAACGCATCGGCAGCTACAACCCGCTGCTCGCCAAGGACAGCCCGGAGCGCGTCAAGCTCGACGCCGACCGCGCGAAGCATTGGCTGAGCGTCGGCGCCCAGCCGAGCGACCGCGTCGCCCGCTTCCTCGACGCCGCGGGCATCAAGGAACGCGCTGTGCGCAACAATCCGAACAAGGCGGTCCCGGGCGAAAAGGCCAAGGAACGCGCCGAGGAGAAGGCGCAGAAGCTGGCTGACGCCGAAGAAGCCGCAGCCGCCGCCGCCGCTGCTCCGGCACCCGAACCCGAAGCAGCCGAAGAAGCCGCTCCGGCTGCCGAAGAATCTGCCGCTCCCGAAGCCGCCGAGTCGGACGCAACGGGCTCGGTGAAGAGCGAGGAAACCGCCGAAGCCGTCGCCGACGCCGTCGCCGATGAAGTCCCGGCCGACGCGACCGCCGAAGATGCGGCGGCGATCGCTGAGGAAGTCGCCGAAGGCGGCCCGGTTGCGCCCGAAGCCGAAGAAAAGGCCGAAGGCTAAGCGCATATGAACGCCGATCGTCCCGTCACCCTCGCCGCCATCGCCGGCGCGCATGGGGTGCGGGGCGAGGTGCGGCTCAAATTGTTCGGCGAAGGCGCGGATGCTCTCCGCGCCTTTTCCGTTTTCGACGCGGGGACGCGCAAGCTGACCCTCAAATCGGTGCGCCCCGCCAATCAGGGCGCGGTCGCGAGTTTCGCCGAAATCGCCGACCGCAGCGCCGCCGAAGCCTTGCGCGGTGCGGTGCTCACCGTCCCGCGGTCGGCGCTGCCGCCGCTGGGCGAGGGCGAATATTATCACCACGACCTGATCGGCCTGCGGTGCGTCTCGACCGACGGCACTCCGATCGGCCATGTCGCCGCGGTCGAGAATTTCGGCGCGGGCGACATCCTCGAAATCGAAAAGCCGAACGGCAAACGCTTCATGGTGCCGATGACGGCGCAGGCGGTGCCAGCGTGGAACGACGACGGCGTGACGGTGGAAGCGGCGTTCGTCGAATAGCATCCGCCTTGGGGTGGATTGACGACGTTTAGGAGTTGAGCTGGTTTCCCCTCCCGCAGGCGGGAGGGGCAGCGAAACTTGCGAACTTGTTCGCTAGTTGCAGCGGGGTGGGCAATCGCGACGTCGCTGCCCACCCCCGGCCCCTCCCGCAAGCGGGAGGGGAGACAATGCCCGCTTCCGGCAGCAATTCGGACACAGACCTTCGCCCCAAATGACCATCCCACCCTTGCCATCCTTGACTTGGCGACCGGCGCACCCGATGTCGGCGCCACCAAAACTCCCTCAAGCGAAAGGATGCCGACCATGACGATCCAGACCGGAGAAAAGCTGCCCGACGCGACCTTTGTAAAGGTCACCGAAAACGGACCGGAGCAGGTCAATACCGCCGATTATTTCAAGGGCCGCAAGATCGCGCTCTTTTCGGTTCCCGGCGCCTTCACCCCGACCTGCTCGGCGAAGCATCTGCCGGGTTTCATCGACAAGGCCGACGAGCTCAAGGCGAAGGGCGTCGATGAAATCGCCTGCACCGCGGTCAACGATGCCTTCGTGATGGGCGCGTGGAGCAAGAATGCGAACGCGGGCGACAGCGTCACCATGCTCGCCGACGGCAACGGCGCCTTCGCCGAAGCGGTGGGCCTGACGATGGACGGCACCGCCTTCGGCATGGGCAAGCGCGGCCAGCGTTTCTCGATGATCGTCAACGACGGCGTCGTCGAGCAGCTCAACGTCGAGGCGCCCGGCGAATTCAAGGTGTCGAGCGCCGACCATATGCTCGAGCAGCTGTAAGATAGCTCCCCCTCCCCTTCAGGGGAGGGGGGTGAGACTTGGTTCGGCGTAGCCGGGCCTTTAGTCGAACGGGGTGGGGGCCATCGGCCTTGCGCAAGGCCGATGGCCCCCACCCGCTGCAACTAGCCAGCAAGCTGGCAAGTTTCGCCGCCCTCCCCTGAAGGGGAGGGCGCGAACCAGTTGCCCACCCCCTTTCCTTTTGTCACATTTTCATGCAACAGCGACGCGATGACATCCAGCTCATCGCAAGACGCCACCGACCCCGCCGCGCTCGTCGACGACATCATCGCCGAACTTCAAACCGCGTTCCGCACGTCGGTCTCCAACCTCAAATCGGCGATCGCCGCCTATGTCCGCGACCGCACGCTGCCGCCGGCCGATGCCGCCGCGACCGGCCTGTTCGACTATCCCGCCATCCGCCTCGTCACCACCGGCGAGCAGCGCGAGGGGCAAAAGGGGCATAATCTCTCCTTCGGCCGCTTCGAGCGCGCGGGCATCTTCGAAACCACGGTGACGCGCCCCGACCTCTTCGCCGATTATCTTCGCGACCAGCTGATGCTCCTCGCGCGCCACTATGACATCACGCTTGAGGTGAAGCATACGGGCCAGCAGATTCCCTTCCCCTATGTGCTCGACGCGAGCGACGGGTCGGACATGGGCGGCGTCACCCCGCTCGAGCTCGCGCGCCATTTCCCGACCACCGAACTTGCCGACATCGGCGACGAGCTCGCCGACGGGCTGTTCGGTCAGGACCCCGCCGCATCGCAGCCGCTCGCCTTGTTCGACGCGCTGCGCACCGATTTCAGCCTCGCGCGCCTGCGGCATTACACCGGCACCGCGCCCGAGCATTTTCAACGCTACATCCTTTTCACCAACTATCACCGCTATGTCGACGAATTCGTCGCTTGGGCGGGGGCGCAGGTCGGGCAGGGGCGCTATACCGCGCTCGCGGGCGCCGCCGGCCTCTATGTCGACCAGCCCGGCGTCAACGCCAGCGCACTCGTCGCCGACAGCGCGTGGCGGCGGCACCAGATGCCCGCCTATCACCTGATCGCCCCCGATGGCGGCGGCATCACGCTCGTCAATATCGGCGTCGGCCCATCGAACGCGAAGACGATCTGCGACCATCTCGCGGTGCTGCGTCCCGAAGCATGGTTGATGATCGGCCATTGCGGCGGCTTGCGCCCGAGCCAGCGGATCGGCGATTACGTCCTTGCGCACGCCTATCTGCGCGACGATCATATCCTCGACGCGGTGCTGCCCGTTGAAATCCCGATTCCGCCGATCGCCGAAGTGCAGGTCGCGCTCGCGACCGCCGCCGAAAGCGTCTCTGGCACCAGCGGCGCCGACCTCAAGAAAAGGATGCGCACCGGCACGGTCGTCACCACCGACGACCGCAATTGGGAGCTGCGCTATACCGACAGCGCGCTGCGCTTCTCGCAGTCGCGCGCGATCGGCATCGATATGGAGAGCGCGACGATCGCCGCGCAGGGCTATCGTTTCCGCGTCCCCTATGGCACCTTGCTCTGCGTTTCCGACAAGCCGCTCCACGGCGAGCTCAAGCTGCCCGGACAGGCGAACCGCTTCTACGAGGAGGCGATCGCCGCCCACCTCCAGATCGGCATCCGCGCGTGCGAGACGATGCGCGACGAGGGCGCCAAGCTCCACAGCCGCAAACTCCGCGCCTTCAACGAGCCGCCGTTCCGGTAACGGGCGGTAGCGGACATTGTCTCCCCTCCCGCAAGCGGGAGGGGTCGGGGGTGGGCAGCGACGTTGCGATTGCCCACCCCGCTGCAACTAGCGAACAAGTTCGCAAGTTTCGCTGCCCCTCCCGCTTGCGGGAGGGGAAAACAGCTCAACTCTTAAACGTCGCTAATCCACCCCAAAACGGACATCCAGACCGACCAGGGGCGGGGCGCGTCACACATACATGCCCTCGCGCAGGTTGATGCCATGCTCGATCCACGCTTTCAGCGCGCAGAGCATCTGCGACCAGCCCTGGCAATTGCCGTAGGAGGCGCCGAGCGCGCCCTGATTCTCGCGCCAGCCTTCTTCAGCGATTTCGACGAGCGTGCGCCCGTCGTCGAGCGCCTTGAAGCGCATCGTCACGCGGGTGCGGTAATCGGCCTCCTTCGGCTCGCTACCCTCGACATTGTGCGCCTCGCCCTCGCTCGCCTGCCATTCGAGGACGATCTTCTCGTCCTCTACGACCTCGATCACCCAGACCGGAAAAGCGCCGGGAAAGTCGTGGAAGTCCCATGTCACCGTCGCGCCCGTCTCGATCCGGCCCTTGGCGCCGCCCGTGGTGAAATAGTTCGACAGCTTCGCGGGGTCGGCGACCGCCTCGAACACCTCACGCACCGGCTTCGCGATCCGCGCCGCGACCCTGAATTTCAGCTCCATGTCGATTCTCCGCTTGAGTCGCGCTCTATTATGTTATAAATTTATAACATGTCAATTCACGATCAGTTCGACGCAACTTTCAAGGCGCTCGCCTCGCCGATCCGGCGGCAGATATTGGACGACCTCAAGGATCAGCCGCTCACGACCGGGATGCTGTGCAGCCATTTCGCCGACATCGACCGCTGCACGGTGATGCAGCATCTGAAGGTGCTGGAGGACGCCGGGCTCGTCATCGCCGAGCGCCGCGGCCGCGAACGCTGGAATCATCTCAACGCGATGCCGATCCAGGACATCCACGACCGCTGGATCGGCCCGCACGCGGCGGCGGCGAGCGCGCGGCTCGCGCGGTTCAAACAGTCGGTGGAGGCGGAGTGATGCGGGGCGGTGACGGGGAATGGCCTGTATCGGCCGTTGAGCATCTCATAACTTCGTCATTCCCGCGAAAGCGGGAACCAGCCGACGCACGCTCTAGGTTCCCGCTTTCGCGGGAATGACGAAGGTTGGGAATGGCCTCTTCCTAGCCCAAAGCCGATATTTGCGCTCGCGCATAAAGGGCCGGGGAGTCGCCTCCCCGGCCCTTGTCACATCGCCGCAACCGCGATCACCACCCCGACGGCTTGCCCTTATTCTGTTCGTCGAGCCATTTTTTCAGCGGCGCGAAATAGTCGGCCATCGCCTTGCCCGACATTTCGCGGCTACCGGTGAAGGCTTGCAGCGCGTCGGGCCATGGCTTCGACGCGCCCATTTCGAGCATCGCGTTCAATTTCGCGCCGACCTGTTTGTTGCCATAGAAGGAGCAGCGGTGGAGCGGCCCCTTCCAGCCCGCCTGCTTGCACGCCGCCTGATAGAATTGGAACTGCAGCACGCGCGCGAGGAAATAGCGCGTGTAGGGCGTGTTGCCGGGGATGTGGAACTTCGCACCCGCGTCGAACGCGTTCGCTGGGCGCTCGCCCGGCGGGACGATGCCCTGATATTGGGTGCGCAGCTCGGTCCACGCCTTGTTATAGTCGGCGGGCTGGATGGAGCCGTCGAAGACGCCCCAGCGCCAGCGGTCGACGAGCAGGCCGAAGGGCAGGAAGGCGACCTTGTCCATCGCCTGCCGGAGCAGGAGGCCGATGTCCTTGTCGGCGCTCGGCACCTTCGCCTTGTCGAGCAGGCCGATGTCGACGAGATATTGCGGGGTGATTGACAGCGCGACAAAATCGCCGATCGCCTCGTGGAAGCCGTCGTTCGCGCCGTTGAGGTAGAGGAACGGCTGCTTGTTATAGGCGCGCTGGTAATAATTGTGGCCGAGCTCGTGGTGGATCGTGATGAAGTCGTCGGCGTTCACCTTGATGCACATCTTGATGCGGATGTCGTCCTTGTTGTCGACGTCCCATGCCGAGGCGTGACACACGACCTCGCGGTCGGCGGGCTTCAGGAACTGGCTGCGCTTCCAGAAGGTTTCGGGCAGCGGCGCCATGCCGAGCGACGAATAGAAATTCTCGCCCGCCTTGACCATGTCGAGCGGCGTCTTGCCCTGCGCGGTCAGGAGGTCGCCGATGTCGTAACCGAGATCGCCGGTGCCCGCGGGCGCGACGAGCGGATAGATATTGCCCCATTCCTGCGCCCACATGTTGCCGAGCAGGTCGGCGCGGATCGGGCCGGTCTTCGGCTGCACCGCGTCGCCATATTTCTCGTTCAATTTCCAGCGGACATAGGTGTGGAGCGCGACATAGAGCGGCTTCATGTCCTGCCAGATCTTCTCGGTCAGCTTGGCGAATTCCTCGGGTGGCATGTCGTAGCCCGAGCGCCACATCGCGCCGGTGTCGGCGAAACCCAGCTCCTTCGCGCCCTCATTCGCGATGGTGACCATGCGCGCATAATCGTCCTTCATCGGCGCGCCGACCTTGTCGTGCCAGCTCGTCCACATTTCTGCGAACTGCGCGGGCGTGTTCTGAAGGTTGCCCATCTCGGCCTCGATGTCCGACCCCGAGATTTCCTTCCCATTGAGCGTGCCGCGGCCCTTGCCATATTGCGACTGCAGGTCGGTCGCGATCGTGTTGAGCTCGGTCGCGGCGCCCGGCGTCGTCGGCGCGGGCAGCACGATGCCGTTGCGCAAGATGTCGAGCTTGCGCTTCGTATCGGCGCTGAGCCCCGGCACATTCATATATTGGGCCGCTTCGAGTGCATATTTGACCGACTTTTCGGTGCCGACCGCGTTGATCCGCGCCGCCATCGCGTCGGTGTCCTCGGTGATATAGGTCGAATTGACCCAGTTCACCTGGCTCGCCTCGACCGTATAGTCGAACAGATCCTTCTCTACCCCGGCGATAAAGGCATCGGCGTCGGCGGCTGTAGGGGCGGCGGTGGGAGCAGCGGCGGGCGCCGCTTGCGCAAGGGCGGGGGTGGCCACCGCGAGCGACAGGGCAAGCGACAGCGTCGAAATCATGGCTTTCATGGGGTGCGTCCTCTGGATTGTTCTGGCTGCGCTCTCTGGCGCGATGCCGACAGCTTGGCGCGCGGCGGGAGCGGGGTCAAGCCGTGAGGAAAGCCGCGATCGCTTCGCCCAGTTCGGGTTGGGTCACGCTCGACATATGCGTGCCGGGGATCGCCGCGAGCCGCGCGTCGGGCAAGGCCGCGACCAGCTCTTCGGCCGAGCCATTATCCTGATCCTGCTCGCCGCATACGACGAGCACCGGCATCGTCAGCGCCGCGAGCATCTCGGGCGTCGTGTCGGTGAAGCTGTCGAGCAGATGCTCCGCGGCGATGCGGTCGACCTTCATCGTCTTCATGAACTGGATCGACAGCCAGGTGTCGTCGCCGCGCTTCGCTGTTTCATATTCGGCGATCACCCGCTTGAAGAATTGCCCGCGCCGCTGCCAGCCCGCGAGACCCGCAAGTCCCATGCCGCCAAGGATCAGCCGCCGCGGCTTCATTCCCGCCACGACCGCGCGCGCGCTCGTCCGCGCGCCGAGCGAGAAGCCGCCGAGGTCGAAGGCGCTCAGGCCGAGGTGCGCGACCAGATCCTCAAGATCATGCACCAGCACATCGGGCGGATAATGCTCCTCTTCATGCGGCGCGTCGCTCGACCCATGAACGCGCAGATCGGGCATGATCACGCGGTAGCCTTCGGTGGCGATGCGCGCCGCGGTGCCGAACTTGATCCAATTGACTTCGGCGGTCGAGAAAAGTCCGTGCAGCAGGACGACGGGAGCGCCTTCGCCCATTTCGCGCCACGCCAGCCGCACGCCGTCGCGCGCTTCGAAAAATGTCGGTTCGATGGTCATGGTGCCGCCTTACGCGCTCCGCGCGGGTTCGCGCAACCGAGCGCCGGGCGGCTCGACAACCGGTCCGGCCGTTTACGACCGATTGCGGCCTCTTATATCGTCATCCCCGCGAAAGCGGGGACCCAGAGCGTGCGTAGGCCGATCCCGCACTGGTTCCCGCTTTCGCGGGAATGACGAGGTAGAGAATGGCAGTTCTTCACCCCAAAGCACTCCTCCCTCCCTTTCGACAAACCAGGCCGGGACGACGATCTGGCGCTCGTCCTATCGCGGACGCAGCCCCTTCTGCTCCATGCGCCACTTTGCCATCTCGATCCGGTCCTGTCCGAAAAAGGGCTCGCCTTCGAACACGAGGGTCGGCACGCCCCAATGGCCCGCGATTTCGAGCGCGACCTGGTTGCCGGCGATTTCATTGTCGAGCGCCTCGGCGTCGCGCACCGCCTCTTCGTCGAGTTCGGCGAGGTCGAGCCCGGCGCGCTTCGCCGCGCCCGCCAGATGATCGCCCAAATGCCAGTCCTGCGCGCCGCCCCAGATTAGCTGCGCCGCCTCATGCGCGAAAGCGAGGCTCTTGCCGCGGCGCGAAGCCGCCTGCCCGAGCCGGGTGAGGCGATAGATATAGGGCTGCTCCGCCGCGATCTCGCGCGTCGCCACATTCTGGACGATCGGGTCGGGACGCGGCGGACCGAAGGGAATGCCATGGAACTGCGCGACGCGGATCATGTCGCGCATCGTGTAGCTCAGCCAATTGGGGTGATTGCGCTCGAAAAAGTCGGGCTGGCGGATCGCGAGCGGATAGACCGGGCGCAAATTGATCGTCAGGTCGTGGCTCGCGGCGAGCGCGCGATACCGCCCGATGGCAAGATAGCTGTACGGCGAGCGAAAGGACCAGAAAAGGTCGGCGGTCAGAGTCATCCCCACATCCTGCCCGAAAAATGGTGCCATGCAAGCACTGTAAAGAAATTTTACACCATATTCGAGACAGTTGCCAACCCCGCATGGCGATTGAATATAGTAGCCACTGCTATTATATGCTGCGCTATGAGCGAAACGGTCGGATTCTTGCTGAATGACACCGCGCGCCTGTTCCGGCGCGCGTTCAACGCGCGCACGCGTGACAGCGGCATCACCGCGCTGCAATGGCGGCTGATCACCTACCTCAAGCGCCACGAGGGCATAAGGCAGGGCCCGCTCGCCGAGCTGATCGAGGTCGAACCGATCACCCTGTCGCGGATGGTCGACCGGCTGGCCGAGGCCGGGCTGGTCGAGCGCCGCGCCGACCCCGCCGACCGCCGCGCCTGGCGGCTCTATCTGACGCTGCGCGCCCGCGAACTTCTGGGCGGGATGCGCGCCACCGCCGACGCGCTCAACGCCGAAGCGACCGAAGGGCTGAGCGCCGCCGAGAGCGAACAGCTGATCGACCTTGTCGAGCGCGTCCGCGCCAACCTGTCCCGCCGCATATGCCAAAAAGAAAAAGAGACAATCTGATGGATCAGCTTTCCCCGTCCCGTCCGAAAGCCGAAGAGGCGATGCCCGCGAAGCGCGCGCCGAAGGCCGATCCGCTGCCGGACCCCGCGCCCGTCGCCGACGCCGCGCCCAAGGCGAGCTGGCGCACGCGGCTGTTGATGTTCGGGCTGCCCGCCCTGCTCGTCGCGGGCGGCGCCGGCTGGTGGCTGACGAGCGGCGGGTCGGTGTCGACCGACAATGCCTATGTCCAGATGGACAAGGTGTCGGTCGCGGCCGAGGTCGGCGGGCGGATCACCGAAGTTGCCGTCCGCGACGGCCAGCAGGTCGCGAAAGGGCAGTTGCTCTTCCGCATCGACGGCGAGCCCTATGCGCTGAGCGTCGCGCAGGCGACCGCGGCGATTGACGCCGCCCGGGTCGAGGTCGGCAATCTGGCGGCGAGCGCGAACACGTCGAGCGTCGACATCGCCGCGGCGCGCGAGGATGTGAAGTTCGCCCAGGTGACCTTCGACCGGCAGGCGGCGCTGATGGAAAAGGGCTTCACCACCAGGGCAGCCTATGACGCGTCGCGCCACGCACTCAGCCAAGCACGCGAAAGCGTCCGCCAGGCCGAAGCCGCCGCCGCCGAAGCGCGCACCAAGCTCGCGGCGGGTCCGTCGAGCGGGATCAACCCGCAGGTGGAGGCGGCGCGCGTCCAGCGGTCGCAGGCGCAGGTGAACCTCGACCGGACGATAGTGCGCGCGCCGAGCGCGGGACGCATCGCGCAGTCGGACCGGCTGCAGGTCGGCCAGATGATGGTCGCGGGATTGCCCGCAGTGACGTTGGTCGACACCGCGCATCCGTGGGTCGAGGCCAATTTCAAGGAAACCGACCTTGCGAACATGCGCGTCGGCCAGCGCGCCGAAATCAGCTTCGACGCCTATCCGGGGCTGAGGGTGCGCGGCCATGTGCTGACGATCGGCGCGGGGACGGGCAGCGAATTTTCGGTGCTGCCGGCGCAGAACGCCACTGGCAACTGGGTCAAGGTGACGCAGCGCGTGCCGGTGCGGATCGCGTTCGACGAAAAGCCCGCGCGCGATATGATCGCGGGACTGTCGGCCGATGTGCGGGTGTTTACCGGCGGCGGTGCGGTTTCGGGGAAATAGGGTGACCTTGCCACTTTACCTGCTTCAGACCCTCCCCTTCAGGGGAGGGCAGCGAGACTTGGCAGCTTGCTGCCTAGTCGTAGCGGGTGGGGGCCATCGGCCTTGCGCTATGTCGCGAGCCCCCACCCCAACCCCTCCCCTGAAGGGGAGGGGCTTTAGATAACCATGGCTAGCAACGCCCTTCCCCGCCGATCCGCCGCCTCGGCGCTGCCCGACGACGATTCGATCCCGCTCCACGAACGCGTCCGCTATCGCGGCCTCCTGACCGTCACCGTCATGGGCGCGTCGATCATGCAGATTCTCGACACGACGATCGCCAACGTCGCCATCCCGCATATGCAGTCGGCGCTCGGCGCAACGAGCGAGACGGTGACCTGGGTGCTGACGAGCTATATCCTCGCCTCGGCGATCGCGATGCCGATCACCGGCTGGCTCGCCGACCGCATCGGGCGGCGCGAGCTGTTCCTCGGCGCGGTCGCGGGCTTCATCGTCGCGTCGATGGCGTGCGGCGCGGCGCAGACGCTCGAACAGATGGTCGCCTTTCGCTTCATGCAGGGGATTTTCGCCGCTTTCATCGGACCGCTGTCGCAGTCGGTGATGCTCGACATCAACCCGCCCGAGCGCCACGCGCGCGCGATGTCGATCTGGGGCATGGGGATCATGATCGGCCCGATCCTGGGCCCCGTGCTCGGCGGCTGGTTGACCGAGAGCGTCAACTGGCGCTGGGTCTTTTACGTGAACCTGCCCGTCGGGCTGCTCACGCTCGCGATGATGTGGGCGCTGCTGCCCGCGACGCGCAGGGCCGACCGCAAGTTCGACCTGTTCGGTTTCTCGATGCTCGCGCTCGGCCTCGCCGCGCTGCAACTGATGCTCGACCGCGGCGCGCACGAGGACTGGTTCAACAGCGTCGAAATCTGGATCGAGTGCGGGGTCGCCATCGCGTGCCTGTGGATGTTCTTGGTCCATCTGTTCACCGCGCGCGGCGATACGCTGTTCAACCGCAAGATGCTCGCCGACCGCAACCTCGTCACCGCAATGGGCTTCATGGTCGTGATCGGGGTCGTAATGTTCGCTTCGATGGCGCTGCTGCCGCCGATGCTGCAGACTCTGTTCGGCTGGCCGGTGATCGACACCGGGATCGTCCTTGCGGTGCGCGGCGTCGGCATCCTGATGAGCATGTGGGTCGCGGGACAATTGCTCGGCCGGATCGATGCGCGCTGGCTGGTCGGCACCGGTCTCGTCATCGCCGCATACTCGCTGTGGCAGATGAGCCACTGGTCGCTCGCCATGGGGATGCAGCCGGTGGTCATCAGCGGGCTGGTGCAGGGGCTGGGCATGGGGCTGATCTTCATCCCGCTCAACACCATGGCCTTTGCGACGATCGCGCCGCAGCACCGCACCGACGGGTCGAGCCTGCTCAACCTCCTGCGCAGCCTTGGAGCGTCGGTCGGCATTTCGGTCGTCACCACCCTACTCGGCGCGAACACGCAGACGAGCCACGAGGACCTGGCGGCGCATGTCACCAACAGCTCGGTCGGCCTGCTCGACCCGTCGACCTCCGACCGTTTCGGCATCATGGGCGAGGCGGCAATGGCGATGGTCAACGCCGAGATCAACCGGCAGGCGGCGATGGTCGCCTATATCGACGATTTCTGGCTGATGATGTGGGTGACGCTGGCGTCGGTGCCGCTGGTAGTGCTGCTGAGGTCGCCGAAGCCAGGTGGGCCCAAAGCATCGGCGGCGGATATGGGACATTAGAGGCGTCGGCGTTGGAGTGGCTTCCCGCCCTTCCCAACATTCGTCATTCCCGCGAAAGCGGGAACCCAGTGTGGAGTCAGCCGACGCACGCTCTGGGTTCCCGCTTTCGCGGGAATGACGAAGTTTTAAGGATGCGGAATGTCGGCCTTCGGTCGTTTAAGGCCTTCGCCGTCCCGGTGAGATGATCGTCCTTCTATCGCTGATTGCCGGCCGCCGCCGCCGCTGTTAGCCTGACGGCGATCGGTCACGGAGGGATTATGCGCTGGAAACCGGGTTTCGCTTTCGCCCTCATCCTGGGAAGCTCGGTCCCTGCCGCCGCACAGGAAGCCACTCCCGAGGCCCTCGACCAGCTCGCCCCCGAAATCGACGCGCTGTTCGCGAAATATCAGGCCGATCAGCATATCCCCGGCATGGTGTATGGCGTCGTCAAGGACGGTCAGCTCGCCTATGTGAAGGGCATCGGCGTCCAGACCCTGACCGACAAAAGTCCCGTCACTCCCGACAGCCTGTTCCGCATCGCCTCGATGACCAAGGCGTTCACCGCGCTCGCGATCCTCAAGCTGCGCGACGACGGCAAGCTCCGCCTCGACGATCTCGCCGAAGTCCATGTTCCCGAAATGAAAAGCTGGACCTATCCGACCAGCGACAGCCCGCGTATCCGTATCCGCGACCTGCTCCACCATGTCGCGGGCTTCGTCACCGATGACCCGTGGGGCGACCGGCAGCAGGTCCTGCCGCAGGACGAATTTACGAAAATGCTCGCCGCGGGCGTGCCGTTCAGCCGCGTGCCGCAAAGCCAGCATGAATATTCGAACTTCGGCTATGCGCTGCTCGGCCGCATCGTCGCCGAGGCGTCGGGCATGGCTTACACCGACTATGTCCGGCAGGCGATCCTGATCCCGCTCGGCATGACGGCGAGCGGCTTTGACGTCACCCAGGCACCGAAGGCGCGCTATGCGCTCGGCTATCGCTGGGAAAACGGCCGCTGGTCGGCGGAGCCCGAAATGGCCGACGGCGCGTTCAACGCGATGGGCGGGCTGCAGGTCAGCGCGAACGACTATGCCAAATGGGTCGCCTTTCTGCTCTCGGCGTGGCCCGCGCGCGACGATGCGGACACCGGCCCGGTGAAGCGGTCGACGGTGCGTGAGGTCGCGCAGGGGCTCAATTTCGTATCGGTGACCAATCGCATCGGCACGAGCGGCGCGAGCGCGTGCAAACAGGCGGCGGCTTATGGCATGGGCTGGCGCGTCGCGCAGGATTGCGACCTCGGGCTGACGCTCGCGCACGGCGGCGGCTATCCCGGCTATGGCAGTCATGTGATGCTGATGCCCGATCATGGCGTTGGCGTCTTCGCGATGGCGAACCGCACCTACGCCGGACCGTCGGCGCCCGCGTGGAATACGGCGGTCGCGATGGAGAGGGCGGGGCTGCTCGAACCGCGCGAGGTGCCGGTGTCGTCCGCCGTGGCGGAGGCTTATGCGGCGGCAAAGGCCGCTTATGCCGCAGGCGATCTCGGCGCGCTTCGGGGCAGGCTCGCGATGAATTTCCTGATGGACCGCTCGGCCGCCAACTGGGCGGCCGAATTCGCGGCGCTGAAGCAAGAGGTTGGCGAATGCCCCGCCGACGAACCGCTCGCGCCGATGGGCGCGATGTCGACCGCCTTCCGGCTCAACTGCGAAAAGGGCAAGCTCGACGGGGTCTTGCTGCTCGCCCCGACGACGCCGGCGACGGTGCAGGCGCTGCGTTTTCGCGTCGTTCCGCCCGATAGGGACTGATGGAAACGGGACGGGGTCTTTGCAAGGGACGGCCCCGTCCCGTTTCGCCCCGGACCTTCGAGAGGGGGCAGCGATTATCGCGCGCGGCGCGGATGCACACCGCAATGCGCGGCGGCGCGGGTGAAGAAGCTATCCTCGCCCGGTGCGCTCGCCGGGCCCATATATTCGCCCATGCGGCGGAAGGGTTCGGCCAGCCATTTGAGGGCACGGGTGATGTCGGCGCTGAAATGATCATGACCGCCATTCCAAACGCGCATGAACTGCTCGTCTTTCATCGCTCATCTCCTTTCGCTTGGTGCCGCCTAAATGCCCCTCCATGCACGGCAGCGCCAACAAAAGGCGTGGACCATATCATAAGCTGAACTTATAAGGTCGCATGTCCCGCCTTCCGCCCCTTGCCGCTATACGCACCTTCGAAGCCGCCGGACGCCTGCAGAATTTCTCGCGCGCCGCCGAAGAGTTGGGGCTGACGCAGGCGGCGGTGAGCTATCAGGTCCGCCAATTGGAGGACCGGCTCGGCCGCGCGCTCTTCGTGCGCGAAAAAGGGCGCGTGCGCCTCTCCGAAACCGGGCAGCGGCTGCTCCCCGCGATCTCGGGCGCCTTCGCCGCGATGGGCGACGCCTTCGCCGCCTTGGGCAGCGACGAGGCCGAAGTGTTGACGATCAGCACGGTAACCAGTTTCGGGGGCAGCTGGCTCAGCGCGCGCATCGGCAGCTTTCAGCTTCTCTACCCCGAACTCGCGGTGCGCATGTCGATGAGCAACCAGTTGATCGATTTCGACGCGTCGAACGTCGACCTTGCGATCCGGATCGGGACGGGGTCGTGGCCGGGGCTGCGTAGCGACTTCCTGATGCGCCAGCATGTCGCGCCGCTGGCCTCGCCCGCGTTCATCGAGGAACATGGCATTCGTGAACCCGCTGACCTGCTGCGCGTCCAGCGGCTCGCGCCGAACGACAGCTGGTGGGCCGACTGGTTCGCGGCCGCCGGGGTGGAAACGCCGCTCGCGCCGTCGCGGCGCGGGATCGAACTCGACAGCCAGCTCCAAGAAGCGAGCGCGGTGCAGGCGGGCTTCGGCGCCGCGATGATGACCCCGCTCTTCTGGCAGGCCGACCTCGCCAGCGGCCGCATGGTCCAGCCGTTCGAAACGCTCCATGTTTCGGATCGCGCCATGTGGCTCGTCCACCGCGAAAACCGCGTCGGCGTGCGCAAGATCGAACGTTTCCGCGAATGGCTGCACGCCGAGCTCGCCAAGGATCGCCACCTCATCCCCGACGCGCTATGGCAGCCGCCGTCATGAGCATAATTCCGGCCATCTCGCTGATCTCGTTTATTCTCGCCATGCAGCTTGGGATGATGTTCCTCTATCGCGCTTCGTTACGTCGTGCAGGCAGGGGCGGCGTTGGTTTCCGGGAAATGGCTATTGTCGCTCCCGCGATTGTGCCGGCTTTGTTGCTGATTCCGGTTTTGGTCGGATTGTGGCTCTACTCTGCCGCTTTTGGCTGGATGTTCGCCGTTTCTTTTCTTTGGTGGGGGCCGGTTGGCGCAATTTTGGCGTGGCTATTGGGACATGGCTTGATGCAATGGACTTGGGGTCAGATTTCAGGCGGACGCTCTCAATGACCTTCACCGCGGTTCCGCTCACCCTCTATCCCGACATGTTCCCCGGCCCGCTCGGGCACAGCATGGCGGGGCGCGCGCTCGAAAGCGGGACCTGGCATTGCGCGCCGGTGCAGATCCGCGACTTCGCGACCGACAAGCATCGCACCGTCGACGACACCCCCGCGGGCGGCGGCGCCGGCATGGTGCTCAAGGCCGATGTGCTGGCGGCCGCCGTCGACCATGCGATGGCGGCGCATCCGGGGCTGCCAATCCTTGCGATGACCCCGCGCGGCACGCCGATCACACAAGCGCGCGTCCGCCAGCTTTCGTCGGGTCCCGGCGCGATCATCCTCTGCGGCCGCTTCGAGGGATTCGACGAGCGCATCTTCGACGCGCGCGCGGTCGAACAGGTGTCGATGGGCGACATCATATTGTCGGGCGGTGAGATGGGGGCGCTATTGCTGCTCGACGCCTGTATTCGCCTGCTGCCCGGCGTCATGGGTGCGGCCGTCAGCGGCGACGACGAATCCTTCGAACAAGGACTGCTCGAATATCCGCACTATACAAGGCCGGTCAGCTGGGAGGGGCGCGACATTCCGGAAGTGCTGCGTTCGGGCGATCACAAGAAGATCGCCGCCTGGCGCCGCGAGCGCGCCGAGCAGGATACGCGAACGCGCCGCCCCGATCTGTGGCAGGCCTATGCTGCGGGGCGCGAGGACCGATAGCGCAGCAATACCCACGGCACCTTGCCGCTGTCGAACATCATCCGGCTCTTCTGCTGGGTAAAGGGCGGCATATGGTCGCCGACGATCAATATGTCGGTCGGCGGAAAACCGGGCCGGCTCGCCATCGCGGCGAGCGCCGCCGCCGTGTCGTCCCAGATCGCGAAGAGGCGGCAGACCTGCGGATAATCGGCATCGAGCGTCGCCCCCAGTTGGCGGCAATCCTCGGTGCGCAGTTCGGCGTTGGCGACCACCGGCAGGTGCGAATTGAGCGTCAGCCAATAGACGAATTGCGGCCGCTGCGCCGCGGCGAGGTCGCGGCCGATCAGCCGCGGGATGTCGCGGTCGCACGCGCCGGGAAAGACGTTGGGGCAATGGCCGGCGCCCTGCGCCTCGATCGCGTCGCGAAAGCTCGTCAGCTCGAACCCGATCAGCGGATACCAGCGGTCGCGGTCGAAAAATCCAGGTGAAAAGCCGTGGTAGGCGTGTGTCGCATAACCGCGCCGCGCGAGGGCGGCGGGCAGGCAATCGGGCGCCGGCGCGACGATCTCCTTATAGTCGCCCCAGTGCTGGCACAGCTCGCGAATCTCGCCCTTGGTCGTCGAATTATAGAAGGCCGTGTCGCCCTGACTGATCTCGAACCGCCCGGCGAGTTCGGGGCGCGTCCAGATCGCATCGAGCCGCGCGCGGAGGCTGGGCTCGGTCGGAAGGCCCATCGCTTCGACCATGACGATCATCACATGCCTCTCGCCGTCGGCGAGCTTCAGAAAGCCGGTTTGCCGCGTTGCCGAGGTGAAGGGCGCGTCGGCGGGGGCGAGCCGGTTATAGGCAGTCGCGCTGTCGCGCGCCCTGACATAGTCCGCCGTCGCCAGGGCATAGGTCAGCGCCGCCGCGGCGACGAACCACTGCAGTCCGCGCAGCTTGTTCGGCCGGCGAAGCTGACGAGCGGCGAGCGCGAGGACGAGGATGAGCAACGCGCCGCCGATCAGATATTCGGGCGAGGCGGCGGGGCGAATGTCGAGCACGAGCGCGACGACCGAAAGGATCATGCTGACGTGCATGTTGAACATGCTCGCGATGAAAACGAGCACCAGATAGGCGAGCAGCGCGAAGAAGGCGGCGACGCGGACCCAATATCCGAACCAGCTCGCGACAAGGCCGACCGCGCCGCACAGCCAGATTTCGGGTGCGCGCATCGGTCCGCCCATGATCGTGATCGGCAGGAAGGCGAGGTTGGGCAGCAGCAACCAGCACAGCGCCCAGTTGAGGAACGCGGCCAGCGCGGCGCCGTCGGCGGGCGCGAAAACGCGGCTTGCCAGCGGCTTGATGGCGGTCACATATGACATCGGGTCCCTCCGGCGCCCTCCATGGGCGATTTTGGTTAAGGGCCGTTTAAATCGGCCCTGTCCGCTGCACCCCGAACCCCTTGCATTTCGTCGCTTTCCGGCGTAGTGGCCGCGGCTTCAAGCGGAGCCGTGGCGAATCGCGTCGATTGCGCGCGTCTGTTTCCGCTTATCCCCGACCGGTCTGCCGGGCGGGGCGCAGGGTTCCCGAAGTGCTGCGATCGGGGGGCCTTGCCGACGGACACGGTTACGCAGGCCGGACCTTTGGGAGCGCCATGAGGGCGCTCGGGCCCGACCTGCCTCTGGCGCGCGGCGAAAAGAAAAGGACTAGAGGATATGAACCTCATCCAGACGATCGAAGCCGAAGAAATCGCCAAGGCCGGCAAGACGATTCCGACCTTCCGTCCCGGCGACACGCTGAAAGTCGGCGTGAAGGTGGTCGAAGGCGAACGCACCCGCGTCCAGAATTTCGAAGGCGTGTGCATCGCACGCTCGAACAAGGGCATGGGCTCCAACTTCACCGTGCGCAAAATGTCGTTCGGCGAAGGTGTCGAGCGCGTGTTCCCGCTCTATTCGCCCAACATCGATTCGATTACCGTCGTCCGCAAGGGCGCTGTCCGTCGTGCGAAGCTTTACTATCTGCGTGGGCGCACTGGTAAATCGGCACGTATTGCGGAGCGCCGCGATTACCGGTCGGAAGCCGGCGAAGGCTAAGGAGAGCTTCTCTCACCCAAAGCCGAAACAGCTTTCAAAAACGACCGGTTCCGCCAACAGGCAGAGCCGGTCGTTTTCTTTTGGGCAAGGCGAATCTGATGCGAGCACCCTCATCCTTCCGGCCGACACGGCGCGCCTTTCTTGGCGCGGTGCTCGCGTTCGGCGTGTCGGGCGAGGCGATGGCGCTCACCCCCGCGCAGCGCGTGGTGCGTGCGGCGCGGCGCCAGGTCGGGGTCACGCTGACCTATGACCCCGCCTACAGCGTCCTGCGTTTTCCCAACGGCGACGTCGACCGCGCCAAGGGCGTCTGCACCGACGTCGTGATCCGCGCGTTCCGCGATGCGCTCGGCGCCGACCTTCAGGCCCTTGTAAACGCCGACATGCGTGCCAATTTCGGGGCCTATCCGAAGAATTGGGGGCTGGGGCGCCCCGACCGCAACATCGACCATCGCCGCGTGCCCAATCTCGCGACCTATTGGCGGCGGCAGGGGGCTTCGCTCCCCGTCACCGACGACCCCGCCGACTGGCGTCCGGGTGACATCTTCACCCAGATGGTCGGCGGGCGGATGCCGCATACCGGTATCGTGTCCGACCGCAAGGATACCACCGGCGTGCCGCTCGTCCTCCACAATATCGGTGGCGGCACGCGCGAGGAGGATGCGCTGTTCGACCACCCGCTGACCGGCCATTTCCGCTGGAAAGTCTGATTATCGTTTTCAACCGAGTTTGCACCGAGGAGTGAGTAAATGGGTTATCGTATCGTTGTCGCCGGAGCCACGGGCAATGTCGGGCGCGAAGTGCTCGCCATTCTCGCCGAGCGCGAATTTCCCTACGACGAACTGGCGGCGGTCGCATCGTCGCGCAGCCAGGGCGACGAGATCGAGATCGGCGATACCGGTAAAACCGTGAAGTGCCAGAATATCGAGAATTTCGACTGGTCGGGCTGGGACATGGCGATCTTCGCGATCGGCAGCGACGCGACCGCGATCCACGCGCCCAAGGCGGCCGCGGTGGGCTGCGTCGTGATTGACAACAGCTCGCTCTACCGCATGGACCCCGACGTGCCGCTGATCGTGCCCGAGGTGAACCCCGAGGCGATCGACGGCTATACGGCGAAGAACATCATCGCGAACCCCAATTGCTCGACCGCGCAGATGGTCGTCGCGCTGAAGCCGCTGCACGATGCCGCGACGATCAAGCGCGTCGTCGTCTCGACCTATCAATCGGTGTCGGGCGCCGGCAAGGCGGGCATGGACGAGTTGTGGAACCAGACGCGCCAGATCTTCGTCGGCGACGAGAAGGACGTCAACAAGTTCACCAAGCAGATCGCCTTCAACGTCATCCCGCACATCGACAAATTCCTCGACGACGGTTCGACCAAGGAGGAATGGAAGATGGTGGTCGAGACCAAGAAGATTCTCGATCCCAAGCTCAAGGTCACCGCGACCTGCGTGCGCGTGCCCGTCTTCGTCGGCCATTCGGAAGCGATCAATATCGAGACCGAGGAGGAACTGTCGGCCGAGGACGCGCAGCGCATCCTGCGCGAGGCGCCGGGCGTCGTACTCCACGACAAGCGCGAGGACGGCGGCTACATCACCCCCGTCGAATGCGTCGGCGACTTCGCGACCTTCGTCAGCCGCGTGCGCGAGGACCCGACGGTCGAAAACGGCCTCAACCTCTGGTGCGTTTCGGACAATCTCCGCAAGGGCGCGGCGCTCAACGCGGTGCAGATCGCCGAACTGCTCGGCCGCCGGCATCTGAAGAAGGGTTGAGGCATATCCATTGCAAAGAGGAAAGCGGTATGACTGCTTTCGGCCGGTTGCGGACGCTGAGCATCTCATAGCTTCGTCATTCCCGCGAAAGCGGGAACCCAGTGCGGAGTCAGCCGACGCACGCTCTGGGTTCCCGCTTTCGCGGGAATGACGAATGTTGGGAATGGCAGCTAACCAGCCAAAGCCGACGCCTTCCGAAGAGGAGGACTTAAAGATTCCGCTCCGGCTCGGTAGGGAAGGTCATGTTCGCCTCTCTCGCCGCCATCCCTCGCCCGCAGCGCCGCCTGCTCGGCCTGCTCTTCGCGCTGCTGCTCCTCGCGCAGATCGACCAGCCCTATCCCGAGGTCGCGCTGCTTCAGCATATCCCGACGCTGCTTCTGCTCGCCGCGTCACCCTGGCTGCTCCGCCGCTGGCCGCTGTCCACCGCTGCGCTGGCCTGCATCGCCCTCTTCATGGCGCTCCACACGCTCGGCGGCCGTTACGCCTACAGCAACGTCCCCTACGACGAATGGGCCCGCGCGCTGACGGGCACGAGCCCGTCCGAGGCCTTCGGCTGGACGCGCAACCATTATGACCGGCTCGCTCATTTCGCCTTCGGCGCGCTGTCGGTGATCCCCGTCGCCGAAATCGCCCGGCGGAGGGGCGGGCTCGGCCGGCGCGGCTGTGGCCGTGCTCGGCTGGGTGCTTGCGATCTCGTGCCTCTACGAAATCTTCGAATGGCTGCTCACCATCGTCGCGGCGGGCGAGACCGCCGATCGCTATAACGGACAACAGGGCGACATATGGGACGCGCAAAAGGATATGGCGCTCGCAGCCCTGGGTGCGATACTCGTGCTCGCGATCCCGCGGCGCGGCGGGAAATAGGCATGCGGGAACGACCGGCGAATTGAAAGGCGGCCGCCGCATCTATACCCTGCCGTCCATGTCCAGCTTCGTTCCCTATGCGCCGCTCAACGTGCCCAAGCCGTTCGGCGAGCGGATATGGACCGTCGACGGTCCCGAAATCCGCATGGATTACGGCCCCGCCTCGATGCCCTTTCCGACGCGGATGACGGTCGTGCGTCTGCCGGGCAGGCGGCTGTGGATCCACTCGCCGATCGCCCCCGACGAGGCGTTGTTCGCGGCGATCGACCGGCTGGGCGAGGTGGCCTGGCTCGTCGCACCGAACAGCATCCATTATTGGTACGTCGCCGACTGGCAGGCGCGCTATCCCGCGGCGCGCACGCTCGCCGTGCCGGGGCTCGCCGAAAAGGCGAAGCGCGACTTCCGCATCGACGCGCTGCTCGAAGGTCCGGCGATGCCGCTTCCGGGCGGGATCGCGGGCGTGCTGGTTCCGGGCACGATGGTCAGCGAAGCGGTGTTTTTTCACGCGGCTTCACGCACCGTCATTCTGGCCGATCTGATCGAAAATTTCGAACCCGCGCGCGTGCGCAGCCGGTTGTTTCGCTGGCTGGTGCGATTGGCGGGCGTCGCGCACCCGGCGGGCGGCACTCCCGCCGACATGCGCCTGACCTTCTGGCCGCGCCGCCGCGCCGTGCGCGCCGCGATGACGGAAATCGTGGCCTGGGACTGCGAGCGCGTCGTGATGGCGCACGGCCTCCCCTATGAACGCGGCGGCGCGGCCGAATTGCGCCGCGCGTTCGGATGGGCGCTTTAGCCCGGGCGGGCTGCTCGCGGGGATGGTCTGCTGCTTCCGCTCGACGCTTCGAAGCCGCCGGTCGCGCTTCGCTTGCGGCAAAGAGGCTGGACCCTTTCGGCCTGTCGCGGCATTGTACGGATATGGAAACCGTCCCCGCCTGGTTCACCGGCCAATTGCTGCTCGCGCTGCCGGGCATCGGCGATCCCCGTTTCGAACATTCGGTGATCGCGATGATCAGCCATGACGAGGACGGCGCGATGGGGATCGGCATCGGCGATCCGATCGACGGAATGACCGTCGGGGCGGTGCTCGACCAGCTCGAGATCGAGCATGAAGAGCCGCTCGACCAGCCGGTTTTCCTCGGCGGGCCGGTCGAGCCGTCGCGCGGTTTCGTGCTCCACAGCCGCGACTGGGGCGGGCAGGAGGCGGTGCAGGTCGGCGATCGCTGGATGGTGTCGAGTTCGCACGACATATTGCGCGCGATCGGCGAAGGGCGCGGCCCGTCGCGCTGGCTGGTCGCGCTCGGCTATGCGGGATGGTCGCCCGGGCAACTCGAAGGCGAGATGGTGCGCCACGGCTGGCATGTCACGCCGGGCAGCGACGGCCTGCTCTTTGAAACGCCGCCCGCCGAAAGGTGGCAGGCGGCGTTTGCCGAGGCGGGAGTGGACGCCCGCCTGCTGACGACCGAGGGCGGTGAGGCCTGAGCCTTAGCCGTCGCCCCCGCGAAGGCGGGGGCCGCTGGAGGTCATGCTTTCGGCGTTGCATAAGGCCGGCAACGGCCCCCGCCTTCGCGGGGGCGACGTGCTCTTAGTCGTGTTTTTATCGAGCCAGCGCCAGCAGCGGCTTGCCCTGGTTGAGGTTGGCGAGCGCGGTGCGCGCCGCCCAGCGCGAATCCATGTAGCGGCCGCTCGCCAGCTCGACATCGTAGCGGATCGGGCTGCCGATCGCGGCGTCATAGGCCGCCGCCGCTTCGGCGGTGCGGCCCAGCCGGGCATAAGCGGTGCCGAGATTGATCAGGCGCGAGGGGTCGCGCGCGTCGAGGCCGGTGTCGCCGGTCAGCTTTTCGACCGCGGCGTCGTTTTCGCCTGCCTTGAGTTCGGCATAGGCGACCGGAAGGATTACCGAATCGGCCTCCGGCGCGGTCACGACGACGATCGATTGCGCCGCGGCAGGGCTCGAAAGCGCCAAGGCGATCAGCGGCAGCAGAATTTTTTTCATCTAGGTATCTCCCCGAAAACTTGGGCCGATTTTCTCGTGCGCTGTGTAAAAAGTCAATGTTTTCGGGGGTTTGTAACATAGCTGTCACAAAGAGCGATTAAGCTCAACGCAAGGCGCATTATAAGTCCGGTTTTTCAGAATCTTGGGCTTTGCGACTCCATGTCACAATCGGGGCCCCCGATTGTCACAATTGATGCGCGCGAAAATTATTTTTGCGGCCGGTGCGTTTTCGCGCCGCCGATTCGCGCGGGCGCAGATGTCGACGGATCGTTCTGCGGGCGTGATATAAAGAAAAGTTTATATTTGATCGGCGGCGGCGTTTCGGCTAGGGCGCGCAAGATAATTTCGTGGCCGCTCGCCTGCGGTCGACATGCCAAATATGGAGAATCCCCGTGGCTACTCTCGCCGCCGACACCCGTGACTATGTCGTTGCCGACATCAGCCTCGCCGATTTCGGGCGCAAGGAAATCAACATCGCCGAAACTGAAATGCCGGGCCTGATGGCGCTGCGTGCCGAATATGGCGCCGCTCAGCCGCTGAAGGGCGCGCGCATTACCGGTTCGCTGCACATGACGATCCAGACCGCGGTGCTGATCGAGACGCTGACCGCGCTCGGCGCCGAAGTGCGCTGGGCGACGTGCAACATCTTCTCGACCCAGGACCATGCCGCCGCCGCGATCGCCGCGTCGGGCGTGCCGGTGTTCGCGGTGAAGGGCGAAAGCCTTGCCGATTATTGGGACTATGTCGGCCGCATTTTCGACTGGGGCGTCGAGGACGGTACGACCTGCAACCTGATCCTCGACGACGGCGGCGACGCCACGATGTTCGCGCTGTGGGGCGCGAAGCTCGAGGCGGGCGAAACGATGCCGGCGCCCGAGAATGAGGAAGAAGTGGAGATGCAGCGCGCGCTGAAGGCGTTCGTCGCCGCCAACCCCGGCTACCTGACCAAGACGGTCAAGGCGATCAAGGGCGTGTCGGAAGAAACGACGACCGGCGTCCACCGCCTCTATCATATCGCCAAGAAGGGCGAGCTGCCTTTCCCCGCGATCAACGTCAACGACAGCGTCACCAAGTCGAAGTTCGACAACCTCTATGGCTGCAAGGAAAGCCTCGTCGACGCGATCCGCCGCGGCACCGATGTGATGCTCGCGGGCAAGGTCGCGACCGTCGCGGGCTTCGGCGACGTCGGCAAGGGTTCGGCGCAGTCGCTCCGCAATGGCGGCGCGCGCGTGCTCGTCACCGAAATCGATCCGATCTGCGCGCTGCAGGCCGCCATGGAAGGCTACAAGGTCGTCACCATGGAAGAAGCCGCGCCCCATGCCGACATCTTCGTCACGGCCACCGGCAATTACCACGTCATTACCCGCGAACACATGCAGGCCATGAAAGACCAGGCCATCGTGTGCAACATCGGCCACTTCGACAGCGAGATCCAGATCGCGGCGCTTGCCAATTACAAGTGGACCGAGGTGAAGCCGCAGGTCGATCTGGTCGAATTTCCGGACGGCAAGCAGATCATCATCCTGTCGAAGGGCCGCCTGGTGAACCTCGGCAATGCGACGGGCCACCCGAGCTTCGTGATGTCGGCGAGCTTCACCAACCAGACGCTCGCGCAGATCGAGCTGTGGACGCGCAGCGAGCAGTACAAGAACGACGTGTACGTTCTGCCGAAGCATCTCGACGAAAAGGTCGCGGCGCTGCACCTCGAAAAGCTCGGCGTGCATCTGTCGAAGCTGACGCAGAAGCAGGCCGACTATATCGGCGTGCCGGTCGAAGGGCCGTTCAAGCCCGATCATTATCGTTATTGATTTCGAAGAGGCGGGCCGCACGCTCGCTTCTTCCTCGTCATTGCGAGCGACGCGAAGCAATCTAGGGCGGTTTAGGCTATTCTGGATTGCTTCGCTTCGCTCGCAATGACGAAAATTGTGGATGACAAGCTCATCGGACGATCGGACGCGGCGACTGGCGGTGACACGCGATTGAAACATGCCGGTATCGCCTATAGGGCTGGCGATCATGGTAATCGCGCAATCGGCGGAAAAGTGGAAGACTGAAGCGGGATGAGCGACACGCTTTCGCCGACCCTGCTGTTCGCGCTCGGCCTGTTCGCGGCGCTCTGGCTGCTCGCCGGACTATGGGCGACGCTGCGCGGGATTGCGATGCAGCGGCGCTCGGCATTCGTTGCGGGGCAGGCCGAACGGCTCGCGAGCCTCGTCGAGGCGTCGCCGCAGCTTCCGGTCATCGTCCGCGCCGACTGGCGGATCGAGGCGAGCGAGCGGCTCGGGCGCTGGCTCGGGCTCGACCACGGACCGCGCAATTTCGACGAGCTTCGCGGGCTCGGCAGCGGGCTCGACGCGCAGGCGCACGACGCGCTGCGTCAGGCGATCCTCGGCGCGCAGCGCGGCGCCAAACCCTTCGTATTGAGCCTCAAGCCCGACGGCAGCCACCGCACGATCATCGTCCATGGCGCCGCGGCGCCGCAGGCGGTCGGCGGGCCGGGCAGCGTGCTGCTCTGGCTGAGCGACGCGACCGACGGGCAGCAGGCGCTCGCGCACGCGCGGCAGGAGCGCGACGAAGCGATGGCGGCGTTCGAGGCGCTGTCGGGGCTGATCGAAGCGGCGCCCTTCCCGATGTGGTTCCGCGACACCGATCTGTCGCTCGCGCTCGTCAATAGCGCCTATGTCCGCGCGGTCGAGGCGAAGGGCGCAGCCGCCGTGATCGACGGCGGCGTCGAGCTGTGCGAAACCGTCGCGGGGGTGAGCGCCGCCGACGCCGCCGATGCGGCGCGCGCCGCCGGATCGGCGCAGATGCGCACCATCCCGGTGACGATCGAGGGCGAGCGGCGGATCATGCGCGTCGTCGATGTGCCGCTCGCGCCCGAGGGCGGCCGGGTAATCGGCGTTGCGGGCTATGCGATCGACATCCAGGAACTCGAAACCGAGCGCGGGGCGCACCGCCGCTTCGTCGATACGCAGCGCGAACTGCTCGACCGGCTGTCGGCGGCGGTGGCGCAATTCGGTCCCGACCAGGGACTCAATTTCGCGAACTTGCCGTTCCGCCGCCTGTTCGGGATCGAGGCCGACGACGTCGCCGAGGCGCTGCCTTTCGCGCGGTTGCTCGACGACTGGCGCGAGCGCGGGCGGACCCCCGAAGTGCGCAACTATCCCGAATGGCGGCAGGCGCATGTCGACTGGTTCGCGCAGGCCGAGGCGAGCGAGGAGGACTGGCTGCTGCGCGACGGCACGCACCTTCACGTCGTCGCACAGCCGACCCCCGACGGCGGCCTGCTGCTGATCGCCGAGGACAAGACCGAACAGGTGCAGCTCGCGGGGGCGCGTGACACGCTGCTCCGCGTCCGCACCGCGACCTTCGACAATCTGTTCGAGGCGGTCGCGGTGTTCGCGCCCGACGGGCGGCTCCACCTGTGGAACCAGCGTTTCCGCCGCCTGTGGGGCATCGACGAGCCGACGCTCGCGGCGCATCCGCGCGTCGATGCGCTGATGGCGGGGCTCGCCGACCGGCTCGCGAAGCCGAACCAGATCAGCATCGTGCAGGAAGTGATCCGCGCCGCGACATTGGAACGCCAGCAGCGCGTCGGCGAGGTCCGCTTCGCCGACGGGCGCCATTTCGACTTTGCCTCGATCCCGCTTCCCGACGGCAATGCGCTGCTCATCATGCTCGACATCACCGCGAGCCGGAAGATGGAGGGGGCGCTGCGCGAGCGCAACGAGGCGCTCGAGGCGGCCGACAAGGCCAAGACCGCCTTCCTGTCGCGGATGAGCTATGAACTGCGCACGCCGCTGACCTCGATCGGTGGCTTCGGCGAGATGCTGCAGGCGGGCTATGCCGGCAAGCTCGGTGACCAGCAGCGCGCCTATATCGACGCGATCATGGATTCGGTCGCTGTGCTCGGCCGCCAGATCGACAATGTGCTCGACCTCGCGCAGGGCGAGGCGGGGACGCTCGCGATCGAACGCGCGCCGGTCGACGTCGGCGCGCTGCTCGAAAGCGCGCTCGCTGACTCCAAGGGTTTTGCCGATGGCGAGAAGGTCGAACTGGTCGGCAATATCTCGGCGGACCTCGGCACGATCGAAGGCGACGCGCCGCGGCTGTCGCGGCTCGTCGCGGGGCTGCTCGACAATGCGGTGCGCTTCACCGCGCCGTCGCGCAAATCGGGCGCGCGCGTTCTGCTCCACGCCGACGGCGACGCGCGCGGGATCGACATCATCGTGTCCGACAACGGCCCCGGCATGCCCGAAGCGGCCGCGGCGGTCGCCAAGGGACAGCAGGCGGGCACCGCGACCGGCGGCATCGGCCTCGCGCTCGCGCGCCAGCTCGTCGCCGCGCACGGCGGGACGATGGAAGTGGTGAGCGAGCAGGGGCAGGGGACGCTGGTGCGGATCAGCTTGCCGCGGGGGGCGTGATGGCTAGCGCAACAATCATTGTCGGTGTGTCCCCGCGAAGGCGGGAGCACACGGCTTTTTTTCGCGGCCGCGCTGAGCCTTGATGCAATCCCGCCATTCCTACTCTCTCGAAGAAGCCGAGCGGATCGGCGCCGCGATCGGCGCGGCGCTGAAGGCGGGCGACGTCGTGCTGCTGTCGGGTGAGCTCGGCGCGGGGAAGACGACGCTCGCGCGCGCGGTGCTGAAGGCGCGCGGGCTGGCGGGCGAGGCGCCGAGCCCGACCTTCGCGATCGTTCAGCCCTATGCGCCGCCCGAGATCGACCTCGCCATCGCGCATGTCGATCTCTATCGGATCGAGGATGCGGACGAGCTGATCGAACTGGGGCTCGACGATTATCTTTACGACGGCGCGCTGCTGATCGAATGGCCCGAACGGCTGGGCGGCGAAGGCTGGCCCGGTGCGCTGACGCTCCGCATTTCGGGCGAAGGCGACGCGCGCGTCTTGACAGCCGATGTGCCGCCCGCTTGGGAAACGCGATGGCCGCTTCGATGATTCCGCCCGCTCATGCGCCCGCCTTTCTTGCCGCGCATGGCTGGGGCGACGCCCGGATTTTGCCGCTTGCGGGCGATGCATCCTTCCGCCGCTATTTCCGCGTCGTCGAGGGCGGCCGGCAGGCGGTGCTGATGGACGCGCCGCCGCCGCACGAGGACCCGCGCCCGTTCATCGCGGTCGCCGAATATCTGTGCGAACAGGGGCTCAACGCGCCGACGATCCTCGCACGCGACCTCGACCGGGGGTTGCTGCTGATCGAGGATTTCGGCGACGTCCGGCTGCGCGAAACGGTCGATGCCGCGCTGCACCGCGAAGCCGAATATTATGCCGGGGTGACCGACCTGCTCGTCCACCTCCACGCGCGGCCGCCGATGGATGGGCTGCCGGTGCATGGGCTCGCGCAGTGGCTCGACGAGGTGATGCTGTTCACCGACTGGTATTGTCCCGCCCTGGGTATCGAGGCCGATCGCGACGCATTCCGCGCCGCGTGGGAAGCGGCGCTGATGCCCGTCGAGACCGACGGCCTGCCGCGCGTCACCGTGCTGCGCGACTTCCACGCCGAAAATATCATGCTGGTCGCGGGGCAGGGCGGGATCGCGCATTACGGCCTGCTCGATTTTCAGGACGCGCTCGTCGGTCATCCGGCCTATGATCTCGCCTCGGTGCTCGAAGATGCGCGGCGCGACGTGACGCCGGGCGTCGAGACGGCGATGCTCGCGCGCTACAGCGAAGCGACGCGACGGGACATCGAGAACGCCTATTGGGCGCTGGCGGCGCAGCGCAACACGCGCATCCTCGGCGTCTTCGTCCGGCTGTGGAAACGCGACAACAAGCCGCATTACAAGAGTTTCCAGCCGCGCATGTGGGGACTGCTCGAACGCGACCTCGCGCATCCGGCGCTTGTCCCCGTTCGGCAATGGTTCGACGCCAATGTGCCGCCCTCGAAACGGGCGGAGGCGTGGCTGTGAGTGCGAAGATCGAAAGCGCGATGGTGATGGCGGCGGGCATCGGCAAGCGGATGCGCCCGCTGACGGCCACCCGGCCGAAGCCGCTCGTGCGCGTCGCGGGCAAGGCGCTGATCGACCATAGTCTCGACCGGATCGAGGCGGCGGGAATCGGCCATGTCGTCGTCAACGTCCACTATCTCGCCGACGCATTGGAAGCGCATCTTGCGGCGCAGAAGCGCAAGTTCACGATCGCGATTTCGGACGAGCGCGGCCAGCTTCTCGAAACCGGCGGCGGGATGGTCAAGGCGCTGCCGCAGCTTCGCGGCGACCCGATCCTGATCGTCAACAGCGACAATATCTGGACCGACGGGCCCGAGGACAGCATCCGGCACCTCGCGCGCCATTGGGACGGCGCGCGGATGGACGCGCTGCTGCTGCTGATCCGCCAGGCGAGCGCGAGCGGGCATGGCGGGCGCGGCGATTTCCATATGGATCCGGCAGGGCGGTTGTCGCGCCGCAAACCGGGGCGGATCGCGCCCTTCGTCTATACCGGCGTTCAGCTCGTTTCGCGGCGCTTTCTCGATGGGGCGCCCGAAGGCCCCTTTTCGACGATGTTGCTCTGGGAACGCGCGATCGCGGCGGGGCGGCTTTACGGCCTGTCGCACATGGGGCAGTGGTTCGACGTCGGCACCCCGGCGGCCATCGCGCCGACCGAGGCGGCGCTGAGCGATGGCTGACAGTTTGATCCTCCCTGTCGCGCAGCGATGGGGAGGTGGCAGCGCGAAGCGCTGACGGAGGGGCTATGACGCGGCCCCTCCACCACCCGCTTCGCGGGCGGTCCCCCTCCCCATGGCTCCGCCACAGGGAGGATCGGCTTGCGCATCGCAGCTGAGCCGTGGATACCGAAGTTAAATGCCCAGATCCCCCACCATCTACTCCATCCCCGTCCAGCGGGCCTTTGCCGACGCGCTCGTCGCGGGGCTGATCGATCGTTACGCCGACGGCGCATTGGGGCTGGCCGAAGGGCTGATTCTGCTGCCGAGCAATCGCGCGCGAAGCGCGGTGCAGGCGGCGTTCGTGCGCGCGGGCGGCGCGGGGCTGCTGATGCCGCGGCTCGCCGTGATCGGCGACGCCGACCTCGATGAAAGCGTCGCTCTCGCGCTCGATCCGATCGACGAAAGCGATGCGATGCCGCCCGCGATCGATGCGCTCAGACGCCGGCTGATGCTCGCCGCGCTCATCGAGAAGCACAATGTGCCGGGTGAGGAGCCGATCGTCGGCGCGGCCGCCTTTCAGCTTGCCGATGGGCTGGGGCGGGTGATCGACCAGCTTCACTATGAAGAGGTCGCGCCTTCGCGGCTCGCCGGCATCGAAAGCGCGCTCGGCGATCTGGCGGGGCATTGGCAAGCGTCGTGGCGGCGATTGTCGCTGCTCGTCGACACATGGCCCGCCATGCTCGCCGCGACGGGGCATATCGACCGCGCCGACCGCCGCAACCGGCTGCTCGATCGCGTGAGCAAGGGATGGCGCGCCGCGCCGCCCGCGCGCTTCGTCGTGGCGGCGGGCGTCACGACCGCGGCGCCCGCCATCGCGCGATTGCTGCGCACCGCCGCCGATCTGCCGCAGGGCATGGTGGTATTGCCGGGGCTCGACCTCGGCATGGCGGGCGAGGAGTGGGAGGCGCTGGGGCCGGTGAAACCCGAACCCGAAAATCCGGCGCGCCCGCTCGAAACCCACCCGCAATATCATCTGAAATTGCTGCTCGGGCGGATGGGCGTGTCGCGCGATGAGGTGATGGAGTGGCCCGCCTCGTCGCCGTTCGACGGGCCCGAGGCGCGCGCGCCGTTCACGTCGCTGCTCTTCGCGCCCGCCGCCTATACGGCGCGCTGGCAGCAGGCCGGCGATCTGGGGCCCGGCATCGCGGGGGTGAGCGCGGCGGTGTTCGCCGATGACGGGCAGGAGGCGCAGGGGATCGCGCTGATGATGCGCCGCGCGCTCGAAACCGGCGAGCGGACGGCGGCGCTGGTGACCCCCGACCGCGCGCTCGCGACGCGCGTCGCGGCGGCGCTCGCGCGCTGGGACATATCGGTCGACGACAGCGCCGGGCAGCCGCTCGGGCAGACGCCGCCCGGCGCGCTGTTGCTCGCGCTCGCCGAATTCGCCGCCGCGTTCGATCCGGTACGGCTCGTCGCGCTGCTCGGGCATCCGCTTGTGCGCGCGGGCGAGGCGCGGCTCGGCTGGCTCGATCAGGTGCGGCGGCTCGATCTCGTGCTGCGCGGCCCGGGGCTGGTGCCGGGATGGGGCGGGGTGACGGCGCGGATCGCCGAACGCGCGGTCGATCCGACGGCGCGCGGTTATGCAGAGGCGCAGGCGATCGGTGAATGGTGGCGCGATGCCGCGCTCGCGCTCGAGGCGTCGCTCGCGCCCTTTGCCGCCGGCGTTCCCGCACCGCCGGCCACGCTGCTCGGGGCGTTGCAGGCGGCGCTCGGCTGGCTCACCGGCGATGGCGTGTGGACGGGGCACGCCGGCCGGGTGCTGTCCGAGCTGTTCGATCGCTGGGCGTTGGCGAAGGGCGACGGCCCCGCGCTCGTCGCGCCCGCCGATTTCCCCGCGATGCTCACGGACCTTTTGTCGGGCGAGAGTGTGCGGCCGCCCTATGGCGGGCATCCGCGGCTGTTCATCTGGGGGCTGCTCGAAGCGCGGCTGCAGCGCGCCGACCTGATGATCCTCGGCGGGCTCGACGAGGGGCGCTGGCCGCAGCAGCAGGGCCCCGATCCGTGGCTCGCGCCGGGCATCCGCCGGATGCTGGGGCTCGCGGCGCCCGAGCGTCAGCAGGGCGCGGCGGCGCACGATTTCGCGGGCGCCTTCGCGGCGCGCGAGGTGGTGGTGACGCGCGCGCAGCGCAGCGGCGGCGACCCCGCGGTGGCGTCGCGCTTCTGGCTGCGGCTCGCGGCGCTCGCGGGCGACCTGCCCGAGGCGCGCGTCGACGGCGAGAGCGTGGTCCGTCTTGCCGCCGCGCTCGACGTCCCGCCGGGCATCAGCGCGCCCGCCGAAAAGCCGCGCCCCGCGCCGCCGCTCAACGCCCGGCCGACCGCGATCAGCGTCACCGGAGTCGATCAGCTCGCGCGCGATCCCTTCGCCTTTTACGCGGCCAAGATATTGCGGCTGAGCGAACTCGATCCCTTGAGCAGCGGCCCCGATGCCAAATGGTTCGGCATCCGCGTCCATAAATTCCTGCAGGACTGGCAGGCGGCGGGGTTGACCGAAGCGGCGTTCGGTGCCGAACTGGCGGCGCTGCGTGCCGACCCGGCGCTCGATTCGCTCGCGCGGGCTTTCTGGCTGCCGCGGATCGAGCCGTCGCTGCGCTGGGCGGCGGAACGCATATGGGCGTCGCGCGACGAGCGTTGGCCGGTCGCGGGCGAGGTACGCGGCGAACTGGTCGTCGACGGCACCCGGCTGCACGGAACCGCCGATCGCGTCGACCAGACGGTCGACGGCACGCTGGCGATCGTCGATTACAAGACGGGCGCGGCGCCGTCGGCCAAATCGACCGGCGACGGGCTGAACAGCCAGCTAGGTCTGTTGGGCTTGCTGGCGCAGGAGGCGGGGCTCGGCGACCTTGCGCCCGAAACGGTCGATGCGTTCGAATATTGGGAATTGCGGCGCGACCGGAAAAAGGGCATCGACGGCGCCGTCAAGGCGATCCGCGGGCAAAAGCCCAAGGCCGCGACGGCCGCGGCGGTCGTCGAACGCGCGCAGGAGGTGCTCGCCGATCTGATGGCGCGTTACCTGCGCAGCGAGGAGCCCTTCGTTCCGGGCGAAGCGGGTAAGCGTTATGCCGATTTCGACCAGCTGATGCGCCGCGACGAATGGTTCGGGCGCGGCGATGCGGACGAGCGCGCGGACGCGGAGGGCGCGGCATGATCGATCCCGACAAGCTTCTGAAAAGGCTCGATCCGGGGCAGCGCGCGGCCGCGCAGCCGGACGATCATGTCTGGCTCGGCGCGTCGGCGGGGACCGGCAAGACGCAAGTGCTGTCGGCGCGCGTGCTGCGCCTGATGCTGGAAGGCGTGTCGCCCGAGGCGATCCTGTGCATCACCTTCACCAAGGCGGGCGCCGCCGAAATGGCGCACCGCATCCACGAGCGGCTGGCGATGTGGGTGCGGATGGACGATGGCGACCTGCGCGCCGAGCTTCAGGCCCTGGGACTCGACCTCGAGCTCATCGGCTATGATCGCGGCGTTCCGGCGCTGATGCGGCGCGCGCGATCCTTGTTCGCGACGGTGATCGACAGCCCCGGCGGCGCCGTGCGGGTTCAGACGATCCACAGTTTCTGCCAGACCCTGCTCGCCAGCTTTCCGCTCGAAGCTCGGATCCTGCCGGGGTTTCGCGCGCTCGAGGATGGGGAGGCGGGCGCGTTGCAGCGCGAGGTGCTGGGCACGCTGCTGGCACAGCCGGGAGCCGACGGCGATGCGATGCGCGGCGTCGCCGCGATGCTCTCGCGGCGGCTGGGGCAGGATGCCGCCATCGCCTTCCTCGCCCGCTGCGCGAGCAGCTTCACCGCGGCGAACAGCCCGCGCCTGGCGCCGAAGGCGCATGATTCGCGGACCCTGCTTGGCCTGCCGCACGGCGACCCGGCCGAATGGCAGGCGGCGGCGCTGGCGGGCGGCGCGATCGCCGATGGCGACATTGCCGCCGTCGCCGTCAGCGGGCGCGATTGGGGGACGAAGACGGGCGAAGGCCGCGCCGCGGTCATGGGCGACTGGTCGCGCGCCGATATGCGCGGACGTGCCGCGATGCTGGCGGAGTTGCGCGGCTGCTTCCTGACCGCCACCGGGGACATGCGCGCCGATTATGTCAAGGAAAAGGGCGGGATGCGCGGCTGCCTGAGCGCCGCCGAACGCATCGTCGCGGCGACCGGCGACTTGCTGGCGACCGCCTCGGCGATGCAGGTCGCCGACGAACTGGCGGCGGCCTGGGATCTCGGGAGCCGCTTTGCCGAAACCTATGCGCTCGCCAAGCGGGCGAAGGGTTATGCCGATTTCGACGATCTGATCAGCATCGCCGGCCACCTGCTTGCCATCGGCGATTTCGGCGAGTGGGTGCGCTTCAAGCTCGACCAGCGCACCGATCATATCCTGGTCGATGAGGCGCAGGACACGAACACGCGGCAGTGGGAAATCATCGCGTCCCTCGCCGGAGAGTTTTTCGCAGGCGCCGGAGCCAAAGACGATCGTGTCCGCACGATGTTCACCGTAGGCGACCGCAAACAGGCGATTTTCGGCTTCCAAGGAACTGATCCGACGGCATTCGAGGCTGCCCGACGCAGTTTTGCCAAACAGGCTGAGGCGGGCGGCAGATCGTTCGAGGATGTCGATCTCGATACCAATTACCGCTCAAGCCCCGCCGTGCTTGACGTCGTAAATGAGTGGATCGCGGCGGGTGCGCCCGAATTGATGGGGCTCGCCAGCGACGAGCCGCCGCATATTCCCGCCGATTTCAACCGCGACCGCGCGGGCCGCGTCGAATTGTGGGAGCCGCTGCCGGTCGGCAAGGCGCTCGATGCCGCCGCTGATGATGAAAGCGAGGCTGACGAAAGCGAAGACGCGGCGGGATCAAGCGACTCGTCGGTGGCGGCGAGCGATCCCGCGAGCCTGCGCCTGTCGCGCGCGATCGCCGACGAGGTTCAGGACTGGATCGAACATGGCAAGGACGGGCGCAGCGTCGCGCCGGGCGACATATTGATTCTGGTCCGCCGCCGCCGCGACCTTGCGGCGCGGATCGTCGCGCGGCTGCAATCGCGGCATGTGCCGGTCGCGGGGGTCGACCGCTTTTCGCTGACGCAATCGCTCGCGGTGCAGGACCTGCTCGCGGCGATGCGCTTCGCGGTCCAGCCGCTCGACGACCTCAACCTGGCGAGCCTGCTCGTTTCGCCGCTGCTCGGCTGGACGCAGGATGATCTGTTCCGCTTCGCCCATAATCGGAAGGGCCGCGCTTTATGGGAGCAATTGCGCGCGCGCGAAAGCGAGGTTCCGCCCGAAACGATGGCGGCGCTGCGCGGATGGCTCGGCATGGCCGACTTCACGACACCCTTTCGCTTCCTCGACGCGCTTTTGTCGGGGCCGCTCGATGGGCGGCGCAAGCTCTATCGCCGATTGGGGCGCGAGGCGCGCGACCCGATCGACGAGCTGCTCGGGCAGGCGCTCGCCTTCGAGCGGCAGGAGGCGCCGTCGCTGCTCGGTTTCCTGGCCCATATCACGGCCAGCACGGCCGAGATCAAACGCCAGAGCGAGGCGCGCAGCGACGTCGTGCGGGTGATGACGGTGCATGGGTCGAAGGGGCTGCAGGCACCGATCGTCATCCTTGCCGACGCGACCGACGACCCGCGGCCGCGGCGGCTGAGCGTCGACCTGTCGATGGGCGAGTGGGAGAAATTGCCCCTGTTCGCGCTCGGCAAGGACGAACGCTACGGCGCTGTCGCCAAGGCCTATGACGACAAGGAAGCGGCCGAGCGCGAGGAGCATTGGCGGTTGCTCTATGTCGCGATGACGCGCGCCGAGGAATTGCTCGTCGTCGCCGGAATCACCAAGACCGCCGACCGCAGCCTGCCCGATCATAATTGGCACAGCGCGGTCGAGGCGGTCATGGCCGATATGGGCGCCGGCTGGCAGGACGCCGGGCCGCGCTGGGGGCGCAAGCGCGTCCATGCCGTGCAGCCCGGGAAATGGGCGCGCCCGCCGAAGGACAGGGCGCGGCAAGTGCCGGCGCCGGTCGTCGTGCCGCCCTGGGCGCGGCAATCGGCCCCCGAGGAAGCGCGTCCGCCGCGGCCGCTTGCGCCGTCGGCGCTCGGCGAGGACGATGTCGCGTCGCCGCCGCAGGGGGGCGAGCGCGCGGTGGCTGTGGAGCGCGGGCTGTTGCTCCACGCACTGTTCGAGCGATTGCCGCCGGTCCGGCCCGAGCGCCGCCGCGCCGCCGCGCTGCACTGGCTGTCGGTGCAGGCCGCGGCGCTCGACGAGGCGGCGCGCGCGGGGATGGTGGACGAGGTGCTGGCGGTGCTGGACGACCCGGCGCACGCCGCGCTGTTCGGTCCGGGCAGCCTCGCCGAAGTGCCGCTGTCGGCGGTGGTCGACGGCGTCGTTGTCGCGGGGATCGTCGACCGCCTGCTGGTGACCGACGAGGCGGTGACCGTGATCGATTACAAGACCGGGCGGCATGTCCCGGCAGGGGAGGCAGAGGTCGCGCCCGCCTATCTGCGCCAGATGGCGGCCTATCGCGATGCGCTGGCGGTGATCTTTCCGGGACGGCGGGTCGCGGCGGCTTTGCTCTATACCGCGGCGCCGCGGCTGATCGTCCTTGGCGACGCGTTGCTCGACGCGCACAAGCCGGGCTTGCGCGCAACCAAGGCGAATTTGCCGGGTTCAGCCCTTGAGCCGGACGCGCCGACGCCTTAGCTTGACGTCAACAGAGTTTCAGGAGTTTTGAAATGGGTACCAAAGCCATTACCGATGCGAGCTTTCAAGCCGACGTCATCGACAGCGACACCCCCGTGCTCGTCGATTTCTGGGCCGAATGGTGCGGCCCGTGCAAGATGATCGGCCCGGCGCTCGAGGAAATCTCGGACGAACTCGCGGGCAAGGTCGTGATCGCCAAGCTCAACATCGACGACCATCCCGACGCGCCGAGCAAATATGGCGTGCGCGGTATCCCGACGATGATCCTGTTCAAAAATGGCGAGATTGCCGACACCAAGGTCGGCGCGGCGCCGAAGAGCGCGCTCAAGGGCTGGCTCGAAGGCGCGCTTTAAGATCACCCCGTCATCCCGGCGAAGGCCGGGATCCCGCCGGTGCGTCAAGAGGCAAGGTCGAGATCCCGGCCTTCGCCGGGATGACGGTCGTAGGGGGATTTTCTAGATCGCCCCCGCCTTGAGCTGCTTCACGGCGTAATCGGCGGCGCGCGCCGTCAGCGCCATGAAGGTGAGCGACGGATTGACGCACGAGATCGAGGCCATCTGGGCGCCGTCGGTGACGAACAGATTGGCGGCGTCGTGCGCCTGGCTCCATTTGTTGAGCACCGATTGGCGCGGATCGGCCGCCATGCGCGCGCCGCCCATTTCGTGGATGGCGTCGCCGGGGACATGCTCGCTGCGCCCGCTGGTGACGTTGGTCAGGCCGGCCCGGCGCAGCATCGCCTCGCCTTCGCTGCGCGCATCGTCCATCATGCGGATCTCGTTCTCGCGGAACGTCACGTCGAAGCGCATCAGCGGGATGCCGAAGCGGTCGACCTTGTCCGCGTGCAGGCTGACGCGATTATCCTCATAAGGCAGGCATTCGCCGAACGCGCCCATGCCGAATTTCCACGGGCCATAGCCGCGCATGCCATGCTTCATCGACGCGCCGAAGCCCTCGGGCGGCAGCGGATCGCGCCGCGCGCTGCCCTGATAGCCGTAGCCGCGCTTGAAACCGATCCCCTCCTCGCCGCCGACATTGCGGAAGCGCGGGACATAGACGCCGCCCGGACGCCGGCCATATTCAATAAAATCGGTCATCCCCGGAATATCGCCCGAGATACCGACGCGGAAGATATGGTCCATCACATAGCGGCCGAGCGTGCCGCTGGCGTCGAAATGGCTTTTGCCGCTGCCGGGGATACGCGAGTTCATCAATATCTGGGTCGAGGCCATCGCCGAGGCGCAGAGGAAGACGAGGCGCGCCGGGATCACTTCGGCCTGCTTCGTCTTCGCGTCGACCACGCGCACGCCCGTGACCCGCTTCGTCTTCGGATCATATTCGAGATTGGAGACCACCGCGTCCGAACGCAGGGTCAGCCGCCCGGTCGCGCGCGCCGCGGGGAGGGTGACCGCCTGCGTCGAGAAATAGGCGCCGAACGAACAGCCGCGCCCGCACTGGTTGCGGAACTGGCATTTGCTGCGGCCCTGATCCTCCTTGTCCTCGGTCATGTTCGACAGGCGCGTGTTGATCAGCTTGCGCCCCGGCGACGTCGCCTCGAGCCGTTCCTTCACCCATTTCTCGGCGACGTTCATCTGGATCGGCGGCTGGAACGCGCTGTCGGGCAGCTGCGGCAGATTTTCACGCGATCCCGACACGCCGATATATTTTTCGACATAATCGTACCATGGCGCGACGTCGTCATAGCGGATCGGCCAGTCGATTCCGACATTCTCGCGCTTGTTCGCCTCGAAATCCTCCGGGCTCCAGCGAAAGCTCCAGCGCCCCCAGATCAGCGACTTGCCGCCGACCGCACCCGGCCGGATCCAGTAGAATTTCTCGCCCTCGCCATAGGCATAGGGGTTGAGCCGGTCGTTGTTGTAGAATTTCTGGTTCGACGGCGAGACATAGCCGTGCGTGGCGATGAAATAGTCGCTCTTGACCAGCGGCTCGGGCATCATGTTGCGCGCCGGGATTTCATAGGGCGGCCTGCCGTCATAATCATAGTCGCCATGCTCGACCATCACGCCGCGGTCGAGCATCAGCACCTTGAGACCCTTTTCGGTCAGTTCCTTCGCGGCCCATCCGCCGCTGACTCCGGAACCGATGACGATCGCATCGAACTGGTCGGTCATATCTTATCCTCGAATATCGGTTAGGCGCGAAGGCGGCTGAGCGCGCTGAAGCTGGCGGTGATGTCGGGCAGATAGGGCGCGGGCGACTGGTCGTTCTCGACATAGAAATGCTCGACGTCGGCGACCGCGTTGAGCGTGAAGATGTCGGCGAAATCGATCACGCCCTTGCCGACGCTGGTCATCTTGCCGTCGGCGGTGCGGTCCTTGACATGATAGGCATAGATGCGTCCGGGCAGGCGCCGGATGATCGCCTTGGGATCCTCGCCCGCGGCGACCGCCCAGAACAGGTCGAGTTCGAGTCCGACGAGCGCCGGATCGGCGTCGGCGACCAGCGTGTCGAACAGGCTGGTGCCGCCCGGCTTCAGCGTGAACTCGAAATCATGATTGTGATAGGCGAAGCCCAGCCCCGCTTTTTTGAGCCGCTCGGCATAGCGGTTGAAATCGGCGACCGCCGCTTTCCAGCCTTCGGCGTTGCGATGCGCTTCGCCCATATAGGGGACGATCAGCGTGTCGGCGCCGAGCGCCTTGGTCATCGCGACCGCGCCGTCGAAATCGCTGGCGAGCGCCTCGTAGCCGACGTGGATCGAGGGCGACGTCAGGCCGAGCCGGTCCATCGTCTTGCGGAGCGCGGCGTGGTCCATCGCGTCATAGCCGCCGCCGCCATATTCGACCTCGCGATAGCCGATCGCCGCGACCTGCTCGAGCGTCCCCATCGGGTCCTTCGCGAAGAGTTCACGCACGGTGTAGAGCTGAATGCCGATGGGCTTTGATTTGAGGCTCTTTGCCATCAGCGGTCCCCCCGTCAGCGCCGCCGCGAGCGCCGCGCCGCCCGCCATCCATTGCCGTCTGCCGATCGTCATGACGAAAACACCTTCCTGATCTCGGAATAGGGATAGGCGCCGTCGTAGCGCCCGGGGACGGGCAGATATTCGCGTTCCTGCGTGATGCCGACTTCCGAGGTGAAATAGCCGGTGAGCACGAGCTGGCGGAACTTGTCGAAAAAGTCGGCGCCGCCGGGGAGCTTGTCCTCCATCGCCAGCGTCAGCAGCGCGTCCTGCTGGGCGGGCGTCGCCTTGTCGGCGGCGACCTTATAGTCCGCCCGGCTGCGCGCCTCGATCGTGTCGAGCCCGGCGAGGATCGGCTTGCGGTCGTCGGTGCTGGCCCAATCGGCGAGCAGCTTCTCGATATATTCGGGAACGCCCGCCGCGATGGCGCCGGGGGTGTCGGTCGTCGGCATCACGCGCTCGCTGAGCGCGGTCATCAGCGCGCGCTGCGGCGCGGTGAACACGGGCGAGGAGGGTGGGCCGCTGCTGATCGGCGTCACCTGCATCGCCGCCGCGCGGGCGATCGGTGCGAATAGGCTGGCGCCGAACATCGCGGCCATGCCCGCGAGCGCGTCTCTGCGGTCGATGATCATTTCACTTCGCCTTCGAAATCATGGCTCGCCGCCGCCTCGGGCAGCGGGCGCACCCAGATGTTGCGGAACGAGACCGGGCTATTGTGATCCTGAAGCTGGATCGGCGCGGCATCGCCATGCGTCTCATATGTGGCGACCTTGCGCCACACCGTGCTGCCAAGCCACGGCTGGCGGTTCTGCACGAGCACGCCGTTGAGGAAGGCGGTGACATAGGCGGGGCGCAGCAGCTTGCCGTCCGGTCCGAAGCGCGGGCGCTCGAAGACGATGTCGTAGCTCTGCCACTCGCCGGGCTTCCGCGACGGGTTCACCAGCGGCGGCTTCCAGGCATAGATCGCGCCGACGGTGCCGTCGGCATAGGTCGGGTTCTGATAGCCGTCGAGGATCTGCACCTCGTACCGCTGCATGAACCAGATGCCGCTGTTGCCGCGATCCTGCGAGCTCTTGCTCGGCGGATTGGGCGAGGCGAATTCGAGGTGGAGCTGAACGTCTCCGAAGCTTTGTTTGCTGACCAGCGCATTCTCGCCCTTGCCGTCGGCGCGCGGCACCGACGTCGCCGCGCCGTCCTTGACGGTCCACGGCGTCGCCTGCGGCTGCCACGCGTCGAGCGATTGGCCGTCGAACAGGACGATCGCGTCGGAGGGCGGGGCGCCGGGGACCGTGCCGGGAGTCACCACCACCGGATGCGGACGGTCCGAATCATGTACATGCCACTTCCCGCCGGGCAGCATCGGCGTGTCCTTGAACCCGGGCTTCTCCTCAGCGGCGGCGGGCGCGCCCGCTACCACGGCGGCCGCGATCGTCGCAGCCCATGCCAAACGCTTCACCTGTCTCTCCCTCATGCCGCGTCGATCGCGCGATAGGCGGCGACCAGCCGCTCCTCGCCCGCGCGTCCGTCGACCGAATTGCCGTGCTCCATCCCGATCACGCCCGCGAAATTCTTCGCGCGCAGCCAACGGACGATGTTGCGATAGTTGATCTCGCCGCTTCCCGGCTCGTTGCGGCCGGGGTTGTCGCCGAACTGGATATAGCCGATCTCGTCCCAGCAGCTCTCGAGCGTATTGATGAGGTTCCCCGCCTGAATCTGCTCGTGATAGAGGTCCGCGAGTATCTTGATCGCCGGGCTATTCACCGCGCGCGCGACCGCATAGCCCTGCGGCACGGTCGACATGAAGACGCCGGGATGGTTCACCAGCGTGTTGAGCGGCTCCATCACCATGACGAGCCCGTGCGGTTCGTAGATTTCGGCGGCGCGGCGCAGCACGTCGATCACGCGCCCCGTCTGGATCTCGACCGGCAGCTTGCGGTCCATGAAACCGGGGACGATCGTCATATGTTTCGAGTTCAGCCGCTTGGCGACGTCGACCGAAGCCCGGATATCGGCGAGGAAGCGTTCGCGATCGCCATCGTCGTTACCGCCGAGCTGCGGCCGGAAATCGCCCCAGCGCGGCATGCTCGCGACGAACACGCCCATCGTCATGCCGCGCTGCTGCAGCGCGCGCGCCATCGCGCTCTGGTCGGCGACCGAACGGCCGGCGGCCTCATTATCCTCCCATGCGGTAAAGCCCTGATCGGCGGCAAAGGCGATCTGTTCGAGCCGGTCGCCGCGGCTCTTGAAGCTGCCTTCGTGAGGGGCGTATTTCAGCGAAAAGCGCGCCGCGTTTGACGGTGTCGCGCCGGTCGCCGCGGTCGCTGCGGCGGCCGCGACACTGCTCGCCAACAGGGTTCGCCGCGAGAGCGTCACGCCGCCTCGCCCGCGAGCGCCGCGCGCGACTTGCCGCGCTCGCGCAGCCAGATGAAGCCGAACACGGCGAGCAGCACGAGGGGCAGGATCGCGAGCCGCTGGAAGGAGAGCGACGCGGCGGCGTCCTCGACCGCGAGCTTGGCGGCGCCGGTGAGCCGCGCGAAGGCTTCGGGCCCCCCGGCGAACTCGATCTTGGCGCGGTCGAACATCGCGCCCAATTGCGGTAGCACGAAAAAGCTGGCGAGCGCGCCGGCCGATCCGACGAGCCCCATCGCCCACGATCCGCCGCGCGGATAGCGTTCGGCGACCGAGGCGAGCATCGTCGGCCACATCACGCAGACGCCGAGGCCCCAGACGGTCGAGGCGAGGATCGCCGCGACCGGCGACTGCGCCTGACTGAGCATGAACAGGCCGATCGCCGCGAGCAGGCTCGATACCCAGAGCAGCCCGGGATTCGAGATTTTGTTGGCGAGCCGCCCCGCGAAATGGCGGAAAACGAACATCAGCGCGTTGACATAGACGAGCAGCAATATGCCGCGCATGCCGACGCGGTTCGACAGCGCGACGTCGATCCACTGACCGGGCGCGAGTTCGGACGCCGCGGTCAGGAACATCGCGCCGAACCAGATGAAGAAGCTCGGGCGGCGAAATACTTCGCCCATCATCTCGCCGAAACTGACGCCGCTTTGCTCGCGCAGCGGCGGTGGGAAGCGTGTCGTTGCGGCGATGATCACGGTCGCGGCGGCGGGGATCATCACCAGCGCCATGATGCCCTGCCACGGCAGGGCGGCCGAAAGGAAGAAGCCGGCGAGCCCGCCGACGATGATGCCGCCGGGGAACCAGGCGTGCAGCACGTTGAGCCGGTGCGTCGTGTCTTCGGGGTAGAGCTGCGCGGTCAGCGGATTGATCGCCGCTTCGGTCAGCCCCCAGCCGATGCCGCTGAGCAGCATGCCCGCCCACACGAGCCAATAGACGGTCATGCCGGTCGCGACATGGCCCGCGGTGACGATCATCAACGGGCCGAGGATGAAGCATAGCCCCGCGCCCGCCAGGCACCGCTTCATGCCGATCTGGTCGAGCAGCGCGCTCGCGACGAACAAAGTGATCGCGAAGCTCAGGAAGGCGGCGCCGAGCGCGGCGGCGACCAGCTCGCCCGCCTGCAGCGGCGCGACCGGGTCGATCCATTCGGCCTTGAGCCCGCTGGCGATCGCGCCGCGGATCGCGAGGCTCGCCGCGGCGGTGAACAGCGCGAGCACGCCGAGCCAGAACAAGCGTCCCTTGTGCAATGTGGTGGTCATGCGTCCCTCTCCCCGCTTGTCGATTATTTTTGCCGGTTATTTTTCAGTCGAGCCCCAGCATCGTACGGTTGAGCGCCGGATCGCTGCCGCCCGCGAAATCGTCGAACGCCTTGTCGGCCTTGCGGATCATGTGCGCGGCGATGAAGGGCGCGCCTTCGCGCGCGCCGTCCTCGGGATGTTTCAGGCAGCATTCCCATTCGAGCACCGCCCAGCCGGAATAGCCGTACTGCGTGAGCTTCGAAAAAATCCCGCCGAAATCGACCTGTCCGTCGCCCAGCGAGCGGAAGCGCCCGGGGCGATCGACCCAGTCCTGAAAGCCGCCATAGGCCCCCGAGCGCCCGGTCGGATTGAGTTCGGCGTCCTTGACGTGGAACATGCGGATCCGCTCGTGATAAATATCGATGAAGGCGAGATAGTCGAGCGCCTGCAGCACATAATGGCTGGGATCGTAGAGGATGTTGGCGCGCGGATGATTGCCGACGCCGGCGAGGAAGCGTTCGAAGGTCACGCCGTCGTGAAGGTCTTCGCCCGGATGGATCTCATAAGCGAGGTCGACGCCCTGTTCGTCGAAGGCGTCGAGGATCGGCCGCCAGCGTTTCGCGAGTTCGGCGAACGCCTCCTCGACCAGACCCGCGGGGCGCTGCGGCCATGGGTAGAGATAGGGCCAAGCGAGCGCGCCCGAAAAAGTCGCATGGGCATCAAGACCGAGCCGCCGGCTCGCCCTAGCGGCGAGATGGAGCTGTTCGACCGCCCATTGCTGCCGTTCGGCGGGCTTGCCCTTCACCGCGACGGGCGCGAAGGCGTCGAACTGGGCGTCATAGGCGGGATGGACCGCGACGAGCTGGCCCTGCAGATGCGTCGACAATTCGGTGATCTCGACCCCCGCCTCGCGGCAGGTGCCGGCGAGCTCGTCGCAATAATCCTGACTCTCGGCCGCCTGCGCGAGATCGATGCAGCGGCTGTCCCAGGTCGGAATCTGGATGCCGACATAGCCGGCATCCGCCATCCAGCGCGCCGCCGAGGGCAAGGTGTCGAATGGAGCCGCGTCGCCCATGAACTGCGCGAGGAAGACGGCCGGACCCTTCATGCGCCTGCCTTCCCGGTCACTTGGTTTCGGCCTTGAGATAGGCGATCAGCGCCGCACGGCGCGCGGGATCGGCCACTTTGACGACCATGCGCGTGCCGGGTACTTTCCTGGTCGGCGCGGCAAGATATTCGTCGAGCGACTTTTCGTCCCAGCGAATTTTCGAGGCCTTGAGCGCCGGGCTGTAGTTGAACCCGGCGACCGAGCCCGCCTGCCGGCCCATCAGGCCGTTCAAATTGGGCCCCATCACGCTTTTGCCGCCCGCTTCGAGCGTATGACAGGCCTTGCACGCGGCGAACGCCTGCGCGCCGGGGCCTGTCGGGCCGGCATGGGCCGCGGGAAACGGCGCAAGCGTCAATGCAGAAAATATGGCGCCCGCCAGCGGCAGGGCGAACAGAAATTTCATTATCCTCTCCCGTCTGGCAACAGCCGGTGCGATGATGTAACCGTTTAAAAGCGAATAATGCAAACAATTTTATGAATTCTGGCAGAGGGAATGCGATGAACGGTCGGTCGAAAATTCGCTATGGCATGGTCGGCGGCGGCGAGGGCGCCTTCATCGGTGCGGTGCATCGTATGGCCGCCGCGCTCGATAGCGAATATGAATTGGTATGCGGTGCGTTCAGCGCCGACGCCGACCGCAACCGGCGGAGCGCCGAGGCGCTCGGGCTCGATCCCGGCCGCGGCTATGCGACCTTCGCCACATTGCTTGCCGCGGAAGCCGCGCTGCCCGCGGACGAGCGGATGGAAGTGCTCGCGATCGTCACCCCGAACCATCTCCACGCCCCGATGGCGATCGCGGCACTCGATGCGGGTTTTCACGTTCTGTCTGAAAAGCCGATGGCGCTGAACCTCGCCGAGGCGCGGGCGATCGATGCGGCGGTCGGGCGCAGCGGCAAGCTCTACGGCCTTGCCTTCACCTATAGCGGCTATCCGCTGATCGAAGAAGCGCGTCTGCGCGTCGCGCGCGGCGATTTCGGCCGGATCCGGCTCGTACAGGCCGAATATTCGCAAGGCTGGCTAAGCCGGCCTATCGACCGCGACGGCAACAAGCAGGCCGAATGGCGCACCGATCCCGCGCGCGCCGGGCTCGGTGGTTGCCTCGGCGACATCGGGACGCACGCCTTCCAGCTTGCCGAGCATGTCTCGGGGCTGGCGGTCGAAGCACTCAGCGCCGACCTGACCACGCATGTTGCAGGCCGCCGCCTCGACGACGATGTGAGCGCGCTGCTGCGCTTCGAAGGCGGCGCGCGCGGGGTGCTCAAGGCGAGCCAGGTCGCCGCGGGCGACGAGAATGGTCTGCGCCTGCGCATCCATGGCGAGAAAGGCGGCCTTGAATGGTCGCAGATGGAGCCGAACAGCCTGACCTTGCGCTGGCTCGATCGCCCGACCGAGGTGATCCGTGCCGGCGGGCCGGGACTCGATCCCTCGGCGATGGCGCGGCTGCGCACCCCGGCGGGACACCCCGAGGGCTATATCGAGGCGTTCGCGAATCTCTATCGCAGCTTCGGCCGCGCCTTGCGCGCCGGTGCCGCGACCCCGCCGCCGCGCGGCGCGGCCGACTGGTTTCCCAGCATCGCCGACGGGTTGCGGACGATGGCCTTCGTCGAAGCGGTGGTCGCGAATGCGTCAGGCGATGCGAAGTGGACCGCGCTCGCGGACTGACGATCGCGAGGCGTCAGCTCCGGTAGTCGGCGTTGATGCTGATGTAGCCGTGGGTGAGGTCGCAGGTCCAGACGGTCGCGCGGCCTTCGCCGAGCCCGAGGTCGGCGCCGACGCGGATGTCCTGGCCTTTAAGGTGCGCCGTGACCGGCGCTTCGTCGTAACCATCCACCGGCAGCCCGTCCTTCGCGACCCAATGATCGCCGAAGCGGATCGCGAGCCGGTCGCGGTCGGCAGGTTCGCCAGCCTTGCCCACCGCCATCACGACGCGGCCCCAGTTCGCATCCTCGCCCGCGATCGCGGTCTTGACGAGCGGCGAATTGGCGATGGCGAGCGCGACGCGTTTCGCGCTGTCGTCGCTGGTCGCGCCGGTCACCTGCACCTCGATGAATTTCGACGCGCCTTCGCCGTCGCGCACGACCTGATGCGCGAGGTCGAGCGCGACCTGCCGGATCGCGGCGTAGAGCGCGTCTGCGCCCGGATCGTCGCGCGTGGTGAGCATGGTGTTGCCCGCTTTGCCTGTCGCAAACAGCAGCACCGTGTCGCTGGTCGAGGTGTCGCTGTCGACGGTGATGCTGTTGAAGCTGCCGCCGGTCGCTTCGCTCAGCATGTCCTGCAACAGCGCCGGTGCGACCGCGGCGTCGGTGAAGATATAGCCGAGCATCGTCGCCATGTCGGGCGCGATCATGCCCGATCCCTTGACGATGCCCGCGACATGGACGGTCGTGCCGCCGACGATCGCGCTGGCGGCCGATCCCTTGGCGAAGGTGTCGGTGGTGCCGATCGTTTCGGCGGCGGCTTCCCACGAGCAAGGCTGCGCGGTGAGCGCGGCCTCGACCCCCGCGCGCGCCTTGTCCTTGGGGAGCGGCACGCCGATCACGCCGGTCGAGCTGACGAAAACCTCCTTCGCGTCGCAGCCGAGATGAGCCGCGACCTGCTCCATGATCTGCTCGACCGCCTCGCGCCCGCGATAGCCGGTGAAGGCGTTGCTGTTGCCCGCATTGACGATCAGCGCGCGGCCCTTGCCGCCCTTCACCTGCTCGCGGCCGAGTTCGACTTCGGACGAGCAGCAGACGTTGCGCGTGAAGACGCCCGCGACATTGGTGCCGGGGGCGAGCTCGACAAAGGTGAGGTCGCAGCGGTCCCATTGCTTGTAACGCGCGCGCGCGACGCGGAGGGTGACCCCGGCGATGCCGGGCAGGACGGGGAAGGTGGCGGGGGCGAGGGGGGAGCGGGTGGTCATGCGAGGGCGCTTAGCTGGGTGGCGGGCAAAGAAAAAGCCCCTCCCCTTCAGGGGAGGGGTTGGGGTGGGGGCCATCGGCCTTGCGCAAGGCCGATGGCCCCCACCCGCTGCGACTAGCGAACAAGTCCGCAAGTCTCGCTGCCCTCCCCTGAAGGGGAGGGCTTAGGCAATTACGCCGGTATACCGCTGATCGACTTCACTTCCATGAAGTCCTTCAGCCCGAACACCCCGCCTTCGCGGCCGTTGCCCGACGCCTTGTAGCCGCCGAAGGCCGCGCCCGGACCGGGACCCCAGGCGTTGACCGCGACCATGCCGGCGCGCAGCTTCGGCGCGACTTCGGCGGCCTTGGCAGGGTCGCCGGAGACGACCGCCGACAGGCCATATTCGGTGTCGTTGGCGATCTCGACCGCCTGATCGAGCGTATCATAGGCCATGATCGTCGCGACGGGGCCGAACACCTCTTCCTTCGCGATGCGCATGTTGGGGGTGACGCCCGAGAAGACGGTGGGCTTGATATAATAGCCGCGGTTGACGTTCGAGGGCAGGCCGGTGCCGCCGGTCTCCAGCGTCGCGCCCTCGTCGATCGCCGACTGGATCAGACCCTGGATCTTGTCGAACTGCGCCTTGTTGACGACGGGGCCGATGTGGCCGCCCTCGGCCTGCGGATCGCCCACTTGTGTCCCGTCGAACATCGCCTTGATCACGCCGACGGCCTCGGCCTCGCGCCCCTTCTGGACGAGGATGCGCGTCGGCGCGATGCAGCTCTGCCCGGTGTTGACGAGCACGCCCTGCACCGTCGGCGGCAGCACCGCGGCGAAATCGGCGTCGGGCAGCACGATGTTCGGCGACTTGCCGCCGAGTTCCTGATGGACGCGCTTGACCGTGTCGGCCGCCGCCTTGGCGACGAGGATGCCGGCGCGGGTCGATCCGGTGAAGCTCACCATCTCGATGCCCGGATGCGCGCTGATCGCGTTGCCGACGGTCGGGCCGTCGCCCTGCACTAGGTTGAAGACGCCCGGCGGCACGCCCGCGGCGTCGAGGATCTCGGCGAAGATCACCGCGTTGCCCGGGCATTCCTCCGATGGCTTCAACACCATCGTATTGCCGGCGGCGAGCGCGGGGGCGACCTTCAATGCGATCTGATTGAGCGGCCAGTTCCACGGCGTGATCATGCCGACGACGCCGATCGGTTCGTAAGCGATCATGCCCGCGGCATATTTTTCGGTGAAGCTGAAATCCTTGAGCGCGGCGATCGTGCCAAGAAAGCCGCCGATGCCCGCGCCGACCTGCGCCGTGCCCGCGAAGCTGACCGGGGCGCCCATTTCACTCGCCATCGATTTCGCGAGATCGGGTGCGCGCTTCTTATATTCCTCGACGATGCGGTTCAGCAGCTCGAGGCGTTCCTCGCGGGTGGTCTGCGAGAAGCTCTTGAACGCTTCCTTCGCGGCAGCGACCGCGTCGTCGACGTCGGCGGCGGTGCCGAGCACGACGGTCGAGGCCGCTTCCTCGGTCGCGGGGTTGATCACGTCGTGGAGCTTGCCGCCCTTCGAGTCGACCCAGCGGCCGCCGATATAATGTTGTTTGAGATGCGTTTCGGTGCTCATGTCCTGTCTCCCATCGGCGGTCGATTTCGTCTCGGATTGCTACCTAATCACTGTGCCCGATGAATCAAGCGCGGCCAACTGCCAAAACTGGCGGGTCAGCGTTTTTCGGCCGCGAGCCGCGACATCAATATCGCGGCGCGCGTCGCCTGGCGCGTGATGCTGGGGATGTCGACCGTCTCTTCGGGGCCGTGATCCCCGGTCGAATAGGCGCCGAGCCCCGCGAGGCTGTCGACGTGCGGCGCGACAAAGCTGATGTCGGCGGCGCCGCGCTTCAGGGGATCGAGCGCCGCCATTTCGGCGAGCCCGAGGTCGCGGTTGACGGCGTTGAGCCGGGTCAGCAGCGCGCGGTTGCCGTCGGTGGGCGCCATCGCCGGATAGCCGCCGGGGTCGAAGGCGAGCGTCGCGCCGGTGCCGGGGGCATGATCGGCGACGATCGCCGCCATCTTGTCCTTCACGCGCGCCGCCTGCTCGGCCGAAAGCGTGCGCAGGTCGCCGCGCGCGATCGCGGTCGCGGCGATGATATTGGTCTTGCCGTTCGCGCTCGCGCGAATCTTGCCCTCGTCGAGCGACACCTGCTCGCCGCCCGCGATCAGCCCGACGTTGAAGGTCAGGTTCGGTTCGGGCAGCTCGGTGCGGAAACGGTGGATGATGCGCGCGAGCTCATAGATCGCGCCGTCGCCGGCATCGGCGCTGAAAATGCCCGAGCTGTGTCCCGTCTTGCCGGTCGCGGTGACCTGCCAGCTTTCCGAGGACCGGCGCGCGATCGAGCTCATGTCGGCGCCGCCATCGCGGACCAGCCCCTCGAATCCCAGCGCGACATCGACGCGCTTGCCCGCGGCGATCAGGTCGGCGCGCGCGACCGCTTGCGGATGCCCCGTATCTTCCTCGTCGCCGGTCATGTGAAATTCGATGTTCGCGCCCTTCAGCGTCCCCGCCTCGTGCATCGCGCGCAGCGCCGCGACGACGACGACCATTCCGCCCTTGTCGTCGCCGACCCCCGGACCCTTCGCCTTGTCGCCCATGCGTTCGAAGCGCTGGAAGGGCGAGTCGGGCTCGAACACCGTGTCGAGATGCGCGATGAGGAGCAGGCGCTTGGTATCGGGCTTGCCGGCGTGCGTCGCGATCAGGTGGCCGGCGCGGCCGGTTTCGCGCATCGGCTTCCATTCGACCTTGAAGCCGAGCGGCTCGAGTTCGGCGCGCATCATCGCGCCGACCTTTTCGACCCCTTCGAGGTTGAGCGAGCCGCTGTTTTGGTTGACCAGTTTCTCGAGCAGCGCGAGGCTACGGCCCTGTTCGGCCTCGACCGTCTGCGCCATGCCGCTTTCGGCTTTGCTGAGCTTCGCCTCCGCAGCGGGCGCGAAAGCGAGTTGGAGAGCGATGAGCGCGGCAAAGGGCAATGATTTCATGGGGGAACTCCTTGGACGTTCCCTTGTGCCGCCTTCCCCCGGTCTCGGCAAGCACTCAGCCGAGATATGGCGCCTCCTTGAGCAACCGCGCGATGCTCGACGCCTGCCCCCATCCAGAGCGGGGTGCCGAAGATCGACCTTTGCGCCCGCCGGCTGGAGGATCGGGGAAGCACTTCAGGCTGTCTCGCCGACCTCCTCGAAATCGTCGAGCTTGCCCAGCGCGTCGCGAGCGATCCGCTTCAGCGCGGATCGGTTGACCTCAAGGCCTTTCGCGCCGTCGCCGGTCAGTTCGTCGATGGTGAACGCCACGCGGGTGCGATCGGGCGCCAATTCCTCGAAAGTGAATTTGAGGCCGGTGCGAAGCGCGCCATCGTCGACGCTGTAAACCAGATGCGCCTCGCGCGGGATTTCCATCGCGACCGCGATCTTGACCTTATAGGCCTCGGGGCGTTCGTCGGGGACCAGCTTGTCGAACCCGGGCTCGCCCTTTTCGGCGACGAGTTCGTAGAGCCGCGTCGATCCGCCGTTGGTGACGAGCGGAAGACCCGCGAAGGCGCCGTCGTCACCGAACATTCTGGCGAAGACCTCTTCGCGCGGCGCGGCGACGGTGCGCGTCTGGTTCGCCAGTTCGATCATCTTGCCGCAGCCGGCCGCAAGCAGCATCGCGGCCATCGCCATCATCACGCGTACCATCGACACCCCCTCAGTCCCGACGTCTTTTAGGGCGAACGGCTTACCAAAGCGTAAGGAGCGAGGTGTAAAGAATATTTGACAGGCGTTTCCGGGGGGTGTAAAGAGTTCTTTACAAGGAGGGGCTGGGCGTTGGAAAATCGGGTGCGGGAATATCGCGAAGGCGCGGGCTGGAGCCAGGGCGAATTGGCGCGCCGGCTCGGCGTGTCGCGCCAGACGATCAACGCGGTCGAAGCCGACAAATATGACCCCAGCCTGCCGCTCGCGCTGCGCATGGCCCGGCTGTTCGGGCTCGAAGTGCGCGAGCTGTTCATCGATCACTGGATCCCGGAGGAATGACATGACGACAGAAGTCCGTGCCCTGTCGCATCGCAAGATGGCGCTGCAGGCCCTGATCGGCGCGCTCGCCGGCGGCGGCGGAATGCTTGCCGCGATGTGGCTGATCGAGGGCGAGACGCTCGCCTGGCGGCCGTCGCAGATCATCCTGGCCGGTGTCGGCCTGATCTACGCCCTGATGGGACTGTTCGTCGGCCTGGGCGTGCTGGCTCCGCGTGCGTTCGGGCAGCGGATGCTCAACGTCGCCGATGCCGAGGAAATCGTCGAGGAAAGAGCGAATATGGGCGGTAGCGCATTGAGCTGCATCCTGATCGGCGCGGCGCTGACGCTTCTCGCCTATACGACAGTCGACGGCGCGAATGCGCCGGTGTCGGCGCCGGCCGCGTTCTGGATCGTGCTGGCGCTGCTGGCGATCGGCACCGCGATCACGCTGCCAATATGGCGGCGCCTCGACGAGCTGTGGCGGCGGTTGACGATCGACGCGTCCGCAATCGCGGGCAATATCCTGCTTGTCCTCTGCATCGTCTGGGGTGGCGGCGCCGCGGCGGGACTCGTCGCGGGCCCGCACCCGCTCGATCTGGTATCGGCGGCGTTCGGCATCTTTCTACTCGCGACCTTCATCGCCGTGGGGCGGCGCGGGATGATGACGCCGCCATAAGCGCCTTGGCGCGTGTAGAGAGGGATGGCAGCTTCGGGGGAGAGCTGCCCTTCCCGATCCTCCCTGTGGCGAAGGCATGGGGAGGGGGACCGTTCGCGAAGCGAATGGTGGAGGGGCCAGCAACGTCGGCGCTATCGCCCCTCCGTCAGCGCTTCGCGCTGCCACCTCCCCATCGCTGCGCGACAGGGAGGATCAACAGCAGTTTTCGGTCGGATAACCGACATTCCCGAGCCAACCCACGAACGGCGTGCCAAACGAAAAGGGCGCCCGGTTCCCCCGAACCGGACGCCCCCTACAATGCCCCTAAAGGTCAGGCGCTGTAGTACATATCGAACTCGACCGGGCTCGGCGTCTGTTCGAAACGATAGACCTCGTCCCACTTGAGCTCGACATAGGCTTCGATCTGGTCCTTGCTGAACACGTCGCCTTTCAGGAGGAAGTCGTGATCGGCCATCAGGCTGTCGAGGGCTTCGCGCAAGCTGCCGCACACGGTCGGAACTTCGCTCAGCTCCTCGGGCGGCAGATCGTACAGATTCTTGTCCATCGCGTCGCCGGGGTGGATCTTGTTCTGGATGCCGTCGAGACCCGCCATCAGCAGCGCCGAATAGCAGAGATAAGGGTTCGCCATCGCGTCGGGGAAGCGGAACTCGACGCGCTTCGCCTTGGCGCCCGCGCCGTAAGGGATGCGGCATGAAGCCGAGCGGTTGCGGCTCGAATAAGCGAGCAGCACCGGCGCCTCGAAGCCGGGGACGAGGCGCTTGTAGCTGTTCGTCGTCGGGTTGGTGAAGGCGTTCAATGCCTTGGCGTGCTTGATCACGCCGCCGATGAAATAGAGGCACATGTCCGACAGGCCGGCATAGCCGTTGCCGGCGAAGAGCGGCTTGCCCTTTTCCCAGATCGAGATGTGGGTGTGCATGCCGCTGCCATTGTCGTCCTTGATCGGCTTCGGCATGAAGGTCGCGGTCTTGCCATAGGCGTGCGCGACCTGATGCACGACATATTTGTAGATCTGCATGCGGTCGGCGGTCTGGGTCAGCGTGCCGAAGGTCAGGCCGAGTTCGTGCTGTGCGGCGGCGACTTCATGGTGATGCTTGTCGCACGGCAGGCCCATTTCGAGCATCGTCGAGACCATCTCGCCGCGGATGTCGACGGCGCTGTCGACCGGCGCGACGGGGAAATAGCCGCCCTTGGCGCGCGGACGGTGCGCGAGGTTGCCGCCTTCGTAGCTGCGGCCGCTGTTCGTGGGCAGCTCGATGTCGTCGATCTCGAAGCCCGACTTGTTGTAGCCGGTTTCGAAGCGGACGTCGTCGAACATGAAGAATTCGGCTTCGGGGCCGACATAGACGGTGTCGCCGATGCCGGTCGAGGCGACATAGGCCTCGGCGCGCTTCGCCGTCGTGCGCGGGTCGCGGGCATAGCCTTCACCGGTCGACGGCTCGACGATGTCGCAGAAGATCACGAGCATCGGGGTGGCCGAGAAGGGATCGTCATAGACGGCGTCGAGATCGGGCTTGAGGATCATGTCGCTTTCGTTGATCGCCTTCCAGCCTTCGATCGACGAGCCGTCGAACATCAGCCCGTCCTCGAGTTCGTCCTCGCCGAGGATCGAGGCGACCATCGTCAAATGCTGCCATTTGCCCTTGGGGTCGGTGAAGCGCAGGTCGACCCACTCGATGTCGTTTTCCTTGATCCGCGCGATGATATCCTTGGGCTTCGTAGCCATCGTCCATGCTTCCTTCTTGCGAAATGGTCCGGCGTGCCGGGGGGTGTCGGGTTTTCGAAAAATGTGGGCGATTAAAGCGCGTCCTCGTTGCGTTCGCCGGTGCGGATGCGGATGGCCTGCTCCACCGGGGTGACGAAGATCTTGCCGTCGCCGATCCGGCCGGTCTGCGCGGCGGCGGCGATCGCCTCCACGACGCGCTCCGCCATCCCGTCCTCGACGATGACTTCGAGCTTCACCTTGGGCAGAAAGTCGACGACATATTCGGCGCCGCGATACAGCTCGGTATGACCCTTTTGCCGGCCGAAACCCTTGGCTTCGGTGACGGTGATTCCGCTGACACCAACCTCGTGCAGCGCCTCCTTCACTTCGTCGAGCTTGAACGGCTTGATGATCGCCTCAATCTTCTTCACGCTTTTCGTCCCCCTTTGGGCTGGCCGCCGCCCTTCGCGCATCGAGCCGGATCAGGTCGGCCTGTCCGGTTCGCCGTCGAGTCGGTGCGGTGTCCCGCCATCTTGCACCAATCAAAAGCCGTGCCAATTGGCGAATCGCGGGGTTTCGCGAAGATTTGCGGTGGGGAAGGGCGGGCTTGCCCAAGCAGTGGGCAGCGGCGTCCGTTTGTTGCCTAAAATATGGGCATTTGTGGCGGGGGCGTGTTTATTCATTCTCACACGAAGACACAAAGAGGGTGCGCCCCGAACCGCCGTTGCGGGTCATCCGCGCGCAGCGCCCTGTTGAAGGTCGCCTGCGGCGACAAGCGATCGGGCAGGTAGTGACTGTCCTCTTTGTGTCTTTGTGTGAGATCCAGAATTCCGCCCTCTCCACGACCACAGCCGGTCGCGGAGAGGGTTCGCGTTCAGGCCTTACCGCCCCATCGGTGCCGATGCGTCGGGCAGGTTCGCCTTGGTCCAGTTCGACCGGTCGATCACATAGGCGCGCAGCGCCTCGGCATCGGCGGGCGTGAGCACGCGTGCGAAACTGACCATGCCGCGGTCCTTCAATGCGCCGTCGATGATCACTGCCTTCCACGCATCGGCATTGGCGAGCGTGCCCGAAACGCGGAGGTCGGGGGTGAAGCCGTTGCCGATCGCGCTGTCGCCGTGACAGACGATGCAATAGCGCCCGAAATGCGCCTTGCCCGCGGCGATCTCGGCCGCCGTGCCGAATTGCGGCGGCGGATTCCACGCGAGTGCTGTCGAGGCGGGCGGTGCCGGGAGCTTCACGGTGCCGCCGAGCTTGAGCACGACGAGGCGCGGCAGGTTCGGCACCTTGCGCGTCACCCCGCCCGCGACCCCGGCGACGAGCGGGAAGGCGCCACCCTTGCTCGTCTGGAAGGCGACATATTGCACGCCGTTCACGCGGAAGGTCGAGGGCGCGCTGACGATCCCCGACTGCATGTCGAGGTCGAGCAACTGCCTGCCGGTATCGGCGGCATAGGCGCGGAAGCGGCCGGTGCTCGTGCCCTGAAAGACGAGATTGCCCGCGGTCGTCATCGTGCCGCCGTTCCACGCGGCGGGATAGTCGACGCCCCAGGCGACCTTGCCGGTACGCGGATCGAAGGCGACGAGGCGGCCGGTGGTCGCGGCGACCGCGGCGCGGAACGCGGCCTTGTCGTCGGGCAGCATCGTCTTGTTCAGCGACGTGCCGACGTTGAAGCCCAGCACCTTCCTTTTGTCGAGTTCGTCCATGTCCTGGAGATAGCCCTGCGGGATCTGCTGCGCGGGGATATAGACGAGCCCGGTCTTGGGGTTGTAGCTCATCGGGTGCCAATTATGCGCACCGAGCGCGCCGGGCACCGCGATGAAGGGCTTGCCGGTCCGGTAGAAGCGCGATTCGGGATTCTCGATCGGACGGCCGGTCTTTAGGTCATAGCCCGTCGCCCAGTTGATCCCGTCGACGAAGGGTTTTGCGTCGATCAGCTTGCCGCTTGTCCGGTCGATCGTGAAGAAGAAGCCGTTCTTCGGGGCATGGTACAGCACTTTGGCGGGCTCGCCGTCCACCGTCTGCTCGGCGAGGATGATCGGCTGGGTCGCGGTATAATCCCAGGTTTCCGCAGGCGTTTCCTGATAATGCCATTTATAGGCGCCGGTGGTCGCGTCCAATGCGACGACCGACGAGAGGAACCAGTTGTCGCCCTCGCCGTTCGAGCGCGTCCCGTGGTTCCACGGATTGCCGTTGCCGACGCCCAAGTAGATCTGGTCGAGATCCTTGTCGTAGACGATCGCGTCCCACACGGTGCCGCCGCCTCCCGAGGTCTGCCACTCGCCCTTGTCGGACCAGGTGGCGTTGGCCTTGGTAGCGAAAATGTCGTCCGACGCCGCGCCGTCCTTTTGCTTCTTCGGATTGGGCGCGGTGTAAAAGCGCCAGCGTTCCTTGCCCGTATCGGCGTCATAGGCGGTGACATAGCCGCGCACCCCGAACTCGGCGCCGCCGTTGCCGATCAGCACCATATCCTTCACGACGCGCGGCGCGCCGGTGATCGTATAGGGTTTCGAGGTGTCGAAGGTCTGCGTCGACCAGAGTTCCTTGCCCGTCTTGCGGTCGAGCGCGATCAGCCGGCCGTCGAGGGCGCCGACGAAGAGCTTGTCGCCCCAGACGGCGACACCGCGGTTGACGACATCGCAGCAGGCGCTGACTGCGCGCTCGCCGGGAACCTCGGGGTCGAATTTCCACAGGGGCTTGCCGGTCGCGGCGTCCCATGCGCTGACCTTCGACCAGGCATGGGTGACATACATGATGCCGTCGACGACGACGGGCGTCGCTTCCTGCCCGCGCGCATCGTCGAGGTCGGCGAACCAGGCGATGCCGAGGTCACCGACATTCTGGTCGTTGATGTCTGTCAGCGGGCTGAACCGCTGTTCGTCATAGCTGTAGCCGATGGCGCCCCAATCATCGCCGTTGCCGCCGGTTCTGAGCAGGGTCTCGCTGGCCTTCTCCGCCGCGTCGAGCGATGTGCTCCCCGAGATGCTGTCATTCTTCGACGCATTGCATGAGGCCAATGCTAAAGCCGCGCAGCCCAGCAGCGCGGTCGTCCAGACCCGTTTCGCCATCCCTTGCTCTCCCGTTCGACGTCTATGCTTGACGTTAACGTCAAGTCTGCGCCCGAAGCGCGAGGGGTGCAAGCGGGAAAATGGATGTGGGGAAGGGCGCGCGCCTGTCGTCACCCCGGACTTGATCCGGGGTCCACTAAGGCCAGCACTGCCGGGAAGTCATGGATCCCGGATCAAGTCCGGGATGACGAAATCAAACCGACGCCGATCAGGCCCAAGGCGGCGCATTCAGGCCCTTGGGGCTGGCGGTGAAGATTTCGCAGCCGGTTTCGGTGATCCCGATGCTGTGTTCGAACTGCGCCGAGAGCGAACGGTCGCGGGTGACCGCGGTCCAGCCGTCATTGAGCATCTTCACCGCATATTTGCCGGTGTTGATCATCGGCTCGATCGTGAAGAACATGCCGGGCTTGAGCTCGGGGCCGGTACCGGGACGTCCGGCGTGGACGACTTCGGGTGCGTCGTGGAACATCTGGCCGAGCCCGTGACCGCAGAAATCGCGGACGACCGAATAGCGGTGCCGCTCGGCGTGGCTCTGAATCGCGTGCGCGACGTCGCCCATGCGGTTCCCGGGCTTCGCCTGCTCGATGCCAAGCATCAGGCATTCGTAAGTGACCTCGACGAGTCGCTTCGCCTTGATCGGCACCTCGCCGACCAGATACATGCGGCTCGTGTCGCCGTGCCAGCCGTCGACGATGCTGGTCACGTCGATGTTGACGATGTCGCCCTCGCGCAGCGGCTTGTCGTCGGGGATGCCATGGCAGACGACATGGTTGATGCTGGTGCAGCAGCTATGCGTGAAGCCGCGATAGCCGAGCGTCGCGGGGATGCCGCCACCGTCGAGCATCATCGTGCGGACAAGGTCGTCGATCGCGGCGGTGGTGACGCCGGGCTGGACGAAGGGGACGAGCGCGTCGAGGATTTCGGCCGACAGCCGCCCCGCCTTGCGCATGCCCGCAAAGCCCGCTTCGTCGTGGAGCTTGATCGTGCCGTCGCGGACGCGGGCGGGCGCCGCAGCGTCGGCGGCGGTTACGGAGACATAGTCATACATGAGGGTGATATAGGCGATGTGGCGCCGAATTGCGAGGGCAGTAAGCCCCTCCCGCCTGCGGGAGGGGTTTGGGGTGGGCAAGCACCGTTGCAGGGCCCACCCCGCTGCGACTAGCGGGCAAGCCCGCAAGTCTCGCTACCCCTCCCGCAAGCGGGAGGGGAGCTAGTTACTCCGCAGCCTTCTTCGCCTTGTCGGCTTTCGGCTTGCCCTTGCCGGCCTTGGGCGCGGCGGGGGTGATTTCGAAGGCGAGCGGGTTGCCGACATGGGCGTCCTCGCCGGTCTTCATCTTCACCTTGACCTCGCCGCCGTGGACCAGCTTGCCGAAGAGCAGCTCCTCGGCGAGCGGCTGCTTGATCTTTTCCTGGATCAAGCGGCCCATCGGACGCGCGCCATAGAGCTTGTCATAGCCCTTGCCGGTCAGCCATTCGCGCGCCGGATCGTCGAGCTGGATATGGACGTTGCGGTCGGCGAGCTGCAGTTCGAGTTCGAGGATGAACTTGTCGACGACGCGCGCGACCACCTCGGGCGGCAGATAGCCGAAGGGCACGATCGCATCGAGGCGGTTGCGGAATTCGGGGGTGAACATGCGCTTCACCGCCTCTTCCTGCACATCCTCGCGCGTCGACTGGCCGAAACCGATCGACTCGCGCGCCATGTCGCTCGCGCCCGCATTGGTCGTCATGATCAGGATGACGTTGCGGAAGTCGACCGTCTTGCCGTGGTGGTCGGTCAGGCGGCCGTTGTCCATCACCTGCAAGAGGATGTTGAACAGGTCGGGATGCGCCTTCTCGATCTCGTCGAGCAGCAGCACGCAATGCGGGTTCTGGTCGATCGCATCGGTGAGCAGGCCGCCCTGGTCGTAACCGACATAGCCCGGAGGCGCGCCGATCAGGCGGCTCACCGAATGGCGCTCCATATATTCGGACATGTCGAAACGCTGGAGCGGAATGCCCATGATCGACGCGAGTTGCTTCGCGACCTCGGTCTTGCCGACGCCGGTGGGCCCCGAGAACAGATAGTTGCCGATCGGCTTTTCGGGATCGCGGAGGCCCGCACGGCTGAGCTTGATCGCCGACGACAGCACCTCGATCGCGGTGTTCTGGCCGAAGACGACGCGCTTCAAATCGGTCTCGAGGCTGGCGAGCGTCGCCTTGTCGTCGGTCGACACCGACTTGGGCGGGATGCGCGCCATCGTCGCGATCACCGCTTCGATCTCCTTCGCGGTGATCGTCTTCTTGCGCTTCGACGGGGCGACGAGCATCTGCATCGCGCCGACCTCGTCGATCACGTCGATCGCCTTGTCGGGCAATTTGCGGTCGTTGATATAGCGCGCCGACAGGTCGACCGCGGCGTTGATCGCATCGGGCGTGTAGCGCACCTGATGGTGCGCTTCGAACGCGCTGCGCAGACCCGCGAGGATCTTTTTCGTATCCTCGAGGCTCGGCTCGATCACGTCGATCTTCTGGAACCGGCGGAGCAAAGCGCGGTCCTTTTCGAAATGGTTGCGGAACTCCTTGTAGGTCGTCGAGCCGATGCAGCGGATGACGCCGCCCGACAGCGCGGGTTTCAGGAGGTTCGACGCGTCCATCGCGCCGCCGCTGGTCGCGCCGGCGCCGATCACCGTGTGGATTTCGTCGATGAACAGGATCGCGTGCGGCAGGCCTTCGAGTTCGGTCACGACCTGTTTCAGCCGCTCCTCGAAGTCGCCGCGATAGCGCGTGCCCGCGAGCAAAGCGCCCATGTCGAGCGAATAGATGACCGCGGGCAGCAGCACCTCGGGCACGTCGCCCTCGATGATCTTGCGCGCGAGACCTTCGGCGATCGCGGTCTTGCCGACGCCGGGATCGCCGACATAGAGCGGATTGTTCTTGCTGCGGCGGCAGAGGATCTGGATCGTGCGGTCGACCTCTGCATTGCGGCCGATCAGCGGATCGACCTTGCCGCCGCGCGCCTTTTCGTTGAGGTTGACGGTGAACTGGTCGAGCGCGGTTTCCTTCTTGGACTTGCCTTCGCTCTTGTCCTTCGTCTCTTCCTTTTCCTCGGGCTCGGCCTGCGGCGAGGGCTTGCCGCCCTTGCCGACGCCGTGGCTGAGATAGGAGACCGCGTCGAGGCGCGTCAGGTCCTGCTGCTGCAGGAAATAGACGGCGTAGCTTTCGCGTTCGGAGAAGAGCGCGACGAGGACGTTCGCGCCCGTCACCTCATCCTTGCCCGACGACTGGACGTGCAGGATCGCGCGCTGGACGACGCGCTGGAAGCCCGAGGTGGGCGACGGGTCGCTGTGCCCCTCGACCTTCAGGCTGTCGAGTTCGGTGTCGAGATAGTGGACGACGGCCGATTGCAGGTCGTCGGTCGCGACGCCGCACGCGCGCATCACTTCGGCGGCGTGCTCGTCGTCGATCAGCGCGGAGAGCAGATGCTCGAGCGTCGCATATTCGTGGTGACGCTCCGAAGCGGCCTTCAAAGCGTTATGGAGGGTCTTTTCGAGACTTTCCGAAAAGGACGGCATGGGTCTTCATCTCCTTGCGGGGGACCAGGCCGGGGAGAGGACGGCCCCCTTAGGAACATAAGGTGGCGACGCCGCCGCCCTACCGCAAGGGAAAAGCGGCGACACCCGCGAAATTACGATGACGGGGGTTGCGGCGTGATTAACAGCGCGTTGATAAATTGGATCGCGAACGCGCAATTTTATTCCGAAGTTGTCAAACTTGTCATTCCCCTTCGGTATAATGATACCCGTGGGGAATTGCGGGGAGGAAGGGCAGCGGTTCCGGGAAGAGTGGGCGCGGGCATGATGGCAGGGAGGTTATGCTGGCGGGATAATGTAGGACAGCGATTTTTTTGCCCGCGCTGAACGGCGGTTTTGGGGTGGGGGGAGCGAACGTTTGGTTCCCCTCCCGCAAGCGGGAGGGGCAGTGAGGCTTACGAGCTTGCTCGTTAGCCGCAGCGGGGTGGGCATAACGCACCCTCGCTGCCCACCCCCGACCCCTCCCGCTTGCGGGAGGGGAGAAGAATGGCAGCTTCCGGTCGTCAGCCGCCGGCCTCTTCCCCCGCGCGGTCGACCATATCCATAAAGTCGCGGGCGGTGTTTCGCTCGTTCTCGTCCTTGAACGCAACATCGAGGTCGGGCGCGGCGCCCAGCATGTACATCAGCGCCCACAGCGCGAAGCGGCGGCCGGGGTTGGTTTCGAGGCCGAAGTCGACGCGCATGCGTTCGGTGCCCGCGGCGTGTGCCTCGGGGTGGATCGCGCCCAAGTCGGCGGTGCCGAAATAGCGGCGGAGCTGGTCGTCGAAATCCATGATGGCGTCATTGGCTCGTTTGGCTCGATTGGCAAGCCACTCCGCTGATCGCATCCCAAACCCGTTCGTGCTGAGCTTGTCGAAGCACCGTCCTTCTTCTTTCGTCGCCAAAGGAAAGAACGGCCCTTCGACAAGCTCAGGGCAAACGGCTCGTACGGTTCGCACGATGCTCCACCAAAATCCGCCGATCCGAAACCTCGCCCGGTTGTCATTCGCGTGAGCCACCGATAGGGCGGCGGCCGTGAAGACGAGCATCGACATCGGGACCGACAGTGCGGGGCAGGGCGTGCGCATCGACGTGCAGGAACTGCTCGCGACGCGCCTGCTCGTCCAGGGCAATTCGGGGTCGGGCAAGTCGCACCTGCTGCGCCGCATCCTCGAGGAAAGCGCCGCGCTGGTGCAGCAGATCGTGATCGATCCCGAGGGCGATTTCGTCACGCTCGCCGATGCCTACAGCCATGTCGTGATCAACGGCGGCGACTATAATGAGCGCGAGATCGCGGCGATGGGCGCGCGCATCCGCGAGCATCGCGCCTCGATCGTCCTCAGTCTCGAATCGCTCGACATCGAGGCGCAGATGACGTGCGCCGCGGCGTTCCTCAATGCGCTGTTCGATGCGCCGCGCGAGCATTGGTTTCCCGCGCTGGTGGTGGTCGACGAGGCGCAGATGTTCGCGCCGAGCGTCGCGGGCGACGTCGCCGACAATGTCCGCCGCGCGAGCCTCGGCGCGATGACCAACCTGATGTGCCGCGGGCGCAAGCGTGGTCTGGCCGGCGCGATCGCGACGCAGCGGCTCGCCAAGCTCGCGAAGAATGTCGCCGCCGAGGCGAGCAATTTCCTGATGGGGCGCACCTTCCTCGACATCGACATGGCGCGCGCCGCCGACCTGCTCGGGATGGAGCGGCGGCAGGCCGAGACGATCCGCGACCTCGAGCGCGGGCATTTCCTCGGGCTCGGTCCCGCGATCTCGCGGCGGCCGATCGCGGTGCGGATCGGGTCGACGCAAACCTCGACGCGGCTCGGCACGCACGGCCTGATGCCGCTGCCGGACGCCGGCGGCGAGGATATGCGCTCGATGCTGTTCACCGAGATGGAGGCGCCCGCGGCGCCGCGCGTCTTCGCACCCGAACCCGAGCCGGTCGCGGCGAGCGAGGTGCTGGAGCGCATCGCGGCGAGCGAAGCGCTGCACGAGGACGCCGATGCGCCGCCGGTGCTCGACATCCTCGAGGCGGTCCAAGAAGCCGAACAGAGCGACGCGGTGGTGGTGGCGACGCTCGGGGAGATGCTCGCCGATCCCGACTGCGCCTTCCAGGGCGAATCCATTCTCTATCAGGATTTTTCGGTGCGCTGCCGGATGCAGAAGCTGAAGAAGGTGCCGCTCGACCTCGCCGCCTTCCGCCGCCGCTTTGCGCTCGCGAAAGGAGGTGTCTTCGACCCCGCCGAGCCGCGTTGGCGCGAGGCGCTCGCCGTCGCCGACCGGCTGCCGGACGATATGGTCGCCCCCTTCCTGCAGATCGCGCGCGCCGCGATGGAGGGCGAGCCCTGCCCCGGTGACGAGATCCTCGGCCGCGCCTATGGCAGCCGCTCGCCGGGGCGCATCCGGCGGCTGGTCGACTATATGGAAAAGCAGGGCGTGATCGTCGTGCGCGCCGATTTTGGCGGGCGGCGCTCGATCGGCATTCCCGAACTCGGGCTCAGCACCGAGGCCGAATAGGCGCGCATCGCCTCATTCCGTCGCGATTTCACCGCGACCCGGCAAGTTAACCCCGAATTATCCACCTAAAATCTTGGGCCCGCGCGCGGTCCGGGGCATTCCTCGCCACAGGTGTCGCACCTAAAACAGCGGATGCCAGCTCTCCTTGGTGGGTGGATCGTCCCGACCCCAGACCATAACCCTATGAGGAGAGACTGCCATGCCTCGCCACGGCGTATATCCGCGCGACATCGTTCCGCCGCGTTCCCAATATTCCGACGCCGGCCGCTTCGGCCGCATGTTCGGCGAATTGCCGCCCTTTGCCGCCGACACGCCCGACGTGCGCGCGGCGCTGATCGAGATCGGCAAGGCCGGGGGCATCATGGATGCCAAGGACAAGCTGAACAAGACCCCCGCCGAGCTGATCACCGACCCGGCGCTGTCGGCGAAGAACAGCGACAACCCGAACCTGACCGCGGGCTTCACCTTCCTCGGCCAGTTCCTCGACCATGACATGACCTTCGACCCGACGTCGAGCCTCGAGCGGCAGGCCGATCCCGAACAGATCGCCAATTTCCGCACCCCGAGCTTCGGGCTCGACAATGTCTATGGCGCGGGGCCGGGCGGCAGCCCGCATCTCTATGACACGCAGGGCGGCAAGGGCGGCAAGTTCCTGCTCGAACCCACGGGCACCGCGGACAGGTTCGACCTGCCGCGCAACAGCCAGAATGTCGCGCTGATCGCCGACCCGCGCGACGACGAGAATCTGATCATCGGCCAGCTTCAGGTCGCTTTCCTGAAGTTTCACAACGAGGTGGTCGACCATGTGAAGACCAAGATCAAGCTGACCGGATCGGACGAGATTTTCGCCGAGGCGCAGCGGATCGTGCGCTGGCACTATCAATGGATGATCGTCCATGAATTCCTGCGCAAGACGTGCGGCGACGCGGTGGTCGACGATGTGCTGGCAAACGGGCGCAAATATTATAGCTGGCGCAACGAGCCCTATATCCCGGTCGAATTCTCGGTCGCGGCCTATCGCTTCGGGCACAGCCAGGTGCGCCCCTCCTATCGCGCGAACTTCACCGGCGACGGCGGCAATCCTTTTTTCGGGATGATCTTTACCGCGACGCCGTCGGACCCGAACGATCCCGACGATCTGTCGGGCGGCTGCCGCGCGCCGCGGCGCTTCATCGACTGGCCGACCTTCTTCGATTTCGGCGACGGCAATGTGAAGCCGAACAAGAAGATCGACACGACGCTGTCGACCGCGCTGTTCCGCCTGCCGGGCTCGGTCGTGCCCAACCCCGATCCCAAGACCAACCCGGCGTCGCTGGCGCAGCGCAACCTGCTCCGCCACCTGACCTTCGCGCTGCCGTCGGGGCAGCGGGTCGCGCGCGCGATGCAGATGCCCATATTGTCGAAGGGCGACCTTGCCGACCTCAAGCCGCACGGCTTCGACGACCGCACGCCGCTCTGGTTCTATATATTGCGCGAGGCGCAGATCGTGGAGAATGGCGAACGGCTCGGCCCCGTCGGCGCGCGGATCGTGACCGAGGTCTTCCTCGGGCTGATCGAGGGCGACAAGGGCTCCTATCTGGCGCAGGACCCCGAATGGCAGCCTTTCCTGCCGACGGTCGATCCGTCGAAGAAGGGCGACGATTTCCGGATGATCGACCTGCTGCGCTACGCCAAGGTGGCGTGAGGAGAAGCCCTCTTCGCGCGTCATTGCGAGGAGCGAAGCGACGTGGCAATCCAGAGCGGTGCAACGCCGCCCTGGATTGCTTCGCTTCGCTCGCAATGACGGGGCTCTTCTACCCCTTCCTGAACAGCGCCTCGGCGCTCGCCTTGAAGCCGCCGGCGGCGGCCTTGTGCGCCTTCACCCGTTCGATCTCGCGTTCGAGCCGGGCGATGCGTTCGTCGAGTTCGGCGACCGACAGCGGGTCGAGCGATTGGCGGGTCAGCGCGGCGAGCGCGTCGCCCTGGCGGCGGGGAAGGTCGTCATCGTCCATGGCACGTCCTTTCTCTCGCTGGTCCCTGATATGTCGTTGATAAAGGCGCGCGACTGTTGACCCGTGTCGCCGCACTGTCAATAAGGCGGGGCAGGGGTGATGGAAACGGGACCAGTGGGGGATTGAAGTGACGAGCGTGCCAGCAGAAATGACCGCCATCGCGTTTCGCGAGCCGGGCGGGCCAGAGGTCTTGCAACCGGAGGTGCGGCCGGTGCCGCAGCCGGGCCCCGGCGAGGTGCTGATCCGCGTCGCCGCCGCGGGGGTGAACCGCCCCGACGTGCTGCAGCGCATGGGCTATTATCCGCCGCCGCCGGGCGCGTCGGACCTGCCGGGGCTGGAGATTGCGGGGACCATCGTCGCGGTCGGGCCGGGCGGCGATCCCGAACAATTGGGGCAGGCGGTGTGCGCGCTCGTCGCGGGCGGCGGCTATGCCGAATATTGCGTCGCGCCGTCGGGCAGCTGCCTTCCGGTGCCGAAGGGCTTTTCGATGGCGGAGGCCGCGGCGCTGCCCGAGACCGTCTTCACCGTCTGGCACAATCTGTTCGAGCGCGGCTATGTGCGCGAGGGCGAGACGGTGCTCGTCCATGGCGGCACCAGCGGCATCGGCACCACCGCGATCGGGCTGTGCAAGCTGTTCGACATCAAGGTCGTGGTGACCTGCGGCAGCGCCGATAAATGCGCCGCCGCGACGGCGCTCGGCGCCGATCTCGCCGTGGACTATGCGTCGGAGGATTATGTCGAGGCGGTGAAGGCCTTCACCGGCGGTGCGGGCGTGAACGTCGTGCTCGATATGGTCGGCGGTGACTATGTGCCGCGCAACCTCGCCTGCCTCGCCGACGACGGCCGCCACGTCTCGATCGCCTTTCAGCGCGGCGCGAAGGCCCAGATCGACGTGCCCGAGGTGATGCGGCGCCGGCTGACGCTGACCGGATCGACGCTGCGCGCGCGCAGTAGCGAGTTCAAGGCGCTGCTCGCCGACGAGATTCACCGCACGCTATGGCCGCGCCTGTCCGAGGGCGCGTGGAAGCCCGCGATGGATCAGGCCTTCCCGCTCGCCGAGGCGGCGGCCGCGCATGCACGGATGCAGGCGGGCGCGCATGTGGGGAAGATCGTGCTGGAGGTCCGATGATCGCGGCGATCCGGACTTTCCTGCGCCGCTTTATTTCGAATCCGCGTATTTATGGCTTGGCGCGCCAGGCGATGCTGGTCGGTCAATATATGCTGCGGCGTCCGGATGAGCCCGACCTGCTCGCCTTCGCGTGCCGGCGAGATCGACGGGGCCTGGCGGTAGACATCGGGGCGAACGGCGGACAGTCCGCCGTCGCGCTCGCGTTCATTCTCCCCGCGCACGAGATCATGTCCTTCGAACCGAATCCGGCGCTCTGGCCCGAACTCGATTTCGTGCGGCGATTGCTTGGGCCGCGCTTTTCCTATCGCAAGCTTGGTCTCGGAGACCGAAGGGCATCAATGGCGCTCTATGTGCCGCAAGTCGGCGACCTGCCCATCACCACGCGCGCCAGCCTCAGTCGCGAGGAGGCCGAGGCGCATTGTGCCAGGCTGGAGCGGGAGACGGCGCGCAAGGCAACGATCGCCGATCTTGCGGTCGATATCGTGCCGTTCGACGAACTCGGCATTGCCCCCGACGTCGTGAAGATCGACGTCGAAGGCTTCGAGCTCCAGGTGCTTCAGGGAATGCGCGCCACCTTGGCCGCCTCACGGCCCATTCTCATGCTCGAGGCCAACGCCAACGATTCGGAGTGCCGAGCCTTCCTTTCGGCGCTCGGTTATCGCTTCGCCTATTTCGACCGCAAGCAGCGCATATTCGTCGAGGAACGCCCCGAGGGGGCCGGGAACTGGTTTGCCCTGCCCGATTGCTAGGGACAGGATAGAAGGCTTGCCCGCTGCCGCATTCCGGCATATATCCGCCGCCAATGTCCGGCCGCCCCGCGAGGGGCGGCCCTTATTATTTGCGCTTTTGGAGAGCAGTCATGGCCAATGCCAATCCGACCCCGCTGATGCCGCATGCGACCGCCGCCTGGCTGGTCGACAACACCGGTCTCACCTTCGGCCAGATCGCCGAGTTTTGCGGCATTCACATCCTCGAAGTGCAGGCGATCGCCGACGAGACCGCCGCGACCAAATATACCGGCCGCGATCCCGTCCGCGCGCACGAACTGACGATGGAAGAGATCGAGAAGGGCCAGAAGGACCCCGATTACAAGCTCAAGATGAGCGCGCAGGGGCAGGACGTGATTCGCCGCACCCGCGGCCCGCGCTACACGCCGGTCAGCAAGCGCCAGGACAAGCCCGACGGCATCGCGTGGATCCTGAAGAACCATCCCGAAGTGTCGGACGGTGCGATCGGCAAGCTGATCGGCACCACGCGCAACACGATCGGCGCGATCCGCGACCGCAGCCATTGGAACAGCGCGAACATCGTTCCCAAGGACCCGGTCACGCTCGGCCTCTGCTCGCAGCGCGAACTCGACGCGCTCGTCGCAAAGGCGGCGAAGAAGGCGGGGATCAAGGCGCCCGAGGACAGCCGTTTCGAAGGCGACCGCGAAGCCCTGCTCGAAGAGCTGCGCGCCGAACGCACCGCGGCCGCCGAAGCGCGCGCCGCCGAAGAGGCCGAAACCGGCGGCGAAGCCTGACGCCGGGAATGCCGCTGCTTTCCGTCATTGCGAGCAAAGCGAAGCAATCTCCAGCTATCAGTATCGAGGCCGATGGCTGGGGATTGCCGCGTCGCCTTCGGCTCCTCGCAATGACGAAAGGGAGATAGGATGGCGAATGGCGACGAGGACCATATCCCGGCGGCCAGCGGTTCGCCGGATGCCTCGCTGACCCAGGACGATAGCTTTACCGCGACGAGCCACGCGGGCCTGACCTATCCGTGGGGCGAGGCGGCGCCGGGGGCGGGCGAGACGATCCGCATCGCCGACGGGATCAGCTGGGCGCGCATTCCGATGCCGGGGTCGCTCGGTCATATCAACAGCTGGCTGCTCGACGACGCCGACGACCGGGGGGATGGCGTCGCGGTGGTCGACACCGGCATCTGCCTGACCATGTGCTCGGACGCGTGGAAGGCGCTCTACGCGGGCGCGCTCAAGGACAAGCGCATCACGCGCGTCGTCGGCACGCACCTGCACCCCGATCATATCGGCCTCGCCGGCTGGATCGCGAAGAAACGGGGCGTGAAGCTTTGGATGACGCGCGGCGAGATGCTGACCGCGCGCGCGATCGTCGCCGATTCCGCCGACGCTGCGCCCGACGAAGTGCTGGCGCAGTCGCGCGCGGCGGGCTGGGACGAGACCGCGATCGAGGCGCAGCGGGCGCGTGGCTGGAACATGTTCGAGCGCATGATCTTCGCGCTGCCGCGCTCCTATGTGCGGATCGCCGACGGCGAGATACTCGACATGGGCGCGCACCGCTGGCGCGTCGTCACCGGATCGGGGCACAGCCCCGAACATGCGTGCCTGTGGAACGAGAAAGAGGGCGTGCTGGTGTCGGGCGACCAGGTGCTGCCGCGGATCAGCTCGAACGTCTCGGTCAACATCACCGAGCCCGACGCCGATCCGCTCGGCGAATGGCTCGCGTCGATCGACAAATTGCTCGGCGTCGTGCCCGCCGACGTCACGGTTTGCCCCGCGCATGGCGAGCCGTTCCGGGGGCTGCACGTCCGCCTGATGGCGCTGCGCGACGAGCATCGCATGCGGCTCTACAATCTTGCCGAGGCGGCGGCGAAGGCGCCGATGCGCGCGGTCGACAGTTTTCCTTTGCTCTTCAACCGCCCGATCGGCGAGCATAACCGCGGCCTCGCGACGGGCGAGGCGCTCGCGCATCTGAAGCGGCTCGAGGTCGAGGGGCGCGTGAAGCGCGAGGAGCGCGACGGCGTGTGGTGGTATCACGGGGTGGCGTGAGGCTGCTTGCCTGACGTCGGCTTTGGGGTGAGAGCGGACGTTGGCTCAATCTACTCCGTCATCCCGGGCTTGACCCGGGATCCCGCTTTTCTAACACCTAGGTTCAAGCGGGACCCCGGATCAAGTCCGGGGTGACGATGAAGGGCGGGCCGGGTCCGGCCGAAACCCGCCGCGCTCGGTTTATCGCGGCCTTTGCATGATCCAGCTGAACGCCATCGCGTTGAAGATGGTGTAGAGGCCATAGAGCATCAGCGCGGCGAACCAGTTGCGCGTCGCGATCGCCATCGCGCCGACGAGCAGCAGGAACTCGAAGATGTAGGTGATGTTCGGCCCGACCTTTTCCGCCAGCGGCTTCACCATCTGCTGGATCAGCGGATCGTCGCTTTCCATGAAGGCGCGGTGCATCGCGAAATTGCCGATGCCGGCGCAGAAAATGGCGATAAGCGCAACAACCATAGGTTTGCAAATGGGGCAGCCGGGGTGGAAATGCCAGAAACTTTCGGGCTATAGGGGCGCATCGTCCGCGCGCCGGCCCCGCGCGACCGATCGAACGAACCCGGCTTCCGCCCCCGCAAGAAGGATGTCTTCGGTGACCTCTCTCCCCCGCCTGGCCGCGCTTTGCCTGCCCCTCGCGCTCGCCGCCGTGCCCGCGCACGCCGCGCAGGAGCCGGCCGATCCGCCGCAGCCGGACGTGCTGGAGATCAATCCCGTGCTCGTCGATCCGGTGGTGGCAGGCCCGCTTCCGGTCGTGCTCGTGCCGCCCGATCCGCCGCTGCCCGACGCGGTGCGCGCCATGATCAATGCCGCCTTCGCGAGCGGCAATAATGACGATGTCGAAGCGGTCGCCAAATTCGCGCGGCAGACCCATCCGTCCAACATCGGCGAAATCGACGCGCTGCTCGCCTATTATCGCAGCGGCCATCCGCCGGACGCCCCGTTCGATCCGGTGCGCGAGATGCTCGCCGCCGCCATGGCGAGCGGCCGGGATGCCGATGTCGAGGCGGTGGCGAAGCTAGCCAAGGCCACGACGCCGGAGGACGCCGACGAAATCGAGGAGCAGGTCGTCGCCTATCGCGCCGAACGGCAGCGGTTGAAGGACGAAGCGGCGGCGGCCGCGCGCGCGAAGCTGGCGGCGGCGAAATTCTGGGAGAATTGGAAAGGCGAGGGGCAGATCGGCGCGTCGCAGAGCAGCGGCAACACCAGCTCGGCGGGCCTCAGCGCGGGACTTTCGCTCGCGCGCAAGGGGATAGACTGGACCCACAAGCTGCGCGCGCAGGCCGATTACCAGCGCACGAACGGCGCGACGTCGGTCGAACGCTATCTGGCCGAGCTCGAGCCGCAATACCGGATCGACGAGCGCACCTTTGCCTATGGCCTTACGCGCTGGGAACATGACCGGATCCTGGGTTACGACACGCGCTGGAACCTGTCGGGCGGGCTCGGCTACAAGGTGGTCGACAACAAGAAGATGACGCTCAGCCTGAAGGGCGGGCCGGCGTTCCGCCAGACCGACTTCGTCGACGGCACCAACGACACCGAACTGACTGCGCTCGCCGGCCTCGATTTCGGCTGGCAATTGTCGCCGACGCTGCGGCTGACGCAGGTCGCATCGACAATCATCGGCGAATCCAATGGCTCGACCAGCTCGCAGACCGCGCTCAACGCCAAGCTGACCGGCGCGCTGTCGGCGCGAATCGCCTATTCGGCGCAGATCGACACCAGCCCGCCGCCGGGGATCGAAAGCGTCGATACGCAGACGCGGTTTACATTGGTTTACGGGTTTTAGGGGCTGATCGTCTTTGGCTGAATAAGACGTGTGCTCCCGCGAAGGCGGGAGCCCATCTCCGGTTCGTGCCGTCTTGAACCGGCGGGAGATGGGTCCCCGCCTTCGCGGGGACACAGGAATTTTCAGATGCCGCGGTCAAAGACGATCATGCTCCAGGGGCGCGACAGGGAGGATCGGCTGTCTATTTGATGCTCGCCAGCACATAGAGAAACTCGGCGAAGCCCATCGTCGCGTCGACCAGCCCCGCGACCTTGGGATTGGTCGAATCGATCAGATAATATTCGTCGGGGGCGTGCGCGCCCGAGCCGTGGCCGATGCCGAAATGCGCGGCGGGGATCGACACCGGCGGCGCGGTGAAGGTCGCGCCCGGCCAGCTCCCCGCCATGCGCGGGTTGAGGCTCGTCGCGACGCCGAGCTTCTTGTAAGTTGCGAGTTCGGAGCGGACGAGGCGGCTGTCCTCGGCGACCTCGGTCGGGTCATAGCCGCCCGAGACATTGACCTCGACATCGGTGAAGCCATGCTTGTCGAGATGCGCGCGCAGCTTCTTTTCGGCCTCGGCGCGCGTCTGGTTGGGAACGAGGCGCAGGTCGAGCTTGGCGACCGCGCGACCGGGCAGGATCGTCTTGCCGCCGGGGCCGGTATAACCCGCGACGAGCCCCTCGATATTGACCGTCGGTTCCTGCGCGAGGCGGATCAGCGCGTCGTCATAGGCGAGATTGTCGATCCAGTGGGTGATGCCGAGCGCCTGTTTCTGCGCGGCCTCGTCGCCCGCCTTCGCAGCCTCGCGGATCAATGTCTTTTCGCGTTCGGTCAAGGGACGGACATTTTCGAACCAGCCTTCGATCGCGGGCTTGTTGCCATCGGGGGTGACGAGCGTCTGGAGCGCCTGCACCAGCCGCCACGCGGGCGAGTCGACCATCGCCTTGAGGCTCGAATGGACGTCGCCCTTCGGCCCGCGGCCCCATTTCTCGCCGCTCGCGACCAGTTCGAGTTCGATGATGCCTTTCGAGCCGAGGTTGACGGTGACGTTGCCGGTCTTGCCCTGCGAGGCGAAGGGGATGAAGATGCCCTCGCACTTCTTCAAGGCGGCGAGGATGTTGGGCTTGGTCGCGATCTGGCGGAAATGCGGCGACCCGATCTCCTCCTCGCCCTCGCAGACGAGGACGATGTTCACCGGCAGCTTGCGCCCCGCGGCGCGGATCGCGTGGAGCGCGGCGAGGAAGGTCGCCTCGGGCCCCTTCTGGTTCACCGCGCCGCGGCCCATGATCGCTTGGCCGAAGCCTTCGCGCTCGACCATCTTGCCTTCGAGCGGCGGCGACGACCATTCGGACGCGTCGAACTGCTTGACGTCGTACATGAAATAGATGCCGAGCGTTCGGGCTGCGCCGACGTCGATCGTGCCGAACACGCCGGGGTGGCCGTCGGTCGGCACGATCTCGACATTGGTGAAGCCCGCATCCTTCGCAAGCTCGGCCATATAGGCCGCGCCTTCGGCCATGCTGCGGTTCTCGGCGGCGATCGAAGGGAGGGCGATCCAGTCGCGGATGCGCTTGATCGAGGCCTCCTTGCCCGCCTCGGCCGCCTTGCGGATGTCGGCCATCGTTCCCGACTGCGCCCAGAGCGGGATCGGCTGCATGAAGGCCGCGCCCGCGCCGAGCATGGCGGTGCCGCGAATCATGTCGCGGCGGTTCAGCTTGTCGACGTTACGGAAATCCATGCTGCGTCCCCTGGCTGTTTATGTTGCGGGGAGTGTTGGACTTTTGATCGTGGAAGGCAAGTGCGGGCGAGATACTGTCAGCGAAACTCGTGCCGTTCATCGCCGCCCGTTGCCATTTGAAGAAACTGGACGAGGGGCAGTCCCTCGCGACGCTCGTTGCTGGCCGCAATCAGCAGAATGGCAAGCCCAACCATGGACAGCGTCATCATCACGTAGAAGGAGGTGTTTCCGTGTCCGTTGCGGACGGTCATTACGGCAACGATCGAAATGATTATCCCCACGATCACCAACGACAGGATGCCATTCAGGTCGGAACCCGATTGTCCCTTGATGCGGCAGCCCGATCCGTCTTCAAGCATCCACCCGATCAACATGGGACCCTGCCTGTCGATCATACTATTCCACAAGCAGATGAAGCGGCCGAGAATGAAGCCGCGCGGACCGTCATCGGGATGAAACACCCCGTATTTGCACTGCCTGACCCTTCGCTTGCTTTCCGCAAGATCGAGCGCGGTGCGCACTTCAAAGGCAAAGCCGAACGGGTGGAAGCGCACGTCACGCCTTCTCCAGCAACCCCTCGTCCGCGATCCTTTTCTGCCACAGCTTGGGCGCGTTGACGTGGACATTCTCGCCTTCGCTGTCGACCGCGACGGTGACGGGGAAGTCGTTGACCTCGAACTCGTAGATAGCCTCCATGCCGAGGTCGGCGAAGCCGACGACTTTGCTGCCCTTGATCGCGCGCGCGACCAAGTAAGCAGCGCCGCCGACCGCCATCAGATAGGCGCTCTTGTGCTTCGCGATTGCCTGCGTCGCGGCGGGGCCGCGTTCGGCCTTGCCGACGCAGGCGAGCAGGCCCTGACCCAGCATCATGTCCATGAACTTGTCCATGCGCGTCGCGGTCGTGGGGCCCGCCGGGCCGACCGCCTCATCGCCCACCGCATCGACCGGGCCGACGTAATACAAGGCGCGGCCACGCAACGCCACCGGCAAGGGCGCGCCCTGGCGCAGCAGGTCGGCCAGCCGCTTGTGCGCGGCGTCGCGGCCGGTGAGCATCTTGCCATTGAGGAGCAGGCGGTCGCCCTGCTTCCAGCTTGCGACGACCTCGGGCGTCAGATTGTCGAGGTCGACGCGGATCGCCGCCTTGTCGGGCGCCCAGTCGATCTCGGGATAGTCGGCGAGCACCGGCGGTTCGAGGAAGGCCGGGCCACTGCCGTCGAGGGTGACATGGGCGTGGCGGGTCGCGGCGCAGTTCGGGATCATCGCAACGGGCTTCGACGCCGCGTGGGTCGGCCAGTCATTGATCTTGACGTCGAGCACGGTCGCGAGGCCGCCGAGGCCCTGCGCGCCGATGCCGAGGGCATTGACCTTTTCATAAAGCTCGATGCGCAGTTCCTCGGTAGGATTGCTCGGGCCGCGCGCGAGCAGCTCGGTCATGTCGATCGGGTCCATCAGCGACTGTTTCGCGAGCAGCATCGCCTTTTCGGCGGTGCCGCCGATGCCGATGCCGAGCATGCCGGGCGGGCACCAGCCGGCACCCATCTGCGGCACCATTTCGAGCACCCAGTCGACGATGCTGTCGCTGGGGTTCATCATCTTGAACTTCGACTTATTCTCGCTGCCGCCGCCCTTCGCGGCGACGTCGATCACGACCTTGGCGCCGGGGACCATCTCGACGTTGAGCACCGACGGCGTGTTGTCCTTGGTGTTGACGCGGCTGAACGCGGGGTCGGCGAGGATCGAGGCGCGGAGCTTGTTTTCGGGGTGGAGATAGGCCTTGCGCACCCCCTCGTCGACGACCTGCTGCAGGCTGCGGGGGCTGTCGAGGCGGCAGTCCATGCCCCATTTGATGAACACGGTGACGATGCCGGTATCCTGGCAGATCGGGCGGTGCCCCTCGGCGCACATGCGGCTGTTCGAGAGAATCTGCGCCATCGCGTCCTTGGCGGCGGGCGACACCTCGCGTTCATAGGCCGCACCCAAAGCGCGGATATAGTCCATCGGATGGAAATAGCTGATGTACTGGAGCGCGTCGGCGATCGTCTCGATGAGGTCGTCTTCGCGGATGATCACGGTGTTCATGTGCAGCCTTTCGCCCTTTTTCGGGATTCGCGGGCTTCCCTAGACCGCACCGGCCGCAACGGAAAGAGGTTCGTATCACCCTTGTCGTCATCCCGGCGAAGGGTGTTCAGAGGCACGTGACTCTGAAACACGATCTCGCTGGTGCGTTAGGCCCAGAGGGCGAGATCCCGGCCTTCGCCGGGATGACGATGAAGTTCAGGTGCGACGGCGGCCGAAGACGCGGCGGACGGGCGGAACGGCGTCCGGCATAGCGGGCGCTGTGTCGCTCCAGTCGACGAGAGGGCGCTTGCGGGCGAGGGTCTGCCAGCTGCCGGCTGCGGCCAGCGCGAGAAGCAGTAGCCAGCCGCCCGCCGCCGAGGGAATCAGCGCCCAGGCGAAGGCGGCGGGGGTGACGATCGCCATCGCGGTCGGGATCGCGGCGAGGATCGCGAGGGTGCCGAACAGCGCCCACCAGCGCCCGAACTGCGTCGCGGCGGCACCGATCACGACGTTGGTCGCGGCGAGCAGCAGGAACTTCGCAGCGACGGGATAGGGCAGGCTCGCCATTGCGGGCGAATAGTCGCCGAGCGTGAAGGCGGCCTGGATGTCGAACAGCAGCCAATTCTCCCATGCGTCGCAGAGCGCCGCGGCGACCGGCAGCACCGCGGCGGCGAGTAGCGCGCGATGTCGGAGCTCGCGCCACAAGGCGATGCAGCCGCCGGCGAGAAAGCCCGCGTAGAGCAGCATATAGAGATAGTCGCGCTCGTTGCCGGTGCGCATCGCGGCGAGCCGCGTCACCTGCTGCGGGTCGGTGAAGAAACCGAAGATCGCCTCGAGATCGGCCTGGCTGCCCGCGAATTCGAACGCGAGCACCGGCGGGCCATAGCCTGGCGCGATGTCATGCCCCGCTTGCGGGAAGACCTGTGTCAGATAGACGCCGAAGAGCAGGGTCGCGAGGCCGAACGCCAGCGTCCAGATCCACGCGCGCGTCGCCGCGGATGGGCGCGCGTGCTGCGCCTCGATCCAATGCTGGAGCCCCCCGATCGGCATTCAACCGTCCGGTGGAGCGCACCGGCTCACCTTATTGGCACTCGGCGCATTTGCCGCGCACTTCGATGACCGGGCGTTCGGCGGCGAAACCGGTGGCGTTCGCGGCGGCGCGCACTCCCGTCGACAATTTGTCGTCGTCGACATGCACCGCGGCGCCGCAACTGTCGCAGATCAGGAAGATACAGTCGTGGAGGCAGCCCGGGTGGCTGTTCGCGACGAACGCGTTCGCGCTCTCGACGCGGCGGACGAGGTTGTTCGCGACGAACAGGTCGAGGATGCGATAGACGCTGTTCGGCGCGACGCGCTTGCCGCGCTTCTGCGACACGATGTCGGCGATTTCATAGGCGCTCGCGGGCTTGCCGATTTCGGCGACCGCGTCGAAAATCTCGGCGCGCATGTCGGTCCAGGCTTCGCCCGCGCCCTCGAGCGCGGTCTGCGCCGCCTTGGCGAGCGAGGCGCCGCTGGCCTCGACGTGCGGATGATCATGCTTGCCCATTGGCGTTTCCTCATGCGCGGATAATTCCGCGCTAACAGGCATCCAATGTAGGCTCTTTAGGGGGCGCCCGCAAGCCGCGGACCGGTCCGTTTCGGCGGACGCTCAGTGGCGCGCGCGGCGGTTGAGGTCGTGGCCCAGCGCGACCACGGCGACGCCGATCATCGTCGCGATCACTTCGCTGCCGTCGTGCGGCCGCGACAGCGCGCCCGCCATCATGCCGAGCCCGAAGCCGCCCACCGCGAACGGCATCATATAGCCATGGCTGAGCACGCCCGAGACGAGCGTGATCAGCGCGAAGCCGATCGCGATGATCAGCCCGATCTCGTGGAACAGGTGATTGTCGAGAAACACCCCGCCGACCGAGGCGATCGAGGCGAAGAAGATCGTCGTCGCGAGGCAGTGGACGAGGCAGAGCCCCGACAACCCCATCGCCAGCTGGTCGCCCGACAGCGAGGTCAGTGGCCGAGAATCGCGCGCAGCCCGAGCAAGCGCGCCGAGACGCGTCAGGACAGGGGCAGGGCTGGCGACATGGGTCACCCGATTCTCCGTTGGTGCAATTGCAGGTGTTGATATGGCATATCATGACAAAGGTTACAATGTCTCATTGTAACAAACTTTTCCATGCGACCCGTCACCCCCGCGAAGGCGGGGGTCCAGCTTTTTCAGGCGTTAAGCGACTCGAACAGGTCAAGCCAATCAGGGTTCTGCTCTTCGATCAGCCGGAATTTCCAGTCGCGATTCCATTTCTTCACCGCCTTTTCGCGGGCGATGGCGTCCCGAATGTCGGTGTGGTGTTCGGCATAGACCAGACGATCCAGCCCATAGCGTTTGCAGAAATCGGAGCCATCGCCGGAGCGATGCTGAAAAATGCGGGCGGGGAGATGGGCGGTTACTCCGATATACATCGTCCCGCGATAACGGTTCGCCATTATGTAGACGTAGCCGCCGCGCATCTTAAGCTGGACCCCCGTCTTCGCGGGGGTGACGGGTGAGAGAGGTCACGCGTCGCCTTCCTCCGCCCGCAACGCCTTCCGGTCGAGTTTGCCGATCATCGTCTTGGGCAGGTTCAGCCGCACCTCGACTTCCTTCACCCGCTCATGCTTGCCGAGCTGGGGGTTGAGCCAGGCCGCGAGCGCATCGCCGCTGACGTCGAAACCCTCCTCGAGCGTGACGAACGCTTTCGGCGCCTCGCCGCGATAGGCGTCGGGGACGCCGAGCACGATCGCTTCCTTGATCGCGGGATGGGCGTGGAGATGCGCTTCGATCACGCTGGGATAAACCTTGAACCCGCCGACCGCGATCATGTCCTTCAGCCGGTCGACGATGCGGATATAGCCGCCCTCCTCGACCACCGCGACGTCGCCGGTGCGCAACCAGCCGTCGTCGGTGAAGCTGTCCTTGTCGGCGTCGGGGCGGTTCCAATAGCCCTGCATGACCTGCGGTCCCTTGACGGCAAGCTCGCCGGGCTCGCCGTTCGGCGCGTCCTTGGTCGGGTCTTCCTTGTCGAGCAGGCGGATGTGCGTCGCCGGGATCGGCTGGCCGATCGTGCCGGGGCGCACCGGCCCGTCATAGGGGTTGGTCGCCACGACCCCCGAGCTTTCGGTGAGGCCATATCCCTCGACGAGCGAAGCGCCGGTCGCGGCAATAAACTTCTCGCGCAGCTCGGCGGGCATCGGCGCGCCGCCCGAGATGCAGACGCGCAGGCTGGAAAAATCGGTGCCGGCAAGCGCCGGATGGTCGAGCAGCGCCTGATACATCGTCGGCACGCCGGGGAGCGCCGTCGTTTTCGTCCGCGTGATCGCCTCGAGCGCCTGCTTCGCGTCGAAGCGCGGCAGCATCGTGATCGTGCCGCCGTTGAGTATCGTGCGGTTGAGGACGCAGGTGTTCGCGAAGACGTGGAAGAAGGGCAGCACGCCGAGGATGCGGTCCTCGGCGTCATGGTCGGGGTCGATCGCGTTCACCTGCCGCGCATTGGCGGTGAGATTCTGGTGCGTCAGCTTGGCGCCCTTCGGCGTTCCCGTCGTGCCGCCGGTATATTGGATGAGCGCGATGTCGGTCTGCGGGTCGATCGCGACGGGATCGGGGCGGCCGTCATTGCCGGTGAGGGCGGAAAAGCGGATGACGCGCGGGTCGACGGGCAGCGGCGCGACCTCGCTGCGCTTGAACAGGCGATAGAGCACCGATTTGGCGGCGGGAAGGCCGCCCGCGACCGATCCGACGACGAGGCGTTTGAGACTCGACCCGTCGAGCACCTGCAATGCGGTGGGGAGGAGCGCGGCGGCGCTCAGCGTGAACAGCGTGTCGGTGCCCGAATCCTCGACCTGCGCCTCGAGCTCGGCGACGGTGTAGAGCGGCGAGAAGTTCACGACGGTCGCGCCCGCCATCAGCGAGCCGTAATAGGCGGCGACATAATGGGGCACGTTGGGAAGGAAGAGGCCGACGCGGCTGCCCTTGCCGAGCCCCAGCAGTTGGAGCCCGCGCGCGACGCGCGCCGCGCCGCGGGCAACCTCGGCATAGCCGAACTCGCGGCCCATGAAGTCGAGCATCGGCGCATCGCCGCGTCGCGCCACGCTGGCGGCGAGCATGTCGGGCAGCGACAGCGGCGCAAATTCCTGGTCCCAGGCCGTGGGGTGGCGGTAGTCGGTCGACCAGGAAAAGCGGCTGTCCATCGCGGGGTGATATCCTCTCGAAAATCCGTCGGCTTCCTGACACTAGGGTCAGTAAGTCGCGACCGCAACCGGGCTCGCTTGCGGCGCGCCGCCGCTGCGGCTAGGCATCGCATATCGTTCTCGCCAGGGGTTTTGCCATGCCGCAGCTGTCATCGCGCGTCGCCGCGCCGCTCGTCCTTCTTGCCGCCGCGCTCGCCGTTCCGGCGGCCGCGAAGGACAAGCTGCCTTCGGAGCGCCCGGCGCAGATTCAGGAACTTTACGCGTGCCGCGACATCGCCGACGCGGCGGCGCGGCTCGCCTGTTTCGACCGCGAGGTCGGCGAATTGTCGAGCGCCGACCAGGCGCGCGAAATCACCTTCACCGACCGCGAGACCGCCAAAAAGGCGCGGCGCGGCCTGTTCGGCTTTTCCTTCCCCAAGCTCGGCGGAATTTTCGGCGGCGACGAGGATGAGGTGAAGGAGATCGAAACGACGATCCGCTCGGTCAGCATGGACCGGTCGGGCAAATATACGCTGGTGATGGAAGATGACGCGGTGTGGACGCAGATCGACACGACGCGGCTGCCGCGCCAGCCCAAGGTGGGGCAGAAGGTCAAGATCAAGGTCGCGACGATGGGCAGCTATTTCGCCTCGATCGAAGGCGGCCGCACGATCCGCATGAAGCGCGACCGCTGATCGCGGCGCGACCGGCATCCGTGACATAGCGATGGGGAAAGGCGACGCGATCCCGGTTCCGGGGCCGGGCTGTCCGCCCTTCGTGCTGCTCGACGACGCGCGCGCCGAAGGCGCGGCGGCGGCGCGGCTGTTCGTCGAGCCCGTCGAGACGCTCACCGCGCGGTCGCCTGCGGATGTGGCCGGCCTGCTGTCGGCGCTCGAAACCGCGCAGGCTCGCGGGCTCCATGCCGCGGGCTATCTGGCCTATGAGGCGGGCAAGGGGCTTGCCCCCGCGTGGCGCGGCGCGGCGGACGCCGAGGCCGGTGCGGCGCCGGTCGGCTGGTTCGGCCTGTTCGAACGCGTCCGGCGGATCGCTGCCGGCGCGGTGCCCGCGCTGCTCCCCGACCCCGACGCGGCGTGGGTGGGCCGGCCCCGTCCGCGCGTGGCGCGCGCCGATTATCTTGCCGCGGTCGAAGCGGTGCTGGGGCTGATCCGCGCCGGCGACATCTATCAGGCGAATTTGACCTTCCGCGCCGACGTGCCGGTGTTCGGTAATCCGCTCGGCGTCCATGCGCGGCTGCGCCGGACGGCGCGCGCGGGCTATGGCGGGGTGCTCTGGACGGGCGAACAAGCGATCGTGTCGCATTCGCCCGAGCTTTTCTTCGCGCTGCGCGATGGGCGGGTGATGGCGCGGCCGATGAAGGGGACGGCGGCGCGCCTTGCCGATCCCGAAGCCGACGCGGCGGCGGCGTGCGCGCTTGCCGAGGATCCCAAGCAGCGCGCCGAGAATCTGATGATCGTCGATCTGATCCGCAACGACCTGTCGCGCGTCGCGGTGCCGGGGTCGGTCGCGGTGCCCGACCTGTTCCGGGTCGAGAGCTTTCCGACGATCCACCAGCTCGTCTCCGATGTCGGCGCGCGCTTGCCCGAGGGCGCCGGCGCGGTCGATGTGCTGCGCGCGGCCTTTCCCTGCGGGTCGATCACCGGCGCGCCCAAGGTGCGCGCGATGGAAATCATCGACGAACTCGAAACCGGACCGCGCGGGCTTTACACGGGATCGATCGGCTTTATCGAACCGGGGGGCGATGCCGCGTTCAATGTCGCGATCCGCACCCTCGTCTTCCCGCAAGGCGGGTCGCATGGCGTGCCGGCTTGCGCCACGCGCGACTTGCAGGAAGGCGTGGCTTGCGCCACGCTGGGATTGGGTTCTGGAATCGTCGCCGACAGCCAACCGGTTGAAGAATGGCGCGAATGTCTAGCCAAGGGGGAATTTGTGGTTGCAGCGGGCGAAAGCTTCGACCTGATCGAGACGATGCTTTTCGATCCCGTCGAGGGCATCCAGCGGCTCGAGGGGCATCTCGCGCGGATGAAGGCGAGTGCCGAGACGCTGGGCTTCACCTTCGACCGGCACGGCGCGCGCAACAGCCTGCAATCGGCGACCTTCCGCCTGCGCAGCGCGGCGCGGGTGCGGATGCGCCTCGCATCGTCGGGGGCGCTCGCGATCGAGGTGTCGCCGCTGCCGCGCCTCGCCGAGCTGCCGGTGCCGGTCGCGGTGCGCTCGGCGCCGATGGCGGCGGGCGACTTTCGCCTTGCGCACAAGACGAGCCTGCGCGCCGCCTATGACGCGGCGCGGCACGAAAGCGGCGCGGCCGAGGTCGTTTTCGTCGACGAACCGGGCTTCGTCACCGAGGGCAGCTGGAGCAATATCTTCGTCGAGCGCGAGGGCCAGTTGCTCACGCCGCCGCTGGCGCTGGGACTGCTCCCCGGCGTGCTGCGCGCCGAGCTGATCGACAAGGGGCGCGCGGTCGAATCGCACCTGCGCCTGGCCGATCTGGAAAGCGGCTTCTTCATCGGCAACAGCTTGCGCGGGCTGGTGCCGGCGCGGCTCGCGGAGGCAAGCTAGCGTCGATAACCAACCCCCTCTCCTTCAGGGGGGCAGCGAGACTTGCCAGCTTGCTGGCTTAGTCGCAGCGGGGTGGGGGCCATCGACCGTGCGCAAGTTCGCGAACCCCACCCCAACCCCTCCCCTGAAGGGGAGGGGCTTTATTGGGCCGTGCATAGGTAAATTATCAACCAGCGCGCTTGCGAATGTCGGCCGGAGGCTTTAGGCGCGGCCCCGCGCAATTTTCTGCCAGTTCACGCCGTTCGCCCTCTCGCAAGGACGCTTTTCGATGTCGACTTTCAAGCCCCATGTCTCCGCCGCCCTCAACCGCATCCAGCCCTCGGCGACGCTCGCGATGACCGCGCGCGTGTCGGCGCTGAAAGCGTCGGGCGTCGATGTCATCGGTCTCAGCGCGGGCGAGCCCGATTTCGACACCCCCGATTTCGTCAAGGAAGCAGCGATCGAGGCGATCCGGGGCGGGCAGACCAAATATACGCTGGTCGACGGCACGGTCGCGCTGAAGGACGCGATCCGCGGCAAGTTCCGCCGCGACAACGGCCTCGACTTCGGGCTCGACCAGATTTCGGTCAACGTCGGCGGCAAGCACACCTTGTTCAATGCGCTCGTCGCGACCGTCGATCCGGGCGACGAGGTGATCATCCCGGCGCCTTACTGGGTCAGCTATCCCGACATCGTCGCCTTTGCGGGCGGCACGCCGGTGATCGTCGAGGGCACCGCGGCGCAGAATTACAAGATCACCCCCGCGCAGCTCGAGGCGGCGATCACCAAGAAGACGCGCTGGGTGATGTTCAATTCGCCGTCGAACCCGTCGGGCGCCGCCTATTCGGGCGAGGAACTCGACGCGTTGGGTGAGGTCATCCGCCGCCATCCGCATGTGATGGTGATGACCGACGATATGTACGAGCATGTCTGGTACGCCGACTTCGAATTTTCGACCTTTGCGCAGCGTTGTCCCGACCTGATCGATCGCATCCTGACGGTCAATGGCTGCTCCAAGGCCTATGCGATGACCGGCTGGCGCATCGGCTATGCGGGCGGGCCCGCGTGGATCATCAAGGCGATGGGCAAGCTCCAGTCGCAATCGACGTCGAACCCCTGCTCGATCGCGCAGGCCGCCGCCGCCGCCGCGCTCGGCGGGCCGCAGCAGTTCCTCGACGACCGCAACGCGGCGTTCCGCAAGCGCCGCGACATGGTCGTCGCGATGCTCAACGACGCGCCGGGGCTCAATTGCCCGGTCCCCGACGGCGCCTTCTATGTCTATCCCGACGCGTCGGGCTGCATCGGCAAGAAGACGCCCGCGGGGCATGTGATCGACAGCGACGAGGCGTTGATCGACTATTTCCTCGATTCGGCGCGCGTCGCGGCGGTGCATGGCGGCGCCTTCGGCCTGTCGCCAGCGTTCCGCGTCTCCTATGCGACCTCCGAGGCGGTGCTCAAGGAAGCGTGCGTGCGCATCCAGCAGGCGTGCGCGGCGCTGAGCTGACACCCCCTTTCAGTCATCCCGGCGAAGGCCAGATATCGCCCTTGGCGCGCGCGCCGTGCCGCTTGTGGCGAGACCCCGGCCTTCCGCCAAAGGCGGAAGTTTATCCTGAGCGCCTGCAAGGCAGTCGAAGGGCCGGGGTGACGACATCAGGTTGCATAGGAATTTTATACCGATCGGTCTTGTAATGTCGGGGTGCCAGCCTATTTGGACCTGAACGCCGGTTAAGCGCCCGGTTCACCCGATGGTAAGTCATCTGGTCTAGAGTGACCGCCATCACCGACGGATGGCAAGGGGCGCGTCATATTGCCGGTGTAACCAGGGCGGCTCCGGCCGCGAACAAGATAATATGATAAGAGGCCCCTATGCTCTCCCTGCTCCGCTCCGACTGGTTTTTGACCATGCTCGCCGGCTTCGCGATTGGCGCGACCTATATCGTCCTCAACGCGCCGGCGCTGCCGATCCCGGCGTGACGCCGCTGCGGCGCGCGCTCCCGCTTCGCGCCGTCGCGGCGCTGGCGGCTGGCGCGATCGTCGCCCAATGCGCGCCCGCGCAGGCCGAAAGCGCCGTCAAGCTTCCCGCCGCGACCGTCGATCCCGCCGTCAAAGCCAAGCGCGCGACTGCAGTGCTCGCGGGCGGCTGCTTCTGGGGCGTCGAAGGCGTCTTTTCGCATGTGAAGGGTGTGATCTCGGTCGAATCGGGCTATCATGGCGGCAGCGCCGCGACCGCCAGATATGAGCTGACGCACGACGGCAAGTCGGGCCATGCCGAAGCGGTGCGGATCGTCTATGATCCGTCGCAGGTCAGCTATGGCACCTTGCTCCGCATCCTTTTCTCGGTGGTCGCCGATCCGACGCTGAAGAACCGGCAGGGCCCCGACACCGGCTCGCAATATCGCGCCGCGATCGTGCCGCTCGATACGAACCAGCGACGGGTCGCCACCGCCTATCTGGCGCAGATCGGCCGCGGCGGATATTTCGCGAAGCCGGTCGTCGTGCCGGTCGAAGCCTACAGGCATTTCTATCGCGCCGAGGCGAGCCATCAGGATTTCATGCGCCGCCATCCGCGCAACGGCTATATATTGCGCTGGGACGCGCCCAAGCTCGCGGCGTTGAAGCGCCTCTATCCCGACAGGGTGCGCGCGACGCCGGCGCCCTGACGCCGGGTAAAAATCCCCACGGGTTCCGCCATTGGTCGCGGCAGGAGAATCGTTCACCGCAAAACGCTGGCCCCGCCCGCGCGCCTGCGTGACGTGAGGACATGTCCGCGAGGGGTCGGGACAAGATATAAAGTCGCAGGTGCGGGGTTTGAATGAAGCTTAGATTATCCGGCAGGCCGATCCTCGCCGTGACGATGAGCGCGGCGGTGCTGGCGGGTTGCGTCGGCAGCGCCGCGATCGTGCCGCAGCCACGCGCGCAGGCACCCGCGCAGCAGCAGCCGGTGCGCGGTCCGGCCGGTTCGGTCACGGTGCCGATCGGCGAGCCGGTCCGTTCGGCGATGCCGCGGCCCGCGGGGCCGATCGACCCCGGTTTCCGCCGCGCTCCCGCCGGGCTCGACGACCGCATCTTCGAATTGTGGCGCGCCTTTCCTGGCAAAACCGGTATCGCGGTGCAGCGCATCGACGGCGAGTGGTCGCTTTCGCAGCGCGGCGACGAGCTGTTTCCGCAGCAGAGCGTTTCGAAACTGTGGGTCGCGCTGACGGTGCTCGACGCGGTCGATCAGGGGCGCATGACGCTCGACCAGCGCGTCCATATCGGCCCCGAGGATCTGACCCTGTTCCACCAGCCGCTCGCGGCGCGGGTCCGGGCAGAGGGATCGGTGACGATGAGCGTCCGCGACCTCATCGAAACCGCGATCACCCACAGCGACAATACCGCGAACGACAGCTTGCTGCGCACCGTCGGCGGCCCCGAGGCCGTGCGTGCCTTCATTTCGAAGAAGGATCTGGGCGCGATCCGCTTCGGTCCCGGCGAACGGCTGCTGCAGGCGGGCACCGCGGGGCTCAAATGGCAGCAGGCCTATTCGGTCGGGCGCGCCTTTTATCAGGCGCGCGCCGCGCTCCCCGATGCGACGCGCCTCGCGGCGCGCAACGCCTATCTCGCCAATCCGCCCGACGGCGCGAGCCCCGAGGCGATCGCGAGCGCGCTGACGCGGCTCGCGCGCGGGACGTTGCTGTCGCCCGATTCGACCGAATATCTGCTCGACGTGATGAGCCGGACCAGGAGCGGGCCGCGCCGATTGAAGGCCGGTCTGCCCGCGGGCTGGAAATTCCTGCACAAGACCGGGACGGGGCAGGATTACAAGGGTTCGACCGCCGGTTATAACGACATCGGCATCGCGACCGCGCCCGACGGCACCCGCTATGCCATCGTGGTGCTGCTCGGCGACACCAACGCCTCGGTGCCCGCGCGCATGGCGCTGATGCAGGCGGTGTCGGGCGCCGTTGCCGATTATCACGGGCGGTAGGGGCGCGATGAAGCTCGCCGTCTTGCCCGTGCTCGCGGCGGCGCTGGCTCTCGCCGGCTGCGCGACCCCCGAAACGCGGCTGCGCACTGGGCTCCAGAATGCCGGCCTGTCGAAGGCGATGTCGGCGTGCATGGCCGAACGCATGGCCGACCGACTCTCGCTGCTCCAGCTCCGGCGCCTTGCCGCGCTCGGCAGCCTCAAGGACAAGCGGGTCGCCGACCTGACGCTCGACCAGTTCTTCCGCAAGGTGCGCGCGCTCAAGGATCCGGAGATACTGGCGGTTTCGACGAGCTCGGCGGCGGTCTGCGCCTTGCGTTAAGGGTTTGGCCTCCGTTTGTTTCATCGTCATCCCGGCGCAGGCCGGGATCTCGCCCTCTCCGCCTGAAGCCCCGGCGCGATCCCGGCCTGCGCCGGGATGACGATCTGAAAGGCGAGGGGTTCCGGCCGATAGAATCTCTTGGCGCGGCAGGGGTAGCCTTGCCGGGCAACTTGTGCTTAGGCGGCGCCGATCATCTCCCCTTCCAGAGTCGAAAGGCCCGGCAGACCTCATGAACATCCACGAATATCAGGCGAAAGAACTGCTCGCGAAATTTGGCGTCGCCGTGCCCAAGGGCATCGCCGCGATGAGCGTCGAGGAAGCCGTCGCGGCGGCGAAGCAGCTTCCCGGGCCGCTCTATGTCGTGAAGTCGCAGATCCACGCCGGCGGCCGCGGCAAGGGCAAGTTCAAGGAACTCGGTCCCGACGCGAAGGGCGGCGTCCGTCTCGCCAAGACGCTCGAGGAAGTCGAAAGCCACGCGCGCGAGATGCTCGGCAACACGCTGGTGACGATCCAGACCGGCGACGCGGGCAAGCAGGTCAACCGCCTCTACATTACCGACGGCGCCGACATCAAAAAGGAATATTATCTCGCGCTCCTCGTCGACCGCGCGTCGAGCCGCATCGCCGTCGTCGCCTCGACCGAAGGCGGGATGGACATCGAAACCGTCGCGCACAACACGCCCGACAAGATCCACACGATCACCATCGACCCCGCGACGGGCCTGCAGCCGCACCACGGCCGCAGCGTTGCCGCCGCGCTCGAACTCGAAGGCGATCTTGCGAAGCAGGCCGCCAAGGTTCTGACCGGCCTCTACAACGCCTTCCTCGCGACCGACGCCGAGCAGATCGAGATCAACCCGCTCGCCGTCTGCGAAGGCGCGAACGGCGACGAACTGCTCGTCCTCGACGCCAAGCTCGGCTTCGACGGCAATGCGATGTTCCGCCACAAGGATATCGCCGAGCTGCGCGACCTGACCGAGGAAGACCCGGCCGAGGTCGAGGCGTCCGAATATGACCTCGCCTACATCAAGCTCGACGGCAACATCGGCTGCATGGTCAACGGTGCCGGGCTCGCGATGGCGACGATGGACATCATCAAGCTCAACGGCGCCTTCCCGGCGAACTTCCTCGACGTCGGCGGCGGCGCGTCGAAGGAAAAGGTCACCGCGGCGTTCAAGATCATCCTCAAGGACCCGGCGGTCGAGGGCATCCTCGTCAACATCTTCGGCGGCATCATGAAGTGCGACATCATCGCCGACGGCATCGTCGCCGCGGCGAAGGAAGTGAACCTCTCGGTCCCGCTCGTCGTCCGCCTCGAAGGCACGAACGTCCAGCAGGGCAAGGACATTCTTGCGAACTCGGGCCTGCCGATCGTCGCGGCGAACGACCTGGGCGATGCGGCGAAAAAGATCGTCGCCGAGGTCGCCAAGGCGGCGTGATAGAAATTGCCTCTCCCCTTGGGGGAGAGGCAGCGAGACTTGGCGGCTTGCCGCCTAGTCGCAGCGGTGAGGGCGGCAACGTCCGGACCCTCACCAAGTCTGACTAGGTCCTGCGGACCAAGTCTTCCTATCCTCTCCCCCAAGGGGAGAGGAATGAGGGACTGCCGGTTGACGTTTACGTAAACGCCAATTATGACGCGCTGCACAATTTGCTGAGAGGAGCTTTGAGCCCATGAAAATCCTCGTCCCCGTCAAACGGGTGCTCGATTACAACGTCAAGCCGCGGGTGAAGGCCGACGGCACCGGCGTCGACCTTGCCAATGTGAAGATGTCGATGAACCCGTTCGACGAGATCGCGGTCGAAGAAGCGATTCGCCTGAAGGAAAAGGGCGTCGCGACCGAGATCGTCGCCGTCAGCGTCGGCCCGGCGAAGGCGCAGGAAACGCTCCGCACCGCGCTCGCGATGGGCGCCGACCGCGCGATCCTCGTCCAGACCGACGACGAAGTCGAACCGTTGGCAGTCGCGAAGATACTGAAGGCCATCGGCGACGTCGAAGGCCCGGGCCTCGTGATCCTTGGCAAGCAGGCGATCGACGGCGACAACAACCAGACCGGCCAGATGCTCGCTGCGCTCACCGGCTGGGCGCAGGGCACTTTCGCCAGCGCGGTGAACGTCGAGGGCGACAGCGTCAGCGTCACCCGCGAAGTCGACGGCGGTCTCGAGACGGTGAAGCTCAAGCTCCCCGCGATCGTCACCACCGACCTTCGCCTGAACGAACCGCGCTACGCCTCGCTGCCGAACATCATGAAGGCGAAGTCGAAGCCGCTCGATACCAAGTCGCCCGCCGATTATGGCGTCGACACGAGCCCGCGCGTCAAGACGGTGAAGGTTTCGGAGCCGCCCGTCCGCTCGGCGGGCGTCAAGGTCGCCGATGTCGATGAACTGGTTGCCAAGCTGAAGGCGATGGGAGTGCATTCATGAAAACGCTCGTTTGGGTCGAACATGACGGCAGCGCCGTCAAGGATGCCACGCTCGCCGCGGTGACCGCCGCGTCGAAGCTCGGCGAAGTCCACCTGCTCGTCGCCGGTGAAGGCGTCGATGGCGTTGCGAAAGCTGCCGCGCAGATTGCGGGTGTCGGCAAGGTCCATGTCGCCGACAATGCTGCCTTCGCGCACAACCTGCCCGAGAATATCGCGCCGCTCGTCGCCGAGCTGATGGCGAGCCACGACGCCTTCGTTGCGCCCGCCACCACGACCGGCAAGAATATCGCGCCGCGCGTCGCCGCGCTGCTCGACGTGATGCAGATTTCGGAAATCCTGTCGGTCGAGGGTCCGAAGACCTTCACCCGTCCGATCTATGCCGGCAACGCGATCGCGACCGTCGAATCGTCGGACGCGAAGCTCGTCCTCACCGTTCGTGGCACCGCCTTCGAAAAGGCGGCGACCTCGGGCGGTTCGGGCACCGTTGAAGCCGTCTCGGCTGGCGGCGACGCCGGCATCTCGAGCTTCGTCGGCGCCGAAATCGCCAAGCAGGATCGTCCCGAACTCACCTCGGCGAAGATCATCGTGTCGGGCGGCCGTGCGCTCGGTTCGAGCGAGAAATATCAGGAAGTCATCGTCCCGCTCGCCGACAAGCTCGGCGCCGCGCTCGGCGCCAGCCGCGCCGCGGTCGATGCGGGTTATGTCCCCAACGACTATCAGGTCGGCCAGACCGGCAAGATCGTCGCGCCGGAGGTGTATTTCGCGATCGGCATTTCGGGCGCGATCCAGCACCTAGCGGGCATGAAGGATTCGAAGACGATCGTCGCGATCAACAAGGATGAGGACGCGCCGATCTTCCAGGTCGCCGACCTCGGCCTCGTCGCCGATCTCTTCAACGCCGTGCCCGAACTGACGGGCAAGATCTAACCGTCCGCCCATATGGCCGGCGATCATCCCGGGGTGCCCGGACTGGGCGATGCGCCGTTCGATGCCGGCGGTCGCCACGCGGCACGGGGCGCACCGGACCAGAATGACGACGCAGCGGCCGTGGCGGACAGCCACGGCCGCTCGTTGATTCTGGCGAGCGTTGCGCGCGACGCGCGGCTCGACAGGAAATTCCTGCTGCTCATCACGCTGTCGGCGGCGATCGCGACGCTCGGCCTCTTGCAGAATTCGGCGGCGGTGGTGATCGGCGCGATGCTCGTGTCGCCGCTGCTCGGTCCCATCATGGGAATCGGCTTCGGCCTCGCGACGCTCGAAAGCAATCTGATCAAGCGCGCGCTGGTGACGATGGCGGCGGGGATGGCGGTCGCGGTCCTCGTCGCGATGCTGCTCGTCTGGCTCTCGCCGATCGCCGACGTCACCTCCGAACTTCGCGCCCGGACGCAGCCGACATTGCTCGACCTCGGCGTCGCGGTCGTCGGCGGCGTCGCGGGCGTCTATGCGATCATGCGCAAACTGTCGGGCGTGATGGTCGGCGTCGCCATCGCGACCGCGCTGGTGCCACCGCTCTCGACGATCGGCTTTGGCCTCGCGACCGGGCGGGCGGACTTCGCGCTTGGGGCCGCGCTGCTCTTTCTTACCAACACGCTCGCCATCGCCTTCGCCGCGACGATCGTCGCGCGGCTCAACCGCTTCGGTCCGTCGATGACGCCGCAGCACACGGCGATGCAGGTCGTCGGCATCTTCGCCACGCTTGGCATCCTCTCGATCCCGCTCGCGCTGTCGCTCAACGACATCGCGCGCGAACTGCGCGCGCGCACGGCGGTGCAGGCCGAACTCAGCCAATTGCTCGGCAAGGACGACCGGATCGACAGCCTGAACGTCCGGCTCGAGGGCGATGACGTCGCGGTCGACGGCGTCGTTCTGGTCGATCATTATGCCTCGCGGCTCAACGCGACGCTCGCCGGCAAGGTCGCGGGCGAGCTCGACCGCGCCGTGCGCGTGAGCATCGTCCAGCTGCGGCAGCAGACCAACGCCGCGGCCGAATATGAAGAGCAACTGGGACGCCGCATCGCCGCGCTCGAACAGCGCGAGGACGATAGCGGCGCGATCCCCGCCGGGCTGACGGTCGGCGGACTGTTGCCGCGCGACCGGGTGCTGATCGACGCGCAGGCGCGCCGCGTCGTCGTGCAGCGCGACCGCGAAGCCGAGGGCGAGCAGGTCGCCGCCGCGATCGATCGCATCGTGGCGGCAGTGCAGGCGGACTATCCGCAATGGCTGATCCAGAACGGCGCGCTCACCGCCGCCGAGGCACCCGAGGACGCCGCCGCCGCCGAAGCATCCGCGGCCGAATAGCCGCCCGCAGACCTATTCGGGTTGACCTGTCGCGCCCGATCGCATGGGATGCGTTGCGATCCGCGGCAAACGGCGGGACAGGGGAGAGGCAATATGCGCGGCAAGCGGCTGGCACTGGCGATGATGGTGGCGTGGGCGGGGTCGGCGACGATCGCGCTGCCGCTCCAGGCGCAGACCGCGCCCGCCGAAACGCTCCGGATCGACGCGAAGCGGATCGATGCCGCGCTCGCAGCGATGGTCGCCGACGGCCGCGCCGCGGGCACTTCGGCGCTGATCTGGCAGGACGGGCGCGAGGTCTATTTCGGAACCGCCGGCATGGCCGACCGCGCGGCGCAGCGGCCGATGCGCCGCGACACGATCGCGCAAATCTATTCGATGACCAAGCCCGTCACCGGCGTCGCGCTGATGCAGCTTTGGGAGCAAGGCAAGTTCCGCCTCGACGATCCGCTGGCGAAATATCTGCCCGAATATGCCGCGATGCGCGTCGATGCGGGCAGGGACGCGGCCGGCCGGCCGCGCACTGTGCCTGCCGAGCGGCCGATCAGCGTGCGCGACATTCTGCGCCACACTGCGGGCTTCGCCTATGGCGCCGGGCCGACGCCCGCGCACGATGCTTATGTCGCCGCCGATCCGCTCGCGCTCGACATTCCGCTCGCCGAAGCGAGCAAGCGGCTTGCGGGCGTGCCGCTGCTCTATCAGCCCGGGACCCAGTGGGAATACAGCATCGCGGTCGATGTGCAGGCCGCGCTTGTCGAGAAACTCTCGGGCCAGCCCTTCGCCGATTATGTCCGCACGCATATCTTCGGACCGCTGGGAATGACCGAGACCGCGTGGCGCCAGCCCGACGCGCGGCTGCCGCGCTTGGCGGCAATGAATGTGAAAAAGGACGGCAAGCTGGTCCAGCAACCGGCGGCCGAGGCGCAGACGCTGAATTTCAAGGATCATGCGCTGACCCCCGGAGGCTTCGGCCTCGCCTCGACGCTCGACGATTATTCGCGTTTCGCGCGGATGCTGCTGAACAAGGGCGAACTCGACGGTGCGCGCATCCTGAGGCCCTCGACGGTCGAGTTGATGGCGACCGACCAGCTCGATCCCGCGATCACCGCGCGCGCCTGGTTGCCGAGCAAGGGCGCGGTCGGCTTCGGCTTCGATTTCGCGGTGCGCAAGTCGCCGCCGCAAACCGCCGAGGAGAATCGCGGCGCGGTCGGCGAGTTTTTCTGGGACGGTATGGCCTCGACGCTGTTCTGGGTCGATCCGGCGAACAAGCTGACCGCGGTCTTCTTCGTCCAGACCATCCCCTATGACGGCACGCTCCACCGCGATTTCCGCGCTGCGGTCTATGGGCCGGACTATCGGGGGCCGCCGGGCGATTAGGGCATCCGGCGCGCCGCGTCAGCCGGGACGTGAGGTTGTGACGGCCATCGAATGATCGCGACATCGTCATAAACGGCTTGCGGTGATCAAAAATACTTAGCATCATTAAGTAATGACCGATCTCGCCGAACCGCTGTCCGCCTTGATGTTTCGCCTTGCCGGTGCGGGCGCCCTGTCGGGTCTGTCGCGCCTGTCCGGCGGCGCGAATATGGAAAGCTGGGCGTTCGATTGGGCCGGTGAAGGCCATGTGCTGCGCCGCGCGCCATCGGCTGAATATATGGCGGATCGCCCGTTCGGGCATGCCGACGAGGCGGCGCTGGTGATGGCCGCCTTTGGCGCGGGCGTGAAGGCGCCCGAGGTGGTGGGGGTGCTGGAGGCGGGGGACGGGCTCGGCACGGGCTATGTGATGCGGCGCGTCATGGGCGAGGTGTCGCCGGCGACGATATTGGCCGATCCGCCGCCATCGCTTCTGGGCGATCTCGCCCGCGAACTGGCGCGGATTCACGCCGTGCCGCTGGCGAAACTGCCTGCCGCGATCCCGCTGATGGACACCGGCGCGGCGCTGGCCGAGCTCAAGGCGCGCTTCCTGTCCTATGGCGGCGACCGTCCGGCGATCGCGCTGGCGATCAAATGGTGCGAGGATCATCTGCCCGAACCGGCGCCGCCCGTCCTGGTGCATGGCGATTACCGGATGGGCAATGTGATGGTGGATGTCGCCAAGGCGGGCGGCGGCCTTGCCGCGGTGCTCGACTGGGAGCTCGCGCATCGCGGCGACGCCCATGAGGATCTGGCGTTCGGCTGCATGAGCGTGTGGCGCTTCGGGCGGCTCGATCGGCCGGCGCTCGGGCTCGGCAGCCTCGCGGACTATTTTGCGGCCTATGAAGCCGCGGGCGGAGGCAAGGTCGATCCGGCGCGCTTCCGCTTCTGGCTTGTCTATCGCACGCTCTGGTGGGCGCTCGGCTGCCTGCAGATGGGCGCGGCGTGGCGGAGCGGCGCCGACCGGACGGTCGAGCGCGTCGTCGTCGGGCGGCGGACGGCCGAGCAGGAACTCGACCTGATACGGTTGCTCGAGGAAGAAGCGCCGGAGGCCGAGCGCGACCGGGCGTTGCCGCCGTCCCCGGCGCCCGCACCCGCGCCGGCGGGCGAGCCGGCCAATGCCGAGATGGTCGCGGCGGTGCGCGAGTGGATCGAAGCATCGATCAAGCCCGCGTCGCAAGGCCATGCCAAGTTCGAGGCGGTGGTGGCGATGAACGCGCTCGGCATCGTGTTGCGCGACCTGGGGGCGGGCGTGCGCGCCGGTGATCGCGATTTGGCGGCCGCGTTGCTGAACGGCGAACGGACGCTCGCCGAACCGGGATTGCTCGCCAGGCTTCGGCGCGATGTGCTCGACAAATGCGCGGTCGACAGCCCCAAATATGCGCCGCTTGTCGAGGCGCGTGCCGCGTGGCGCGAATAAGAGGGATCAGGGAGAGAAATGATGGATTTTGCGATGCCCGCCGACTTGCAGGCGTATCTCGACGAGCTGGATGCGTTTATCGAGGCGGAGATCAAACCGCTCGAGCGCGCCGACGACAATATCCGTTTCTTCGACCACCGCCGCGAACATGCGCGCACCGACTGGGACAATCAGGGCCTGCCGCGGCACGAGTGGGAACAATTGTTGCGCCAGGCGACGCGAAAGGCCGACGCCGCGGGCCACTGGCGCTTTTCGGCGCCCAAGAAATATGGCGGCAAGGACGGCAGCAACCTGTGGATGGCGGTGATCCGCGAGCATTTCGCCGCGAAAGGGCTGGGCCTCCACAACGACCTCCAGAACGAGCATAGCATCGTCGGCAACTTCCCGTTCGTCGAGATGTTCGAGCAGTTCGCGACGAGCGAGGAGCAGAAGCAGGAATTCATCCTCGGCGGGTTCGAGGGCAAGCGCCGCACCGCCTTCGGCCTCACCGAACCCGATCACGGCAGCGACGCGACGCATATGGAAACGCGCGCGGTGCGCGAGACGCGCGACGGCGTCGACGGCTGGCGGATCGACGGCGCCAAGATGTGGACGACGGGGATGCACGTCGCGACGCATTGCGCGACCTTCTGCCGCACCAGCGGGAACGACGGCGACGCGAAGGGCATCACCTGCCTGCTCGTGCCCAACCCGTCGCCGGGGCTCGTGATCGAGGAATATCTCTGGACCTTCAACATGCCGACCGATCATCCGCGCGTCAGCTTCACCGATGTGTGGGTGCCCGACAGCGCGCGGCTCGGACCCGAGGGCGGGGGGCTGTCGATCGCGCAGAGCTTCGTCCACCAGAACCGCATCCGGCAGGCGGCGTCATCGCTGGGCGCCGCGGTTTACTGTATCGAGGAGAGCGTCAAATACGCGCGGCAGCGCAAGCCGTTCGGCGAGGCGCTGGCGAAGAACCAGGCGATCCAGTTCCCGCTCGTCGAGCTTGCCACGCAGGCCGAGATGCTGCGCCTGCTCATCCGCAAGACCGCGTGGGACATGGACAACACGCCGCACAAGGACATCGAGCGCACGCTGTCGGACAAGGTCAGCATGTGCAATTATTGGGCGAACCGCCTCGTCTGCGAAGCCGCCGACCGCGCGATGCAGGTGCATGGCGGCATCGGTTATTCACGCCACAAGCCGTTCGAGCATATCTATCGCCATCACCGCCGCTACCGCATCACCGAGGGCGCCGAAGAGATCCAGATGCGCAAGGTCGCGGCCTATCTGTTCGGGTTTATGGGGCCAAGGAAAGGGACGTTGGGGTAGCGAACCCGTCGCCCCCGCGCAGGCGGGGGCGACAGTTGTTCTTCACCGCTTCCGCACGAATTCCGCGCGCAGCACCAACCCCTTGATCCCCTCGTGGCGGCAGTCGATTTCCTGATCGTCGCCGGTCAGGCGGATCGACTTGATCACGGTGCCGACCTTCAGCGTCTGGCCCGCGCCCTTGACGTTGAGGTCCTTGACCAGCACGACCGAATCGCCGTCGGCGAGCAGATTGCCCACCGCGTCGCGCACTTCGGGGCCGGCCGCCGCAGCGGCCGCGCGGTCGCGGGCTTCGCTCGCGGGAAGCCATTCGCCGCTCGCCTCGTCATAGACATAATCTTCATCGCTCATGCCATTCGCTTTGCGCGCGGATGGCGACGGGGTCAATCGCCCTTGGCATATTGGCAATCCATGATAGGTTTCTTCCTGAAACGAAAAAATCGGGAGACGGACATGTATGATCTGGTGATTCGCGGCGGCACCGTCGTCGATGGTTCGGGCGGCACGCCCTTTGTCGCCGATGTCGCGATCGACGGCGACCGGATCGTCGCGGTCGGCGAAAAGCTCGGCGGGGGCGCGCAGGAAATCGACGCCAGCGGCAAGATCGTCACCCCGGGCTTCGTCGACGTCCACACCCATTATGACGGGCAGGCGACGTGGGACGCCGAAATGGCGCCGTCGAGCTGGCACGGTGTCACCACCGTCGTGATGGGCAATTGCGGCGTCGGCTTCGCGCCCGCCAAGCCCGATCGCCACGACTGGCTGATTTCGTTGATGGAGGGTGTCGAGGACATCCCCGGCACCGCGCTCGCCGAGGGCATGGCGTGGGACTGGGAGACCTTTCCCGAATATATGGACGCGCTCGAACGGCTGCCGCGCACCGTCGACGTCGCGTGTCACGTCCCGCACGGCGCGGTGCGCGCCTATGTGCTCGGCGACCGCGAGAAACCCGGGGCTATCCCGACGGACGAGGACATTGCCGAAATGTCGCGTATCGTCGAGGAAGGCGTGCGCGCGGGCGCACTCGGCTTTTCGACCAGCCGCACGGTGCTCCACAAGTCGGTCGACGGCGAGCTTGTCCCCGGCACCACCGCGACCGCCGAGGAACTGATCGCGATCGGCCGCGCGATGGGCCGCGTCGGCTACGGCGTGTTCGAAATGGCGAGCGATCTGAAGCGCGAGTGGAACGAGTTCGAATGGATGGGCGATCTGAGCCGCGAGACCGGCCTGCCGGTGACCTTCGCCGCGCTCCAGTCGATCGCCAAGGAATTGCCGCTCGAGGAACAGATCGAGGAAATGCGGCGGCAGAATAGGGCCGGCGCGAACATCGTCGCGCAGATCGCGCTGCGCGGCAACGGTGTGATCATGGCGTGGCAGGGCACCGTCCACCCCTTCCGCTTCAAGCCCGCATGGAACGAGATCATCGACCTGCCGTGGGCCGAGCAGTTCGCGAAGCTGAAAGACCCTGCGTTCAAGAAGCGGATGGTCGAGGAAGAGAATATCTGGCCCGAAAGCGACATCATCGACTTCCTGAAAGTCGTCGCGCTGGGCTGGCCGGTCCAGTTCGAGATGGACCCCGATTTCAACTATGAGCCCCGGATGGACGAGAGCATTGCCGCGCGCGCGGCGGCGGCGGGGTTGACCCCGGCCGAATATGCCTATGATCTGCTCATGAAGGACGACGGCAAGGGCTTCATCTATTTCCCGATCCTCAATTATCGCGACGGCAACCTCAATTTCCTCGAGGATCTGCAGGCCGCGAACGACACGGTGAACAGCCTGTCCGACGGCGGCGCGCATTGCGGGACGATCTGCGACGCCGCCTCGCCGACCTTCATGCTCCAGCATTGGGTGCGTGACCGCGAAGGCCATCGCATCGCGCTCGAACATGCGGTGAAGCGCCAGTGCCGCGACACCGCGCTGCTCTATGGCCTCGAAGACCGCGGCCTGCTCGCGCCGGGCTATCTCGCCGATCTCAATGTCATCGACATGGACGCGCTCAAGCTCGGCAAGCCCTGGCTCGCCTTCGACCTGCCCGCGGGCGGCAAGCGCCTGCTGCAAAAGGCCGACGGCTATGTCGCGACGGTGAAGTCGGGGGTCGTGACCTTCCGCGATGGCGAAATGCAGGGGCCGACCCCGGGCGGCGTGATCCGCGGCCCGCAGCGCGTCGAAATGGCGATGGCGGCGGAGTAGCCGTTCCGGTCATCCCGGCGAAAGCCGGGATCTCGCCGGTGCGTCATGCTCCGAGGGTGAGATCCCGGCCTTCGCCGGGATGACGCCCTTGTTCGGTGATCGCGGCTTGTTACCGCGCCAGCAGGTCGGACGGCAGCGTCGGTTCGCTGACGATCCTTGCCATGCGCCGCCACATCTCGTCGCGGTTCGGTCGGCCGCGTTCGACCCAGGCGCGCACCATCGTCTCGCCGAGGCCATAGTTGATCACATAGCTGCGATATTGGTCGGTGAAGGCGACCGACTGTTCGGCGCGCTGCGGCGAAACGAGCAGATATTTCTGCGTCAGCGCGACTGCGGTGGCGCGGTCGATCTCGCCGTCGAGATATTGCTGCGCGATCGCCAGCCGCGCCCCCGACGCGCGCTTGATCGCTTTCAGAACCTGCCAGTAACGGTCATCCGACGGGACCGCGATCCCGGCGATCGGCATCAATATGTCGCGCTCGGTGTCGGCCTTGCTTCCTTCGGGAAAGGCGAGGTCGATGCCGTAATTGGCGCTTCCTTCGGCGATCAGGCTTTGCGGACTGTAGAGCGGATAGACGCTGAACTCGGTCCAGCCGCGCTCCTGCACCAGCTTCTCCTCGAGCTTCATGTTGAGGAGATGATGCCCCGGATAGCCCTCGTGACAGCCGAGATCGAGCGCGCGCGACAGGCGGATCGGCAGGTCGGTGTTGACCTGGATCAGGCTGTGATAGCCGCCCTGGTAATAATTATAGCCGCTCCAGCTCTTGTCCGTCACGAATTCGAGGCGGAAGCTCTCGCCCTCGGGCATCGGAATATGCGCCATGCTGCGCCCGCGGCAGCGCGCGATCGCGGCGTCGAAGGCCTTTTGCAGCCGGTCCTTGGGGATGGTGAAGGCGTCGAGCCAGGCCTCGACGCGGTCGGCGAGCGCGCCCTCGCCGGGCACGAGCGCCTCGATCTTCGCGAGTTCGGCGTCGTAGCTCGCGAGCGGCTTGAGTCGCGGCCGCACGCCGAACAGTCGCTCGGCCTCGTCGGCGAAGGCGAAGCGCGTGCCCTGCATCATCATCAGCCGCGTCTCGGCGGCGCGAAGCTGGGCGCGCAGGAAGGCGGCGCGGCGTTTGGCGAGCGGGTCGGACTGGCGCCGCGCCGCGAGATCGGCCTCGGCCATCAGCGCCCGCGTCGCCGCGAGCAGCGCGGGCTTGTCGCGCGGGGCCGCTTCGGCCGCCTTCTTCAGCTCGGGCGGGCCGTAATAGGCGTCGATATAGCCGGGCTCGTGCGTCCCGATCTCGAGGCTCAGCCGCAGATAGGCGGCGGCGATGGCGTCGAGCGCCTTCGCCGGGGCAGCGGCGCGGCGGACGTCGAGCGTCGCGACGCCGGGCGAGGCGGCGGGGTCCTGGGAGCCGGCGGCGGCGCAGCCCGACAGGATTGCGGCGGCGAGCGACAGCGAGATCAGCGTCTTCATGCCCGGCTGCTTAGCCCCGACCTTCGGAGGTGTCACGCACGTCGCCGTCGGCGGCGATTTCGCCATTGGACGCGCTTTCGACCGCATCATGCTGCGGATGGAGCGGCGCGAAGCGGAGCACGGCAAAGCCGGCGAGCGCGGCGACGAGCGAGCCCATGAGGATACCGATCTTCGCTTCCTCGACCAGCAGCGCATCGCCGGGAAAGGCGAGCCCGCCGATGAACAGGCTCATCGTGAAGCCGATCCCGCAGAGCAGCGCGACGCCGTGGATCTGCAACCAGGTCGCGCCGCGCAGCCGGCCCGCGATGCCGAGCTTGACCGAAAGCCACACGCTCCCGAAAATGCCGATCTGCTTGCCGAGGAACAATCCGGCGGCGACGCCGAGCGGCAGCGGCGCAAGCAACTGGTCCGGCCCGATCCCGCGAAGATCGACCCCGGCATTGGCGAAGCCGAACAGCGGGACGATCGCGAAGGCAACCCACGGGTGCAGCGCATGTTCGAGCCGGTGCAGCGGCGACGTCTGGCTGTCGGGCGCGCCCGGCGTGCGCTCGAAGGGGATTGTCATCGCCGCGAGCACGCCCGCGATCGTCGCATGGACGCCCGAGAGCAGCATCGCATACCAGAGAAGAAGGAACAGCAGCAGATAGGCGGCGAGCTTCTTCACCCCGGCGCGATTGAGGGCGAACATCGCCGCGAGGATCGCTGCCGCGGCGCCGAGCGCGGCGATGTTGATCTTGGCGGTATAAAAAAGCGCGATGATCGCGACCGCGCCCATGTCGTCGACGATCGCGACGGTGACGAGGAACAGCTTGAGCGAAGTCGGCGCGCGCCTGCCGAGCAGCGCGAGCACCCCCATCGCAAAGGCGATGTCGGTCGCCGCGGGGATCGCCCAGCCCGGCGCGAGTCCCGGCTCTCCTCCGGCAAGCAGCATGTAGAGCGCCGCGGGCACCGCCATGCCGGCCGCCGCCGCGATGAACGGCAGCCGCCGCCGGTCCCAGCTCGCGAGCCGGCCATCGACGAACTCGCGCTTGATCTCGAGTCCGACGAGCAGGAAGAATAGCGCCATCAGCCCGTCGTTGATCCACAAATGGACCGTCATCGGACCGAGCTTGTCGGTGAGAATGGGCCCGGTCACCGCATGAATTGCGTGTTCGTAAGTCTCGGCGAGGGCCGAATTGGCGACAATCATCGCCAAAATGGCTGCGAAAATGAGCAGCATGCCGCCGGCGCTCTCGCTTTCGAGAAAATCGCGCAATGCGGAACGGGGCGGAAAACTGCGGGCCATTGGTAAATTATTTCCTTATTTCGTCAGCCGGTTTGACGGTTAAGCCGCGATATGGGCCAGACTTTACAAATCGGGCCTGTTCACTAGCACTTAGATGGAGATGACATTAGGTCATCCGGGGGCGCGGGGCTAGGGTCAGGACCCGCTAATTGCACGTTCGAGGTTTGAAGCGATTTTGCTCAGGGCGAGGAGGCAAGACGCAGGAATATGTCAATATTTCAAGACTTGCCGACGAAGCCATGGGCAAAATCGGTCAAATCGCGAAGCGACGTCGAAATGGCTTCGATCTCGGGCCCGTGCGGCCTTGCGGGTAGCGATGCTACCCGCGGCGGCCACCCGAGCCCGATATCTTCGCCATTTCGACGCCTCGAACGCGCAATTAGCGGGTCCTGACCCTACCATATGGGGCTTTGGACCGCATGGCTGGAATGGCTGGTGCTGGGGGCCGGCCATGAACTGATGCTGTTCGCGTCGGTCGGCATATTGCTGATCGGGCTCGACGACCTGCTGTTCGACGCCTTGTGGCTGGCGACGCGCCGCCGCGACGCGCCGCCGGTCCCGGACACGCCGCCGATCGATGGGCGCGTCGCGGTGTTCGTGCCCGCGTGGGACGAAGCGGACGTGCTTCCGGCGATGCTGCACCGGACGCTCGCGGCATGGCGGGGGGAGGATTTCCGGCTCTATGTCGGCTGTTACCCCAACGACGCCGCGACGCTCTTCGCCGTGTCGCCGCTGGCCGCGCGCGACCGGCGGCTGCGCCTCGTGATCGGGGACCGCGAGGGGCCGACGACCAAGGGCGACAATCTCAACCGGCTATGGGCGGCGCTGGGCGAGGACGAGCGCGCCGAGGGCATCCGCTTCGCCGCCGTCGTCCTCCACGATGCCGAGGATCATGTCCATCCGGACGAACTCGCCCTCTATCGGCGCTGCCTGGGCGAATGCGCCATGGTGCAGATCCCGGTCGTGCCGATGATCAAACGCGCGGAGCGATGGGTCGGCGGGCATTATGCCGACGAATTTGCGGAGGCGCATGGCAAGGAGATGGTCGTTCGCTCGCGCCTTGGACTGCCGCTGCCGTCGGCGGGCGTCGGCTGCGCACTGACGCGGAGCGCGCTCGCACTGCTCGCGATCGAACGCGGCGGCGAGCCCTTTTGCTGCGACAGCCTGACCGAAGATTATGAGATCGGGATGCTGATCGGGGCCTATGGCCTCGGAACGCGCTTCGTCGACACGGCCGGGCCCGCGGGCGGGCGGATCGTGTCGCGCGGCGCTTTTCCTAGCGAAATCGAAACGGCGGTGCGGCAGAAATCGCGCTGGATCGCGGGGATCGCGCTCGCGGGGTGGGACCATCTCGGCTGGCCGGACTCGCGGCAGGGCGGGGCTGCCCTTCCCGCACATCGCCTGTGGCTCGCGCGCTGGATGCTGTGGCGCGACCGCCGGGCCCCGCTTTCCGCCCTCATCCTGCTTGCCGCTTATGCCGGCGCGATCCTGACCGGCCTCGGCGTGGCGGGGCAGTGGCTTCTCGGCTGGAATGCGATCGTGCTTGAGGATGGCGTGCGGTTGTTCCTTGCCTTCAATCTGCTGCTGCTCTGTTGGCGCGTGGGGATGCGCGGTCATTTCGCGGCGCGCTGGTATGGCCTCGGCGAGGCGCTGATTTCGGTGCCGCGCGCCTTCGTTTCGAACGTCATCGCCATTCTTGCAGCGCGCCGCGCAGTCACGCTTTACTGGCGGATGCTGCGGTCGGGCGAGGTGGTGTGGGACAAGACCGACCATTGCCGGAGCGAGCCGATCCATGAGGACGCTTTTGCCCGGAAGGCCGCGCGATGATGGCGCGGCGCATCGGCGCGCGCCGCGATGCGCCGGCGCTGCGTTTCCTGCTGCTATGCGTCGGCGGCTGGATCGCCATCAGGATATTGATGGTCTGGAATCCCGCCATGCCCGTGCCGGCCCATGCCCCGGCGCCGCCGTGGATGCCGCCTGCACCCTTCGGGACAAGCGGCGGTCTTTCGGATAGCTGGCGGTCGGCCCGCGGCGTGCCGGTGCTGGCCTTGCTGGCAACCACCGCGGGCCGACACCCGCCCGAAGACGGCCGGGTGTCGGCCCGCGGCGTGCCGGCGATGGGGCGGCGGGGCGCGGACCTGCTTCGCCCTTCGGTGGCCGCGCGGCCGGGCCTGTCCGATGCGCCGCCGGACGTTGACGTCCCGCGCCCTTCGGGCGGCTTCGGCGCCGACCGCCACAGCCTCCGCCTTGCGCTGATCGCGCGGATGTTGCCGCAGCGGCCCGGAGGAGCCGCGCGATCCGCGGTCGGGGCGGGCGGGCCCATCTGGTTTCCCCCGGCGCCCGCGGCAACGGCCACTCCGGGACAGGCCTCGCCGTTCTGGATCCGGCGCGAGCTCGCAAGCTGGTCGCTCGGGGGCTGGCTTTATCTGCGCGAAGGGTCGGGGGATGCGTCCGGAACGATCGGCGGGCCGAGCCAGCTCGGGGGCAGCCAGGCGGGCCTTCGGCTCGCTTATGGCTTCGGCGAAACCGGCCGGGCGCGTGCTTATGGTCGCGCGACCATCGCGCTGCGGCGGCCGCGGCAGCGCGAGCTGGCCTTCGGTCTCGCCGTCGCTCCGCTGGCGCGCTTGCCCGTCGATCTCGCGATCGAACAGCGTGTCGCGGCGGGGCCGGAAGGCCGCACCGCGCTCGCCGTCATGGTCAGCGGCGGCGTTTCGGATATGGCGCTGCCCGCCGGCTTCCGGCTCGACGCCTATGCCCAGGCCGGCATCGTCGGCGCGCGGCGGCGCGACGGCTTCGCCGACGGGGCGGTCGTGGTCGACCGCCGCCTCGGCATCCGCGAGACGTCGCTGCGGTTCGGTGCGCTCGCGGCGGGCGCGGTGCAACCCGGCGCGGCGCGCGTCGATGTCGGCCCGCGGCTGACGCTGCGCCTTCCCGAGGTCGGCGAAGGCGGCCGGATCGCGCTCGACTGGCGCCAGCGCGTCGCGGGCGACGCGCGGCCCGAAAGCGGGCTCGCCCTGACCCTCGCCGCCGACTTCTGATTGGGGAGAGACAGGCGGTCATAACGATTGCGAACGCGCCAGAGGACGTCGGCATTGGGGATGGGGAGAGGGCGTTGCCTATAACCGTCGCCCCCGCGAAGGTGGGGGCCGCCAGCGGCCTTAATCAGCGGCGCCCGCGTAAACCGACAGCGGCCCCCGCCTTCGCGGGGGCGACGGCTAGTTCCGATCGAAAGCGGCTACGCCGCTATCCGGTTTGCAAAGCATATGATCGCCAAAAAATAGCCGCCGCAGCCGATTCCCCGCGCCCGAAAAATGCTCTAGGGTCGCGGGACTCGGCGTGGTTTCCGGCGCCGCGAACGTCATTCGGGGCCCATGGATCTCTACCTCCCAGTCGCCAATCTGTCGGTCAATGCGCTGGTCATCATCCTGCTCGGTGGCGGGGTGGGCTTTCTGTCGGGCATGTTCGGCGTCGGCGGCGGTTTCCTGACGACGCCGCTGCTGATCTTCTACGGCATTCCGCCTACGGTCGCGGCGGCGTCGGCGGCGACGCAGGTGACGGGCGCCAGCGTGTCGGGCGCGCTCGCGCATCTCGAACGCGGCGGGGTCGACCTGCGCATGGGGACGGTGCTCGTCGCCGGCGGCCTCGTCGGCTCGCTGATCGGCGCGGGGCTGTTCGAGCTGCTCACTGCCTGGGGCCAGATCGATACGGTGATCAACATCCTCTATGTCGTGCTGCTCGGCTCGGTAGGCGGGATCATGGCGCGCGAGGCGCTGGGCGCGCTCAAGAACATGCGCGCGGGTCTGCCCGCCCCCGCACGCAAACGGCGCCACCACCCGATGGTCGCCAACCTGCCGCTGCGCTGGCGCTTCTATCGCTCGGGCCTCTATATTTCGCCGCTCGCACCGCTGATCCTCGGCATGGCGGTCGGCATATTGACGATGCTGCTCGGCGTCGGCGGCGGCTTCATCATGGTCCCCGCGATGATCTTCCTGCTCGGCATGGGGACGCAGGTGGTCGTCGGCACCTCGCTGTTCCAGATATTGTTCGTGACGATCGCGACGACGATGGTCCACGCGATGACGACCGGCGCGGTCGACATCGTGCTCGCCGGGCTGCTGCTGCTCGGCAGCGTCACCGGGGCGCAGATCGGCGCGCGCTTCGCTCAGCGCGTGAAACCCGAATATCTGCGCATGGCGCTCGCCGTCATCGTGCTGCTCGTCGCGGCGCGCATGGCGGTCGACCTCTTCATCCGTCCCGACGAAATCTACACCGTGCAATGATCAGGTTGCGCGCCTTGATCCTCGCGGTCGCGCTGGCGCTTCTGCCCGCGACCGCGGCACGCGCCGCCGACCCGCGGCTCGTCCCCGACGTGTCGAGCCGGGCGATCGACATCCAGTACAGCTTCACCGGCGAGGAGCTGCTGCTGTTCGGTGCGATCCTCTACCCCGGCCAGCGCCTGCCCGACGACCGCGCCGACATCGTCGTCGTGCTGAAGGGGCCGGTGCGGCCGATCGTGCTGCGCGAAAAGCGCCGTGTCGCGGGGATATGGGTCAACGCCGACAGCATTCGACTGCGCACGTCGCCCGGCTTCTATGCGATCGGGTCGTCGCGTCCGATCGACAAGCTGGTCGACGAACGGACCGCGGCGATCTTCGAACTCGGCCTTGCCAATCTGTCGATGTCGCCGACCGGATTTTCAGAGGCGAAAACGCTCGAGCGGTTCGAGGCGGGGCTGATCGACCTTTATCGCCGCGCGGGCCTCTTCGTCGAAAACCCCGCATCTGTCGAAATTACCGAGGGCGTGCTTTATCGCGCCCGCATCCCGGTGCCGGCGCGCGTTCCGGTGGGGACCTATCGCGCCGAAACCTATCTGATCGGCCGCGGCCGCGTGCTCGCGGTCGCGTCGCGCGACGTCCAGATCCGCAAGGCCGGATTCGAACGCTTCGTCGCGCTCGCGGCGGAGCGCCACGGCTTTCTCTACGGCCTCTCCGCGGTGCTCCTGTCGCTCGTGCTCGGTTATGGCGCATCGGCGATTTTCCGCCGCCGTTAGACACAAGCTTTTAATCCTAAGTTCACGGCCTATTTACCCTCGTCTGCGATAGCCCGAGCCGGGACCACAATAGGCGGGGCGGACATATGGACATGCAAGATGGCGGATTCGGCGCCGGAAATCTGACGGCGGCACAGCATGTCCGCCTGGCCGGCGGCGGCGTGGCGGCGCCGGTCGCGCCGGCGGCGAGCCATCATCGCGACGAGTTGATGATCGGCGAAGTCGCCGATATTTCGGGCTCGGCCTCGCGCATCCTGCTCGATTCCGCGATCCTCGGCAAATTGGCGTCGTCGAGCGATGCGGCGGTGGCGATGGCGGGGCAGGTCGGGGCGCAGGTCAAGGTGCGCGTCGGCAATGTCTGGTTGATCGCGAGCATCCGCGACCAGCGGCTCGACACGCGCGGCGAGGGGCTGATCGTCGCGACGATCGACTTCCTCGGCGAAGGCGAAGAGGAAAAGATCACCGGCCGCATCCACAATTTCCGGCGCGGCGTCACGCGCTACCCGATCCCGGGCAGCCAGGTCTTCGCGGCGACGAGCGCCGACCTCAAGCAGATATATGCCGCCGACGAGCGCGCGCATGTCGAGATCGGCACCGTCTATCCGACCAAGGATATTCGCGGCTCGCTCTATGTCGATGCGATGCTCGGCAAGCATTTCGCGCTGCTCGGCTCGACCGGCACCGGCAAGTCGACGAGCGCTGCGCTGATCCTCCACAAGATCTGCGAACTCGCGCCGCAGGGGCATATCGTGATGATCGACCCGCACGGCGAATATTCGGCCGCCTTCAAGGGCACCGGCGCGCTGTTCGATGTCGACAATCTCGCGATGCCCTATTGGCTGATGAATTTCGAGGAGCATTGCGAGGTCTTCGTCACCGCCGAAGGGCGCGACCGCCAGGCCGACTGCGACGTGCTCGCGCGCTGTCTGCTCCAGGCGCGCACCAAGAACCGGCTGGCCGAAGGCATGACCAAGATCACGGTCGACTCGCCGATCCCCTATCTGCTCTCCGACCTGCTCAACATCCTCCAGAACGAAATGGGCAAGCTCGACAAGGCGACCTCGTCGGCGCCCTTCATGCGCATCAAGGGCAAGATCGAGGAAATGCGCGCCGACCCGCGCTATAATTTCATGTTCTCAGGGATGCTCGTCGCCGACACGATGGCGAATTTCCTCGGCAAGATATTCCGCCTGCCGTCGGACGGGCGGCCGATTTCGATCATCGACGTGTCGGGGGTGCCGTCGGACATCACCGGGGTCGTCGTCGCGGTGCTGTCGCGCCTGACCTTCGACTATGCGATCTGGTCGCGCGGCGAGCCGCAGCGCCCGATCCTGCTCGTCTGCGAGGAAGCGCACCGCTATATCCCGTCGAAGGACGTCGGGGCCGGGCAGGCGGTGCGCAAGATCCTCGAACGCATCGCCAAGGAGGGCCGCAAATATGGCGTGTCGCTGGGCCTCATCACCCAGCGTCCTTCCGATCTCGCCGAAGGCGTGCTGTCGCAGTGCGGCACGATCATCTCGATGCGCCTCAACAACGAACGCGACCAGCATTTCGTGAAGGCGGCGATGCCCGAAGGCGCGCGCGGCTTCATCGATTCGATCCCGGCGCTGCGCAACCGCGAGTGCATCGTCTGCGGCGAAGGCGTCTCGATCCCGATCCGCGTCCACCTCGACACGCTCGAGGAGGAAAAACGCCCGGCGTCGAGCGATCCGCTCTTCTCGAAACTGTGGCGCGAAACCGGCGGCGAAGCGGAAATCCTCGAACGCGTCGTAAAGCGGTGGCGGAGTCAGGGCAGATAGTAGCGCCCACCATCGACAAACTAAACCGTCATCCCGGCGAAGGCCGGGATCTCGCCACATCGTTATAGCGCCCCGTTGAGATCCCGGCCTTCGCCGGGATGACGATGCTATGTTTTAGGCGGCTCCCAGAGCTCGATCGGATTGCCTTCGGGGTCGTGGACGCGCGCGAAGCGCCCGACCGCGGGGTCGTCCCATTCCTCCTTGGTGATGATCTCGTCGCCTGCCGCGCGGAACGGCGCAAGCACCGCGTCGAGATCGTCGACGCGCAGGTTGATCATGAACTGGCGGTCGGCGGCGAAATAGTCGGTGTCGGCGTTGAACGGCGCAAAGACCATCGGGCCCGCGGCGACGGCCCATGTCCATTCGTCGATCGGACCCGTATCGTCGGCGCTGCATCCGGCCCCGACGCCCAGCCGCTCGCGATACCATGCGGACAGCGCCTCGGGGTCGCGCGCCCGGAAAAACAGCCCGCCGATGCCTTTGACATGTCCCATGCTGGCCTCCCGTGATGACAGGGGCAGCCTAGGCCGAAAGCCTCAGCCTTTCCACTCCCCGCTCTTGCGGAATTCCTCGCGGATCTGGCCCGACTGGTTGAGTCGCGGATCGGCGTAGGCGGGCGCCGCAGCGGGCGGCGGCGCGGCCGTTGCCGGCGGCGTGATCGCGCCGGGCAGCGGCGCCGGGGCGACATCGGGCAGCGGCGCGGCGGGGCCGGCCAGCATCGGGGCGGGACCCGCGCCGGGGGCGAGGCCCTGACCCTTGAGGATCGCCAGTTGCTGCGCGAGCGGCAGATAGGGACCGGGCACGGGTTCGCGGCCGAGATAGGGCGCGCGGAACGCGTCGGGCATACCCCAGCGGCCGCGCCAGCGGTGGAAAATATGCGCGCCGACGATGTTGGTCATCACCAGGCTCTTGCCCCAGCGCGGCCAGATCGCCTGCGTGTGATAGTGTGTCGCGAGCCCGACCTTGGGGAAGACATATCCGCCGAGCGCGGCCGAAGCGATGCGGCTCGCGCGCAGCCAGTTCCGCCGTTCGGGCGCGCGCGCCATCGCGCCGTCGCAGGCGAAGGTGAACTGGCATACGCCCGCGCGCTGCGACCCCTGGAAGACGACGCCGCACACGGTGTTGGGGAAGCTCGGATGGCGGACGCGGTTGATCACCGTCTGCGCGACGCCGCGCATTCCGTCGTCGGTCTCGGACGCCGCCTCGTAATAGAGGGCGGCGGTCAGGCAATAATGCGCCCGCTCGCGGTCGAGCGCGGTGACCCCGCGAAAGACATAGGGTTTGGCGGCCGGCCCGACAAAGGCTTCCTCGCGCAGCAGCGCGGGATCGGCGGGGGGCATCGCGGCCGCGTCGCCATAGCCGATGCTCGCCGGATCGGGCAGAGTCGGATCGATTTTCAGCGCCGTCTGATAATCATCGGCATTCATGATCGCCCAGCGTTCGGGGTCATAGGGTTTGAAGTCGAGCGGGACCGACACATTATACGGGCCGAAGGCCGCCGGTGCGCGCAACTGTCCGCTCGACAGCAGGAAGGAAAGGCAGGCGACCGCGACCACCGCGACGATCGCCGCCCAAAAGGCGCGGCCCGGCCCCGCCGGCTTTTCCGGCACCGGGTCGCGCCACGTCGAGCGGGCGGTGAGGGACAATTCGGGCTTCATGCGCGTTTCACGTTCCATCGGCGCTCGGCGCGCGATTCGCGCGAAAGGCCAGCCCGCCTTATACGCTGAAACGCCAATAAAATGTTTCACGGTCTGTGGGCGGTCGGTTTTGGGGTGGGGAACTGCCGTTGAGCTGTTGAACTGGTTTCCCCTCCCGCAGGCGGGAGGGGCAGCGAAACTTGCGAACTTGTTCGCTAGTTGCAGCGGGGTGGGCAATCGCGGCGTCGCTGCCCACCCCCAACCCCTCCCGCAAGCGGGAGGGGAGATCAACGGCCGCAATCGGCCGAAACCCGCCCTGGGCCGGCGCCGAGGTTTCGCCGATGGTCCCCGGCCCATTCCCCCTTGCCGACTCACCCGCCAAAGCCTATATGCGCCCTACTTCTTGACATGGTTAGCCAGTTGGGACGTCGGGGCCGCGGGCCGCGGCGGCAATACCCGCATGGCTTTCCGGTCATCCGGATTGGAAACAGAATTTGGTCGATTTCGACGCCCTCAACGCGATCATCGCGCCCGAAGCCGAGGCGATGGGCCTTGCGCTCGTGCGCGTCGCCTTTTTTGGTGGCGAGAGCGACCCGACCTTGCAGGTGATGGCCGAGCGGCCCGACACGCGCCAGTTGACGATCGACGATTGCGCCGACCTGTCGCGCCGCATCTCGGACCGGCTCGACGCGCTCGAGGAAGCGGGCAAGGACCCGATCGACGTCGCCTACCGGCTCGAGGTTTCGTCGCCGGGCATCGACCGGCCGCTGACGCGCCGCGCCGACTTCGCCGACTGGGCGGGGCATGAGGCGAAGATCGCGCTCAAGGAAAAGCGCGATGGCCGCCAGCGTTTCAACGGCGAACTCGCCGGTATCGACGGCGACACCGTCACGATTTTCGACAAGGAAGGGGTGGAGCATCAGTTGCCGTTCGACGCGATCGACACGGCGAAGCTCGTTCTCACCGACAAATTGATTGCCGCAACCGTTCCGCTCTCGACCGAGGGCGCCGACGAAATGGAAGAAGAAGGACAGGACTGATGGCCACTGCCATTTCCGCCAACAAGGCCGAGCTGCTCGCGATTGCCAACAGCGTCGCCAGCGAGAAGATGATCGACAAGGGCATCGTCATCGAGGCGATCGAGGAAGCGATCCAGCGCGCCGCGCGCGCGCGCTATGGCGCCGAGAACGACATTCGTGCGAAGCTCGATCCGCAGACCGGCGACCTTCGTTTGTGGCGCGTCGTCGAAGTCGTCGAGCAGGTCGAGGATTATTTCAAGCAGGTCGATCTCGCCGCGGGCCAGAAGCTGCAGAAGGACGCCAAGATCGGCGACTTCATCGTCGATCCGCTGCCCGCGGTCGACCTCGGCCGCATCGATGCGCAGTCGGCGAAGCAGGTGATCTTCCAGAAGGTCCGCGAAGCCGATCGCGAGCGCCAGTATGAAGAATATAAGGATCGCGCGGGCGAGATCATCACCGGCGTCGTGAAGTCGGTCGAATTCGGCCACATCGTCGTCAACCTCGGCCGCGCCGAAGGCGTGATCCGCCGCGACCAGCAGATCCCGCGCGAACTGATGCGCGTCGGTGACCGCGTCCGCGCGCTGATCCTGTCGGTGCGCCGCGAGAACCGCGGCCCGCAGATTTTCCTTTCCCGCGCGCACCCCGACTTCATGAAGAAGCTGTTCGCGCAGGAAGTGCCCGAAATCTATGACGGCATCATCGAGATCAAGGCGGCCGCGCGCGACCCGGGTTCGCGCGCGAAGATCGGCGTCATCAGCTATGACGGCAGCATCGATCCGGTGGGCGCCTGCGTTGGCATGAAGGGCAGCCGCGTTCAGGCGGTCGTCCAGGAAATGCAGGGCGAGAAGATCGACATCATCCCCTGGTCCGAAGATACCGCGACCTTCGTCGTCAACGCGCTCCAGCCCGCGACGGTGCAGCGCGTCGTGATCGACGAGGACGACAGCCGCATCGAGGTCGTCGTTCCCGACGACCAGCTCAGCCTCGCCATCGGCCGCCGCGGCCAGAATGTCCGTCTCGCCAGCCAGCTCACCGGCAGCCAGATCGACATCATGACCGAGGCCGACGCGAGCGAGAAGCGCCAGCGCGAATTCGTCGAACGCTCGACGATGTTCCAGGAGGAACTCGACGTCGACGAAACGCTCGCGCAGCTGCTCGTCGCCGAAGGCTTCGGCGAACTCGAGGAAGTCGCCTATGTGCCGCTCGACGAACTGGCGAGCATCGAAGGTTTCGACGAGGAACTGGCGCAGGAACTGCAAAGCCGTGCCGCCGAAGGGCTCGAACGCCGCGAGGAAGCATCGCGCGCCGAACGTCGCGAACTGGGCGTCGAGGATGCGCTCGCCGATATTCCGCACCTGACCGAGGCGATGCTCGTCGTGCTCGGCAAGGCGGGGATCAAGACGCTCGACGACCTCGCCGACCTCGCGACCGACGAGCTGATCGCCAAGAAGCGCCAGGACAACCGCCGCGGCCCGGCGCGCAGCGAGCGCGCCGAGGACAAGGGCGGCGTGCTCGGCGAATATGGCCTCAGCGAAGAGCAGGGCAACGAGATCATCATGGCGGCGCGCGCGCACTGGTTCGACGACGAAGAGTCGAGCGAGCCGGCAACCGGGCCCGCGGCGGAGCCGCAAAACGGGGAGGCCGCCGATGCGGACCCCGCGCAATGATCAGCTGACCGAAACCGACCGCGCAAAGGGGCGCGGGAGCCACGTGCCCGAGCGGCGCTGCGTCGTAACCGGTGAGGTTTCGCCGGCGGAGCGGCTCGTGCGCCTGGCGCTCGGTCCCGACGGCAGCATCGCCCCCGACGTCCATGGCAAGGCGCCGGGGCGCGGCGCGTGGATCGGGGTGACGCGCGCCGACCTCGAAGCGAGCCAAGCCAAGGGCAAGCTCAAGGGCGGGCTCGCGCGCGCTTTGCACGAAAGCCATATCGCGATCCCCGACGATCTCGGCGCGCGGATCGAGGCGCAGCTCGCGCGCGCGACGCTCGACCGGCTGGGGCTCGAATCGCGCGCGGGCACGCTGATCAGCGGCAACGACAAGATCGAGCAGGCGGCGCGCCGCGGGCAGGTGCGCCTGCTGCTTCACGCGAGCGACGCGGGCGAGGATGGCCGCAAGAAATTGGGGCAGGCGTGGCGCGTCGGCGAGGATGACGAAGGCTCGGGCCGCGAAGGTCTGGTCTTGCCGGTGGACCGCGGCACCCTATCTATGGCATTGGGGCGCGAGAATGCGGTGCATCTGGCGATTGTCGACGCCCGCGCCGCCGACCGGGTGCTGGCGCATTTGAGCCGCTGGCAGTTTTTCACCGGATGGAGTAGGGACGCGGCCGATCGCGTTTCGAATAGGGATTCCCGCACGTCGGGGACAGGGGATACGTCCGCGGCCTCCGCCGTTTCGGACGCGTTTTGAAGGAATGATGGTTTTCGATGAGTGACGAACAGGACAAGCCGACCCTTAGCCGCAAGCCGCTCGGGCTGAAGCGGACGGTCGAGGCCGGACAGGTACAGCAGCAATTCAGCCACGGCCGCCGCAATACGGTGGTGGTTGAGGTGAAGCGCCGCCGCGTGCTTGGCCGTCCGGGCGAAGCCACCCCGGCGCCCGAGGCCGAAGAGGTCCAGGCCGCGCCTGCCCCCGCCCCTGCGCCCACGCCGGCCGCTCCTCCCAGGCCTGCCGCGCCGAAGCCCGCGCCCGACAGCCTGATGACGCGTCAGGAGCGCCAGGCGCAGCTGCTGCGCGAGGCCGAGGAAGCGCGCATGGCCGCGCTCGAGGAAAATCGCCGCCGCGAGGAAGCGGCCCGCGCCCGCGCCGCCGAGGAAGAAAAGGCGCGCGCCGAGGCGCGTCAGGAACAGGCTGCGGCAAAGGCCGCCGAGCCAGCCCCGGCTGCGGTTGAACCCGCCGCCGAAACACCGGCCGCCGCCGAACCGCAGGCCGAAGCCGCTACGCCGCGCCCGGCGGCGACTAGCGCCGCTCCCGCGCCGCGCCGCTTTACTCCGGTCGAGGCGCCGAAGCGCCCCGAACCAAAGCGCCCGGAGCCGAAGACGAACCGCAGCGCCGACAATCGCCGCCAGTCGGGCAAGCTGACCGTCACGCGCGCACTGAACGAGGATGAGGGCGCCCGCGCGCGCAGCCTCGCGGCGCTGAAGCGCGCGCGCGAAAAGGAAAAGCGTTCGCACATGACCTCCTCGGGCCCGCGCGAGAAGCAGGTTCGCGAAGTCGTGGTGCCCGACAGCATCACGGTGCAGGAACTCGCCAACCGCATGGCCGAAAAGGGCGCCGACCTGGTCAAGGCGCTGTTCAAGATGGGCATGCCGGTCACGGTCAACCAGACGATCGATCAGGACACCGCCGAACTGCTCGTCACCGAGTTCGGGCACGAAATCAAGCGCGTCAGCGAAGCCGACATCGACATCCGCCACGACGAGGATGTCGACGACGCGGCGGCATTGAAGCCGCGCGCGCCGGTGGTGACGATCATGGGCCATGTCGATCACGGCAAGACGAGCCTGCTCGACGCGCTGCGCGGCGCGAATGTGCAGGCGGGCGAGGCCGGCGGCATCACCCAGCATATCGGCGCCTATCAGGTGAAGGCGAAGGACGGCAGCGTCATCACCTTCCTCGATACGCCGGGCCACGAAGCCTTTACCGAGATGCGCCAGCGCGGCGCGAACGTCACCGACATCGTGATCCTGGTGGTCGCCGCCGACGACGGGCTGAAGCCGCAGTCGATCGAGGCGATCAACCATGCGAAGGCCGCGGGCGTGCCGATCATCGTCGCGATCAACAAGATCGACAAGGACGGCGCCAATCCCCAGCGCGTCCGCGAACGCCTGCTCGAACATGAGCTGGTGGTCGAGGAAATGGGCGGCGACGTCCAGAATGTCGAGGTGTCGGCGCTGAAGAAGACCGGGCTCGACAAGCTGCTCGACGCGATCGCGCTGCAGGCCGAGATCATGGAACTCAAGGCCAACCCTGACCGCGCCGCCGAAGGCACGGTGATCGAGGCGAAGCTCGACAAGGGCCGCGGCCCCGTCGCGACGATCCTCGTGCGCCGCGGCACCTTGAAGGTCGGCGACATCTTCGTCTGCGGCGCCGAAAGCGGCCGCGTCCGCGCGCTCGTCGACGATCATGGCAAGCAGATCAAGGCCGCGGGCCCCTCGATGCCGGTCGAGGTGCTCGGCCTCGGCGGCGTGCCGATGGCGGGCGACACGCTGACCGTCGTCGAGAATGAGGCGCGCGCCCGCGAGGTCGCGGCCTATCGCCAGGAACAGGCGCTCAAGAAGCGGACCGCGCAGGCGCCGGTCAGCCTCGAGGGCATGTTCTCGGCGCTCGCCGACAAGGCGAAGGTCATCGAATATCCGGTGGTCATCAAGGGCGACGTGCAGGGTTCGGTCGAAGCGATCGTCAACGCGCTCAACCGCCTGTCGACCGACGAAATCCGCGTTCGCGTGCTCCAGTCGGGCGCCGGCGCGATCACCGAGAGCGATGTGACGCTGGCGGCGGCGACGGGGGCGCCGATCATCGGCTTCAACGTCCGCCCGAACGCCAAGGCACGCGAGATCGCGAACCGCGAAAAAGTGCGCTTCATGTATTATGACGTCATCTATCACCTGACCGCCGACGTCGCGAAGGAGATGGCGGGCGAGCTGGGTCCGGAGCGCATCGAAAACGTCGTCGGCCGCGCCGAGGTCAAGGAAGTCTTCCCGGCCGGCAAGCGCGACAAGGCCGCGGGCCTGCTCGTGCTCGAAGGTTCGATCCGCAAGGGGCTCCACGCGCGCCTCACGCGCGAGGACGTCATCGTCTCGGCAACGACGATCGCGTCGCTGCGCCGCTTCAAGGACGACGTCGCCGAAGTGCGCGCGGGCCTGGAGTGCGGCGTCGTGCTGGCCGATACGAACGACATCAAGGCGGGCGACCACCTCGAAGTCTTCGAGGTCGAGTTGCGCGAACGCACGCTGTAATCATTATCCCTGCACCCCCGCCGGCGCGGGGGTGCGGGAGGAATTGACCGATGCGCCACAAGGAACAATCCGAAGGCCCCTCCGTCCGCGTGCTGCGCGTGGGCGAACAGGTGCGCCATATCCTCTCCGAAATCCTCGCGCGCGGCGACGTGCATGACGATATTCTCGCGACGCATCCGGTCAGCGTGACCGAAGTGCGCATGTCGCCCGACCTCCGCCACGCGACGGTGTTCGTGAAGCCGCTGCTCGGCAGGGACGAAGAGGCGGTGCTCAAGGCGCTGCGCACCAACACCGCCTATCTCCAGCGCGAAGTCGCGCACCGCATCCGCATGAAATATGCCGCGAAACTCAAATTCCTCGCCGACGAAAGCTTCGACGAGGCGAGCCATATCGACAAATTGCTGCGCGATCCGAAGGTGCTGCGCGATTTGGAGGGCGGGGAAGCGGAACAGAGCTGATTCCCCAGTCCGCTCGTCCTGAGCTTGTCGAAGGACCGTCCTTCTTCAAAGCGTGAAGGAAGAACGGCGCTTCGACAAGCTCAGCGCGAACGGGTTTGGGAGTTTATTTCTTCCCCTTGATCCCCGCCGCCGCTTCCAGCTCGACCAGCGCCTCTTCCAGATAGTCGATCATCCGCTGCGCGTGCGGCACGCTGCGGCGGCACGCGGTGATGCCGAAGTCGATATTCCGGAAATTCGACACCTGCGTGATGTTCATCGCCATGCCGTCGACGGGGATGCTCGCAGGATACATGCCGTCGAGCCGCGCGCCGTTCCAGTACATCTGCTCGCGCGGCCCCGGGACGTTCGAGATCGTTACCGAATAGGCGGGAAATTTGTCGGCGGTGCGCGTCAGCGCGGTCAGCATCATCGGGAAGCTGGTGATCGCGGTATAGAGCTGGATCTGCGCCGCGGTCATCGCGCGCAGCTGCGCCTTCGCCGAGTTCATCGACTCCTGGATCATCGCCATGCGCGTCGCGGGATCGTCGATATGCGTCGCGAGGTTCGCGGTGACCGACGCGACCGAATTGCCCGAATCGATGTCGTCCTTGGGCCGGATCGACACCGGCGCCATGGCTTTCAATGGCTTGTCGGGCAGTTCGTTCAGCGATTGCAGATATTTGCGCATCGCCCCCGCGCACATGCCCAGCACCGCGTCGTTGATCGTGCCGTCATAGGCCTTGCCCATCGCGCGCACGCGTTCCAGCGACCAGCTTTGCGCGACGAAACGGCGCGCGCCGGTGATGTTGCGGTTGAAGCTGGTGCGCGGCACCCCGGCAAAGGGCGTCGCAAGGCCATCGCCGCCGATGCCGAACATCGCCGCGAGATACTGGTTCATCGCCTTGGTCACCCCGACGCTGTTGCCCCATTGCTCCTTCAGGAAATCGCCGATCGCCTTGATGTCGGTGAGGTTGGGGCGCGCGGGCTTCTTCGGCGGCGGGAACTGGCGTTTGTACGCCTCATAGGCTTCGACCGAGAGCGGCGAGGCGGCGCGCCGCTCCTCGGGGTCCGCCGATAGCATCGAATTATAGAAATGAATGCTCGCGGCGCCGTCCATCAGCGCGTGGTGGACCTTCTTGAAGGTCGCGATCTGGCGGTTGGGCAGCCCCGAGATCAGCGTGATCTCCCACAAGGGCCGCGTGCGGTCGAGCAGCCCCGAATGGAGCCGCGAGGCGAGCTCGAACATCTCGCGATAGCGCCCCGGCTTGGGCAGCGCGGCGGCGCGGACATGATAGTGCATGTCGATGTCGCGATCGGGGGCGAGGCGGATCGGGCCGTACTGGCCGAAGGGGGTCAGTTTCAGCACCTCGCTGAACGGCCGCCGCAGTCCCTCCGACTGGCGGAGCAGCGCAAGCTGCTCGTTGAGCCACTCGGTTTCGTCGACGCCCTCGGGCAGCGTGTAGAGGTTGATGCCGCCGATGTGCATCGGCATCTCGCGGCTCTCCCCCCACAGGAACATCGCGTCGGTCACCGGCATCAAGCGCATCGGCAGCTCTCCCCGCTCAAAATGCTGCATCTTTTGAGGCGCAGCATGACAGGGGGCGTAAGCGAGTCAAGCCGCCCTTCATTTCCTCGTCACCCCGGACTTGATCCGGGGTCCCGCTCAGCGACGTCGAAAAGCTGGGCCCCGGATCAAGTCCGGGGTGACGAAGGTTGAGATGCACGGTATCGCCGCACCATGGCAAAGCTCTATTTCTACTATGCCAGCATGAATGCGGGCAAATCGACCACGCTGCTGCAGGCGGATTTCAACTATCGCGAGCGCGGCATGGAAACGATGCTGTGGACCGCGGCGCTCGACGATCGTTATGGCGCCGGGCAGATCACCAGCCGCATCGGCCTGCTCGCCGAGGCGCATAAATTCGACCCCGACAGCGACCTGTGGGCGGCGGTGAGCGGCGAGAACCGCCAGCGCCCGCTCGCTTGCGTGCTCGTCGACGAGGCGCAATTCCTGTCGCGCGAGCAGGTGCTGCAGCTGGCGCGGCTCGCCGATGAGGCGAATATCCCGGTGCTCTGCTATGGCCTGCGCACCGATTTCGCGGCGAACCTGTTCCCCGGATCGGCGGCGCTGCTCGGTCTTGCCGATGCGCTCGTCGAGCTCAAAGCCGTGTGCGAATGCGGGCGCAAGGCGACGATGAACCTGCGCGTCGACGAAGCGGGCCGCGCGGTGGTCGAGGGCGCGCAGACCGAGATCGGCGGCAACGACCGCTATGTCGCGATGTGCCGGCGGCATTTCATGGAAAAGCGGCGTCAAGTGGCCGGAGTGCTTGCCGATGCTTGATCGCCTCTATGTCGAGCTCGCCGACGGCGAGCTGCGGCTCGTCAAGCTGGCCGAGCCGCATCGCGAGGCGCTCCGCGCCGCCTGCGCCGCCGACGCCGACATCTGGCCGATCTATTCCACGAGCTTCGATTCCGGGCATTTCGACGCGGCGTTCGACGCGCTGGTCGGGCATGCGAGCCGCATGCCCTATGCGATCTTCGCGGGCGACACGCTCGTCGGCATGACCGCCTGGCTGCGTCCCGACGTCTCTGCGCAGACGGTCGAGATCGGCAACTCCTATATCCATCCCGCTGCGCGCGGCACCGGCCTCAACGGCCGGCTCAAGACGCTGATGATCGACCACGCCTTCGCGACCGGCATCCGCCGCATCGAATTCCGCATCGACGAGCGCAACAAACGGTCGCAGGCGGCCGTCGCCAAGCTCGGCTGCACCAAGGAGGGCGTGCTGCGCTCCGAACGCATCACCTGGACGGGCCATGTGCGCGATACGGGACTCTGGTCGCTGCTGGCGGAGGAGTGGGCGAAATAGTCCTCCCCATCGCTGCGCGACAGGGAGGATCGCGTCAGCACTGGTTCAGCCTGCCTCTGCTAGGCGAGTCGTCATGAAGAATCTCGCACTCTCCCTGGCCGCCATGCTGCTTCCCCTTTCTGCGGCGGCGGCCATCGAGCCCGCCGAAGACTCGCGCGCGCTCGGCGTCGAGGCGAGCATCGTCTTTCCCAGCGACAGCTCGATCCGCACCTGGCGGGCCGACCGCGACCGCGGCATCTGGATCCAGGATCGCCGCCGCAACTGGTATTACGGCACCTTCGCCGGCATCTGCCGCGATGTCGATTTCGCGCAGGCGATCGGCGTCGAGACGCGCGGCGCGGGGCGGCTCGACCGGTTCGCGTCGATCATCGTGCGCGGCGAACGCTGCCCGCTGACCTCCTTCGTCACCTCGGCGCCGCCGCCGTCGAAGCGCGACAAGGCGAAGGACATCATGGGCGAAAAGCCCGCGGCAAATTGACAATTGCCGCCTGGCGCGCCTAGCGGCGCTGCGATGAACGGCTGGATCATATTCGACAAACCCGTGGGTCTCGGCTCGACGCAGGCGGTCGGCGCGGTGAAGCGCGTGTGCCGCGAGGCCGGGCTGGGCAAGGTCAAGGTCGGCCATGGCGGGACGCTCGATCCGCTCGCGTCGGGCGTGCTGCCGATCGCGCTCGGCGAGGCGACGAAGCTCTGCGGGCGGATGCTCGATGCGAGCAAGGTCTATGACTTCACCATCGCGTTCGGGACCGAAACCGCCGGGCTCGATGCCGAAGGCGAGATTGTCGCTTCGAGCGACGTGCGACCGACGCTCGCGGAAATCGAAGCAGTGCTGCCCCGCTTTACCGGACCGATCGAGCAGGTGCCGCCGGCCTATTCGGCGATCAAGATCGATGGTGAGCGAGCATATGACCGCGCGCGCAAGGGCGAAGCGGTCGAGATGAAGGCGCGGGGGGTCGTCATATATTCCCTTTCCATCCGTCATCCCGGCGAAGGCCGGGATCTCGCCATTGGCGGCTCAGACCCGGACCGGCGAGACCCCGGCCTTCGCCGGGGTGACGGGTTGGGGTCAGGGGAGGGGCTTCAGGAAATCACCCTCACCGCCCACGTCTCCAAAGGCACCTATATCCGCAGCCTCGCCCGCGACATCGCGTGTGCGGTCGGCACCGTCGGGCATGTCACCATGCTCCGCCGCACGCGCGCGGGCCCCTTCACGCTCGAACAGGCGATTTCGCTGGACAAATTGAACGCTTTCGGCCAAGGGGCCGCGCAATCAGAAATAATTCTGCCGCTCGAGGCAGGGCTGGTCGACATCCCGGCTCTGAACCTTTCCCCGGAAGCGGCAGGGGCGATCCGTCAGGGTCGCGTCTGGGCCGGGGGTAGCACGGAAGACGGGCTCTATTGGGGAAGGGACAGCGATATGCGTCCCGTCGCCCTGATCGAGGCTTTGGCGGGAACGCTGAAAGTCGTCCGGGGCTTCAATCTGTAACAAGGATGTTCGAGGAAAAGAATATGTCGATTACCGCCGAGCGCAAAGCCGAAGTCATCAAGGATAATGCCCGCGAAAAGGGCGATACCGGTTCGCCGGAAGTCCAGGTCGCGATCCTGACCGACCGCATCAACACGCTGACCGATCACTTCAAGGCGCACCACAAGGACAACCACAGCCGCCGCGGCCTCCTCATGATGGTCAACAAGCGCCGCAGCCTCCTCGACTATCTTCGCAAGAAGGATGAGGCCCGCTATTCGGCGCTGATCGCGAAGCTGGGTCTTCGTAAGTGACGCAATCGTTCGGCCCCCGGTAACGGGGGCCGTTTACGTATTGCGTCATCCCCGCGCAGGCGGGGATCCGGGGCGGGATCAAGCCGAGTTTTCATTCCGCCAGCGGCCCCCGCCTTCGCGGGGGCGACGTAAAGAGTAAGGGCCGCTCCCGCATCCGGCGGGACCGCCATAGGGCAGACAGACGCCCTGAACCGCCCCGGGCCGGACTGCCCGGACACAGAGGCCCCGCCCGGCATAGGGCCCGGCGGGCGAAGGAAACCACATGTTTGACGTGAAAAAAGTATCGATCGAGTGGGGCGGTGAAACGCTGACGCTCGAAACGGGCAAGGTTGCCCGCCAGGCCGACGGCGCCGTGATGGCGACGCTGGGCGAAACGGTTGTCCTGTGCGCCGTGACCGCCGCGAAGTCGGTGAAGGACGGGCAGGACTTCTTCCCGCTCACCGTCCATTATCAGGAAAAATATTCGGCCGCCGGCCGCATCCCGGGCGGCTTCTTCAAGCGCGAGCGCGGCGCGACCGAAAAGGAAACGCTGGTTAGCCGCCTGATCGACCGTCCGATCCGCCCGCTGTTCCCCGAAGGCTTCTACAACGAGATCAACGCCATCGCCCAGGTGCTGAGCTATGACGGCCACAACGAGCCCGACATCCTTGCGATGGTCGCGGCGTCGGCCGCGCTCACCATTTCGGGCGTGCCCTTCATGGGCCCGATCGGCGCCGCGCGCGTCGGTTATCTGAACGGCGAATATATCCTGAACCCGACCGACGAACAGGTGGCCGAGGGCGACCTCGACCTCGTCGTCGCGGCGACGCACGACGCGGTGATGATGGTCGAATCCGAAGCCAACGAGCTGTCGGAAGAGGTGATGCTCGGCGCCGTGTTGTTCGCGCACGATGCCTGCAAGGAAGTCGTGAAGGCGATCATCAAGCTCGCCGAACAGGCCGCCAAGGAACCTTGGGAAATGGCCGCGTCGGACGACAATGCCGCGATCAAGGACAAGATCAAGAAGCTGATCGGCAAGGACATTGCGGCCGCCTACAAGCTGACCGACAAGTCGGCCCGCTCGAACGCGCTCAACGAAGCGCGCGCGAAGGCGAAGGCGCAGTTTACCGAAGACGGTCTCGACCCGCAGGCGGTGATGGCGGGCATTAAGCTCACCAAGAAGCTCGAAGCCGAAATCGTCCGCACCGCGATCCTCAAGGACGGCAAGCGCATCGACGGCCGCACAACGACGCAGATCCGTCCGATCGTCGCCGAAACGCACTTCCTGCCGCGCGCGCACGGCTCGGCGCTGTTCACCCGCGGCGAGACCCAGACGATTGCGACCGCGACGCTGGGCACCAAGGATGCCGAGCAGATGATCGACGGCCTTAACGGCCTGTCGTACCAGCACTTCATGCTGCACTATAACTTCCCGCCCTATTCGGTCGGTGAAGTCGGCCGCTTCGGCGCGCCGGGCCGCCGCGAAGTCGGTCACGGCAAGCTCGCGTGGCGCGCGCTGCACCCCGTGCTGCCGACGAAGGACGAGTTCCCCTATACGATCCGCCTCACCAGCGACATCACCGAGTCGAACGGCTCGTCGTCGATGGCGTCGGTGTGTGGTGGTTCGCTCGCGATGATGGACGCCGGCGTGCCGATCAAGCGCCCCGTCTCGGGCATCGCGATGGGCCTGATCCTCGAAGGCAAGGATTATGCGATCCTCAGCGACATCCTCGGCGACGAGGATCACCTCGGCGACATGGACTTCAAGGTCGCGGGAACGTCCGAAGGCATCACCACGATGCAGATGGACATCAAGATCGCGGGCATCACGAAGGAAATCTTCGAAGCCGCGCTGACCCAGGCCAAGGAAGGCCGCGCGCACATCCTCGGCGAGATGAACAAGGCGCTCGGCGAAGTCCGCAGCGAATTGTCGGCGCACGCGCCGCGCATCGAGACGATGCAGATCGACAAGTCGAAGATCCGCGATGTCATCGGCACCGGCGGCAAGGTGATCCGCGAGATCGTCGCGACCACCGGCGCCAAGGTCGACATCGACGACGAAGGTCTGATCAAGATCTCGTCGAGCGACCTCGATCAGATCGAAGCGGCGCGCAAGTGGATCGCCGGCATCGTCGAGGAAGCTGAAGTCGGCAAGATTTATGACGGCAAGGTCGTCAACCTCGTCGATTTCGGGGCGTTCGTGAATTTCATGGGCGGCAAGGACGGTCTCGTCCACGTCAGCGAAATCAAGAACGAGCGCGTCGAGAAGGTGGCCGACGTCCTCAGCGAAGGCCAGGAAGTCAAGGTCAAGGTGCTCGAGATCGACCCGCGCGGCAAGGTCCGCCTGTCGATGCGCGTCGTCGATCAGGAAACCGGCGAGGAACTCGAAGACACGCGTCCGGCGCGCGAACCCAGAGGCGATCGGGGCGAGCGCGGTGACCGTGGCGATCGCGGCCCGCGTCGCGACGGTGGCGACCGTGGCCGCGGCGGCCGCGACCGTGGCCCGCGCCGCGATGGCGGCGACCGCGGCCCGCGTCGCGAGCGCAGCGAAGACGGTCCGGAAGATCAGGGCCATGTGCCCGACTTCCTGAAGGACTGAGTTCTTCCGCTACCGGAAAAGAGAAGGGGTCGCCGAAAGGCGGCCCTTTTTTGTTGCAGTTCATTCGGCGGCTTGGGGTGGACTATGGCATTCCCAACATTCGTCATTCCCGCGAAAGCGGGAACCCAGTGTGGAATCAGCCGACGCAGGCTTTGGGTTCTCGCTTGCGCGGGAATGACGAAGCTGTGGGATACTGAGCGTCGCTTTTCGGTCGTTTCCAGTCTTCGTCATCCCGGACTTGATCCGGAATCCATTCTTCCCGACGCCCGCGCGAATGGACCCCGGATCAAGTCCGGGATGACGATGAAAGGAACATCCTCCCTGTCGCACAGCGATGGAGAGGTGGCAGCGCGAAGCGCTGACGGAGGGGCTCAGGGCGCACCGCCGCGGCCCCTCCACCACTCGCTTCGCGAGCGGTCCCCCTCCCCACGGCTTCGCCGCAGGGAGGATTTCATGGCAGCTACCGGCCGCCAGCCGCCGTCGTTCCCATCTTCGGCAGGCGGGATCAACGCTGCCGCTGCCGCCAGTCGGCGTAGAGATCGGGTCTGCCGTCGAGACGAACCGGCAGATGGCGGATCTTCATCGTCTGCTCCGGAAAAGGCTTGGCGAGATCCTCGTAGATCGCCGCCGTCGACAGGCCATATGGCGTTCCGTCCTCGTTCGAATAGGCATAGGTCACCGCCGCAATCCCTGCGAGGCGCATCGCCGCCATGCACATCGGGCAGGGATGACCGCTGGCGAAGACCGAGCAGCCGGCGAGATCGGGCCCCGCTATCCCGCTCGCGGCCCGGATCGCGTTGAGCTCGGCATGCGAGGTCGGATCGCCGGTTGCGATGACCTCGTTCACCGCCGAGGCGATGATCCGTCCGTCGCGAACGACCACCGCGCCGAACGGGCGACCGCCATTTTCGGCATTGGCATAGGCCAGCGCGATCGCCTCGCGCAGATAGTCTTCGCTCTCCATGATGTGCTCCATCTCAAGAAACGCCCGCGATCCGGTTTCCGGCATCCTCGCGATACAGCGACCAGTCGGCGGGACATTTGTCGACGGCTTTCGGCAACCCCTGCATCCCTTCGGTTACCCAGCAATCGTTGAAGATCGAGCAATAGCAGGCGCGGACCTGGAGCTTCCACCGCTCCTTGTTGAAAATCTGCCAGACTTTCTCGGTCGCGGGAGTGCGCGGAAAACTGACGAATTCGATGGTTTCGCCCGGACGAACCGCGATCCCGGTCGAAGGCGAAGTGGAAAAGCGCAAGGCGCGCGCCTCGGTCTTCGCGCAGCATGACCTGAGCAGTTCGACCGGGGTGCTTATCGGTTTGCCCTCATAGCGGATTTCGATGGGGCCGAGGATCGCGGGGCCGACGCCATTGTTCGTCAGCGACAGCGAAATATCCTGATTGCCCTCCTCGTCCCCATTGCTTGTCCCGAAGGTGACGAAGGGCATGACGCCGCCGGTCTGCATCTTCTGCGTCGCGTCGGCCTGGACGAAAGCGAACCAGGCGAGCGCGAGCGAGGCGATCAGCGCGGGCAGGCCGATGAGGAAATGGGCGATGGTGATGAACGGAAGGTAGCGCAGAAAGCGCGAACTCAGCTCGGCCGCGGTCGACGCCGCCGGGGCGGCGGCAGGCTCGGTTTCGCGGGCCGGAATCTCGTCCATCGTTTCTTCCATCTGGATCGTGAGGGGGCGGGCGGAGCCTGCCTAGCCTGCTTCGTGCGTTTTTCCAACCGCGGCCGGGCGGCAAGGGCGGCGCGGATGCCGCTTCGTAAAACCGCTCGCATCGGCGCGGCGATTGCGCTTATGATCGGCGCCATGCTGACCCTGTTCGCCGTGCTCGCGCTCGCCGCCCAATCGCCGTCCGTCCCGCCGCAAGCGACCCAATTGCCGCCGCCGGTGCCGTCGGTTCCGGCGCCTGTCACGCCGGTCGTCGAGGCCGATACGCGGCCCTATGTCGCGCTCGTCACCGATCTCGGCACGATCACCGTGCGGATCGAGGACAAGCGGGCGCCGATCACGGCCGCCAATTTTCTCCGCTATGTCGATGCGAAGCGCCTCGACGGATTCAAATTCTATCGCTCGACGAAGAGCTGGGGGCCGGCGAGCCAACTGATCCAGGCGGGCAACCGCGGCGATGCGCGGCGGAATTTCCCGCCCATCGCGCACGAGCCGACGACGGCGACCGGGCTCACCAATTGCAAGGGCGCGCTGTCGATGGCGCGGCTCAACCCCGGCGACGCGACGAGCGACTTCTTCCTGCTGCTGTCCGACATCAAGGGCTTCGACGCCGATGCGGTGGGCGGCGACGGCGCGGGTTTCGCGGTGTTCGGCGAAATGGTCGGCGGCGCCGAGGTCGCGGAGGCGATCTTCAACGCGCCGATCTCCCCCACCGCGGGCGAGGGCGTGATGGTCGGCCAGATGCTCGAGCCGCAGGTGACGATCAAGACGGCGCGCCGCGTGCCCGCGCCGCCCGATGCCTCGGCGGGTTGCGTCGTCAAGACGCCGTAAAGCTGCGCCGGACCCACCATCATTTATTTTGCGTTCATCCGCGCTGTGGCTATACCGCGCGCATGACTCATCCTTCCTCCTTGCGCGTCACGACGCGCCTGCTCGCCGCCGCTCTTGTGATCACGCCGATGCTGGCGGCCTGCGCCGGCGGCGGCGGGGTCAAGAAGGACACGCGTTACGTCGCGCGCGACGTCAACACGCTCTATCGCGCGGCGCAGGACCGGCTCGACCGCAAGCAATACGGCCTCGCCGCGGCGCTGTTCGACGAGGTCGAGCGTCAGCATCCCTATTCGCCCTGGGCGCGCCGCGCACAGCTGATGAGCGCGTTCAGCTATTATATGGACCGCGAATATACGCCGGCGATCGAGGCGGCGCAGCGGTTCCTCGCGATCCACCCGGGCAACAAGGACGCGCCCTATGCCTATTATCTGATCGGCCTCAGCTATTATGAGCAGATCAGCGACGTCACCCGCGATCAGAAGATCACCCAGCAGGCGCGCGCCGCGCTCGGCGAAGTGATCCGCCGCTATCCCGACAGCCGCTACGCCGCCGATGCGCGGCTGAAGGTCGATCTGGTGCAGGACCATCTCGCGGGCAAGGAAATGGAGATCGGCCGCTTCTATCAGCGCAGTTCGAACTGGCTCGCGGCGTCGATCCGTTTCCGCGAGGTCGTCGACAAATATCAGACGACCAGCCATGCGCCCGAGGCGCTCTACCGCCTGACCGAATGCTATCTCGCGCTCGGTATTCCGGTCGAGGCGAAGAAGTCGGCTGCGGTGCTCGGCGCCAATTATCCGGGCAATGAATGGTATGAACGCGCCTACAAGCTGATGCAGAAGCACGCGCCGAGCGCGTGATGCCCGAGCGTCGCCCCCGCGAAGGCGGGGGCCGCTGTCGGCGCGGCGCAAGGTTGCCGGCGGCCCCCGCCTTCGCGGGGGCGACGCGCTATTACCGAATAGATTCGCATTTTGTTCTGCGGTAAGGACGGCGCATGCTGACGGCGCTGTCCATCGCCAATATCGTTCTCATCGAACGGCTCGACCTCGATTTCGAGGCGGGGCTCGGCGTGCTCACCGGTGAAACGGGGGCGGGCAAGTCGATCCTGCTCGACGCCCTCGGCCTCGCGCTCGGCGCGCGCGCCGACAGCGCCTTGGTGCGGCAGGGCAGCGACAAGGCGCAGGTGACGGCCAGCTTCACACCGCCCGCGGCGGACACGCGGCTCGCGGCGCTGCTCGCCGACAATGAAGTTGCACTGGAACCGGGCGAGCCGCTGCTGATACGCCGCACCTTGAAGGCCGACGGCGGCAGCCGCGCCTTCCTCAACGATCAGCCCTGTTCGGCGGCGCTGCTGCGCGAAGTCGGCGGCCATCTGGTCGAAATCCACGGCCAGCACGACGACCGCGGCCTGCTCGCGCCTGCCGGGCACCGCGCCTTGCTCGACGCCTATGCGCGCGCCGATACTGGCGCGGTCGCGGCGGCGCATGCGGTGTGGCGCGCCGCCGAGGACAAGCTCGCCGCCGCGCGCGCCGCCGTCTCCGAAGCCGAGCGCGACCGCGAGTGGCTCGAACATTGCGTCGCCGAACTGCAGGCGCTTGGCCCCCAGCCGGGCGAGGAAGCCGAACTCGCCGAAGCGCGCGCCGCGATGCAGAAGGGCGAACGGATTGCGGGCGATCTCGGCGCGATCCTCGAGGCCTTCGACGGCAGCGCGGGCGGCCCGGCGCTGCTGCGCGGCGCGGCGCGGCGGCTCGACCGGCTCGCGGGCGATCACCCGCTGCTCGCCGAGGCGCTCGCCGGGCTCGACCGCGCGATTATCGAGGCCGACGAGGCCGAAACCAGGCTGCACGATGCCGCGCGCGCGATGGAATATGACCCCGAACGGCTCGAGGCGACCGAGACGCGCTTGTTCGAACTGCGCGCGATGGCGCGCAAGCATAATGTCCAGCCCGACGAACTCGCCGAACTCACCGGCACACTCGCCGCAAGGCTCGACGCGATCGAAGGCGGCAGCGCGGGGCTCGCGAAGCTCGAAGCTGCGGTTGCCGAGACCGCCGCCGCGTACACCCATGCCGCGACCGCGCTCTCGGACCAGCGCGTCAAGGCCGCGATCCGGCTCGACGCCGCCGTCGCGGCAGAACTCATACCGCTCAAGCTCGACGCCGCGCGGTTTCAGACCGCCGTCGAACGGCTGCCCGCCGAACGCTGGGGCGCCGAGGGGATCGACCGCGTCGAATTTCTCATCGCGACGAACCCCGGCGCGCCGTTCGCGCCGCTCGCGAAGATCGCGTCGGGCGGCGAACTCTCGCGCTTCATCCTCGCATTGAAAGTCGCGCTTGCCGAGGAGGGTGGCGCCGGCACGATCATCTTCGACGAAATCGATCGCGGCGTCGGCGGCGCCGTCGCGAGCGCGATCGGCGACCGGCTGGCGCGGCTTTCGGGCGCGGGCAAGCAATTGCTTGCGGTGACGCACAGCCCGCAGGTCGCGGCGAAAGGCGCCTTCCATTTCATCATCGCCAAATCGAGCGAAGGCACCGTCACGCGCACCAGCGTCCACGCGCTCGACGACGCCGGCCGCCGCGAGGAAATCGCGCGCATGCTGTCGGGCGCCGAAGTGACCGAGGAAGCGCGCGCGCAGGCCGAGCGGCTGCTGGACGTCGCGGCGTGACCGCGCACCCGCTCGATCGCCCGATCTGGTCGATGCTGACCGGACGGCAGGCGCATCTGGCCGAGGGTGAGGGCGGGGCGCTCAGGATCGATCGCGGCTATGGCGTGTTCGGGGTCGCTGCCGATACGGGCGCCGCGGCGCAGGCGGCACTCGCGGCGCTCGTGCCCGAAGAAGGCGAGATCTGGATCGTCGAGGGCGAGCCCTGGCCGGTGCCCGACGGCACGCGCGAGGTGAAGCGCGCGGTGCTGGCGCAGATGGTTGCTGAGGGCGCGCCGCCCGTCACGCGCGCGGGCGAGCCCGCGATCCTCGCGCTCGGCGAGGCGGACGCGGCCGAAATGGCGGCGCTTGCCGGCCATGCGAAGCCGGGCCCTTGGGGACCGACGACGCATCGCTACGGCCCCTTTTTTGGGATTCGCGAAAACGACCGGCTGCTTGCGATGGCGGGGCAGCGCATTCTCGTCCCCGGCATGGCCGAGGTCAGCGGCGTCGCGACCTGGGCCGATTGCCGCGGCCGCGGCCTCGCGCGGGCGCTGATCGGCCATGTCATGCGCGAAATGGTGGCGCGCGGCGAGACGCCCTTCCTGCACAGCTACGCCGACAATGCGGGGGCGATCGGCCTCTATGAATCGCTCGGTTTCCGCATCCGACGTCAGGTGCATGTGCTGGTGATCGCCAAGTGAAGCGGCGCGAGCATCTCGCGGCATTGCTGGCGATGGCGGCGATGCTGCTGCCCGCGACGAAACTCCGCGCTCTGGAGGCGAAGATGGAAGAAGCCGACCCGCAATATGGCCTCATCGGCCAGATGATGGCCCAACCGGGCAAACGCGCCGATCTGGTCGCGATCCTCGCGCAAGGAACCGGGGCCATGCCCGGCAATATCGCCTATCTGATCGGCGAGGACAGCGCGAATCCGGATGCGATCTGGATCGTCGAGCTGTGGGAGAGCAAGGACGCGCACGCCGCGTCGCTGAAGCTGCCCGCCGTGCAGGCGGCGATCAAAAAGGGTCGCCCGTTGATCGCCGGATTTGGCACGCGCGCCGAATTCACGCCGGTGACGGCGCTTTGACTAAGCCCCTCCTCTTCAGAGGAGGGGTTTGGGGTGGTGCGGCGGCTTGGCGTGCGCGGGCGGCCACCACCCCGCTGCGACTAGGCAGCAAGCTGCCAAGTCTCGCTACCCCTCCTCTGAAGAGGAGGGGCTGAATGGTTTCCCGCGAGGATATGTTGTCCCGAGCCGCCCGAATGCGGCGCGAGCCGACGGAGCCTGAGAAATGGCTGTGGCGCTGCCTTTCCGGATCGAAGCTTGGAGGCCTGAAATTTCGCCGACAAGCGACCATAGGCAATCGGATCGTGGACTTTTTCTGTCCTTCAAAGGGGCTGATCGTCGAAGTGGATGGCAACACGCATGATCGCGAAGCGGACGGGGCGCTGGACCGGAAGATGGCCCGGCAATATGGCTATGCGACTATTCGCATCACCAACGAGGATATCCGCACCAATATGGACGGCGTGCTGCAACATATCGAAACCCAAGCGGCGAGGCTGGCCGACCGGTGGCCCCACCCCAACCCTTCTTCTGACGGGGAGAGGCTTTAATGACCGAAATCGAATCCCTGTCCGAGGCCGAGGCCGCCAACGAGCTGATGCGGCTGGCTAGGAAGATCGCCCATCACAGCAAGCTTTATCATGCCGAGGATGCGCCCGAGATTTCGGACGCCGACTATGACGCGCTCGTCCGCCGCAACAATGAAATCGAGAATGCCTTCCCGCAACTGATCCGCGCCGACAGCCCGAACAATCAGGTCGGCGCCGCGGTCGAGGGATCGCCGCTCGCCAAGGTCACGCACCGGCAGCGGATGATGAGTCTCGACAATGCCTTCGCTGCCGAGGATGTCGAGGAGTTCGTCGCGCGCGTGCGCCGCTTTCTCAACCTCGGTGCCGATGCCGCGGTCGCGCTGACCGCCGAGGACAAGATCGACGGCCTGTCCTGCTCGCTGCGCTATGAAAAGGGCAAGCTCGTCCAGGCCGCGACGCGCGGCGACGGCAGCGTCGGTGAGGATGTCACCGCCAACGTCCGCCACATCGCCGACATTCCCGACGAACTCGTCGCCCCCGCGAAGGCGGGGGCCGCTGGAGATAGCGTACAAACGCCAACGGCCCCCGCCTTCGCGGGGGCGACCGATATTCCCGATGTCTTCGAGATTCGCGGCGAGGTCTATATGGCGAAAACCGACTTCGTGGCGCTCAACGCGCGATTGATGGAAGAGGGCAGGGCGCTCGCGGCGCAGCGCGAACAGGATTTCGATCCCGCCACGGTCCGCCAGTTCGCCAATCCGCGCAACGCCGCCGCGGGTTCGCTGCGCCAGAAGGATGCGAGCGTCACCGCGTCGCGTCCGCTGCGCTTCCTCGCGCACGGCTGGGGCGAGGTCAGCGCGCTTCCCGCCGATACCCAATATGGGGTGATGAAGGCGATCGAGGGCTGGGGCGTGCCGGTGTCGCCGCTCTTGAAACGCTATGAGAGCGCCGAGGCGGTCCTCGCCCACTATGCCGAAATCGAGCGTCGCCGCGCCGAGATGGACTATGACATCGACGGCGTCGTCTACAAGGTCGACCGGCTCGACTGGCAGCAAAGGCTGGGCTTCGTCGCCAAGGCGCCGCGCTGGGCCATCGCGCATAAATTCCCCGCCGAACGCGCGCAGACGACCTTGGAGGCCATCGACATCCAGGTCGGCCGCACCGGCAAGCTCACCCCCGTCGGGCGCCTGACCCCCGTCACCGTCGGCGGCGTGGTGGTATCGAACGTCACGCTCCACAACCGCGACGAAATCGGCCGGCTCGGCGTGCGCCCCGGCGACCGCGTCGTCATCCAGCGCGCGGGCGACGTGATCCCGCAAGTCGTCGAAAATCTCACCCGCGACGAGGATCGCGCGGCCTTCGCCTTTCCCGACCATTGCCCGGTGTGCGGCAGCGAGGCGGTCGCCGAGGAGGGCGAGGTCGACGTCCGCTGCACCGGCGGCCTCATCTGCAACGCACAGAAATTCGAGCGGCTGCGCCACTTCGTCAGCCGCGGCGCGCTCGACATCGAGGGGCTCGGCGAAAAGAGCATCGCCGAGTTTCTGGAACTCGGCTGGCTCGACAAGGGGCCGGCCGACATCTTCCGGCTCAAGGCGCATCGCGACGAACTGCTCGGGCGCGAGGGGTGGAAGGAAAAGTCGGTCGACAATCTCTTCGCCGCGATCGAGGCGAAGCGGCAGCCCGACGCGGCGCGGCTGCTCTTCGGACTCGGCATCCGCCATGTCGGCGCGGTGACCGCGCGCGATCTCTTGAAGGGGCTGGGCGACATAAAGCGGCTCCCCGAAAAGGCGGCCGAAATCCACGCCTATCTTGAAGCCAACCCGCGCGGCGAGGGCGAGTCCGACGGCAAATATACGGCACGCCGCGTCGAGGCGTTCAAGGCGATCCTCGAAGTGCGCGCCGACGGGATCGGCATCGCGGTCGGCGAGGCGCTCGCCGATTTCTTCCACGAACCGCACAACCGCGCGCTGTGGGACGATCTCCTCTCCGAAGTCGCGCCGCCGCTTTACGTTGTCGAGACGCGCGCGAGCGAGGTGTCGGGGATGACGGTGGTGTTCACCGGCAAGCTCGAGACCATGAGCCGCGACGAAGCCAAGGCGCAGGCCGAGGCGCTCGGCGCCAAGGCCGCGGGCAGCGTCAGCGCCAAGACCGACCTCGTCGTCGCGGGCCCGGGCGCGGGGTCGAAGCTCAAGCAGGCGAGCGCGCTGGGGATCAGGGTGATCGACGAGGGTGAATGGGCGAAGATCGTCGAGGCGGCGGGATGATTCTGTTGGCCGTGCGTATCATCACAGACAGCGCGGCGAAAACGCTGTGAAGGGGCGACATGGCAAAGCGTGACTATCTCCGGAATCTGATGCGCGACCTCGAATCGCACACCGAGGTGCGGCGGTTCGGCAGCGGGTGGCTTTCGGGCTTTTTCGGTCTGCTCTTCGCGATCGCGGGCTTCTTCATGGTGATCGCGCTGCGCTTTCCCGACTGGTTCGCGACTCCCGAGCTCGACATCGTCAAGAATTGGGGCGGGTTTCGCGGCCTCGTCCACGCGACGCTGCTGGTCAGCTACGGCCTTTCGCTGCTCAGCCTGCTGCTGCGGCCCCGGAAAGTGCTTGGGCTCACCGCGCTGATGATCGGGCTCGCCGCGATCCTCCTCGGCGGCGCGAACGTCCAGCCGCAGGAAACGCGCGACTGGGGCATTTTCTTCGGGCTCGATTTCTTCGCCGTGAACCTGCTCGTCACCGGCTTCATGTTCGCGCCGCTCGAACGCGCGTTCCCGCACCGCCGGGCGCAGCGCCTGTTTCGCACCGAGTGGCGCGAGGATCTTTTCTATTTCCTCGTCAGCACGATGTTCGTGCAGATATTGAGCTTTCTCGCGCTCGCGCCGCAGCAGTTCGTCAATGCGCATACGTCGAGCTGGGATGCGTTCCGCGCTGGCGTCGCGGCGTTGCCGTGGATCGTGCAGTTCCTGATCGTCCTCGTCGCGTCGGACTTCGCGCAATATTGGTATCATCGCCTGTTCCACAAAATCCCCTTCCTGTGGGGTTTTCATGCGGTGCATCATAGCGCGAGCTCGATGGACTGGCTGGCGGGATCGCGGATGCACCTGGTCGAAGTCGTCCTGCTGCGGTCGGTGACCTCGCTGCCTTTGTTCACGCTCGGCTTCAGCCCCTCGGTGATGCAGGCCTATATCGGTTTCATCTATGTCTGGTCGTCGCTGCTCCACGCCAATGTCGGGGGCAATTTCAACCGGCTCGGCCATTGGATCGCGACCCCGCGCTTCCACCACTGGCATCACGGGCTCGAGCGTGAGGCGTTTGACGTCAATTTCGCGATCCATTTTCCGTGGATCGACAAGCTTTTCGGCACTTTCCACTTGCCCAGGGACCGCTGGCCCGAAAATTACGGCATCCCCGAGGATGTGCCGAAAAACTATTGGCGCCAGTTCCTCTATCCCTGGACGCGCACGGGCAAGAAGACCGGCGAGACGCCAGCGGAGTAGCGGGGCGGGATAGGGCAATCTGTCCGCTTGCCAGCCGCGCGGCCGCGCCATAAGGCGCGCAGCGTGGGCCTGCTTGCCGCCTTTCGCCGTCCCGGCATCCTGCTGCTTCTGCCGCTGCTTCTCGCGCTCGCGGCGCGGGTGCTCGTCGCGCCGGGCTGGATGATCGAGAGCGACGCCGGCGGGTCGATCACCGTCCGCATCTGTTCGGATCCCGCCAACCCCGGCGGCACGATGACGATCCCGCTTGAGAAAGCGGGCAGCCACGACGCGGGCGAGGTGCAGCAGCATTGCCCGTGGGGCGCGCTCGCCCATGCGCCGATCGTCCCCGATGTGCCCGTTCTGACAGCCGCCCCGATGGCGGCGGAACCCGCGCCCGTCGCGCCGCCCTCGCTCGGCTATGCGCCGGGCATCGCCTCTCCGCTTCCGCCGAGTACCGGACCACCTTCCCTGGCATGAAATTCGGTCGCCCCGGCGAAGGCCGGGGTCTCGCCCTCGCGTTCTGACGCGACGTCGAGATCCCGGCCTCCGCCGGGATGACGATATATGTTGCCGCGCCAGCCCTGTGCGCGGCCCCATTCCTGTTTCCGGGGAAGAAATTTCCAATGACAAAATATGCCTATCAAGCGGCGCCCTTGCTGGCGCTCGCAACCTGTCTCGCCGCCGGTCCCGTCCGTGCCGAAGAAGCCGACTCAACGATCATCGTCACCGCGCCGCAACTCACGAACGAAGCCGAGGAGCGCGTGGCAAAGACCGCCGGCGGCACCGACGTCGTCGGCCACGAGGATTATGCCGACAAGTCGATCGTCTCCTTGCGCGACACGCTCGCCTTCTCGCCCGGCGTCTATCTTCAGCCGCGCTATGGGCAGGAAGTGCGGATCTCGATCCGTGGTTCGGGGCTGTCGCGCGGCTATCATATGCGCGGGCTGACGCTGCTGCAGGACGGCGTGCCGATCAACCTCGCCGACGACAATGGCGATTTTCAGGAGCTCGAGCCGATCTTCTTCGATCATCTCGAGGTCTATCGCGGGGCGAACGCGCTGCGCTTCGGATCGGGCACGCTCGGCGGCGCGATCAACGGCGTGACCCCGACGGGGCGTACCGCCGAGGGCCTTTATCTGCGCGCCGACGCGGGCAGCTTCGACAGCGTGCGCGGGCTCGTTTCGGCGGGCGTCGCGAGCGGCGCGGTCGACGCATGGGGCGCGGTCAGCGCCGACACGTCCGACGGCGACCGCGATCATGCGAAGCGCCGCAGTTTCCGTTTCAACGGCAATGTCGGCATGCAGTTCAGCGGCGTGGTGTCGAACCGCCTCTATGTCAGCGTCAACAGCATCGACCAGCAGATTCCGAGCGCGCTGACGATGGAACAGGCGCTGACCACGCCGCGCCTCGCGACCGCGGGGACGATCGCGGGTGATCATGGCCGCGACATTGATTCGATCCGCATCCAGAACCGCACCCGCTTCGACTGGGGCGGGGTGAAGCTCGACGTCGGCGCCTTCGTCAACGCCAAGTCGCTTTACCATCCGATTTTCGAGTTGGTCGATCAGGAAGGGCTCGATCGCGGGGGCTATTTCCGCCTCGATTACGCCGGCGACATATTCGAAGCGACGTTCGGCGGCGAACTGCGCGTCGGTGACATCCGGGCAAAGCGTTTCATCAATCAAGGCGGCAAGCGCGGCGCGCTGCGCGTGAACGCCGACCAGCATGCGCACGCGGCGTCGCTTTATGGCGAGGTTCGCGTGCGTCCGACGCCGATGCTCACGCTGATCGCGGGCGGCATCTATGCCGACGGACAGCGGCGGCAGGTGATGAACTTCAACGCCTCCGATCCGACGCAGAACGGCACGGTCGGCCGCGCCGATTTCGACGCCTTCTCGCCCAAGATCGGCCTGCTGTTCGAACCCGTGGCGGGGGCGCAGATTTACGCCAACTACAGCCGGTCGGTCGAATTTCCGGGCTTCATCGAACTGGGGCAGGTCGCCGCATTCGTCCCGCTCGACGCGCAGCGGGCGTGGACGGCCGAGATCGGGACGCGCGGCAAGAGGGGGGCGCTGAACTGGGACGTCACCTATTACCGGTCGACGATCAAAGGCGAATTGCTGCAATTCGACATCGGCCCCGACATACCGGCGTCGACCTTCAACGCCGGCCGCACGCTCCACGAAGGTGTCGAGGCGGCGCTCGAGGTGCAGGCGGCCGAGTGGCTGCGACTGCGCCAAGTCTACACCTACAGCAACTTCCGCTTCCGGGGTGACGCGCAGTTCGGCGACAACCGCCTGCCGGTCGTGCCGAAGCACGTCTATCGCGCCGAGCTGCGGGTCGGAACCGAAGCGCTGCACGTCGCGCCGAACCTCGAATGGGTGCCCGATGGTCCCTTCGCCGATTATCGCAATCAGGTGTCGGCCCCGGGCTATGCGCTGATCGGCGTGACCGGCGGCGCGACGATCGCCGACGGCATCGACGCCTTCGTCGATATCCGCAACATCACCGGCAAGAAGGCGATCGGCGACATCAGCGCGGCAATCGCGGTGACGCCGACCTCGGCGATCTATTACCCCGTCGAACGCCGCGCGGTCTCCGCGGGCATCCGCGCGCGCTTCTAGGAGGGCGGGGGATGACCGACAGCAACCCGGTTCCGCTCTATCGCACGATCTGGCGCTGGCATTTCTATGCCGGGCTGTTCGTCATCCCCTTCGTGCTTGTCTTGTCGGCGACGGGCGCCGCCTATCTGTTCAAACCCGATCTCGACCGATGGGAGGAGCGCGCGTGGCGCGGGCTGCCGACCGCGGGCGCGGTCGATGCCGACGCGCGGGTCGCCGCCGCCCTCGCCGATTTTCCGGGCGCGAACTTTCACTATTACCGCATCCCCGAGGCGCCGGGCGACGCGGCGATCGTTCATCTCGGCCTCACCAACGGCACGATGCGCGACGTCGCCGTCTCGCCGCAGGGTCGCGTGATCGGTTCGGCCGACCCCGACCGGCGCATCTCGGCGTGGCTGTCGCGCATCCACGGTAGCCTGCTGTTGGGCCGCGCGGGCTCCCTCATCGTCGAGCTTGCCGCGAGCTGGGCGATCGTGATGATCCTGACCGGCCTCTATCTCTGGTGGCCGCGCGGGCGCGGGGCGGCGGGGGTGGTCTGGCCGCGCCTGTCGCTGGGCGGACGAACCGCGCTGCGCGACCTGCACGCCGTCACCGGCTTCTGGGTGTCGGGCCTCGCGCTCGCCCTGCTTTTCACCGCGCTGCCGTGGACCGACGTCTGGGCAAGCGGCTTTCGCGCCGTCCGCGCCGAAATGGGCTGGGTGTCGGGGGTGCAGGACTGGAAGGGCGGTGGTGACCCGCACGCCGCGCACGATCACAAGGCGATGGCGATGGCCGATCATGCGGCACACCTGGCGGCGCCCACGGTGCCGCTCGCGCGCATCGTCGAACGCGCGCGCGCCGAGCATATGCCCGCCCCCGCGATCGTCCAGCCGCCCGGCGCGCCCAATCTCTTCGGTCCGCCGAATGGCGACACATGGACGCTGACGACGCAGACGCAGAACCGGCCGCTGGTGCGCAAGGTCAGCTATGATCCCGCGACCGGCGCCGAGGTCGCGCGTAGCGGCTTCGCCGACAAACATGCCATCGACCGCGCCGTGAACATCGGCATCGCGTGGCACGAAGGCCAGCTGTTCGGCCGCATCAACCAGCTGATCGGCGTCCTGACCGCGCTCGCGCTTTTCACGCTCGCGGTCTCGGGCTTCCTCATGTGGCGCCGCCGCAAACCCGAGGGCGCGCTTGGCGCGCCGCCGGCGGCGCGCGACCCGGCACGGCTCCGCGGCGTCGCCGCGATCATGCTGATCCTCGCCGCGCTCCTGCCACTGCTCGCCGCCTCGCTGATCCTGCTCTGGATCGCCGAGCGGCTGCTACTGCCGCGCCTGCCGCGCGCGGCGCGCTGGCTCGGCATGGCGCGCGCTAGGCCAGCGTGACCGCCTTGGGCGCCGCCGGCGTCGCGCCGGCGATATCCGCGTCCATATCCTTGTTCTCGGGAAAGATCGGCCACAGCAATTGCTGTCCCAGCGTCGCGGGCGGCAGGTTTTCGACACCATAGCTTTGCGGGTAATGCCGCGTGATCTTCGCGGTGCCGAACAGCACATCCCAGAAGAAGAGCAGGTTTCCGAAATTGCCCTTGTAATTCACCGCCGGATCGTCGGCGTGGCGGCCGTGGTGCGCGTGATGCGTCGCGGGGGTGCTGATCGTGCGTTCGACGACCCACATCAGCGGCGACAGCGCCTTGATCCGGTAGAGCGGAGCATCCCACGCGACATCGCTGTGCGCGCCGATGATCACCGCCATCTTGACCACCAGATAGCCGGCATAGAACCAGCCGAGCCCGAGATAGACGAGCGCGCCCGCGAACCAGATGCTCGGCATCATCGCATAATAGATGATGTTGTTCCGATAGACGAGCCGCACGCTCATATAGCGCGCATTATGGTGCGCGCGGTGCAGATTGTAGAGCCAGGCGAAGCTGTGCGACGCGCGGTGCCACCAATATTGCATCATATCCTCGAAGACGAGGAAGAGTGCGAGCGCGGCGATGAAGGGGATGCCCGCGAGCGCGCCTTCATAACCCGGGAAAAAGCGGTGGCCGAGCGTGCCGACCGCGAACAGGATCAGCGGCTGGGTCGCGATCAGCAGCGTGAAGGTGCTGACGATTTCGATGATGCCGTCGTTGCGCGTCTGCTCGCCCTTCGCGAACAGCCGGGTGCGGGCGAGTTCGAGCAGGCAGAAGCCGAGGTAGATGCCCGCGACGAGCAAGCTCGATTGCGCCGTGGTCAGATACATGTGCCGTCTCCCAAATCGAGCGGTCGATCGCCGCTTGCCTTTGCGGGCGTGATGCCACAGCGTCGCGAATCGAAATGCAAAGAAGTTATCAATTCGCCATGGCCGAACGATCGCGGCTGTCGGCGCACGAGCTGGGTGAGCTCGCCGCGCAGAGGCGGCCGCAGTCCTTTGCCGACGGCCAGTTCGTCCAGCATCGGGGCGATCCCGGCGATGCCTTCTGGGCTGTCGTTGACGGGCATGTCGCGGTCGGGCGCTATGCCGAGGACGGCGGCTTCACTTTGTTCGCGGTGCTCGCGGCGGGCGATCTGTTCGGCGAACTCGCCTTTTTCACCGGGGTGCCGCGACAGGTCGACGCCATCGCCAGCGGCGATGCGCGGCTCATCGCGATCGACCGGCCGCTGCTGCGCCGGATGATGGTCGCCGATGTCGGCTGGGCCGAACTGTTGCTGCGCAGCCTGTCGCGCCAGCTCGCGGGCGCGCTCGACCTGATCGACGCCGAACGGCGGCTGAGCACGGTCGACCGGCTGGCGCAGCTGCTCGGCGTGATGGCGCAGGACAGCGCGACCGGCGACATCGTCCGCGCGACACAGCAACAGCTCGCCGACCTGATGGGGGTGTCACGCGTCACCCTGGGCGCGGCGCTCGGCGAGCTGGCGCGGCGGGGCGTGGTCGAGCGCGGCTATCGTCACATTCGTCTCTGCGGGTCGCTTTCGCCGCATGGCTGAGCGGGTTATAGCGACACCATGATCGCGCTCCTCCGCAGCTTTGGCCTCCTCCTGACGCTCCTCCTGTTCGCTCCCCCTGCCATCGCACAGGAGCGCGGACCGGTGGTGCTCGCGGCGGCGAGCCTGCAGGAGTCGCTCACCGAAGCGGCGGATGCCTGGGCGGTGAAGGGGCACGCCAAACCCGTCCTCTCCTTCGCCGCCTCGTCGGCGCTTGCGCGGCAGGCGATCGCGGGCGCGCCCGCCGACCTCTTTCTGTCCGCCGACGAACCGTGGATGGATGCGGTGGCGAAGGCGGGTATGCTCCGCGCGGGCACGCGCGCGACCTTGCTCGGCAACCGCCTCGTGCTGATCGCGCCGAAGCGCAGCAAGGCCCGGCTGACCTTGGCGCGCGGCTTCCCGCTCGCAAGAGCGCTCGGCGCCGGCCGCCTCGCGCTCGCCGATCCCGATGCGGTGCCGGCGGGCAAATATGCGAAGGCGGCGCTGACCCATCTTGGTGTCTGGACCGGCGTTGCCGCAAAGGTCGCGCCCGCCGAGAATGTCCGCGCCGCGCTGGCGCTTGTCGAGCGCGGCGCCGCGCCGCTCGGCATCGTCTATGCGACCGACGCGCGCGCCTCGAAGGCGGTGCGCGTCGTCGGCACCTTTCCCACGTCGAGCCACCCGCCGATCCGCTACCCGGTCGCGCAGCTCAAGGCGTCGCGGCACCGGGACGCGGCGGCGTTCCGTGCCTTCCTCTTCTCGAAACAGGGCCGCGCGATCTTCGTCCGCCACGGCTTCTCGGCGCCCTGATGCTGTGGAAGCCGCCCAGCCCTCTCCCCTTCAGGGGAGAGGATATGGAGGCTTGGCGCGGAGCGCCTAGCCGGAGTTGGAGAGGGGGCGGCTGCGATCCTTCCCCTCTCCAAGCTCCGCTAGCTCCTGCGGAGCAAGCTGCGCTATCCTCTCCCCTGAAGGGGAGAGGGCGGTTGGGGCTGCGGTGATGCTGTCGCCCGAGGAGTGGGGGATCGTCGCGCTGTCGCTGAAGGTCGGCGGCGTCGCGGTGCTCGCGACGCTTCCCGTCGCCTTCGGTCTTGCGTGGATTCTCGCGCGCTATCGCTTTCCGGGACGCGTGATCCTCGACGGGCTCGTCCATTTGCCGCTGGTGCTGCCGCCGGTCGTCACCGGCTGGTTGCTGCTCATCGCTTTCGGCCCGCTCGGTCCTGCCGGCCGCTGGCTCGAAAGCTGGTTCGGCGCGACGCTGATGTTCCGGTGGACCGGCGCCGCGCTCGCCGCGGCGATCATGGCGCTGCCGCTGATGGTGCGCGCGATGCGGCTATCGATCGAAGGGATCGACCGGCGGCTCGAGGGCGCGGCGCGCACATTGGGCGCCGGGCGCTGGCACGCCTTCCGCACGATCAGCCTGCCGCTCGCGCTCCCCGGCATCCTCGCCGCGCTCGTCCTCGGCTTCGCGCGCTCGATCGGCGAGTTCGGCGCGACGATCACCTTCGTCTCGAACATCCCGGGCGAGACGCGCACCTTGCCGCTCGCCATCTATTCGGCGCTGCAAGTGCCGGGCGGCGAGGCGATGGTGACGCGGCTCGCGCTGCTGTCGGTTGCCCTTTCGCTCGGCGCGCTCATTCTCTCCGAATGGCTCGTCCGCCGCACCCATGGCGAAAGGCAGCGCCGTGGCGATTGATATCGACGTGTCGCGTCGGCTCGGCGATCGGATCATCGCCGCGCGCTTTACGGCGGGGCCCGGCCTGACCGCGCTCTTCGGCCCGTCGGGTGCGGGCAAGACGAGCGTCCTCAACATGGTCGCGGGGCTGCTGAAGCCCGATCGCGGGCATATCCGCATCGGCGACCGCACCCTGTTCGACGGCGCGACCGACCTGCCGCCCGAGGCGCGCCGCGTCGGCTATGTCTTTCAGGACGGCCGGCTCTTCCCGCACCGCCGCGTCCGCGCGAACCTCGTCTACGGTCTCGACCTCGCGCCGCCGGGAAACCGCTGGATGGGCCTCGACGAAGCCGCGCGCTTTCTCGGCATCGGGCATCTGCTGGGGCGCTGGCCGCAAAGCCTTTCGGGCGGCGAGGCGCAGCGCGTCGCGATCGGCCGCGCGCTGCTCGCGGGTCCCGAAATCCTGCTGATGGACGAGCCGCTTTCGTCGCTCGACGCGGCGCGGCGCGGCGACATCATGGTGGTGATCGAGCGGATTCGCGACGAGCTCGAACTGCCGATCCTCTATGTCAGCCACGATCGCGCCGAAGTCGATCGGCTGGCGACGCAGGTCGTCGAGATCGGAGAATAAAGTTTCACTTGAAACCATTTTGATGATAGAAGTTGTCATATGGAAAGCCAGTTTACCCACGTCCACGACAGTCCGCCGCCGGGCGCCGCGGCCGACTGGACGATTTCGCAAAATTGGGACGCCTTCACCGCCGACGAACATGCGATGTGGGATCGCCTCTTCGCACGCCAGTCGGAGATGCTGCCCGGCCGTGCGTCCGAAGCCTTTCTGCGCGGTATCGACGTGCTCCGCCTCGAAAAGCCTGGCATTCCCGATTATCGCGAGCTCAACGCGCGGCTGATGGACGCGACGGGGTGGCAGGTCGTTGCGGTGCCGGGGCTCGTTCCCGACGACGTGTTCTTCGACCATCTCGCGAACCGGCGCTTTCCCGCGGGCAATTTCATCCGCACGCCCGAGCAGCTCGACTATCTTGAGGAACCCGATGTCTTTCACGACGTCTTCGGCCATGTCCCGATGCTCGCCGACCCGGTCTTCGCCGACTATATGGTCGCCTATGGCGAGGGCGGGCTGCGCAGCCTGAAATTCGACGCGTTGAAGCAGCTCGCGCGGCTTTACTGGTATACGGTCGAATTCGGCCTGATCCGCGAGGCGGAGGGCCTGCGCATCTATGGCGCGGGCATCGTTTCCTCCTTCGCCGAAAGCGTCTTCGCGCTCGATTCGGACAGTCCCAACCGCATCGGCTTCGACCTCGCGCGCGTGATGCGCACCGATTACCGGATCGACGATTTCCAGCAGAATTATTTCGTCATCGACAGCCTCGACCAGCTGTTGAGCACGACGGTGAACACCGATTTCGCGCCGCTCTATGCCGCGAACGCCGCGCTGCCGCCGATTCCGATCGCCGACATATTGCCTGGCGACGCGGTGATCACCCGCGGCACGCAGGACTATGCGCTCGCGAAGAGCGGCTGACGCTCAATCTTCGCCCCGGCGAACGGCCCCCACCAACCGGTTCCGATGTTGATAGGCTTCTCGGTCGGGCGGCAGGCTGTATATGCCGCGTAGCAGCGCCATGTCCTTGCCCGACAGATCGCGATGTTCCGGTTCCTCGCCGAACAGCCCCATGATCGAGTCCCTGGGCGGCGGCGGATCGCCGTTAAGTTCGGCGAGCGCGACCATCGCCGTATAGGACGCGACCGAATCGAGCAACGTACCGTCCGCCTGCTCGGCATCGACGATCACCGTCGCCGAGCGCAACGCGCGCACCACCTGCGTGCTGACGATGCTGCTGTTATATTGCTTGAGCACGCCGCTGTTGGTCGGCATGCCGTCGCGGCTTTCCTCGCGTGTGCCGTACCACCAGCGGATCGGCCCGCCGCCTTGCACCAGCCGTTCGCGTTCGGTCGGCGACAGGGCGGCGACCTGTCGCGGCGATTTATCGAAGATCGCACGGGTCAGGCCGTCGCCGTCGTCGGTGAAGATCACCGCAATATTCGGCGTGCAGGGCTTTGGCGCGATGGGCGCTCCCGCTGCTTCCGCGACGTCGCGGATCCGGTCGTCAACGATTCCCGCGACCTTGGCATCGACGCCGATCGTGCGGGGACAGACGGGTGCGATCCAGCGCGCGACGGGGTTCAGCGTGGCGACGCCCGTGCGGCGGACGAATTCGGCGGCACGTTTTCGCTCTTCACGCTTGGCGTCGGGGGTGCCGGTCACGATGATCGAATTGGGGTCCTCGCCGGCGGCGGGTGCGGCGGCGAGCAGCGCGAGGGCGGTAAACAAGCTCATGGCCGATTCTCCCGATGACGTGCCAAAAGCTAGCAAATCACCGGTAAAACTCAACTATTTGGCTACCAGCTCCCGAAACTGGCATCGGACGGGCTGGCCCGGTGCAGCGCGCGTTCCCTGCGCCGCCAGCCGTAACGGCGGCGCTTGACGAGCAGTAGGCACGGCCATTCGGCGCTGCCGCCGCGCGCGGCGAGGCGAAAGCCCTGCGCGCGATAGGCCGCGAGCACCGGCTCCATCTGCCGCGCGATCAGCCCCGCGAGGATCGCATGGCCGCCCGGCGCGGTCGCGGCGGCGATGTCGGGGGCGAGGGTGATCAGCGGGCCGGCGAGGATATTGGCGACGACGAGATCATAGGGCGCGCGGTGGCGGATCGCGGGATGGTCGGTCCCCGGAGCGACCGCGAGCGCGAGCCGTCCGCCGCCACGACCCAAGGGCACGCCGTTGATCCCCGCATTGTCGCGCGTGACATGGATGCTTGCGGGGTCGATGTCCGACGCGATGACCTTCGCGCGCGGCCACAATGCTATCGCGGCGAAAGCCAGCAGCCCCGTACCGGTGCCGATGTCGGCGATGTTGCGCGGGCTCGCGCCTTGCCGCGCCAGCCGGTCGAGCATGGCGAGGCAGCCCGCTGTCGTGTCGTGCCCGCCGGTGCCGAACGCCTGGCTCGCGTCGATCAGGAAGGGCGTCGTGCCGGGCGGGATGCGATCGGCGTAGCTGCTCGTATGGACGAAAAAGCGCCCCGCCTGCACGGGTTCGAGCCCCTGCTGCGACAGCGTGACCCAATCTTCTTCGGGCAGCTCCGCAACGATCGGCTCGGTGCCCTTCGCGCTCGGGACGAGCGACTGAAGCAGCGTCAGCAGCGCCGCGCCGGGTCTGTCGTCCATATAGGCGTCGAGCTGCCACAGCCCCGCATCCTCGTCGATCTCGCGCGTCACGACGACGGGCGCTTCCGGCATCGCGTCGAGCTCGGGAATTTCGCCCGACAGCGCCTCGGCCTCGTCGCGCGTGCAGGGGAGGGAGACGATCCAGCTCATCCCGTTTTTCCCGTCATCCCCGCGGAGGCGAGGATCCAGCTCTTCCAGCGCCAGAAGCTGGATCCCCGCCTCCGCGGGGATGACGAAATAGAAAGGTCAGCGCACATAGCTCGCGCCATTCACGTCGAGCACCGCGCCGGTCATCGACGCGGGCGCGTCGAGCGCACACCAGCGTGCCATCTCGCCCACTTCGTCGGGCATCGCGACGCGCCCCAGCGGAATGTCGGCGAGCAATTTGTCGCCGCCGCGGCTTCCGAGATAATCTTCGGCCATGCCCGTCATCGTGAAGCCCGGGCAGATCGCAAAGGCGAGGATGCCGTCCTTCGCATAGGCGCGCGCGATCGTCTTGGTCATCGCGACCATGCCCGATTTCGACGCCGCATAATGCCAGTGCGCGGGGCTGTCGCCGCGATAGGCGGCGCGGCTCGCGATATTGACGATGCGGCCAGGAGCGCCGCGTTCGTGCCAGTGCAGCACCGCATGGCGGCACAATTGCGCGCTCGCGGTCAGATTGACCTGCATCGTGCGGTTCCAGTTCGCGAGCCAGTCGGCGTTGGCGTCGCTCAGCGGGTTCGCCTCGAACACGCCCGCGTTATTCACCAGCACGTCGATGCGGCCGTCGAGCTTGTCGACGCTCGCCTGCCACAGCCGGTCGGGCGCCCTGGGATCGGACAGGTCGCCATCGGCGCTCGACAGCGCGACGACCTGCGTCGCGTCGGTGGTGAGGGCGTCGGCGATCGCGGCGCCGATGCCGCGGCTCGCGCCGGTGATCAGGATGTTCGTTGTCATGCTCCCGCCTTAGGCAGCGGGGCAGAACTTGCCAAGCGGGCGCAGTTGTAGTGCCTTCCCACTATTCGTCATCCCGGCGAAGGCCGGGATCTCACCCTCCGACCTGATGCACCGGCGAGATCCCGGCCTTCGCCGGGATGACGATGAAAAAAGTGAATTTATGCCACCCGGCGGCTGAATTCGCTCGCGGCCTGTTCGAGCTGCTGGAGGCGCCCGCCCATCTTGGCGAACTCCTGGCTCAGCACGCTGATCTCGTTCGCGACCATGCCCGAATCGTTGCGGATGCTCGCGATCGTCGACGACATCGAATCGGCGGCGAGCGCGGTTTCGTCAACCGCCGCGGTGATCGAGGTGACCGTCTGCGCCTGCGCGTCCATCGCGTCGCGGATGCGCTGCGCCGAGGTCTGCACCTCGACGATCGTCGCCTGGATCGACTGGTTGGCGGTCACCGACCCGCGCGTCGCCTGCTGGATCGCGGTGATCTTGCCCGCGATGTCGTCGGTCGCGCGCGCGGTCTCGTTGGCGAGGCTCTTCACCTCCTGCGCCACGACGGCAAAGCCGCGGCCCGATTCGCCCGCGCGCGCCGCCTCGATCGTGGCGTTGAGCGCGAGAAGATTGGTCTGCCCCGCGATCTCGCGGATCAGGCCGAGGATCGATTCGATCGATTCGGCGTGGTGCGACAGCGTTTCGGACATGGCGACGGCTTCGCCCGCCTGTTCGGACGCGCGCGTCGCGACGCTCGCCGACGCTTCGACTTCGCTGCGCGCATCCTCGATCGCGCGGATCAGCCCTGCCGCGGTCGACGCGGCCTCGCGCATCGCCATCGCTGATTGTTCGGACGCGGCGGCGACTTCGCTCGTCTTGGCGATCATGCCCTTCGCGGCGTGGTCGGCCGAGGCCGCCTGCCGCGCGAGCTGTTCGCGCACCCCGTCGGTGTCCTGCACCAGCGAGGCGATCGAGCGGTCGAAGTCGCCCGCGAGCGTCTGCCGTTCGCTCGAAAACACCGCGCGGTCGAGCTTCGCCGCGTAACGCTGCATGATGTCGAATTCGAGCAGCGCGAGCCGGTTGATCGCGCTCGTCAGCCGCGCCAGCCGCTCGGCATCGCCGATGCACGCCTCGACGACATATTCGATGGTCAGCCGCTGGCTCTCGGCGATGCACGACATGACCGAAGCGAGCGGCAGCTTGACGCGCCGCGCCATATGCGTGTTCTGGCACGCGATCGTCGCGACCTCCTGACCCGCGGCGTCGGCATATTTGACCGTCGTGTGGCGCGCGCTGCCGCGAACATAGCTGTCGTAAAGCTCTCCCTCGACCTTGCGGTCGACGCTGGGCAGCTGGTTGAACGCGTCCCAATAGGCGCGCGCGACCGCATCCTCGCGGCCGGCGATGATCGTGTGGATTTCCGCTCCGCAGGCGGCGAGATGGCCGTCGAGATCGTAATAGGGAAAACGCTCCGACATCAAAATCGGATCGATCTGCTGCTTATGAATCGGATTTTCCTTCACCATGATCCTGCTTCCCTGATCACCCCGAAGACGCGCGGGTCGGCCGCCCGCATTCATCCTGCGAAACTGGTGAACGGGATATGCGACGCGATTGGTAAATTCGCCGTTAACCGGTGGAAGGAAGCGGATAGCCCTCGAACGCCTTGATCGTGCGCAGCGCAAAGGCGCTGTGCATCGCCGCGACGCCGGGCAGGCGCGACAGGCAGTGGCGGTGCAGCCGGTCGAAATCGGCGACGCTGCGCGCCGCGACGCGCAGCCGGTAATCGGCGGCGCCCGACAGCAGCTGGCATTCCAATATCTCGTCGAAGCTTTTGACCGCGCTCTCGAACGCGGTCAGCGCTTCCTCGCTCTGCGACGTCAGGCTGATGTCGACGAAAACGTCGAGCCCCAGTCCGATCCGTTCGGGATCGAGCCTCGCCGCATAGCCGGTGATGATCCCCGCCGCTTCGAGCGCGCGGATGCGGCGGTGGCACGCCGAGGCCGAAAGCCCGACGACGTCGCCCAGTTCCGCCGCGGGGCGCGGACCGGTACGTTGCAGCAAGTCGAGCAGTTTCGCGTCGATCCGGTCGATCATTGTGCGTCCTTGGTCCGATTCACGCAAAATTCGTGCGCGTTACTCGCGAATCCGGCCAGCATATGCAAGCACCTCGCGGCGCTTTTCTGCTAAAAGCGCCGGCAAGTTTTCGGCGGTCCCTGTCGGCCGCCGGCGACAATCATATCCGGAGAGCGACCATGATCATCGGCACCCCCAGGGAAATCAAGAATCACGAATATCGCGTCGGCCTGACCCCCGAAAGCGCGCGCGAACTCGTCGTCCACGGCCACCGCGTGCTGGTCGAGACCGGCGCGGGCGAAGGCATCGGCGCGCACGACCGCTTCTACGAACAGGCGGGCGCCGAGATCGTCGCGACCGCCGAAGAGATTTTCGCGCAGTGCGACATGGTAGTGAAGGTCAAGGAGCCGCAGCCGGTCGAGCGCGCGATGCTGCGCGAGGGCCAGATCCTCTACACCTATCTCCACCTCGCGCCCGATCCCGACCAGACGCGCGACCTGATGAAGTCGGGCGCGGTGTGCATCGCCTATGAAACCGTCACCAGCCCGCACGGCGGCCTGCCGCTGCTCAAGCCGATGAGCCAGGTCGCGGGGCGCATGTCGATCCAGGCGGGTGCGACCGCGCTCGAAAAGGCGCATGGCGGCCGCGGCGTGCTGCTTGGGGGCGTTCCCGGGGTCGCGCCGGGCAAGGTCTGCGTGATCGGCGGCGGCGTCGTCGGTTTCAACGCGGCGCAGATGGCGGCGGGGCTCGGCGCCGACGTCACCATCCTCGACCGCGATCCCGAGGTGCTCGAGCGCGTCGGCACTTTCTTCGAAGCGCGCGCGAAGACGCGCTTCTCGAACCGCGCGAACCTCGCCGAATGCGTCGCCGAGGCCGACCTCGTCATCGGCGCGGTGCTGATCCCCGGCGCCGAGGCGCCCAAGCTGGTGACGCGCGAGATGCTCGGCACGATGCGTCCGGGTTCGGTGCTCGTCGACGTCGCGATCGATCAGGGCGGCTGCTTCGAGACGAGCCATGCGACGACGCACGCCGATCCGACCTATGTCGTCGACGGCATCGTCCATTATGCCGTCGCGAACATGCCGGGCGCGGTCGCGCGCACCAGCACCTACGCGCTCAACAACGTCACGCTGCCGCACGCGCTGCGCATCGCCGACCTCGGCTGGAAAGAGGCGCTGCGCCGCGATCCGCATCTTTTGCAGGGCTTGAACGTTTGGAATGGCAAGGTGACGTTCGAGGCCGTAGCCGAAGCGATCGGAACCGATTATGTGCCTGTCGAACAGGCGCTCGCCTGACAGGACCATGAAGGACATAGAAAGACGATGACCGACCAAGCGCCGCCTCCCCCGCCGCACAACGAGGATAGGCAAGAAAATGAAGTGCTGCGCGCCGCGCGCGAATTGCAGCAGCAAAAGGAAGCGGCCGACGCCACCGAGGCGGCTGACGCGGCCAAGGGCAAGCGCGGCTGGAAGACGGCGGCGGCGGCGGGGCTCGGCATCGGTTCGGCGGCGGTGATCGCCGCGCTGCTTTATGTAAACCGCGACAAGATCAAGTGATGCCGGCCTGAGAGGCGGCCATGCGCGTTCTTGCCGCCAAGGAAATCGGCTTGGGGTGGTGAGCGGACACTCAATCTCAATCTCAATGTTCGTCATTCCCGCGAAAGCGGGAACCCAGTGTGGGATCAACCTACGCATTCTCTGGGTCCCCGCTTTCGCGGGGATGACGAAGTGAGGGAACGGCCGCCTTCGCTCGTTTCCAGACCGTCCTCGATGCGAACGGATCAGGCAACTTGACGTTCGCAACGGATCGAAACCGCGCGAACGCCCCCAATCACCTTATGAAGGCGCCGGCCACAAATTATAAATTGCAAATGACTCGCAATAACATATAAGCCCGCCGACGTTGCGCCGATGCGCGTTGGAAAGGGAATCGATGTACGCCTTTGTCGACCGGCCGGTGGAAAGCCTCTGCAACAGCGGGCGTTTCCTGCTCTGGGCGATGCGGGCGTGGGTCTCGGCCGCCGAGCGCGGGCGGTGTCCGCCGCAGATGCTGCACCGCGGGTTTTCCGCCGTGAATGCGGCGCGCGCGCTGCCCGATTTCCATGTCGCGATGGTGCTGCTCGGCGGCGACGCCGTCGAAACGCTCGTCCTCGCACCTCTGCCGTGCCTCCAGATTTCAGAGGATGAAGCAATTCTGCTTGGACTCTGGCGCGATATTTCGCTTGAGAGCACCGCAAATGCCCATGCGACGCTGGCCTTGCTGGCCGAGGGAGACAGCGCCGGCCCGATCGCAAAGGCGATGGGCGCCGCGATCGACCGGTTGCTCGCGGCGGGTTTCGACATGCCGGCTCTCGCGGCCGGCGCCATGACACATCAGGAAAGTCCAAAGTGATGAGTGACCGTATTGCCGAAGCCGCCAAGCTGGCCCCTTCCGCCTCGCTGACCGTCGAGGAGGTGCGCTCGGTGCGCCACTGGAACGAGCATCTGTTCAGCTTCACCATCACCCGCCCGCCGAGCTTCCGCTTCCGCTCGGGCGAGTTCGTGATGATCGGCCTGCCGGGCGAAGGACGCCCCTTGCTGCGCGCCTATTCGATCGCCAGCCCCGCCTATGCCGATGAGCTCGAATTCCTGTCGATCAAAGTGCCCGACGGCCCGCTGACCTCGCGACTCCAGAAAATCCAGCCGGGCGATCCCGTCTACCTCGGCCGCAAGCCGACCGGCACGCTCGTCGCCGACGCGCTGCTGCCGGGCAAGCGGCTGTTCATGCTGTCGACCGGCACCGGGCTCGCGCCCTTCCTCAGTCTCGCGCGCGATCCCGACATCTATGACCGCTTCAACCAGATCGTCATCGTCCATTGCGTGCGGCAGGTCAGCGACCTCGCTTTCCGCGAAGAGCTCGAAAGCCAGCTCGCCGGCGACCCGCTGGTACAGGATCAGGCGCTGCTGCAATTCCATTACCTGCCGACGGTGACGCGCGAGCCCTTCCGCACCACCGGCCGCATCGACGCGCTGATCGCCGACGGGTCGCTCTTCGGTCACCCGCTGACTGGCCCGGCCGCTTTCGATCCTGCGACCGACCGCGTCATGATGTGCGGCAGCATGGCGATGATCCGCGATCTTCAGGCGCGCTTCGAGGAACTCGGCTTCCAGGAAGGGTCGAACGCGGCGCCCGGCGACTTCGTGATCGAGCGCGCCTTCGTCGGCTGAGGTTCGACGGCCGCCGACGGCCGCTGGCGGCCTGAAACCCCGTAAAGATTTCGCCATCGCGAGCGTGCGGTGCGCGCGATCGATGATATAGTCGGCGCCGATGACGAACCGGACGGGCGGACATGACTGACGCAATCCTGCATCTCGCGATCAATTTCGCGGGGCTGCTCGCGCTGATCCTGCTGTTGTGGGGCGTCGCGACGCTGATCCGCGACGTCTCTTTCATCGATGCCTTTTGGGCGTTCGGCATGGTGCTGCTTGCATGGGGAACGGCGTGGCAGGCCGGTATCGAGGCGCCGCATGCGAAGCTGCTCCTCGGCCTCGTGACTTTGTGGGGGCTCAGGCTCGCGATCCACCTCATGATCCGCTGGGCGCGCGACGGCGAGGATCCGCGCTACCGGAAAATGCTCGCGAACCGGATCGAGAAGCGGAAGTGGAGCTGGGCGAAGACCGCGCTGCTTACCGTCTTCCTGACACAGGCGCCCTTGCTCTTCCTCACCTGCCTGCCCGCGCAAATCGGTATCTGGGCGAGCGCGGGCACCCCGCAGAACGTCGGTCTTATCGGATGGCTCGGCGCCGCCGCGGCACTCGCCGGCACCGCGTTCGAAAGCATCGGCGACGCGCAGCTCGACGCCTTCCGCAAGGATCCCGCGAACCGGGGCAGGGTGCTCGACACCGGCCTGTGGCGCTATACGCGCCATCCCAATTATTTCGGCGACGCGCTGAGCTGGTGGGGCATCTGGCTCGTCGTGCTCGATCTCGGCTGGGAACCCGCGCTCGCGAGCGTCATCGGGCCGGTCTTCCTGACCTTCACCCTCACCAGATGGTCGGGCAAGGCCTTGCTCGAAAAGGGGCTGCACAAGACGCGGCCCGCTTATGCCGACTATGTCAAACGCACCTCGGGCTTCATTCCATGGCCGCCAAAGACCAAGGGTTAGGCGACGCAGAAAACCCCGCCGACGTCTCGGCGCTCGGCGACGCGCCGCGCATCCGCGCGATCCTGATCGAGGCGGCGCGCGCGGGACGCAGCGTCAGCTATTCCGAACTGCTCGGCGATTTGGGCTTCCGTTTCACCCGGCCCAAGATGCGCGCGGTGTGCCGGACGCTCGAAGAGGTCGACCGGCTGAGCGCGGCGGACGGCGAGCCCGACCTTGCGGTGCTGGTGGTGCGCGAATCGGATCGCTTGCCGGGGCAGGGCTGGTGGGTCGGCGGCACCGCGCTGCTCCTCGGCTACGACGGGCCGTGGGAGGGCGCCGCGGCGGCGCGCTTCATTCGCGAGCAGCAGCAGGCGGTGTTCGATTATTGGGCTGGGCGATAGGGTAGGCCTCAGTCGCCGGTGAAGCCCCGCGCCGCCAGCCAGCTCGCCAGCAGCGCGAAATATTCGGGCGAATCGGGGCGTTCGGTGCCGTCGTGCTTGGGGTCGAGCGACGTCTTGAGGTCGACCGACATCTGCATCGCATGGTCGGCGCCCGCGATCACATGCACCTCCATATTGGGCATCTGCGGCGCGATGGCTTTCAGGCGCTCGGCCGAATCGGCGACCGGGACCACCGCATCGTCGGCGCCAAAGAGGATGAGCGTCGGCACGGCGACCGCCTTCAGATTGACCAGCGGATCATTTTCGATCTCCTTGCGCCAGCCCGACACGTCGCGGTCGCGGAAGGTTTCGCCCATGTAGAGATATTTGAACCACGGCTTGGTCTTGATTCCGTCGAGCTTCGCCTGCGCCTCGGCGCGGCTTACCGTGCCGCGCATATAATCGTCGACGGCCTTTCGCGCCGCGACCATCTGGTCGATGTCGGCCTGTGAATAGCCATTGGCCTTCAGATGATTGGTCGAGGAAAAGATCATCTGGACATCGGCGGTGACGACCGGCGCCGACACCGCGATCACGAAGGCGATGTCAGGGCTTCGCGACGCGGCGAGCGGCGAAATCCAGCCGCCCTGGCTCAGCCCCCACGTCCCGATGCGCCGCGGATCGATGCGCGGATCGGTTTTCAGGCTCTGGACGGCGGCGATCGCATCGTCGGCGAGGATGGTGAAGTCGCCCCCGGCATCTTTCGAGCCCGATTGGCCCGATCCGCGCCGGTCGTAAGTGAAGACGGCGATGCCCAGCGCGGGCAGGATCGTCTTCAGATGATCGTAGAGCGAAGCCGAACGCAGCGGCGACGAGGCGCTGTGCGTCACGACGATCGCGGCGACGGGCTTGCCGCTGACCGGCAGGTGGAGCGTTCCCGACAGCTCGGCATCGCCGCTGGTGAACCGGCGATCCTCGGTCACCACCTCGGTCGTCGCGGGCGCGCTCCACGGCAGGCTGGAGGGCTTTGCCGCCGCTGCCACGGGGTGCAGCACGCCGAGGGCTGCGGCGAAGGCGAAACAGATGGCGGCGGGTCGCATAGAATGTCTCCAGGAACGGCCTGTCGGCGGGACGCGGTGAGGAGCGGCCCTTCTTGCAGCGGGGCCGGCGAACGCCAACCGGTCATCGGCGAACGTTCGACTCCCGCCGGTGAACGGTGGTGCTGCTCGAGCCCCGGTGACCCAGCGCCGCTATTTCTTCAGCCCGATCTCGCGCAGCCGTTCCTGCAGGTAATCGTCGGCGGTGATCGGCGTCGGATAAAGGTTCGGATGCGACGCGTCGATGCAGCTTGCGAGCGTTTCGATCACATAGTCCGAACGGAAGTGGAGGAAGAAGGGCATCGAATAGCGCGCGACGCTCGCGCGGCCCGCATCGGGGTTGCGAACGCGGTGCGTGGTGGAGGGCAGGCGGTTGTTGGTCAGCCGCTGGAGCATGTCGCCGACATTGACCGCCATCGCGCCCGGTGGCGGCGAGACGGGAAGCCAGCTGCCGTCCTTGTCGAGGATTTCGAGCCCCGCTTCCTCGGCGCCGAGCAGGAGCGTGATCGTGTTGATATCCTCATGCGCTTCGGCGCGGATGCCCTTCGCGGGCGCCTCGACGGGCGGATAATGGAGCAGGCGCATCACGCTGTTGCCGTCGGCGACGGTGTCGTCGAAGAAATCGGGGGCGAGGCCGAGATAGCGCGCGATCCCCGACAGCAGGCGGCCGCCGACGCGATCGAACTCGGCGAAGAGCTTGTCATAGACGGCGCGGAAGCCGTCGACTTCGGCGGGCCAGACATTGTTCGGCTGCTGCGCGGCGAGGCGGTGGCCGGCGGGCAGGTCGCGGCCGACGTGCCAGAATTCCTTGAGGTCGACCTCCTTCGCGCCCTTGGCGATCTCGGTCCCGAACGGCGTATAGCCGCGCGCGCCGCCGCCGCCGGGGATGTGGTAGGCGCGCTTCGTCTCTTCGGGCAGCGCGAAAAACGCCTTCGCCCTCGCCCAGGCGTCGTCGATCAGCACCGGATCGATGCCGTGATCGGTGATCATCGCGAAGCCGAAGCGTTCGAACGACGCCCCGAAATCCTTTGCGAAGCGGTCGGCGGGAAGCGACATGGAAATGACGGGAACGGCAGCGGTCATGCGATTGAAGTCCATCTGAAAAAGAGGCGGCGCCCGCGGGCGCGTCATGCACCCCGATTTAGGCGCTGGTGCGCGCGGGTTAAAGGGAAAAAGGCGGTTCCGCCCCGCGCGCGCTTCGGCTAAGCCCGCCGCCATGGCAAAGCAATATTGGCTGATGAAATCCGAACCCGACGCCTATGCGTGGGACCAGCTGGTCAAGGACGGCACTGGCATCTGGGACGGGGTGCGCAACCACACCGCCAAGCTCAACATGATGGCGATGAAGAAGGGCGACGAGGCGCTCTTCTATCACAGCAATATCGGCAAGGAATGCGTCGGGATCATGGAGATCACCGAGGAAAGCTTCCCCGATCCGACCGCCGAAGAGGGTTCGCCCTGGGTGGTGGTGCGCGTCGCGCCGGTGCGCGCGCTCGCGCATCCGGTGACGCTCGCGGCGATCAAGGCCGACCCGAAGCTCGCCGACATGGACCTGATCCGCCAGTCGCGGCTGTCGGTCGGGCGGGTGACGCCCGCCGAATGGAAGCATATCTTGAAGAAGTCGGAAAAGCCCGGGGGCTGAACCGGAGGATATGGGGTTTCCGGCTTCCCTCCCCCTTGATGGGGGAGGCAGCGAGACTTGCGAACTTGTTCGCTAGTCGCAGCGGTGGGGGTGGGGCCTCGTCCCGAAACGACGGTGCGCGAACGCGCCGTCACCCCCATCCAACTCCGCCTAATCGCTTCGCGATAAGGCTCCATATCCTTCCCCCATCAAGGGGGAAGGGAGCCGTTTCTATCCTTGCCGCAATTTCGCCTGCAGATGCTGCGCGACCGATACATGGAGCGGGTGGACGAACTCGCAGCCGTAATTATTGCCGTCGGCGCGGCGGACGATCGCTTCGAGGGGCTGGAGCCCGGGCAGGTTCACCCAGACATGCTTGCCGATCTGCGGCCGGAACGACGTCACCATGCGAAAGCCGGTCGACGACAGGTCGAACAATTCGACGTCGAAAGGGTTGAGCCCCGGCTCGCGAAAGCGCGCGCGGGCGGTCACGGGCGCTCGCTCGGCGCCGCGCCCACCCTTGGGCGCCTTTCTGGTTTCAACGGTGCGATTCCCCAACACGGATCCGGTCCCTGCTTTTCCTGCTTGGTCGAGCGGGATTTACGGGCCCGCTGGTTACCGCAAAGTGAAGCGATATGGTGAAGTTCGTCTATACCGGCGGCGCGTCGCCGACCGCCATCGACTGGCCGGGAAAAGGGCGCGCAAGCGCCACCGCGGCGCGCCATTCGCCGCTCAGCCAGGTCGCATGATCGCCGGGATGCAGGATCACCGGTATCCCCTTTGGCTGATGATGCGCGACCAGCCGGTTCGCCTCGGTCGTCAGCATCGCGAAGCACGGCCAGTCCTCGCTTTGCCGCAGGATGCCGGCGAAGGCGAAGACCGGCTGCGACGGCACCGAAAACCAGAGCTGGCGTCGCGCGCCTTCGCTTCCCGACCAGCAGGAAAAGGCGGTCGCGGGGATCAGGCAGCGCAGTTCGGCATGGCGCAAGGTGCCGATCCAGAAGGGGCTGGTCAGGTTGCGGACGTGCGTGACCGGCCGGCTGCCCTGCGGCGGGGGCGGCACGCCCCACAATGCGGGGCGCAGCCAGCGCCGCGATCCGCCGCGCCCGTCGCTGACGATCACCGGCGCGGGGCGCGCGGGCGCGACATAGTCGCCCGTCCACGGGTCGCCTCCCGCCTCGGCGCTGAAAGCGGCGGCGATCGCGCTTGCGGGGGCGTCGAGGCGGTATAGGCTCGTCATCGGTCCTTCGTCAGTCGATGCCGCGCACCCGTCCGCGTCCGGCCTTGATGCTGCTGCGCGCCTTCTTGCTGTCGACGCGCTTCGCCTTGGCGGCCTTGCTCGGCTTGGTCTTGATGCGGCGTTCGGGGCGAACGAGCGCGGCATCGACCAGCTCGTTCAGCCGCGCGCGTGCGTCGGCGCGGTTCGCTTCCTGGGTGCGGAAACTGCGCGCGAGGATGACGAGTTCGCCCGCCGCGGTCATCCTGCTTCCGGCGAGCGTCTTGAGCCGGCGATAGGCGTCGGGCGCGAGCCCGAGCGCGAAAACATCGACGCGTAGCTGGCACGCGGTCGCGACCTTGTTGACATTCTGGCCCCCCGGACCCGACCCCGCGAGAAACTTCTCGGTGATCGCGCTTTCGGGGATGTCAGCCACGGGTCGGCGATGCGCCTTCGGGGGCGGCGAAGCCCAGTGCGACGAAGGCGTCGGGGAAGGGCGCCTCGGCGATTATCGACGGCTTGACGTCACGTTTCACGACCAGCCGTTCGGCGTGGAGCAGGGTGCGCGTCTTCGGTCCGCCGCGGCCGTAGACGGGGTCGCCGGCGAGCGGAAAGCCCAGCCCTTCGAGCGCGTGGACGCGCAGCTGATGGGTGCGGCCGGTTTCGGGGCGGAAGCGGAGCAGGCTGCGGCCTTGGGCGATGGCGAGCTTTTCCCAGTGCGACACCGACGGCTTGCCTTTCGGATCGCCGACCATGCGCCAGCCGGTCTCGGCGGTCGAGACCTTGGCGAGCGGCAGGTCGATCGTGCCGCTATCGGCTTCGGGTACGCCATCGACGATCGCAAGATATTGCTTCTCGACCTCGCGGCTTTCGAACGCGCGGGTGAAGCGGCCGTGCGCCTTGGGATTGCGCGCGAGCAGCAGGCAACCCGAGGTGTCGCGATCGAGCCGGTGGACCGCGAGCGGCCAACGCTTGAAACCGAAGCGCAGCGAATCGAGATGATTCTCCAGGCTGAGACTGCCGTCGCGCGGCGCGTCGACGGGAAGCCCCGCGGGCTTGTCGATGACGAGCGCCTCGCCATCGAGGAAAAGAACGCGATCTGAAAGGAGCATGGCGCGCTATAGGGCGCGCGCCGCTCGGTCGAAAGCGGAAACCGCCGCGGCGACGGAATCGTGCAAGGGAAGATCGGCTTGGAGGTGGTGAGTTGCCATTGCGATCCATCAAGCCCCTCCCCTTCAGGGGAGGGGTTGGCGTGGGGGCCATCGGCCTTGCGCAAGGCCGATAGACCCCACCCCACTGCGACTAGGCAGCAAGCTGCCAAGTCTTCGTTGCCCCTCCCCTGAAGGGGAGGGGCTTGACAAGGAGAGGTCCGCAATCGGTCGGTCTCAGACATTCGTCATCCCGGGCTTGATCCGGGATCCATTCCTTCCACGCTGCGTGAATGGACCCCGGATCAAGTCCGGGGTGACGATGAAAGATAGGTCAGCTCCCGCTCGAAACCCACCGCCAGCGCCTTCGCGCGAATCCCTCATTCCTCGCCGAAAGCGTAAACGTCCATCGCGAGCACGGCATAGGTCGTGCTCGCGTGCAGCCGCTCGGCCTCGAGCGGCGTCCCGCCCGCACCCATCGCGACGAAGAGCGGCAGGATATGGTCGGGCGTCGGATGATTGTCGCGTCCGTGCGGCGCGCGCTCGACCGCGTGGAGAATGTCGTCGACCGCGCCTTCGGCCATGCGGTCGGCGATCCAGCCGGTGAAGCCGCTCACCCACGCGGGAGCAGGCGCGTCGATCGGCGGGCGTGTCGTGAAATAGGCGCGGAGGTTGTGCGTGATGCTGCCCGACCCGACGATCAGCACGCCCTCGTCGCGCAAGGGAGCGAGTGCCTGGCCGAGCGCATGGTGCCATTCGGGCGACGCGTTGGAGTGGATCGAAAGCTGGATCACGGGAATATCGGCGTCGGGGTAAACCAGCGACAGCGGCACCCACGCGCCATGGTCGAACCCGCGCTCGGGGTCGGCGGTAACGGCCAGACCGTGGGCCGAGAGAAGCTCGGCAACTTGGCTCGCCAGCACAGGGTCGCCCGGGGCCGGATAGCGCATCGCGAACAGCTCGTCGGGAAAACCGCGAAAGTCGTGAATCGTCGGCGGCGCGGGCGACGCGGTGACGGTGGCGCGGCCGCCCTCATACGCCGCATCATGGTGCGCCGATACGACGAGGATCGTGCGCGGGCGCGGCAGTTGGGCACCCAGCCCGGCGAGGAAATCCCGCGCCGGGCTGGGCTCGAGCGCCATCATCGGCGAGCCGTGCGAAAGGAAAAGGCTCGGAAGACGGCGCATCGGTTCAGGCGGCCCGCTTCAGCTCGCCGATCGCGGCGGTCGCGCGGCTGATCGCTTCGCCGTCCATCATCTGCTGGTCGGCGGCGATGATTGTGACGTCGGTGATGCCGACGAAGCCGAGGACGTGGCGCAGATAGCCGGTCGCGAAATCATAGTCGCTGCCGACGGGCACGCCGCCCGAGGCGACGACGAGATAGGCCTTCTTGCCTTTCAGCAGCCCCTCGGGGCCGGCTTCGGTGTAGCGGAAGGTGCGGCGGGCGCGGGCGATCAGGTCGATCCAGGCCTTCAGCGACGCGGGGATCGCGAAATTATAGACGGGCACGCCGATGACGATCGTGTCGGCGGCCTCGAGTTCGGCGATCAGCTCGTCCGAGCCCGCCAGCGCGGCGCGCTGCTCGTCGCTGCGCTCGGCATCGTCGGTGAAATTGGCGCCGACCCAGTTTTCGGTGAGCAGCGCGGGCGGGGTGAGCGCGAGGTCGCGGTGGATGACGCTGGCGCCATAGCCCTGCTCGATCAGATGGTTGACGAGCTGGTCCGAAAGCTGGCGCGTCGTCGATCCGCTGGTGCGGGCGCTGGTGTCGATACGGAGGATATTGGTCATGGCATGGCTCCTTGGCTTTGGTGGAGGGGAAAAGGGGTGGGCCGCCGCCGGGGGAGGGGGAGGGCGGCGGCCCGGCGGCTCGTCAGAGGCTGTCGACGAGCACCAGTTCGGCATCGTCGAGCGCCTCGACGGTGATCGTGCCGACATCGCGGAGCGCGATGCCGTCGCGCGGGTCGGCCTCCTCGCCATTGACGCGGATGCGACCCTTGGCGGCGACCAGATAGGCGTGGCGCCCGGCGTCGAGGTCGTAGGAGACGCGTCCGCCGGCGTTCACAGTCGCCGCGGCGACGCGAGCGTTGGCACGGATCGGCAGCGCGTCATCATCGCCCTCGATGCCGCTCGCCAGCGTCACGAACTGCCCCGACCGGTCGGCCTTGGGAAACTGGCGCGCCCCCCAGCCGGGGTTGCCGCCTTCGCGATCGGGAATGATCCAGATCTGGAACAGCGTCGTTTCCTCATCCTCGAGGTTGAACTCGCTGTGTGTGACGCCCGTGCCGGCGCTCATCACCTGGACGTCGCCCGCGGCGGTGCGGCCGGCATTGCCCATCGAGTCGCGGTGGCTGATCGCACCGGTGCGGACATAGGTGATGATTTCCATGTCGCGATGACCGTGGGGGCCGAAGCCGCGGCTCGCCGCGATGGCATCGTCGTTCCAGACGCGCAGCGCCCCCCAGCCCATCCGCTTCGGATCATGATAGTTCGCGAAGGAGAAATGGTGACGGGCGTCGAGCCAGCCATGGTCGGCGTGGCCCAGCGTATCGAATTTGCGAATATCGATCATTGGCCTTGTCCTTTCCTTGCCGCCACTCCGGGGTTCGGGTGCCCCGCGGCGTTCATCTGTTGAGGACAAAATAGGCATTGGGATCGTTTCGCAAATAGCGTAGATGGAAAATCATCGTTTCCAATTTGCAGATATTTGCGCACCCGATCCGTTCGCCCTGAGCTTGTCGAAGCCTGTCCTGAGCGACTGACAAGTCAGTCGAAGGGGGCCGTCCTTTTTTTGGGACGTTGCGAGAAGAAGGACGGTGCTTCGACAAGCTCAGCACGAACGGAACTAGAAAGGAAATATATGGCGCTTCCCGACTATGAAGGCTGGGCCTGTTTCGTTGCCGTCGCTGACGGCGGCAGCTTCACCGCGGCGGCAGCGGCGCTCGGTCTGTCGAAGGCGAGCGTGTCGAAGGCGGTGACCCGGCTCGAGACGTCGCTCGGCATCACCTTGCTGCACCGGAGTTCGCGCGTCGTCGCGGTGTCGACCGCCGGCGCCGGCCTCCTCGACGAAGCCCGCGCGATGGTGGTAGCCGCGACTGCGGCGACCGAGGCGGCGCGCGGCGACCGCGTCGATCTCGCGGGCCCGATCCGCCTCGCGGCGCCGATGAGCTTCGGGATCAAGGTGCTGGGGCCGCCGCTCGCGGCCTTTCTGGAACGGCACCCGGCGGTCGAGATCGAGGTGGTGCTGAGCGATGCGCGCAACGACCCGGTGGCGGAAGGGATCGACCTGACTTTGCGCATCGCGCCGCTCGCCGATTCGAGCCTGCTCGCACGGACGATCGCACCGGTCGCGGCTTCGGTGATCGCGAGCCCCGCCTATCTGGAAAAGCATGGCGTGCCCAAGCATCCGCTCGACCTCGCGGGCCACCGGCTGATCGGCTACGGCCACCGGCAGCGCGCGATGCCGCTCCATTTTCATCGCGAAGGCGAGGAAGCGACCGTGCTGCCGACCGGACCGCTGTTCGCGAACAATGGCGATATTGCGGTGCCGCTGGTCGTCGCCGGGGTCGGAATCGCCTTGCTGCCCGACTTCATCGCAGCCGATGAACTGGCATCGGGGGCGGTCGTTCCAATCCTCACCGACTGGTCGCCGCCCCAGGCTCATCTCCACCTGTTGTCGCCGCCCTCGCGGCTGCGCCCGGCGCGCGTGCGCGCGCTTTCGGACCATCTGGTCGATACGCTGAAAATCTCCTGCACCGGCGCGCACGATCAATATCCGGCGCTGCGTAAAGGATGAAACGCGCCTGGACGACTGTTGCAAATAGGGCGCGACTCGTGGATTTTCGCGAGTTAAATCAAAATTAACCTTTTCCCTTCATTGCTTTCATGGTTAATGTTCCGGCAGTCCTGCAACGGGGGTTGGTCGGTGACATCCTTGATGGTCATGCGATCGGTTCGCGGGATTATCGTGGGAAAAAGGGGTGCCCAATGCGCGTACTGCTGATCGAGGACGAGCCGACGACCGCCAAAGCGATCGACACGATGCTCACCACCGAGGGCTTCAACGTCTATACGACCGATCTGGGCGAGGAAGGCCTCGATCTCGGCAAGCTCTATGATTACGATATCATCCTGCTCGACCTGAACCTGCCCGACATGCACGGCTATGACGTGCTGAAAAAGCTGCGCACCGCGAAGGTGCAGACGCCGGTGCTGATCCTGTCGGGCATTTCCGAAATGGATTCGAAGGTGCGCTCGTTCGGCTTCGGCGCCGACGATTATGTCACCAAGCCGTTCCACCGCGACGAACTGGTCGCGCGCATCCATGCGGTCGTCCGCCGCTCGAAGGGCCACAGCCAGAGCGTGATCAAGACCGGCAAGCTCGCGGTCAATCTCGACACCAAGACGGTCGAGGTCGACAGCGTGCGCGTGCATCTGACCGGCAAGGAATATCAGATGCTCGAGTTGCTTTCGCTGCGCAAGGGCACGACGCTGACCAAGGAAATGTTCCTCAACCACCTGTACGGCGGGATGGACGAGCCCGAGTTGAAGATAATCGACGTCTTCATCTGCAAGCTCAGAAAGAAACTGGCGCTCGCGTGCGGCGGCGAAAATTACATCGAGACGGTCTGGGGCCGCGGTTATGTCCTTCGCGACATCGACGACGAAGGCAATGAGGTGCGCCGCGTCGCCTGACGCGTCAGGCTTCACATATTACCCGAGGGAAACCGGCGCGGAGCGATCCGCGCCGGTTTTCCTTTTGGCGGTGGTGGCTTGCGCGCTGGAGGGCAGTTGTCGACCGGTTGCGGATGTTCTTCTCCCCTCCCGCTTGCGGGAGGGGTCGGGGGTGGGCAGCAACGTTGCGATTGCCCACCCCGCTGCGGCTAACGAGCAAGCTCGTAAGCCTCGCTGCCCCTCCCGCCTGCGGGAGGGGAAATCAGCTCACGACCTCAACGTCCGCTCACCATCCCAAAAGCCGACGCAGCCTCAGAAGCTCAACTCAGCGTATATTTTCGAAAGATCGTGATTCCACGACCCTTCGTAGCGGTCGAGCAGGTCGTGCGCGGGCGATTTGCCGCTTTTGGCGATGCGGCGGAGCGGTTCGAGGAAGCCGACCTCGTTGTCGCCCATCGAATTGACCTCGCCGCGCGCCGCGAGGCCCGCCGCCGCGATGTCGAGAACGCGGTGCGCCAGCTCGCCGACCGTGCCGCCGTCCGGCGCGGGAGCGCAGAGCCCTTCGCGGGGCACTGCGTCGCGCAGGCTCTGCTGCTCCGCGATGCTCCAGCCCTTGACCAGATCCCAGGCGGCGTCGAGCGCGCCTTGATCGTAGAGCAGCCCGACCCACAGCGCTGGCAGCGCGCAGATGCGGTTCCACGGCCCCCCGTCGGCACCGCGCATTTCGAGAAAGCTTTTGAGCCGCACTTCCGGGAAAGCGGTCGAGAGATGGTCGTTCCAGTCGGAGAGGCGCGGCTTCTCGCCGGGCAGCGCGGGTAGTTCGCCCTTCAGAAAGTCGCGGAAGCTCTGTCCCGCGGCGTCGATATATTTGCCGTCGCGGAAGACGAAATACATCGGCACGTCGAGCATATAATCGACATAGCGTTCGTAGCCGAAGCCCTCTTCGAACACGAAGGGCAGCATGCCGGTGCGCGCGGGGTCGGTGTCGGTCCAGATGTGGCTGCGGTACGACATATAGCCGTTGGGCCGCCCCTCGGTGAAGGGCGAGGAGGCGAAGAGCGCGGTCGCGAGTGGCTGCAAGGCGAGGCTGACGCGGAATTTCTGCACCATGTCGGCCTCGCTCGCATAATCGAGGTTGGTCTGGATCGTGCAGGTGCGCAGCATCATGTCGAGCCCGAGCGTGCCGACGCGCGGCATATGTTCGAGCATGATCTTGTAGCGTCCCTTGGGCATGATCGGCAGCTGGCTTCGAGTCTTGTCGGGCCACATGCCGAGCCCCAGAAAGCCGAGGCCGAGCTCGGCGCCGACTTCCTTCACCTGTTTCAAATGCCGGCCGGTTTCGGCGCAGGTCTGGTGGAGATTTTCGAGCGGCGCGCCCGAAAGCTCCAACTGGCCCGCGGGTTCGAGGCTGACGGTGCCGTCGCTGCCCGCCAGCGCGATGACCTTTCCGCCCTCGACCACCGGTTCCCAACCAAAGCGGGTGAGCGCCATCAACAGGTCGTGGATGCCGCCCGGTTCGTCATAGGAAGGCGCGCGGTGGTCGGCGGTGCGATAGACGAATTTCTCGTGCTCGGTGCCGATGCGCCAGCGGTCCTTCGGCTTTTCGCCCTTGATCATCGGCGCCGCAAGCTGGTCGCGGGTTTCGACGATCGGATCGTCGCGGTCGGAGGCGGTGCGCGTGCTCATGCCGCGCATTTAGACTATCCGGTATAGAATGCAATCGGGGCCGGAGATCAGTTGATCGTGACCTCGAAGGTGATCGCCATGGCGGCCGCGGGCAGCAGCGTCGCGGTGGTCGCCGCGACGGTGGCGCCCGTGATCGACGCGCCGAACGGATCACCTTCGTCGGCGCCGCTCGCATTGTCGTCCTCGGCCGTCGCCGCGCCCGCGCAGCTCGTGCCGCTGCGCAGCGAGCCGGGGACGAAGCTGGTGCCGGCGGGTAGCGGATCGGCGAGATTGATGCCCGTCGCGGTGCCGCTGCCATTGTTGGTGACGAGGATGCAGTAACGCATCCGTGCGCCCGGAATCGCCTTGGGATCGGCCGTGCCGTTGACCGGGTCGCTGACGACGCTGCTCGTCTTCGCGATCGCCAGGTTCGTCGTCGGGCGGCAGAAAATGATGTCGTGGAGCGCCATGCCCTGCTGGCCCGGATTGGCGGGGGCGAGGGCGTGGCTGCCATATTCGATGGCGATGCCGTCGATGGGCGTATCGAAGGTCACGGTGACGGTGCCGTCGGCGCTGCCGTCGGCCGACAATATGTCGCCATAGGCGCTGTTGCCGATCACATAATTGGCGGTGCCGTTGGTGAGCACGGGATAGACGGTGGCGCCGTTATATGTGCCGGTGACGGTGACCCGGTCGGCGAACTGGCCGGAGGCGTAATCGACGTCGAACAGCCGGAACTGCGCGCCCGGAACCGCGGTCGGCAGCGCAATCGTCGAAGTGACCGTCCCCGCCTGACTGGTGAAATCGAGGATCTCGAAGATCGAATATTGCGCCGGCGCCAGCCCGCCGGTGACGACATTCTGACGCGTCGGCGACTGGCCGCCATAGGTCGCGTTGCTGAGGAAGCTGCCGCCGCTGATCGCAATGTTCACATTCGCCGTGCCGATCGCGGTCAGCACCTGGCTGCGGCTCGTCGTGCCCGCGGGCCAGCCGACGCCATCCCAGTCGAGCGCCGTCGTGCCGACCGGGCAGACGAGCGCCGGCGGCGTTCCCGCGACGCGCGTGCCCGACACGGTGAAGCTCGCGCTGTCAGAGTCATCCTCGCCCGCCGCGCCGTTGCCGGGGGCCGAATCGAAGTCGAAGGCCGAGGAGGTGCTGATCTCGGCGCTGTTGGTGACGCTCGCACCCGCGGTCGCCGCGACGGTGCCGCTGATCGTCAGCACCCGCGTCACCCCCGGCGGGATGCTGCCGACGCTCCACACGCCGGTGGCGCTGTTATAGCTGCCGAAACCCGAGGCGCCGGTGAAACTGAACCCGGCGGGCAGAGTGTCCTGCACCGTCACCCCGGTCGCGGTGAGCGGCGATCCGCTCGCGTTGGTGACGCTCAGCACATAGTTGAGGCTCGCCCCGAACGCCGGCGCCGCGTTACTGACCGACTTGGTCAGCGACAGGTCGGCATAGTTCGTCGGCAGGCTGGTGAGATAGAGGTCGGCGCGCACGAAATTGCCGTTGTCGGCCGACGGATATTGGTCGCAGATCTCGAGCCGCCAGGTTCCGGCGCTATTCTGGCCGTTGAACGCCGACAGCGGCGCATTGGGACGAAAGCCGTTCTGATAGGGCGGCGCGCCGGTCGCATGATTGGTGCCGTTGCCGTCGGTATTGACCGTCTGCGCGGCGTCGTCGTCGAGGCGGACGTTGAAATTATTGCCGTCGATCGAACCCGTATCGCCGTCGACGAGCTGGACGCGCGTTCCCGCGGGCGATTGCAGCGTGACGCGCAGGTCGCCGCGCCAGCTGTGCGTCGCGAGCAGGCCGAGATCGACGTCGCCGACGACATAGCTTGTGCTGACCGTGAAATTGCGCACGAGCGGCGCGGTGCAACTCGTCGCGGCGTTGATGGTGCCGGTGGTGGTGTTGCTGTAGGTCGTCGTGGTCTGCGCGGCGGCGGGATTGGCGGCAAGCGTCAACGCCAGCCAGACGAGCAGGATACAGGCTCGCGCAGACTGCAAACACTGGCCCCCCAGCCAGCGGTATCGGCTCTGGTCCCGCCGTTGCATGGCGCCGCTATGGGGCCGGGATAGCTAATATCGGGTTAAAATCGCGACGTGGGTAGCGATTCTGTCCGGTGGCGGGACAGTTTTTCGGTGGGTGAGGCGGCGGCGGGTTTCGACCGATTGCGGACCTATCTTACATCGTCACCCCGGACTTGATCCGGGGTCCATTCACGCAGCGTGGAAGGAATGGATCCCGGATCAAGTCCGGGATGACGAATGTCCGAGACCGGCCGGGAGCGGACGTTGAGTATCTCATAACTTCGTCATTCCCGCGAAAGCGGGAACCCAGTGTGGAGTCAGCCGACGCACGCTCTGGGTTCCCGCTTTCGCGGGAATGACGAAGGTAGGGAAGGGCCGCTCACGCCCCAAAGCCGACACCGCCGCATATAAAAAAAGGGCGGCCGTCCTTCGGACGCCGCCCTTGATCTTTCAGCGAAGTGACGAAGCTCAGGCTTCCGCCATATCCTCGTCAAACTGTTCGACCGGGCCCGAATCCTGGCCCTTGGCGTCGACGTCGCGGTCGACGAATTCGATGACCGCCATCGGCGCCGCGTCCGAGGCGCGGATGCCGGCCTTGATGATGCGGGTGTAGCCGCCGTTGCGGTCCTTGTAGCGTGTCGCGAGGACGTCGAACAGCTTCACGAGCTGCGTGTCGTCCATCAGGCGGCTCATCGCGAGACGGCGGTTGGCTAAGCCACCGCGCTTCGCCAGCGTGACGAGCTTTTCGACATAGGGGCGCAGCTCCTTCGCCTTGGCGACGGTCGTCGTGATCTGCTCATGCTTGATGAGCGAGGCCGACATGTTGCGGAACAGGGCCGTGCGATGCGCGCTCGTGCGCTGCAGCTTCCGGCCACCCGATTTATGACGCATGATCTTTTCCTTCGTTCGTTAAGGGCCCGTGTGAGGTAGCCCAGACCAGGTTGCTTGCGGGGCAACCCATTCCCGAAATCGTCATCCCAGCGAAAGCTGGGATCGCTCGCAGTGTGTCACCACGATAGCGACCCCAGCTTTCGCTGGGGCGACGGCGATTTTTAACCCAGCAGCTCCTGTTCGAGCTTCTTAGCCATTTCCTCGATATTCTCGGGCGGCCAGCCGGGGATGTCCATGCCGAGGCGCAGGCCCATCGACGACAGCACTTCCTTGATTTCGTTCAGGGACTTGCGGCCGAAGTTCGGGGTGCGGAGCATTTCGGCTTCGGTCTTCTGAACGAGATCGCCGATATAGATGATATTGTCGTTCTTGAGGCAGTTCGCCGAACGGACCGACAATTCGAGCTCGTCGACCTTCTTCAGAAGGAAGCGGTTGAGCTGGTTGACGTCCGACTCGTCGGCGGCCGCCGACGGCGCCGCCATGCCGATCAGGCCGCTGTCGTTCATCGCTTCTTCGAAGTGGACGAAGACCTGGAGCTGGTCCTGGAGGATGCGCGCGGCATAGGCGACGGCATCTTCCGGGGTGACCGTGCCGTCGGTTTCGACGGTCAGGTTCAGCTTGTCATAGTCCAGTTCCTGACCGATGCGCGCATTGTCGACCTTGTAGGCGACCTGGCGCACGGGCGAATAGAGCGAGTCGACCGGGATCAGGCCGATCGGCGCGTCGACCGGACGGTTGGCGGTCGCGGGGACATAGCCCTTGCCGGTGTCGGCGACGAGTTCCATGTTCAGCGTCGCGCCGTCGTCGAGGTGGCAGATGACATGGTTCGGGTTCATCACCTTGATGTCGCCCGACACCATGATGTCGCCCGCCTTGACGGTCGCGGGACCGGTCGCCGAAAGCTGGAGCCGCTTCGGGCCTTCGCCTTCCATCTTGAGCGCGATCTGCTTCACGTTGAGCACGATGTCGGTGACGTCTTCACGCACGCCGGCGAGGCTCGAGAATTCGTGGAGCACATTCTCGATCTTGATCGACGTGATGGCCGCACCCTGGAGCGACGAGAGCAGCACGCGGCGCAGCGCGTTGCCGAGCGTCAGGCCGAAGCCGCGCTCGAGCGGTTCGGCGACGAAGGTCGCCTTGCGCTTGCCGTCGCTGCCAGCCTTGATTTCCAGGTTGCTGGGCTTCTTCAATTCCTGCCAGTTCCGGATATTGACAGTCATGGATTTCCCTTTGCTTTGGGCGGGACGGGCGGGGGTCGGCTTGCCTGTCCAGCGAGGAGTTTTATGCGGGCGGCGCCCCGGCGGTGAGGCGCGCCCGAAAGGACGTCAGACGCGGCGGCGCTTGGCCGGGCGGACGCCATTGTGCGGGATCGGCGTCACGTCGCGGATCGACGTGATGTGGAAACCGACCGCCTGCAGGGCGCGGAGCGCCGATTCACGGCCGGCGCCGGGGCCCTTGACTTCGACTTCGAGGGTGCGGACGCCATGTTCGGCGGCCTTCTTGCCGGCGTCTTCGGCGCAGACCTGCGCCGCATAGGGGGTCGACTTGCGGCTGCCCTTGAAGCCCATCATGCCGGCGCTCGACCAGGCAATCGCATTGCCCTGCGCGTCGGTGATGGTGATCATCGTGTTGTTGAAGGTCGCGTTGACGTGGGCCACACCCGACGAGATATTCTTGCGTTCGCGCCGACGAAGGCGCTGCGGTTCACGAGCCATGATGAAATCCTAACCTGTATCCTGAATGGCCGGTGGCGGACGGATCGCCGCGCTCCGGCAGGGAAAGAAACAAGGAAGCGCGCCGGGGAGGCGCGCTCGACCTTATTTCTTCTTGCCGGCGATCGGCTTCGCCTTGCCCTTGCGGGTGCGCGCATTGGTGTGCGTGCGCTGGCCGCGGACGGGAAGACCCTTGCGATGACGCAGGCCGCGATAGCAGGCGAGGTCCATCAGGCGCTTGATGTTCATCGCCGTGTTGCGGCGCAGGTCGCCCTCGACCGTGTGGTCGGCGTCCAGCGTTTCGCGGATCTGGAGGACTTCGGCGTCCGACAGGTCCTGAACGCGGCGGCTGTGGTCGATGCCCAGCTTGTCGGCGATGTCGACGGCGGTCTTGCGGCCGATGCCGTGGATGTAGGTGAGCGCGATGATCACGCGCTTGTTGGTGGGCAGGTTGACGCCCGCGATACGTGCCATTGGTAACTTTCTCCTGCTCCACAGGGCGCGCTGGCAATCGGCCCCATCTCAAAGCGTCTGAATTTCCAACGCAAAAAACGGACCACGATGCGCATGAAGGCGCTTCGCCGTCCGGTCAGGCTGTCGGAATGCTCGCGCAATTAGGGTGAGTCGCGCGGAAAGTCAAGCGAACTGCGGTGGATTGCGGCCTGAAGACGGGCCTTCCCTTTCATCGTCATCCCGGCGAAGGCCGGGATCTCACCCTATCGGCAAAACGCACCGGCGAGATCCCGGCCTTCGCCGGGATGACGATATATAAGCGGTGGATCAGGGCTGCGCCGTCAGCGCGACCGCGCGGTCGTGCAAGCGGGAGACGACTGCCCGGTGAATCCCGGGGGCGCAGGCGATGACGCCGAACGCCTGCGCGCGCGGGGTGTTGAACCTGAGCGGCTCGCCGAAGGCGTCGGTGACCGCGGCCCCCGCTTCGGCCGCGATCAGCGCCGCGGCGGCGACGTCCCACTCGAAACCCCAGCGAAGCGTGGCGACGAGGTCGGCGCGGTCGTCGGCGACGAGCGCCATGCGCAGCGCGATGCTGTTCGGCTTGGTCACCATGATCAGGTCGCGGTCGATCTTGGGCAGGCTGTCGGCGGGAACGCGCGATCCGTCGAAGATCATGCGGCGGCTGGCGCGCAGCGCCTCGCCGTTGAGCGTCGCGCCCTTGCCCTTTTGCGCGACCCACAGCTCGTCGAGCGCGGGGGCGTAGAGCACGCCGAGTTCGGGGGCGCCGTCGACGACGAGCGCGACCGAGACGCACCAGCCCGGACGGCCGCGGATGAAATCGCGCGTGCCGTCGATCGGGTCGACGCACCACATCGCGCGGCACGACAGGCGATCTTCATTGTCGGCGGTTTCCTCGGACAGCCACCCCGCCTCGGGCACCATCGCGCCGAGCACGGCCTTCAGCCGCGCATCGACGGCGAGGTCGACGTCGCTCACCGGATTGTCGTGCGACTTGTGCCACACGTCGACCGCCTTGCCCTCGCCGCGCCAGCGCGCCATCGCCATGTCGCCGACCTCGCGCGTCGCGGCGATCATCGCTTCGAGGTTGCGCGCGGGCATCGCGTCTAGCTGCTCGCGACGGTCATGCCGTCGATGCGCAGCGTCGGCGCGTTGGTGCCGTGGCGAAACTCGAGGTCGTTCGCGGGGATCAGCGCGGCGAACATGTCGATCAGATTGCCCGCGATCGTGAATTCGGCGATCGGCCCCGCGATCACGCCATCCCGGATCAGGAATCCCGACGCGCCGCGGCTGTAATCGCCGGTCACGGGGTTGACCCCCTGGCCGATCAGCTCGGTGATATACACGCCCTCGGATATGCCCTCCATCAGCGCCGCCGGCGTCGCGCTGCCCGCGGCGAGGTGGAGGTTGCTCGCGCCGACCCCCGAGGCGCCGCCGCCGCGGCTCGCGTGGCCGGTCGGCGTCAGGCCGAGCTGCTTCGCCGACGCGGTGTCGAGCAGCCAGCCGGTGATTTTGCCATCGGCGACGATGTCGCGCGCCGCGGTCGGCAGGCCCTCGCCGTCGAAAGCGCGGCTGCGCAGGCCGCGCGGGCGATGCGGTTCGTCGCGGATGACGATGCCGCTGTCGAACAGCATCGCCTCTTCCTTGCCGAGCAGGAAACTCGTCCCGCGCGCGATCGCCGGGCCGGCGATCGCACCGAGCAGATGGCCGACGATGCTGCCGCTGACCCGCGGGTCGAGCAGTACCGGAAGCTTGCCGGTCGGGGCTTTCCCGGGATTCAGCCGCGCGACCGCGCGCGTCCCGGCGCGGGCGCCGATGTCGGCGGCGCTTTCGAGGTCGGCGAGGTGGTGGGCGCTGTGCCAGCCGTAATCGCGCTGCATCGCGGCGCCTTCGCCGGCGATCACGCTCGCCGAGAGGCTGTGGCCGCTCGATCCATAGCCGCCGGCAAATCCGTGACTCGTCGCGAGCGCGAAGCGTGTGCGGCTGTGGCTCGCGCTGCCGCCTTCGCTGTTGGTGACCCCGGCGACGGCGCGCGCCGCCTCCTCGACGCCAAGCGCGGCTTCGCGCAGCGCCCGCGGGTCGGCGTCGCTGTCGTCGTCGAGGTCGAGGTCGGGAACGGGCCCCTTGAACAGCAATTCTTCGGGCGCGAGGCCGGCATAGGGGTCCTCGGGCGCCTCGCGCGCCATCGCGACGCAACGTTCGACCAGTTTCGCAAGTTCGCCCGCGTCCATATCGGCAGTCGACACGCTCGCGCTGCGCTGCCCCACGAAGACGCGCAGCGAAATATCCTGCCCCTCCGACCGCTCGACATCCTCGAGCGCGCCGAGCCGCATCGAGACCGAGGTCGCGGCATTGCAGTAATAGAGAGCGTCGGCGGCGTCGGCGCCGGCTTTTGCCGCGGCGTCGCACAGCATCTGCGCGCGGTCGAGGGCTTCGGAAACGGTCAGCATTGCCGCGCCCTATACGGCGCGCGGGCGGGGGTCAAAATCTAAGTGATTTCGTCGCCCCCGCGAAGGCGGGGGCCGCTGGAGGGTTTGTCCAGCGTAGCTGCGTAAAACCGTTGGCGGCCCCCGCCTTCGCGGGGGCGACGGCAATGTTTCCAGCCCTACTTGATGATCGCCGCGATCGCGTCGGTGGCGGCGATCGCGCCGCTGATCCACAGGAAGGGCAGGGTCAGCGCGGCGAACCACAGGCGGCGAACGTCGCGGCGAAAGCGCGCGTGCAGGCCCCAGCTTGCGAGCGCCTGGCGGCTCAGATGATACCAGTGCCGTTCGGTCGAGCGCGCGACCGGAAGCGCGAGCGCGAGCAGCATGACCAGCGCGACGACGATGAAGGCGGAGGGCGCCCCGGCGGCGACCACGCTCATCACGAGCCAGATCTGCAGCGCGGCGAAGGCGAGGAGGGCAGCGGCGGCATGCCACGTCATCCGGCGGCCGAGGCTTCGTGCCGGCGGCACGCTGACTGCCGTGCGCCTCCACAGGCGCGGTTCGAATGCTGATGCCATATTACAGCCCCCTAGGCTGGCGATTCCCAGAACCGCACGTTTTGCCCCAAAAATTCCCAAGTCAAGACAGCTTGCCCGTGATTCGTTAATTTTTGCACTCGGTTCGGCGCGGATTCGTAACAAAATCGCGCCCGATCGCTGAAATCGCTACGAATCTGGCACCATTTGCCCCGTCCGGCGCGACAGGAAGGGTGAAAAATGCCATCAGCCGAATGGATGCGGCGGGCTTGACCGCGCCGCAGGACGCGGCGTAGCGCGATTGCGTTCCCTCGATCGACGGAGACGCGATGCGCCGGCCCAAATTGCTCGATACCGCAAGCGACTATAGCTGGCCGCTCTTCCGCGCCGATGCGCTGGCCGGGATCAGCGTCGCGCTCGTCGCCTTGCCGCTCTGCATCGCGATCGCCATCGCATCGGGCAGCACGCCTTTCGTCGGACTGGTCACCGCGATCGCCGGCGGCTTCATCATTTCGGCGACCAGCGGCAGCCGGGTGCAGATCGGCGGGCCGACCGGGGCGTTCATCGTCGTCGTCTATGGCGTGATTCAGGATCATGGCATGGACGGGCTGATCGTCGCGACGATCATGGCGGGCATCCTGCTGATCGTGGCCGGCTTCTTCCGCGCAGGGCGGCTGATCGCGCTGGTCCCCGAACCGGTGATCGACGGCTTTACCATCGGCATCGCGGTGATCATAGCCGCCAGCCAGTTCCAGGACGCGCTCGGCTTGTCGGCGGGCAAGGTCCCCGCCGACATGATCCCGAAGCTGGAGGCGCTGTGGGCGGCGCGCGCCACGCTCAGCCTCGCGGCGCTGGGCGTGACCGCGGCGACGGTGGCCGCGATCCTGCTGCTCCGCCGCTGGCGTCCGCGCTGGCCGGTGCTGGTGATCGCCGTCGGCGCGGCGTCGCTCGCGGTGCTCCTGTTCCACCTGCCGGTCGATACGGTCGGTTCGCGCTTCGGCGCGTTGCCGAGCGGATTTCCCGCGCCGCACTGGCCCGAAGTGACGGCGGACCGGATCGTCGCCTTGCTCCCGTCCGCGCTTACCATCGCCTTTCTGGCGGGCGTCGAATCGCTGTTGTCGGCGATCGTCGCCGACAGGATGTTCGACGGCCGGCACCGCCCCAGCGCCGAACTGCTGGCGCAGGGCTATGCCAATGTCGTGACCCCGCTGTTCGGCGGGCTGCCGGTCACCGGCGCGATCGCGCGCACCGCGACCAATGTCCGCGCGGGCGGGCGCACGCCGGTCGCGGGCATGGTCCATGCGGCGGTGATCCTGATCGTCGTGCTCGCCGCCGGAGGGCTCGCGGGCGCGCTCGCGCTGCCCGCGCTGGCGGCGGTGCTGCTGGTGACCGCCTATAATATGGCGGAGCCCGGGAAATGGCGCGAACATGCGGCGCTGCCGCGGGACGAACTCATCCTGCTGCTCGTCACCTTGCTGCTGACGGTATTCGCCGACCTGACGATCGCGATCGGCACCGGCGTGGCGCTGGGTTTCATCCTGCGCTGGTGGAAAGGACGCGGCGCGAGGCTCTGGACCCCGCGCGAGCGTTAGGGCCTTTCCTAGAACTGCGGCGGGGTCGGCAGCGGCTCGGCGTCGGCTTCGTCGGGAGCGGCCGGCGCGGCCGGAGCCTCGCCATTGGCCTGCCGTTCGAGTTCCTCGGCCGCCTTCTGCCGTTCGGCGAGCGCGCGCTCTTCGGCGACGACCGCGGCTTCGACCTCTTCGGCCGCGGCGTCGATGCCCGCGAGGCGCTTGGCGCGCTCGTCGGCGATCATCGCCTGCCAGTCGGTCTTGTCGGCGGCGCGCCGTTCGGCGCGTGCGCCTGCGAGCAGCGCCTGCGTACAGCCGGTAAAGCCGCCGAGGCCGGCCGGCGAGCAGCTGTCGGTGCCGAAGCGGCCGACGCGTTCGAGCGCGACGACCTTGTTCGCCCACGCCTCGTTGCGCGGATCGAGCGGGTTGCCGCGCAGCATTTCGGGCACGCGATAACGTTCGGTTTCGGGCAGGCGGTTACACACGACGATCTCGTCGGGGCTCGACTGTTCGCACTTGTCGTCGCCATAGACGATGACCTGGTTGATCTTTTCGGCCTCGACGGTGGCCTCCTGCGCGGCGGCGGGCAGGGCGGCGGCGCTGCCGGCGAGGATCAGCGCGAACAGGGGGAGGCGGGTCATCGGATCTTCCTTGGTCGTTTCATTCCGGATGGCATGTCATCGCTGCACGAGCAATGAACAATCTCATATCCGCTCGCCCTGAGCTTGTCGAAGGGCCGTTCTTTCTTTCAGACGTCCGGAAGAAGGACAGCCCTTCGACAAGCTCAGGGCAAACGGTTCATATTAATCGCTCGTCGCTCTAAATACGTTTCGACAGCGCGATGGCTGCACGGCAACCCGCGCGAATCGCGAGGCTCAGGATCGGGTAGCCCGGCGCGCTTTCGGCGCCCGCCTTCAGCGCGGCTTCCTTGTGCTCGAGCTCCTCGGCGCGGAAATCCTCGACCGCGGCGCTGAGTTCGGGGTCGCGGTCGCCGAGTTCGTCGAGTTGATGCCGGTAGTGACGGTCGATTTCGGTCTCGACCGCCGCGGTGCAGGCCATCGCCGCTTTGGGGCCCATCGCGGCCGTCACCGCGCCGAGCGCGAAGCCCGCGACGTTCCAGACCGGCTGAAGCGCGGTCGGGCGCACCCCGCGCCGCGCGATCATCGCGTCGAAGAATTTGCGGTGCCGCTCTTCCTGCTCGGCCATATGCGCGATCTCGCGCGCCATCGGGTGGCGGTCACCCATCACCGCGAGCTGGCCCGCATAGATGCGCGTCGCGCCATATTCTCCCGCCTGATCGACGCGGATCATCGATGCGGTGCGCCGATTGCTCTTTTCCGGGGCTTCGGTCATGCGGCCGATGTGCGCCTGCCGCGCAGCAAGGTCAAGACGAGCGCAGCGGCGGCGAAGGAGAAGATGGCGTTGAACCCCGCCAGCGAGATGCCGAACAGCGACCACTGCACCGCGTCGCAGCGGATCAGCGGCGCGTTCATGATCGAATCGAGTGTGACGGGCCCCGCGCTGCCGGTCGCGCAGGTCGTGACGCCTTCCCAAAGGCCATATTCGACCCCGGCGTGAAAGACGCCGATCGCGCCGCTGACCGCAATCGCGATCGCAGCGAGCAGGGTGAGCGCGCGCATCGCCTTGTCGTTGCGGCGCATCAGCAGCGCCAGCACCGCGAGCAGGATCGCCGCCTGATGCGGCCAGCGTTGCCAATAGCACATCTCGCAGGGATGAAGGCCGAAGCCATATTGCGACACGAGGGCGCCGCCGTAGAGCAAAAGCGGCGCCGCGAATGCGACGAGGGGCGCGGCGAGACGCGATTTCAGCATATAAGAACCCCGGAAATCAGATCGTCATCCCGGCGCAGGCCGGGATCTCGACCTCGCAACCTGACGCACCGGCGAGATCCCGGCCTGCGCCGGGATGACGAATAGGAGGACATGGGCAAAGAGGGCGTCAGTTGCGGCGCGCGGGCTTGGCGCCAGCTTTGCCGGCCTGCGCCATGCGCGCCGTGCCCGGGCCGATCCGTCCGATCGTCTGCAGCGCATAGTGGAGCTGGAAGTCCTCGATGCCCTTTTCCTTGAGCTCGGCCGCGGTCGCGGTGAAGCGCGGATCGGCCTTTTCATCCTTTTCGAGCAGGCCGTCGTCGACCTTCTTCTCGTTGATCAGATGGCGGCGCAGGTCGCTTTCGCGGAATTTGGGCCGTGAGGCATAGTCGGGGTCGCTGAGCTGCGGCACCTCGATGTCGGGGTCGATCCCGCCTTCCTGCACACTGCGGCCCGACGGCGTGTAATAGCGCGCGGTGGTCAGGCGCAGCGCCGTGGTGTCGCTCAGCGGCAGCACCGTCTGCACCGATCCCTTGCCGAAGCTGCGTTCGCCCATCACGACCGCGCGATGCTGGTCCTGCAGCGCGCCCGCGACGATTTCGGAGGCGGAGGCCGATCCCGAATCGATCAGCACGATCACCGGTGCGCCGCCCGCCGCGTCGCCCGGCTCGGCGAAATAGCGTTCGATGTCGCCCTTCTTGCGCCCGCGCTGCGAGACGATCTCGCCGCGTTCGAGGAACAGGTCGCTGATCCCGACGGCTTCGTCGAGCAGCCCGCCGGGGTTCGAGCGCAGGTCGAGGATCCAGCCGCGCGGCTTCTTGCCCAGCGATTTTTCGACCGCCATCATCGCGGCCTTGAGGTCGGCGGTCGCATCGGCCGAGAAATTGGTGACGGTGAGCACGCCGACGTCGCCGCTGACTTCCCATTTCACGGGTTTCAGGTCGATGATTTCGCGGGTCAGCGTCATCTCCATCGGCTTATCCTGACCCTCACGCACGATCGTGATGTCGATCGGCGTGCCCGGGCGGCCGCGCATCTGCTCGACCGCTTCGTCGAGCGTCATGCCGAAGATCAGTTCCTTGTTGATATGGGTGATATAATCGCCCGCCTTGATCCCAGCCCGGTCGGCCGGGGTGTCGGCGGTCGGCGCGATCACCTTGACGACGCCGTCCTCCATCGTCACCGACAGGCCCAGCCCGCCATATTCGCCGTCGGTCTGGGTGCGCAGGTTCGAAAAGCCGCGCGCGTCGAGATAGCCCGAATGCGGGTCGAGGCTGGCGAGCATGCCGTTGATCGCGCCCTCGATCAGCTTCGAATCCTCGACCGGCTCGACATAATTCGCCTTCACTTCGAGATAGACGTCCATGAAGCGCGCGATTTCTTCCTGCGTCTTCGAATCGACGCTCGCCATTGCGCCGGTCGCGAGCGGGACGAGCGCCAGCGTCGAAAGCGCGGCGGCGCCCTGCCACAGCGCGAAGCGGCGTTTCGGAGAAGCGGCGGTCTTGGTCGAGTCGGTCATTTCCATCTTTCACTCGGGCGAGAGCAAGCCCGCCTTATAAACCCCGGCGCGCCATCATCCTATGCAAATCTGCGCGGGTCAAGCGGCGCATCCCCATGCGGGACAGCGACAAAAGCACTCCTGAATCGTCATCCCGGCCTTCGCCGGGATGACGAAGAAGAAGGCGGCGCTTCGATCCAGAATGATCAAACCCCAAGGATCAGCCGATCATCGCGACGACGTCGACGGGGCGCCCGGCGCGGCGAAGTTCGACCGTGATGCGGCTGTCGTCCGATCCCGCGCGGCCGACCGGCGCGCCTGCGTCCACCGTATCGCCGACTCCCACCGACAGCGCGATCATGCCGGTGAGCAGCGAGACCCAGCCGCCGCCATGGTCGATGATGACGATCTTGCCATAGCCGCGATAATCGCCGGCGAAACCGACGCGGCCGGGCGCGGGGGCGATCACCTGTCCGCCGGGTCGCGCCGCGATCGTGATGCCGCGCGACCGCACGCCGCTTTCGTCGACTTCGCCAAGTCCGGTGACGATGCGTCCGACGACCGGCAGGCGATAGGCGCCGCGCGTGAGTTCGGCGTCCGTCGCGGCAGGCGGTGCGGCGGCGGCGGAGATGCTGCTTTCGGGATTGCGCGGCCGCGGGATCGGCCCCGCGAGCTGCGCCAGCTCGGCGCGCACCGCGCCGTCAGCCTCGAGCGAATCCATCAGTTCGACGATGTCGCGCGCCTTCTCGCCGAGCCCCAACGCCCGGTCGGCCTCGAGCTGCGCGCTGCTCATCAGTTCGCGCGAGCGCAGCCGGCCTTCATTCTCGAGCCGGGTGAGCGCGTCGCGGCGGTGCGCGAGCTGCGCCTTGCTCGCCGACAGCGCCTTGAGCGCGATCGCCTGCTGCCGCCGCGTCGTGTCGAGCGCCGTCAGTTCGCGGCGAACGCCGACGGTGCGGCGCTCGATCACCGGCATCGCGGCGTCGATCACCGCGCGAGCATGAACCATGTCGGAAAGCGAGCCCGGCTGCGCGAGCACGCTGACCGGCGGCTGGCGGCTGAGTTGCTGCAGCGACGCGGCGAGTTCGAGCAAGGGTTGCTGCTGCTCGGCGAGCCGCGCGCGCTGCGCCGACAGCCGGCGCGCGACGAGCGCGACGCGCGCCTCGCCGGCGCTGATGTCGGCCTCGGCCGACTGGATGCGCGCGGCAAGCGCGGCGCTGCGCTTCTTGAGGCGATCGGCCTCGCTGCTTGCGGCGGCCGCCTGTTTTTCGAGCAGCGCGCTCCGCGCCATCGCCGCCGCCGACTGCTGCTTTGCGTCGATCAGCTGTTCGCGCTCGTGCGCGGCGATCGCCGCGGGGTCGAAAATATCGCCCTGCGCGAGCGCGAGCGCACCGCCCGCGAAGACGGCGGTCGTCGCAAGCGCGGCAAACGCGCGCCTCATTGCCGGCCCTCGCGGTGATAGGGGTGGCCGGCGACGATGCTCGTCGCGCGCCACAATTGTTCGGCGAGCATCGCGCGCGCCATCAGATGCGGCCAGGTCGCGCGGCCGAAGGCGATGACTTTGTCCGCGCCCTCGCGCTCTTGCGCGGTGAAGCCGTCGGCGGCACCCAGACAAAAACGCGCCTCGCGCACCCCGCCGTCGCGCCACTTTTCGAGGAGCCTTGCGAATTCGAGCGAGGACATCTGCTCGCCGCCCTCGTCGAGCAGGATCGTGCGGCTATTGTCAGCCGCGGCGGGCATCCGCCCGCCGGTGTCGGGAAGTTCGGAAATCTTCCGCGCCCAGGTCACGCGTTTCATATAGCGTTCGACCAGCTCGGCCTCGGGCCCGCGCCCGATGCGCCCGCGCGCGATGATGTGGAGAAGCATGGGGTCTCAGCCTCCATCGGGCTGTCTACAGCGGTCCATGACACCCCCAATCGTCATTCCCGCGAAGGCGGGAATCCCGCTTTGCGGCGTCGCGGTTTCGAGCGTCGCCGCGGCGTCCGAGCACTTAAAAAGCTGGATTCCCGCCTTCGCGGGAATGACGAGCTTTTTTGGTGCTTGCGCTCCGTCCTTAGTCGGAGGAGCGCGGCAGCGTCAATTCGCGGCCGCAACCGGCGGCGCGTCGCCGAACGACCACATGCGCTCGAGGTTGTAGAAGCTGCGCACCTCGGGGCGGAACAGGTGGACGATGACGTCGCCCGCGTCGATCAGCACCCAATCGGCGTTGGGCAGGCCTTCGACGCGAACGCTGCGGCCCGCTTCCTGCTTGATCCGCTGCGCCAGCTTCTCGGCGATCGCCGAGACGTGGCGCGTCGAACGGCCGCTCGCGATCACCATATGGTCGGCGATGCTGCTCTTGCCGGCAAGCGGGATGGAGATGGTTTCCTGGGCCTGATCCTCGTCCAGCTGGTCGAGAATCAGCGCGTGGAGCGCGTCCACGCTGTCGTCCGAAGACGTCGGGGCGGGTGCGGCGCCAGGCGCGTCACCCTTGTCGGCGGAGATCAAATGCGTCCTTTCTCGGTCGGTTCCACCAGCCATGAACGCGTCAGCGGGTCGCGCAGCGCGCGGCCTTCATAGCGTTCGAACCAGCGGGGGTTGGCCTGCCGTATCGCAGTCGCGGATCGCACATCGGGCGAAAATCGCAGGAACACGAGGGCGGGCGGTCTCCAGTCTGTCCAATGGCTTTTCTGGTCTGCGGGCCGGACAAATCGCCGCAGCCATCCCATCGCACGTCTTGCATGGGCGCGGTCATTATAGCCCGGACGCGCGATCACCGCAATCGGCATCAATCGCGCGATCTCCCGCCAGTCGCGCCATTGGGGCAGCTGGACCAGATTGTCGGCGCCCATGATCCAGATGAAGCGGCGGTTCGGGTAACGCCGGACGAGCTTTTTGAGCGTATCGACCGTATAGCGCGTGCCGAGTTCGGCCTCGATCGCGGTCGCGCGGATCGGTGACCGCCGCGCCATCCGCTGCGCCGAACCGAGCCGCGCGCGAAGCGGTCCCATTCCCGCTTTTGGCTTCAAGGGATTGCCGGGCGAGACGAGCCACCACAATTCGTCGAGCCCGAGCGCCTCGATCGCATTGAGGCTGATCGCGCGATGCCCGCCATGCGCGGGATTGAAACTGCCGCCGAGGAGGCCGGTGGGAATCATGGGAGCGACTGCCAGTCGCTGCGCAGGTGGATCACGCGCAGGACGAGGAGTCGTTCGGCGCTAACATCGTAGAGCAAGGCAAAAGGTAGCTGGCCGAGGCGCCATTTGCGAAGCCCCGTTGCATCGACAAGCGATCCGGCATGGGGCGTCAGGGCGAGAAAATCACTTGCACGTCTGGCTTCGGTCAAAAGCGCATCGGCGATATCGAAATCCACCAGAAAAAGGCTGTCGGCGTTTTTAAGCAGGTCCTCGGTCGCGGCCTGCGACCATTGAACGTTGATCACGCCGCGGCTTTATCTCGACGCGCGCGCAGTTCGGCGCGTTTTGCGTCGATCAAATGCAGCATTTCCTCATGCGAGATCAGCGGCTCCTCGCGGGCCGACCGCTCGCCTTCCTCGATGATCGCAAGCATCTCGGCTTCGCGTTCGACGAACTGTCGGACGGCTTGGGCAACCAACCAAGATCGCGAGCGATCATAACGCTGGGCCAGCCGGTCCAGTATTTCGAGCGTGGCTGCGTCCAGCCGCGTCGTAATAGGCGATGTCGAGTCCATGAAATGCTTGTATCACTTGTATACAAATGATTCAAGGACGCACCTGCCCATCCCCGCGCACCAGCCATTTGTATGTAGTCAGCCCTTCCAATGCGACCGGCCCGCGCGCGTGCAGCCGCCCCGTCGCGATGCCGATTTCGGCGCCGAGGCCGAATTCGCCGCCGTCGCAGACGAGCACGGAATCGGGGTGCGAGTCCAGCCCGAGCTGTGCCGGGCGGTGCAGCAGGTGCAGGCCTGCGCCCATTGGCCGAATTCGCCGCCGTCGGCGAATTGCGTCGAGGCGTTGTGCATGACGATCGCGCTGTCGACGCCGGTCAGGAAGCGGTCGGCAACCGCCAGATCCTCGGTGACGATCGCGTCGGTGTGGCGGCTCGAATGCGCGTCGATATGCGCGAGCGCGCCTGCGAGGCTCTCGACCATGGCGACCGACACGATCGCATCGAGATATTCGCAGTCCCAATCGCCGGCGCTTGCGGGTTCGACATGTGGGTTGAGCGCCGCGATGTCCTTGTCGCCGCGCACTTCGCAGCCCGCGGCGACCAGCGCGTCGACGATCGCGAGCGGGGCGGGATAGGCGTGATCGATCAGGATCGTCTCGGTCGCGCCGCAGACGCCGGTGCGGCGCATCTTGGCGTTGACCGCGAGCTCGATCGCCTTCGCGGGGTCGGCGGCGCCGTCGATATAGAGGTGATTGATCCCGTCGAGATGCGCGAGCACGGGCACGCGCGCCTCGTCCTGCACGCGCGCGACAAGGCCCTTGCCGCCGCGCGGTATGATGATGTCGATCAGCCCTTGCGCGCGCAGCATCGCGCCGACCGCCGCGCGGTCCTGCGTGGGCACGAGCTGCACCGCGTCGGCGGAGAGGCCCGTCTCGACCAGCCCCGCCGCGAAGGCCGCGTGGATCGCGCGGTTCGAATGCACCGCCTCGCTGCCGCCGCGCAGGATGGTGGCGTTGCCGGACTTCAGGCACAGCGCGGCCGCGTCGTGCAGGCCGGCCTGCAGGCAGCCGCGCTGCCGGCCGAAGCCGTGCAGGATGCGGCCCAGCGCCACGTTGGAATGCAAGGCCTCGCTGCCGCCGCGCAGGATCACGGCATTGCCCGACATCAGCCCGAGCGCCGCGGCGTCGGCGGTGACATTGGGGCGGCTTTCATAGATGATGCCGACGACGCCGAGCGGCACGCGTACACGGCTCAGCATCAGCCCGTTGGGGCGCGTCATGCGGTCGATCTCGACGCCGACCGGATCGGGCAGCGCCGCGACCGCGTCGATCGCGCCGGCGATCCCGCCGAGCCGCGTGTCGTCGAGCCGCAGCCGGTCGAGCATCGCGCCCGACAGGCCGTTCTTCTGCCCGGCCGCCATATCCTCTTCATTGGCGGCGAGTATCTCGGCCGACCGTGCGCGGATCGCCGCCGCCGCAGCGCGCAGCGCCGCCGCCTTGTCCGCGGTCGGCGTCAGCGCGAGCCGTTTCGCCGCGGCGCGCGCGCGCGCGCCCATGTCGGCGATCAGGGCGGCGGCATCGCCGGGCAGCGGCGGGGCGGTCAGGGCTTCGGCGTTCATGGCGCGGCCACTATCATGTTTCGCCCGACTCCCGAAAGCCCCGTTGCGCCCTGCGCCGCGCGGCTTTAGGCAGGGCGCCATGACAGGGGATATCGAGGGTATCGGCAGCGCGGTGACCGCGGGCCTTGCGGCGCGCGCGGTCGAATCGCGGCATGGTGAGGGCAAAGCGCACGGGCACGCGCCGCTACGCTGCCTCAATTGCGGCACCAGCCTCACTGGTTCGCATTGCCACCATTGCGGACAGCGCGCCGACGTGCATCGCAGCTTCGGCGCGATCGGGCACGACCTCGTCCACGCGATCTTCCACTTCGAGGGCAAGATCTGGAACACGCTCCCCTTGCTGGCGTGGCGGCCGGGCGACCTGACGCGGCGCTATATCCATGGCGAGCGCGCGCGTTTCATTTCGCCGCTCGCGCTGTTCCTGTTCGCGGTCTTCCTCACTTATGCGGTGCTTTCGATCGTCGGTGCCGGCGGCGGGGTCGGCGAGGAAATCGCGAGGGAGGCGGCCGAACAGACGCGCGCCGCCGCGATCAAGGACAGCATGCAGGAGGAGGTCGACCGGATCGACGCCGAGCTGGCGCGGGCCGACCTGCCCGCCGCCAGGCGCGACGCGCTGCAGGCCGAACGCCAGGTCCTTCAAAAGAGCGCCGATTATCTCGGCGTCGCGCGCAGCCGCAGCAAGGCCGAGCGTGACGCCGACCGCGCCGCCGGTCCGCCGGTGCTGAAAAATCCCGCCGAGCAGGTGATGACGAGCGTCGATTTCGTCTCGCGGAACAAGGTCGACACGGGCGTGCCATTCATCGACCATGGGCTCGAAAAGGCGTTCGCCAATCCCGCGCTCGTCCTCTACAAGCTCCAGGCGAACGCCTATAAATTCGCCTGGGCGCTGATCCCGCTGTCGCTGCCCTTCATGTGGCTGCTCTTTCCGTTCAGCCGGCGTTTCCACACCTACGATCATTTCGTCTTCGTCACCTATTCGATCTCCTTCATGCTGCTGCTGTTCGTCGTCGTGCGGCTCTTGAACCTGACGATCTTCGGCGAACTCGCGACCTTTTTCGCGATGCTCTATGCGCCCTTTCACATGTATCGCCAGCTGCGCGGCGCCTATCGCTCGTCGCGGCTCGCATCGCTCGTGCGCGCGACGCTGCTCCTCTATTTCAGCCTGTTCGCGGTGATCGGGTTCATGCTGCTGCTGCTCGCGGTCGGGATCAGCGGATAGACAGGAAAGCTGTAACAAAAACGGGCCACAGAACCGGCGACGCGGGAGGACATGCGGTGCATCCATTGTGGCACGAGATCGATCGTCGTCTGCTCATCAAGCTCGGCACCGCGGGACTCGCCGCGCTTTCCTTGCCCGGCGCAGCGGCCGCGGCGCTGGCGCAGGGTTTCACTCACGGCGTCGCGAGCGGCGAGCCAGGCGCCAACTCGGTGCTGCTGTGGACGCGCTATGCCGCGGCGAATGACACCGCGCTGACCGTCGAGCTGGCCGAAAGCGCCGATTTCGCGCGCATCGTCGCGGGCGGCAGCGTCACTGCGAAGGGCGAGCGCGATCATTGCGCGAAGATCGTCGTCGACGGGCTCGCGTCCGGCCGCTGGTATTTCTACCGCTTCGTCGCCCCCGATGGCGCCATGTCGGTCACCGGTCGCACCCGCACGCTTCCCGCCGGTCCGACGCGCGCCTTCACCATCGCGCTCTTTTCCTGCGCGAACCTGCCCTTCGGCTGGTTCAACGCCTATGCCCACGCCGCGGCGCGGGGCGACATCGACCTCGTCGCGCACGTCGGCGACTATCTCTATGAATATCGGGCCGGCGACTATCCCTCGCTCAAGGACGCGCTGCCCGGCCGCGACATCCAGCCGACGCACGAGATGGTGAGCCTCGCCGACTATCGGCTCCGCTACGCTGCCTATCGTGCCGACCCCGACCTCCAGCGCCTCCATGCGCTGTTCCCGATGATCGCGCAGTGGGACGACCATGAATTCGCGAACGACGTCTGGAAGGGCGGCGCCGAAAATCACAATGACGGCGAGGGCGACTGGCGCGTCCGCGAAGCCGCCGCCGAGCGCGCGCATGGCGAATGGATGCCGGTCGCCGACATGCGCTGGCGCCATTATCAGGCCGGCGATCTCGCGACGATCTTCCTGCCCGAAACGCGCATCACCGCGCGCGACAGGCCCTTCGACCTCGGCGATATATTGGCGGGCAAGGGCGATCCCTTGGCGGCGCTGAGGCAATTTGCCGATAGCGATTATCGCGATCCGGCGCGGCAATTGATGGGCGCGGATCAGGAGCGATGGCTGTTCGACGGATTGGCGCAATCGGTGAAGAACGGCACGCGCTGGCAGGTCTGCGCGCAGCAGATCGTGATGGGCAGCCTGTTCACGCCGCCCGAATCGCGGAACTGGTTCGGGGCCGACCAGCCCGATACCGTCCGGCGCCGCGTCGAGACGGCGCAACTCGCGGCCCGCGTCGGTCTGCCGCTCAACATGGACAGCTGGGACGGCTATCCCGCGGCGCGCAGCCGCCTGCTCGCGGCGGCGCAGCGCGCCGATGCCGATCTCGTCATGCTGTCGGGCGACAGCCACAACGCATGGGCGTTCGACCTGACGCACGGCGGCCGCCCGGCCGGGATCGAGATCGCCGGGCACAGCGTCACCTCGCCCGGGTTCGAGGCCTATACGCCCGGCATTTCGGACGCCGCGCGCGTGTCGGCGCTGCGCGCCGCATCGCCGCAGCTCAAATGGGCGAACACCGCGGATCGCGGCTATGTCACCGTGCAGCTGACGCGCGAGCGGGTGACCGCGAACTGGCACAGCGTCGAAACGATCCGCAGCCATAGGCCGGGGCTCAAAGGCACCCACAGCATGACGGCGACGCGCGGCCATCGAAAATACGACGCTTGACATATTCATAACTAGATGGTTATGAAAAATCCATAGCCAAGGAGTTATGGATTAAATGACATCGTCACCCGACCTGTTGTTCCGGGCGCTCGCCGACCCGACGCGGCGCGCGCTGTTCGAGCGGCTTTGCCTCGACGGCGAAGCGACGGTCGGCGCGCTGACCGCGGGCGCCGGCATTTCGCAACCCGCGGTGTCGAAGCATCTCGGCATACTCAAGCAGGCGGGGCTGGTCCTCGACCGACACGAGGGACGCCAGACGCACTACAGCGCGCAGCAGCGCGCGCTCGCGCCGCTGGTCGACTGGACCGGGCGCATGACCCGCTTCTGGGAAGCGCGGTTCGACGATCTCGAAGATTTGCTCAAAAGGATGGATCAATGACCAATACCGACGTGCGTAGTGTTACCGTGGAGCGCGAAATCCCGCACCCGCCCGAAAAGATCTGGCGCGCGCTGACGACGCGGCACCTGATCGAGGAATGGCTGATGAAGAACGACTTCGGCCTCGACCTCGGCCATCGTTTCCAGCTGCGCGGCGACTGGGGCCATGTCGATTGCGAGATCCTCGAGGTCCAGCCGGGACGGAGCCTCTCCTACACTTGGAATTACGCGCATGACGATCCGGCCTACCGGCTCGACAGCACGGTGATGTTCACGCTCGAACCGACGGCGGCGGGAACGCTGCTGCGTCTCGAACAGGTCGGCTTCCGTCCCGACCAGAAGCAGGCCTTCGGCGGCGCCAAGAGCGGCTGGCGCATCCATCTCGAAAATCTCGAGAAGGTCGTGGCCGGTCTCGACTGAACCATTGTTCTTACGTCATCCCGGCGAAGGCCGGGATCTCGCCTTTGCGTTATACCGGTAGGGTGAGATCCCGGCCTTCGCCGGATGACGGATCGAAGTAAGAAAGGAATCTTATGAACTGGAACCTCTGGATACGGCAGTTCCATCGCTGGGTATCGATCCTCTTTACCGTGATCGTCCTCGCCATTTTCGCGACGCTCGGCCTTGGGCGCGAGCCGGCGGAGTGGGTCTATTACCTGCCGCTCCCGCCGCTCTTCCTGCTGACCTTCTCGGGCCTTTACATGTTCTTCCGGCCTTATTTCAGGAAGCGTGGCAGCGCCAACGTCGCTTGAATCGTCATCTCGGCCTTCGCCGGGATGACGTTATGGATGCTTGGGCGGGCTCAACTATAGGGCGGCGCATCCTCGAATTCGGCGAACCAGGGATAATCGTTCGCGACACTGACGGTGAAGTTGGCGTCGCGCTTTTCGAGGAAGCTCGACACGCCCTCGGCGGCGTCGGCGCTGCGCCCGCGCGCGAAGATCGCGCGGCTGTCCCAGCGGTGCGCGCTCATCGGGTGCGGTGCGCCGAGCATCCGCCACAGCATGTGGCGGGTGAGCGCCACCGACACCGGCGCGCTATGCTCGGTCAGCTCGCGCGCCTTGGCGATCGCGGCGTCGATCAGCGCGCCGGGGGCGTGAACCGACTGGACGAGGCCTTTTTCATGCGCTTCCTGCGCGGGGATCAGCCGCCCCGAATAGCACCAGTCGACCGCGTTCTGGATGCCGACGAGGCGCGGCAGGAACCAACTCGACGCCGCCTCGGGCACGATCCCGCGCCGCGCGAAGACGAAGCCGTAGCGCGCGGTTTCGCTCGCGAGCCGCGCGTCCATCGACAGCGTCATCGTCGCGCCGATGCCGACCGCGGCGCCGTTGATCGCGCCGAGCACCGGTTTCTTGCAGTCGAAGATGCGCATCGACACGCGCCCGCCCGAATCGCGGATCAGCGGGTGCGACCAGTCGATCGTGCCATCCTCCGCCACCGGGCTCGCCGCCATGCCGTCGGGCAGGATCGCCTGCTTGTCGGTGCGCTTGTCATAATCGAAGGTCGCCGCGCCCTGACCCAGATCCGCCCCTGCGCAATAGGCGCGGTCGCCCGCCCCCGTGAAGATCACCGCGCGCACACCGTCGTCGGCGTCGCATTCGTCGAGCGCCGCGACAATCTCGAGCATCATTTCGGTGGTGAAGGCATTCATCCGGTCGGGGCGGTGCAGCGTCAGCAGCGCGATGCCTTCGTGGCGGTCGAGGCGAATCTGGTCGAAGCTCATATTCTCTCTCCTTGGCTTTCCGTCAGCGTCGCAAGCGGTGCGCATGATTGCAAGCACTTTACGTAAACGTAAAGCTAGGGGCGGCATTGACCGGCGATTGTCGTTAAAATTTCGTCATTCCCGCGAAAGCGGGAACCCAGTCCAACGTTGCTGCTGGGTTCCCGCTTTCGCGGGAATGACGAAGGGGAGAATGACAAAAGATGGGATGGAGAAGCCGGGGATGACGCGCCCGACCTTTGCCGCTATAGGGCGCGCGACCGCCCCGGCGCCGCGCCTCGTCCATGAGTCGCCTTGCCGGGGTCATTCATTTGGTTCCGACAGAAAGTTGACCGCCATGGCCCGCCGCCGCCAGATCTACGAAGGCAAAGCCAAGATCCTCTACGAAGGCCCCGAACCGGGCACGCTGATCCAGTATTTCAAGGACGACGCGACCGCGTTCAACGCGCAGAAGCGCGGCACGATCAACGGCAAGGGCGTGCTCAACAACCGCATTTCGGAGCATGTCTTCACGCTGCTCGGCAATATCGGCGTCCCGACGCATTTCATCCGCCGCCTCAACATGCGCGAACAGCTCATCCGCCAGGTCGAGATCGTGCCGATCGAGGTGATCGTGCGCAACGTCGCCGCGGGCACGCTGTCGAAGCGCCTCGGCATCGAAGAGGGGACGCAGCTGCCCCGCACGCTGATCGAATATTGCTACAAGGACGACGCGCTCGGCGATCCGCTTGTCGCCGAGGAGCATATCGCCTGCTTCAACTGGTGCAGCCAGGACGAGCTCCACGACATCCAGGACATGGCGATCCGCATCAACGACTTCATGAGCGGAATGTTCGCCGCGGTCGGCATCCGCCTGATCGACTTCAAGCTCGAATTCGGCCGTCTTTACGAGGGCGATTTCAGCCGCATCATCCTCGCCGACGAGATCAGCCCGGATGGCTGCCGCCTGTGGGACATGACGACGAACGAAAAGCTCGACAAGGACCGCTTCCGCCGCGACCTCGGCGGCGAGGTCGAAGCCTATCAGGAAGTCGCGCGCCGGCTCGGCCTGCTGCCCGAGGGCGGCGAGAATGCCGTGCTCGACCTCGACAGCCACCGCAAGAAGAAGGGCTGAGGCCTCACCCTGTGGTCAGAAAATGGTGTGTCCCCGCGAAGGCGGGGACTCATCTCCGGATCGCGCAAAATCGAACCGGCAGGAGATGGGCTCCCGCCTTCGCGGGAGGCGCGGTCCTTTTCTTTCGATGCCGCTTCTCATCGCCCGTCGGTGGCGCATGTCGCTCATCGAAAAACGTCCGCCGGAGCCCTGATCGCGCCTTGACGCCCGGGAAAAGGCAGCCAGAACGGGGCGATGACCATCCGCATCTTCCGGCGCGTTTCTGTCGCGCTGTCGCCGCTGGCCCTTCTCGCCGTCTGCTCCGCGCCGCTCCTCGCTACGGAAGCGGCACAGCCCGCCGCGAGCGCCCCCGTCAACCCGCAGGGCGAGGCCGCAAAGGCCTGGAATTTCGCGGCCAGCGACATAGCGGTCGATCCGAACATCGTCTTCGGCGTGCTGCCCAACGGGATGAGATATGCGCTGCTCAAAAACAGCACGCCCAAGGACAGCGTCGTGCTCCGCATGCGCTTCGACGTCGGCAGCTTCGCCGAAGCCGACGACCAGCGCGGCCTCGCCCATTTCCTCGAACATATGGCGTTCAACGGATCGACCAACGTGCCCGAGGGCGAGATGATCAAGCTGCTCGAACGCAAGGGCCTCGCCTTCGGCGCCGACACCAACGCCTCGACCGGCTTCGACGAGACGATCTACAAGCTCGACCTGCCGAACGCTTCGGACGACCTGATCGACACCGGGCTGATGCTGATGCGCGAGACCGCGAGCGAACTGACGATCGACCCGGCGGCGGTCGACCGCGAACGCGGCATCATCCTTTCCGAACGGCGCGCGCGCGACACCTATCAGCTGCGCAGCCTGATCGACCAGCTCGACTTCCAGATGCGGGGAATGACGGTGGCAAGCCGCATCCCCGTCGGCACCGAACAGGTAATCCGCACCGCGCCCGCCGCGCGCATCCGCGACCTCTACGACCGCTATTACCGCCCCGAGCGTGCGACGCTGGTGATGGTCGGCGATTTCGATCCCGCGGCGGTCGAGGCGAAGATCAAGGCGCGTTTCTCGGACTGGAAAGGGCGCGGCCCCGCGGGCGCCGATCCCGACATCGGCGATGTCGATTACGACCGCGCGGCGGCGGCAGACGATTTCGTCGACCCCGCGATCCAGGATTCGGTGACGATCGCGCGCTTCAAGCCCTGGGCCGACGAGCCCGACACCAAGGCGAAACGCGCGCGCAAGCTCGCCGAGGATGTCGGCGAGGCGATCGTCAGCCGCCGGCTCGCGAAGATCGCGCTCACCGAGGATTCGCCGATCCTGACCGGCTATTTCAGCGACGCGTCGGGCTGGAAGAAGTTCGACCAGGTCACCGTCGGAGCGGTCGCGAAGGAAGGCGCGTGGAAAGAGGCGCTCGCGCTCGTCGAGCAGGAACAGCGCCGCGCCGTCGAGCATGGCTTCACCCAGGCCGAGGTCGACGAGCAGCTCGCGATCCGCCGCACCGCCTTCCGCAATGCCGTCGCGGGCGTGACGACGCGGCGCAGCGAGACGCTCGCCGACGCGCTGGTGTCGGCGGCCGAGGGCGATTTCGTCTTCACGCGCCCCGAAACCTCGCAGGCGCTGTTCGAGGCGGCGGCGCCGTCGCTCGATGCCGCCGCGGTGACCGCCGCCTTTCGGGCGCGTATGGAGGGGCTGAGCCCGCCGCTCGCGCGCGTGACGACGAAGGTCCCGGTCGAGGGCGGCACCGCCGCGATCCTCGCCGGCCTGCAGGCTTCGATGAAGGTGGCGGTCGCTGCGCCGACCGAAGCCGCGAACGCCGCCTTCGCCTATGATGATTTCGGCACGCCGGGGAAGATCGTCAGCGACGAACGCGTCGACGATCTCGGCATCCGCCGCATCCGCTTCGCCAACAATGTGATGCTCAACATCAAGACGACCGATTTCCAGAAGGACAAGGTCATGCTGTCGCTGCGCGTCGACGGCGGCAATCTGCTCGCGACACGCGACGATCCGACCAAAGTTGCGCTAGCCGGTTCACTGATGTTGGGCGGACTCGAGGCGCACAGCTATGACGAGCTGCGCTCGATCCTCGCGGGCAAGACGATCAGCCCGGTCTTCGGCAACGCCACCGACAGCTTCGGCGGCAGCGCGGTGACCTCGCCCGAGAATTTTGCGCTGCAGGCCAAGCTGATGGCGGCTTATCTCACGCACCCCGGCTATCGCGCCGACGGCCTCGCGCTCATCCGCCGCGTGCTGCCGCAGCAATATGCCGCGAACGACGCGACCCCGGCGGCGGTGCTCGGCCGCGATGCGGGGGGCATTCTCGCCAACGACGATCCGCGGTCGCAGACCCCGCCCCTGGAAAGCGTGATGGCGCTCGACTGGGCACAGCTCGAACCCGTCATCGCCGACAGCTTCGCGCATGGCGCGATCGAAATCGGCGTCGTCGGCGACATCGGTGAACAGGCGGCGATCGACGCGATCGCCGCGACCTTCGGCGCCTTGCCCGAACGTCGCGCCGCCTTCGATCCGCGCGCCGACGCGCGCGTCCGACAATATGCGACCGACCGCAGCGAACGCACGCTGATCCACAAGGGGCCCGCCGAGCAGGCGGAATTGCGCGTCTATTGGCCGGCGCGCGACGACAGCGACCTCGCCGAGGCGATGCGGCTCAACCTGCTCGCGCGCGTGATGCAGCTGATGCTGACCGAGGAACTGCGCGAGCGGCTCGGCGAAAGCTATAGCCCGCGTGCCGCGGCGAGCCTGTCCGACGAATTTCCGGGCTATGGTCATCTCTTCGCGGCGAGCAACGTCGATTACAAGGATCTGGCGACGACGCGCGCGGCGATCTTCGCCATCGCGAAGGAACTGCGCGACAAGCCGGTCGACGCCGACCTCATCGACCGCGCGCGCCGGCCGCTCGTCGAGGCGATGGTCAAGGCGCGGCGCGAGAACAGCTATTGGCTGACCTATGTCGCCGAAGCCACGACTCACGCCGACCGCCTCGACCGCAGCCGCAACGGGATAGCCGAGGTCGAGGCGGCGACGCCCGCCGAACTGCAGGCGCTCGCACGCCGCTACCTCGCCGACGACAAGGCGCTGGTGATCAAGGCGGTGAGCGACAAGGCGGGAAGCTGACCAGCGGCGTTCGGGGCGGATGGCGGTTTTCCGCCGAAAAGCGGCCGAAGCGCGATTGCTCTCTCCCCTTCAGGGGAGAGATACGAAGGCTTGCCGGTTTTACCGGCTAGCCGAAGTTGAGAGGGGCTTGAAACGCTTCGGCCCCCTCTCCCAACCCTCTCCCCTGAAGGGGAGAGGGCTATGGCCGCTCACCACCCCCCTTTCGGCCATTCCAGCCCGGCCGACCCCAACATCCGGAATCCGCACGCCGCCGTCCTGCCCCCGAAATCCGACTATGCCCTTGGAACCGGCGGCAAATACGGGCATCGTCGGCGAACGGATCGAAATGCGCCGCCATGGCGTTCCGATTCCGATGGTCAAGACAGGGAGCAGCAAGATGACGACGCGTTCGCACCATAAGCATTTCATCGCGGGGGGCTTCGTCCTCGCCGGGGCGCTGGCGCTCGCCGGATGCGCCGGGACGGGCGGGAAGGCGACGAGCACGCTGCCGCCCGCCGACGCCCATGCCCAGCTGACCGATTCGAAGGGCGCCGATCGCGGCCGCGCCGACATCTATCGCGACGCCTCGGGCCTGCGCATCGAACTCGTCGCGCGCGGCTTCGGTCCCGGCACTTACGGCATGCACGTCCACGCGGTGGGTCAGTGCGTTCCGCCCGACTTCGCGAGCGCGGGCCCGCACTGGAACCCGACCGGCGCACAGCATGGCCGCGAAAATCCGATGGGCGCGCATCATGGCGACCTGCCCAATCTCGTGATCGAACCCGACCAGATCGGCCGTGCGACGCTGCGCCTCGTCGGCTCGCGCTTCGAGGGCGACGGCGGGCTGCTCGACGCCGACGGCGCCGCCTTCGTCATCCACGCCGGGCCCGACGATTACAAGACCGACCCCAGCGGCAACAGCGGCGGCCGCGTCGCCTGCGGCGTGATCGTCCGCGGCGGCGGCGAGTAAACTCGCCGCCCGCGCGCCGGCCCTAGGCCGGCGCGCTCGCCGCGGCGGCGCGTTCGGCGATCGTCGCTTCTGCCCCCGGCACCGCGCGATAGGCATAGAGCAAGAGCGCGACGGCGATCGGCGCGACGCCGATCAGCGACAATATGCCCGTGCGCAGGTCGCCGACCGGCTTGCCGTCGACGATGGTCCCGGCAAGGTCCGAAATCTGCCCGACCATATAGGGGCCGAACGACAGGCCGACGAGCGTGGTGCCGAGGAAGAAGGCGGCGGTCGCCGTGCCGCGCATCCGCGGCAGCACCAGATCCTGCGTCGTCGCCGCCGCGGCGCCGAGCGCCGCCGCGCCGAACATGCCGGCGAGGAAGTTCATGACATAGAAGAGCGTGCCGTTCGCGGTCGTATAGCCGATCCAGATCGGGACGATCGGCGCGACGACGCCGAACAGGATCATCAGGATGCGCCCTGCGGGATTGCGCGCGCGCAGCGCGTCGGCGACGCGGCCGCCGATGATCACCCCGACGAAGCCGGCGACCGCGCCGTTCGCGCCGAGGATGAAGGCGAGTTCCTGCTTGGGCAGCCCGAGCACGATCTCGGCATAGGGGGCCGACCAGAAGGCGATGGCATAGGCCGCGAGCGCGACGAGGCCATAACCCAGCGTCGTGCAGAGGAACGCCGGGGTGCCCCAGATCAGCCGGAAGGTCGCGGGGTCGTGCGCGCGCAGCGTGCATGCCCAGGAAAAGACCGCATAATAGCCGATCCCGACCGCCGACCATTGCGGGAGATTGCCCGTCAGCTCGATCATCCACCAGGCGAAGGCGGCGATCGCGGCGGCGAAGCCGAGGTTGATCGCCAGCGCCGCGGGGCCGCGCTTCGCGGCGCCGATCAGCGTCAGCGGCGGCACGATCATCGACAAATCCTTGCCGAATTCGCGGAAGGGCGTCGGCGAACTCGGGCTCGGGGTCCCGTCCATCGCGCCGCGCACGGGTTCGCGGAGGCTCGCGACCCACAGCGCGAGCAGCAGCCCGGGGACGCCGACCGCGAGGAAGGCCGCCTGCCAGCCGACGAGCCCCATGGGCCCGCCCGCGGGATAGGCGTTGTTCCACGCCTCGACGATCAGCGCGCCGATGAACAGCGGGAAGGTGGTGGCCGAGGAGCGCTTGCCGGGCCAGCGCGCCGATGAACAGCGACACGCCGCCGCCCAGGTAAAGCCCCGACGAATAGATGGCGAGCGCGGTCGCCTTCTGCCGCTTCGGAAAATAGTCGGAGATCAGCGAATAGGCGGTCGGGCTCGCGGTCGCCTCGCCGACGCCGACGCCCATGCGCGCGAAGGTCAGGGTGAGCTGGTTATAGGCGAGGCCCGATGCCGCGGTCATCGCCGACCACAGGGTCAGCCCGATCGACAGCAATTTGACGCGGCTCCAATTGTCGGCGAGCCGGCCGAGCGGGATGCCGAACAGGGCATAGAAGACCGCGAAGGCCGCGCCGCCGAGGAAGCCCATGTCGCCGTCGGAGAGGCCGAGATCGGCCTTGATGTCGACTGCGAGGATGCTGATGATCTGTCGGTCGATGAAATTGAGGATATAGACGACGACGAGCACCGACAGGACGTACCAGCTGTAACCGGTGGCTTTCGGCTCGGCCGGGGCCGGGACGCCGGACATGTCGTTTTCGCTGGCGGTATCGGCCATCTGGCAACCCTCTCCCTCATCCATTATCTGTTTGCGATCCATCGCTAGCAGAGCCGGGCGCGGGCGCAAGTTGAAAGTCGGTTCAACTTTATACGGAGGCAAATCGAACATGCGCGAAGATGGAGACATTGCGAAACCCGCGATCCTCTTCCTCTGCCTTGGCAACATCTGCCGCTCGCCGCTCGCCGAAGGCGCGGCGCGCGCCGCTTTCGCCCGTGCCGGGATCGACGTCCGGCTCGATTCGGCGGGGACGGGCGACTGGCACGTCGGCCATCCGCCCGACGACCGCGCGCAGGCCGAGGCGCGGCGCCGCGGCATCGACATATCGGGATTGCGCGCACGCCAGTTGTCGGCGGACGATTTCTACGATTTCGACCTGATCCTCGCCGCCGACGAGGCGAACCTGCGCGACGCGCGGGCGATTCGCCCGGCCGATGCGACCGCCGACCTCCGGCTGATGCTCGATCTCCTCCCCGGACGCGGCGGAGAGGGCGTGACCGATCCCTATTATGGCAGGGACGACGGCTTCGCGGCGACGTGGGACGATGTCTCGGCGGTCGCCGCGGCGCTCGTCGCCGAATTTTCGTCCAACGGATAACGCGCGACCGGATGATAGCGTGAGCCGCCATGGCCCATTTCGCTTTCATAGAGTGTGACATGGCCGAATGCGAACGGCGGGCTCGCAAGATCGCTGTTCTGCGCGAGGAAGGGCGCGACCGGCCCGGACGCCCGGTTCAGCCGCGCGAGCGTGATATGCGGAACGAAAGCGCGCGTTTCGGGCGCGACCCCGACGCGCGCGAGCAGCTGATCGACCTTGCGGTGCAGCGCGGCGAGCAACTCGTGCGGTTCGACCCCCGCCCAGACCATATGTGGCCGGTCCTGCCGCTCGAACAGGCCGACTCCGTTGATCCGCGCGGTCACGGCGGGCGCGTAAAGCGCGCCCAGCGCCGCGGCAATATCCTCGGCCCGATGGCGATCGACCTCGCCGATGAAGCGCAGCGTCAGGTGAAGCTGCTCGTCGCTTTGCCAGCGCGCGCCCGAAATGCCGTGCATCGCCGCGAGCAACAGGGTGCGGACCGGACGCGGCGGGCGCAGCGCGACGAACAGGCGGTGCGTGGACATGCCCGACAGCATAGGCGGCGATGCGTCGCACCGCGACCCCCGTTTGCGCGCGGGGCAATAATGTTGCTGGAATGTTGCTGACGTCCGGTTTCGCTTGAAACCCGCGGGCAAACCCCCGATATTGTCGACACGGCCGGTATGGGCTGGCCGGTTATGGAGATGCAAAATGGCGAATTGGAACGACCCCAATATGGCGGCTTCCGGTTTCGGGGCCGGCGCGAACGCAATGGACCAGGCCGTCGATGCCGGTCTGCGGTCGTACATGCTGTCGGTTTACAATTATATGGGCTCGGGCGTGCTGCTGACCGGCATCGTCGCGATGCTGGCGTTCAACAGCGGCTTTACCGCCTCGATGATCGGCAGCCCGCTGATGTGGGTGGTGATGCTCGCGCCGCTGGCCTTCGTGCTGGTGCTGAGCTTCGGCATCAACAAGCTCTCGACCGGCGCCGCGCAGGCGCTGTTCTGGGTCTATGCCGCGGTGATGGGCTTGTCGATGTCGACGATCTTCCTTGCCTTTACCGCGACGTCGATCGCGACAACCTTCTTCGCGACCGCGGCGGCGTTCCTCGGTCTCAGCCTCTATGGCTATACGACCAAGAAGGATCTGTCGGGCTTCGGCACCTTCCTGATCATGGGCGTCGTCGGCATCCTCGTCGCGATGCTGATCAACATGTTTGTGCAGTCGACCGCGCTCAGCCTCGCGATCAGCGTCATCGGCGTGCTGCTCTTCGCAGGGCTGACCGCCTATGACACGCAGAAGATCAAGAGCATGTATTTCTATGTCCGCGGGACCGACTTTGTCGGCAAGTCGGTGGTGATGGGCGCGCTGACGCTCTACCTCGACTTCGTCAACATGTTCACCTTCCTGCTCAACCTCTTGGGCAGCCGCGAATAAGCGGACCGGACACGGACGACATCAGCGAGCCCGGCGGAGCGATCCGCCGGGCTCTTTCTTTGGCGATTATGTCGTTTGCAAACAGGGTAATGGTATGGCCGGAAGCGGACGTTGAGAGAAGAAAGCCCCTCCCCTTCAGGGGAGGGGTTGGGGTGGGGGCCATCGGCCTTGCGCGAGGCCGATAGCCCCCACCCCACTGCGACTAGGCAGCAAGCTGCCAAGTCTTCGTTGCCCCTCCCCTGAAGGGGAGGGGCTTGATGGAACCTAACGTCGCTCCCCACCCCAAAAGCGCCGTCCTGCGGCACGTTTGCGATCGATATAATCGCCCTCCTTCTTGGGCGGTGCGGGCTTTCGGGCAGCCGCGCCTGTATTATTCGAATAAAACCCCTTGCCAAGCATGCGCTACAAATGTAGCACGCTACAAATGTAGCGCATGAGGTGATTCGAATGCTGTCCAGTCTGCCCCCGCGGGAACGCGAAATCGTCGACATATTGTACGAGCGCGGCGCGTCCACGGTCACCGAGATCGGCGATGCGCTCGCCGACCCGCTGTCGGGGTCGGCGATCCGCGCGATGCTCAAGCGGCTCGAGACCAAGGGTTTCGTTGTGCGCGAAGGGTCGGAGCGCGGCTTCGTCTATGCGCCGAGCGTGTCGGACAAGACCGCGCGCAAATCGGCGCTGAGCCAGGTGGTGCGGGTCTTCTTCAACGGATCGGCGACGAGCGCCGCCGCGGCGCTGCTCGGGATGCAGGACGAGATGACGGGTGACGAACTCGACGAGCTCGAAAAGATGATCGCCAAGGCACGCGAAGGGAGAGGGTGATGCTGACCGCCGCCATATTGCTGAGCCTCGCCTGGAAATCGGCCGTCGTCGCGGCGCTGACGCTGGCGCTGCTCCGCCTCGCGCGGGCGCGCTCGGCGGGTGAACGGTCGATGATCGCGCATGCGGGGCTCGCGGCGCTGCTCGCGCTGCCTGCCGCGATTCTGCTGCTGCCGCAATGGGCGCCGCTGCCCGCGAGCTGGTTTGCCGCGTCCGCTCTCGAAACAGGGGCAACCGGGGGATCGGCGATCGATCCGGCCGCCGCCACGGCTTCAGTCCCTGTCGTGGTGGATCGGGCCGGATCGACGCCGATCGTCGTCGACTGGAGCGACCTTGCCCCCTTTCTCTATCTTGTCCCGCTCGTCCTGCTGTGCGGAGTGATGGCGCTCGCGGTCGTGCGGCTGTTCGCGATGCGCGGACGCGCCGAGATATTGGTCGAACGCTCGTGGCTGTCGGCGCTTGCCGAAGCGCAGCGGCGGATGGGGTTCAAGCATGGCACCGCGCTTCTGGTCAGCAAGGAGCTGCGTTCGCCGATCAGCTGGGGCGTGCTGCGCCCGACGATCGTGCTGAGCCCGAAAGCCGTCGCGGCGGCGGGGGAGGCCGAGGCGATCATCGCGCATGAGCTGGCGCATGTCGCGCGGCTCGACTGGGCGAAGCTGCTCGGCGCGCGCATCGCCTGCGCGGTCTTCTGGTTCAATCCCCTCGTGTGGATGCTGGCGCGCGAGAGCCATCAATTGCGCGAGGAAGCCGCCGACGACGCGGTGCTGATGGCCGACATCGACGGCCCCGACTATGCGACGCTGCTGGTCGGCGCGGCGCGCCACGACAATCAGGGCGCACTGCTCGCCGCGCATGGCGTCGCGCCGGGCAAGAACAGCCTGAAGCGCCGGATCACTCGCGTACTCGACGGCAGCCTGCGGCGCGGCCCGGCGAGCGCGAGCTGGATGCTGATGAGCCTCGTGCTGCTCGCCGGCGTCACCGCGCCGCTCGCCGCCTTTTCGGCGACGGCGAAGCCCGAGGCGGCGGCGGATGTCCACGCTGTCGCCGCCTCCACCACAACAAAGACAAGCGCGACGTCGCAGGCGGCTGCGGTTGCAAGCGACGCCACGGTCGAGGGGGCCGCGACGGCCACGTCGAAGCCGCTGACCGCCGAACAGCTCGTCGGGATGCGCGCGGTCGGCGTGACCCCCGAATATGTCGAGAAATTGCGCGAAAGCGGCGGATCGATCGACGCCGACGACATCATCTCGGCCAAGGCAAGCGGGATCGACCCCGCCTATATCCGGCAGATGCGCGCCATCATTCCCGGCGCCGGCTTCGACGATCTGGTCGGCGCGCGCCATGTCGGCGTCGATGCGGCCTTTGCCCGCGACATGCGGTCGCATTTTCCGGGGGTGGGGATTGACGATCTGATCGCGCTGAAGGCGATGGGGGTCGACTGCGATTTCGTCACCGAGATGCAGCGGTCGGGCGTCAGGATGCGCGATGCCGACGATGCGATCGAATTGCGCGCGGTGGGCGCGTTCCGGCCCAGCGCGAAGGCCCGTCCCCCGGCAACGCCGCGACCGGTCGCAAAGGCGGTGCGCGGCGGCGATGTCGCGGTCCTCGACATGGAACGCGGCGTGATCGAGGCGCGCCGCGCCGATGGCCGGATCGCCCGGATCGAAATACCCGCAACGCCCGAACCCCCGGCGCCGCCTACCGCGCCCGACGACTGACGCCCGGACGTTCGTCCGAACGCGCCGACGATTGATCGAAACCTTGTTTGAAAAACGCCGCTGCGGCGGCGAGCGATGACGCTCGCCTGGCGCACGGAGGGAGGAGTGCACCATATGAAGGCCCTGTTTTTTGCCGGCGGTACCGCGCTGCTGTCGATCCTCGCCTGTTCGGCGCCGAGCGCCGCCGCCGATCCGCTGGTGCTGACCGACGTGCGCTGGGTTGCCGAGCCTTCAAGCGGGAAGAAGGACGCCCCGCGCATCCGCATCCAGCACCGGAAATCGAGCAGCGACCAGAGTTTCGATGGCTCGCGCCCCTATTTCGCCGGCGCCGAAGCGGCGCTTCGCCGGACAACGCCGGGACCCGTCAGCTTTCGGGTCGCGCACGACGCGGGCACCTTGTCCTGCACCGGCACGCTGACGCGCGCTTTCGAGGGGCAGGGCGAATGCCGTTTCACCTCCGATCCCGCGTTCGAACGCCAGCTCGCCGAGCGCGGCCTCGCGCCCGACCAGCGTTCGTCGCTGCTCGCGATGCTGCTCGTCGATGCCTCTATCGAGCTGGCCGACGGGCTGACGCGCGAGGGCGTGCGGCCGAAGGACGCCGACGACCTGATCGCCGCCGCCGCGCTCGATGTGCGGCCCGAATATGTGCGCGACCTCAAGTCCGAGGCACTGGTGCTCACTGACGTCGAGGATGCGATCGCGTGCAAGGCGCTCGGCGTCGATGGCGCCTATGTGCGCGGGCTCGCCGCGGCGGGGTATCGCAAATTGAGCGCCGACGAGGTCGTGGGCATGAAGGCGATGGGCGTGACGGGCGAATATGCGCAGGCGATGAACCGCGCGGCGGGGGGCGCCAAGTGAGGCGAGCGACCAGCCTCGCGGCGATCGCTGCCGCGCTTTCCAACCCGGCACTGGCGCAGGAGACGGCGGTGCCGAGCGGCGATACGCCGCCGCCCGCCGCGACCGAGATCGCGCCCACCGCGACCATGCCGGCGCGGCAGGTCTACACCCCCGCCGACTTCACGCGCTACGCGCCCGTCAACGCGTATGACATGCTGAACCAGGTGCCGGGTTTCCAGATCCGCGACAGCGAGGAACTGCGCGGGCTGGGACAGGCGACCGGCAATGTGCTGTTCAACGGCAAGCGGCCATCGAACAAGGCCGACGACATGTATACGCAGCTCTCGCGCATCCCCGCGGGCAATGTCGAGCGGATCGAGATCGTCGATGGCGCGACGCTCGATATTCCGGGCTTGTCGGGGCAGGTCGCCAATATCGTCTATCGCGCCGACGGCATTTCGGGGCAGTTTTCGTGGAAGCCGCAGTTCCGCCCGCACTACACCGACCCGTTGTTCACGCGCGCCGACGTGTCGGTGCGCGGGCGGTCGGGCGAGATCGAATATGAGGCGTCGCTCAACAACGACGATTCGGCGCGCAGCGGCGCGGGCGGCCCCACGCTCATTTACGATGGCGCGGGCCATATCATCGAGCGGCGCAAGGATATCTGGCACACCCATTATGACACGCCGAAGCTGTCGGGGCGCATCACATGGGATCCGGCGGGCGACACCGTCGCCAATTTCGGCGGCCATTATCAGCGCAAATATGACCGCTATTATGAGGATGGCGTGCGCAGCGGCCCGGGGCTGCCCGACAGCATCCGCACCGTGCGCGAAAAGGCCGACAGCTGGAATTACGAGATCGGCGGCGATTACCAGTTCGGGCTCGGACCGGGGAAGCTCAAGCTGATCGGGCTCCGCCGCTTCAGCCACGAACCCTATCGCCAGGAAATCGTGACCACCCCCGAAGGCGGTATCGCCACCGGCGACCGCTTCATGCAGACGGGCGACCTCGGCGAGACGATCGGGCGCGGCGAATATCAATGGAAGATGTTCGGCGGCGACTGGCAGCTCTCGGGCGAGGCGGCGTTCAACACGCTCGACAATGTCGCGTCGCTCGCGGTGCTCGATCCCTCGGGCGATTTCGTCGATATTCCCTTCGAAGGCGGCACCGGCGGGGTGAGCGAGGATCGCTATGAAGGGCTTTTGAGCTTCGGCCGCAAGCTGACCGACAAGCTCAATTTCCAGATCATCGCCGGCGCCGAACATTCGACGATCACCCAGACCGGCGCGAACGGCCTGACGCGCAGCTTCTTCCGGCCCAAAGGATCGATTTCGCTCGCCTGGGCGCCCTCGGCCGATTTCGATATATCGGTCAAGCTCAGGCGGCGCGTGCTGCAGCTTTCCTTCTACGACTTTCTCGCGCGCGCCTTCCTCAACGACGGCAACCAGAATGCGAGCAACAACGACCTGCGCCCCCAGCAGGACTGGACCTACGAGGGCGAGATCAACAAGAAGCTGGGTCCCTGGGGGTCGACCAAGCTGATCTTCATCTACCGCGACGTCGAGGATCGCGTCGACGTGATCCCGATCGGCGAGACGGGCGAGGCGGTCGGCAATATCGCGAAGGCGAGGGCGGGCGCGATCGACTGGACCTCGACCATCAACCTCGACCCCGCGGGGCTGAAGGGAGTGCGGCTCAACACGCGCCTGCTGCTGCAGAAAAGCTCGCTGCGCGATCCCTTCACCGGCGAGAAGCGGCAGTGGAGCGGCTTCACCGACACCGTCGTCGAACTGGGCCTGCGCCACGACATTCCCGCGAGCGACTGGGCGTGGGGCGGCGACCTCGAATATTCGCACTACCAGCCCAATTACCGCCGCAACCAGACCGACAAGGTCTGGGAAGGACCCATATGGGCGTCGCTGTTCGTCGAGAACAAGGATGTGTTCGGCCTCACCGTTCGCGCCCAGATCTCCAACATGGTGAACGCCCGGTCGAAACGCGACCGCACCGTCTATACCGGGGTGCGCGGCGACAGCCCGGTTTCCTTCATCGAGCAGCGCGACCGGCTGATCGGGCCGATCTTCGTCTTTTCGGTGCGCGGGACATTCTGACGGGTTGGGCTCTGATCTTGTCTTGGCCTAATCGTCATCCCGGCGAAGGCCGGGATCTCGCCGGTGCGTCAGGTCGAGATGGTGAGATCCCGGCCTTCGCCGGGATGACGAAACAAGGAAGACGGTGTTTCAGCCTGACCCGATAATGTTAGGATTCATATGACGGCGCGCCGCATCAAAATCTATTTCGACGGCGGATGCCGGCCCAACCCGGGCAGGATGGAAACCGCCGTCGTCACCGGCGGCGCGGCCGTCGTCGTGCGCGACGCGGGGATCGGCAGCAGCCAGGATGCCGAGTGGCTCGCGCTGATCGCGGCGCTGCGGCTGGCGCGCGACCTGGCGCTGGAGAATTTCATCCTGCTCGGCGACGCGGCGGGGGTGGTGGCGCAAGCGAACGGCGCGGTGCGCGCCCGCGGCGGGGCGGCGGAGCATCTCGCCCGTTTCCGCGCGCTCGCCGAAGGCGGGCCGGCGCCCGCCGTGCGTCATATCAAGCGGACGCAGAATCTGGCGGGGATCGCGCTGGCGCGCGGGCGATAGCGCCGAAAGGCTGTCAAAAAGCCTCACAAACTGTTAAATGCCGGTCGCCTATCCTTGGCTGATTCAATGGAAGACCAGCGCGTTGAAGCCAACCCATCCCTTGCCCGTCCATCACAGCTGGCCGCTCTACGAACGCACGCGTTTTTTCGAGCTGGGGCAGTTGCATCGGTGCGAGACGCTCGATCCGATCCCCGACGTCGTCGATGTCGCGGCGCGGCTGGGGCCGGGGCGCATCGGAATCGGGCAGTGGGAATGCGACCTCACCGACAATGACCGGCTGAGCTGGTCGGACGAGGTCTATGATATTTTTGGCATCCCGCGCGGGGCGTCCGTCCGGCGCGAAGAGGCGGCGGGGCTCTATGCCGAGGGATCGCGCGCGGCGATGGAGAAACTGCGCGCCTATGCGATCCGTCACCGGCGCGGCTTCACACTCGACGTCGAAATCTGCCCCGCAGAGGCGCCGCGCCGCTGGATGCGGCTGATCGCGGCGCCGCTGTGCGAGGGCGATCGGATCGTCAGGCTGCAGGGCCTCAAATTGCGCCTTCCGGGCTCGGCTGACCCCGAATTTTGAACCGTTCGATCAACCGAGCCTGAGAAACAACCGTTCTGGCAGTATTGGCGGCCGCTTTCGTTGACGCGTTCGCGGCTTCGACGCAGTCGATCACGGGACCAGACGTTGAGGGCGCCGAAGGGCCAGCACGCCTGATTCTTCCATTCAAACCCCGAAGGCATTCGCCCCGCATATGAAGTTTTTTAATCGGTTTGCGTCGGCCGCGCACAATATGGCTATCGACCTCGGGACGGTGAACACCGTCGTCTATGTGCGCGACAAGGGCATCGTCCTCAACGAACCCTCGGTCGTTGCGCTGGAAACGCGCGACGGCGTCCGCCGGGTCAAGGTCGTCGGCAACGAAGCCAAGCCGATGATGGGCAAGACCCCCGACAATATCCAGGCGATCCGCCCCTTGCGCGACGGGGTCATCGCCGACATCGACGTCGCCGAGCAGATGCTCAAGCACTTCATGGACAAGGCGCAGGGCGGTGCGAGCCGCTTCGTCCAGCGCAGCCATGTCGTGATCTGCGTGCCGTCGGGATCGACGATGGTCGAGCGCCGCGCGATCCGCGACGCCGCGAGCAATGCGGGCGCGGCATCGGTGCAACTGATCGAGGAATCGCTCGCCGCCGCGATCGGCGCCGGGCTGCAGGTCGCCGAGCCGAGGGGGGCCATGGTCGTCGACATCGGCGGCGGCACGACCGAGGTCGCGGTGCTGTCGCTGAGCGGCATCGCCTACAGCAATTCGGTGCGCGTCGGCGGCGACAAGATGGACGACATGATCTCCTCCTTCATCCGCCGCAAACATAATCTGATGGTCGGCGAAATGACCGCCGAGCGCGTGAAGATGACGATTGGCTGCGCGACCCCGCCGGCGGGCGACGGCATGGTCATGGGCGTCAAGGGCCGCGACCTCGTCACCGGCCGCCCCGCCGAGGTGCGGGTGACCGAGGCCGAGGTCGCCGAGGCGCTCGCCGAACCCGTCGGGCAGATCGTCGGCGCGGTGCGCGCGGCGCTCGAACAGACGCCGCCCGAACTGTCGGCCGACATCATCGACGAAGGCATCACGCTGACCGGCGGCGGCGCGCTGCTACGCCGCATGGATCAGGCGATCGCGCGCGCGACCGGGCTGCCGGTCACGGTCGCCGACGATGCGTTGATGTGCGTCGCGATGGGTGCGGGACGCGCGTTCGAGGACCGCACCTATCACGGCGTGCTGATCGCGGCTTGACAGGGTTCCGAGCGGCCGTGAATGGCTGGTTCGGGGTAGAGAGCTGCCATTTCCTATCTTCGTCATTCCCGCGAAAGCGGGAACCCAGAGCGTGCGTCGGCTGACCCCGCACTGGGTTCCCGCTTTCGCGGGAATGACGAGTTATGGGATACCAAGCGTCGCATTTTAGTCGCAACCGATCATCGCCGCCAGTCAGGCGCAGGCGTCGATCGCGGCCATATGCTTCGCCTTGTCGGCATCGCTCAGGAACGAGCCGGTAAAGCTGTTGCGCGCGAGCGTCAGCAGTTCGTCCTTCGACAGGTCGAGCGCATCGGCGACCGCCTGGTAATTGGCGCCCACATAGCCGCCGAAATAGCTGGGATCGTCGCTGTTTACCGTCGCCTTGAGGCCCGCATCGAGCATGGTCTTCAGCGGATGGGCGGCGATGTCGCCGACGACGCAGAGCTTGAGGTTCGAGAGCGGGCAGACGGTCAGCGTCATGCCTTCGGCGGCGAGCCGCGCGACGAGCGCGGGGTCCTCGAGGCTGCGATTGCCATGGTCGATGCGATCGACCTTCAAGAGATCGAGCGCTTCGCGGACATATTCGGGCGGCCCTTCCTCGCCGGCGTGCGCGACGGTCTTGAGGCCCAGTCGCTTCGCGCGTGCGAAGACGCGTTCGAACTTGGCGGGAGGATGCCCGACTTCGGACGAGTCGAGCCCGACGCCGGCGATGCGATCGAGATATGGCAGCGCCGCGTCGAGCGTCGCTTCGGCCTCGTCCTCGCTGAGGTGGCGGAGAAAGCACATGATGAGCTTCGACGTCATGCCGTAGCTCGCTTCGGCATCGTCGAGCGCGCGTGTGATGCCCGCGACAACGGTGCCGAAGGCGACGCCCCGCGCCGTGTGCCCCTGCGGATCGAAGAAAATCTCGACGTGCCGGACATTGTCGGCATGCGCGAGCGCGAGGTAAGCGGCGGTCAGGTCATGGAAGTCCTGCTCGCGGTGGAGCACGCCCATGCCCTGATAATAGATGTCGAGAAAATCCTGGAGGTTCGAGAAGGCATAGGCCGCGCGCACTTCCTCGACGCTGGCAAAGGGGATCGCGACCCGGTTGCGCTGCGCCAGCTCGAACATCAGCGCGGGTTCGAGCGATCCTTCGATATGGAGGTGCAGTTCGGCCTTGGGCAGGCCCGCAATAAAGGCGGCGCGTTCCTCGCGCGAGGCGAAACCCTCAGGCATTTGGCGCCTTCGCTTGCCCGAGGATGATCGCCGCCTCGGGCTTGTGACGGCGGATTTCCTCGACCGTCAGCCCGTCGATCTCGTGCGGGAAGATCAGCCACCGGTCGGTTTCGTGAACGAAGAAATCGGGGCGGAGGTCGGTGACATTGCGCCCCGGCTTGAACCAGACGGTCGCGATGCGGATGTCGCGCGGCATATTGTGGCGGCAGCGCGCCTTCAATTCGGCGATGAAGGCGCGGATGCTGCGACCGCTGTCGAAGACATCGTCGATAATCAGCAGCCGGTCGTCGGGATTGAGCGTGTCGATCAGGTAGCCGAGCGCGAACACCTTCACTTGCGGGTCCTGCTGGTCGATGCCTTTGTAGGAGGAGGTGCGGATCGCGATATGGTCGCAATGGTGGCCGTGATAGTCGAGCAGTTCCTGCACCGCGATCCCGACCGGCGCGCCGCCGCGCCAGATGCCCACGAGGTGCGTCGGCCTGAAATCGCTGCCCACCACCTGCATCCCGAGACGCAGCGAGTCGGCGAGCAGTTCGTTGGCGCTGATGAAGATTTTGTCGTCGCTCATGGAGAGCGGAGTAATCTTCCGGGCGGGACGCCGCAAGATGGGGCGGTATTGGGGTGGGGAGTTGCCATAGCCCTCTCCCCTTCAGGGGAGAGGGTTGGGAGAGGGGGCCGAAGCGGCTCATACCCCTCTCAACTTCGGCTAGCCGGACAAGCCGGCGAGCTTTCGTATCTCTCCCCTGAAGGGGAGAGAGCAATCGCGCTTCGGCCGCTACCGGCCGCCAGCCGTCTTCAGCGCATGACGCCCTATTTCCGCACCGCAGCGCTCTTGTCGCGGATCGCCTTGAACTCGCTGCCGGCTTTCCACCCGGGCCAGCGTGCCGAACGCGCCAATTCATTACCGATCCGATGGAAAATCTCGATGTCCTGCACCGCGCCGTCGAGGTTCCAGTCGGGTCCCCAGGCGTCGCACGCCTGATGATAGCATTTGCCCGTATAGGCATCGACCCACGCCTGTCCCGCTTCCTTGCCACCCTCGACGAGATCCGACGCGCCCGCGATCCCCATCATCAACAGGACGGGCACGCCGCGCTTGGCGAGACTGAAATGGTCGGCACGGTAGAAGAGGCCGCGTTCGGGCAGACTCTCGACGCTGACCGTGCGCCCTTGCGCCGCCGCAAAGCGAGCGAGATCGTCCTCGAGCGTGCCCTGTCCCTTGCCGACGAGGACGACGTCCTTGGCGCGGCCGGCGGTCTGAAGGATGTCGAGGCCGAGGTTGGCGACGGTCTTCTCGAGCGGGAAGAGCGGCTTTTCGGCATAGGCTTCGGATCCTAGCAGCCCGCGCTCCTCGGCGGTCCAGAAGGCGAAGGCGATCGTGCGGTCGGGCGGCGGCGCCGCCTTGAACAGCCGCGCGATCTCGAACAGCCCCGCGACGCCGAGCGCGTCGTCGTTGGCGCCCGCGCGATAGATGCGGCCCTCGCTGTCGGGCGGACCTTCTCCATAGGCGTCCCAATGCGCGCCATAGATGACGACCTCGTCGGGGCGTTTCGCGCCCGAAATCTTGGCGAGGACATTCTGGCTCTGCACGACCTCCTGCGTCACGGGGATCGCGGCGTCGAAGCTCGTGCCGAGGTCTACGGGCGTGAAATCCTTGCGGCGCGCCGCGACGCGCAATTTCTCCAGATCCTGCCCGGCATCGGTGAAGAGTTTCGTCGCCATTTCGCCGGAGATCCAGCCCTGCAGCGCAAGGCTCGTCACCTTTTCGGGCGGCACGACGAGACCGTAATTTTCGCCGCCGCCGCTCTTGACGACGTTCCAGCCATAGCCGACGCCCTCGGCGTCGTGGACGATCAGCGCCGCGACCGCGCCGCGGCGGGCGGCTTCCTCGAACTTATAGGTCCAGCGGCCGTAATAGGTCATCGTCCGGCCACCGAATTTGCCGAACGGATCCTCGCCCTTGGCCGCGACGAAATCGGGATCGTTGATCAGGAAGACCGCGACCTTGCCCTTCAAATCCTGCCCCTTGAAATCGTCCCAGCCGCGCTCAGGGGCGCTGACGCCATAACCGACGAAGACCATCGGCGCGTTCGCCACCACCGCCTTGTCCTTGGGCTGGAGCGTCGAGACATAGATGTCGGTGCCGAAGGTCAGCGGCGTCGCGGCGCCCTTGCGGCCGAAGGCCAGCGTTTCGGGCGCGCCGAGGCGCGTGTGGAGCAGCGGCACCGGCTGCGTCCAGCCGCCGTCGACGCCCGCGGGTTCGAGCCCCATCGCCTCCAGCCGGCCGATCAGATAGCCGACCGTGCGCTCCTCGCCGACCGTCCCGGGGGCGCGGCCCTGAAACTGGTCGGAAGCAAGCGTGCGCACGGTTTCGGTGAGATTGGCGGCGTCGATACCCGTTTGGGCTGCGGCCGGCGCGGCGATGGCGGTGAGGAAAAGGGCGGCGGCAAGGTGCGTTTTCATGGAAGCTTTCCGGTTTGTCAGCGGTCGAGGCGGTTGGAAAGCCGGGTCTTAGCATGGCAGGGCGCATTGTGAACCGCTGGCGCGGGCTGTCGGGCGCGCGGTGTGGCGGGGTTCGGCTTAAAGCGCCGCCAGCAACGCCGCCAGCGTCGCGGCCGTGATCGCGAACAGCACCGCCACGCGCGGTCCATAGACGCGCAGGAGGCGCGCCGTTCGGGGCTCGGCGGGCGGCCAATCGGCGATGACAGCGGGACCGGCTTCCTCCCGCACGTTGGCGAGGCGCTCCGGAACGCCCGGGCGTGACGAAAGGTCGGGTCCGCTGATCCCGCTCGCCAGCGCGAGCTTTTCGAAGGCGACCGCCATCTTCTCTTGCTTGAGAATGCCGGCGACACGCGCCTGTCGCGAATCGTGTGACGAGACGGGGAGCGCGCCGACGAGGCGTTCGACCTCGGTATCGAGCGCGTGCAGGTCGTCGATCGCCTCCATCGCGCGCGACCGGTCGCCGCGTTCGAGCGCGAGTTGCAGCCGCGTCAGCGACAGAAGGCCGACGCGGCAGAACTGGAGCCCCAGTGCGTAGTCTTCCGCCGTCGGCGGGCCGCCGTGACGGACCGGGTCGGGCTCGTGCCGGGTCGAAAGGGCGCTCATGATCCTTGCTCCTGTCTTCACCCGCCCCCGTGCGACCGACTAGAGAGAAGATGCGCGGGCGCGGAAGCCCCGATCCGGCCCGCTGTGCCCCGGATACGCCGGACGGTGGCGCGGCCCGGGACTTCGGGTTTGAAAGCAAGAAACGGAGCGCGGACCGGCGTGCGCAATGGCATTGCCGGCGCATGACGAAGATCATGGAAACACGCATCGGCGCGCCTATCGAAATGCCGAAAGGAGACCCGATCGCCGCGGCGCTCGATCGTGACGGATGGGCGATGCTGCCGGGGTTGCTGAGCGGCCCCGAATGCGACGGCACCGCGGCGCTCTATGCGCGGGATGCGGGGTTCCGCAGCCATGTGTTCATGGCGCGGCACGGCTTCGGACGCGGCGAATATCGTTATTTCGCCTATCCGCTGCCGCCGCTGGTTCAGGCTTTGCGGGGCATGCTCTATGCGCGGCTCGCGCCGATCGCGAACCGTTGGCACGAGCGGATGGGGATGGCGGCACGCTTTCCGGCCGATCATGCCGAATTCCTCGCGCGCTGCCACGATGCGGGACAGCGGCGGCCGACGCCCTTGCTGCTGCGATATGGCGCGGGCGACTATAATTGCCTGCACCAGGATCTCTACGGCGAGCATGTGTTTCCGCTGCAGGTCGCCATCCTGCTGTCCGAGCCGCAACGCGATTTCACCGGCGGCGAGTTCATCCTGACCGAACAGCGGCCGCGGATGCAATCGAGAGCCGCGGTCGTGCCGCTGTGGAAGGGCGACGCGGCCGTCTTCGCGGTGAATGCGCGGCCGGTGCGGGGATCGCGCGGCGACTATCGCGTGACGATGCGCCACGGGGTCAGCGAAATCCGGTCGGGGCGGCGGCATACGCTGGGCCTGATCTTCCACGACGCGGCGTGAAGGGCGCGAACGGCCGAAACTAGCTGTCGCCCCCGCGAAGGCGGGCGGCCGCTGTCGGTTTACGCGGGCGCCGCTGATTAAGGCCGCTGGCGGCCCCCGCCTTCGCGGGGGCGACGGTTATAGGCAACGTCCGCTTCCTACCCTCAAGCGGACCCGATCGATCGCCCGCCTATTTCCCCGCCGGCCGCGTCCAGCCCTTCCGGTATTTCTCGAACCAGGCGAGGATCGCCGCGGCCTTGGCGGCCGATTGCGACGGGCGTGCCGCGATGCCGCCGTGGCTGGCGCCGGGCACCTTGACGAGCGCGGTGGGCACGCCGCGGAGGCGGAGCGCGGTGTAATATTGTTCGGATTCGCTGACCGGGGTGCGATAATCCTCGGCGCCGACCACGACCATCGTCGGGGTTTCGACATTGCCGACGAGCGACAGCGGCGAACGCGACCAGTAAAGCTCGTGATTCTCCCACGGCTGCGCGCCGAGCCAGTAGCGGCCGAAGAAAGCGGGGCCGTCGGCGGTGAGCGCCTGCGTCGTCCAGTTGATCACCGGCTTTTGCGTGACCGCCGCCTTGAACCGGTTGGTCTTCCCCACGATCCAGCTCGTCAGCACACCGCCGCCCGAGCCGCCGGTGACGAACAGCGCATCCGGGTCGGCGACGCCGAGTTCGATCGCGCGGTCGACGATCGAGATCAGGTCGAAATAGTCATTGCCCGGATAGGCCTTGTCGATCTCGTTCGCGAAGGCCGCGCCATAGCTCGTCGAACCGCGCGGATTGGCCGAGAGCACGGCATAGCCCGCGGCGGCGTAGAGCTGGTTGTCGGTCGCGAAATGCGGGCCATAGGCCGCGAAAGGGCCGCCATGGATTTCGAGGATCAGCGGCACGCGCTGGCCCTCGACATGGCCGGGCGGCAGCGTCAGCCAGCCCTCGATCGTCTTGCCGTCGTGGCTGGAGGCGGCGGTGATCTTGCGGACCTCGCCGAGCGATTTCACTTCGCGCAAGCTGCGGTTGAGATCGGTGAGCATGCGCGCCGATCCGCCGCGCGCCAGCTGAACTTCGGCGGGGCGGGTGGGGGTGCCGCCGGTGAAGGCGATCGCGCCGTCGTCCGACACGGTGAAGCTGCCGCCGGTATAGGGGCGGTCGAGCCCGCCGCCCGACAGGCCGGTCGCGGCGGTGCGCACCGATCCGTCGAGGGCGATGCGCGCGACCTTCGTCTCGCCATGGTCGTCATATTGCGCATAGACGCTGCGTCCGTCGCCGGCCCATTCGATCGCGTCGATGCCATGGTCCCAATCGGCGGTCAGGCTGCGCTGGCCCGATCCGTCGCGGTTCATCACATAGAGCTGGGTGTTTTCATAAGCGCGCAGTTTGTCATCGAAACCGAGGTAAGCGATCTTGCCGCCGTCGGGCGAGACGATCGGGTTCGCGTCGGGGCCGTTGCGGTCGGTGAGCGCGGTGACTCCGCCGCTCTCGACGTCGAGCGCATAGATTTCGCTTTCGACCGGATCGCTCTCCCAGTCGGGGCGCCGGTTGGCGGCGAAATAGAGCGTGCGGCCGTCGCGCGACCAGCTCAGGGGGCCGCCGTCGTGATAGGGGCCGAAGGTCAGCTGGCGCGGCGAGCCGCCGGTCGCGGGGACAAGGAAGATTTTCTCGAAGCCGGGTTCGAGATAGCCCTCGCCGTCGGCGCGATAGGTGAGGAGGTCGCGCACTTCGAGCGGTTCGGCCCATTTCGCGCCCTCGGGCTTGTTCGCGGGGGCGCTGCCGAATTTCGGTCCCTCGTCCTTGACCAGCATCGTATAGGCGATCGAGCGGCCGTCGGGCGACCAGGCGATACTCGACGGGCTGGTCGGCAGGCCGGTGAGGCGCACCGCTTCGCCGCCGTCCATCCAGCGGACCCAGAGCTGCGCGCTGCCGCCCTCGGTCGACGCGAAGGCAAGGCGCTTGCCGTCGGGCGACCAGCGCGGCGAAAAGGCACCGCCCTGCCGGCCGGCGATCGGCGTTTCCGCGCCGGTCCGGGTATCGATCAGCCAGATCGAGCTGACCGCGCGGTCGGTCATGATGTCGTTCGCGCGGCGGACATAGGCGATATGGCGGCCGTCGGGGCTGATCTGCGGATCGGCGGCGATCGCGAGGTCGAACAGGTCGGCGCCGGTGAAGCGGCGGTTGGGGGCGAGCCTCGCGCTGCCGACGGCGGAGGCCGACATCGCGGCGGGAGGCTCGGCCGGCGCGGCGGCTTCGGACGGCGGGGCGGCGGGTGGCTGTTCTTCCTGCGCGAGGCTGATCTGCGCGGTGAGGGCGAGGAGGCTCGCCCCGAACAATGCCAGTTTGCGCATGAAATATTTCCCCTTTTTGCGACGGAGGTGGTCTGGACTTTTCGAGGATGCGGGTCAACCGCCCGTTCCATCGTCACCCCGGACTTGATCCGGGGCCCATTCACGCGACGTCGGGAAGAATGGATCCCGGATCAAGTCCGGGATGACGAAAGCGGGCTTTGGGAAAAGTGCCTACCCGTCCCGCCCGTAAACGTCGTCGCGGAAGGCGATGCCGCGCTCCGTCGCCTTGGCGGTGATATAGGTGAGGTAGACGGGCACCTCGACCGGCAGCGGCACCGCCTGTTCGGGCGCCTTCGACTTGGTGTTGATCGAGCGGTGGAGCAGCCACTGGCCGAGCCTGGCCGCATTTTCGAGCCGGATGCAGCCGTTCGAGAAATGGCGGTCGGGCTTGGCGAGCAGCGCGCGATCGGGCGTGTCGTGCAGATAGATGCCGTCGTCGTTGGGGAAGAGGAATTTCACCTTGCCCATCGAATTGCTCTTGCCGGGCAGTTCGCGCAGGCGCAGCACCTGCTGGCCCGCGGCGACGGCGGGCCAGTCGATCTCGGACGATTTGAGCTTGCGCGGATTGGGGCCCCAGTCGGACAGCGCCTCCATGCGCAGCGACGCGAGGCTGCGTCCCGCGAGCACTTTGGGCGCGATGCTCTTTTGCGCGAGATAGTCGGGAACGTTCCAATAGGGGTTGAGGATCGCCCATTGCAGCTTGCCCGCGAGCATCGGCGTCTGCGTTTCGGGGGCGCCGACGACGACCTTCATCACGCCCACGCGCTTGCCCGACCCATAATACCAGAGCTGGCCCGACGAAGCGTCGACGACGATATGGTGCGTGTAGGGGCCGGGCAGGATGCGGGTGCGGTCGAGGTTGAGGCGAAGGCGGTCCATCACCTCCTCGGGCGCGCCGCCGCCCTGCGCGCGGCGCATCAGGGTGCGGAGGCGGACATAATGTTCGCTCATCCAGCCCATATTTTTCATGTAGTCGCCGAAATCCTTCGGAAAGGCGGCTGCGCGGAGGGTGGTTTCGGTGTCGGCCTTCCTCGGCTTCAGCGACTTGTCGGCATAGTCCATCTTCGCATCGCCGGGGCGGCGCATGTCGCGGACATAGCGTGCGAAGGCATTTGACAATTCGACCTCGGCGCGCGCGAGGGCGCGCGGATCGCCGCCGCGCGAACGGGCGATCGCGCCCTCGAGATCGCGCACGTCATAGGATGCGGGCTTGAGGCCGTCGAAGCGCGCGGTTGAAAGATAGCCGAGCAATATCGCGGCTTCGGGCCCGATCTTGCCCGCGCGAACCCATAGCGGCTTGTAGCCGCGCGCGGCATAGAAGCGTTTGACGTCGCCGCGGGCCTCCTCGCGGATCGCGCCCGCCAGTGGGGCACTTTGGGCGGCGGGCGCGGCAAGCGCGGGCGGCGCGAGCGTGCCGCCGAGCGCCAGCAGGGTCAGGAACAGGGGAGCGCAGCGGCGCCGCGCCCCCCGAACGGGCGCCATCAGCCGCGTTCTCCCACCTGCGTCGGGGCGGGCGGCGGCGGGGGCGGCGGCGGGGTGTAGTTCGGATGATAGATACCGTCGGCGGTGTAATAGCCATCGATGATGCCGTCGCCGTCGCGGTCGGCGGCGATGCTCCCGGGAACCGCGCCCGGCGGCGGAGGCGGCGGGGCCGCGGCGATTTCTTCCTGCTGCGAACAGGCGGAGAGTGCGAGCGCGCCGAGCGCGCTTATCAAGACGGGTTGGAAACGCATGAGACCACTCCTTTTTGATACGGCCGGAAATCGCTTTCCGGGCGCGAGCGCCCAACCCCGGGATCTCTGCCATGCCCACGGCCGGCGGCACGTCGTCCATCCCGCGATCAGGGGTGGTTTTTGAACGATGATCTGCGCCATAAGTTCCCCGCGCCCCGTTCGGGGCGGCGGCTCGATCACAAATAAGGGCAAAGACATGGATTTTTCGCGATTGCAGGCGTCGAGCAAGATCGGCGAGGACTGGGTCTATCCGCAGCCGCCGTGCCTGAATTTCGGCTGGCTCGAAGTCGACCGCGATCCCGCGCACCGCATCTATTGGGAGGAATATGGCAATCCCGCGGGCGAACCGGTGATGTTCCTCCACGGCGGTCCGGGTGGCGCCTGCGCCCCCGTCATGGCGCGCTTCTTCGACCCGAAACGTTATCGCGTGATCCTGTTCGACCAGCGCGGCTGCGGCAAGAGCGAGCCCAATGTCGCCTCGGCGGGCCCCGCGGTGGCGCTGGCGAAAAACACCACCGCCGACCTGATCGGCGACATCGAGAAATTGCGCGACAAGCTGGAGATCGCGGGGCCGATGCACGTCTTTGGCGGCAGCTGGGGCAGCACGCTTGCGATGGCCTATGCCATCGCGCATCCCGAGCATTGCGCAAGCCTGATCCTGCGCGGCATCTTCCTGGGGGCGCCCGAGGATCTGCTCTATCTCTATCAGGGCAATGCCGCGACGTGGGCCGACGATCCCTACGCCCTCACCGAACCCGGCGCTTATATGAAATATCCCGCGGAATGGGCCGAACTCCTGTCGGTGCTGACCCCCGAAGAGCGCGGCGACGTGATGAAATCCTACAAGGCGATCTTCGACATGGTCCCCGCGACCGAAGCCGAGACGGAGCGCCAGCTCAAGGCGGCGCTGACCTGGTCCTTGTGGGAGGGCGTGATTTCGAACATGATTCCCGAGACGGCCGACACCGGCAAGTTCGGCGAAGCCGATTTCGCGCTCTGCTTCGCGCAGATCGAGGCGCATTATTTCGCCAACGCGCTGTTCCTCCCGGCGGGGCATTTCTTCGACAATATCGCCACGCTCGCCGGCATTCCCACCCATATCGTCCACGGCCGCTTCGACGAGGTGTGCCCGCTGACGCAGGCGTCAAGGCTCGTCGCAGCGCTGCGCGGGGCCGGGGCGGAGCCCGCCACTTACGTCGTGACCAACGCCGGACATAGCGCGATGGAGCGCGAGAATGCGCTGGCGCTGACCGCGGTGATGGACGGGCTGGCGCGTATCGGGGAGTGACGGAACGGCGATAGCGGAATCATCCTTGAAAAACCGCGCGTGTCCCCGCGAAGGCGGGGACCCATCTCCGGTCGGTTGAAAATGGCGCCGGTCGGAGATGGGCTCCCGCCTTCGCGGGAGCACAGAGGGGATTTGCAACGGCTGAGCCGGAAATCGGCGCCAATTTCCATGCAATTTCAACGATAAGGAACGAATTTCCCCGCTTTCTCCATTTTATTCACACACGCGATAGTGAATATTGACTCGCGTGAGAATCTTGCCGATAAGCTGGGCCCAGATCGGCGGCAACGACCGCTGACGGGAGGGAGAGTTTGATATGAAGGCTCAGCTTTTTGTGTCCGCCTCGGCGGCCGCCCTGTTCGCATCGCCCGTTTCGGTCATGGCGCAGGAGGCGGAGACGCCATCCGCCGATACCACCGCGCAGGAACAGCAGCGCGATGATCGCGACATCATCGTCACCGCGACCCGCCGCACCGCGCGCTTGCAGGACGTGCCGCTCAGCGTCACCGCGTTCGGGCAGGAGGAGCTCGACGACCTCGGCATCGTCGGGTTCGAGGGGATCGCCCAGAATACGCCCGGCATCGTCGTCAACCGGCCGACGCAGAATTTCAACAATTTCACCGCGCGCGGCATCAACACCAACGGCTATTCGGCCGGTCTCCAGAGCGCGGTCGCCATCTATGTCGACGAACTGCCGATCTCGGCGAACGGCAATTCGACGATCCTCGATCCCAATCTCTACGACGTCGAGCGCGTCGAGTTCCTGCGCGGGCCGCAGGGCACCTTGTTCGGGTCGAACTCGCTCGCGGGCGCGATGCGGATCATCACCAAGAGCCCCGACCTCGACGATTTCGAGGCTTCGGCGAGCGTCGACCTCGGCCTCACCGGGTCGAGCTCGGTGCGCCAACGCTATAATGCGATGGTGAACCTGCCGATCATGAAGGATGAGATCGCGCTGCGCGTCACCGGCTATTACCGCAACGAGGACGGCTGGGTCGACAATATCGGCACCGGGATCGAGGATTCGAACAGCCTCGAGGCGTTCGGCGGACGCGCGATCCTGCTCCTCCAGCCGAGCGACCGGATGAAGGTCAAGCTGCTCGCCTCCTACGAGAACAGCAAGCCCGCGGACTCGGCGCTGACCAACCCGCTGCTCGGCAAGTTCGTGCGCAATTCGGACCGCCCCGACCTGTTCCAGGGCAAGCTCACCAATTATAATGTGACGATCAATTACGAGTTCGATTTCGCCGAGCTGATCAGCTCGACGACGCTGTCAGACTATGACGCCTCCTTCTATGTCGACCTTGCGGGCACTTTTGCGCAGGCCTTTCCCTTCGCGCTCGATGCCTATGGCTTCGATGACCTGTTCGTTCAGGAAACGCGGCTGGTGTCGCGCCACGACGGGCCGATCGAATGGGTCGCGGGCTTCTTCTATTACGACAAGCGCCGCACCGTCGATTTCGCCTATCGCTCGAGCCTCGAATATCTGACCGATAACAATCTGACCGGGCTGCCCGACGAATATTACCAGCGCTTCAACAGCTATACCGACCAGAAGGAGATCGCGGGCTTCGGCGAAGTGACCGGGCGCTTCAGCGACAGTTTCTGGGTCACCGGCGGGCTGCGCTACGGCAGCACCGAGGTGCAGAGCTTCACCCGCGGCGGCGGCTATAACAGCAATTATCTGACGCTCGCTTTCCTGGGCGTGCAGAATTTCCCGCTCACCGTCACCGATATTCCCTATTCCGAAGGGCTGAAGGTCAAGGACGACCGCCTGTCGTGGAAAGCCAGCGTGTCGTGGAAGCCGGTCGACAGCCTGACCACCTATGCCACGGTGTCGACGGGGTTCCGCACGCCGGTCGTCAACGCGCGCGCCGGGCTGGTCAGCGCGATCGATCCCGACGACCTGATCATCCCCGACGGCGCGAAGTCGGACAGCGTGACCAATTACGAGCTCGGGCTGAAGGGCCGCTGGCTCGGCGGCGATCTCGTTGCCAATATCGCGGCCTATTATATCGACTGGAAGGATATTCAGGTTCAGGCGAACCGCGTCTCGGACTCGATCCAGTTCGCGACCAACATTGGCGGCGCCGAAAGCTATGGCCTCGAATTCGAGTTTCTCGCGCGGCCCGTCCAGGGTCTGAGCCTCGCGCTCAACGGTTCGTTCAACCGCGCGAAGGTCACCGACCTGACGCCCGGCGAGGCGGCGATTTCGGGCGCCGAGCTCGGCACCCGCCTGGCTTCTCCGCATTTTCAGGGGTCGGGCACGCTGCGCTATGATTTCGCGATCGGCGGCGGCGACAGCGCCTATGCCGCGGTCAATGTATCGCACGCCGGTTCCTTCCCGAACCAGTTCCCCAATGTGCCGGGCAATCCCGCTGCGGTCAGCCCGACCTACGATTTCACCGAGGCGTGGACCAATGTGAACCTCTATGCCGGGGCGAAGCTGGGGGCGATCGACCTCGGCGCCTATGTCGAAAATCTCTTCGACGACAGCAAGATCACCTATGTCCATCCCGAGGCCTTCCTCGACGGCCGCTACGCCCGCATGCGTCCGCGCACGATCGGCGTCCGCGCCAACTACCGCTTCTAACCGGGGCGAGGAGATGAAAGGTCCGATGATCCGCCGCCTGTCCGGCTTCGCGCTTGCCGTCGCCGCGCTCTGTGCCTCGCCGGTCGCGGCGGCGGGGCCGGTGGTCGACGCGCCCGCGGGCAAGGTCGAGGGCAGCGAGACGAAGGGCATCCGCGTCTTCAAGGGCATTCCTTACGCTGCGCCGCCGGTCGGCAAGCTGCGCTGGGCGCCGCCGCAGCCGGCGGAGCACTGGGCGGGCGTGCGCGGCGCGACGCGCTTCGGCGCGGCGTGCATGCAGCCCGGACCGCGCGGTCCCAGCATCTATGCCTGGGACCTACCGGCGATGAGCGAGGATTGCCTGTCGCTCAACATCTGGGCGCCCAGGCAAGCAAAGGATGCGCCGGTGTTCGTGTGGATCCACGGCGGCGCGCTGACCGGCGGGTCGGGGGGCGATCCGATCTACGACGGCAGCGCGCTCGCCGAGCGCGGGATCGTCGTCGTGTCGATCAACTACCGGCTCGGCGCGCTCGGCTGGTTCGCGCATCCGCAGCTCAGCGCCGAATCGGCCGACGGTGTGTCGGGCAATTACGGGCTGCTCGACCAGATCGCGGCGCTCAAATGGGTCAAGCGCAACATCGGCGCCTTCGGCGGCAGCGCGGGCAATGTGTCGATCGCGGGCGAGTCGGCGGGCGCGCTCAGCGTCATGTATCTGATGACCGCGCCCGCCGCGCGCGGGCTGTTCCACAAGGCGGTCGCGCAGAGCGCCTATATGGTGTCGGCGCCGGGGCTGCGTGCGCCGCTGAACGGCATGGTGCCCGCCGAGGCGCAGGGCGTTGACCTCGCCGCCAGGCTCGGCGCCGCCGACCTCGCGGCGCTGCGCGCACTGCCCGCGAAGGAAATCGCCGAAAAGGCGCCGAGGGCGGGCTATTTCCCGTTCCCCGCCGTCGATGGCAAAATCGTGCCGCGCCAGCTGGTCGACAGCTTCGACCGCAACGAGCAGGCGCCCGTGCCGATCCTCGCGGGCTTCAACGCCGGTGAAATCCGCTCGCTGCGCTTTCTACTGCCCAAGCCGCCGGGCGACGCCGCGGCCTATGAAGCCGCGATCCGCGCCAATTACGGCGAGTTCGCCGACGCCTTCCTCGCACGCTATCCGGCGAAGAATATCGAGGAAAGCATGCTCGCGGCGACGCGCGACGCGATGTATGGCTGGACCTCCGAACGGCTGGTGTCGAACCAGGCGGCGCTGGGGCAGGGCGCCTATTTCTATTATTTCGACCATGGCTATCCGGCGACCGCCGAATGGAATCTCCACGCCTTCCATGCCGCCGAGCTGCCCTATATTTTCGGCACCGCGGGCAAGACGCCGCCCTTGTGGCCGAAGATTCCCGACGACCTGACCGAGCGCTGGCTCGCCGATGCGATGGGCGATTATTGGGCGAGCTTCGCGCGCAGCGGCCGCCCGCAGGCGGAGGGCCAGCCCGACTGGCCCGACTATTCGGACGACGCGGGTTTCCTCCATATCGTCGAGGCGCCGAAGGCGGGGCACCGCCTGCTCCCCGGCACCGCGGCGCTGCACGAGGCGGTGATGTGCCGCCGCCGCGCGGCGGGCGACATAGCGTGGAACTGGAACGTCGGCGTCATCTCGCCGCCGCTGCCGCCGAAAGCCGCGGGGTGCCAATGATCGACGGTTCGATGCAATCCTATGGCCTGACGCTCGACAAATTCCTCTCCCACGCCGCCAAATGGCACGCGCAAGCCGAGGTCGTATCGGCCGCGGCGGACGGAAGCATCGCGCGGATCGGCTATGCCGCGCTTTACGAACGCGCGCGGGCGGTGTCGGGGGCGCTGCATGCGATGGGCGTGCGTGCGGGGCACCGCGTCGCGACGCTCGCGTGGAACACGCAGGGGCATCTCGAAAGCTGGTACGGGATCATCGGCATGGGCGCGGTGTGCCACACGCTGAACCCGCGGCTGACCGCGGCGCAGATCGGCGCGATGCTGGTGCAGTCCGAAGCGGGGGTCCTGCTCGTCAGCCCCGACCTGCTGCCGCTCGCCGAAGCGGCGACGCGCAATGTCGGGAGCGTGCGGCGGATTCTGCTGCTCGACACCGCCGAAGCCGATGCGGGCGAGGGGGATGGCCGCGTCGCGGTCGGCGCGCTCGAACCGGCGCTCGCGGCGGCCTCGGCCGACGTCGCCTGGGGGCAATTCGACGAGAACAGCCCCTCGGGGCTCTGCTTCACCTCGGGCACCACCGGCGCGCCGAAGGGCGTCACTTACACCCATCGCGGCTGTTATCTCCACACGATGCGGCAGTTGCAGGCCGATGTGATGGGCGTGCGCGCGCGCGACGCGGTGCTCGCGGTGGTGCCGATGTTCCACGCCAACGCCTGGGGGTTGCCCTTTTCGGTTCCCGCCGCCGGCGGCAAGCTCGTGCTGCCCGGCCGCCACAGCGACGGCGCGCATCTGGCGGCGCTGATCCGCGGCGAGGGGGTGACCGCGGGGGTCGGCGTGCCGACCGTGTGGCTGGGCCTTGTCGAACATCTTGAGCGCGAGGGGGGCGACGTGCCGACGCTCGAGCGCATCCTCGTGGGCGGCGCGCCGATGCCGCCCGCGCTGATGGAACGGATCGAACGACGGCTGGGCGCCGAGGTGCAGACGAGCTGGGGCATGACCGAGCTGTCGCCGCTCGGCACCGCGGCGGTCCCTGGCGATCCCGATCGCACCGCCGGCGTGTCGGGAAAACCCGCGATCGGCATCGACCTGCTGCTCACCGACGCCGAGGGACGCGCGCTCGCCGAGCAGCGCGGCGCCGAGGGGCATCTGCGCGTCCGCGGGCCGAGCGTCGTCGAACGCTATTTCGGGCAGGATGAGCCCGCGACCGACGCCGATGGCTGGTTCGACACCGGCGACCTCGCGCGGCTCGACCGCGCCGGCAATCTGACGATCACCGGGCGGTCGAAGGACCTGATCAAATCGGGCGGCGAATGGATCAACCCCGCCGAGATCGAGGCGCTGGTCGGCGCGCTGCCGCAGGTGTCGCTCGCGGCGGTGATCGGGCGCAGCGATCCCAAATGGGGCGAGCGGCCGATCCTGCTGGTCGAGACCAACGGCGCGTCGATCAGCGACGAGGACCTGCTCGCGCCGCTGCGCGAACGCGTCGCCTCCTGGTGGATTCCCGACGCGATCGTACGGCTCGACGCGATGCCGCTCGCGCCGACCGGCAAGATCGACAAAATGCAATTGCGGGCCGATTACGGTCAGGTGTAGGCCCGTCGGGCCGCGATATGACAAGTGCGGATGAAGTGCGGAAGGACAGGAATTTGGCGTCGAAGGCAAAGAGTGCGGTGAAGCGCCCGTCGAAGGCGGAACAGCGCGCCGAAATGATGGAGCAGATCCTCGACACCGCCGAACTCCTGTTTTCGAAGCACGGCTTTCACGGCGTGACGCTGAAGGATGTCGCGAAACAGGTCGGGGTCCACCACACTTTGCTCAACTATTATTTCGACGACAAAAGGAGGCTGTTCGACGCGGTGTTCGCGCGGCGCGCCGTGGTGACGATCGACAAACGGATGCAGGCGCTCGACGATTACGACCGCGCGGCGGGCGGCAAGCCGACGGTCGAAGGCGCGCTCCACGCCTTCCTCGACACCGACCTCGATCTCTATATCCAGGGCGGCGAAGGCTGGAAGAATTACGGCGCATTCGGCGCGCAGGCGTCGAACAGCCCAGAGGGCGCCGAATTCATGGACAAATATTTCGACCCCGTCGTGCTCCGCCTGATCGAGATATTGAAAAAGGCGCTGCCCGACGCGGCCGAGGAAGATATTTTCTGGGGCTATCATTTCGTCACCGGCGCGCTGATGCTGACGCTCGCGCGCACCGGGCGCATCGACAAATTGTCGCACGGCCTCTGCCACTCGGACGATTATGAAGCGGTCAAGACGCGCATGGCGCGCTTCATGGCCGCGGGCTTCCGCGAAATCTGCGACCAGCGCAAGCAGGACAGGGGCTAGGCGTGATCCTTCCCCCTCGGTCCGTCATCCCGGCGAAGACCGGGATCTCGCCGGTGCCTCAGACCGAGACGGTGAGATCCCGGCCTTCGCCGGGATGACGGGAAAGAAAGGCAGTTTCGGGCTACCCAAGCCATAAAGGGCTTGGCGGCGGGGGCACATCGGCCCGACTGCGAGATGAAATATATTCACTCACAAGTGAGTTATGATAATGAGGAAAGCGGAATGATGGACGAACTCAAGGACAGGGTGGCGATCGTGACGGGCGCCGGCGGCGGGCTCGGCCGGTCGCATGCGCTGTTGCTCGCGCGGCATGGCGCGCGCGTCGTGGTCAACGATCGCGACGGCGACGCCGCCGAACGCGTCGCGGCGGAGATCGCCGAAGCCGGCGGCCTCGCGATGGCCGCCGCCGCGTCGGTGACCGACGAGGCCGAGGTCGCGGCGATGGTCCATGCCGCGACGATGGCGTGGGGCGGCGTCGATATATTGATCAACAACGCCGGCATCCTGCGGGACAAGAGCTTTTCCAAGATGAGCCTGGAAGATTTCCGGCAAGTGCTCGACGTGCACCTGATGGGCAGCGTGCACTGTATCAAGGCGGTGTGGGAGATCATGCGCGAACAGCGCTACGGCCGCATCGTGATGACGACTTCCTCGTCGGGCCTCTACGGCAATTTCGGGCAGGCCAATTACGGCGCGGCGAAGATGGCGCTCGTCGGGCTGATGCAGACGCTGGCGATCGAGGGCGAGAAATATGATGTCCGCGTCAACTGCCTCGCGCCGACCGCGGCGACGGCGATGACCGACGGCGTGCTCGCACCCGACGCGCTGGCCCGGCTCGCGCCCGAAGCGGTGAGCCCCGGCCTGCTCGCGCTGGTGGGCGAAGATGCGCCGACGCGCGCGATCCTTTGCGCCGGGGCGGGGCATTTCGCGGCAGCGCATGTGACGCTGACCGGCGGCATCTACGTGGGGCAGGGCGAAGGGGCGGCGCAGCGCGTCGCCGCCGAATGGGACCGCGTCGTGGATCGCGGCGGCGAAATCGTTCCGGCTTACGGCTTCACGCAGGCCGAACGCGAGCTGGCAAGCGCGGGCTTCACCGCGCCGACGATGGCGGCCGCGCGCTGAAATTCCCCGGGGGTGCGCGCGGACGGGCCAGAGAGTCCGCCGCCGCTGCCGGGCAAGATGGGAGAAGGAAGATGGCTACCGACGCGGAAGCCTTGCCGGCCGGCGGGGACAAGAAACAGAACGAAAAGCTCGTCATCGGCGCGTCGTCGCTGGGGACGGTTTTCGAATGGTATGATTTCTACCTCTACGGGCTGCTCGCCAGCGCCCTGTCGCATCATTTCTTCTCGGGCGTGAACGAGACGACGGGCTTCATCCTCGCGTTGATGGCCTTTGCCGCGGGTTTCGCGGTGCGGCCGTTCGGCGCGCTCGTCTTCGGGCGGGTCGGCGACATCGTCGGGCGCAAGAACACCTTCCTCGTCACCATGGCGATCATGGGGCTGTCGACCTTCGCGGTCGGTTTCCTGCCGGGTTACGACACGATCGGGGTTGCGGCGCCGATCATCCTGATGATCCTGCGGCTGCTCCAAGGGCTGGCGATCGGCGGCGAATATGGCGGCGCGGCGGTCTATATCGCCGAACATGCACCGCCCGGAAAGCGCGGCTTCTATACCAGCTTCATCCAGACCACCGCGATGATCGGGCTCATCCTCGCCTCGACCTTCGTCGTGTCGCTGCGCCTCTTCATGGATGCCGACAGCTTCGACGAATGGGGCTGGCGCCTGCCCTTCATCTTCTCGATCCTGCTCCTGTCGGTCGCACTGTGGATCCGCCTCCAGCTCGAGGAGAGCCCGGTCTTTCAGCGTATGAAGGCGGCGGGCGAAACCTCGAAGGCGCCGCTCAAGGAGGCTTTCGGCGAATGGCGCAACCTCAAGATCGTGCTGATCGCGCTGTTCGGCGCGGTCGCGGGGCAGGCGGTGATCGGCTTCGCCGCGCATCTCTACCCGCTCTTCTATCTCGAACGGATCGCGCGGGTCGACGGCGCGACCGCCAATTTCCTCGTCGCCGCCGCGCTGACGATCATCATCCCGAGCTTCGTCTTCTTCGGCTGGCTCAGCGACAAGATCGGGCGCAAGCCGATCATGATGACCGCCTGCGTCATCGCGGTCTTCGCCTATTTTCCGCTCTACAAGGCGCTCGTCGTTGCGGCGAACCCGGCGATGGCGGCGGCGATCGAGCGCGCGCCGGTCGCGGTCGTCGTCGATGGCGGCGAATGTTCGTTCCAGTTCGACCCGATCGGCAAGAACAGCTTCGATGAAACGAGCTGCGACATCGCCAAATCCTATCTGGCGAAGAATGGCATCAACTATGCGAATGTCGCCGCGCCCGCCGGCACGGTCGCGTCGGTGCGGGTCGGCGACCGGGTCGTCGCGGTTCCCGATCCCGCGGGGCTGGACAAGGACGCGCGCGCCGCGGCGGTCGCGTCCTTCGGCGCTGAGGCGAAGGCGGCGCTCGACGCCGCGGGCTATCCGGGCGAGGCCGATCCGGCGCAGGTGGACAAGGTCAAGGTCATCGGCATCCTCTGTATCTTCGGCTTGCTCGCGACGATGGTCTACGGCCCGCTCGCGGCCTTGCTGGTCGAGCTGTTCCCGGCGCGCATCCGCTACAGCTCGCTGTCCTTGCCCTATCATATCGGCAACGGCTGGATCGGCGGCTTCATGCCGACGATCGGCTTCGCGATGGTCGCGGCGACGGGCAATATCTATCAGGGGCTGTGGTATGCGGTCGCGATCGCGGCGGTCACCGCGGTCGTGGGCATCCTCTTCCTGCCCGAAACCTACAAGCGCGACATCGAGGCCTGACCGGGCTGGACCGAAATACCGCCTTCCTTGGCTCGTCATCCCGGCGAAGGCCGGGATCTTATCGCCTCGGCCTGACGCACCGGCGAGATCCCGGCCTTCGCCGGGATGACGCTCAGGTAAGAATGGGCAAACTCTACGCGGCGGCGGTGACGAGCAATTGCCTGAACGCCGCCGTCGCCGCCGCCACCGCCGCGGCGTCGACGCAGCGCGCATCGTCGCCCGCGACATGGTGAAAGCGGTGGAGCCCGAAGACCCCGGCGACCGACGGATAGCCCGCGGCGATGATCGCAGTGAGTTCGCCCGCCGACAAGCGGTCGCTCGGATAGGGCGATTCGAGACCCGCCAGCCCGGCGAACAGCCGCCGCGCGGCGGGCAGCAGCGGCGGGCTGACGACCAGGTAACGCTGCGAATCGCTGCCGGCGAGCGGGGCGAGCCCGAACAGGCCCTCGTGCCAGTCGCGCGCCGCGACATTGGCGCCGAGGTGGAGCCAGAAATGCGTCTCGGCGGGTTTGGGCGCGGCGGCCTTGAGCGCCTCCTCGGCGCCCAGATTTTCATATTCATGGCCGCTGTTGCACAGGAAGAAGAGGTCGTGATCGGGCAGCAGTTCGGGCGCCGCGCGCGCCAGTTCGAGCCAGGCGGCGATGCCGCCGCCGCGCTCGCCTGCGCAGCCGAACCAGCCCGACCGCGGCGTCGACACGGTGATCCACCGGCCCTTGCCGCGGTCGAGCCGTCCGATCAGGTTGAACGCCGCGCGGCGCCCGCCGCGGCCCGCCAGCGTCACGCGCGCCGCCTCGCGCCGCATCGCGGCATCGAGGAAGGGCGCCGCTTCGGCGGGCGCGAGCAAGCCGACGGGGCCCGCGAACATCGGCGCGCGGCCGTCGGCGTTGAGCGCGATCACCTGTCCGGTGGGGCCGTTGGTGACGATCACCGCCGCCTTTGCGCCGCCCGCGAAGGCGGCATCGACCGGCGCGCGGACCGGCTTGGCGAGCGCCGACGACCAGCGGCCATAGGGCAGGTCGACGAGCGCGATCGCGCCCGCGAGCGGCGCGTCCGCCTTGCCCTGCGCATCGACGCGGACGAGCGGCCCGGTCGCGCCTTCGCTGGGCGTCGGGGTGACGATCGGCTGCGGATGCAGCGGCGCGCGCGCTGCGCCCGCGACGATCTCGCAGCCTTCTCCCTCGAACCACGGGACGCTGATCGGCAGCTTTTCGACCGCGAAGCCCGCGCGTTCGAGCTCGGCGGCCAGCCAACCGCCGCACGCCGTGTCGCCCGCGCCGCCCGACCGCTTGTTGCCGAAGCCGATATAGGCCGAAAGATCGGCGGCGACCGTGTCCGGCGCAGTGGCCGCTCCTCGCGCGTTCGCCGTGCCCGCGAGCGGCAGCGCCGTCGCCCCGGCCAGAAAGCCGCGCCGCGTGGGTCTCGTCATCTCGCCTCTCCCGCGCTTGATATTAACTCACGTGTGAGCGTAAGTCTGGTACGGGACGATGGCAAGCATCGCCGAAGGGAATTGGTGGCGCAGTTTGAAAAGCAAGACGTGATTTTTCTTTCTTCGTCACCCCGGACTTGATCCGGGGTCCCGCTTCTCACCGTCGCTGAGCGGGACCCCGGATCAAGTCCGGGGTGACGAGGAGGGTCGTCGGACCTTTCAAAGTCAAACGGAAGGGAAGGGGAGGATATATGAAGGACATCGCGGCGTCCGGCCAGCTATTCGTCGCCGCCCTTTTCCTGCTCGCGGTCGCAGTGGGCGGTCCTGTCTTCGCCGCCGAAGCGCCGACAGCGACGATCGCCGAGGGCCGCGTCGCGGGCGCGTGGGAGGATGGGCTGCGCGTCTTCCGAGGCATTCCCTACGCCGCGCCGCCGGTCGGCGAACGCCGCTGGCGCCCGCCCGCACCCCCGGCGAAGTGGGCGGGCATTCGCGACGCCCGCGCCTTCGGTCCCGACTGCGTCCAGCCCTCCTATCCCGCCGCCAGCGTCTATTTCGAGCCGCCGCGCCCGATGCGCGAGGATTGCCTGACGCTCAACATCTGGGCGCCCGAACGCGCCGAGGGCGCGCCGGTGATCGTCTGGATCCACGGCGGCGCGCTGCAATATGGATCGAGCGCCGGCCCGATGTACGACGGGCGTGAATTTGCGAAGCGCGGCATCGTCTTCGTGTCGATCAACTACCGGCTCGGCGTCCTCGGCTGGCTCGCGCATCCGGCGCTCAGCGCCGAATCGCCCGGCGGCGTGTCGGGCAATTACGGCCTGCTCGACCAGATCGCGGCGCTGACATGGGTGCGGCGCAATATCGGCGCTTTCGGCGGCGATCCGGCGAATGTCACGGTGATGGGCGAATCGGCCGGCGCGCTCAGCATCACCTATCTGCTCGCCAGCCCGCGCGCGAAGGGGCTGTTCGCGAAAGCGATCGTCCAGAGCACCAACATGCGCGCCGTGCCGCATCTCCGCGACGCGGCTTTCGGCCTGCCATCGGCCGAGGCGACCGGAAGCGCGCTCGCCGACAGCGCGGGCGCCGCCGACCTCGCGGCGCTCCGGCGCGCCGATCCGCAGGCGCTCGCCGCCGCCGGGCGGCGCGTGCGCTTCATCGCGCAGCCGGTGGTCGACGGGGCGGTCGTGCCCGGCCAGCTGGTCGATATTTTCGACCGCGGCGAACAGGTGAAAGTCCCGGTGCTCGCAGGCTTCAACAGCGGCGAGGTGCGCAGCCAGCGCGCGCTGGTCTCCCCCGCGCCGGCCGACGCCGCGACCTATGAGGCCGAGGCCGCGCGGCGCTACGGCGACCTCGCGCCCGCCTTCCTGCGGCTCTACCCGGCGTCGGACCGCGAGGAGAGCCTGCTCGCGGCGACGCGCGACGCCGTCTATGGCTGGGCGACCGAGCGGCTCGTGCGCGGGCAGGCGCGCGCCGGGCAGCCCGCCTATCTCTATCTTTTCGATCATTGCTACGCCGCGGCGCGGGCGCGGGGCCTTTGCGCCTTCCACGCCAGCGAGCTGCCCTTCGCTTTCGGGGTTGCGGGAGGTCCGCTCGGGGGCCTCGCCAACTGGCCGATGCCGGCGGGCGAAGCGGATCGCGCGCTGGCGCGGCGGATGATCGCCTATTGGACGGCGTTCGCCGCGCACGGCGTCCCCGCGGCCGACGGAGCGCCGGAATGGCCCGCCTATGGCGAAGCGGAAAATTTCATGCGCTTCGGCGCCCGCCCCGTGGCGGAGCGCGATATGCTGCCCGGCATGTTCGAATTTCAGGAGGAAATCATGCAGCGCCGTCGCGGTGCGGGCGAGCAATGGTTCACCAACGGGAGTCCCGTTCCACGCCAAAGATCCGTGGATTAACATCGGCCGCTGTGCTTTATTCGGGAGACGATGGCCGAGCAGAAACCCCGCTACAGGACCTATGACAGCCCCGCCGGCGGCTGGGGCGCGGCGGCGGCGACCGCGAAGGTGCTGATGGAGCAGAGCGTCGTCACCAAAGGGTCGCGCGCGCTGCTGTCGATGAACCAGCCCGGCGGCTTCAAATGCCCGAGCTGCGCCTTCCCCGACGCGACCTGCACCAAGAAGCTCGAATTTTGTGAAAACGGCGCAAAGGCGCTCGCGCACGAAGCGACGAAGTTCCGCGTCACGCGTGACTTCTTCGCGCAGCACAGCGTGACCGAGCTGATGGAACAGTCGGACTATTGGCTCGAAATGCAGGGGCGGCTGACCGAGCCGATGCGCTACGACGCCGCGACCGACCATTATGTGCCGGTCAGCTGGGACGACGCTTTCGCGCTGATCGGCAGTCACCTCCGTGCGCTCGAAAGCCCCGATCAGGCCGAATTCTACACTTCGGGCCGCACGGCGAACGAGACGGCTTTTCTCTATTCGATCTTCGTGCGCGAATATGGCACCAATAATTTCCCCGACTGTTCGAACATGTGCCACGAACCGACGAGCCGCGGGCTTCCGCCGTCGATCGGGGTCGGCAAGGGCACGGTGATCCTCGACGATTTCGAACATGCAGAGGCGATCTTCCTGATCGGCCACAACGCCGGGACCAATGCGCCGCGGATGATGACTCCGCTCGTCGAGGCGCGGAAGCGCGGGGTGCCGATCGTCGCGGTCAACCCGATGCCCGAACGCGCGCTGATCAAGTTCACCGAGCCGCAGGACATCATGCAGATGGCGACCTTCGGCTCGACAGCGATCAGCAGCGAGTTCGTGCATATCAAGGTCGGCGGCGACCTTGCGCTCCTCAAGGGCATGATGAAGACCCTGTTCGAGCGCGAGGCGGCGGGCGAGCCGGTGCTCGACCACGCTTTCATCGCCGAGCACACCGAGGGTTTTGCGGCGCTGAAGGCCGACATCGAGGCGCAGCACTGGCCCGACCTCGCCGCCGCCGCCGGGATCGACGAGGCGCAGATTCGCCGCTGCGCCGAAATCTACATCCGCTCGAACGCGACGATCATCTGCTACGGCATGGGGGTGACCCAGCATCAGCAGGGGTCGCAACTCGTCCAGCAGATTGCGAACCTGCTCCTCCTCAAGGGCAATTTCGGCAAGCCCGGTGCGGGCATCTCGCCGATCCGCGGCCATTCGAACGTCCAGGGCGATCGCACCGTCGGGATCGACGAGAAGCCAGCCCAGGCCTATCTCGACCGCGTCCGCGACGTCTTCGGCTTCGACCCGCCGCGCGCGCATGGTCACCACACGGTCGAATCGGTCGAGGCGATGCTGGCGGGCACCGCCAAGGTCTTCATCGGCCTCGGCGGCAATTTCGTCCGCGCCGTCCCCGATACGACCCGTGCCTATGCCGCGATGCGAAAGCTGAACCTCACCGTCGGCATCGCGACCAAGCTCAACCGCGGTCACCTCGTCCATGGCAAGGATGCGCTGATCCTGCCCGTCGTCGCACGCTCCGAACGCATCGAGACCGCGGCGGGCGAGCAGTTCGTCACGATCGAGGATTCGATGTCGAACGTCACCGCCTCGCGCGGCGTGCTCGACCCCGCGAGCGAACATCTGCTCCCCGAAACCGAGATCGTCTGCCGGATGGCAATGGCGACGCTGCCCGAGAGCAAAATCGGCTGGGCGAGCTATATCGACGATTATGGCCTGATCCGCGACAAGATCGCGCAAGTCTATCCCGCGCTCTACGAAGGCTTTTCGGAACGCATCGAGGCGCCGCTCGGCTTCCATCTCGACATCCCGCCGCGCCGCCGCGCGTGGGCGACCCCGAACGGCAAGGCGAATTTCCTCGTGCTGCCGGGGCTTGCGGTCAACGCGCCGGTCGACGATCCCGATATGCTGCGGCTCGCTACCGTCCGTTCGCACGACCAGTTCAACACGACCATCTACAGCTACAGCGACCGCTATCGCGGCGTGTATAACGACCGGATGATCCTGTTCATGAACGCTGACGACATCGCCGACCGCGGCTTCGCCGCGGGCGCTAAGGTCGCGCTCGAAACGATCGGCGCCGACGGCATCGCGCGCCGTGTCGACGGGCTCACGATCCTCGACTATCCGATGTCGCGCGGTTCGGTCGCGGGCTATTATCCCGAGCTCAACCCGCTGCTTCCGCTCGCCTTCTACGACCGGACCAGCGGCTGCCCCGCGGCGAAGTCGATCCCGGTGCGCGTCGTCGCGATGCGCTAACTCGCTCCGTCCGCCAACCTATCGAGGTCGGCGGCACTGTTGACGTTGGGCGGCACGAAATCGCTCGTCACGGCGCGCGCGCCGATCCGCCGCGCAAAGGCGCGGACCGCAAGGTCGCCGTCCGCCTCCAATATCGCCCGGAGTTCGCTGAGCGCCGCGACGGGCCACAGTCCGATCACCGGCTGGCTGGCGAGAAAGGCGGGCGGCCGGGCCAGCAGCGCACGCAGGTCGCCCGGCAGGCGAACGCAATCGACCGGCGCCGTCAGCAACTGGTCGAAGCCGCGCGTCGCCGCATGCTCCAGCGCGCCCGCGATACCGCCGAGCGGCCCCATGCCGGGGCGCGGCCAGTCGGCAATGCCGCCATCGCGGCCGACGATGACGAGCGCGTCGCAGTGCGGCGCGAGCGCGTCCTGCGCATGATCCAGCAAGGTCCGGCCATCGAGCATCGCCAGCGCCTTGTCCGACCCGAAGCGGTGCGAGCGCCCGCCCGCGAGCACCGCGCCGAGCGTCTTCACGCGATCATCCCGTGCGGGTCGCCGACGATCAGTGCCGCGTCGGTCCGCGCCAGCGCGACGAGCGTCAGCCCCGCCGCGGCTGCGCGCTCGGCGGCGAGGCTCGTCGGCGCCGAGATGGTGACGAGCATCGGACAGCCCGCGCGCACCGTCTTTTCGACGAGCTCATAGCTGCACCGCGCCGACAGCAGGATGAAACCGGTCGCCGGGTCGATGCCCGCGCGCGCCATCGCGCCCACCAGCTTGTCGAGCGCATTGTGCCGCCCGACATCCTCGCGCACGAGCCGGATCGCGCCATCGGGCGCACAGAAAGCCGCGGCATGCACCGCGCCCGTCGCCCGCCCGAGCGGCTGGTGATCGCCGAGCGCCGCCAGCGCCGCCGCTATGGCGCGGCGGCCGGTTTTGATCCGCGCGGTGACGGCGGGCAGGGGGCGCAGCACCTCCTCGATATTCTCGATCCCGCAAAGGCCGCAGCTGCTCTCGCTCACCCGTTTGCGCGCGCGTTCGAGCGCGATCCGGTTGCGTTCGGGCGGCAGCCAGATGCGCAGCGCCCAGCCGCCCTCAATGGCGTGGGCGTCGATGCGGCCGATCTGCTCCGGCGTTTCGACGAGCCCTTCGCCGAGCGCGAAGCCGACCGCATAATCGTCGAGGTCCGCCGGCGTCGCCATCATCACCGCATAGCCGATGCCGCCGACCTCGACCGAGACCGGCGCTTCGACCGCGATGCTGCGGAACAGCGCCGCATCGCCGGGCTCGGCGAGGCCGAGACGGCGGACGGGAAGGTCGATCATGTCGTTAGTCATCATGGCATGATAGCCCATCGGCTGGATTTTCCTCAACCCGGCGCATTCCGGCGTGGCGGCTTTGGGGTAGGGAACGGAGGTTGATCCAAATCATGCCCTCCCCTTCAGGGGAGGGCAGCGAGACTTGGCAGCTTGCTGCCTAGACGCAGCGGGTGGGGGCCACCGGCCTTGCGCAAGGCCGATGGCCCCCACCCCAACCCCTCCCCTGAAGGGGAGGGGCTTGCTTTTCAGCTATGGCCGCTCCCGGCCATTCGCCGTCATTCCCGTCTCTCACCCCTCCGCCGCGAAGCCAAGCCGCCGCTCTCAACCGCCGCGCCCCAGCCGCTCGGCGAGGAAATCGACGAAGACGCGCACCCGCGCCGGGGTATTCGCGCCGCCTGCGAACACCGCGTGGATCATCTCGATATCGCCGGGATTATATTCTTCGAGAATCGGGACGAGCGCGCCGCTGGCGATCTGGTTGGCGATGCTGAACGCGCCGACGCGCGCGATGCCGACCCCCGCGGCGGCGAGCTGCCCCAGCGTCTCGCCGTTATTCGCCTCGATATTGCCCCGCACCGACAGCGCATAGTCGCGCTCCCTGTCGCGGAACGGCCACACCGGCTCGGCACGGCGGAAGTTGAAGTTCAGGCAGTTGTGGTCGTGCAGTTCCTCGGGCACGCGCGGCGTGCCGTGTGCCGCCAGATAGGCGGGGGAGGCGACGATGACGCGGCGGCTCTCGCCGAGTTTGCGCGCGGTGAGCGGACTGTCGGCGAGCGGGCCGAAGCGGATCGCGACATCCGCCTGTCCCGCCGCAACATCGACCAGCCGGTCGGCAAGGCTGATGTCGACGAGGATGTGCGGATAGAGCGTCACGAACTCGCCGAGCAGCGGCACGATGGTCAGCCGCCCGTGCGCCTGCGCCGCGCTGACGCGCAGCCGCCCGCGCGGCGCGCCCTGATCGGCGATCGCCTGTTCGGCATCGCCCAAATCGGCGAGGATGCGCCGCGCGGCGCGCAGATAGGCCTCGCCCTCGGCGGTCAGCGTCAGCGCGCGGGTCGAGCGGAGCAGCAGCCGCACACCGAGCCGCGCCTCGATCCGGTCGATCGTGCGGCTCACCGCCGAGGGGGTGAGCCCGAGGCAGCGGCCGGCCGCCGAAAAACTGCCCTCCGCAATGGTCGCGGCAAACACTTCCATCGATCGCGCACGGTCGCCGCCGCCATCCATCTTTGCGTTCATTTCAAAAATCCTTCGCCTGCGCTGGCGCTACTCCGGCCAAGGCCGCGAGTCCATCTATGCGTTCAACGCAACCGAAAGGGTAGATCATGGAATATCGTCAGCTGGGATCGTCGGGACTTCGCGTTCCCGCCTTGAGCTTCGGAACGGGGACTTTCGGCGGCCAGGGGCCGTTGTTCAGCGCGTGGGGCGCGAGCGACGCGGCCGAGGCGCGGCGTCTGATCGACATCAGCCTCGACGCCGGGGTGACCCTGTTCGACACCGCCGACGTCTATTCGAACGGCGCGTCGGAGGAGATTTTGGGCGCGGCGATCAAGGGCCGCCGCGACATGGTGCTGATCTCGACGAAGACCGGGCTGCCGATGGGCGACGGGCCGCAGGACTGGGGCGCCTCGCGCAGCCGCCTGATCGGCGCGGTCGAGGATGCGCTCCGCCGGCTCGGCACCGACCATATCGACCTGCTCCAGCTCCACGCCTTCGACGCCTCGACCCCGGTCGACGAGCTGATGGACACGCTTGCCACGCTGATCGCCGCCGGCAAGCTGCGCTACGCCGGCGTCTCCAACTATCCCGGCTGGCAGCTGATGAAGGCGCAGGCCGCCGCCGACCGGCTCGGCGCGCCGCGCTTCGTCGCGCATCAGGTCTATTATTCGCTGATCGGCCGCGCCTATGAAGCCGACCTGATGCCGCTCGCCGCCGACCAGGGGATCGGCGCGCTCGTCTGGAGCCCGCTCGGCTGGGGACGTCTCACCGGCAAGATCGGGCGCGGGCGCCCGATTCCGGCGGGCAGCCGCCTCCATGAAACCGAGCAGTTCGCGCCGCCGGTCGCCGAAGAGCTGCTCTACCGGGTGATCGACGCGCTCGAAGTCGTCGCGGCCGAAACCGGAAAAACCGTGCCGCAGGTCGCGATCAACTGGCTGCTCCGGCGCCCGACCGTGTCGTCGGTGATCATCGGTGCGCGCAACGAGGAACAGCTTCGCCAGAATCTCGGCGCGGTCGGCTGGGAGCTAACCGCCGACCAAGTGGCGGCGCTCGACGCCGCGAGCGGCGTCCTGCCGCCTTATCCGCACGCCCCCTACCGGCAGCAGGCGGGCTTCGCGCGCCTGAACCCGCCGCTGGTCTGACAGGAACCAAGCCCATGAAAATCAATTTCCCGCTGCTCGCGCTCGCGACGGGCGCCTTCGGCATCGGCATCACCGAATTCGCCCCGATGGGGCTGCTCCCCGACATGGCCGAGGGGTTGGGCGTGTCGATCCCCGCCGCGGGGCTGCTCGTCTCGGCCTATGCGCTCGGCGTGATGCTCGGCGCGCCGCTGATGACGCTCACCACCGCGCGGATGAACCGGCGTACCCTGCTGATCGGCCTCATGGCGATCTTCACGCTCGGCAATTTTCTGTCCGCCGTCGCGGGCGATTATACGACACTGATGGTCGCGCGGGTCATCACCTCGCTCAATCACGGCGCCTTCTTCGGCGTCGGCTCGGTCGTCGCGGCGAGCATCGTGCCTCCCGAAAAGCGCGCGAGCGCGGTCGCCGCGATGTTCATGGGGCTGACGCTCGCCAATGTGATCGGCGTGCCGCTGGCGCCATGGATCGGCGAGACGTTCGGCTGGCGCACCGCGTTCGGCGCGATCGCTGTCTGGGGGCTGGTCACCATGGCGGCGCTGCGCTTCGCGCTTCCCGACATTTCGCGTGCCGAGGGCGGCAACATGCTCGCCGAACTCGGTGTGCTCAAGCGCCGCGAGGTGCTGATCGCGCTCGCGCTGACCGCGATCGGATCGTCGGCGATGTTCACCGTCTTCACCTATATCGCGCCGATCCTGGAGGGCGCGGCGGGGGCGGGGACCCTGTTCGTGACCGCGATGCTGGTGATCTACGGCCTCGGCCTCACCGCCGGCAACTGGCTCGGCGGCGTTTTCGCCGATCGCTCGATCGACCGCACATTGATCGTCTCGCTCGCCGGGCTCGCCGCGACGCTTGTCGTCTTCGCGGGCGCGATGTTCCAGCCGCTCGCCGCCGCGATCACCATCTTCGCCTGGGGCGTCGCGACCTTCGCGATCGTCCCGCCGCTCCAGATGCGCGTGATGGAGGCGGCGTCCGATGCCCCTAATCTGGCCTCGGCGGTCAACATCGGCGCCTTCAACCTCGGCAATGCCGTCGGCGCCGCGGTCGGGGGCGGGGTGATCGGGCTCGGGCTCGGCTATCCGGCGGTGTCGGTCGCGGGCGCGGCGATGGCGCTCGCCGGGCTCGCGATCGTGCTCGCGACGCGGGCGCGTCCCGCCGCGTCGCCGCTCGTCGCCAAAGCATGACGATTGCCATTTGCGCCGCGCACCCTATGCAATCGCGGAGATGAAGACCGAAATCCTCGCCGTTCTCACGGGCAAGGCCCGCCCCTTTCGCGGCGACGAGCCGAGCGCGATCGGCAAGCTGCCGGTCGCGGACGCGGTCGCGATCGATGCGATGGGCCTCGTCGGCGATGAGCAGGCCGACCGCAGCGTCCATGGCGGCATCGACAAGGCGATCCACCATTATCCCGCCGACCATTATGACTGGTGGCGCGACCGGCTGGGCCAGGTTCCGCTGCTCGATGCGCCGGGCGCGTTCGGGGAGAATATCTCGACCGCCGGCCTCGACGAAAACAGCGTCTGCCTCGGCGACCGCTTCCGCCTCGGCACCGCGCTCGTCGAGGTGACGCAGGCGCGCCAGCCGTGCTGGAAGCTCGACCATCGTTTCGGGGCGAAGGGCGTGATGGCGGATGTGGTGAAGACGCGGCGGTCGGGTTGGTATTATCGCGTGCTTGAACCCGGCACGGTGCGCGCGGGCGATGCGCTCGAGCTTGTCGACCGGCCGTATCCCGAATGGCTGCTCGCCTCGCTCTTCGGCCTGCTGATCGGCGGCGAGGCGAAGGATCGCGTCGCCGATCTCCGCGCGCTCCGCGACGTGCCCGTCCTCGCCGAAACCTGGAAAGTCCGCCGCGCCAAGCTCGCCGAGCAGTTCGGCGCCGATTAGCGCGTTCGCTCGTCCTCGAAAAATTCGGTGTCGGCCTGCCGCGCTTCGGCCGCGACGCGCTCGACATGGCCGGCAAGTCGCCCGGTTTCCGCCGCCGTGAAAAGCAGCCCCAGCTTGCTGCGCCGCCAGAGGACGTCGTCGGTCGTGCGCGCCCATTCGCGCATCGCCATCCAGCGCAGCTCGGCGAGGCTGAGGCCATGCGCGATCTCGCCGCCGAGCGCGTCCCAGTCGCCCGCGCCCGCCAGCCAGCGGCGCGCGTCGGTGCCATAGGCCCGGACGATGCGGTCGACCGTCGCGGCGGAAAGAAAGGGGTAGGCGAGCTTATATTCGGCCCGGAGCGCCGCGGCGCCCTCGACCGGAAAATCGCCGCCCGGCAGCGGCGCCCGCGCGGTCCAGTGCCCGCCGGCCAGCGCGGGGACATGTTCCGCGAGCGCGTCGACCGCTTCCTCGGCGACATGGCGATAGCTCGTGATCTTGCCGCCATAGATGGTGAGCAACGGCGCGCCCTCGTCCATGTCGAGGTCGATCCGGTATCCGCGCGTCGCGGCTTCGGGGCGCCCCGATCCGTCCTCGACCAGGGGCCGCACGCCCGAATAGGTCCACACGACGTCGGCGGGCGTCACCGCCTCGCGGAAATAGAGACTCGCGCCTTCGCAGAGATAGGCGATCTCCTCGTCGCTCGCTTCCGCCTCGTCCGCCGGGCCGTCATGATCCTGGTCGGTCGTACCGATCAGCGTGAAGTCGCGCTCATAGGGAATGGCGAAGAAGATGCGCCCGTCGGGCAGCTGGAAGAAATAGGCATAATCATGGTCGAACAGGCGGCGCACGACGATGTGCGAGCCGCGGACGAGGCGCATCCGGTGGTCGGGTTCGGCATCGGCGCGCCGCAGCAGGTCGAGCACCGCGGGGCCCGCGGCGTTGACGACGCTGCGCCCCGCGAAGCGATAATGATGTCCCTGCTCGCCGACCGCATCGACGATCCAAAGCCCATCCTCGCAGTGCAGCATGTCGGCGCGCGTCCGCGTCCGCACCCGCGCGCGCCGGTCGGCGGCATCGCGCGCGTTGAGCATCACGAGCCGCGCATCGTCGACCCAGCCGTCCGAATATTCGAAGCCCTTCGCATATTGCGGCTGCAGCGGCGCGCCCGCGGCATGGCGGGTGAGATCGACCGACCGCGTCGCGGGCAGCTTCCTGCGGCCGCCGATATGGTCGTAGAGGAAGAGCCCGAGCCGCAGCAGCCAGCGCGGGCGCAGCCCGTCGCGATAGGGCAGGACGAAGCGCATCGGATGGATGATATGCGGCGCGATGCCCCACAATCGCTCGCGCTCCTTCAGCGCCTCGCGCACCAGGCCGAATTCATAATGTTCAAGATAGCGCAGCCCGCCGTGGATCAGCTTGGTCGATTTCGACGACGTGCCTTGCGCAAGGTCGCCCGCCTCCAGCAGCAGCACCCGCGCGCCGCGCCCGGCGGCGTCGCGCGCGACGCCCGCGCCATTGACCCCGCCGCCGACGACGATGACATCATAGGGGGATTGCGGTTCGGTCATGGCGGGGTCTTATCGCCGTTGCGAACGAAAAGGAATCACGCCCGGACAAATCGTCATCCCGGCGAAGGCCGGGATCTCGCCGGTGCGTGATGGCGATAGGGCGAGATCCCGGCCTTCGCCGGGATGACGAGACGGTGCGGCTTACGTATGCGCGTTGCATTCGCTTCGTGTATCCCCCAATTCTGAGCATCTATCCAAGGGGACGAATGTGAGCGTGAAAGTCGAAACATTGGTGCTGTTCGGCGCGACGGGCGACCTGGCGCAGCGCATGCTCTTTCCCTCGCTCTACAATCTCCATCTCGACGGCCTGCTCGCCGGCGCGCTGACGATCATCGGGTCGGGACGTTCGAAGATGGACCGCGCGGCGTTTCAGGCGCAGGTGCGCGAGGCGCTCGCCGAACATCTGCCCGCCGACCGCATCGAGGACGCCGGGGTCGAAAGCTTTCTCGAACGCATCGACTATTGCGCGATCGATGCCGGCGCGGGCACCGGCTATGACGAGCTCGCAGCGCTGCTCGGCGACCGCATGGGCCGCCCGATCGGCGTCTATCTCTCGACCCCGCCGTCGATGTTCGGCCCGATCGCGCAGGGCCTTAAGGCCGCGAACATCGCGTGCGCCGACTGCCGCATCGCGATGGAAAAGCCGATCGGCCACGACCTCGCCTCGTCGCGCGACGTCAACGAGCAGGTCGGCGACGCCTTTGCCGAGGACCGCGTTTTCCGCATCGACCATTATCTCGGCAAGGAAACGGTCCAGAACCTCCTCGCGCTGCGTTTCGCCAACATGCTGTTCGAGCCGCTTTGGAACGCGCAGGCGATCGACCATGTCCAGATCACCGTCGCGGAAACGGTGGGCCTCGAAGGCCGCGTCTCCTATTATGACGGCGTCGGCGCATTGAAGGACATGGTGCAGAACCATATGCTCCAGCTCCTCGCGATCATCGCGATGGAGCCGCCCGCGAGCGTCTCGTCGACCGCGGTGCGCGACGAGAAGGTCAAGCTGCTCCGCTCGCTTCGCAAGATGACCGCCGAGGATGTGAAGGCGCACAGCGTCAAGGGCCAGTATAGCAGCGGCGCGGTCAATGGCGGCGCGGTCGCGGGCTATGCCGACGAGCTCGGCCATCCGTCGAACACCGAAACCTTCGTCGCGCTGAAGGCGTTCATCGACAATTGGCGCTGGAAGGGCGTGCCTTTCTACCTGCGCACCGGCAAGCGCATGCCGCAGCGCAAGTCCGAAGTGCTGATCCAGTTCAAGCCGGTGCCGCACAATATCTTCGCGCGCGTCGGTGCGGGCAAATTGAATGCGAACAGCATGATCATCAACCTCCAGCCCGAGGAGAATATCCGGGTCAAGGTGATGGCGAAGCAGCCCGGGCTCGACCGCGAGGGGGTGAAGCTCAAGGAAGTGACGATGGACGTCTCGCTCTCGCACAGCTTTGCCGGGGAACGCCGCCGTATCGCCTATGAACGCCTGCTGCTCGATTTCATCGAGGGCGACCAGACGCTGTTCGTGCGCCGCGACGAGGTCGAGGCGCAATGGCAGTGGATCGATTCGATCCGCGACGCCTGGGCGGCGGTCGACATGGCGCCGCAGACCTACACCGCGGGAAGCTGGGGCCCGTCGAGCGCGATCGCGCTGATCGAGCGCGACGGAGCGAGCTGGCATGATTGAGACTGCCCCAAACCTTCTCCCCTTGGGGGAGAAGGATACGAAGCCTTGCGCCGCAGGCGCTAGGCGCAGTTGGATGAGGGTCTCCGCCGTTGCTTTCGCCGCTGCCGTTCACACCCTCACCCAGCTTCGACTAGCGAGCAAGCTCGCAAGTCTGCGCATCCCTCTCCCCCAAGGGGAGAGGGTTTTGGAATTGTCATGACCACTCTCCACCCCACCATCGCCGCCGTCACCGACCGCATCATCGCCCGCAGCGCGCCGCGCCGCGCCGCCTATCTCGATCTCATGGAGCGCCAGCGCGACGCCGGCACCAATCGCGGCAACCTGTCGTGCGGCAATCTCGCGCACGGCTTCGCCGCGTCGGGCGAGGACAAGCCCGCCATCCGCACCGGCGCGGCGATGAACATCGGCATCGTCACCGCCTATAATGACATGCTCTCGGCGCATCAGCCCTATGGCCGCTACCCCGAGCAGATCAAACTCTTCGCGCGCGAGGCGGGCGTCACCGCGCAGGTCGCGGGCGGCGTGCCCGCCATGTGCGACGGGGTGACGCAGGGACAGGCGGGCATGGACCTGTCGCTGTTCAGCCGCGACAATATCGCGCAGGGCACAGCGATCGCGCTCAGCCACGCGATGTTCGAGGGCGCGCTGCTGCTCGGCATCTGCGACAAGATCGTCCCCGGCCTGCTGATCGGCGCGCTGCGCTTCGGCCATCTGCCGCAAATCCTCGTGCCGGCCGGCCCGATGCCCTCGGGGCTCGCGAACAAGGAAAAGCAGCGCGTCCGCCAGCTCTATGCCGAAGGAAAGGCGAGCCGCGACGAACTGCTCGAGGCCGAAGCCGCCTCCTATCACGGCGCGGGCACCTGCACCTTCTACGGCACCGCGAACTCGAACCAGATGATGATGGAACTGATGGGGCTCCATGTCCCCGGCAGCGCCTTCACCAATCCCGGCACCAAGCTGCGGCAGGAGCTGACGCGCGCCGCGACACACCGGATTGCCAAGATCGGCTGGGACGGCGATGATTATCGCCCGCTCGCGCGCTGCATCGACGAAAAGGCGATCGTCAACGCTGCGATCGGCCTGCTCGCCACCGGCGGCTCGACCAATCATGCGATCCACCTTCCCGCGATCGCGCGCGCGGCGGGGATCGTCATCGACTGGCAGGATTTCGACGAGCTGAGCCACGCCGTGCCTTTGCTCGCGCGCGTCTATCCGAACGGCGCGGGCGACGTGAACCATTTCCATGCCGCGGGCGGGATCGGCTTCGTTGCGCGCGAGTTGCTCGGCGCCGGGCTGCTTCACGGCGATGTGCTGACCGTCGGCGGGACGATGGCCGATTATGCCGCCGAACCCGTGCTGGTGAACGACGAGCTTCACTGGCAGGCCGCGCCCGCGACGAGCCGCGATGACACGATGCTGCGTCCGGTCGCTACGCCCTTCTCGCCCGACGGGGGGATGCGCCTGCTCGCGGGCAATCTCGGCCGCGCGATCATCAAGACGAGCGCGGTCGCCGAGGATCGCTGGACGATCGAGGCGCCGTGCCGGATTTTCGACGACCAGAATCAGGTGCTGACCGCGTTCAAGGCGGGCGAGCTCGAACGCGACGTCGTCGTCGTCGTCCGCTTTCAGGGCCCGCGCGCCAACGGCATGCCCGAACTGCACAAGCTGACCCCGGCGCTCGGTGTGCTGCAGGACAAGGGATTCCGCGTCGCCTTGCTCACCGACGGCCGCATGTCGGGCGCGAGCGGCAAGGTGCCCGCCGTCATCCACCTCTCGCCCGAAGCCCTGCCCGGCCCCGACGGGGTGAGCGGCCCGCTCGCCTATCTTCAGGACGGCGACATCGTTCGCGTCTGCGCGGTGAAGGGCGAAGTGATCGCGCTCGTCGACGAAGCCGAATGGACGTCGCGCCGGCCCGCCGCCGCCCCGCCGCCGGCGCTCGGCGTCGGCCGCGAACTCTTCGCGCTTTTCCGCCACCACGCCGACGAAGCCGAGAAGGGCGGGTCGGCGATGCTCGCGGCGATGGAGACCGTCATTTAATTTCCGTCATCCCGGCGAAGGCCGGGATCTCGATGGTGCGTTATAACGATAGGGTGAGATCCCGGCTTTCGCCGGGATGACGAAGAAAGTGAGATAGAATGTCCGACAGCGGTATCGAACAGATCATGGCGCTAGCGCCGGTCATCCCGGTGATCGTCATCGACCGCGTCGAGGATGCGGTGCCGATGGCCGAGGCGCTCGTCGCGGGCGGGCTCAAGGTGCTCGAAGTGACGATGCGTACCCCCGCCGCGCTCGACGCGATCAGGGCGATGAAGGCGGTGCCCGGCGCGGTCGTCGGCGCGGGGACGGTGCTCAATCCCCGGATGCTCAAGGACGCGATCGACGCGGGCTCCGAATTCATCGTCTCGCCCGGCCTCACCGACAGCCTCGGCGAGGCGGCGGTGGCGAGCGGCATTCCCTTCCTGCCCGGCGTCGCCAATGCGTCGAACATCATGATGGGGCTCGACATCGGTCTCGACAGCTTCAAATTCTTCCCCGCGGCGACGAGCGGCGGCATCCCCGCGCTCAAGGCGCTCGCCGGCCCGTTCGGCGGGATCAATTTCTGCCCCACCGGCGGCATCAGCGCCGCGACCGCACCCGAATGGCTCGCGCTCGATCCGGTGCTCTGCGTGGGCGGCAGCTGGGTCGTCCCGACGGGTCCGCTCGATCCGGCGCGGGTCGAGGCGCTGGCGCGCGAGGCGGCGGCGCTCAAATAATAATCGTCATCCCAGCGAAAGCTGGGATCTCCATCGGCCTCGCACCAGGTTGCCAGCGGCCCCTGCCTTCGCAGGGGCGACGAATTGGGCGCATTGATTAACCCCATTTTACCTGTCATCGTGCAGGGACAAACTGCAATATAGCCGTCGGTGGGGAGATGCGCGTGCCAAGGCCGCAGCCGCATTTGGAAGAAGTCCTCGCGTCCGAACCCGGACCGCATATCGCCGCGCTCTTCGATTTCGACGGAACGATCATCTCGGGCTATTCGGCGACCGCGATGCTGCGCGAGAAATTCCAGCGCCGCGAAATGTCGGTCGAGGAAATTGCCGAGACCGCGAACGTCCTCGCGCAGCACAGCCTCGGCCAGATCGGCTTTTCGGGCCTGATGACCGCCGCCGCCAAATTCATGAAGGGCGTCGAAGAGGAAAGCTTCGTCGAGTTCGGCGAGGAACTCTACAAGAAGCATATCGCGCGCAAAATCTATCCCGAGACACGCGCGATCATTGAGGCGCATCAGGCGAAGGGGCATCGCGTCGCGATCATCTCGTCGGCGACGATCTACCAGATCGAGCCGACCGCGCGCGACCTTGGCATCGCCGACATCAAATGTTCGGCCTATGAGATCGAGGATGGCGTCTTCACCGGCGAGATCGTCCGGCCGCTCTGCTTCGGCGAGGGCAAGGTGCTCGCGGCCGAGGAGCTGGCCGCCGAATATGGCCTCGATCTCGATCAAAGCTTTTTCTACTCGGACAGCGACGACGACATCGAACTGCTCGAACGCGTCGGCAAGCCGCGCCCGCTCAATCCCAATATGAAATTGAAGGGCATCGCCGACGAGCGGGGTTGGCCGGTGCAGCGTTTCGCGAGCCGCGGGACGCCATCGTGGATCGACTATACGCGCACCATCTACGCCACCGGCTCGCTCGTCGGCGCCTTCGCCGCCGGCTTGCCGATCTGGGCGCTGACCCGCTCGCAGCGCGAGGCGGTCAATTTCTCGATGGGGCTGTTCGGTGATTTCGCGACGGCGATCACCGGCGTCGAGCTTGAGGTCGAGGACGAGCGCTATCTCTGGTCGTCGCGCCCCTGCGTCTTCATCTTCAATCACCAGAGCAAGGCGGACGTGATGATCCTCGCCAAGCTCATCCGCCGCGACATGGGCGGAGTGGGTAAGAAGGAGATCAGGGACATCCCCATCCTCGGCAAGCTGATGGAATGGGGCGGCACCGTGTTCGTCGACCGCGCCGACGGCAGGAGCGCGATCAAGGCGATGGAGCCGCTGGTCGACGCGATTCAAAAGGAAGGCAAGTCGATCTGCATCGCGCCCGAGGGGACGCGCAGCCTGACGCCGAAGCTCGAGCCGTTCAAGAAGGGCGCGTTCCACCTGGCGATGCAGGCGGGGGTGCCGATCGTCCCGATCGTGATCCACAATGCGACCGACGTCGCGCCGAAGAACGAGTTCGTCATGCGCCCCGCGACGGTGCGGGTGACCGTGCTGCCGCCGGTCGATACGTCGAAGTGGAGCGTCAAGACATTGGGTGCGCATGTCCGCGAGGTGCGCAACATGTTCCTGCGCACGCTGGGACAGGCGGAGGAGAGCGTCGCGGCGGTGGTGACAGCCGAGAAGCCGGCGAAGAAGGCGGCGGTGAAGGAAGCGCCCGCGAAGAAAAGACCCGCCGAGAAGGAGGCTACTCCCCGAAAAGGAAGGAAAGCCTAGCGCATGTTCCACATCGTCATTGCGAGCGAAGCGAAGCAATCCAGAGCGGTCTGCTCAACCCTGGATTGCTTCGCTTCGCTCGCAATGACGGAGGGAGTATAAGCGGTGGCCGACGGCACGCCCCGCACCCTGATCATGGCGGAGCAGGCGGCCGACCGGCTTTACATCATCGATGCGCGGGGCGGGGTCGAGCGGCGAATCCTGCTCGACTGGATCCACGCGACTTCGGGCGACGACACGCCCGCCTGGGCAAGCCTCGACATCGAGGACGGCGACCATGCGTTGCCCGTCGAGGCGCTGCAGGCGCGGCTCGGCGATACGTCCTCGCGGCTCGTCGTGCCGCTGCGCGTCGCGTGGCGTATCCCGGGTTTCGACAAGGGTCGCGCGCTCAAGTTTCGCCACCTCATCTTCGGCGATCCGCGGCATCCGGGGCCGCTGCGGTCGCGGCTGATCCTGCTCCGCGACCGGCGCCGCGCGCAGATATTGGTCGGCGAGGCGGCGACACTCGACGCGCTCAGGACACGCTTCTGCGCGCAGACCGGAGGCGGCGACGGCGAGGGCGCCGACAGCCCCGAATTCGCGGGCTTCGTCGCGCGGCAGGCGGCGCTCGCGCTCGACGTCGCCGAACGCGGCATCCGGGGAACGCGATACAAGGTGCCGCGCTTCGTCGCCGACAGCTTGCGCACCAGCCCCAAATTCCGCACCGCGCTCGCCGAGCTTTCGGAGAAGACGGGGCGTCCGGTCGCCGACCTGTTCCGCGAAGCACGGCCGCTGATGAAGGAAGTCATTGCGCGGCCGTCGGCGCTCTTCCTCGACCTGCGCGCCCGGCTCGACCGCATGATGTTCGGCGGCTACGCGCCCGGCATGGAAATCGACGCCGCCGAGCTCGCGAAGCTGCGCGCCGTCCTGCGCGAACATCCGACCTGCATCCTCTTCACGCACAAGACCTATATCGACGGCGCGACGCCGAGCCGCCTCGCCTATGAGAGCGACCTGCCGATGCTCCACAGCTTCGGCGGGGCGAACCTCGACTTCGCGATCATGGGCGAATTTTTCCGCCGCTCGGGGATGATCTTCATCCGGCGGAGCTTTCAGGACCAGCCGGTCTACAAGCTGGTGCTGCGCCATTATATCGCCTGGCTTCTCGCCAAGCGTTTCCCGCTCTCCTGGGCGTTCGAGGGGACGCGCTCGCGCCTCGGCAAGCTGATGCCGCCCAAATATGGCCTGATGAAATATGTGCTCGACGCGGCGCATGCGACCGGGACGCGCGGCGTCCATTTCGTGCCCTTCGTCACCAGCTTCGACCTGATCCGCGACGTCGAGGAATATGCTGCCGAACAGACGGGACGGAACAAGAAGCCCGAAAGCCTGTCGTGGTTCATCGGCTATATGAAGAGCCTGAAGGAGCCGTCGGGCCGCATTCGTCTCGACATCGGCGAGCCCGTCGTCATCGACGCGGCGCCGGGCCCGGACGACCGGCGCGCGCTCGAAAGGATCGCCTTCGCGGTCGCGGTCGAGGCGAACCGCGTGACGCCGCTCACCGTCACTTCGGTGATGTGCCTGATCCTGCTCGGCATGGCGCCGCGCGGTGCGACCTCGGCCGAGCTGCTCGGCGCGATCGGCGCCGTCACCGGCTGGGCGCAGGCGCGCGGCATCAGGCTCAGCAGGGAACTCGAAAGCGGCGACGATGCCGCGCTGTCGGCCACCGTCGATACGCTCGTCGCGAGCGGGCTGCTGACGCGCTACGAGGCGGGCCAAGAGAATGTCTATTCAATCGACCCCGCCAAGCACCCGATGGCGAGTTACTACCGCAACATCATCGCGCATCATTTCCTGGATCGCGCGATGATCGAGCTTGCGCTGTTCGAACTGCGCGACGCCGACAAGGGCGACGCAACCGCAGCTTTCTGGGCGAAGATCGACCGCCTCCGCGACCTGTTCAAGTTCGAATTCTTCTATCCGCCGCGCGACGAGCACCGCGCGGCGATCGAGACCGAGCTGACGCGCATCGACCCGGTGTGGGACCGCCGCCTCGCGAGCGGCGACCGCGGTATCGCGCAATTGCTCCGTCGCTGTCAGCCCGTCGTCGGCCATGCGATCCTGCTTCCGTTCACGGAGGCCTATTCGGTCGTCGCCGAACAGCTCGCGCGCGCGCAGCCCGGCGAGACGGTCGATGAAAAGGCGCTGCTCGATGCGGCGCTCGTCGAGGGGCGGCAGGCGTATTTGCTACGCCGGATCAGCAGCGAGGCGGCGATCGGCAAATTGCTTTTCGCGAACGGCCTGTCGCTGATGCGTCACATGGGGCTCGCCGGCAAAGCGACGCCGGAAATTCTCGCCGCGCGCCGCGCGCTGCTCGCCGAACTGCGCGGCCTCGCCAATGTGATGGAGGCGATGCGGCTTTCGACCGTGGCGCTGGCGGATCGATTGCAGGGTTCAGGAGAGCGGGCGTGACTTTCCTTCCTTCGTCATTCCCGCGAAAGCGGGAACCCAGTTGCAACGGCAGTTCGCTGGGTTCCCGCTTCCGCGGGAATGACGAGATGTTTTTTGGTTTCAGTGGATAGGTCCAAATGCTCAAACAGCTCAGCGCGCAGGACGCCCAGTTCCTCTACACGCAGACCGCGAACAATCTGACGCACATCATGGGCGTCTATATCTACGACCCTTCGACCGCGCCGAGCGGTTTCGTGCGCTTCAAGGACATCATCCGCCACGTCGAAAGCCGCGTCGACACCTCGCCGCTGTTCAAGCGCCGCCTGCACCGGCTGCCTTTCGACATGGACCATCCCTATTGGGTCGAGGACGAGCATTTCGACATCGAGGCGCATATGAGCCACGCGCGGTTGCCCGAACCGGGCGACTGGCGGCAATTCTGCATCGCGGTCGCGCGCTGGTTCTCGAAGCCGATGGACATGAACCGGCCGCTCTGGGACATTTATATCATCGAGGGGCTCGACCGGATTCCGGGCATTCCCAAGGGCAGCTTCGCGATGCTCCACCGCGTCCATCACGCCGCGGTCGACGGCGCGTCGGGCGCGCACGCTTTCATCGCGATGAGCGACATCGACGCGCAGGGCACGCCGGCGATCGCCGAGCCGCCGCCGGTCGAGGAGCTGGGCACGGCGCCGTCGAGCACCGAAACCATCGCGCGCGCCTGGTCGGCTTCGATGCAGTCGCCGGTCAAGTTCATGAACGCGCTGATGAAGATGTCGCCCGCGATCGTCGCTTCGGCGCGCAAATCGATCGCCGAGGGCGGGATGGCGGCGGGCGTCCCCGAAACGCGCTTCAACGTCCCCGTCGGCCCGCACAAGATGTTCGACGCGACCACCGTCGCGCTCGCCGACGTGGCCGAAATCCGGAAGAAGGTGCCCGGCGCGACGGTCAACGACGTCGTGCTGACCACCGTCGGCGGCGCGCTGCGCAAATATCTTTCGAAGCACAAGGAACTGCCGAAGGAGAGCCTCGTCGCGGTCGCGCCGATCAATTTGCGCGGCAAGGGAGGAAAGGCGTCGACGCCCGGCAACCAGGTCTCGGCGATGAGTGTGCCGGTGCGTACCGACATCGCGGACCCGCTCGACCGGCTCGCGGCGGTGCGCGACTATACGGTCGAGGCGAAGGAGGCCAAGGCCGGGGTCAGCGCGCGGATCATGACCGACCTGTCGCAGCATATTCCCGGCGCGACGATGGCCGCGGTCGCGCGGCTCGTCACCAGCGAGCGGTTCGCGGTGCGCGGCACCAACCTCTTCATCTCGAACGTTCCGGGCGCGCAGGTGCCGCTCTATCTCGCGGGTGCGCAGCTCGTGCAGCAGCACGGCATGGCGCCGCTCGCGAACAATATGGGGCTGTTCGTCGCGACGCCGAGCTACAACGGGCGCATCGCCTTTTCGATCGTCTGCGAACGCTCGATCATGCCCGACATCGCCTTTTTCCGCGAGTGCATCGACGAAAGTTTCGCCGACCTGATGGCGGCGGTGCCGAAGGCGGAGAAGGCCAAAGCCGCTACGGCGAAGCCGAAAGCGGCGGCGAAGCCCAAGGTGCGGTCCAAAGCTGCAAGCAAGCCCAAGGCGAAACCGAAGGCGACGATAAAAGGAAAGAAAAAGCTTTCCTCTTCGTCACTCCGGACTTGATCCGGGGTCCCGCTTTCACCGCCGCCGAGCGGGACCCCGGATCAAGTCCGGGGTGACGAGGGTAAGGGGCTGCGTCAAAACAGTTGCCAAAGGCAACGTAAGCCGCAAGAATCGAGAAAATAACGATGCTCTCGCAGGACCACCGAATGCTCTTCACCCCGACGCTCAGCGCCGACCGCGATCTTGCGACCGCGCCCGACTATGCCGCATGGTCCAAAGCTGCCCGCGAACATGACAAGAAATCGGGATTGCAGGCGTGGCGCGACGCCGACGAGAGCGAGCATTTCGACCATAGGGCGATCCGCGCGCGGCTCGAAAAACTCCGCAAGCTGTCCGCCGCGAACGACGTCAAGGGACTGCTCTTCGTCCTCAACGAGGGCATCCATGGCAATATCGACGGCATGGGGCACGAGCGGCTGTACCAGAAGGCGCGCTTCGGCACGAAAAAGCTGATCGAGGATTATGTCGCCGAGGTCGTCGCCTCGCTGGACAAGATCGCCGCCGCGCGCAGCATCGGCCGCGAGGAAAAGCGCGACTTCTTCCGCCGCGCCCAGCATTGCTACGGCCGCTCGGCGCTGCTGCTCTCGGGTTCGGGCAGCTTCCTCTTCTTTCACATCGGCGTGGTTAAGGCGCTCTGGTCCGAAGGCGTGCTGCCCGCGATCATGTCGGGCGCGAGCGGCGGGTCGATCGTCGCCGCGATCGTCTGCACGCGCAAGGACGGCGACATCGGCGCCTTCCTCGAGAGCGAGCGGCTCGCCAACCCCGACCGCGACCCCGAAGGGCGCCGCCTTGCCCCCGACGCGGTGCGCGAGCGCCACGCCGAGCTGATCCCCGATCTGACCTTTCAGGAGGCATATGAAATCAGCGGGCGCCATCTCAACGTCTCGGTCGCGCCCGCCGAAAAGCATCAGAACGGCCGGCTCCTCAATGCGATCACCGCGCCCAATGTGCTGATCCGCGAGGCGGTGCTCGCCTCGTGCGCGGTGCCCGGCGTGTTCCCGCCGGTGATGCTGATGGCGCGCGACGACGACGGCAACCGCGTCCCCTATCAGCCCGACCGGCGCTGGGTCGACGGATCGGTGACGCACGACATTCCGGCCAAGCGCCTCGAACGCCTCTATGGCGTCAATCATCATATCGTCAGCCAGGCGAACCCGATCGCGCTGCCCTTCGCGACCGACACGCGCAAGCAGATGGCGCCGATCGAGGCGATCCAGCATGCGTCGATGGCGACCTTCAAGGCGTGGCTCAACGCCAATATGGTGATCTTCCAGAAGCCGCTCGAGCTGATCCCGCCGCTCAACAGCGTCGCCAATCTCGCGCGCTCGGTGATCAATCAGGACTATACCGGCGACATCAACATCATCCGCCCGCCCAAATTCTGGTCGCCGGCCAAGATCCTCTCGGACCTCGCGCAGGATGACATCGACGAGCTGATCGATACGGGCATGCGCACCGCCTGGCCCAAGATCGAGATGGTGCGCACGCAGACCGCGATCAGCCGCGCGCTCGAAGCGATATTGGCGAAAATAGACAAGGCGGGGGACGACGGCCCGGGCCATCGCAGCGCCGCGCTCAAGAAGGCGGTGCGCTGATCATGGCTACCGGCGCGCTCGTTCTGCCGCATGGATCGGCAGGGGCGGGTGCGGCGCTCCACGTCACGCACTGGCTCCCCGCAGGACCGCCGCGCGCCGTGGTGCTGCTCGCCCACGGCTATGCCGAACATGCAGGGCGCTATGCCCATGTCGCGAAGCGGCTGACCGGCGCCGGCTATGCCGTCTACGCCGTCGATCATTGGGGCCATGGCGCGTCGGACGGCGAGGGCGGCTATGTGCCCCGCTTCTCGGTCTTTCTCGACGGCATGGCCGAACTGCTCACGCTCGTCGAGATCAACCATGGCGACACGCCGCGCCTGCTTCTCGGTCACAGCATGGGCGGGCTGATCGCGACCTTGTTCCTGATCGAGCGCCAGCAGGCGTTCGTCGCCGCGGCGCTTTCGGGCCCCGCGATCCTGCCGGCCGAGCCACCGTCGCGCTTCACCGTCTGGATCAGCCGCTTCCTCTCGCGCTTCTTCCCGCGCCTCGGCGTCCTGTCTCTCGATGCCAATGGCGTCAGCCGCGACCCCGCGGTCGTCGAGGCCTATAAGGCCGATCCGCTCGTCTATGACGGCAAGATCGGTGCGCGATTGGGCAAGGAATTCATGGACGCGATGGCGGTCGCGCAGGCCGACGCGCCGAAAATCCGCCTGCCGATCCTGATCCAGCACGGCGAAGCCGACCGCCTCACCGCGCCCGCGGGATCGCGCTATCTGTTCGCCAATGTCGCGTCGCAGGACAAGCGCCTCGAAATCTATCCGGGCCTGTTCCACGAAATCTATAACGAGCCCGAACGCGATGCGGTGCTGGGCGACCTGGTCGGCTGGTTCGACGCGCATGTCGAAGACTGAAGCGAACTCGGATTCCGCTCGTGTCGAGCGAAGTCGAGACACATATCGGGGCGGCGCAAGGTCGATGGGTGTCTCGACTTCGCTCGATACGAACGGACTGAGAGGGAAGCTCTGCCGATGACGAAAATCCTCCTCATCCTCCTCTTCGCCCCGCTGATCGCGCTGGCGCTGCTCTATTTCATTTTTCCCGGGCGCCTCGTCGCCTTCGGCCGCTGGGCGCTGCGCAAGCGCGGCGGGATGGTGCAGAAAAGCGTCGCCGTCGACGGCCGCGACTGGCCCTATCTGGAGGGCGGCGATCCCGCGAAGCCGCTGCTGCTGCTCGTCCACGGCTTCGCGGGCGACAAGGATAACTGGTCGATGATCGCGCCCTACCTCACGCGGGACTATCATGTCATCGCCCCCGACCTGCCGGGGTTCGGCGAGAATGAACGCAATCCCGACCTCGCCTACGACCTGCAGGCGCAGACCGCGCGATTGAAGGCGTTCGCCGACGCGCTCGGGCTCCGCCGCCCGCATGTCGGCGGCAACAGCATGGGCGGCTGGATCGCGCTGCGCTATGCGATCGACTATCCGGATGCGCTCGCCAGCCTGATCCTGCTCAACAATGCCGGGGTCAACGGCGCGAATGAAAGCGACCTGCAGAAACAGGCGGCGAACGAGGATTACAACCCGCTCGTCCTTGCCAATCTGGCCGATGCCGACCGGCTGGTGGCGATGGTCGTCCACAAGCCGCCCCATATCCCGGCGCGGCTGAAGCCCGTTCTTTATGCCGACGCGCTCCGCTATCGCGACCAGCTCGACGGCATTTTCTGGACGATCGCGACCGAGGGGCGCGACCATCCGCTCAACGGGCGGCTCGGCGAGGTGAAGGTGCCGACGCTGATCATCTGGGGGCGCCACGACAAGCTGATCGACGTCAGCTGCGTGCCGGTTCTCGAAGCGGGCATCGCGGGCAGCCGCAGCCACATCTTCGAGCATGTCGGCCATGTCCCGATGATCGAGGATCCAAAGGCGACGGCCGCGGTGATGAAGGACTTTCTTGCCGGCCTTGGCTGACCTGCCCCCGTCGCCCCCGCCTGCGCGGGGGCGACGGTATCGTGCGAAGCCTTGCCAACCCTAAAATCCCCCGCCACTCTCCCTCGAAACAGGGGGAGAGCGATATGCGCCTCAAAGTGGGGCTGCTCGGCGGGGGCAGTTGGGGAACGACGGTCGCGGCGGTGGTGTCGCGCAACGCGCCGATCGCGCTCTGGGCGCGCGATGCCGAAACGGTCGAGAGCATCAACCGCGCCGGCGAGAACCGCAAATATCTGCCCGGCATCAAGCTGCCTTCGGCGCTCCGCGCGACGAACGACATGGCCGAAGTGGTCGCGGGCGCCGACGTGCTCGTCATGGGCGTTCCTTCGCACAGCTTCCGCAGTGTGCTGGAGGAGGCGCGTAATCATCTGCGCCCGTGGGTGCCGGTGATCAGCCTCACCAAAGGTCTCGAACTCGCCTCGGGCAAGCGGATGACCGAGCTGATCGAGGAGGTGCTGCCCGGCCACCCCGTCGGCGTGCTCACCGGACCCAATCTCGCGCGCGAGATCATGACCGGACAGGCGGCGGCGAGCGTGCTGTCGATGGAGGACGAGATCGTCGTCCGCGCGCTCCAGCCGATATTCCACTCGGGGCTGTTCCGCGTCTACACCAACACCGACCTCTTGGGCTGCGAGCTCGGCGGAGTGCTCAAGAATATCGTCGCGATCGCGGTCGGCATGGGCGACGGGCTCGGCGCGGGCGACAACACGCGCGCCGGGCTGATGACGCGTGGGCTCGCCGAGATCACGCGGCTCGGCGTCGCGATGGGCGGACGGCCAGAGACCTTCGCCGGGCTCACCGGTATGGGCGACCTGATCGCGACCTGCACCAGCCCCTTGTCGCGCAATCGCCATGTCGGGGTCGAACTCGGCAAGGGGCGACCGATCGACGCGATCATCGCGGGCATGAACATGGTCGCCGAAGGCGTGAAGAGCGCGCCGACGGTGATGGCGCTCGCTGACAAATATGGTCTCGACATGCCGATCGCGCGCGACGTGTTTGACGTGACGCAGGGCCGGCGCACCGCGCTCGACGTCTTCCGCGGCCTCCTCAAATCGAGCGTCGGCGACGAGGCGCATCCCGGCTGAAATCCGTTGATACCGATGATTCTACCGCGAAACGTGCCGAATCATCGTCGAGCTGGGAATAAAAGGCGCCGCTCCTTCGTTTCTCTCCTGTCCAACGGGTCCAGAAGGAGACGAAAAATGAAAAAATGGACGACTCTGGCGATGCTCGCCGCTCTCCCCGCGACGGCCGCGGTGGCCGCCGTTCCCTATCATGCGATGCCCCCGGGCTTCGACGCGCCGCAGATTCGCGCCGAACCGATCGCGGGCATCGTGAACCAATATTGGTATAATTACCAAGCCGACATCCTCGAGGCGGAGAAGGAGCTCAACAGCGACCTTCGCCATGCGACCGACCGCGAAGACCGCTGGGACGCCTGGGACGAATGGACCGTCGAGGTCGTCGACGCCGACAAGGATTATGTGAAGGAAATGCGAGGGAAGGGCTATCGCGTCGGCCGCGTCACGGTCGGCGGCTAACGCCTCCGATTTCCCCGAGCCCTGCTCGGGTCGCAGGGAAGGGCGGGTGTCATGGGGCACCCGCCCTTTCTTTGCGTCATAATCCTCCCTGCGGCGAAGCCGTGAGGAGGGGGACCGCCCGAAGGGTGGTGGAGGGGCCGCGCCGTCGCGCTATCGGCCCCTCCGTCAGCGGCTGCGCCGCTGCCACCTCCCCATCGCTGCGCGACGGGGAGGATCAGATTTCTTCGAGCAAGGCTTGCGCTTCCTTGCCCTGCCAGTCGATCGCGCCGATCACGCGCCAGATTTCGCGGCCCTCGGCGTCGTAATAGATGCTCGTCGGCAGCGCGCTGTTCGCGGCGTCGAGCAGGCCGTTTTCGGGATCGATATAGGGCTGGAGCGCCTTGAGCCCCGCTTTCTGGAACCAGGGATCGACCACCGCCGCGCCCTGCAGGTCCTGCGCGACCGCGATCACGCTCATCGCTTCGCCATTCTTCGCCGCGAGCGCGTCGAGCGTCGGCATTTCGGCGACGCATGGCGCGCACCAGGTCGCCCACAGGTTGACGAGCAGCGGACGCCCGCGGAACGACGCCAGCGTCACTGGCGCATCGTCGGGACCGCGAAACGTCGCGGTGGGCGCCGCCGTCCCCTTGTGGCTCCGGTCGATCACATATTCGAACTGGCCGACGCCCTTCGCTTGGCCCGCCGAAACATTTGCTTGGCCTTGCGCCGCTTGCCCGCCGCTTGCCTTTTCCCTATCGCAGCCCGCGATTGATCCGGCCAGAAGAAGGCCAAGGATCGCAAGGGACGGATTCGGGACGCGGCGGATGGCGAATACTCCGGACAGCAACAGCATGTGGGGCGGCCGCTTCGGTGGCGGACCCGCGGCGATCATGCAAGAGATTAACGCATCGATCCCCGTCGACAAGCGCCTGTGGGAAGAAGATATCATCGCCAGCCGCGCGCATGCCGCGATGCTCGGCGCGACCGGAATCATCGCCGCCGAGGACGCCGTGGTGATCGACCGGGGCCTTGCTCAGATCGCCGACGAGTTCGCGGCGACCGGCGTTCCGGTCGACCTCGCGCTCGAAGACATCCACATGACCGTGGAATCGCGCCTGAAGGAGCTGGTGGGTGAAGCCGCCGGGCGGCTCCACACCGCGCGTTCGCGCAACGATCAGGTCGCGACCGATTTCCGCCTGTGGACGCGCACCGCGTGCGAACGCATCGATGCGGGGCTGAAGGCGATCCAGGCGGCGCTGCTGACGCGCGCCGACGAACATGCCGACAGCATCATGCCGGGCTTCACGCACCTGCAGGTCGCGCAGCCGGTGACGCTCGGCCATCACCTGCTCGCCTATGTCGAAATGTTCGCCCGCGACCGCTCGCGTTTCGCCGATGCGCGCCGCCGCCTGAACGAATCGCCGCTCGGCGCCGCGGCGCTCGCGGGCACCAGCTTTCCGCTCGATCGCGACGCGACGGCATCGGCGCTCGGCTTCGACCGCCCGATGGCGAACAGCATCGACGCGGTCTCGGACCGCGACTTCGCGCTCGAATTCTGCGCCTCGGCGTCGATCGCCGCGATCCACCTGTCGCGTCTTGCCGAAGAGGTGGTGATCTGGGCGAGCCAGCCTTTCGGTTTCGTGGCTTTGCCCGACGCCTGGTCGACCGGCAGCTCGATCATGCCGCAAAAGCGCAACCCCGACGCCGCCGAACTGGTGCGCGGGCGCGCGGGGATGCTGCTCGGCGCGTTCCAGCGGCTGGCGGTGATCGTGAAGGGGCTGCCGCTCACTTATTCGAAGGATCTGCAAGACGACAAGGAGACGGTGTTCGGCGCCTTCGATGCGCTCGCGCTGTCGCTCGCCGCGATGACCGGCATGGTCGAAACGCTGACCTTTCGCACCGACCGCATGCGCGCGCTCGCCGCTTCGGGCTATTCGACCGCGACCGATCTCGCCGACTGGCTGGTGCGCGAAAACGGCCTGCCGTTCCGCGAGGCGCATCATGTCGTCGGCGCCTGCGTGAAGCGCGCCGAGGAACTCGGCGTCGAACTGTCGGCGCTGCCCGCGGCCGACGCCGCCGCGATCCATGCGGCGATCACGCCCGACGTGCTCGCTGCGCTGACCGTCGAAGCGTCGGTCGCCAGTCGCATGAGCTATGGCGGCACCGCGCCCGAACGGGTAAGGCAGGCCGTCGCCGCGGCCCGCGCGGCGCTCGAAGGGACGAATTTACGGTGAAGAACCACCTCGTCATGGCGACACTCGCCGCGACCGCGCTGCTCGGCGCGTGCGGCAGCAAGCAGGATCTGAAGCCGGTGGCGGGCCAGCCCGCCCCGGTCGTTCCCGTCGGCGCGACCCGCGCCCCGACCACGGAGGAGCTTACGACGCCTGACGCGCAGGCCCGGCCCGCGCGCAGCGACGAACTTCTCAAACGGTCTGAACAACGCGAAACCGACGATTTCGACTTGCCCCCGCCGGGCTGAGTCCAAAGGCTACCCTCCTGTTTCCGTTCGTGCTGAGCCTGTCGAAGCACCGTATTTTCTGAACGCGAAAGAGGACAGGACGGCCCTTCGACAAGCTCAGGGCGAACGGCGCATATATTAGGATCTGTTTGTGGACCATTTTGAACTTCGTGACGGCGTGATGCACGCCGAAGATATTCCGCTGCCGCGGATCGCCGAGGAAATCGGCACCCCCGTCTATGTCTATTCGCGCGCGACGCTCGAGCGCCATGCGCAGGTGTTTCGCGACGCGCTGAAGGATATTCCGAAGAAGCACATCGCCTTCGCGATCAAGAGCAACCCCAATCTCGGCGTGCTGCGCGTGCTCGCGCGGCAGGGCTATGGCGCCGACGTCGTCTCGGGCGGCGAGCTCGAACGCGCGCTCGCCGCGGGCATTGCGGCCGAAGACATCGTCTTTTCGGGCGTCGGAAAGACGCGCGCAGAGCTCGCGCAGGGGCTCGATCGCGGCATCGGCCAGTTCAACATCGAACATGAGCCCGAGGGCGTCGCGCTTGCCGAAATCGCCGCGCGCAAGGACATGACCGCACCCGCGGTGTTGCGCGTCAATCCCGACGTCGATGCGGGCACGCATGCCAAGATTTCGACCGGCAAGGCCGAGAATAAGTTCGGCGTCGGCATCGACGCCGCGCCCGACATCTTCGCCCGCCTGTCGGCGCTGCCCGGGCTCAACCTGCGCGGCATCGCGGTTCATATCGGCAGCCAGCTCACCAGCCTCGCCCCGTTCGAGGCGGCGTTCAAGCGCGTCGGCCAGCTCGTCGCCGACCTTCGAGCCGCGGGGCACAGCATCACCCATGTCGACCTGGGCGGCGGGCTCGGCGTGCCCTATCGCGCGGGCGACAATATCCTTCCGCCGTCGCCCGCCGACTATGGCGCGATGGTCGCGCGGGTCACCCGCGATTGGGACGTCACGCTGATGTTCGAGCCCGGCCGCGTCATCGCGGGCAATTCGGGGGTGCTGCTGACGGAAGTTTTGTGGGTCAAGCCCGGCGCAAACCACCCCTTTGTGATCGTCGACGCAGCGATGAACGATCTTGCCAGGCCCGCGCTCTATGACGCCTGGCATGATTTCGCCGCGGTGAAGCCGTCGGGCGAGACGATGACCGCCTCGGTCGTCGGCCCGGTCTGCGAAACCGGCGACACCTTCGCGCGCGACCGGCTGATCGACAAGGTCGAATCGGGCGACCTCGCAATCTTCCGCAGCGCAGGGGCCTATGGCGCGACGATGGCGTCGACCTACAACAGCCGCAGCCTCGTTCCCGAGGTGCTCGTCGACGGCGACCGCTATGTCGTCGTCGCCGACCGCATCGCCGCGGGCACGATCATGGCCGCCGAGCGCGTGCCGGATTGGATCGACTAGGAGTCGATCGGGCCCAATCAGATCGGCCGAATACCCCTGTGTCCCCGCGAAGGCGGGGACCCATCACCGGACGGCGCGAGATCAGGCGGCTGGTGATGGACACCCGCCTTCGCGGGTGCGCACCGCTTTTTAAGTGGCCGTCCATGCTCTAAGAACATCGTCATGCACCAGTTCCCTATCTTCCTGAACCTCGCCGGTCGCACGGTCGTGCTGGTCGGGAAGGGGGCGGCGGCGGACGCCAAGGCGCGGCTGATCGTCCGCGCCGGCGGCCGGATCGTCGCGGCGTGGGAGGAGGGCGCGACGATCGCCTTCGTCGCGCTCGACGACGAAGGCGAAGCGCGCGCCGCCGCCGAGGAACTGCGCGCGCGCGGGCTGCTCGTCAATGTCGTCGACCGTCCGGCCCTTTGCGACTTCACCACCCCCGCGATCGTCGACCGTGCGCCGGTGACGATCGCCATCGGCACGGGCGGCGCGTCGGCGGGGCTCGCGAAAGCGATCCGCCAGCGCATCGAAGCCCTGCTGCCGTCACGCCTCGGCGCGCTCGCTTCGGCGCTCCACACCGCGCGCGGCGCGATGACCGCGCGCTGGCCCGACGCCGCGGGTCGCCGCCGCGCGATCGACGCCGCGCTCGCGCCGGGCGGCGCGCTCGATCCGCTTGACGGCGATGCGGCGGAGGCGGTGGAGGACTGGCTCGCGGACGAAACGCCCGCTTCGCCGTCGCGCCTCGAAACCATCCGCCTGACGAGCGCCGATCCCGACGACCTCAGTCTGCGCGCCGCGCGTCTGCTCGGCGAGGCCGATCATGTCTTCCATCCGGCGGCCGTCGCGCCGGCGATCCTCGATCGCGCGCGCGCCGACGCCGCGCGCCATGTCTCCGATGCGCCGCCTGCCGATCCGCCCCCGGGCCTGACGATCTGGCTCGACATGCCGACGATTCCATAGGGACTGGGCCCGAAAACCAAGGCGGCGCGGGTTATTCCGGGCCCAACTCAAGCGCCCGCTCGACCCCGATCGCCTCCAGAAACGCCCGGTCGTGGCTGACGACGAGCAGCGCGCCGTCATAGGCGGCGAGGCCGGTTTCGATGGCGGTGAGCGATTCGATGTCGAGATGGTTTCCGGGCTCGTCGAGGATCAGCAATTGCGGCGGGTGCGGGGTGCCGAGGACGCAGGCGAGGCCGGCGCGAAGCATCTGGCCGCCGCTGAGTGTCCCGGCGATGCGGTCGGCGGCGTCGGCGCGGAAGCGGAAGCGCGCGAGCGCGGCGCGGCACTGGTTGTTCGTCGTCCCGGGATTGAGGATGAGGAAATTGTCGGCGATCGAGCGCGCCGGATCGAGCAAGGCGACCCGCTGGTCGAACAGCGCGAAGGGCACGCCGACGCGCACCGTTCCCGACCAGGGCGCGAGCGTTCCGGCGATCAGCGCGAGCAAAGTCGATTTGCCCGAGCCGTTGGGGCCGGCGATCGCGACGCGTTCGGGACCGGTGAGGGTGAGCGACAGGCCTGCGATGACCGGCCGGTCCGGGGTGTAGCCGGCGGTGACCCGATCGAGTTCGAGGACCGTGCGCGATGCGGGCAGGCCGGTCGAAGGCAGGCCGACCGACAGCGGGTCGACGACCTCGATCTTGCCGCGCGCCGCTTCGCGCGCCTGCTCGGCGTCGGTGCGCTGGCGTTCGGCAAGGCGGCGGTTCGCACCGACGCTTTCTTCGGCGCGGCGCTTGAGCGTCCCGAGCAGGATCGCGGGCTCGTCGCCCCGCGCCGCCTTGCGCCGGCCGCCGGCGTCGCGGCGCGCCTGCCGCTCGGCGGTGACCTGCGCCTGGCGCCGCACGCGGCCGAGTTCCTTCTCGGCGTCCGCGAGCTCGGCTGCGACCGCCGCCTGCTCGATCTCCTTGCGCGCGCGATAGGCGCTCCAGCCGCCGCCATAGCGCGTGGCGCCGAGCGGGGTGAGTTCGACGATCGCGTCCATTCCTTCGAGCAGTTCGCGGTCATGGCTGACGACGATCGCGCCGCCGCGCCAGCCGGCGAGGAGGGTGCGCACGGCCTCGCGGCCCTCGCGGTCGAGATTGTTGGTGGGTTCGTCGAGGAGCAGGAAATCGGGCCCGGCGAACATCGCGCCGGCGAGCGCGGCGCGGGTGCGCTGGCCGCCCGAAAGCGCGGTCAGCGGGGTGTCGGCTGGAAGTGGCAGGCCGACGCTCGCGAGCGCCTCGTCGATCCGCGCTTCGAGCGTCCAGTCGGCATCGCCGATTTCTTCGACGCTGGCTTCGCCGGCTTCGGCCCTGCGCAGCAGCGCGAGGCCGGTGCGCGCGCCGAACAGGTCGGCGATGCTTTCGTCCGCCGCGACCTGCACCGTCTGGCGCAGCATGGTGATGCTGCCGCCCACGGCGATGCTGCCGCTCGTGGGCGAAAGTTCCCCGGTCAGCAGGCGCAGCAGCGTCGATTTGCCGACGCCGTTGCGCCCGACGAGGCCGGTGCGTTCGCGCTGAAAATGGAGATCGAGATCCGAAAGGACGGCGCGGCCGTCAGGCGTGGACCAGCCGAGGTTGGCGATGGTGATCGAGGGGGAGACGGGAGACATGGGCATGGACTTTCCTGGGGGCAAGGCGAGGCGGCGTTGCGGTCAGGTTGCTGTCCATGGCGAAAAGTCTCCGGTGCGGTTGAGGGGACAATGTAGGGAGACGGGAGGGCGGATGCAAATTTGTCTTCGCGGAACAACCGGTTTCGGCCGGAAGTGGACCTATGTTTCATCGTCACCCCGGACTTGATCCGGGGTCCATTCACGCGAGGGTGGAAAGAATGGATCCCGGATCAAGCCCGGGATGACGAATGTCTGAGACCGGCCGATTGCGGCCGTTCTTCTCCCCTCCCGCTTGCGGGAGGGGCTGGGGGTGGGCAGCGGCGGTGCAATTGCCCACCCCGCTGCGACTAACGAACAAAGTTTGTAAGTCTCGCTGCCCCTCCCGCAAGCGGGAGGGGAAAACAGTGCAACCCCACAACGGCGGCTCATCACCCCCAAAACCGCCGATCACACCGGCCCCGGCGCCCGCGCGCGGATGAAGTTTTCGAGGGCGACGAACAGCATTTCACGGGCGTCGCTGCCCAGCATTTCGGCGGCCAGCCAGTCGAAGTGGACGCGGTCGCGGCGCGAGGCGGCACCGACGATCGCGGCGAGCAGCGCTTCGTCGAAGCTGACGTGCGGGCAGCAGGGCGGGGCGACGGCGAAGGGTTCGGGCCAGACATGGCCGATCGCCTCGACGACGAGGCGATAGCGGCGCGCCGCGAGGATATTGCCCCAGCGGCGTTCGAGTTCGGGCATCGGATCGCGCTCGCTGCGGCGGCAGAGGATACAGTATCTGAGCGCGAGGACGGCCTGCGCGGCTTCGACCGGGAGGTCGTGCACCAGCGGCTGTTCGGTGAGTTGGCGGATCAGCTCGCTGCTTTGCATGAGGTTCGTTTCTCCCGGCCCGTGCAGCCTCCCGGTCCGTTTCGTCTCTTCGGGAAAAAGATGCCGGCCGCTTTGAGTGCAGCTTGAAGTTGCAGCGGCCGGCAGGAGGGGACTGCCTCACCTTGCTATTGAGAATTATTCGCAAATACAAGCAAAAAAAGAGGCGCCCGAAAGCGCCCCTGGAAACGACGTGAATCCGCAGGTTTCACGTCGCCCCCGTCTTCGCGGGGCGACGACGATTCTCCTGGAGTCGGTTCGGTTTTGGGACATCAAGCCCCTCCCCTTCAGGGGAGGGGTTGGGGTGGGGGCTGTCGAGGTTGCGCAAGGCCGATGGCCCCCACCCCACTGCGACTAGGCAGCAAGCTGCCAAGTCTGCGTTGCCCCCTCCCCTGAAGGAGAGGGGCTGAAGATGTCTCAACACTGATCAATCGTCGCCAGCGGGCTTCGACTGGAGCTGGACGTAATTTTCGATGCCCATGCGCTCGATCATCTCGAACTGCTTTTCGAGTTCGTCGACATGATGCTCCTCGCTTTCGAGGATGTCGGCGAACAGGTCGCGGCTGACATAGTCGCGCACGCTTTCACAATGCGCGATCGCATCCTTGAGCAGCGGGATCGCCTCTTCCTCGATCGCGAGGTCGGCCTTGAGGATCTCCTCGACCGTCTCGCCGACGCGCAGGCGGCCGAGCAGCTGGAAGTTGGGGAGGCCGCCGAGGAAAAGGATGCGGTCGGCGAGCTTGTCGGCGTGCTTCATCTCGTCGATCGATTCCTCGCGCTCGAAATGCGCGAGGCGCGCGACGCCCCAATTGTCGAGCATGCGATAGTGCAGCCAATACTGGTTGATCGCGGTCAACTCGTTCTTGAGCGCCTCGTTGAGGAAATCGATGACTTTTTCGTCGCCCTTCATGGTGTCTGTCCTGTCATTTTTCTTGGGATGGGAGTGGCGGCATTATACGCCCCCAGTCCCCATCAGGCCAAGGTCAAAAATGGCGGAAAACCAAGAAAAATCAGGCGGTCGCGGCGACGTCGCTGATGATATTGCGAGCGAATGACAGGCATTGTCCGCACTTGGGTTTGCGACCCAATTGCGCATAGGCCGCCTTGGCGCACCGCAATTGGCCGTTCCGCGCGACGTCGCGCAGATCGCGTTCCCTTATTGCGTTGCAGACACAGACGACCATGTGCGAATCCTTCTCAACAATGCTGATTTAGGGATAGTGCGAGAGATTCGCAACAGCAAAGATGCGACTGGTTCGCAATGTGAACGGCCGCATTTTCGTGGCCGGGGCCGCCGTCCGCGCCCCATCGCTCCCCCTTGCCCCCGAAGTGATTCGCGGGCATAGGCGCGCCCATCTTCCCCCGCCCGCCAAAGCAAAGGTCCGCCCCCATGAAAGTGAATGTCTATGTGACGCTCAAGCCGGGGGTGCTCGACCCGCAGGGCAAGGCGATCCATCATGCGCTCGAAGGGCTGGGATTCGGCGGCGTTTCCGACGTACGCGCGGGCCGCTTTATCGAGCTCGACGTCGCCGACGGCACGAGCGACGCCGATCTCGACGCGATGTGCGCCAGGCTGCTCGCCAACACGGTGATCGAAAACTACCGCATCGAACGCCCGTAAAGGAGCCCAGCCCATGAAGACCGCCGTCATCGTCTTTCCGGGTTCGAACTGCGACCGCGACATGGCGGTCGCGCTCGAGACCGTCACGGGCCGGGCGCCCGCGATGGTGTGGCACCGCGAAAGCGAGCTGCCCGACGGCGTTGATTTCATCGCGCTGCCCGGCGGCTTTTCCTATGGCGACTATCTGCGCTCGGGCGCGATGGCGGCGCGCTCGCCGATCCTGCGCGCGGTGTCGGACGCCGCGGGGCGCGGCGTGCCGGTGCTCGGTGTGTGCAATGGCTTTCAGGTGCTGACCGAGGCGCTGCTGCTCCCGGGCGCGCTGATGCGCAACGCGGGGCTCAACTTCGTATGCCGCACCGTGCCGCTGACGGTCGAGAACAGCCAGTCGCTGTTCACCGCGGGCTACAAGGCGGGCGAGGAGATCAATATTCCCGTCGCGCACCACGACGGCAATTATTTCGCCGATGAGGGCACACTCGACCGAATCGAGGGCGAGGGGCGCGTCGCGTTCCGCTATGCGGACGGGGTCAACGGATCGGCGCGCGGCATCGCCGGCGTGCTCAACGATGCGGGCAATGTGCTCGGCATGATGCCGCACCCCGAACGCGCGATCGACCGCGCGCACGGCGGCACCGACGGGCTACGCCTGTTCGAGGCGGCGCTCGGCGTCCTCGCCTAGGACCGATCGAGATTTAGCCTCTGGCGGCCTGCAAATGGCGGCCTTCCGCGCTTCCGGTGCTCACGTGCAGAAGCACGCTGCGCTCCGGGTCACGGAAAACCACCATTTTCGACTCGCCAGAGGCTAAATCTCGATCGGTCCGCGATTGGGCGCGTCCGCCGCGGGCGCGGCGCGCTGCGGTTGCAGCCAGCGCCCGACGAACAACAGCACCGTCGGCCAGAACATCGTGTTCCAGATGTCGTGCCAATGCGCGGCGTCGGGCTGGATCGTCGAGCGGCTGTATTCGGCGGTCAGGTCGAGCCATTCGCCGCCGCAGGCCATGACGAGCACCGCGAGCCACGCCGCGACCCATCCGCCGCGGCCACGCCACGCGAGGCGCGCCGTCAGGAACAGCGTCATGCCGAAATAAATGTGGAGCGCATCCTTGCCGAGGCCGGTCGCTTCGAGCACCGACAGCTTGCGGGCCTCGAACAGCGACGCGATTTCAATGAGGGTCATGCGCGGTCAGACTTTGGCGCCAAAGGGGTTGAAGTCGGTGCCTTCGTCGAACACGTCGACACCTTCGCGGCGCTTCAACGCGCCGACGACGACATAGGTTGCGGGGGTCAGCGCCGCCTCCCACGCGACCTTCATCGCCCAGTTGGTCGTGAGGACCAGGAAAACCTGTTCGGTTTCCCAGATGCCGAGGAAGGCGATGGGATAGAAGATGAGGCTGTCGATGCCCTGTCCGAAAATCGTCGAGCCGATCGTGCGCATCCACAGGTGGCGCCCTTCGGTCGCGAGCTTCATCCGCGCAAGGACATAGGAGTTGACGAACTCGCCCGCCCAGAAAGCGGCCACGGAGGCGAGGACGATGCGCCACGCCGATCCGAACACGCTTTCATAGCTTTGCTGGCAGACCGCGCCGGGCCCCGGCGCATCGCCCGATTTCAGCACCAGCGTCTCGGCCCCGCTGCACCACCAGTCCTGCGCCGGAGGCATGGCGAGCACGACCCAGCTCATCACCGCCATGAACAGCAGTGCCGCGAACCCCGTCCAGATCACCCGCCGCGCGCGGGCATAGCCATAGACTTCGGTCAGCACGTCGCCGATGACATAGCTGATCGGAAAGAAGAGGATGCCCGCGCCGAAGGTCAGCCCGCCGATCATCGACAGCTTCGACGCCCCGATGATGTTCGACAGCAGCAGCACGGCGACGAAGGCCGCCATGACGAGGTCGTAATAGCGAAAATGCCGGATGCTTCCGGCGCTCACGGGCGCGGGTTTGGCGGGGGGCGCGTCGGAATCGGTCATCGGCCGCTGCTTAACCTGCTTTGCAGCCCGCGCAAACCACGCTATTCGCGGCGCCGCACAGCCGTGCCGCGCGCCCGTAGCTCAGCTGGATAGAGCACCCGCCTTCTAAGCGGGTGGCCGCAGGTTCGAATCCTGCCGGGCGCGCCATTCCCGGGCCGTCCGTGCCCGCTCCATTTTGGATCAGCGTGCTGCGATGACGATGATTTCGACCTTATAGTCGGGCGTCGCGAGTTTGGCCTCGCCGGTCGCGCGGGCGGGGGCATCTTTTCCGTCGACCCATTTGTCCCAGACCGCGTTCATTTCGGCGAAGTCCGCCATGTCGGCGAGCCAGATCGTCGCGGACAGAATCTTCGCCTTTTCCGAACCGGCTTCGGCCAGCAGCGCCTCGATCTGGCCGAGGATCGCCTGCGTCTGGTTCGTGACGCTTTCGCCCGGCGCACCGACCTGACCGGCAAGATAGACGGTGTCGCCGTGGACGACGGCCTGGCTCATACGCGTGCCGGCCTGGATGCGGGTGATGGTCATGTCTTTTCCTTTCGTCTGGATGGAGTGGGTGGAACTAACGGGCGCCATAGCGCGCGATCGACAGGTCCGCAGCCTCGATATCGGTCGGTCGCCCGCTGACGAGATCGGCGATCAGCCGGCCCGATCCGCACGCCATCGTCCAGCCGAGCGTTCCGTGCCCTGTATTGAGGAAGAGGTTGCCGTAAGGTGTCGCGCCGATGACGGGCGGACCGTCGGGAGTCATGGGGCGTAAGCCCGACCAATAGCTCGCGGCGCCGACATCGCCTGCGCCCGCGAACAGGTCGGTGAGCGAGTGGACGAGCGTGGCGCGGCGGCGCTCGGGAAGCGCGTTGTTATAGCCCGAAATCTCCGCCATTCCCCCGACGCGAATGCGCTCGCCGAGGCGCGTGATCGCGATCTTGTAGCTTTCGTCCATCAGCGTCGATTCGGGCGCGCGCGCCGCGTCGACGATCGGGACGGTGATCGAATAGCCCTTCACCGGATAGACGGGCAGCCTCAGGCCCAGCGGCCGCAGCATCCCCGCCGAATGGCTGCCGAGCGCGAGGACGTAGCGATCGGCGACGATCCGGCCGCGGTCGGTTTCGATCCCGGCGACATGTCCGCCCTCGACCGCCAGCGAACGGATCGTTTCGCCATAATGGAACCGGACGCCGCGTTCGGCGGCCATCGCGGCGAGCGCGCCGGTGAATTTGAAGCAGTCGCCCGTTTCGTCGCCCGGAAGACGGAGGCCGCCGACGATCTTCTCGCGCGCCGCCGCGAGTCCGGGCTCGACCGCGATGCAGCCTTCGCGATCGAGCACTTCGAACGGAACGCCGCCGGCCCGCAGAACGGCAACGTCCTTGGCGATGCCGTCGAGCTGCTTTTGCGTCCGGAAAAGCTGCAGCGTTCCCTGCATCCGTTCGTCATAGGCGATGCCGGTATCGGCGCGGAGTGCGATAAGCCGGTCGCGGCTATATTCGGCGAGCCGCACCATCCGCGCCTTGTTGATCGCATAGCGCGCTTCCGTGCAGTTGCGCAGCATCGCGAACAGCCAGCCGAGCATCTCGCGGTCGACCGCCGGCTGGAGGATCAGCGGCGCGTGGCGCATCATCAGCCAGCGGATCGCCTTTTGCGGGATGCCCGGCGCGGCCCAGGGCGAGGCATAGCCCGGGGAGATTTCGCCCGCATTGGCGAAGCTCGTCTCGAGCGCCGGGCCGGGCTGGCGATCGATCACGACGACGTCATGCCCCGCCTCGGCCAGATACCAGGCCGACGCGACGCCGATGACCCCGCTGCCGAGAACCGCGACCTTCATATCGTGTCTCCCCTATTGCATGTCGCCGCATCGACGTAGCTGCGATCATATCGCGCGCCGAGGCTGGTCAGCATCTCGTAGGAGATGGTGTCCGCGTCGTCGGCGAGCGCGTCGATCGGTTGATGCGGGCCGATCAGTTCGACCCAGTCGCCGGCTCCGATGCGGCCCGGCGCGAGGGCGGTGACGTCTATCGTGATGCTGTCCATCGACACGCGGCCGACGATCGGCAGCCGCTCGCCGGCGTGCCATGCCGCGCCGCGATTGCCGAGCGAGCGCGGCAATCCGTCGGCATAGCCGACCCCGATCGTCGCGATGCGGCTTTCGCGTTCGCAGACATGGCTGTGACCATAGCCGACCGCGCCGCCCGCCGCGATTGTCCGGATCTGGATGACGCGCGCCTCCAGCCCGACGACTGGCTGCATCGGATTGGGGCCGTCGCGGTTGGGGGCGCCGCCGTAGAGCGCGATGCCGGCCCGCACGATGTCGGCGTGAAACCCGGCGGGCAGAAAGGCGCCGCCCGAATTGGCGAGGGCGCGGGGAATGCCAGGGAACAGTGCGGCCGCGGCCTCGAAGCGTGCGAGCTGCGCGCGATTGGCGGGATGCTCGGGCGTGTCGGCGCAGGCGAGGTGGCTCATCACCATGACGAGATCGACGGCCGAGAGGAATAGGGCGTCGGCCGCCAGCGGCGCCAGATCCTCCGCTGCCATCCCCAGCCGCCCCATGCCGCTGTCGAACTGAAGCGCGGCGGGAAGCCGTCTGCCGGTCTTTCGTGCCGCCTCCGCCCACCGCCGCGCCTGTTCGGGCGAGTTGAGGACCGGGATGACATGGGCTTCGGCGCACAGCGCCTCGGCGCCCGGCGGCAAGCCGTTGAGCACGATCAGTCGCAGGTCGGCGGGCAGCGCCGGGCGCAGCGCCAGCGCCTCGCCCAGATGGGCGACGAAAAAGAGCCGGCACCCGGCGTCGCGCAGCGCCCGCGTCACTTCTACGGCGCCGAGCCCGTAAGCGTTCGCCTTGACGACGGCGCCGGCCTCGGCGGGAGCGACACGCCCGGCGATCAGCCGGTAGTTCGCCGCGATGGCGCCCAGGTCGATGCGCAGCCGTCCGCCGCTTATGCCCCCTTCATCCATGTCCTCGATCCCCGCCGGCGCATCCGGCTACATCGCTTCTAGGCAAACATCATTCGAATGTTCGGTTGAACTGTTGTCCAATCCGGCGAAGATCGATACTATTTGCAATAATCACCGACATAAACGGAATGATATTGCGCCATGGACTCGATAGACCGGAATATTGTGCGGCTGCTGCGCCGCAACGCCCGCATCCCGAACAGCCAGTTGGCGGCAGAGGTGGGGCTGTCGCCCTCGGCTTGCCTGCGGCGCGTCGGCAATCTCGAGGCGCGCGGGGTGATCCGGGGTTATACCGCCATCGTCGCGGCGCCGGAGGAGGGCGGCGTGATCGCGATCGTGCGCATCAGCCTCGAGCGGCAGACCGAGGCCTATCTCAACCGGTTCGAGGAGGCCGTGCGCCAGCATCCCGAAATCGAGGAATGTTTCCTGATGACCGGCGATGCCGATTATCTGCTCCGGGCCTCGGCCGCGAGCGCCGCGGCTTATGAAGCCATTCACAAGAATATCCTCTCGCGCTTGCCGGGCGTGGCCCGCATCCACTCCAGCCTCGCGATGCGAAGCGTGCTCAGCCACATACCGGGACGCGGCAGGCGCGGGACTTAGGACGGATCGGCATTCGGGTCCGGCCGAACAACGAAATGACGATCGCCGGATTTTTGGCCGCGAGGCGGGCGCCCGCGCATCAGACGATTGATCCGGTGGGCCCGGCCGCCCCGCGAGCAGTGCGGACGGGCGCTCTGGAGAACGTCTGGGATGGAACCGGAGAGGTCAGCGGGCGAAAGCGGCCGACCGGCTTCTCGCACCCATGCCCGGGAGGTCGATCGGGTGCCATTCGGCGGCAAGCCGTTCGCCATCGAGCTCATAGATACGGCCGTTGCCGATATTGGCGCTCAGAACGACGGCGGCGGCGGCGCGATGCGGGCTAAAAAGCGGTTCCTGTCCGTGCCAGTTCGGCGAGTTTCCGCTTCACATAGCCAGGATCGGGCGATCGGACGACCGTGCCATCGGCAAATAACGCCGTGGGTTTCGACCCGCCGAACATGCCGCTGAGAGTAGCGAAATACCGGCTGTCATAGCGGCATGCGCTCCGCGCGCGCGGGGGAAGGGCTCCGGTTGCTATCGCCTGTTTCCACGCCGTGGAACGGTCGGGGCTGCACCAGATGTCGGGAAGATGCCGCTTATTCGCCGTCCCGATGGTGCTCGGGATGATTGCATAGCGCGTTCCGGCGGCGCCGAGCGCCGCCTCCAGCTTTCGGGAATAGGGGCAATCATAGGCCGAGAGAAGCAGCATGCGCAGCGGGCCTTTACCGCCCTGCTGGATCAGGTCGCCGTACCGAATATGGTTTCGCCATCGCAATATCAGCGCCCCCCATTCGGACGTCGAGAGCGCGGCGCCATTGTCGCCGCGCTGTGCCCCGAGCTTGCCATTGTTGAAGCTGTATTCACCGCCGCGCGTGACCAGGATCGGGGCGGTTTCGCGCGGCGAATGGGGAATCGGCCGGTCGATCTGGTAGAGGTCTGGAAAGGGCGTCGCGACGAACCGTTCGGCGTACAGGCGCTGAAGTTCCTCGATATCCGCCCGCGCCGTCGCCGCGCTTGCCGGCGGCTGCCCGGCCGCCGGCGCGGGAGTGAAGGAGGCTGCGGGCAGGCAGGCGAAAGCGATGGCTGCGATAATGCGCATGGCGAAAATCCTATCTGTACCGGAACGCGGGAGGGCAGGCGGGATAGCGGCGCTTGCTGTTGCGGACGGGCTGAAATCCGGGGACGCACCGGTTCATGTCGGGCGAAATCGCGGCGCTGAACCGGCGATCCGACTGGAACACCCAGAAGTTCAGAAATCGGTCCTTGGGCGGGTTGAAGAAGATGTAATTGCGGATCGTCCTGGCATCGCCATAGTTTTGTCCCGCCTCCAGAACGATTCCGCCCTTGTCGCCCACGCGCTGCGCATAATCCGCGGTCTGGCTGGCGAGCATGACGCTGACTTCCCGCCCGCACTTGTTGACCAGCCGGAAATAGACGAGTTGCCTTTCCGGGCTGCTGGGCGAGGGTTTCGCAAGTGTTTGATGGCTCCACTCGACGCAGCCCTTCGCGCGTCCGCCGCTTTCGACGGTCATCGCCGTTCCGGCCTGCTGCGCCATTGCCGGAGAGGCGAATGCCAGCCCCAGCATCGCGAAAGCCAGGAGCGGGGCGCGCCTCATGGCGTCACCGTGACGGTTTCGCGGTCGATGCGGCTATATTCCGAGGGCTCGATGTCAAAGCCGACGATGTCGCCCTCGATCGTGCCGCCGTTGCCGCTGGGCCGCGAAGCGACGAGGCGGACGCGTATGGCGAGGCGGAGATTGCCGAGCCAGCTGTCGGCTTTCAGCGCCGCCGCCTTGTCGGCGTTCATTTTCCAGACGCGCGCCTTGTCCGCGTTGCGGAATTTGACCGCGATCCGCATCGACCCGTCATGGAACGGAAAAAAGGCGTCGGGCGCGAACGCGCCGAGCGGAATGCCTCCGAGCGATGCGTCGAAAGCTTGCGGGTCGGCGCGCGTGCGCAGCGTCACGCAGCGGATATCCTTCACCGCATTCCATTGGGCATCGACTTGCGCATTGGCGCGTTTCCAGGCCTCTTCGGCGCCCAGCGAGCGATCGATACCGGCGAGGGCTTCGTCCGCCCATTTCTCGCGCGGGGGCGCGAGTCCGGTCATCGCATAATAGACGATGGCCCAGTCGCGATCGGTGAGACTGTCGGTGTAATTGTCGCAGGTGGCGGGCGCCGCCGCGGCGGCGGGCGGTGCCGCTGCGGGGGATGGCGAAGTGGCGGACCCCGCGGGCACATTCGCGGCGTTGCTTTCCGCCGCCTGTTGGTCGCCGCAGCCGGCGATCGAAAAAGCGAGCGACACGCCCAGCGCGGCGGACAGGAAACGATGGCGCATCAGAATTTCCCCCCTTCGTTGGCGCCGGCGTCGGCCGCCTGCGACGCGCGATAGGCGTCACGCTCGCGGGGGAAGCGATTGACTTCATAATCATAATAGCGGGCGGCATCGATCATCGCGACGCGGACCGCTTGCGACAGCTGCGGATTGCCATAGGCGGGATCGATCTGCGCCACGATGGTCAAACCGCAATCGGGGCGCCAGTTCATCTGGGTGCCGTGGATCGAAATTCCCGCGCTGCATGAACGAAGCCTGTCGCGATCATATTCGGGGAGCGGCTTATCGTCGGGACCAAACAGCCAGAACAGCTGACCGCGGTCTCCCACCAAGGTGGGCTTGCCATATTTCTTCTCGAGCGCCGCCTGCTGCGATGCGACGGTCGGCTCGCCGCCCTTGGCGAAGGGTTGCACAAGCCAGAGCGCATAGAGTTTTTCCTGCCCCGGCATGCCGTCGGCGTAAAGGCTCCACTCGGCATCGACCTGATCGAGGCGGTTTCGCGGGTTGTAGTTGAGAACGTCGGTCGAACTCCACCGGGCCTGATGGCGGCCGGTCGCGATCCTTGCAAAGTTCCGGATGTCGAGGCCGGCCTGGTCGCGCGACAATCGCGGGCCGTCGCCTTCGAGGAGGATGCTGTCGGCTTCCTCACCCTCGGGACACTGGACAAAGCGGATCGCGGTGTCGAGCGGCACGCCGAGGCGAAGCCCTCTCAGATCATCGACCGGGCCACCTTCGGGCCGTGGCGGCATCGCGATGCCGCCGCAGTCGACCTCGACCTTCTTGCCATAATAGGTCATCGCGCCCGACGGGCCTTCCCCCGCGGCGAGGTCGCGGGTCTCGGAGGGCTTCTCCGCTGCCGGCCCTCCGCAACCGGTGAGCATGAGGAAGGCCGCGCCGGCCAGCGATGTCGTGCCATATTTCATCGTTTCAATCCTTGGCTAGCGGGTTGCGGAGTTTGCCGAGACCGGCGGCGATCAACGCTGCGCCGACGAGGAAAAGCAGCCAGGTGCCCAGTCCGAGACTGACGCCCGCCGCCATCCGTTCGCGCGCGAAGTCGGGAACCATCGACAGGATCGCCGAGCGAAGCATGACGACGAGCAGGGCGGCGAGGATCGATGCCGCGCCCGCTGCCAGCATGGGCAGGCGTTCGGCCTTTCCCGACCAGGCGGACCATATCAGCCAAAGTGCCGCGAGCGGCGCGGCGAAGCGCAGGATGAGCAGGGTATGGATCGTATCGAAACCGGATTTGCCGCCGCCCAGCATTTCCTGCGCCGCCGCGACCCGGCCGAGATCGTCCATCGCATTGCCCAGCCCGATCAGCGTCGCGCTTTGCACCGGCGATGCGAGAGCGGGAAGGAAGCAGCCGAGAAGAAGGATGAGGGCGAGAGGGACGGCAAGCGATTTCGTGAACAGCGAGGCGATCCGGGCGCCCTGCTCCGATTCCGCGAGACCGCCAAGGTCGGCTCCGATCGTTCCGAGCGCCGCCAGAGCGGCCCCGCTTATCGGATAGATTTCGCGCGCCGCGCCGCCCTCGCTTTCGAAGTCCACCGTCATGCCGGGCGCGGGCGGCTTCTCGCCGCCCCGCCAGTCGGCCCGTTCGAACTTGTGGCGCGTGCCGTCTTCGGCGCTTATGGCGCCGCTGCCGGTGGCTTCGTCGAACCCCAGAATTTTTCCCTTCATGTGCCGCATTCCTCCCCCGGGCCGGCTGCGGCGTGCGGGCGATATCCCGACGAACCGCGGCCGTTTGCCTAAAGCGGAAGCATCGGCGATGCGGTGCCTCCCAGGCCGAGAGAGCTATTCCGGCGCCTGCTCGAAGTCCTGAACCCGCTCTAAAGAATTTCTAAAGCTTGGCGGACAGGGGGTGGAATGACGCGATCCGGCCCGCCTCGCCGGCGGCGCGCTGTCGCAGTGGACGCATTCGAATTTCATGGGCGATGTTGTCCGGCGGGTCGGAGGCCGGAACAGCCGTCCGGAATTGCGCCGGGCCTTTGCGAATGGCGGCGCCCTATCCCGATGCGAGCTTGAATCGCAGGTCCGGGCGCCCGTTGATCATTTGAGTTCGAAGAGCGTCGGCTCTTCGGGGGACGGGGTTTCGATGACCAGCAGGCCAAGGTGCATCGCCTGGGTGATCAGGTGCGCGCGGTTGCGGGCGTTCAGTTTCAGCCGCACATTTTCGATATGCCGTTCGACCGTGCGCGGGGCGATATTGATCTCGAGCGCGATCTGCTTGGCTGAGCAGCCGACAGCCACCAATTCCAGTATCTGATGCTCGCGAAAGGTCAAATGCGGTTCGACGTTCAAGGCATTATGATGCACGGTGCAATTCCCCTGACACCCAAGGCGTGGACTCTTTGCGACCGACGAGCATCTTTTGCGCGGGCTAAAGCCGCCACCCACCTGCTCTGGCGGGAAGCATATCCCTTTGCGCGCTGTTTAGCAATTAACCTAAGTCAATTAAGCATAGCGCGGCATCTGTTGTGCCAATACAGCTATGATGCTGAAATCAAATTGTATTTTTCCAGAAAATGCTAAGGAAATATACGTAAGTGATTTATCTAGGCCATTCCTACACACGAATTCCTAGGTCTTTCCCCGGATGGATTCACAGCCCGCAAAGGCAGATGAGACTCGCAAACGGGGTCGCCGCAAAAACCAATTCGAGATTGGAGACGTGGCGTGCAAGGTCTGTCGGCAGAAGTTGAGCGGGGGGTAGTTCCGCAGGACACCATCCTGAAATTCCGTAAAGGCGAAATCATATTTTCGCAGGGCGATCCGGGGGATTGCTGGTTCGAAGTCATATCCGGCACCGTTCGAACCTGTCATTTTCACATTGACGGTCATCGCCAGCTGACGGGCTTTTTCTATCAGGGCGACGTGTTCGGCGTCGAATATGGCGCGCGCGATTCGGCGGCCGAAGCCGTGACGAACGCCGTGCTGGCGCGCCGTCCCGCGTCGAACGGGGGGAGCGATGCGCCTGGGCAGAACCGCGCTCTCGAGCGCGCGCTCGACAGCGCGAACCAGTGCATCTTCCTGCTCGGCCGCCGCAATGCGAACGAACGCGTCGCGGCCTTTCTGCTGATGGCGGCGAAGCGATTGTCGGCGATCGGCAGCGTTCCCCTGCCGATGACGCGCGGCGACATCGCCGACCATCTGGGGCTGACGATCCATACCGTGAGCCGTACCATATCGGGCTTCGTCCGTCAGGGCCTGATCGAGCTCGACGGACCGCAGTCGTGCCGGTTGCTCGATCCGGGCGGGCTGCGCGCCATCGCCGGCGAAGAGGCGGAGGTGGCGATCGACAGGATGGGCGCGGTGCGGATGCGGCGAGCCTTCGCCGGGCAGGAGCTGGGGGCATGAGCATCGTGTCGGCTCCGTCCGCACTGCGCCATCTGGGCGTGGCGGCCGTCGGCTTTTCGGCCGTCTTCATGCCCGCGCAGGCTCAGGCGCGCGGGGCCCCGGCGCTCGAATGCCTTTGCGAGACGCTGCCGTTCCTTGATGTCGCGCCGACCTGGCGCGCCGCCGCGCCGCCGCCCGCAGGCGCCGCCGAGGGCCAGCCCGCCGCAAGCGCCGAGAGCGAGATCGACGCGCAGCGCCGGATCATCGCCGAGCAGCGCGCGCTGATCGACCGGCAGAGCGCGATGATCGCCGAGCAGGGAGAGCAGATCGCGAAGTTGCAGCAACAGATCGTGACCCAGCAGGCACAGGTCGACCGGCTGTCCTCTTTCGCGCTGGCCGAAGCGCCGCTCGACATCTTCCGCGGCACGGGCCTGGGAGGACAGGGGGTCGGGCCGGGGCCTGCGCTTCCCGGCCCCGGCAGCGATGCCGTCGCGCTGCCCGACGCGCCGGTCGGCGAAGCGCCGCCGCCCGAAGAGCCCCCCGAGCAGCGCGTCGCCGCGGTTCCCGAAGGACAGGGGGTGCTGACGCGCGCCGGCGAGCTTTTCTTCGAACCCTCGTTCGAATATACGCGCTCGTCGACCAACCGTCTCGTGTTCCGCGGGATCGAGCTGATCCCCGGCATCCAGATCGGGCTGATCGAGGCGACCGACGCCGATCGCGACACGCTCGTCGGCACCGCGTCGCTGCGTTACGGGATCACCGACCGGCTCGAAGCCGAAGTGCGCTTGCCCTATCTCTATCGCAACGACCGGATCGAGGTCGTCCAGCAGCGCGACGAGGGCATCGTCCGGCAGATCGCGCTGCGCGAGGACGGCTTCGGCGACGCCGAATTCTCGCTTCGCTATCAATTCAACCGGCCGGTCGGGCAAAAGCCGATCTTCGTCGGAACGCTGCGCGTCAAATCGGACACCGGCAAGGGGCCGTTCGAGATCGGCTATGACGAATTCGGCGTCGCGACGGGGCTCGCCACCGGATCGGGATTCTGGGCAGTCCAGCCGGGGCTCAACTTCCTGATGCCGTCGGATCCGGCGGTCCTCTATGGCGGCGTCGCCTATCTCTATCACATCCCGCGCGACGTGAACGAAATGGTCGGCGACGTGCTGATCGGGCGCGTCGATCCGGGCGATGCGGTGTCGGCGAACATCGGCTTCGGCTTCGCGCTCAACCCGCGCTTTTCCTTTTCGCTCGGCTATCGCCACAATTATATCTTCCCGACGGAAACCGAAATCGGCGATACGTTTCAGAAATCCAACTATCTCCACGTCGGCTCGCTCAATTTCGGTATGTCGTACCGGCTGACCCAGCGCGACGTGCTCAACCTCGGCTTCGAAATCGGGGTGACCGAGGATGCGCCCGACGTGTCGATCACGCTGCGCATGCCGTTCGGCGGCAAATAAGCCCTTACGGAACAGGATCACCCCTATTTGAATCGTCATCCCGGCCCTTCGACTGCCTTGCAGGCGCTCAGGATAAACTTCCGCCAAAGGCGGAAGGCCGGAATCTCACCCTCTCGGCCTGACGCATCGGCGAGATCCCGGTCTTCGCCGGGATGACGAAATGAGAAGATCTGGTGTGTCAACCCGATCGGGTTTAGCCCGGCAGACCTTGAAAGAAGCCCCGCCGATGAGGGCGGGGCCAGGTGAACCGTCCCTGTCGAAACGGGGGCGGGGGGTCGTTCGGAATCTTCCCTAATTCCCGAGCGCGCCGACGGTCTGGGCGCCCATCACGGCGCCGATCGAGTCGCTGAGCCGCGTCGTCGCGAGCGTGTCGCGGAAACCTTCATAACCGCTGATGTCGAGCACGGCGTCGACCTGCTGGTTCAGCGAGACGTTGCTGGCGGTGTTGATCAGCACATTCTGGATCGCGTCGGTGCTTTGGATCAGCGCGGTCTGGCCGTTGTTGGCGAGGAACACCGTCTCGTCACCGACGCGCATCGAGATGCCGCCGCTGGTCAATATGCCGCCCTGGACCTGCGCCGCGTCGACTGCGGTCAGCGAGGGCGAGACGAAGCGTTCGATCGACTGCCCCTCGGGCGTCCAGCTGATGATCGTGCGCAGCGCCAGCTCGTCGTTGACGAAGCTGCGGATGTCGGCGCCGAAGGCGATCACCATGCCCTGAAAGGCGAAGCCGCCGCGCTGCGTGGCGAGCACCTCGTCGGGGACCGTCTGCGCGCTTGCCAGCGGATCGGCATCCTCGGGCTCGCTGGCCGCGAGGAGCACGGGCGCGAGGGCGAGCAGGAGGAGGCGTGGTGACATGGTCTTTCTCATTTCACGGTGCCGACGCGCACATCGAGCAGGATCTGCGGCGTCAGCTGATATTGGGGAGGGAGGTGGTTGGTGAGGTCGCCGGCCGAGACGTGGAGCGATCCGTCCTTTTCGAGCGGCGCCTGCGACCAGGGGCCCCAGTCGCCGGCGAGGTTGAACCGGGGGCGCTTCTCGCCGCCTTCGACGATCGCCAGCGCGATGCCGTTCCAGTGCTTGTCGAAATCCTCGAGCGAATATTCGTTGAGGCCGAGCACCGAATCGCCGGTGAGCACGCGGTCGCCGCGGATGCCCTTGATCACGACGAAATGCTTGAAGCCCTTGAGGTCCATCAGCACGATCGTCGGCCGCTTCACCTGCGTGAGTTGGTCGACGGTGAGCCGGAAGCCTTCGGCGCGAAAGCCGCGCGAAGCGAGATAGGTCTTCATGTCGAGCATCGAGAAGCCGACCTTGCGGATCGCTTCGCGGTCGCCCTTCTGCCACATCGCACGGAACGGCATCGTTTCCGAGGTCGGCAATCCATAATGATAGGTGAGCAGCGTCGCGAGCGCGGCCGAACCGCAGCTGAAATCATAACGCTGGCGAATGACCGACCGAAAGGGGATGTCCCACCAGGTCATCACCTGAAGCTGGTAGGTGCCGCCGGTTTCGGGGCCCGTCAGCCGGACTTCGGCGGCGGCTGGCGCCGTCACGAGGGCGCACAGCACGCCCGCGATCAAGGCTCGCATGGGGCGCACGGGGAATTCAATCGCCGAGATTGATGGTCAGGTTCATGCCGCTTTGGGCGCTGACCTGCGCGCCGGTGTTGATCAGCAGATTGCCGACACCGTTGAAATTCGACAGGGCGAAATCGCTGAGCGCGACCGATCCCGCGGTGTAGTCGCCATTGAGCACATTGCCCGCGACGAGCGACTCCATCGTCTGGTTGGTGATCACGAGCGATTGGCCGCCGCGTTGCGTGTCGAGCTCGCTGTCGTTCAGCATCGGCGATTTGCGCTCGGGCCGAGCCGGGATCGCCGGCACCGCAATAGCTTCGACGGGGGCAAATTGCGCCACGGAAGGCACCTCTGCGTCGGGCGGGGGCAATTGGGCCGATACCGGCACGGACAAGCCTGCCATGACGAGCAGAACCGGGACGATCGGGGGTTTCATGATGCGCTCCTCGAAAGCGATACGGGAATAAATGGCCGGCCCGCCAGTGGGGCCGGGCCGGCCATCCGGGGGGACCGATCAGTCGCCGCCGCCGCCGCCACCACCGGCCGGAGCACTGTCGCCGAAGCTGACCGTGCCTTGCGCGGCGATGTTGGTCGCTGCCTGGGCGTTCGAGTTGATGCCCGTGTTCCAGGCGGCATTCAGGATGCCGGCATAGGCCGCAAAGGCATTGCCGCGCACCGAGTTGTTGCCGCTGTTGTAGCCGACCGCGGTATCGGTGTCGTCCTCACCGTCCAGATCGACGAGCTCGTCCATGTTCTGGTTGGTGTTGGTTGCGCTCAGCGACTGCGTCGCGACAACGAGCGTGTTGCCGTTGAGCGAGCCGTTGCCGTCATTGTCCTGGTCGTCGTCCGAGAAGGTGTCGGCGGCATTGTCCTGCACGAACAGGTCGATCAGGTCGTTCACAACGACGGTATCATTGTCGCTGTTGTTGCCCGATGCGCCCGTCGTGTTCGTCCCACCGCCGAGAGTTTGCGCGTAGGCGGGAGCCCCGACAACGGCGAGCGCCAGGGCCGACGCTGCAAGCATGACTTTCTTCATGATCGTCTCCTTACATTGGCAAAAAGGGAATTCGCTCACGCCGCCTGGCGCGATGGTGCGGACCTCCCCACAATTGTCCGCATCCTTGCGAACAAGCGCACCATGCTCCCCGCCCGGCCCATCTGCTTTGCGAATTGGCAATGTCGGGGGTGGAGAATTACCCAGATGATAACAGTAGGATGAATTGCGCGCGGCCGATTCCGCCAAGAATCCGCTGTTTTCAGGCGAGGCGCGCGCGCATCGTCGTGCGCCCGGAGGCATCGCGCGCCCACAGCCTGGCGCCGTCGCCGTCGCGCGCGAGGCAGAGGTCGAAGGGCGCGCCGTCGATCAGCGGCGCTTCGGCGCGGAAGGCGAAACGGCGGGGGGCGATGTCGGGCGCCGTGCGCACGGCATGATCGATCAGCAGCGTCGCGATCAGCGGACCATGTACGACAAGACCGGCATAGCCCTCCACGCCCTGCGCATAATCGCGATCATAGTGGATGCGGTGCGCGTTGAAGGTGAGGGCGGAATAGCGGAAGAGCAGCACTGGATCGGGCGAAACGCGGCGGATCGCGTCGGCGGGTTCGGCGGTGGTGGCTGGTGGCGGCGCGGGCGACGCCGACGCGGCTTCGCGAAAGACGATGTCCTGCTCCTCGCGGATCGCGGGCACGCCATTCGCCGCGATGTCGTGGCGCAAGGTGACGAAGAGCAGATCGCCGCTCGCGCCGCGCTTGGGCTTGATCGCCTCGATCATGGTGACGCGGGTCAGCGCGGCGCCGACCGCGATCGGGGCGAGGAAGTCGATGCGGCTGCCCGCCCACATGCGGCGGGGAAGCAGGACGGGGGGGAGCAGACCATGCCCGTCGCGGCGCGGGTGGCCGTCTTCGCCGATCGCCGACTGGCGCGCGGCCGGCAGGAAATAGAGCCAGTGGCCGAGCGGCGGGACGGTGCCGGCGGTCCACGGCGGGGCGTCATGGTCGAGCAGCGCGGCGAGACCGGTGAGCGGCGCGGCGGTCGCGACGTCCTCGCGCGTCTCGCTGCGGCCGACCCAGGCGGAATAATCGTCCATCAGAAGCTCTTGGGCAGGCCGAGCGCGTGGGTCGCGACATGGCTGAGGATCAGGTTCGTGCTGATCGGCGCGACCTGATAGAGTCGCGTCTCGCGGAACTTGCGCTCGATGTCATATTCCTCGGCAAAGCCGAAGCCGCCGTGCGTCTGGATGCACATGTCGGCGGCATACCAGCTCGCCTCCGATGCGAGCATCTTCGCCATATTGGCCTCGGTTCCGCAATCGGCGCCCGCGTCGAACAGGCGCGCGGCCTTGTCGACCATTCCCGCGGCGGCTTCGATCTGGACATAGGCGCGCGCGATCGGGAACTGGACGCCCTGATTCTCGCCGATGGCGCGGCCGAAGACCGAGCGGTCCTTGGCATAGGCGGCCGCGCGGTCGATGAAGAATCGGCCGTCGCCGATACATTCGGACGCGATCAGGATGCGCTCGGCGTTCATGCCGGATAGGATATAGCGGAATCCCTTGCCCTCCTCGCCGATCAGGTTGGCGGCGGGGACTTCGAGGTCGTCGAAGAAAAGCTCGGTCGTCGCATGATTGAGCATCGTGCGCACGGGGTGGATGGTGAGGCCCTTGCCCACCGCCTCGCGCATGTCGACGAGCAGCACGCTCATCCCGTCGGAGGGCCTGGCGCATTCTTCGCGCGGCGTCGTGCGGCAGAGTAGGATCATCAGGTCCGAATGCTCGGCGCGGCTGATCCAGATTTTCTGGCCGTTGACGATATATTGGTCGCCGGCCCGCCGCGCGAAGGTGCGGATGCGCGTCGTGTCGGTGCCCGCGGTCGGCTCGGTGACGCCGAACGCCTGGAGGCGGAGCTCGCCGCGCGCGATCGCGGGCAGATAGGCCTGTTTCTGTGCCTCCGACCCGTGTTTGAGCAAAGTGCCCATCGTGTACATCTGCGCGTGGCACGCGCCGCCGTTGCAGCCCGAACGGTGGATTTCCTCGAGCACCGCGGTCGCGGCGCCGAGCCCGAGGCCCGACCCGCCATATTGCTCGGGGATCAGGACCGACAGGAACCCCGCCTCGGTCAGCGTGCGGACGAATTCGGTCGGATAGATGCGGTCGCGGTCGAGCCTCTGCCAATATTCGCCGGGGAAATCGGCGCAGAGCCGGCGTACCGCCTCGCGGATTTCGGGATGACTTTGCGGCTCGGCTTCGGACATCGGCGTGTGGCGCTCCCCTGATCGTCGGGAGAGCCTTAGGATGCGAAGCATCATGCGCCAAGCCCCATCAGTGCTACAGTGCGATCGACTTGACCCATCGTGTCCCCGCGAAGGCGGGGACCCATCTCCTACGGGTTCAAAATAGCGCCGACCGGAGATGGGCTCCCGCCTTCGCGGGAGCACAGGGCTTTTTCAATCAAGGGCGATCATGCCTCAAATGCTCGGCAGGTCGAGCCCCTTTTCGCGCGCGCAGTCGATCGCGATGTCATAGCCCGCGTCGGCGTGGCGCATCACGCCGGTGCCGGGGTCGTTCCACAGCACGCGTTCGAGCCGCTTCGCCGCTTCGGGCGTGCCGTCGGCGACGATGACCATGCCGCTATGCTGCGAATAGCCCATGCCCACGCCGCCGCCATGGTGCAGCGAGACCCAGGTCGCGCCCGACGCGGTGTTGAGCAGCGCATTGAGCAAAGGCCAGTCCGAAACCGCATCGGACCCGTCGCGCATCGCCTCGGTCTCGCGGTTTGGCGACGCGACCGAGCCCGAGTCGAGATGGTCGCGGCCGATCACGACGGGCGCCTTGAGTTCGCCCGACGCCACCATCTCGTTGAAGGCGAGGCCGAGCCGGTGGCGGTCGCCGAGCCCGACCCAGCAGATGCGCGCGGGCAGCCCCTGGAATTGAATCTTCTCGCGCGCCATGTCGAGCCAGTTGTGGAGGTGCGCATTGTCGGGCAGCAGCTCCTTCACCTTGGCGTCGGTCTTGTAGATGTCCTCGGGGTCGCCCGACAGCGCCGCCCAGCGGAACGGCCCGATGCCGCGGCAGAAGAGCGGGCGTACATAGGCGGGGACGAAGCCGGGGAAGTCGAAGGCATTTTCGACGCCCTCGTCCTTCGCCATCTGGCGGATATTGTTGCCATAATCGGTCGTCGGGACACCCGCCGCCTGGAGGTCGAGCATCGCCTGCACATGCACCGCCATCGACGCCTTGGCGGCTTTTGCGACCGCGGCGGGGTCGCTCTCGCGCTTCGTGAACCATTGGTCGAGCGTCCAGCCCGCGGGGAGGTAACCGTTCACGGGATCGTGCGCCGAAGTCTGGTCGGTGAGCAGATCGGGGCGGATGCCGCGGCGGACCATTTCGGGCAGGATTTCGGCGGCATTGCCGAGCAGCCCGACCGACACCGGCTTGCCTTCGGCATGGCTCGCTTCGATTATCGCGATCGCTTCGTCGATGCTCGCCGCTTGCCGGTCGAGATAGCCGGTGCGCAGCCGCATTTCGATGCGGCTCGGCTGACATTCGATCGCGAGGCAGCTCGCGCCCGCCATCACCGCCGCGAGCGGCTGCGCCCCGCCCATGCCGCCCAGCCCGGCGGTGAGCAGCCAGCGCCCCGAAAGGTCGCCGCCATAATGCTGCCGCCCCATCTCGACGAAGGTTTCGTAGGTGCCCTGAACGATGCCCTGGCTGCCGATATAGATCCAGCTCCCGGCCGTCATCTGGCCGTACATCATCAGACCCTTTTTATCGAGCTCGTGGAAATGCTCCCAATTCGCCCATTCGGGAACGAGGTTCGAATTGGCGAGCAGCACGCGCGGGGCGTTTTCGTGGGTGCGGAACACGCCGACCGGCTTGCCCGACTGGATGAGCAAAGTCTCGTCGCCCTCGAGCCGCTTGAGGGTCTCGACGATCCGGTCATAGCTTTCCCAGTCGCGCGCGGCGCGGCCGATGCCGCCATAGACGACCAGCTCGTGTGGCGCCTCGGCGACGTCGGGATGGAGATTGTTCATCAGCATCCGCATCGGCGCTTCGGTGAGCCAGCTTTTCGCGCTGATCTCGGGGCCGGTGGCCGGGCGGATCACGCGGCTGTTGTCGAGACGGGTAGTCATTGTCGTCCTTTCGCAAAGTCGAGGGTCGCGGCGATCACTTGCTCCAACACGGGCCGGATCGCGGGGTTCGGGTCGAGGGGAGAGGGCCAATTCGCGTGCGTGATCGTATCGGGCTCGGTCATATAGCCGCGCTGCGCGAGCTCCATCTGGATCGCGTGGATGCCCTCCTCGGGACGGCCGTAATGGCGCGTCGTCCAGCCGCCCTTGAAGCGGCCGTTGACCACATGACTATGGCCGCTCGCGGCGCAGATGTTCGCGACGACGGTTTCGAGTTCGGGGGCTGAGGTCGCGCCGCCGTTGGTGCCGATGTTGAATTGCGGCAGCTCACCGTCGAACAGGCGCGGGACATGGCTGCGGATCGAGTGGGCGTCGTAGAGGACGACGCGGCCATTCGCATCCTTCAGCCGGTCGAGTTCGGCCATCAGCGCCTCATGATAGGGGCGATGGTAGAGGTTGAGGCGCTGGGTGATCGCCGCTTCGTCGGGCTGGTCGAAGCGATAGAGCGGTTCGCCGTCGAAGGTCGTCGTCGGGCATAGCTCGGTCGTCGCCTGCCCGGGATAGAGCGACGCGCCCGAGGGATCGCGGTTCATGTCGATCACGCTGCGCGAAATGTCGGTCGCGACCAAAGTCGCGCCGAGATCGGCGGCGAAGGCGTAGAGTTCGGCGATCCACCAGTCGGTGTCGATCTGCGCATGCCATGGCGAGACGAACTGCTCGTCCAGCCCCGCGAGGCCGGTGCCGCCGTGTGGGAAGGCGACGACGAGCGGGGCGTCGCCGCGATGGACGCGCAGCCAGTCCATCAGCCGAGGCCCGGAAGGCTGGCGGGGACCGCGGCGACAAGGCTGCCCGAGCGGATCAGCGCGGTCGCGGCCTCCATATCGGGGTGGAAGTGCCGGTCGTCTTCGAGCATCGGCACCGCCGCGCGCAGGTGTTTGTGTGCCGCCTCCAGCGCGTCGCTCGATTCGAGCGGCGCGTGGAAGTCGATCCCCTGGCACGCCGCGAGCAGTTCGATCCCGATCACCGCGCTGGCGTTGTCGGCCATGTCGAGCAGCCGCCGCGCGCCGTGCGCGGCCATCGAAACATGGTCCTCCTGATTGGCCGAGGTTGGGATCGAATCGACGCTGGCCGGATAGGCGCGCTGCTTGTTCTCGCTGACCAGCGCGGCGGCGGTGACCTGCGGGATCATGAAGCCCGAGTTGAGCCCCGGACGCGGGGTGAGGAAGGCGGGCAGCCCGGACAGCGCGGGATCGACGAGCATCGCGATGCGGCGTTCCGAAATCGAGCCGATCTCGCAGAGCGCCATCGAGATCATGTCGGCGGCGAAGGCGACGGGCTCGGCGTGGAAGTTTCCGCCCGAAAGCGCTTCATCGGTGTCGGCGAAGATCAGCGGATTGTCCGACACGCCATTCGCCTCGATGCCGAGCGTCGTGCCGGCTTGGCGCAGCAGATCGAGCGCGGCGCCCATCACCTGCGGCTGGCATCGGAGACAATAGGGGTCCTGCACGCGCGGATCGTCGACCGCGTGGGAGGCGCGGATCGCTGATCCCGCCATCAGGGTGCGCAGCGCGTCGCCGACCTCGCGCTGGCCGGCATGGCCGCGCAGCGCATGGATGCGCGCGTCGAACGGCGCGTCGGAGCCTTTCGCTGCCTCGGTCGAGAGCGCGCCGGTGATCAAGGCCGAGCGGAAGACGGTTTCGGCGCGGAACAGCCCCGCGAGCGCGTTGGCGGTCGAGAATTGCGTGCCGTTGAGCAGCGCGAGCCCTTCCTTGGGGCCGAGGTCGAGCGGGGCAAGGCCCGCCTGCTTCAGCGCGTCGGTGGCGGGGAGCGTCTTGCCGTCCACGTCGATCGCGCCGACGCCGATCATCGCCGCGGCCATGTGCGACAGCGGCGCAAGGTCGCCGCTCGCGCCGACCGATCCTTGCGACGGAACGACCGGGGTGAGCCCTTTCGCCAGCATCGCTTCGATCATCGCGACCGTTTCGCGCCGCACGCCCGAAGCGCCCATGCCGAAGCTCGCGAGCTTGAGCGCCATCATCAGGCGGACGATCTTCGCCGGCGATGGCGCGCCGGTCCCCGCGGCGTGGCTGAGTACGATATTGCGCTGGAGCGTCGACAACTCGTCGTCGGCGATGCGCACGCTCGCGAGCTTTCCGAAGCCGGTGTTGATGCCATAGACCGGCGCCCCCTTCGCGACGATGCGCGCGACCGCGTCGGCGCTGGCGTCGATCGCTTCCCACGCGCCCGCGCTCAGTTCGACGCTCGCGCCTTCGTAGATCTCGCGCCAGTCGGCGAGCGTTATATGCCCGGGCTCGATAATCATTGTCCGTCCTTGATGCGTTGGTGAAGCGGGTTGAAGCTGATGCGATAGACGAGCTCGGCGGGGTCGGTGACGTCCCAGATTGCGAGGTCGCAGACCTTGCCGGGCTCGAGCGTGCCGATCTCGTCGCCCAGCCCGAGTGCGGCGGCGGCGTTCACCGTCACGCCGCGCAGCGCCTCGACCACCGTCAGGCCGAACAAAGTCGCGCCCATGTTGAGCATCAGCAGCAATGAGGTCGTCGGCGAGGTGCCGGGATTGTTGTCGGTCGCGAGCGCGATGCGCGTTCCGTGGCGCCGCATCGCGTCCACCGGCGGCAGTTTCGTCTCGCGCATGAAATAATAGGCGCCGGGGAGGAGCACCGCGACGGTGCCGGCCTCGGCCATCGCGCGGACGTCGTCGTCGGTCGCGTGTTCGAGATGGTCGGCCGACAGCGCGCCATGCCGCGCGGCGAGGGCGCTGCCGTGGAGGGCTGACAATTGCTCGGCATGGAGCTTGACCTTGAGCCCGTGCGCTTCGGCCGCCGCGAAGACCCGCGCGCATTGCGTTGGCGAGAAGCCGATGCCTTCGCAGAACGCATCGACCGCGCTCGCGAGCGGTGCCGCGGCGGGGATCATCTCGTCCACGACCAGATCGATATAGGCGTCGCTCTTGCCTTTATATTCCGGGGGCAGCGCGTGCGCGCCGAGAAAGGTCGGCTCGACGCGAATTGCGCGATGATCGGCGAGCGCGCGTGCGGCGCGCAGCATCTTCACTTCATCGTCGGTCGACAGGCCATAACCCGACTTGATCTCTATCGTCGTCACGCCCTCGGCGATCAGCGCGTCGAGGCGGGGCAGGGCGCTTTGGACCAACTCGGCTTCGCTGGCGGCGCGCGTCGCGCGCATCGTCGAGACGATGCCGCCGCCGGCCCGCGCGATTTCTTCATAGCTCGCGCCTTCGAGCCGCATCGCCCATTCGTTCGCGCGATTGCCGCCGTGGATCAGGTGGGTGTGACAGTCGATCAGCCCGGGCGTGATCAGCCGGCCTGCGCAATCATGGGCCCTCGCGCCGGTCGCCGGCGCGCCCTCGGCGGGCCCTGCATAGACGATCCGGCCGTCCTTCGCCGCCACCACGCCATCGTCGATCAGGCCGAGATCGTCTCCGGCCATCGTCGCGAGTCGGGCGTTCGTCCAGCGTTGCTCCATCTGGACAGCATCGTTCTTATGCGCCATTATGTCTAGACATAATATGAAGGCCGCGGTGGCATGGTTGGAGAGCAAGGGCGTGATTTGCCTGCTTCGTCACCCCGGACTTGATCCGGGGTCCCGCTTTTCCTTGGTGCTGAGCGGGACCCCGGATCAAGTCCGGGGTGACGAGGAGGGGAGGCGAGCCTTTCAGAAACAATCGCTGTCGCCCACTGATGAAGGACCCGAGATGCCAGCCTATTGGTTTGAACGCGCTTGGATGGACGGCCGCTGGCAGCGCGGGGTGCGGCTGCGCTTCGCAGAGGGCCGCATCGCCTCGATCGAGCCGGGCGTTGCGGCGGACGCGGACGACGAGCGCCACCGCGCCGCGCTGCCCGGCCTCTGCAACGTCCACAGTCACGGATTCCAGCGGGGCATGGCGGGATTGTCCGAACGCCGCAGCCGCCCCGACGACAATTTCTGGAGCTGGCGCGAGATCATGTACCGCTTCCTCGACCGGCTGACGCCCGAGGATGTTGCGGCGATCACCGCGCAGGCCTATGCCGAGATGCTCGAGACCGGCTTCACGCGCGTCGGCGAGTTCCACTATCTCCACCACGATCCGGCGGGCGGTCGCTACGCCGATCCGGCCGAGATGGCGGGTGCGATCGTCGAGGCGAGCGACACGGCCGGGATCGGGCTGACGCTGCTGCCCGTCTTCTACGCGCACGGCAATTTCGGGGCGGCGCCGCCGAGCGCCGGCCAGCGGCGCTTCCTGAGCGACATCGACGGTTTTTCCGCGCTGGTCGACGCGGCGCGGGGGAAGCTTTCGGGCGACGCGAATCTCGGTGTCGCGCCGCACTCGCTTCGCGCCGTGACGCCCGACGAACTCGCGGCGCTGCTCGAGATGTCGCCGGCCGGCCCGGTGCATATCCATGCCGCCGAACAGGTGAAGGAAGTCGCCGACTGCGTCGCGTGGAGCGGCGCGCGGCCGGTCGAGTGGCTGATCGACAACGCCGGGGTCGACGAACGCTGGTGCCTCATTCATTCGACACACCTCGCCGGACAGGAAGTGCCGCGGCTCGCCGCGAGCGGGGCGGTCGCCGGGCTGTGCCCGGTCACCGAGGCCAATCTTGGCGACGGCATTTTCCCCGCCGTCGATTATCTCGCCGCGAAGGGCCGCTTCGGGGTCGGCACCGACAGCAATATCCTCGTCGATGCGGCGCAGGAATTGCGCGCGCTCGAATATTCGCAGCGTCTGGCGCAGCGCGCGCGCGCCTTGCTCGCGGGTGAGGAAGCGCCGTTCGTCGGCGCCAACCTCTTCGCGCGCGCGGTGGATGGCGGCGCGCAGGCGCTCGGCGTCCCCGCTGGCCTTGCCGTCGGCCATGCCGCCGACATCGTCTCGCTCGACCTCGATCACCCCTCCTTCGCCGGGTGCGACGAAGCGACTTTGCTCGACCGCTGGATCTTCGCGGCGCGCGCGGGCGCGATCGACAGCGTGTGGCGCGGCGGCGTGAAGCGCGTCGAAAAGGGGCGCCATGTCGATGCCGGGGCGATCGCTGCGGCCTACCGCGCCTGCATCGCGCGGCTGCTCGCGTGAACCCGGCACGCCGCATACGCGACGAGATCGCCGCAGCGATCCGCTCGGGCGAGTGGCGCCCGGGGGACCGGGTGCCGACCGAGCAGGAGCTTGCCGCGCGCTACGGCTGCGCGCGCGCGACGGTGAGCAAGGCGCTCGGCGAGCTCGCCGCGTCGGGCCTCGTCGAGCGGCGGCGCAAGGCGGGGACCTTCGTCGCACATCCGCCCGTTCATTCGGCGGTGATGACCGTACCCGATCTCGCCGAACTGATCGCCGCGCGGGGCGAAGCCTATCGCTGGGATTTGATGGCAATCGCGACCGCCGAAGCCGGCGAGGATGTCTGCCCGGGCCCGGCGCTGCGTATCGAGGGCGTGCATATGGCGGCGGGCGAAGCCTTCGCGCTCGAACGCCGCTTTATCGCGCTCGATGAGGTGCCCGAGGCACAGGGAGCGGACTTTACCGGGGAGGCGCCCGGAACCTGGCTGCTCGGGCATATTCCGTGGACGCAGGCGCGGCACGTCATCCGCGCGGTGACGCCCACGCGAAGGGAAGCGGGGCTGCTGGGCGTGAACGCGAGCGCCGCCTGCCTCGAACTCGACCGCACGACCTGGCGCGCCGGACGCGTCGTCACCCACGTCCGGCAACTGTTTCGCGGCGATCGCTTCGACCTGGTCGCGGATTTTAACGCCGGGCCGTGACGGCGGAGCCGGCGATCCCGGCCTCGGCACCGGCGACGCGCGTCATCGCCAGCACGGCGAGCAGCAAGGTGACCGCGGCGAACGCCATCGTGTAGATCGGCTCGCCCGGAAACAGCGCCTGCATGATCGAGCCCATCACCGTCGCGACGAGCAGCTGCGGCAGCACGACGAACATGTTGAACAGGCCCATATAGATGCCGAGCTTCGCCTGCGGCAGGCTGGAGGCGAGGATCGCATAGGGCATGGCGAGCACCGACGCCCAGAAAATGCCGATGAAAATCTCGCTGACGATCAGATGCGACGGGTCGCGCAGCAGGAAGAAGCTCGCATAGCCTGCCGCGCCGCAGGCGAGCCCGATCATATGCGTGCGCGCCTGCCCCAGCCGCCGCGAAAGCCACGGCAGCAACGTCAGCGCGGCGACGGCCGCAATGCCGTTATAGATGGCGAACAGTTCGCCGACCCAGTTGCTCGCTTCCTGATAGGCGGCGCTCGCGGCATCGGTCGCGCCATAATGATATTGGGCGACGATCGGCGTGGTGTTGATCCACATGATGAACAGCGCCGACCAACTGAAGAATTGCACGAGCGCGAGCCGCTTCATCAGTACCGGCATGCCGGCGAAATCGCCGACGATGCTCGACAGCATGTTGCGATCGTTTCCGCGGCGCGCCAGCATGATCGCCAGCGCGCTCGCGACGCCATATCCGGCGAGCAGCGCGCCAAGCAGCAGCACCTCGCGCAGCAACGCGAAGCGCATCTGGACAAGGGCGACGGCGACCCCCGCGGCGATCCAGCCGGCGCTCGCCGCATAGCCGCGCGAGGCGAGCGTACGGACGGCGGGCGCGTTGGCGGCGACCGGCGGCTCGAAGGCCGCCATCTCTTCGGGGCTATATTCGCGCGTCGCGACGACGGTCCACAGCACCGCGAGGAACAGTGCGAGGCCCCCGAACCAGAAGGCATAGCGCACGGTGTCGGGGATCTGCCCCGGCGGCGCGACATTGGCGACCCCCATCGCTTCCATCAGGCTCGGGAACAGCGATCCCACGACCGCGCCGGTGCCGATGAAGGCGGTCTGCACGGCATAGCCGACGCTATGCTGGTCCTTGCCCAGCATGTCGCCGACGAAGGCGCGAAAGGGCTCCATCGAGATGTTGAGCGACGCGTCGAGGATCCACAGCATCATCGCCGCGAACCAGATCGCCGGGCTTTCGGGCATGACGAACAGCGCGATGGCGGCGAGGATCGCACCGGCGAGAAAGTAAGGACGGCGGCGCCCGAGGCGGCCGAGCCAGGTTCGATCGCTTATATGGCCGATGATCGGCTGGACGAGCAGCCCGGTCAGCGGCGCCGCGACCCACAGGCCCGGCAGCTTCTCGATATCCTCGCCCAGCGACTGGAAGATGCGGCTCATATTCGCATTCTGCAGCGCGAAGCCGATCTGGATGCCGAAAAAGCCGAAGCTGATATTCCACAGGCCGGCGAAACCCTGCCGCGGCTTGTCCATCGCGTCTCTCCCTTGCGGCCGGTCGGCGGCTCTCGTCGGGTGAGGGTGTCGCAGCGCGCGCGGGAGAGAGCAAGCGCGGTGGGGTTACGTATACGAATACGTTGGGGGGTGGGCTCAGCCGATCCTCCCCGTGCCGGGGAGGATCGTTCGCTTCTTCTACACCGCCGTGCTTTGACGCCTGACAAGCCGCGCGGGCAGCATGCGCTGTTCGACCGGCTGGTCCTCGATGCGCGCGAGCAGCGCATCGACGAGCAGCGCGCCCGCACCCTTCATGTCCTGCATCACCGTGGTCAAGGTCGGCGAGGTCTGGCTGGCGGCGGGGATGTCGTCGAAGCCGATCAGCGCGACGTCCTGCGGGCAGCGGAGGTTCGCCTCGGCAAGCGCGCGCATCGCGCCGATCGCGATCAGGTCGCTCGCGGCGAAGATCGCGTCGAAGCGCCGCCCGCTGGCGAGCAGCGACCGCGCGGCGGCATAGCCCGATGCTTCCGACGACACGGCGCCCTGTTGCAGCCCCGGATCGGGGGCGATCCCCGCGGCGCGCATCGCGCGGCAAAGCCCGGTATAGCGATCCTGAAATTCGGGGGCATGGTCCGACGCGTCGCCGAGGAAGGCGATATGCCGCCGCCCGATCTCGACCAGATGCGCGCCCGCCAGCTCGCCCGCGCCGATATTGTCGGACCCGACGGTCAGCCCGATGCTGTCGTCCGAAACCGATCCCCAGCGCACGAATTTGGTATCCATCTCGACCAGATGTTCGAGCTTGGTGCGATAGAGCTGATAGTCGCCATAGCCCAACAGGATGATGCCGTCCGACCGGTGGCTGTCCTGATAGGCGACGTGCCAGTCATTGTGCATCTGCTGGAAACTGATCAGCAGGTCATAGCCTTTGAGCGCGCATTGGCGCGTGATCGACCCCAGCATCGACAGGAAGAAGGGGTTGATCATCGATTCGTCGGGGGTCGGATCCTCGAAGAAGAGCAAAGCGAGCGTGTGGGTGCGCTGCGAACGCAGGCTGGAGGCATTCTTGTCGACGGTATAGTTGAGTTCGCGCGCGATGCGTTCGATGTTGGCGCGCGTCGCGGCGCTCACCGACTTGCTGCCGCGCAGCGCGCGCGAGACGGTGGGCTGCGAGACGCCCGCCAGATAGGCGATGTCGAAACTCGTCGGCTTGGCGGAGGGCTGGCGCCCCATGCTCGTCTCCCCTGCCGCTGCGGCCTTGTCGCCGGTCGCGCGCGCCGCGAGTCTAGCGATTGGTCCCCTCGCTGCCAAGAATTTGCATGGCCCGGCCCCGGTTCGCGGCGCGGCGAAAGCGTGACATTTCTGCGACAGCGCGGACCGCTGCATATTATGCGTATACGTATACCCTATGGCGGCACGCCGCGATTGGTTTCAATTGCGAGGCTCAAGATGGGAAAGCCCACGCATCGGAGAGGAGCCTGACGGACGCGCCGCGTCCCCGGTCCGAAGCGCGGGTCAAGACCGCCCGTCCGTGCCAGGGGAGCCACATATGACCATGCCGACCAATCTTCGCCGGGATGCCAGCGCCATTGCGCTCGGCCTCGCCTTGACCGCCTTTCTGCCCGGTGCCGCGATGGCGCAGGATGCGGACACCGCACCCGTCGATGCCGCGGCGGCCGAAGACGCCATCGTCGTCACCGGCATTCGCGGCGCGATCAACAATTCGGTGCAGGCGAAGAAAAACAACACCTCGATCGTCGAAGTGATCTCGGCCGAAGACATCGGCAAGCTGCCCGATCTGTCGATCGCCGAATCGCTGTCGCGCCTGCCGGGCCTCGCGACGCAGCGCCTCGACGGCCGCGCCAATGTCGTGTCGATCCGCGGCCTCGCCCCCGACTTCACCACGACCTTGCTCAACGGCCGCGAACAGGTTTCGGAGGGCAACAACCGCGGCGTCGAGCTCGACCAATATCCGTCGGAACTCCTGAACGGCGCGGTCGTCTACAAGACCCACGACGCGTCGCTGATCGGGCAGGCGCTCGGCGGCACGATCGACATGCGGACGGTGCGCCCGCTCGCCTATGGCCGCCGCGCGATCGCGGCCGGCGCGCGCTTCGAGGTCAACGATCTCGGCAAGCTCAATCCCGATATTTCGAACAAGGGCTATCGCGCCAACATCTCCTATATCGACCAGAATGCCGACGGCACGCTCGGCTGGGCGATCGGCTATGCGCGGATGCAGTCGCCGACGGCCGAAGAGCGTTACAACGCCTGGGGTTATCCCGAGCTGACCGACGGGACGAACACCGCTTTCCTGATCGGCGGCGCCAAACCCTATGTGAAGTCGAACGAGCTGAAGCGCGACGGCGTGATGGCGGTCGTCGAATGGGAACCGAGCGACAAGTTCCACACGACGATCGACGCCTATTGGTCGCGGTTCAAGGACGACCAGCGGCTGCGCGGCATCGAGTTGCCGCTGGCATGGGGCAATTCCACGCTGACCGATTTCACGATCGAGGACGGGCTGGTGACGTCGGGCACCTGGTCGGGCACCGAAGCCGTGATGCGCAATGACGTCGTCCACCGCACCTCGACGATCATCGCGGGCGGCTGGAACAGCCAGTTCAAGCCCAACGACCGGCTGACCCTCGAACTCGACCTCGGCTATTCGCGGCTCAAGAAGACCGAGGAAAATCTGGAAATCTATCTCGGCACCGGCCGCGGCGCGGGTGTCGGCGCACGCGAAACGGCGCTGGGTTTCCAGCTGCGGCCGAAGGGTGGCATCCTCCTCGACCCGTCGCTCGACTATGCCGATCCGAACCTGTTCCTGATCACCGACCCGCAGGGCTGGAACAGCTGCGGCGGCGCGGTTCCCAACTGCCAGGACGGCTTCGTCAACATGCCGAAGATCAAGGACGAGCTGAAATCGCTGCGCCTGCAGGCGACCCAGGAACTGGGCGGCGTGATCAGCAGCCTGCGCGTCGGCGCCAATTATTCGGATCGCGAAAAGAGCCTCGACGACCGCGGTTTCGTGCTGACCAGCAACGATTATCCGGTCAATACCGCGGTGCCCGCCGATTATCTCTACGACCCGGTGTCGCTCGACTTTATCGGTATCCCCGGCATGGTCGCCTTCGACAGCTGGCGCTATTACAACGACGGCAACTATACGCTCACCGACGAAGCCGGCTGGACGCCGGGCCGCATCTTCAACGACTATAATGTCCGTGAAAAGGTGCTGACGGGGTTCATCCAGGCCAATTTCGATGCCGACACGGGCAGCACCCCCATTCGCGGAAATGTGGGTATCCAGATCGTCCACACCGACCAGACGGCATCGAGCTTCTATGCGCAGGTCGTCGGCGGACAGGTGCAGTCGACGCCGGTCACCGACGGTGCGACCTATACCGACTTCCTGCCCAGCCTGAACCTGACGGTCGAATTCGCCGACAACACCTTCCTGCGCTTCGGCGCCGCGCGGATGCTCGCACGGGCGCGCATGGATCAGCTGAAGCCGGGCGGCGGGGTCAATTTCGATGCGTCGAAGCGCAACAACACCGACATTGAAGCCTCGCCCTGGTCGCTCGATCTGGGCAATGCGAAGCTCAGGCCGCTGATGGCCGACACCGTCGACGTCTCGCTCGAGAAATATTTCGGCCAGGGCGCTTATGTGTCGGTGGGCGGCTTCTACAAATATCTCGAAAATTATATTTATCGTCAGAGCGAAGCGTTCGACTTCACCGGCTTCGAGATTCCGGACGGCGGGACGGTCGCGACATATCAGGGGCTCGCCAACCAGTGGCGCAACGGCAGCGGCGGGCGCGTCTATGGCGCCGAAGCCTCGCTCTCGCTGCCCTTTGCGACCTTCACCCAGGCGCTCGACGGGTTCGGCGTGCTGGCGAGCGGTTCCTATACCCAGAGTCGCGTCCGCGAGGGCAGCGCCGACCCGATCGCCATGCCGGGCCTGTCGCGCTGGGTCGTGAACGGAACCGCCTATTTCGAAAAGGCGGGCTTCCAGGCGCGCATTTCGGGCCGCTATCGCTCGAAATTCCTTGCCGAGGTTTCGGGCCTCAGCCTCAAGCGCGACCTGGTGACGGCGAAGAGCGAAATGGTCGTCGATGCGCAGATCGGCTATACCTTCCAGAGCGGCGCGCTCGAGGGGCTGGGCATCCTGCTCCAGGCGTCGAACCTGACGAACGAGCCGTTCGTGAACTATTACAACAATGATCCGCGCCAGATCCGCGACTATCAGAATTATGGTCGCAATTTCATGGCGGGCGTCACCTACAAGTTTTGACCGAATGAGCGGGCGGGCTTTTCGGCCCGCCCGCTTCCGGACGAGAGGGAATGGACGAAGGTGGGCGATAGTCGGATCACGAAGGTGGTGATCGTCGGTGGCGGAACCGCGGGGTGGATGGCCGCCGCGGCGCTGTCGCGCACGATGGACCATCTGTCGATCCGGCTGGTCGAAAGCGAGGAGATCGGCACGGTCGGCGTCGGCGAGGCGACGATCCCGTCGATCCGCCTGTTCAACGCGCTGGTCGGCATCGACGAGGATGAGTTCGTCCGCGAAACCCGGGGGACGTTCAAGCTCGGTATCGAGTTTCGCGACTGGGGCCGGATCGGCGATAGCTATATGCACGCCTTCGGACAGATCGGGCGCAGCCTCGGCATGCTCCAGTTTCCGCAATATTGGCTGCGCGGCCGGGCCGAAGGCGTCGCGGGGCGGATCGGCGACTATTCGCTCAACGAGACCGCCGCGCGCGCGGGCCGCTTCGGGCGGTTGCCCCAGATTCCGAACACGGGCCTCGACGGCATCGCCTATGCCTTTCATTTCGACGCCGCGCTCTACGCCGCCTATCTGCGCAAGATCGCCGAGAGCGCGGGCGTCGTGCGGACCGAGGGCAAGATCGACAGCGTCCGGCGGAACGGCGAAAACGGGCATATCGAAGCCGTCGTGCTGGAAGGCGGCGAGGAAATCTCCGGCGAGCTCTTCATCGACTGCTCGGGCTTTCGCGCGCTGCTGATCGAGGGCGCGCTCGGAACCGGCTTCGACGACTGGGCGCACTGGCTTCCCTGCGACCGCGCGATCGCGGTGCCGAGCGAAGATGCCGGCCCGGCGCGGCCCTATACGCAGGCGATCGCGCATCAGAGCGGCTGGCAATGGCGCATCCCGCTCCAGCACCGCACGGGCAACGGCCATGTCTTTTGCAGCGACTTCATCGGCGAGGACGAAGCGGCCGCGACGCTGCTCGCGAACATCGAGGGTCGGCCGCTCGCCGAGCCGCGAACGCTGCGCTTCAGGACCGGGATGCGGCGGCGCGCGTGGAACGCCAATGTCGTCGCGCTGGGGCTCGCTTCGGGTTTCCTCGAGCCGCTCGAATCGACGAGCATCCATCTGGTCCAGAACGGCATCGCCAAGCTGATCGCGCATTTCCCGGGCCGCAATTTCGACGCCGCCAATATCGACACCTATAACGAGCGCGTCCGCTTCGATTACGAACGCATCCGCGACTTCATCATTCTCCACTATCACGCCAACCAGCGCAGCGACTCGCCCTTCTGGACCCGCTGCCGCGAGATGGCGATTCCGGCGACGCTGGCGGGGAAGATCGAATTGTTCCGCAGTCAGGGCCAGATCGTCCGCGAAGCCGACGAGCTGTTCGTCGAAATCGGCTGGTTTCAGGTGCTGACGGGCCAGAATATCGCGCCCAGGGGCTATCACCCGATGGCGGACCAGCTGACGCGCGAGGAACTGGCGGGTTTTTTCGCCGACATCGAAACGATCGTCGCGCGCACCGCGTCGCGCCTCCCAACCCATGACGATTTCATCGCGCAGCATTGCGCGGCAGGAGTGCCGGCATGAGCCTTTTCGCATCGATCGCCCTGCTTGCCATGGCAGGCGCCGCGCCCGCCGCGGATTATCGCCAGCGTCCGCCCGAGGACGAGATCGTCTATTTCCTGCTGCCCGACCGGTTCGAGAATGGCGATCCGGCGAACGACAGGGGCGGGCTCGAAGGCGACCGGCTCGCGACCGGCTATGACCCCACGTCGAAGGGGTTCTTCCACGGCGGCGACCTGAAAGGCGTGGTGCGGCGGCTCGACTATATCCAGTCGCTCGGCGCGACGGCGATCTGGCTGTCGCCCGTATTCAAGAACAAGGTGGTGCAGGGGCCGAAGGGGCAGGAGAGCGCGGGCTATCACGGCTATTGGGTGACAGATTTCACACGGGTCGACCCGCATCTCGGCACCAATGCCGATTTCAAGGCGCTGGTCGACGCCGCGCATGCGCGCGGGATGAAGGTCTATATGGACATTCTCATCAACCATACCGCCGACGTGATCGAGATGGCCGAATGCGACGGCTATGACTGTCCCTATCGCAGCCGCGCCGACTATCCCTATTCGCGCCGCGCCGCCGACGGGGCGCCGGTCAACGACGGCTTCGCGGGCGACGCCGTTTCGTCGGCCGAGAATTTCGCGCGACTGACCGATCCGGATTTCGCCTATACGGTCAAGGTCGCGCCGCACGAAAAGGACATCAAGGTTCCGGCGTGGCTCAACGACCCGATCTATTACCACAACCGCGGCAATTCGACCTTCACCGGCGAGAGTTCGACGATGGGCGATTTCGTCGGGCTCGACGATCTGATGACCGAAAATCCTCGCGTCGTGCAGGGGTTCATCGACATCTATGGCGACTGGATCGACAAATATAAGGTCGATGGCTTCCGCATCGACACCGCCAAGCATGTGAACCCCGAATTCTGGCAGGTCTTCGCGCCCGCGATGCGCGATCGCGCGGCGAAGAACGGCATGCCCCATTTCCACATCTTCGGCGAATATGCGACCGGCGACATGGATCCGGTGATCACCGCGCAGGGCACGCGGGTCGCAGGGCTGCCGTCCAGTCTCGATTTCCCCTTTTTCGCGGCGATTCGCGATGTGGTGGGCGGGACCAAGGCGCCCGACTGGCTGGAAAAGCTGTTCTCGGCCGATCCGCTCTATGGCGACGATGCGGTCGCGCTCCAGCTTCCGACCTTTACCGGCAACCATGATTTCGGCCGCTTCGCCCATTATGCGCGCAAGGCGTTTCCGAAGGCCGACGACGCGGAAATGCTGCGCCGCGTCGAGCTTGCGCATGCGATGCTGCTGGGACTGCGCGGCGTGCCGGTGCTCTATTCGGGCGACGAACAGGGGTTCACCGGCGATGGCGGCGACCAGGACGCGCGCGAGGATATGTTCGCGTCGAAGGTTGCGATCTACAACGACAATGAGCTGATCGGCACCGACGCGACGACCGCCGTGAGCAATTTCGACCCGGACCATCCGCTCTACCGCGCCTTCGCGCGGCTCGCGAAGCTGCGGCAGGATCATGTCGCGCTACGCCGCGGCCGGCAACTCATCCGCAGCTATGCCGAAAAGCCGGGGTTGTTCGCCGTGTCGCGCATCGACGCAGCGTCGGGGCAGGAAATCCTGCTCGCGTTCAACACCGCGAACGCACCGCTCAGCGTGAACGTCGCCGTCGATCCCCTGAAGAACAACTACACGGCGCTTCACGGCGATTGCCCGGCGGCGCCCGCCGCGCCGGGGCAGCTCGCCATCAAACTGCCGCCGCTTGGATATATGATCTGCGAAGCCCGATGAACGAACTCTCTCCCCTGCCATCACCCGTCCGCCAATCGCCGCATGTCTGGTGGAAGGGTGCGGTCATCTATCAGGTCTATCCGCGCAGCTTCGCCGATTCGAACGGCGACGGCATCGGCGATCTCGCTGGCATCACCGCGCGGCTCGACTATATCGCCTCATTGGGCGTCGATGCGATCTGGCTCTCGCCCTTCTATCCCTCGCCGATGGACGATTTCGGCTATGACATCGCCGATTATTGCGATGTCGATCCGATCTTCGGTACGCTCGCCGATTTCGACGCGCTGGTGGCGCGCGCGCATGCGCTGGGGCTGAAGGTCACGACCGATCTCGTCTTCGCGCACACCTCCGATCGGCACGCCTGGTTCGCGACAAGCCGCGCGCGCAAGGACAATGACAAGGCCGACTGGTATGTCTGGGCCGACGCCAAGCCCGACGGGTCGCCGCCGACCAACTGGCAGTCGGTGTTCGGCGGTCCCGCCTGGACGTGGGACGCGCGGCGCGGCCAATATTATCTCCATAATTTTCTCGGCTCGCAGCCGCAGCTCAACGTCCACAACCCCGACGTGCAGGACGCGCTGCTCGGCGTCGTGCGCTTCTGGCTCGACCGCGGCGTCGACGGTTTCCGCATCGACGCGATCAACTTCTCGATGCACGACCCCGAACTGCGCGACAATCCGCCGGCGCCGCCATCGAACAAGCCGCGCACCCGGCCATTCGATTTCCAGCAAAAGATCTACAACCAGTCGCACCCCGACATCCCGCTGTTCCTCGAACGCATCCGCGCGCTGACCGACGAATATGACGGCCGCTTCACCGTTGCCGAGGTCGGCGGCGACGACGCTGCGCGCGAGATGAAGCTGTTCACCGCGGGCGACCGGCGGCTGAACAGCGCCTATGGCTTCGATTTCCTCTATGCGAACCGCCTGACGCCGCAGCTCGTGCGCGAGGCGGCCGAGGGCTGGCCCGACGCGCCGGGGGTTGGCTGGCCGAGCTGGGCGTTCGAGAATCACGACGCGCCGCGCGCGCTGTCGCGCTGGACCCCCGAAGGCGTCGATCCCGCCGCCTTTGCCCGAATGAAGATGGCGCTGCTCTGTGCGCTGCGCGGTAACATCATCCTCTATAATGGCGAGGAGTTGGGGCTCGACCAGGTCGAGATTCCGTTCGAGCTCGTCAAGGACCCGGAGGCGCGCAAGAACTGGCCGCTGACCCTGTCGCGCGATGGCGCGCGGACGCCGCTGCCCTGGGCGGCGGGCGAAAGCCATGCGGGCTTTTCGAGCGTCGATCCGTGGCTGCCGCTCGGCGCTGCGCACGGCGATCTCGCGGTCGACCGGCAGCAGGACGACCCCGCGTCGCTGCTCAATCTTACCCGCCATCTGGTCGCGTTGCGTGCCGCGCACCCGGCGTTGCGGCTCGGCGTCAACGCGAACTGGATCGCCGAGGGCGACCTGCTCGGTTTCGACCGTGTCGCGAACGGCGAGCATCTCCGCTGCCTCTTCAATCTCGGCGGCGGGACGCTCGACATCGCGGGCCTCGGCGTTGGCGCCGAGCCGATCGTCGCACTGAACGGCGCCGATCCGGCGCATTTGCCGCCGTGCGGCGCCCTCTGGCTGAAACTCGAAGGAAAAAATGATGCGTAGCCTGTTCGTCGCCCTCCCGCTGCTCGCCGCGGCGACCGTTCCCGCCGCGGCGCAGGACGCGCGGCCGCAGCAGACCGCTGCGTCGCCCGACGGCAGTATCGTGCTGACCGTGTCGACCGACAACGACCAGCGGCCGACCTGGTCGCTGACCCGCAAGGGCAAGCTGCTGATCGCACCGTCGAAGCTCGGCTTCCTGCTGACCGACGGCATCGCGCTCCAGCGCGGCTTTACGATCGAAGGCGTCGAACGCGCGAGCGCCGACACGCGCTGGGAACAGCCGTGGGGCGAACGCCGCTTCGTGCGCGACCGGCACAACGAACTGCTTGTCCGCTTCCGCCAGAATGAAAGCTGGGGCGGGCATGCGATGAACGTGCGGTTCCGCCTGTTCGACGACGGCATCGGCTTCCGCTATGAACTCCCTGAGCAGGCGGGGCTCCAGACCGCGAAGATCGCCGACGAGATCACCGAATTCGACATCGTGCCGGAGGGCACGGCCTGGTGGATCGCCGGCGGCGAATGGAACCGCTACGAGCAGATTTATCAGCAAACGCCGATCGAGGCAGTGTCGACCGCGCACACGCCGATCACGATGCGCCTCGACGATGGCACCCATCTGTCGTTCCACGAAGCCGCGCTCGTCGACTATGCGGGTATGTGGTTCAAGCGCGTCGAGGGGCGGAAATTCCGCGCCACCCTGTCTCCGTCGTCGCAGGGGCCGCGCGTCATTCGCGATCTGCCGTTCGCGACCCCGTGGCGAACGATCCGCATCGCCGACAACGCCGCGGGCCTCGTCGAAAGCGACCTCGAACTCAACCTCAACGAGCCGAACAAGCTGGGCGACGTCAGCTGGTTCAAGCCGATGAAATATATCGGCATCTGGTGGGGTATGATCCGCGGCGACTGGAGCTGGGCCGAGGGTCCCAAGCATGGCGCGACGACCGAGCGCACCAAGCAATATATCGATTTCGCGGCGAAGCACGGCTTCGGCGGCGTGCTCGTCGAGGGCTGGAACAAGGGCTGGAACGGTAATTGGTTCGGCCATGGCGACGAGTTCAGCTTCACCGAAGCGACCCCCGATTTCGATCTGAAGGCGGTCACCGACTATGGGCGGAAAAAGGGTGTCCAGCTGATCGGCCATCACGAAACCGGCGGCAATATCGCGGTGTATGAGGCGCAACTCGATGATGCGATGAAGCTTTATGGCAAGCTCGGTGTCGGGACGGTCAAGACCGGCTATGTCGCCGACGCGGGCGGGATCATCGCGCCCGGCGATACGCCGGGGACGACGCGCATGGAATGGCACGACGGCCAGCGGCAGGTGCGGCATCATCTGAAGGTCGTCGAGACCGCCGCCAAATATCATGTCGCGGTCAATCCGCACGAACCGATCAAGGACACCGGCCTTCGCCGCACATATCCCAACTGGGTCGCACGCGAAGGCGCGCGGGGCATGGAATATAATGCCTGGGGCGCCTTCGCCAACGGCCCCGACCATGTGCCGACGCTCGTCTATACGCGGATGCTGTCGGGCCCGATGGACTATACGCCCGGCGTGCTCAGCCTCGAAGGCGCGAACAAGGCGCCGCTCGCCTCGACGCTGGCGAAGCAGCTCGGCCTCTATCTCGCCCTCTATTCGCCGATCCAGATGGCGGCGGACTTCATCGAGAATCTCGAAGCGCATCCGCGCGAACTCGAATTCATCAAGATGGTCCCGACCGACTGGTCCGAAAGCAAGCTGATCGCGGGCGAGGTGGGCGACTATGCGATCTTCGCGCGCAGGGACCGCAACAGCGCCGACTGGTATGTCGGCGGGGTCAACGACGCGACCGCGCGCACGCTGACCCTGTCGTTCGATTTCCTCGACCCGGGCAAGACCTATACCGCGACGATCTGGAAGGATGGCGAGGGCGCCACCTATCTGACCGACGCGCGGCACCGCATCGCCTATGACACGATCAAGGTGAAGAAAGGCGACAGCTATAAATTGTGGCTCGCGCCCGGCGGCGGAGCGGCGATGCGCGTCGCGGCGGGCAAATAGGGCGGACGGTACGCCCTAGCGCCGGGGCGGCGAGCGGTAGATCGACTGATCGAGCTCGCCTTCCCAGCGCGCGACGGTGGTCGCGACGACCAGGTTGGCGCTGGCGCTCGGCACCGTGCGCGTCATGTCGAGCAACCGGTCGAAGGGAAGGACGAATCCGACGATCAGCGCGGTCTGCTCGGGCGGAACGCCGACCGCCGACAGCACTGCGGCGAGCATGAAGAGCGACGCCGACGGAACGGGCGCGGTGCCGAATGCCGCGAGCGCGCCGGTGAGCAATATGATTGCGAGCGTTCCACCATCGATCGGCACGCCGAAGGCCTGCAGGCTGAATATGCTGAGCAGGCCGACATACATGGCGGTGCCGTCCTTGCCGATGCTGGCGCCGAGCGGCAGCACGGTCGAATAGACGCTGGACGATATGCCGAGGTTCCTGCCCGCGACGGTCATCGCCACGGGCAAAGTCGCCGATGACGAGGCGGTCGAGAAGGCGACGACGAGCGCGTCGACGATGCCGCGAAAGAAGGGCAGGACGGGAAGGCGCGCGAGCAGCCGCAGGATGAGGCTGTGGACGAGGATGATCTGGATCGCCGACCCGAGGACGACGGCGAGCGCCAGCCAGCCGATATTGACGAAGACCGCGGCGCCGTTGGCGGCGACGGCGTTGGCGATCAGCGCGAACACGCCGATCGGGGTCGCCTCCATCACCAGCCCGACGATCTTCAGCAGTACCGCCGACAGCGACTGCAACAGGGTGGCAAAGGGCTTGCCCGCCTCGCCCGCGAGCACGGTGCCGACGCCGACGAGGATCGCGACGAAGATCAGCGCCAGCATGTCGCCTTTCGCGAGCGCCTCGACGATGTTGAGCGGGATGATGCCGACGAGCTGGTCGTAGAGCGGTACCGGGTCGCCGAGCGCCTTGGGTGCCGCGGTGCCGACCGGGGCCGCGACGCCGGGCTCGACAATCAGCGCGACGGTCATGCCTACCGATACCGCGATAGCGGTCGTCAGCGCGAACAGGCCGACCGTCCGCCCGCCCAGCGGCCCGAGGCGCTTGGGATCGGCGAGCGAGGTGATCCCGGCCGCGATGGTGACGAGCACGATCGGCGCGACGAGCATCCGGATCGCGCGCACGAAAAGATCGCCGAAGACCGCGACCTTCGGTGCCGCTTCCGGCCAGACGAGCGCGAGCAGCAATCCGAGCACCAGCCCGCCGAGCACGCGTTTCCAGAGCGGGATGGCGAACCAGCGGCGCATCATCGCTTCGTCGCCCGCCCGGTGGGATGGAGTGCAAGACACGTCATGGCCTGCCAGCCTAGTCGGAGGTGCGGCCCGGACCGCATAGCGAATGTGCGCCTATCCATAACCCGTCGCTATATCCCGTCGATGACCTCTGCCACGACCTTCAGAAAGTCCGTCGTCAGCGCGGTGGGAGGGCGATTGTGATAATACATCGCATACAGGTCGAAGGTCAGCGGCGGCGTCAGCGGCCGGATCGCGAGGCCCGGCGCCAGCGCAGCCTGCGCGGTGAAGCTGTCGACGACCGTCAGCCCGACGCCCGCGCGAACGAGCGCGGTCGCGATATAGAAGGTGCGCGCCGACATCGCATGGTCGAACTCGAGTCCGAGCCGGCGCTGTTCCTCGACGAATATCTGCCCGATCGGTCCGCTCGCCGCGACGCTGATGAAGCGATGTTCGCGCAGGTCGCCGAGCGCGAGGCGCGGCGGGGCATCGGGCATGTCGGCTTCGCGATAGAGGACGACCAGTTCGCCCTCGCCGAGCCAGCGGCTGCCGATCGGCGCATTCTGCGGCACTTCCACCGCTATCGCGACATCGGTCTCGCGCTCCTGGAGCTTGCGCACCAGATCGTCGTGGTGGACGGTCTGCAGGTCGAAATTGACGTGGGGGTGGCTGACGAGAAAGCGCGCGACGGCTTCGGGGAGGACGCCGAGCGCCAGCGACGGAAGCGCCGAGACGCGCAGCTTCATTCCGGCGCCGCGCCGCAGATTGCGCGCGCCTTCGCGCAGCGCGTGGACGCGGTCCTGGATTTCGCTGACCTCGGCGAACAGCGCGTGCGCGTCGTCGGTCGCGACGAGCCGCCCGGCCGAGCGTTCGAACAGCGGAAAGCCAAGGATCGATTCGGCGTGGCGCAGCGTCTTCGACACCGACGGCTGCGAAATGTTGAGCGCGCGCGCGGCGGCGCTGACCGATCCGTTCGTGTAGACCGCGTGGAATATCTCGATATGGCGCAGGTTCATCCCCGCCATGGTTAGCCCCGCCCCGCCCGGCGGCAAGATGTTTTGCATCGCAGCAAGGCGGGGCTCCCGGTGTCAGTGCGGCCGGAGCAGCACGCGGCCGTGGCGATCGGCGGTGGGCTTTCCCTCCGCCAGCGCGGCTTTTCCGTTGACGAAGACATAGTCCATGCCGACCGAATAGGCGTGCGGCCGTTCATAGGTCGCAAGGTCGCGTATGGTTTCGGGGTCGAAGATGATCACGTCGGCGAAAGCGCCCTCGCGCAGCAGACCGCGGTCGGGGACGCCGAGGATTTTCGCGGGCAGGCCGGTCGCGGCGTGGATCGCCTGCGCCATCGGGATCACCGGTTTGTCGAGCACATAGCCTCGCAGCTTGCGCGGGAAGGCGCCGTAGGCGCGCGGATGCTCGGAGGTCTTGCCGAAATGCGGCAGGCCGCCGTCGGTCGAGGTCATCGTCCACGGCTGGCGCATGAAGGCCTCGACATCGGCTTCGCTCATGTTGAACGAGACCGTCGGCGCGCCGCCTGCGATCAGCATCTCGATCGCAGCGTCGAGCGGGTCCATGCCCTTGATCCGGCCGACCTCGTCGAGCCTCTTGCCCTCGAGCGAGGGATCGGGCGCGAAGCTGCGGATCATCAGCGCGTGCGGCCCGGCGCGCCGCTCGAGGTTCGGCACCATCTCTGCCCGGATCTTCGCGCGCATCGCCGGATCCTGAAGCCGCTTGGCGAGCGCCGCTGCGCCGCCTTCCTGCGCCCAGCCCGGGACAAGCGAAGCCATCAGGCTCGATCCCGATGCCGAATAGGGATATTGGTCGGCCCAGATTTCGAGCCCTTCGGCGCGCGCCTTGTCGATGCGGGCGATGACGTCGGCCGACTTGCCCCAGACCTGCGGCCCCAGCACCTTGATATGGGTGACGACGCCCGGAATCTTCGCCTCGCGCGCGACGGTGATCACCTCGTCGACCGCGGCGACGACGCCGACGTCATAATTGCCCTCGTCGCGGATATGGCTGATGTAGAGAGCGCCGGGGAAGCGCGCCGCGGCCTTCGCGAGCCCGACGATTTCGGCGGTGTTCGAATATTTGCCGGGAATGTAGAAAGGGCCGTCGGACAGGCCATAGGCGCCCGCCTGCATCGCCGCGGTGACGAGCCCTTCCATTTTCGCCTGCTCGTCGGCGGTCGCAAGACGTGCGACATCGCCCATCACCGCACGCCGCACCGCGTTGTGGCCGATCAGCGGGATGACGTTGACGCCGGGAATATTGGTATTGAGGTCGACAATCTGCTGGCCGAGTTCGGCCGGCCCGCCGCCGTCGGGATTGATCGCCAGCGTCGTGATCCCCTGATGCAGCATCGGTAACGCGGCGGCGAGTTCCTTCGTCTGGATGTTCGGCGCCGCGTGCGAATGGGGGTCGATGAAGCCCGGCGCGACGATCCGGCCGGCCGCGTCGATCAGTGTCGTCGCGGTGGCCCCGTCCGGGATCGACCCGACCGCCGCGATCCGGTCGCCCGCGATCGCTACGTCGGCGGTGCGCGCGGGGCTGCCCGTGCCGTCGTAGAGCGTGCCGCCGCGGATCAGCACGTCATAATGCTGGGCGAGGGCAGGCGCGGTGGTGGCGAGCAGGGCCGCGAGCGAGAGCGTCAGGCGTTTCATCGACCGTCCTTTCCTTACAGCTTGAACCGGATGCCGACGCGGTAGGTGCGGCCCAGCAGGTCATAGAGCGACTGGTTGGTCGCCGGCGTCGCATAGGCGCTGCCCGCCGGTCCCGGCGCGACGATCGCCGGATCCTTGTTCAGCAAATTGTTCACCGCGAGGTAGAATTCGAGCTCTTTGCCCGCCATCGCGACATCGAAGGTCAGCGAGGTGTCGAGGTAGAAGGCGCCCGCGATGTGGTTGTCGTTGATCGTCCGATTGGTGACCGTCGACGTCGGGCAGCCCGAGGTGCATTCGACGAAGCTGTTGTCATAGACGCCGCTCGAAATGCCGCGCCCCGTCAGATTGAAGTTGAAGTCGTCGGTCGCCCAATTGGCCTGGATGCGATAGAGCCATTTGGGTGTTCCGCCGGGCGCATTCTGTCCCACCGTGTCGGTGGGCGCATCGATGCCATTGTCGAAATAATTCTTGATATAGCGCGTCGCCATCGCGCGCAGCGTCAGGTCGCCACTACCCACGGGCAGGCGATAGGAACCCTCGAAATCGATCCCCTTCGCGCGCTGGACCGCGAAGTTGAACGGGCTTTCGAACACCTGCAGATTGTTGCCGAAATCATTGGGCCCGCGAACAACCGCCGCGCAAAAGGCCTGCACGCCTTCGGCGCAGCGATCGACGATCGTTTGCGCCGCGACGGTGCCGATCGCGCCGTTGATCTTGATGTCATAATAGTCGGCCGACAGCGCAAGGCCCGGGATGAAGCGCGGTTGCAGCACGACGCCGACGCCCCACTGATCGGCTTTCTCGGGGTCGAGCAGCGGGTTGCCGCGCGTCGTCCCGGCGAACTGCACCGAGGCATTGTTCTGCGTCGGGTCGATCAGCACGTTGATGCGCGTCGAACCCGCGGTGAACAACTCGCCGAGATTGGGCGCGCGAATGTCGCGCGAACGCGTCGCACGAAAGCGGATGTCGGGGATCGGTTCCCAGGTCAGGCCGGCCTTCCAGGTCGTGACATAGCCCGAGGTCGAATAGTCGGTGCCGCGCACTGCGCCGTTGAGATCGAAACCCTCGAACACCGGCACTGCGAGTTCGAGATAGGCCTCGCTGACATTGTAGGAGCCGAAGCTGGGCAGGAAGTTGCCGACGAACCAGCCCGTCTGATATTCTTCGGCCACGTCGCCCGACACCTTCTCGCGCCGGTGCTCGCCACCGATCGCGACCGACACCGGACCCGCAGGCAGCTCGAAGGCGTCGAACGACAGGTTCGCGGCGAAGACGTCCTGCTGGAATTTCTGGCGGCGGAACGGGTTGCCGAGCACATAGTCGAGCCCTTCCTGGCTCGCGGTGCCGATGCCGATGCGGTTGAAGGGCACGCAGCCATTGTCCGGGCTGGTGAGCGACGATCGGCAGACGATCGTGCCCTCGGGCACGCCGATCGCGTTGCCGGCGGGCGCGAACACCGCGTCCTGTGCGAGCGCAAGGCGCGCATTGTTGGTGATGTCGCGCGCCATCTCGCGCGTGCGACTGATCCCCTTTTGATAGTAGACGTCCCAGCGCGCGCTCGATCCGAAAAGATCGAACTCGCCGTTGGCGCCGACGACATAGCGTTGCAATTCGCGCTTCGTATCATTCTTGCGGACCGGCAGATTGGCGTTGGTGGTGCCGAGCTTGAACTCGTCGATACCCCGCAGCGCCAGCTCGTCGCGCACCGATTGCGGCAGGAAGGCATTATCCGATTGGATGGTGACATTCGCCTGGTTGAGCTGGATGCCGAGGTTGCCGAGATTCTTCGACTTGGCATAGGATGCCTGGACGAAGAGGTTGAGCCCGTCGGAGACCTCGAAGCTGAGGCGCCCGAACAGGCTCTTGCGGTTTTCGGCCGGGTCGAGCGACTGGAAGCTGTTCACCTGCGTCGATTCCCAGTCGCCGCCGATCATCCACGGGTTGCGGACGGTGCCATAATCGAACTGGCCGACCGCGCCGCCGCGGCCGAAGACGGTGCCGCGCAGCGCGGTATCGGTTATGATCCCGCCGGGCGTCGCGAGGCTGAGGCCCGCACCCGACACGACGAGCCGTTCGGGGGCGCCGTTGCCCTCCGTATAGGCGGGATTGTTGATCATGTACCAGCCCTGCTGGTTCCATTCGCGCGGCACGCTGTGCAGCCCGTCCTTGATCGCGACCTCGCCGTTGAGCAGCAAATGCCCGCCTCCGCCAGCGAAGGCGGTGCCCGCGGTCAGCGTTGCACGATAGCTGGGTGCGTCGCCATAGGTGGTGATGCCATATTCGGCCGATCCCTTGATCCCCGTATAATCCTTGTCGAGGATGAAGTTGACGACGCCCGACACGGCGTCGGAGCCATAGGCGGCCGACGCGCCGCCGGTGACGATCTCGACGCTCTTGATCAGGCCTTGCGGAAAGGTGTTCACGTCGACGAGCCCGGTCATCGTCGACCCGACCGAACGCTGGCCGTCGAGCAGCACGAGCGTGCGCGCGGTGCCGAGTGCGCGCAGGTTGAGCGCGTTGACCCCGGCGGTGCCCGCGCTGATATTGAGATTCGAGCTGGCCGGCGTGACGCTGCCGACGAGCGAGGGGATGTCGTTGACATAGTCGGCGATATTCGCCGGCGCCGAACTTTCGATATCCTCAGAATTGAGCACGGTGAGCGGGGTCGGGGCGCGGAAGCCGTCGCGCTGGATGCGGCTGCCGGTCACGGTGATCTCGGCGTCGGCATAGGTTTGGGCGGGAGGCGCGTCCTGTGCGAGTGCGGGTGCGCTCCAGAAGAGCGCGGTGGCGAGAGCCGCAGTCGATACGATCGGCGTTGATCTGGTCATGTGTCTTCCCCTTTTTTCGTTTGTTTTTGCGTGAAGGACGCCTCCGTTTCGCCGGTGTGGCCGGCGCATTTTTCCGGATTATCCGCAACTGCCTGCAGCCGGCGTGCGCGGCAGCGGCGTTCCGCCCGCGGCGCCCGTCGGCTCGCCATTCTCGAGCGCGAGTACCCCGTTGACGAGCACGAAGCGCATCCCGGTCGAAAAGAGCGCGGGATGCGCATAGTCGGCGCGCGGCGCGAAGGTCGCGGGGTCAAAGGCGATGACGTCGGCGAAGGCGCCCGCCTTGAGCTCGCCGCGACCCTCCAGCCCGAACATGCGCGCGGTGACCGTCGTGCTCTGCGCGATGAAGCGCTTGAGGTCGAGCACGCGCTTGTCCTTCACATAGGTCGCATATTTGCGCGCGTAGGAGGCGTAGTAGCGCGGGTGACCCCGCGAGGCGTCCGAACTGGTGACGACCCACGGGCGAGTCATGAAGGCGGCGATATCGGCCTCGCTCTGGTTGAACGAGGCGACCCCGGCCTCGCGCTGGCGGAGTATGGCGATCGCGGCGTCGACGGGATCGACGCCGCGTTCCTTGGCGACATCCTCGAGCGTCTTGCCCTCCACTCCGGCCGGGCCCGAGGTGATGAGAAGCGACGCGGGGCCGCCGCGGCGACGCAGATTTTCGGCGATCTCGGGGCGCATCCGCGCCATCGCCGCACCATCGTCGAACCGCTTCAGCATCGCCGCGCGTCCGCCGTCCTGCGCCCAGCGCGGGAGGAGCGCGGCCGACAGGCCGGTGCCCGAGGCCGACCAGGGATATTGGTCGGCGTGGACGATCTGCCCGGCCTTCTGCGCCTTCTCGATCTGAGCGATCACCGCTCCGGCCTGGCCGTGGACATCGACGCCGAGCGCCTTGATATGCGCGATATGGACAGGAATACCGGCATCGCGACCGATCGACAGCGCTTCGTCGACGGCGGCGGAAAGGCCGATCGTATAGCTCGATTCGTCGCGCAAATGGCTGTCGTAGATGCCGCCCTTCGCCGCCGCGGCCTTGGCAAGCGCGACGACTTCGTCGCGCTTTGCGAAGCTTTGCGGAGCGTAAAAAAGCCCGGTCGAAAGTCCGAGTGCGCCGTCGCACATCGCCTTGTCGACAAGGCCGGTCATCTGGTCGAGTTCGACGGGCGTCGGCGCGCGGTCGGCGGCACCGATGACCTTCGAACGCACGGCGCCGAGGCCGACAAAGGCGGCGAAATTGATCCCGAAGTCGCGCTTCGATTGACCCAGCCCCGCTTCGCCTTCGCCGTCCTTGCCTGGCTTTGCGGTGCCGAAGGTGCGGGCGATGTCGGGATCGCCGCCGCCGTCGACCCCGATGAAGGCGGTGGTGACGCCTTGCGTCAGGAAGGGAAGGACGAGCCGCGCGGCGGGATCGGAAGAGGCGAGCGCCTCACCCACATGGGTATGGGGGTCGATGAAGCCCGGGGCGACGATAAGTCCGGTGGCATCGATCGTTCGCGCTGCGGTTCCCGGGGCTTTCGGGCCGACATAGGTGATGCGGTCGCCGCGGATCGCGATGTCGCCGCGAAAGGGTTCGGCCTCGCCGCTGTATATGGTGCCGCCGCGCAGGATCAGGTCGGCGGCCGCCTCCGGCTGCGCGGCGCCTTGCGGCACCAGCGCGCCGCCCGCGGCGAACAGCGCGACGACCGCGGTGGTTGTCCTCAAAGAACCGATCATGTGCGACACCCCTTTTTTCTTACATAGCTAAGGACTTTATGCCGTTCCCCAAAAGCCTCGTGCGGGCGGCGTCAAGACACCTGTGCCGTGCCCGACGCCGCCCGGTCGATCCTCCGCCAGCCACAGCGGGCCGTCGAGATCGACGAAGGCCGATCGCGCCGCGATTATCAGCGCGGGCGCGATCGACAGGGACGAGGAAATCATGCTGCCGGTCATCACGCCGAGCCCGGCGGCGGTGGCAGCGTCGGCGAGCGCGAGCGCGCCGGTCAGTCCGCCGGTCTTGTCGAGCTTGATGTTGATGACCTGATATTTCTCCGCGAGCGCGCCGACGTCGCCCGCGACATGCGCCGATTCATCGGCGGCGATCGGGACGAGCGGAGTGAAGCCCACGAGTGCGCCATCTTCGTCCGCCGGGAGCGGCTGTTCGAGAAGGTCGATACGCAATTCGGCGAGCAGGGGCTGGAGCCGTTCAACCTCGGCGAAGGTCCAGCTTTCATTGGGGTCGACAATGACGCGCGGGGCGGGCGCCGCGTTGCGCACGGTGCGGATCTGCGTTTCGGGATCGCTGCGGTCGACCTTGATCTTGATCAGCGGGGCGCGGGCGAGTGCGCGGGCGGCGGCGCCCATCGCGGCGGGATCGTCGAGGCTGACGGTGATCGCGGTCGGGGTGGCGCCAAGCGGCGGGCGGCCGAGACGGTCGGTGACGCTCTGTCCCGATGCCTTGGTTTCGAGGTCCCACAGCGCGCAGTCGACCGCGTTGCGCGCCGCGCCTGCGGGCATGATTTCGGCCAGCTCTTCGCGCGTCGCGCCCGCCTCGATCGCGCCGCGCGCCGCCTCGATTGCGGCCAGCGCGCCCGCGATCGATTCGCCATAGCGCGGATAAGGCACGCCTTCGCCGCGCCCGGTGACGCCATCGCGCCCGATTTCGACCGTCACCACATCCGCCACGGTCTTGACCCCGCGCGAGATACGGAACGGCCGGGCTAGAGGGAAAGCGTCGCTTTGCGCGGCGAGGGTTCGAAGCATTTGGCGATCCAGTCGATGATGGGGTCGACGCCCATGGAGAAGGGGTCGGTGCAGGGCAGGCCGAGCGCGTCGGCGGTCTCGGCGCACAGCCGCTCGGCCTCGGCGGCGGACAGCTTGGATGTGTTGAGCGCGACGCCGACGGCGCGAACGTCGGGGTTGGTGAGTCGCGCGACCTGGAGGTTCGCGTCGAGCGTCTCGCGAAGACCCGGCATCGGATAGTGCGGCAGCCCGCGCATGTGCGGGCGCACCGGATCATGACACAGCACCAGCGCGTCGGGCTGCGCGCCGTGGAGGAGGCCGGTCGATACCCCTGCGAAAGAGGGGTGAAAGAGCGAGCCCTGGCCTTCGATCAGGTCCCAGCCATCGTCGTCGCGCGCGGGCGACAACTGCTCGATCGCGCCCGAGATGAAATCGGCGATCACCGCGTCGAGCGGTACGCCGCTGCCCGCGATCAGGATGCCGGTCTGGCCCGTCGCGCGGAAATCGGCGGCCATGCCGCGCGCGCGCATCGCGCGTTCGAGGCAGAGGGTCGCATACATCTTGCCGACCGAACAATCGGTGCCGACCGCGAGCAGGCGTTTGCCCGCGCGGCGCTTGCCGTTGCCGATCGGGATGTCGGGGCGCGGATCGCGAACGTCATGGAGCGTGCGGCCGTGGCGCCTTGCGGCTTCGACCAGCGCGGGTTCGTCGCGCAGCCGGTTGTGGAGGCCCGAGGCGACGTCTAGCCCCGCCTCGATCGCGGCGACGGCGTCGCGGACGAGGTCATCGCCCATCTTGCCTCCCGCATTGGCGATGCCGAGCACAAGCGTCCGGGCGCCTGCCGCGACTGCCTCGGCAAATCCCATCCGGGGGAGGACCAGCGACAGCTCGCAATCGTCGTGGCGAAATTCGCCGACGCAATCGCCGGGCCGGAAAACCGCGAGGCCGCGCGAGGTCTTGATGCCGACTTCGTCGTTCACATGGCCAAGATAGAGAAGATAGGGGCTGGCGATCATGAAAGGCCTCTCAGGTGGGGACAGGGGCATCATGATCGAACCATCGGATTCGCGCGTCTTCAAAGGCAATGCAAGGCCATAACCTGCGGCTATATTCAGCTAACATACTTCTGCGACAAATCTTATAAGATAAATAGGTCAATTCAGTGGCCTGAAAGAGGGATGAGTATGAGAGTTTCGAAGTCGATAGGGTGCGTCATGCGCGGAGCCGCGACCACCGCAGCCGCGCTGGCATTGCTCGCGGGACCATGCGCGTTTGCGGTCAACGCGCAGGCTCCGGCCAAGCCCGCGGCCCCGGCACCGGCCGAGCAGGGCAAGCGCCCCAATATCATCGTCATCCTCGTCGACGACATGGGTTTTTCGGACATCGGACCTTATGGCAGCGAGATTCCGACTCCGAACCTCGACGCGCTGGCCGCGAACGGCCTTCGCTTCACGCAATTCTACAATACGGCGCGTTGCAGCCCGTCGCGCGCGTCGCTGTTGACGGGACTTTATCCGCACGAAGCGGGGATGGGCGGACTCGACAGCGTCGTGCGCCCCGGTCTCGGGGGTCTTCAGGGGCGGATTGCGGACCGCGCGGTCACGATCGCCGAGGTGCTGAAGCCCGCAGGCTATTTCACCGGAATGGCCGGCAAATGGCACGTCGGCGCGCAGCATGGCACACCGCCGAAAGAGGTGGGGTTCGACCGCTCCTTGTTTCACAAGGGCGGGACCTATTTCCCGAACCAGCCGGGCCGCGAGTTCGTCATGATCGACGGCCAGCGCACGCCGCTCGACTCGCCCGAGGTGGGCGAGGGCGAATGGTATGCGTCGGACATGCTGGTCGATTGGACCGTGCGCTTCGTCGACGAAGCGAAGGCGGCAGGAAAGCCCTTCTTCCTTTACCTGCCGTTCACCGCGGTCCATTTTCCGGTGATGGCGCCCGCCGACGAGATCGCGAAGTTCAAGGGCAAATATATGGCGGGCTGGGAGAGGCTGCGCCGCGACCGGTTCGAGCGCCAGAAGAAGATGGGGCTGATCGCCGCCGATGCGGTACTGCCGGACGTGCTGCCCGAGGCTTATGACTGGGACAAGCTGCCTGCGGCCGACAAGGACCGGTTCGACACGATCATGGCGGTCTATGCCGCCGCCGTTTCGCGGATGGACAAGGCGGTCGGGACGCTGGTCGCCGACCTCAAGGCGCGCGGCGAGTTCGACAACACGCTGATCCTCTTCATGTCGGACAATGGCGGCAACGCCGAAAGCGGTCCCGACGGCCGCACCGGCGCGGCGCCGTGGGGCGGCAAAGATTCGAACGTCTTTGTCGGGCTCAACTGGGCGACGCTTCAGAACACGCCGTTCCGCTATTTCAAACATTATGCCGAGGAAGGCGGGATCGCGACGCCGCTGATTGCATCATGGCCCGCCGGGATCGATGCGAAGTCACGCGGCACGATGGTGCGCGAGCCCGGGCATCTGGTCGACATCATGCCGACGCTCGCCGAGCTTGCCGGCGCCCGATATCCCGCGCGCTTCGACGGACACGAGATTCGCCCGATGTCGGGGCGCAGCTTCGCCGGTGCGTTCGAGGGCGGGTCGTTAACGCGCAGCGTGCCGATATTCTGGGAGCATGAGGGCAACAAGGCGGTCCGCGACGGCAAGTGGAAGCTGGTCGCGCAGTTCGGCGCTCCCTGGCAGCTTTACGACATGAGCAGCGATCGGACCGAGACCCGCGACCTTGCCGCCGCGCACCCCGACATCGCCGCGCGCATGGCGAAGCAGTGGGGTGACTGGGCCGCGACGAGCTTCGTCGATCCGTGGCCGAACAAGGTCGACGGCGGTGTGGTCAAGGGCCGGCTGGAAGGCGGCAAGGCGCCGGGCAAGGGCAAGCGCGGGAAGGGGAAACGCAAGCATGCTGCACAGGCGGCGGCCGGCGAATGACGCGCACGGCGTTTCACGCGCCCGAAAAAGAAGCCCGCAATCGCCGGGTAGCGATTGCGGGCCGATGTTTCCCGTGGAGGATGGGATTAGAAGCGGAAGCGCACCCCGACGCGATAGATCGTTTCGAGGAAACGCGTCTGCCACGGATAGGTGTTTCCGTCGGCGTCATATTGCCGGTGGTTGGTCGCGGCCGCGCCGAGCAGGTTCGTGGCGCTGAACGCGATGGTCACATTCTTCGTCGGATCGAGCGTCGCGTTGAAGTCGAGGCTGCCGCGGCCGTCTTCGACCACCGGCAGCGTCGGGCCGAGCACCGCCGCACCGAGCGCCGGGTCGTTCACGCGGTTATACACAACCACGAAGTCCGACCGGTAATTATACGAAAGCCGCGCCGAGAAGGACCGGTTTTCGTAAAAGACCGACGCGTTCGCGATATGGTTCGACACCCCCGCGATCCGCTGCTTGCCCGGCAGACTCTCCGCCAGCGCCTCGGGCAATTCGGTGCCATGGTCGATATAGGTATAGTTCGCGAGGACGCCGAAATTCTGCAGCCATTCGGGCAGCTGCGGGAAGCGGAGGAAGGTACGGAACGCCGCTTCGATGCCGCGCAGCCGGCCTTCGCCGCCATTGAACGGGCGCGTGACGCGCAGGCGTCCGAACTCGGCGTCCTCGACATCGGTCGTGAAGTCGGAAATGAAGCCCGTCACGTCGCGCTGAAAAAGACCGAGCGTGAGCGAGCCGCCGCGCGAGAAATACCATTCGAGCGACGCGTCGTAGTTCTGCGACTTGATCGGCTCGAGGTCGGCGTTGCCGCCATTCGACGTGCGGACGCAATTGGGGTTGTTCGGTCCCGCCTCCGGATCGTCGGGGCTGGGCGTGCAGATCGTCGCCGGGGCGCCGATCGTCAGCGAGGGATTCAGGTCGCCGAAGCCGGGCCGCGTCCGCGTTTCGGTGAAGGCGAGGCGGAGTTGCAGCTTGGGCATCAGGCGCAGGCGCGCGCTGACGTTGGGCAGGAAGTCGGTATAGGATTTGCTGCGCGATACCGGCCGCAGGATCGTCTCTCCGCCCTCGGTCACCCGGTCGAACCCGTTGATCTCGGTCTCGGTGCGCACGGCGCGAAGGCCGACGAGGCCATCGACCGTCATGCTGCCGAGGTCGAAAGCATAGCGGCCCTGGACATAGCCCGCATATCCCTTTTCATTCCCGAAATAGACCCGGTCGAACGGCGGGACTTCGGTACGGTCCCCCGTGAGATCGCGTAGGAAGTCCAGATTCGCCATGATGCTGTCGGCGGTCGGGGTGAGGAAGACGCGCGTGATCGGCACCTTGTCCCCGCGAAAACCCGGGGCGACGGTGTGATAGTCGAGCGGCAGCAGCGAATAGAATTGACCGGCGGGTGCATTGCCCCGTTCCGAATAATTGGCGAAGTCGAAATCGCGGCTGTTGAAGCGGACACCCGCCTGGAGGTTGGTGACGCCCGTCGGCCCCATCCGGTAATCGAGATCGAGCCGCCCCTGCCAGTCGCGGCCGTGGCTCCGCTCGCCATTTTCGCCAAGCGCCACCATGCGATAGCGCGAGGGATCGTTGACGGGGAAATTGGACACGACGACCCCGCCGCCACCGGCGCCGATGTCGGTGTCGAAATCATAGGTCCGCGTCGGTTGCGGCACGACGAGCGAATAGTTGAACTGCGTCGTTTCGCGAGTGTAGGTCGAATCGGTGAAGGCGACGTCGCCGGTGATCTTCAGGCCGTCACGCTTCCAGATGAAGCCGGTGCCCGCCTGATAGGTGTCGGTCTTGCCATAGACGACATTCTGGTTGCCCGTCGGAATGCCGCCCGCGCTCGCGGTCATGCTCTTGACCTTGTTGGTGCCGGGAAACAGTTCGATGTCGGTCAGATTGGCCTGCACGCCCGAGTTGATCTGGAGGTTGCTGCCGTATCCGCTGCTCCGATAGCCCTGGAACAGGAAGTCGGCATAGAGTTCGAGCTCGTTGCTCGGGCGCCATTGCAGCGCGGTCGCCACCGACGGCCGATACCGGTCGGCGGTGTTATAGTTGATGTTGACGAACGACGGATAGCGGATCGTGCCGAGGCCCGCGACGTTACGGCTGAGAATCGCCTGCGCGACGTTGCGCGAGGAATCGAGGAATTTGAGGTCGGTGTAGGATCCCTCGATCAGAAAGCCGATGTCGCCGATGCCCGTTTCCCACCGCTTGCTCAGCAGAAGGTTGGCGTCGACACCCAGTTTCTGCGACTGTTTCCAATGCACGCCGCTGATCCCGCCGGCGATGCGGTCGCCCTTGAAATCGAGCGGCTTGCGCGCCCGCACGTCGATCAGGCCGGCGACGCCGGGTTCGAGCAGATTGGCGCTGCCCGATTTATAGACGTCGAGGCGGGCGATACTGCTCGACGGGAAGTCCTGAAGTGCGACCGCGCGGCCCTGACCGGTGAAGAGTTCGCGTCCGTTGTAGGTGGTGGCGATGTTCGGCAAGCCGCGAACGCGGGTGCCGGCGGCGGTGCCGTTCGCATAATCGACCTGGACGCCTGTGATGCGCGCCAGCGATTCGGTCGCGGTGACGTCGGGCAGCTTGCCGATATCCTCGGCGACGATCGAATCGACGATCTGATCGGAGTCTTCCTTGATCGCCTGCGACGTCTCGAGGCTGCGCTGGATCGCGGTAACGACGATGGCGTCATCGGCCGTCGGGTCCTCCGGTGCTGAATCGACGGTGACCTGTCCATCCTGATCCTGGGCCAGTGCCGCCGATGGCATGGCGATGAGCGCCAAGGCCGACGTGGTGCACGCCAGGATTATTCGGTTTCGCATGGTAATCTCCCCCTAAAAATTTGGCCAGATATAGAATTAATATGATAAAATAAAGGACGGCGGCGATGACCGGTCCGGGCCCGATCCGCCACCGATATTTCCATTACATGGGCGGTTGTTTGGACATGGTCGGGGCGGGCAGGCCGGCGATCCATTTGGCGAGCTTTGCCGACAGGGTCCTGGTGATCGCCGGCTCCTCGGCCGCGCGATCCTGCCGCTCCTGCGGGTCGCGTTCGATATTGTAGAGTTCTGCGTCGCTGCCGCCGGCGTTCATCAGCAATTTCCAGGGCCCCGACCGGATCGAATAGAGAGGTCCGAAGGCTTCGCTGTCCGTGCGGGCGATATGGCTATAGATATCGGGGCGCGAGGTGAGAGGCCGACCCCGCCACGCGGCAGAAATGTCGATGCCGTCGATCCCGGCCGGCTTCGGCGCGCCGGTGATCGCGGCGAGCGTGGGCAACAGGTCGACCGCCTGCACGACGCTTTGCGCATCGCGGCCGCCGCTGGCGATGTGGCCGGGCCAGCGGACGATCAGCGGCTGGCGTACGCCACCTTCGTAGAGGCTCGCTTTCCGGCCGCGATAGGGCGCCGCCGACCCCGGCGTGTTGGCGCCGATGGTGGGGCCGTTGTCGGAGGTGAAAACGATCAGCGTGTCTTCGAGTTCGCCCGCTTGCCGCAGGCCGTCGACGAGGCGGCCGATCTCGGCATCCATCGCGACGAGCACGGCAAGGAACTGGTCCTCGCGCGGCGTGGCACCCTTGCCCTTGGTGACCGCGAGTTGCTCGGGGCTGGGCACCCACGGCGTATGCATGTCGGTCAGCCAGAGCTGTGCGAACCACGGGCGGTCCTTGCTGCGTCCGACGAAATTCAGCGTCTTGTCGACGAAGCGGCGGGTGATCTCGGCGCGAGGAAGCCATTCGACCGGGCCCTGGCCGAGTTCGGCGCTCTGCTGCCCGAGCCGGTTGGTGAGGTCGGTGGGCAGGACGCGCGGACCGAGGCCCTCCCACTGGGTATAGCTTTCGTCGAAGCCATAGGCCGATGGAAGCGGGGCGTCGCCGACGTCGCGTCCGCCGCCCAAGTGCCATTTGCCGAAATGGCCGGTGGCATAACCCGCCTGTCGCATCAGGCGCGGCAGGACGGGCAGCGACGGGTCGAGCCAGTCGGCCTGACCGAAGGCGCGGTTGCGCTTGCGGCCGTCGATATAGGTGACGAAGCGGTCGCGCGCGGGAAAGCGTCCCGTCATGAAGCCGGCGCGCGACGGCGAGCAGATCGGCGCGGCGTCGTAGAATTGCGTCATCACCATGCCGTCGCGCGCGAGTGCGTCGATGTTCGGCGTGGCGACCAGCGTGTTGCCGGTCAGCGACAGGTCGGCATATCCCATGTCGTCGATCAGGATGAAGAGGATATTCGGCTGCCGCGCCGGCGCGGGCGATTCCGCCGGTATTGAGGCGGGTGCAAAGCCGCGGGCGGGGGTGCCGGCGCCGAGCATTGCGAAAAGGGCGGCTCCTGCCGCCCCGATCATCCATCGACGCGTGTGCCGGGCCGATTTCATCCATTCCTCCCTTGTCGGCTGAGCGACTTCGTTATATCTGTATTATCGTATAATTAAGATGAGTCAAGTTTGCGGCATGGAACGGGAGGCGGGATGCGGGGAAAATGGATTGGGGTGGCGGGTGCGGCGCTGGCGTCGCAGCCGGGTGCAGCGATGGCGCAGGGTGCGCTCGGGGCGAATTTCAACGAGCATTATGAGGACGTCGATTATCGCGAACTCGATAGCGCGGGCGCGAAATGGATTCGGCTTTTCCTGCCGATGCCGCAGGTTGATCGCGGGGCGGCCGGACATGGCGCGATCCGCACGGTGCTTGACGCCGGCGCGCGCGGGTACAAGACGATCTTCACGTTGAAATGGCCGCAGAACGACCGCGACTTTGCCAAGGCGGGAAGCGCGGAGTTCGCGCGCGAGCTGGCCCGACTCGATGCGGTGTTGCCGCTCGTGATGGGCAAGGTCGACATATTGGTGATCGGCAACGAGCCCTATTTCGAAACGCGCGAGCAGGATCGCGACCTCGACCTCAATGCCTTTTACGAGGCGATGGCGGGCCGGATCATCGCCTATCGCAAGGCCAATTGCGGCGGCGACTGCAAGACGAAGCTTTATATGGGGGCGCTCAACCGGCTCGACCTCAGGAAGAATATCACGCCGTCGACCGAACGTTGGCTCGCGTTCGTGAAGGCGACGCCGGAGATCGACGGCGTCAATATCCACCCGCATGTTCCCAGAATCGAGCTGTCGAAGGCGTTTCTCGACTATATCCTGCCGCGGATGCGTCCCGAGCAGACGTTCATCGTCACCGAATTCTCGCTCGTCGGCTGGTGGCAGCAAAATCTGGCCAAGCCGGTCGCGCCCGCCTTCGCCGACAAATATCGGGCGCCGCGCGATGCGCAGAATTGGCAGATCATCAAGGCGGCGCTCGAAACGCCTTTCCCGAAGGAGCAGTGGGACGATTTCCTGCGGATGAGCCCGTGGTTCGAGAACCGCAAACATTATGTCGCCAACCAGATGAAGATATTCCGCGACACCGGCCGGCTCGCGGTCGCGACCTACGGCTTCAAGCAGGGCAGCTCGATGTCGAACAATTTCGGTCCGAAGAAGACACCGTGGCTGCTCAACAGCGTCTATGCGGGCCGCACGATCCGTCCGAATGCGGATGGCACCGCAGCGTTCAACTATGCCTGGATCGACGATTTCCGGCGGATGCAGGCGAAATAGCCTAGCCGCGTTGCGTCCTCTGATTAAATCATATATATCCTACTCTGGGCGAGGAGGAGAGGGGCCTTGAAATCCACATTGTCGCGTCGGGCGCTCCTGCTGGCGGGCGCGGGGGTGGCTGCTCTGCCAAGAGTCGCCTTGGCGGCCACGCCGCGCACCAAACCCAACATCATCGTCATCTATGCCGACGATCTCGGCTATGGCGACCTCTCCTGCTATGGTGCAAAGGCGCTGAAGACGCCCCATGTCGACCGGCTCGCGGCGCGCGGGACGCGCTTCGTCAACGCGCATTCGCCTTCGGCGACCTGCACTCCGTCGCGCTATGCGCTACTGACTGGCGATTATGCCTGGCGCGCGTCGGGAACGCAGATCCTGCCCGGCGATGCGCCCGCGTTGATCCGCCCGGGGCAGTTTACCTTGCCGCATATGCTGAAGAAGGCGGGTTATGCCACCGGCGTCGTGGGCAAATGGCATCTCGGCCTTGGCGACGGCAAGGTCGACTGGAACGGCGAGATCGCGCCCGGGCCGCTCGATGTCGGCTTCGACTATGGCTATTTCATGCCCGCGACGCTCGACCGCGTGCCGACGGTGCTGATCGAGAACCGGCGCGTCATGAACCTCGATCCCGCCGATCCGATCCGCGTCGACTACAAGGCCAAGGTCGGTGACGAGCCGACCGGAGCCGAACATCCCGAGCAGCTCAAATTCAAGGGCGATCCCGAACATTCGAACACGATCGTCAACGGCATCAGCCGCATCGGTTACATGAGCGGCGGCAAGGCGGCGCGCTGGAAGGACGAGGATCTCACCGACCAATTGCTCGGCAAGGCAATCGATTTCGTGACCGCGCGAAAAGGCGAGCCCTTCTTTCTCTATTTCGCGATGAACGAGCCGCACGTCCCGCGCGCGCCGCATCCGCGCTTCGTCGGCACCTCGGGCATGGGGCCGCGCGGCGACACGATCGTCCAGTTCGACTGGACCGTCGGTGCGCTGATCGACAAGCTCGCCGAGCTTGGCATCGCCGACGACACGCTGGTCATCCTCAGCAGCGACAATGGCCCAATCCTGTTCGACGGCTATGACGATCGGGCGGTAGAACTGGCAGGCGATCACAAGCCTTCGGGACCGTATCGCAGCGGTAAATACAGCATCTACGAAGGCGGCACGCGGGTGCCGATGATCGTTAGCTGGCCGGGGCATGTGCGCGAAGGCCATGTGTCGGAAGCGTTGGTCGATCATGTCGACATGGTCGCATCCCTTGCCGCTCTCGTGGGGCAGGCACTGCCGCAGGACGCCGCGGTCGACAGCTTCGACATGCTGGTGCCGCTGATGGGGCGCAGCGAACGCGGTCGCGACCATGTGGTCGAGGATACCAAGCTGATGGTGACGACGGGATCGACCGTCGCGAGCAGCGGGGCGCGCATTCTCGCGCTGCGCGTCGGCGACTGGAAGTTCATTCGCGGCAGCGTGGAACCGCACGAGTTCCATGGCAATGCGATCGGTACGTCGCCGCGGCACCAGCTCTATAATCTGGCGAGCGACCCCGGCGAGCGCGAGAATCTCGCCGCGAAGATGCCCGACCTGACTGCCCGGCTCGCGGCGCGGCTCGACAAGATCGAAAGCGACGGCCGCAGCCGGCCGTGATCAGGATCAAGAGGAGATGATGATGATGCGGGGATTGTTCGCCGCCGTTGCGGCGATTGCCTGCCTGCCGGGCATTGCGCAGGCGCAGGGGGCGCTCGGGGCGAATTACAACGAGCATTATGAGGATATCGATTATCGCGACCTCGAAAAGGCCGGTGCCCGCTGGGTCCGCCTGTTCGTGCCGATGCCGCAGCTCGACCGCGGTGCCGCGGACCATGGCGCGGTCAAGGCGATCCTCGATGCGCATGCGCGCGGCTACAAGACGATCCTGACCCTGAAATTCCCTTATAACCGCGGAGATTTCCCGAAGGCGGGCACGCCGGCGTTCGATCGCGAACTCGCGCGTGTCGATGCGGTGCTGCCGCTCGTGGTCGGCAAGGTCGATATATTGGTAGTCGGCAACGAGCCCTATATCGAGAGCCGCGAGGAGGATCGCGACCTCGACCTCAACGCCTTTTACGAGGCGATGGCGAAGCGCGCGATCGCCTATCGCGCCAAGGCATGCCCGGGCGAATGCAAGACGCGCCTGTATATGGGGGCGCTCAACCGCTTGGATATCAAGAAGAAGCAGACCGCATCCACCGAACGCTGGATGGCGTTCGTGAAGACGACGCCGGAGATCGACGGGGTCAATATCCACCCTCACATCCCCGCGATCCAGGCGTCGAAGCCCTTTCTCGACTATATCCTGCCGCGGATGCGGCCCGAGCAGAAATTCATCGTCACCGAATTTTCGCTCGTCTGGTGGTGGCAGCAGAATATGAAGGGCGTGGTGAATCCCGCCTTCGCCGACAAATATCAGGCGCCTCGCACCGCGCAGAATTGGCAGATTATCAAGGCGGCGCTCGAAACGCCTTTCCCCAGGGAGCAGTGGGACGATTTCCTGCGGATGAGCCCGTGGTTCGAGAACCGCAAACATTATGTCGCCAACCAGATGAAGATATTCCGCGACACCGGCCGACTTGCGGTCGCGACCTACGGCTTCAAGCAGGGCAGTTCGATGTCGCGGAATTTCGGGCCCGACAAGACGCCGTGGCTGCTCAACAGCGTGTTCGCCCCGGCGACGATCCGCAAGAATGCGGATGGCAGCGCGGCGCCGAACTATGTGATTTTCGACGACTTCAAGGCGCTCCAGAAAGGTAAATGACCGTGCAGAAGAAGACCTGGATCAGCGGCCTGATGTTGGCGGCGCTGTCGTTCGCGCCGGCCGCCGGCGCGCAGCAGAAGCTGAAGAGTGCCGTCGCCGACGATATTTTCGCCGACCATCCGTCGATGGACAGGAATGCGACGGTGATGCCCGCTGCTGACGCAAAGCCCGTCGCGCCGATCTTCTCCGAACGGCCGATCGGCGATGCGTCGGTCGCACGGTTGCCGGGTGGCGGATGGATCCTCACCGGCACCACGCTGCGCACCGGCGCGCGCCACGGCGTCGAACTGTGGGCCTCGCCCGATGCAAAAAAATGGACGCGCATCGGCCCTGCCAGGATTTCGGGCAACGGGATTACGCCGGGTGACGTATCCGAACGCTATCTGGCGCCTTCGGTGACGGTCGCGGGCGACAGGCTCTATCTCGCCTTCTCCGACAAGGCGGGCTGCGCTCGTGTCGCGACAGGGCTGGCGGCGCGGCCCGGCGGCGCGTTCGAGGCTTCGCCCTGCCTCGTCGAGGATGCGTCCGACGTGTCGCTGTTCGTGGATACGGACGGCGCGGGCTATCTTCTGTGGGGCGGCGGTTCGATCGCGAAGCTTGCGCCGGGTTTTGCGAAGCTTGCGGAGACGCCGCGCTTCCTGAAGCCCGATCAGGCGCTGTTCGCCAAGCATCCGCCGGTCGGCAAGGACTGGCCGGTGCGCACGCGCGTCGGCGTGCGCGGCGCGGCGATGTTCCGCGACGGCGACAGCTATGTCCTCGCCGCGAGCGAGGTCACCGGGCGGATGCGTACCGCGACCGAGGATCTGTTCATGGCCGAGGCGCCGACCCCCTATGGCCCGTTCACGATGCGCATGCTTGCAGTGCCGCACGCGGGTCGCGGTTCGGTAGTGCGGCTTGATGACGGCCAGCTCGCCGCAGCCTATAACCCCAAATGCGACGACAGCTTTGCGATGTTCTGCGAGCAGGTCGGGCTGGTACCGCTCGAGCGCGCGCCCGACGGGCGGCTGCGGCAGGCGGCGTCGGTGATCACCGAAGACAGCGCGGTCGCGGCGCGCAAGGCGCTGATCACCAGCGAGACGATGCGCGACCCGTCGGTGACGCTCGGCGGCGACGGCTATTATTATCTCGTCGGGACGCTCGACGGCTATGGCTATCACAAGCCGGACGGCGGCGTGAAGCTGTGGCGCTCGTCGGACCTCAACCAATGGGACGAGGTCGGCTTCATCTGGAAGTGGGAAGGCATGGGCTATGATTTCGGCAAGAATATCGCCGAACTCTGGGCGCCCGAGATCATGTGGTCGGCGCGTGACAAGACCTATTATCTCGCTTTTTCGGTGATGGAGAAGGGCGTTGGCGGCAAGACCTGGCTCTATCGCTCCACGACGGGCAAGGCCGAAGGGCCATATGAAAATGTGACGAAAAGCTTTTTCGTCAAAGGCATCGACGGCTTCCCGTTCGAGGACGATGACGGCCTCTATTTCCTGTGGGGCGGCGGCAACATCGGCAAGCTCAACGCCACACGGAGTGGCTTCGAGGGACCGGTGCGCCAGCTTGTCGACGCCGATGGCGATCATGTCGGCTATGAAGGCAATGGCCTGATCAAGGCCAATGGCGTCTATTTTCTGACCGGCGCCGAATGGCACGGTCCACTGCGCACGCACGGCACCTATGACATGATGTACGGCACGTCGAAGAGCCTGTTCGGCCCCTATACGCAGCGCCGCATGGGGGCGCCGCACGGCGGCCACGGCACGGCGTTTCGCGACAAGCAGGGCCGCTATTGGTACACGATGTTCGGCAACGATCCGACCGCGCCGTGGCGCATGCAGTTCGGGCTGGTGCCGATCGACATCGGGGATGCCGAGTCGATCGGCATTCCGCGGATCGGCGCTGCGCGCGACTAGGCACACGCTTCACTGTTTTCGTCCGCTCTCCCGCATGCCCGCCATCCTCTTCGGGGGTGGCGGGCCTTTTTTGGCTCAGCGGTTGCGACGTCTGTTCCTCAGAACTGGAAGGGCGCGACCGTGCGTCGTTCGGCCACGAGGAAGGCGTCGGCGACGAGCTGGAGCGGGCGAATGTCGACCTCGCTCTTGCCCGCCGCGACCAGCTCGGCGAAGCGCGTGTAGAGGCGGGGATATTCGCGATCTTCGCGGGTGATCGGTTCGCCGCCTGGCAACTCGAGCACGCTGCCGCCCATCGACAACCGTAAGGTTCCCGCGTCCGTTTCGACTTCGATATCCCAGCTTTGCGGGCCGGTTTGCAGGAAATCGAGGTCGGCGGTCACCGCCGCATCGCCGCTTCGCATCATCATGGTCGCGGCAATCGGCGAGCTGCGCCCGTCGGGAATATCGATGCGCGCCGCGTCGAGAAGCAGGGGGGCGGGGAGGATCGCGGTCATGATCGACAGCGCGTTTATGCCGGGATCGAAGACGCCGAAGCCGCCGGCGTCGAGGATCCATTCCTGCCCCGGATGCCAGCGGCGGATATCTTCCTTCCACCGGATATGCGCCGCGCGAATCCGCTTGTCGCGCAGCCAGTCGCGCGCCGGGGCGACCCCCGCCGCCTCGCGCGAATGCCAGGTCGCGAACAGGGTGACGCCGCGCGCGCGGGCGTGAATGGCGAGCGCGCTGATCTCGGTCGTGGTCGCGGCGGGCGGCTTTTCGAGCATGACATGCAGTCCCGCGTCGATCGCCGCCGCCGCGATCGCGTGGCGGCCGACCGGCGGAGTGCAGATCGACACGGCGTCGAGGCGATGGTCGCCCGCGATCATCGCGGCGATGTCGGCATGTCCCGGCACGCCATCGAGCTGCGCGTGGCGGCTGGCGGTCGCGACAAGCGCGTATCGATCGTCCGCATGGATGGCGGGAAGATGCTGGTCGCGCGCGATTTTTCCGATTCCGACCAATCCCAAGCGAATCATCATTCTTCATCCTATTTTTATTTGTCTGATATATATGCTTCCTATCTGCGACGGTTCAGGTTATCAACCGATTCCGGGCTTGGGCCGAAAATGTGCATCGAGAAGGATATATATGGGAGACGGGGCGAAAACGCGGCCAGACGGCAAGGGAGGGCTGCGGTCGCGTGCCTGGTTCGACAATCCGGATAATCCGGACATGACGGCGCTCTATCTCGAACGCTATCTGAACTATGGTTTCAGCATCGACGAGTTGCAGTCGGGGCGGCCGATCATCGGCATCGCGCAGACCGGCAGCGACCTGACGCCCTGCAACCGCCACCACCTTGAGCTCGCGAAGCGCGTGCGCGACGGGATTCGCGACGCGGGCGGCATTGCGATCGAATTTCCGACGCACCCGATCCAGGAAACCGGCAAGCGGCCGACCGCGGGGCTCGACCGCAACCTCCAGTATCTGAGCCTCGTCGAAGCGATGCACGGTTATCCGCTCGACGGTGTTGTGTTGACGGTCGGCTGCGACAAAACGACGCCCGCGTGCCTGATGGCGGCGGCGACGGTGAATATCCCGGCGATCGCGCTGTCGGTCGGTCCGATGCTCAACGGCTGGTTCAAGGGCGAACGCACCGGATCGGGCACGATCGTCTGGCGCGCGCGCGAAATGCTCGCGGCGGGCGAGATCGATTATAAAGGGTTTCTCGAACTCGTCGCTTCGTCGGCGCCATCGACCGGCTGGTGCAACACGATGGGCACCGCGACGACGATGAATTCGCTGACCGAGGCGCTCGGCATGTCGCTGCCCGGATCGGCGGCGATCCCCGCGCCCTATCGCGACCGGCAGGAATGCGCCTATCGCACCGGAATGCAGATCGTCGAGATGGTCCACGCCGACCGTAAGCCGAGCGACATATTGACGCGCACCGCTTTCCTGAATGCGATCCGCGTCAACTCGGCGATCGGCGGATCGACCAACGCGCCGATCCACCTCAACGCGATCGCGCGTCATATCGGGGTCGAACTGACGCTTGAGGATTGGGAGGTGCAGGGCGCCGACATTCCGCTGATCGTCAATCTGCAGCCTGCGGGCGCTTATCTGGCCGAGGATTTCTATCGCGCCGGCGGCGTGCCCGCGGTGATGGGGCAGTTGCTTCGTGCCGGGCTGATCGACGGCGATGCGCTCACCGCCAACGGGCAGACGGTTGCGGCGAATATCGGCGAGGCGGACACGCAGGACATCGACGTCATCCGAACGCTCGACGCGCCGCTGAAGCCCGCCGCTGGGCTTACGGTGCTGCGCGGCAATTTGTTCGACAATGCGGTGATGAAGCTCAGCGTCATCTCGCCCGAGTTTCGCGAGCGTTATCTGAGCAATGCGGCCGATCCCGACGCGTTCGAGGGCGTCGCGATCGTGTTCGACGGGCCCGAGGATTATCACAGCCGCATCGACGATCCGGCGCTCGGCGCCGACGCCCACTCGATCCTGATCATGCGCGGCGCGGGGCCGATCGGCTACCCGGGCGGGGCCGAGGTGGTGAACATGCGCCCGCCCGCCGCGCTGATCCAGGCGGGCGTCCACGCGCTGCCGTGCATCGGCGACGGCCGTCAGTCGGGAACGAGCGGCAGCCCGTCGATCCTGAACGCCGCGCCCGAAGCCGTCGTCGGCGGCGGGTTGGCGCTGGTGCGGACCGGCGACCGTATCCGCATCGACCTTGCGAAGCGCACCGCGAACATGCTCGTCGACGACGCCGAGCTCGATCGCCGCCGCGCCGAGCTCAAGGCCGATCCCGACTATATGCCGCCCGCGCAGACGCCGTGGCAGGAAATCCACCGCGCGTTGACCGGCCAGTTCGACAGTGGCGCGGTCCTCGAAATGGCGGTCAAATATCAGCGCGTCGCGCAGGCGCATGGCTTACCGCGGGACAGTCACTGATGTCCGATGTGCGAGTGATTGCGCGGGAGGGGCGCGACCGGCTGGGCGAAGGCCCGATGTGGTCGGCGCGGCACGGCGCGCTGTTCTGGGTCGACATATTGGGCCGGCGGATCAACCGCATGACGCTCGCCGACGGCCGCGTCGACAGCTTTGAGCAGCCCCATTATGCGGCCTGGATCATCGAGCGCGAGGCGGGCGGTTTCGTGGCCGGGATCGGGCGCGACATCGTACGCATCGACCTCGATGCCGATGCGCGCGAACCGATCGTTTCGGTCGATCCGCGCAACGCGGCGAACCGCCTGAACGATGCGAAGGCGGACGCGCTGGGACGGATCTGGGCCGGGACGATGCCCGTCACCTGCGACCGGCCGTCAGGGGCTTTCTATCGCCTCGATCCCGACGGCACGCTGGCGCAGGTTGATGGTCCCTATACGATCGCCAACGGTCCCGCGATCGACCCCGGCGGCGCTTTCCTGCTCCACACCGATACCGCGCGCGGGACGATCTTTCGCTTCGATATCCGCGATGACGGATTATTGGGAGAAGCCGCGCCCTTCATCCTGTTCGAAGAGGATTGGGGCAATCCCGACGGGATGACCTTCGACGCCGATGGCGGTTTGTGGGTCGCCTGCTGGGGCGCCTCGCGCGTCATGCGCTTCGCGCCCGACGGGACGCCCGATCGGCATATCCCGCTTCCGGCGTCGCAAATCACCAGCTGCACCTTTGCGGGACCCGGCCTCGACCGGATGTTCGTCACTTCGGCGTCCGACGGCGTGAACGAACCGCATGGCGGCGCGCTGTTCGAAGTCGATCCCGGATGCCGCGGCCTGCCGGCGCAGAAATACAAGGGTTAGAGGAGTGAAGAAGATGACGAAACTGGCTTGGGGAGCCGCGGCGGCGGCCTTGGTTGCGGCAACGCCGGCGCTGGGTGCCGAGGCATCGCAATCGACCTTCGGCAAGATGCCCGACGGGCGCAGCGTACCCGCGGTGACGCTGACCAACGCCAACGGCATTTCGGCGACGGTCATCGCGCTCGGCGCGACGCTGCAATCGGTGGTGATGCCCGATCGCGACGGCAAGAAGGCCGATGTCGCGCTCGGTTACGACAATCTCTCCGATTATATCGACACGCCGCAATATTTCGGCTCGACCGTCGGCCGCTTCGCCAACCGGCTCGCGGGCGGGCGCTTCAAGCTCGACGGCAAGACGTGGCAGACGCCGATCAACAATGGCGCGAACGCGCTGCACGGTGGCACGCTCGGCTTCGACAAGGTCTTGTGGGAAGTGACCTCGGTGAAGAGCGGCCCGACGGCGTCGGTCACGCTCCGTTATGTCAGCCCCGACGGCGATCAGGGCTATCCCGGCACGATGACGGTCGATGCGATCTATTCGCTCGACGAAAAAAATGATCTCCGGATCGAATATGTCGCGACCACCGACCGGCCGACGATCGCCAACATCACCAATCATGCCTATTGGAACCTGTCGGGCGAAGGCTCGGCGAACGGTGCGATGGGGCATGTCGTGACGATCCCGGCGGAAAGCTATCTGCCGACCGATTCGGGCGCGATCCCGACCGGCGAATATCGCCCGGTCGCCGGCACGGTGTTCGATTTCCGCAAGCCGACCGTCATTGGGGAGCGCGTCCGCGACGCCAGCGACGAGCAGATCGTCTTCGGCCGCGGCTACGACCATAATTGGGTGATCGGGCGCAAGGTCACCGCCGACCAGCATCTGATGGCGCGGGTCGAGGATCCGGTGTCGGGCCGCGGGTTCGAACTTTGGTCGAACCAGCCGGGCCTCCAGATGTATTCGGGCAATTTCTTCGACGCGACGAGCCACGGCAAGAGCAAGAAAATCTATCGCATGGGCGACGCGCTGGTCATGGAGCCGCAGATTTTCCCCGACGCCCCGAACCAGAAGAATTTCCCGAATGCGCGCCTCGCGCCCGGCGAAACCTATCGCAACGTCATGACCTATCGCCTCACGACGGGAGCGAAGGTGAAGAAATAGGCGGCGCTGGTGTCGTCACCGCCCGGGGGCGGCACCGTCCGGTTTGGCCGTGTCGATCAGTTCGAGCACGTCGCTGATCAACGCGCGCATCGCCTTGCGCGCCTTGTCGGGATTGCCGGCGACGATTGCGTCGCGCACCGCTGCATGGTCGGCGACATTGGCGGTGCGGCCCTTGACGCGGTTGGTGAAGCGAATCGAGGTGCGCAGCGCGGTGCTGACGACGTCGCGGAATTGGGCGTAGAAGGGGTTTCGCGACGCGCGCAGCACGGCAACGTGAAAGGCGATGTCGCTTTCCAGTACGTCGTCTTCGCCGCGCTCCGCCCTTTCCATCCGCTTGAGGCCCGCATTCACCCGTTCGATATCGTCCGCCGTGGCGACGCGTGCCGCGAGCGCCGCCGCTTCGGGTTCGATCGCGACGCGCAGCTCGTTGAACTGGCGCAGCAGATCGATCGAAAATTGCCGTTCGAGCAGCCAGCGAAGGACGTCGGTGTCGAAGAGGTTCCAGGACGTGGTCGGCTGGACGGTCGTCCCCTGGCGGGGTCGGGCGCTCAGCAGCCCCTTCGCCGTCAGCATCTTCACCGCTTCGCGCGTCACCGACCGGCTGACGCCATGCTGCTTGGCGAGTTCGGCCTCGGTCGGAAAGATCGCGCCGTCATAATCGCCGACGACGATCGCGCGCCCGATCGCGTCGAGCATGCCATAGGTCAGATTGCGCCCAAGCTGCGGTCCCGTATCCTCAATTCCCAGTCCCGACATGTTCGCCACGTTCGTCTCCACACGTTATTTTGACCGGCCTTATCACCGATTCCGCACAGGAAGCTAGACAAGCCGTTTAAATCAGATAAATGTGATTTCAATAATCAGCCAAGGGGAGAGTCCGTATGGCGGGCCTGTCGCAAATCGATATCATCGTCATCGTCATATATGCCATCGGCATTTTCGGCCTCGCGCAATGGGTGAGCCGCGAAAAAGCGGGGCATGCCAAGGACACGTCGGACTATTTCCTCGCCTCGAAATCGCTTCCCTGGTGGGCGATCGGCGCGTCGCTGATCGCGGCGAACATCTCGGCCGAGCAGATCGTCGGCATGTCGGGATCGGGCTATGCGCTCGGCCTCGCGATCGCGTCCTATGAATGGATGGCGGCGCTGACGCTGCTGATCGTCGGCAAATATTTCCTGCCGATCTTCCTCGAAAACAAGATCTATACGATGCCGCAGTTCCTCGAGCAGCGGTACGGCAAGACGCTGCCGGTGATCATGGCGGTCTTCTGGCTCGCGCTCTATATCTTCGTGAACCTGACCTCGATCATCTGGCTCGGATCGATCGCGGTCAACAAGGTCGCGGGCGTCGACCAGAATGTCGCGCTGATCGTGCTGGGCGCCTTCGCGCTGCTCTATCAGCTCTATGGGGGGCTCAAGGCCGTCGCGCTCACCGACATCGTGCAGGTCACCTTGCTCGTCATGGGCGGCCTCGTCATCTCCTATCTGACGCTCAACGAGATCAGCGGGGGCGAGGGCGTGATCGCGGGCTTCTCGATCCTCACCGAGCGCGTGCCCGGCCATTTCGACATGATCCTCGCACCCGACCATCCCTTCTACAAGGATTTGCCCGGTATTGCCGTGCTGGTCGGCGGCATGTGGATCGCGAACCTCAGCTATTGGGGTTTCAACCAATATATCATCCAGCGCGCGCTCGCCGCGAAGGATCTGGGCGAGGCGCAGAAGGGCGTGATCTTCGCGGCGTTCCTCAAGCTGCTGATGCCGGTGATCATCGTCCTGCCGGGCATCGCCGCTGTCGTGCTGGCGCCCGAGCTCGCCAAGCCCGACGAAGCCTATCCGACGATGATGCGCCTGCTGCCGCCGGGGCTGCTCGGCCTCGTCTTCGCCGCGCTGATCGCCGCGATCATCGCGTCGACCGCAAGCAAGATCAACTCGATCGCGACGATCTTCACGCTTGACCTCTATGCCAAGGCGCGTGGCCTTACGAACGAAGCCGAGGATGAGCGGCGCGGCGGGCGCGAGAAGCATCTGGTGCTCGTCGGCCGGACCGCGGCGGCGCTCGCGGTGATCATCGCGCTGCTCACCGCGCGTCCGCTGCTCGGCAATTCGGATCAGGCCTTCCAGTTCATCCAGGAATTCTCGGGCTTCTTCACTCCGGGTATCACCGTGATCTTCCTGCTCGGGCTGTTCTGGAAAAAGGCGAGCGAAGCCGGCGCCATCGCCGCGGCCGTCGCGTCGGTCCTGCTGTCCTATGCGTTCAAGATCGGGATGCCCGACTTCCCCTTCATGAACCGCATGGGCCTCGTCTTCCTGATCAGCCTCGCGCTCGCGGTAGGGATCAGCCTGATGTTCAAGGGTCGCGGCGACGCGAACCGCATCACGATGCAGGGCGTCAGCTTCGCGACGCCGACGACCTTCAACGTCGCCGGCGTCGGCGTGATCCTGATCCTCATCGCGCTCTACGCGACCTGGTGGTGAGCGCGCCGTCCGCCTTTCTCGCCGTCGACTGGGGCACGACCAACCGGCGCGTGTTCCGTTTCGAGAACGGCGCGGTCGCGCATACCGAGCGCGACGACCGGGGCGCCGCGTCGGTCACCGACTTCGCGGGCGAGGTCGCGGCGATCCGCGAGCGGTTCGGCGACCTGCCGATGCTGCTCGCGGGCATGGTCGGCTCGACCGTCGGCTGGCGCGTCGTGCCCTATGTCGCGGCGCCAGCGGGGATCGATGAACTTGTCGCCGGGCTCGACTGGATCGATGACCGCACCGCGATCGTGCCCGGCGTTTCCTGTTCGAAGAAAGGCCGCGCCGATGTGATGCGCGGCGAGGAAGTGCAGCTGCTTGGCGCGGTCGCGGGCTGGATGGTGCCGCCCGACGCGCTGCTCGCGCAGCCGGGAACCCACTGCAAATGGGCGACGATGACGGACGGGCGGATTGCCGGCTTCACCACCGCGATGACGGGCGAGCTGTTCGCGCTGCTCCGTGGGCACAGCCTGCTCGCGGGGGCGCTGGCCGCCGATGTCAGCGATGGCCCGGCGTTTCGCGACGGGCTGGCTGAAGGCGCGCGGCGCGACCTTGCGGCGTCGCTGTTCGGTATCCGCGCGGCCTCGGTGCTCGGACTTCGCGAGGATGCCGATGCGGCGTCCTTTGCAAGCGGCGTGCTGATCGGCGGCGATGTCGCTGCGCGCATGGACGATTGCGCGTTCGAGCAGATCCACATTCTCGCCGATCCCCAGCTCGGCGATCTTTACGCCGCCGCCGTCGCGGCGACCGGCCGCGAGCCGGTGATCGTCGACAGCCATAGCGCCTTCGCGCGCGGCATTCTCGCCATCGGAGACAAAGCCTTATGACCCATGTTGCCGCCTTCGACGCCGCTTTCGCGCGCTGTCCGCTGATCGCGATCCTGCGCGGCGTGAAACCGGACGAGGTCGAGCCGATCGGCGAGGCGCTGGTCGAGGCTGGCTTCGCGCTGATCGAGGTCCCGCTGAACTCGCCTGATCCGCTGCACAGCATCGGCCGCCTTGTCGGCCGGCTGAAAGGCCGCGCGGTCATCGGCGCCGGCACGGTGCTGACGGCCGCCGATGTCGCCGCTGTCGCCGACGCCGGCGGGACGATGATCATTTCGCCCAACACCAATGTCGACGTCGTCGCCGCGGCGGCTGGCGCGGGTCTCGTGTCGTTGCCGGGTTTCGCGACGCCCAGCGAGGCCTTCGTCGCGCTGGCGGCGGGCGCGACGGCGCTGAAGCTCTTTCCGGCGGAGGCCGCCAGCCCGGCGGTGCTCAAGGCACTGGGTGCAGTGGTTCCCGCAGGGACGCGGCTGCTGCCCGTCGGCGGAATCGCGCCCGATAATATGGCACCATGGCTCACGGCGGGGGCGGCGGGCTTCGGCCTCGGGTCGGCGCTCTACAAGCCCGGCATGGGCGCGGGCGAAGTCGGCGACCGCGCGCGCGCCTTCATCGCGGCGCTCGGCCGATAACGAACTTCATAATCCGGGAGATATCCGATGTCCAAATTCAGTCGGCGCAACCTGGTGCTCGCATCGAGCGTCCTCGCCTTTTCTCTCGCTTCTGCCGCGCCCGGCTACGCGCAGAGCGCCGCCAGGTCGCCGGCGAAGCCCAATATCGTGATCTTCCTCGCCGACGATCTGAGCTACGCCGACGTCCCGCTGGGCGGCGATGTGAATGTCCGCACGCCCGCTTTGCAGCGCCTCGCCTCCGAGGGCATGTCGTTCGACCGCGCCTTCGTCGCGTCGCCTGCCTGCGCGCCGAGCCGCGCGGCGCTGCTCACCGGGATGATGCCCGCGCGCAACGGGGCGGAGGCGAACCATGACCGCGCCAACGCGGCGATCCGCAAGCTGCCCTCCTACCTCCAGGAACAGGGTTATGAGGTCGTCGCCTTCGGCAAGGTCGCGCATTACCAGCACACCGGGACCTATGGTTTCGACTATTATGCCAATGACACGTTCCACGATCACAAGGGCATTCCCGCCGCCGCCGAATGGCTGAAGGCACGCAAGGACAAGCGCCCGCTCGCGCTGTTCGTTGGCACCAACTGGCCGCATGTGCCGTGGCCGCGAACGACCGAGGGCTATGATCCCGCCGCGATGAAATTGCCGCCGAAGACGGTCGATACGCCGATCACCCGCGATGCGCGCGCGCGCTTCTATGCCGCGGTCACGCGGATGGACCAGGACCTCGCCTCGACGATGGACGCCGTCGACGCCGTGCTCGGGAAGGACACCTTCGTTCTCTATTCGACCGACCATGGCACACAGTGGCCGTTCGGCAAGTGGAACCTCTATGACACCGGCACGCGCGTGCCCATGGTCGTGCGCTGGAACGGCCATGTGAAGGCGGGCACCCGGACCGACGCGATGGTCAGTTGGGTCGACGTCCTGCCGACGCTGGTCGAGCTTGCCGGAGGCAAGAAGCCCGAAGGCATCGACGGCCTTTCCTTCGCAAGCCTCTTCGGCGTCGGGCAGGGGACGGCGGGCCGTAAGGAGATATTCACGACGCACAACAATGACGGCCGGGTCAATGTCTATCCGATGCGCAGCATCCGCACCGACCGCTGGAAATATATCGAGAATCTCCATCCCGACTGGACCTATACGACGCACATCGACCTGAAGGTGATGCGCACGGACTCGGGCGCCTATTTCCCTTCGTGGCGCGAGGCGGCCGACAAGGATCCCGCCGCCAAGGCGATCGTCGACAATTATTACAAACGTCCTGCCGAGGAGCTCTATGACCTGAAGGCGGACCCCGACGAGAAGGTGAACCTCGCGGGCGATCCGCGCTACGCCAAGCAATTGTCGGAACTTCGCGGCCGCCTCGCGGCCTGGCGCAAGGCGCAGGGCGATGGTGGGTCGGTCCCGGTCAAACCCCGCCTCGAACGCGGTCCGATGCGCGGCGAGGGCGATTGACGAAGGTTTGCGGTCAAGCCGACATAATGATGCGCCGGAGCCCGCCTCCGGCGCATTTTTTATCGATGGCGCCCCGCGCGTGGTGATCGCACGTTGCCATATTCTCCGTTTTATATTATTTATCGTTTTAAGGCTTCGGAATCGGGGTTGGTGACGAGCGCGCGAAACGCGTCAAACAGGGAGAGGATTATGCGTAAGACTTTGTTGGGCGCGGTGTCGGCGACGGCCGTGTTCGTTTCGATGCCGGCGGTTGCTCAGGATACGGCGGCGCAGGATCCGGCCCAGCAAGCGGAAAGCACCGATGGCGATATTGTCGTCACCGGCGTGCGCCAGTCGCTCGAACGCGCGGCCGAGGTGAAGCGCAACGCCACGCAGGTCGTCGATTCGATCGTCGCGACCGACATCGGCAAATTGCCCGATCCCACTGTCGCCGCCGCATTGCAGCGCGTCCCCGGTATCCAGGTACAGAATGACCGCAACAACGAGCTGTCGACCGTCCGCATCCGCGGCCTCACCGACATTTTGACGACGGTGAACGGGCGCGAGGTCGTGACCACCACCGGGCGCGGTTTCGATTTGCAGGATGTGCCCGCCGAGGCGCTCGCCCGGATCGACGCATTCAAATCGCAGACGGCCGACCAGATCGAGGGCGGGGTAGCCGGCGCGCTCGATCTGCGGCTCAATCGCCCCTTCGACTTCCGCGACCCGACCTTCGTCCTGACCGCGCGCCAGAATTACGCGACGATCGCCGACGCGAGCAATCCGCAGCTCGGCGCGCTCGCGGCGGCCAAGACCGACACGTCGATCGGCGAGATCGGCGCGTTGGTCAATGTGACCTGGTCGCAGGCGGAGAATATCCGCAGCGTCACCAACCTCGGCGAACGCCGCTTCGTCTCGGGCACGCCGTTCGGCACCGCCGACATCATGATGCCGCAAGTGCTGCGCAACATGCCCGACGTCGGCGACATCAAGCGTTTCCAGGCCAATGCCGCGCTGCAATGGCAGGCGACTCCGTCGCTGCAATTCTATGCCGACGGCCTTTACACCTATTTCAACAGCACGACGGGCTTTGCCGGTTTCAACCCCCAGCCTTTCACCAACAATTCGCAGATCACCGAGGTCACTCTCAGCGATTACTGCATCGACGCGCGCGTCAATCCCGCAGGGACCAACCCGCAGATCGTGAACAACGTCGATCCGGATACGGGGGAAGTGACGCAAACACTGCAGCCCGCGACCGTCAAAACCATGTGCGAGCCCATAAGCGCGCGCTTCGACAATGTCGTGGTCAACCAGAACAGCTCGTCCGAAGAGGTGACGCAGCGGAACAAGATGGTCGCCGGGGGCCTGATCTTCGAGCAGGATCGCGGTGTGCTCAAGGTCGACGTCGCTTACCAGACGTCGCGCTCGGTGACCGAAAATTTCAACGCGGAAGTCGGCCAGCGCGTGCCGACCGTGTTCGTCGAATTCGATGACAACAACGGTCCCTCCTTCACGATCGACCCGTCGATCCCGCTCAGCTCGGAAAATGTGTCGCTGCGCAATTCGATCAACCAGAATTTCTCGGCCGGCAAGGGCAGCCTGTTCCAGGCGCGGCTCGACAGCGAATATGAATTCGACGGCATATTGACCAAACTTCGCGGCGGCCTGCGCTATGCCAAGCGCGAGGCGCTGTTCCAGCAAGTGCGGCAGACCAATACCGTGCAGTCGATCGGTTTCGGCAATATCGGCACGCCGTCGGAGGCGAACGCGCGTCTGATTTCCTCTTTGCCGCTATCACCCGATTTCCTGGGCGTGATCGGCGTCGCGCCGCGGCTGAATGGCGGGCAGGCGTTCCTGGGCGTGAACCCCGCCTATCTGCGGTCCGAACGCGGGCGCAACGAGCTTCGCGACCTGTTCGGCCTGCCGCTCGCGGCGCCGGCTTATGATCCGACCAAGGAATTCAACGCCAGCGAGGCGACTTACGCTGCCTATATGGAAGGCAGCTATGAAATCCCGATCGGCGCGCTCACCCTCGACGGGGTGGTCGGCACCCGCGTCGTCAAGACCGACCGCACGATTTCCGGCTTCGAGCGCGTCGGGGACAGCGATGCCTTCAGCCCGATCGTCGCCAAGCGGTCGGATGTCGACATTCTGCCATCGGCGACCGCGCGGCTGAAATTCCCGGGATCATTCCAGACGCGCCTGACCTATTCGCGGTCGATGCGGCGCCCCGATTTCGGTTCGCTCAATCCCGCGGAATCGCTCACCGTCGTGGGCAATGTGTTCCTGATCAACAACGGCACGCGCGGCAACCCCGACCTGCGTCCGCAAAAATCGGACAGCATCGACCTGACCGCCGAATATTATTTCGACAGCGGCTATGTCGCGGTCACCGGCTATTATCGGTCGATCAAGGACCGCGTCGTCACGGCAAACCGGCAGGAGGAGATCGGGGGCGAAAATTACCTGATCTCCACCCCGCGCAACGTCGGGTCGGTCGACCTAAAGGGCATCGAGGTCAGCGCGCAATATTTCTTCGACTTCCTGCCGGGGGCGCTTTCGGGTTTCGGCGTGCAGGGCGCCTTCACGCTGGCCGATTCCAAGGTCAAGGGCGACGATCCGCTTGCGGGCAATCCGCTGGTCGGCGTGTCCAAATATAATTACACCGCCGGTCTGCTCTATGACAAGAAGGGCCTGAGCGGCCGCCTGATCTGGACCTTCCGCTCCAAATATATCAACGGCGACAATACGGGCGGCATCGCGGTCCGGCCCTATGACGAGAGCCGGCCGATCGACGATCCCTATATCCCGGTGTTCCTGTCCTATGTCCGTCCCGCCGGCCGTCTCGACTTCAGCATCGGCTATGACGTGACCGATGCGCTGCGGCTCGACATCGGCGGGACGAATATCCTGCGCAACAAGACCTCGACCTATTGGGGCGACGAGCGGGTGGTCTTTGCCCTGCAGGGCGACGAGACGGTCTATAGCATCGGCGCCCGGGTGAAGTTCTGAACGGACAGGGGAATCGCATGAAGGTCGCGTATAAGAAGGCGGCGGCGGATTCGGCCCGTCGCCTCGACAAGCTATATGACGGACGCATCGGGCAATCGGCGGCGCTGCTGGCGGCGGCGCTGCTGGCCGGCCTGGCCGTCCCGGCTGGCGGGGCCGAAGCGCCATCGGCGACCTTCACCAATCCCTTGCTCACCTCGGGTCCCGATCCGTGGATCACGCAGGTCGACGGCGTCTATTATTACACCCACACGCTGGGCAACCGCCTCATGCTGTGGCGGACCGATAATATCGCCGACCTTGCGAAAGCGGAGAAACGCGTCGTGTGGACGCCGCCCGCCAAGGGGCCGAACGCGCACAGCATCTGGGCGCCCGAACTGCACCGCCTCGACGGGAAATGGTATCTCTATTATTCGGCAACCGCGAGCGGCTTCAAGGACGACAAGCATCGCGCGGTCTTCGTGCTCGAAAATGCGGGTGCCGATCCGATGCAGGGCGAGTGGGTGGACAAGGGGCGCGTGAACACCGCGCGCGCCGGGATCGACGGAACCGTCTTCGAGCATGGCGGCAAACGCTATTTCGCTTATTCGCCCTATATCGGTCCCGACAGCGGGCTGGCGATCGCGGAAATGCGCAATCCCTGGACGCTCGGCGGGCCCGAAAGCGTGATCGCGATGCCCGACAGGCCATGGGAAAAACAGGGCGGGCGCCAGATCCTCGAAGGTCCGGAGTTTTTGCGGGGGCCGAAGGGCGATCTATTCCTGACCTATTCGGCGAGCGCCTGCTGGTCCGACGATTATGCGCTCGGTCTGCTGCACGCGCCCGCGGGATCGGATGTGCTCGATCCCAAGGTCTGGACGAAGACCGCGCAGCCCGCCTTCAAGAGCGCGAACGGCGTCTATGCGACGGGGCACAACGGGTTTTTCACCTCGCCCGACGGCAAGGAGAACTGGATCATCTATCACGCCAATCCCGGGCCGGGGATGAAATGCACGCCCGCGCGGGCGCCGCATATCCAGCGTTTCGGATGGAGCGCGGCGGGATGGCCGCAATTCGGCGAGCCGGTCGCCAGCGACACCCCGCTTCCGGTGCCGTCGCGCGGACGCTGAGCATTCAGCCATCGTGACAAACAAAAAGGCCGCGGGGTTGCCGCGGCCTTTTCTTTACCCCCGGGCCAGCCTCAGTTTTTGCGAGGCTTGCCGTTGATGGGCTGTGCCGCAGGCTGGCTGTCGAGGATCGCGTCGAGTTCGGCGCGCACCCTGGGCAGCGCGTTCGCCTGGTTGCGCGTCTCCTGGGGGTCGGCGACCAGATCGTAGAGTTCATAGTCGCGCGCGCCGGTCTTTTCCTGCGTCCAGCGGACGAGGCGATAGCGGTCGGTGCGGATCGCCTGGCCGAGCCGTCCGGGACGCGGATAGGCGTGATAGGCATAATCGCGCACGCGCGCCGCCGGGTCGTGCAGCACCGGCGCGAGCGAGGTGCCGTCGATCGGCTGCGGCCCGGTGGGGGCGGGCAGGGCCGCGAGCGCCGCGAGCGTCGGATAGATGTCGACCGTCTCGGCGAGTTGATCGGTCGAACGTCCCTTGACGATGCCGGGGCCAGCGAAGATCAGCGGGATGTGCGTCGCCTGCTCCATATTGGTGTGCTTGGTCCAGATGCCATGATCGCCGAGATGATAGCCATGATCGCCCCACAGGACGACGACGGTGTTATCGGCAAGCCCTTCGCGTTCGAGCGCATCGAGCACCTTGCCGATCTGGGCATCGACATAGGAAACGCCGGCATAATAGCCGTGCAGCAGCCGGCGCTTGAGTTCAGGCGGAAACTGATCGCCGCGGACATTCCGCGGCGGCTCGCGATAGGCGTTGATCTCGCCGCCCTGCTTGTCGGTATAGGCGGGCGCGCCTGCGGGCAGCTGTTCGAATTCGGGCATCGGCAGCTTCGCGGGATCATACATGTCCCAATAGCGTTTCGGCACCGAGAAGGGCAGGTGCGGGCGCGCGAAACCGACAGCGAGGAAGAAAGGCTGCTTGCTGTTTTTCAGCGCCTTCAGCCGCTCTTCGGCACGCTTGGCGGTGCGGCCGTCGGCATAGGCGTCGTCGGCGACATCGGGCATTTCCCACGCCGCGCCGCGCGCGAGCGTGCGGGCATAGGCGAAGGGATTGCCCTCCGGCACCGGAATTTCCTCGAACAAGGCCTCTTCCTGCGTCGGCTTGCCGCCGGTGCTGGCGGGGTCGACATATTCGATCACCTTTTCCTTGTGGTGCGGGACCGACCAGCCGGCGGTGTCGCCGACGGTGCCGTGGCCGATGTGATAGACCTTGCCCATGCTTTCGGTATGATAGCCCGCGCGCATGAAATATTGCGGCAGTGTCACCGCATCGGGCATATAGTCGCGCAGGTTCATTCCGAAATTATAGATGCCGCTGCTCGTCGAGCGCGCGCCGCTCATCAGGTTGATGCGGCTCGGTGCGCACACGGCCTGGTTGGCATAGGCGAGGTCGAAACGCACGCCGCGCGCCGCGAGGCGGTCCATGTTCGGGGTGATCGCGGTGCGGTCGCCATAGGTGCCGAGCGCGGGCTTGAGGTCGTCGATAAGGATTAGCAGGACATTGGGACGCTGCGCCGTGACGGGGGCCGGTGCGGGCGCCGCAGCGGCGCGAGGGGCCGGTGTCTGCGAGCATGCCGACGTCGCGGTGATCAGCAGGGCGAGCAGGGCCCTGCGGGTCCAGTGCGCGGTACGTGGCATGTTCATTCTCCCTTTCGTCGCGACACGCAGCGAAAGCCGATGTGGCTCGTCGCGCTGTCGACATGTTGCGGATGCCGCGCCGCCGGGCGGTAGCGCTGGCAATAGTTGACGGCGCAGAGGTGCGAGCCGCCCTTCAGCACCTTGCGGCCGATGCGTGTGCCGGGGGCGCCGCCGTTATAGCTTTGCGCGAGCGTCGCGCCGCGCGGATTGGCGATCGCACAGCAAGGCGATTTGCTCTTTGCGCCCTGCGGCGCGGCATACCAGTCGCGCGTCCATTCCCAGACGTTGCCGATCATGTCGAAAAGGCCGTAGCCGTTGGCCGGAAAGCTGCCGACCGGCGTCGTGCGGTAATTTCCATCGGCCTTGGTCGTCGAAACGGGGAAGAGGCCGAGCCAGTAATTGGCGAGGATCGCGCCCTCCGGCGCCAGTTCGTCGCCCCAGGCATAATCCTGTCCGTCGATGCCGCCGCGCGCGGCATATTCCCATTCGGCTTCGGTGGGGAGCGATTTGCCCGCCCATTTGGCATAGGCCTCGGCATCGCAGTGCGCGACATGGACGACGGGATGGTTCTCCATGCCTTCGATGGAGCTCTCGGGGCCGGTCGGGTGACGCCAGTCGACGCCGGGGACAAAGGCCCACCATCCCGACGGATCGTCGAGCGGGATCAGAGCCTCGGCTTTCCGGAACAGCAGCGATCCGGGTTCGACGCCGTCCAGATCGGCGCCCGGATACAGCTTGGGATCGGGCGGCAGTTCGGCGAGCGTGCGATAGCCCGTCGCGGCGACGAATGCGGCGAAGGCGGCGTTGGTGACCGGTGTTTCGTCGATCCAGAAGCCGTCGACCTTGACGCGGCGCAGCGGCTGTTCTTCGGGATAAAAACGATCCGACCCCATGATGAAGGCGCCGCCCTCGACGAAGCGCATGCCGCCGAGTGACGGGGCGGAGGCAGGGGCAGCGCGATGCGATGCGGCTTTCATGGTCGGGGGATCATTTCGATTCTCGGGGCTGGCTGCACGATCATTCAGGCAGCCGGGCCAGCCATTTCTTCAGCTTTGCCAGCAGGCGCCCGCGCACTTCGGGCTTGCTCGCCGCCAGATCCTGCTTTTCCATCGGATCGTGCGCAAGGTCATAGAGTTCGACGTCGGCGCCGCCATCGTTCGCAAGCAGCTTCCAGTCGCCCTCGCGCACCGCGAAGCGCGGCGATACGTCGATCGGCTGGCTGGGCTTGCCCAGCATCGGCCTGCCTTCCTTGCCATAGGCCCAGAAGAGGTGGGGCCGCTCGGTGACCGGCTGGCCGCGCAGCGCCGGCGACAGATCGATGCCGACGCTGCCCGCGGGTGCCTTGACGCCGAGGATGCTCGCGAAGGTCGGCAGCAGGTCGACACCCTGCGCCACCGTCCGCTCGTCGCGCGTGCCGGCTTTCATATGGCCGCGCCAATAGAGGATCAGCGGTTGGCGGATGCCGCCTTCGTAAAGGCTGAACTTGCGGCCGCGCAGCCCCTCGGTGCTTCCCGGCGCGGTTTCGCCGCGCTCGTGGTAACGTGCGAGCGAGGACGGGCCGTTGTCCGATGTGAAGAGGACCAGCGTATTGTCCATTTCGCCCATCTGGTCGAGCCGCTCGAAGAGGCGACCGAGCGTCTTGTCCATCTTGACCAGCGAGGCAAGCATCCGGTCGTCGTCGGACGATGTGCCCTTGCCCATGACGGCGGACAGGCTTTCGTCGTCGGGCGCCCAAGGATCGTGGATGTCATTGAGCCACAGGTTCACGAACCAGGGTTTCTGCGAATTCTGCGCGACAAAATCGACCGTCATGTCGGCGTATAGCCCGGTGAGATTGGTCTTGATTTCCCAGAAGCGCGGCCCTTCGCCGAGCTTGTCCGACTGCTGGGCAAGAAAACGCTCTTCGTCCGACACGAGCACGCGCGGCCCGAGCCCTTCGAAGGTCGTGAAACTCTTGTCGAAACCATAGGCGGTCGGCCAGGGCGCATCGCCGATGTCGCGCCCGCCGCCGAGATGCCATTTGCCGATATGCGCGGTCTTGTAGCCGTTCTGCTGGAGCAGCCGTGCGATCGTCGGCAGTTTCGGATCGAGCCAGTCGACCTGCCCGATTTCGGCATTGCGCGCGCGGCTGGCGGTGATGCCGACGAAGCCGACGTCGGCCGGAAACCGTCCGGTCAGAAAGCCCGCGCGCGACGAGGAGCAGATCGGCGCGGCGTCGTAGAATTTGGTGAGCAGCACGCCGTCGCGTGCGAGACGGTCGAGGTTCGGGGTCTGGACCTTTTTGTTCCCCATCACCGACAGGTCGCCAAAGCCCATGTCGTCGACGAGAATGAACAGGATATTGGGCCGGCGTTCGGCTTGCCGACCGGTTTCGGCCGGGGGAGCCTGCGGCGCACCCTGCGCCAAGGCTGCCGCGGTGGGCACGGTCGCGATCGCCGCCAAACTCATTGCCGCCGTCGCGAATAATCTTTTGGCGGCCGGGAGCGGAGTGGTGGACGACCGATTGAACATATTCTCTCCGAACCTCCCGATTCCCGTCGGCATGAATACATATTTATCGTATTAATTAAGCTTGTCTACTTTTCTGTTCGGCCTAACATTGGCGCAAGGCCGCTTCGCGGCTTCTCGAAAAGGAGGCGAACGCCGTGTCGTGGGAACAATCGGGATTGGGACAGGATGACGTCCCCGCTTCGCTCGGGCGTAATCTGACCTATGGCCTGCTCGACAATCTGGGGCGCGCGATCGTTACCGGTCAGTTCGACGATGAAGCCTTTCCGACCGAGGCCGAATTGACCAAGCGCCACGGCGTCAGCCGGTCGGTGACGCGCGAAGCGGTGAAGATGCTGACCGCCAAGGGGCTGCTCAGTGCGCGGCCGCGACAAGGGACGGTGGTGCAGCCGACCTCGTCGTGGAACCTGTTCGACACCGATGTGCTGCGCTGGCTGCTCGAGCGACAATTTTCGATCGAGCTGCTCAAGCAGTTCAACCAGCTGCGTGTCGCGATTGAGCCCGAGGCGGCGGCGCTCGCGGCGCAGTTCGGACGCGACGAAGAACTCAAGCGGATCGGCGACGGTCTCGATCGCATGGCAGCGGCCGAACGCGGCGAGGACGATACGCTCGAGGCCGACATCGCCTTTCACGTTGCCGTCCTGCGCGCGTCGAACAATCCCTTCTACGCCCAGTTTCGCGACGTGGTGAGCACCGCGCTGCGCACCTCGATCCGCTTCACCAACCGGATCAAGGGCCGCACCGCCAGCGTCGCCGACCATGCCGCGGTCCGCGACGCGATCGCGGCGCACGATCCCGACGCGGCGCGCAGCGCGATGCGCCACCTGATCGGTGACGTGCTGACATTGATCGACGACGCGGAAAAATAGCCTAGCGCATTTCCAGCGGCACGATCGTGCCGTCGGCGCGATAGGCGATCGGCTGCACGATGAACTTGCGGCTGCCCTTATAGGGGCCGGGGCCGGTCTGCCCTTCCCAGCGGTGATAGGCGATATACCAGCGGCCGTCGGCGGGATCGTGCAGGAAGGCGTGATGGCCGGGCCCCTTGAAGCGATCGTCGCTCTCGACGATCTTTCCCCGATAAGTCCAAGGTCCCGTCGGTGACGGGGCGGTCGCATAATGGACCTGATAGCTGTCGTGGCGATAGCTGCCCGACGAATAGGAGAGATAATAGGTGCCGCCGCGTTCGTGCATGAACGCGCCTTCGGTGAAATGCGGTGGGGTTTCGACGGCAACCTCGCGCTCGATCGTCACCATGTCGGGCTTCAGCATCCAGACGCGCAGCTTCGCGCCCGCGCTGCCGCCTGCATAGAGGTAGCGTGCCTTGCTCGCGGGGTCGACGAAGACCGCGGGGTCGATCGCTTCGAACCCCTTGCCGCCGGTGACCAGCGGCTTGCCGCTGTCGGTGCAGGGCCCTTCGAGCCCGGCGCAGGTCGCGACGCCGATCCGGCTCGGTGTCGGATTCTGCGGTCCGACCGAAAAATAGAGATAATGGCGGCCGTTCGCAGCGACCATATCGGGCGCCCACAACGCATGTCGCGGCGCGCCATCGTCGCCTATCCACGCGATCCGGTCGAGCGCAATCAGCTCGGCGCCCTTTTGCCAATGCTGGCGGTCGGGCGAGGTCCAGACGTGCAGCCGCCCGGTCCCGCCCGAATTGGTCGGGTAGATATAATAGCGTCCATCCGCGGCCTCGATGTCGGGATCGGCGCCGTCGAATGAGAGCGGGGCCGGCGCATCCGCCGCTACTGCCACGGCCGAACCGGCAAGCAGCGCGGCGAGCAGGGCGCGGCGGAGCACCGGCCGCCGGATCATTTGGCGTTCGCCATCGGGGCCACGCCCTTCGGCGCGGCGGCCAGGCGCTTGATCAGATCGACCTCGGCCTGCCGATAGGGTGTGCCGTCGGCACGGAAGACCTCGTGGAACCAGATCGTCGGCTCGTCATAGGTATAGGGCTTTTTCCAGCTGTCCCACGGCAGCCGCGTCTGCGTCTTGCCGTCGGCGAAGCCCCAATTGTACATGCCGATGTTGTATTTCTTGCCGATCGGCAGCGAGCCCTCGAAGGTCGACCCGTTGCCGCGCGCCATATATTCGGTGCAGAGCACCGGCCGGCCATAGCTCAGCATCTGCTTCGCGCGCTTTTCGAACTTTTCGGGCCAGCTGTAATCGTGGAAGCTGTTGATGTCCGACTGGGTGAGCTGCGTGCGCTCGACCGCGTCGACCTTGTCCATATTGTCCCAATTCTCGCCGATCCAGACCCCCGATGTCAGCGGCTGGCTGGGGTTCGCGCTGCGCGCCCATTCGAACACCTGCGGCAGCAGCAGCGCGACATATTTGTTCTTGTCGGGGATGTGATCGTAATTGCCGCCGCCCTTGTTGTTGGGCTCATTCCACACGTCCCACACGATGACGCGCTTGTCGTTCGCAAAGGTACCGACGATGTCTTTCACATAGGCTTCGAGCTTGTGATACTGGCTCGCGTCCTTCAGCCGAGCCTCGCCTGGGGCCTGCACCCAGCGCGAATTGTGGACACCCGGGATTGGTGGGCTCTGCAGACCATAGACGGGGTTCGGATCCCATACACTGTCGAACAGCACGAACATGATCTTGATCTTGTGCTTGTCGGCGATGACGAGAAACTCGTTCATGCGCTTCTTGAGGCCTTCGGGATCGTTTTCCCACAGCAGGTTGTGGAGGAAGACGCGCATCGTGTTCATGCCGATGCTGGACGCCCAGCCGAGTTCCTTGTCGATCGTCGCCGGATCGAACGTGGGTTCGTGCCACATCTCGAGTTCGTTGACCGCCGAGCCGGGGTTGTAGTTGGAACCGATCAGCCAGGGCTGCTTGTCGTACCAGCTGTTCGCCTGTTCCTTCGTCCATTGCTCGCGCGCGGCGGCGGGCTGGGCGGCGGTTGCGGCGATGGTGAACGCGGCGGCGGCGGTGAGCAGGAAGCTCCGGCGGATCATGTCTCTTCTCCCTCTTGCGGTGTCTTTGGCGCGGGCCGGTTCGCCCCCCGCATGACAACCGATGCCCCATTGATAGATTCGATTTGCGCCGATAGGAAGCATATATATCGTATAAATAGAGGATAGGGCGGCGCGACCGCCGGAAGGCGCGAAAGGCGCCGGCAGGGAGAGGCGGAGATGAACGATATCGGCGCGGCGACGGTCCGGCGCATCACCTGGCGGCTGATGCCGCTCCTCTGCCTCCTCTACCTCGTCGCCTATATCGACCGGCAGAATGTCGCCTATGCCAAGCTGCAGATGGTCGGCGACCTCGGGCTCAGCGAGGCGGCTTATGGCCTCGGATCGGCGCTGTTCTTCATCGGTTATTGTCTCTTCGAGATTCCGAGCAATTTGATTCTCGAGCGTGTCGGCCCGCGGATCTGGTTCGCGCGGATCATCGGCGCCTGGGGCCTCGTCACGCTCGCGCTCGGCTTCGCGTGGACGCCGACGAGCTTCTATATCCTGCGTTTCCTGCTCGGGGTTGCGGAGGCGGGCTTCTTCCCCGGCGTGCTCTATCTGCTCACCCTGTGGTTTCCGCAGGCGGAGCGCGCGCGGGCGATCGGGCTGTTCCTGATCGCAAGTGCCTTCGCCAATGCCGTCGGTGCCGCGCTCGGCGGGCTGCTCCTCGAACTCGACGGCACTGCCGGTTTGCGTGGATGGCAGTGGGTATTCATCGTCACTGCGATTCCGGCGCTGCTGCTCGTCCCCGTCGTGCTCGCGCGCCTGCCGCGCGGGCCCGCCGAAGCAGGATGGCTCACCGATGCGCAAAAGACATGGCTCGCCGACACGCTTGCCGCCGAGGGCGGCACGCGTGAGCACGCCAATCCGCTGCGCGCGCTCGGCGACCCGCGCGTGATCCTGCTCTGCATCGCCTTCCTCGGCTTTCCGCTTTCGGCCTATGGCCTCAGTTATTGGCTCCCGACGATCGTTCGCGGTTTCGGCGTCGGCGATGCCGCCAACGGCTTTCTCAACATCATCCCCTGGCTCGTCGTAGCAGCGGCCTTGTGGTGGCTCCCGCGCCGGGCGGCGCGGAGCGGAGGGTCGCGCCGCTTCATGGTTGGTCCCGCGCTTGTCGGTGCGCTAAGCCTCGTGCTGGCGGTGCTGCTGCCGTCGCCCGCGCTCCAGTTCGCGGCGCTGTGCGTCGCCGCCGCAGCGATCTTTGCCGGTCAGCCCTTTTTCTGGGTGCTGCCGGGACGGTTCCTGACCGGTGCGGCGGCGGCAGCGGGTTTCGCCGCGATCAATTCGGTGGGCAATCTTGGCGGCTTCGTCGCGCAGGCGGTCGTGCCGAAAATCCATGACGCGACCGGCAGCGATCTGGCCCCGATGATCTTCCTCGCCGCGATGCTGACCTTCTCGGCTGTGGCGATCTTCCTGATCGAACGCCGCATTCCGCGAAGCGGTCGCGACCGATTTCCGGTTGCCACATCGAGCGACTCTTTATAAAACACATTGATCATATAAATTGGGAGGGTCAGATGAAGCCTGTTTCGAAGCTGCTTGTCGTTGCCGTGCTGTTGGCGAGCAGCGCCAGTGCCGTCGCCTATGCGCAGACTGCCGCGCCGCCGCCCAAGAAGCCCGCCAATTCGACCATCAATACGGCGGGCTATACGGCGCCCGGCAGCACCGAGGGCGGGCCCGCCTATGTCGGGCCGATCATGACCGAGTGGGGTCGCAAGGTGACCGCCGAAAATGCGTGGCGCAGCTATCCGCGCCCGCAGATGGAACGCGATACCTGGATGAACCTCAACGGGCATTGGGATTATGCGATCCGCCCCGCGAACGAGCCGCAGCCGGCGGCGATGGACGGCAAGATCCTCGTCCCCTTCGCGGTTGAATCGCGGCTGTCGGGGGTCGCGCGCAAGCTGATGCCCGACGACCGGCTGTGGTATAAGCGCAGCTTCACGCTGCCCGCGAAATGGCCCGGCCAGCGCACCTTGCTCCACTTCGGCGCGGTCGATTTCGAATCGACCGTGCTCGTCAACGGCGTCGTCGTTGGCAGCCATAAGGGTGGGTCGGACCCGTTCAGCTTTGACGTCACCCGCTATCTGCGCCCGGGCGCGAACGAACTCGTCGTACAGGTCACCGACCCGACCTCGACCGGCGACCAGCCGCGCGGCAAGCAGACGCTCGAACCGCGGGGGATCTGGTACACGGCGGTCAGCGGCATCTGGCAGACGGTGTGGCTTGAGCCCGTCGCCGACCTTCATATCGCCGACCTGCGCGCGGTGCCCGACATCGACAAAGGCGAACTGACGGTCGACGTCGCGCTCAGCAACACCGCGACGCCCAGCGACGCCGTCCGCATCACCGCGCGCGACAAGGGCAAGGTGATCGCGAGCACGATCGTCCGCGGCAATCGGCAGGGGGTGCTCAAGATTCCGAATGCGCGGCTCTGGTCGCCCGACGACCCCTATCTCTATGACCTCACCGCCGAGCTGGTGAAGGTGACCCCGCCGCAGGGGGCGGGGAACGACCGCACCGGCCTGCCGCCGATGACCGGGCGCGAAGTCGCGGCCTATGCCGCGGCGACGGTCACCGGCGCGCCCAGCGACAGCGTCAAAAGCTATTTCGGGATGCGCAAGATTTCGACCGGCATCGATCCCAAGACGGGCAAGATGGCGCTGCTGCTCAACAACAAGCCGCTCTTTCACAATGGCACGCTCGATCAGGGTTGGTGGCCCGAAAGCCTGCTGACCCCGCCGTCGGAGGAGGCGGCGCGTAGCGACATCATCTTCCTCAAAAAAGCCGGGTTCAACATGCTGCGCAAGCATATCAAGGTCGAGCCCGCGCAATATTATCATGACGCCGACCGGCTCGGCATATTGATCTGGCAGGACATGCCCTCCGGCGCGTTCGGCGACCAGGCGGTGCGGCGCCCGAGCGACCGCGAGGCGACCTTCACCTCCGCGGGTATGGCGCAATATCAGGCCGAACTCGCGCGGATGATCGGCGCGCTCCGCGCCTTCCCTTCGATCGTGATGTGGGTGACCAATAACGAGGGCTGGGGTCAGTATGACGTCAAGACCGTCGGCAGCATCGCCAAGAATATGGACCCGAGCCGCCTCGTCAACAATGCGAGCGGCTGGTTCGACGTGCCGGGCAGCGGGTCGGACGTCTATGACATCCACACCTATGACGAAGTGCCCGTCGAACCCGCGCCGCAGGCCGACCGCCCGATCGTGACCGGCGAATTCGGCGGCGTCGGGCTGCCGATCCCGGGGCATCTGTGGTTCACCGACCGCGACGCGCGCATCTATCAGTTCGCGACCGACAAGGAAGATTACCGCCGCCGCTACAAGATCAAGTTCGACGAGATCATCCGTCAGGCGAAGGAACTGGGGCTCGCCGCATCGGTCTACACCGAAACGAGCGACGTCGAGGGCGAACTCAACGGCCTCCTCACCTATGACCGCGCGGTATCGAAGCTGCCGGTCGAGGATTTCGCCGAGATCGCAAAGCCGCTGTTCGAGGATAAATAAGGCAGGGGAAACGCCGATGGCACGACGCTCCGCGATGGCCCGCTGGGCCGCGACCACCATGCTCGCGGCGCTGATGGGCGTCGCGGCGCCCGTGACGACGGCGGCTCCCGCGGCCGACAGGTCCGCTCCGTCCGCAGCGGCGGACAAGCCTAATATCTTGTTCGTGCTCGTCGACGACATGGGCTTCGGCGACCTGTCGGTGATGGGCAACCGGAAGGTCCAGACGCCGAATCTCGACCGTCTCGCGCGCGAAGGCGTGTTGATGACGCAATTCTATGACGCGGCGCCGATCTGTTCCCCGTCGCGTGCGGGATTTCTGACCGGGCGCTTTCCGGCCGAGGTCGGCTTCGTCAACTATGTCAGCGACCGCGCCTATAATAGATCGGTCGGGCAGGCCGATTGGCTCGACCCCAAGCTGCCCAATATCGCGCGGCTGCTGAAGGGCGCCGGCTACAAGACCGCGCATATCGGCAAATGGCATCTCGGCGGCGGGCGCGACATCGGTGATGCGCCTTGGCCGACCGCCTATGGTTTCGACCATAGTTTCACGACCTTCGAGGGGCTCGGGCCGCGCGTGCTGGTGTCCGACGAAGAACGCTTTCTCGCCGAGCAATCGGACAAGCTCGGCGAAGGGCCGCGCTTCTGGGAATTGAAGACCAATCTCACTGGCCTCTACGCCGACATGACGGTCAACTTCGTCGCGCAGCATGCGGAAAGGCCGTGGTTCGTGAACCTCTGGCTCAACGACATGCACGATCCCTGGGCGCCCGACGACGAAAGCCTTTCGGATGTCATGGGCAAGGGCACGTCTTCCGACGACGACCGGATGCTCGCGTCGCTGGTCAAGATGGACAAGACGCTTGGGCGCCTGTTCGACCGGCTCGACCAGATGGGCGAGATGGACAATACGCTCGTCATCGTCACCAGCGACAATGGCCCGTCGTCGTCGCCGCGCTATTACAAGGACGGCCAAGTCGCGCCGGGCAGCACGGAAAATCTGCGCGGCCGCAAATGGAGCCTCTACGAAGGCGGCATCCGCCAGCCGTTGATCCTCTATTGGCGCGGCCGCGCCAAGGCCGGTTATCGCGATGAGCGGACGGTGGGGCAGGGCGTCGACCTCTTGCCGACGCTCGCCCGCATCGCCGGTGCGCGGACGCCTGCCGGGATCGACGGTATCGACCTGTCGCCGGTGATCGAGGGCCGCGCGATCGCTGAGCGGCCGGCCCTTTATTGGGCCTATGGCAAGGAAGGCGCGGCGAAAGAGCCGCCGCAACCGGCGCTCGAGCGCGATCAGGCGCCCCCCTTTGCGATCCGCGAAGGCGATTGGAAGCTGCTCGCCGAAGCGGGCGGGGACCGCGCCCAGCTCTTCGATCTGGCACGCGATCCGGGTGAGGCGAACGATGTCGCCGCGAGCGAACCCGCGATCCGCGACCGTCTGCTCGGCAAGCTCAAGGCGTGGATGGCGACGCTGCGCCGATAAGAAAACGGCCCCGTCGCATGGAGCGAGGGGCCGATTGAGAGGAGCGCGCGGCGGCGGGTCGCTGCCGCCGCGCGTCCGCTTTAGAATTTGACGCGCACGCCCACCGAATAGGTCGTTTCGTCATACGACATCTCGTTGTTGATATTCGTATATCCGGGATAGTCGTAATAGGTCGACGTGTTGTTCCCGAGGATGTTGGTGCCGCCGATGTCGACGCGGATAGCATCGGTGATGTCATAGCCGATGTTGAAATCGAGCCGTCCCGCGCCGCGGGCATAGGTGACGAGCGCCGGTACTTCGAGCGAAGCGATCGTTTCTTCGGTCATGGGCCGCAGCGTCGGTTGGCCGGTGGCGTCGAGCGACAGATATTTGGAGCGGTATGTGTAGACCAGGCGTGCGTTGATCCCGCTCTTCTCGTACAGCAGGCCGACGGTGTAGTTGTATTTCGACACGCCCTGAAGCGGATAACCGGCCAGCGGATCGTCGCCCCCGACCTTGGAATCGGCGAGCGTGAAGGCGCCCTGCACCCCGAGCCCCGACAATGCGCCCGGCAGGAAGTCGAAGAAATATTGGGTGCTGAGTTCGATGCCCTTTAGCGTCGCCTGGCCGACGTTGCGCGGGCGTGCCACCGAATAATCGACGCCGTCGATCATCTCGACCGCGCCGCTGGTGATGACGCGATCGGTGATGTCGCGGTAATAGCCCGCGATCGCGATATAGCCGCTGGGAAAATAATATTCGAAGGTCGCGTCGAGGCTCTCGGACTTCTGTGCCTTGAGGTCGGGATTGCCGGCATTGCCCGTGCTCTGAACCAGGGGGTTGTTGGACTGGTTGAGCGTGATCGCCGGGTTGAGCGCTTCGAAGTTCGGGCGGCGCAGCGACTTGGCATAGCCGAAGCGGATCTGGATGTTGTCGCCGATCCGGAAGCGCGCAGTCGCATTGGGCAGCCAGTCATGATCGACCGAGTCGGCGGTCAGCCGGTCATATTCGCCGCCCTCCGCCTCGACGAATGTGCCGATCGTGCGGCTCGTGCGGATATAGCGCACCCCGACGACCCCGTCCAAGGTGATGCTGTTCGACAGGTCGGTTTCATATTTGCCCTGCACATAGGCAGCGAGCGTATCCTCCTTCGCGTCGAATGCGCGTCCTGGATCATAGTCGGGCCGTCCCGCGGGCAATCCGAAATAGGCGCGGGCGGCGTCGAGCCCGTCTTCGGACAGGAGAAAGTCGGGGTTGGGAATATAGAAGCGCGAACCATTGTTGAGGTCGGGCGCGCGCGATCCGAGCACGAGGAAATCGTCGGGCAGTCCGGTGTCCGACACCAGCACCGCCCTGGCTTCGGAATCGGTGCCGATATTGCCGCCGGGGATGGCCTTGTTGAGGTTGACCGCCTGCTCCTCGGCGGAGCGGTGCGCGTAGCGGACGCCGACGGCGATGTTCGACAGGAAACCGTCGAGATCATAATCGACGTCGCCTTTCGCCTGGAACAATTTGCCGCGGTTCTCGGTGAAATTCTGGATCAGTGCGTTGCGAATATAAAGATTGTCGCGGCTGAGCAGGGCATCGCCGGGCACCGTATATTCGGCATGGCCGTCGTTATCCATGATCACGGTCAGGCTGGGCAGCCGCTGGCCGATGTCCGAGGTGATGTTCTGCAGCTCATATTTCGAGGTCTGGTAAGCGACGTCGAGCACCGCGTTCAGCCGGCCCTCTTCATATTTCAGCCCGCCGGCGAACTGTTTGTTGCGCTGGTTGAGGTCGCGCGCCTGCGTCGTTTGGTTCGACACGAGGTTGTCGAAGGTCATGCTCTCGGGCTGGCACAGCTCGACCGGATTGTTCCGTTGCGCCTCGGTCAGCGTCCACGATTTTTCGCCCTCGGCGTCGGTCTGGATGACCGGATTGTTGCCGTTCGAGCGGACATAGGTGTTGATGCAACTGGTGCCGGGCGTGACGTCGGTGATCGTCGTGCCGTTGGTGAAGGGCTGGATATTCGCGCCGTTGCGGCTGCCGCGGTCGCGGAAATAGGTGTAGAAGCCCTCGGCATAGACCTCAAGCGACGGCAAGGCCTGCCATTGCAGCGCGCCGTTGAGCTGATGCCGCTCGATAAAGCCTTGCTGGGGGAAATTCTGGAGGATGCCGGGGATGACATAGCCCGGCGTGTTGAACGGCGCGGTGTTGGTGCTGCGCCGCTGGAACAGCACCGTCGATGCGCGATAATAGTCGGACTTCGAATAGGTGCCGTTGATCAGCGCCCCGATCTCGCCGATGCCGGTGTCCCAGCGGTCAGTCGCGAGCAGGCTGAACTGCGGATTGATCTTGTCGACGCGGTCGCCGTAATTGGCGCGGCCGCCGAGGACGACGGTCGGATCCCTGAAATTGAACGGCCGATTGAGCTGGAGGTCGATGACCCCGGCAAGCCCGCCCTCGGTCAGCTCGGCGGTCTGCGACTTGAACACATTGACGCGCGACAGCGCCTCGGCGGGCATGTCCTGCAGGTCGAAGTTGCGGCCGATGGTCGAAAACACCTCGCGGCCGTTGACCGTCGTGAGCACGTCGGGAAGCCCGCGCACGCGCACGTCGCCGAGTTCGTTGTTGCGGTTTACCGACACCTGGACGCCGGGCACGCGCTGGAGCGCGGCGGCGGTGGTGGGGTCGGGAAGCTTGCCGATGTCCTGCGCGACGATCGCATCGACGACCTGCACTGACTCGCGCTTGATGTCGGCCGCGCGTTCGAGTGAGCGGCGGATACCGGTGACGACGATCGCATCTTCCGGCTCCTGTGCCGCGTCGGCGACCGCATCGGTCGAGGCGGCGTCGTTTGCGTTGGTGGATTGCCCCCACGCCGGGGCGCCTGCGACGAGCGCAAGTAGCGATACGGCGGCCGAAAAGCCCGTCTGCTTTTTCATCCTATGCTCTCCCAATGTCCTGCAGGCATTTTTGCCTTTTGACGCCGGCAAGATGGGAGGGTGGCTGAAGAATCGGGGCGCATCCGGCCGCAATCCCGACTTCACGCAGCTACCCGCATCTTCTTGTCGACGTTTCACCGTGGATGTTGACCAATGGCCGAATAAAGTCAATATATATATGATAAATAGGTGAATAGGGGAGACAGTCCGGTGAATATCAAACATGCCGTCCGCCTGTTGGCTCGTGCGAGCTGTGCCGCGGCCGCGCTGGCAGCAGCTATCCTCCCGTCGGCCGCCAGCGCCGCGGCCGCACCGGCGCGGCCGCAACCGACCCGTCCGAACATCGTGGTGATCCTGCTCGACGACGTCGGCTTTTCCGACATGGGCAGTTTCGGCGGCGAAATCCCGACGCCGAATATCGATGCGCTGACGAAAAACGGGCTCGCCTTCACGCAATTCTACAACAATGCGCGGTGCAGCCCGTCGCGCGCGTCGCTGCTCACCGGCACCTATCCGCACCAGGCGGGGCTGGGGCATCTCGAATCGGTTCAGGTGCCCGGGTCGAAAGGATTGCACAGCAAGCTTTCGGACCGCGTCGTCACCTTGGCTGAGGTGCTGAAATCGGCGGGCTATTTCACCGCCATGGCGGGCAAATGGCATCTCGGCATATCGCGCGGCGTCGGCCCGTGGCAGCGCGGCTTCGACCGGTCGCTCACCTCGCCTTCGGGCGAGCTTTATTATCGCGATCAGCCGCAGCCGCTCGCGCAATCGGTATATATCGACGGCGAGCGCGTGCCCGCCAGTTCGCCGCGCGTGGGGCAGGGCTATTGGTATTCGTCGGACATGTTCGTCGACTGGCAGACGAAATTCATCGGCGAGGCGCGCGAACGGCACAAACCCTTCTTCCTCTACATGCCCTTCGTCGGGGCGCATTTCCCGCTGATGGCGCCGCCCGAGGACGTCGCGAAGTTCAAGGGCCGGTACATGCGCGGCTGGGAAGTCGTGCGCCGCGAACGGTTCGAGCGGCAAAAGCAGCTCGGCATCATCGCCGCCGACGCCGAACTGCCCGCCGCGTTGCCGGGCAGTTACGACTGGAACAAGCTGTCGCCGGCGGAGAAGGACCGCTTCGACACGATGATGGCGGTCTATGCGGCGGTGGTCCATCGCGTCGACCGGGCGATCGGCACGCTCGTCGATCGCCTGCGGCAGTCGCGCGAACTCGACAATACGCTGATCCTGTTGATGAACGACAATGGCGGCACCGCCGAAAGCGGTCCCGACGGCCGTCTCAAGGGCGAAGGCCCGGCGGGCAGCGCGCAGTCGGTGGTCTGGACCGGAATGAACTGGGCGACGCTGCAGAACGCGCCCTTCCAATATTATAAGCACCACACTTATGAGGGCGGGATCGCGACCCCGCTGATCGCGCACTGGCCCCGCGGGATCGCGGCGAAGGTGCGCGGCACGCTCGTGCGCGAGCCGGGGCATCTGATCGACGTCATGCCGACGCTCGTCGAACTTGCCGGCGCCGCCTATCCCAAGAGGTTCAATGGACATGCGATCCTGCCGATGGAGGGGCGTTCGATGGTCCCCGCCTTCCGCGGCGAGGCGCTGACCCGCGACAAGCCCATCTTCTGGGAGCATGAGGGCAACCGTGCCGTCCGCGACGGCAAGTGGAAACTCGTCGCGGGCTTCGAGCAGCCCTGGCAGCTCTTCGACATGGCGGCTGACCGCACGGAAATGCACGACCTCGCCGCAAGCCAGCCCGATCGCGTGCGCAATATGGCGCAGCAATGGGAGGCGTGGGCGGCGCGCAGCTATGTCGACGCGTGGAGCGACGATTATGACCCGCACCTCAAGGGGCGTGAACGCCAGATCTGGGGCGGCGCGGAGGTACCGCAACTGCCCCATGCGCTAGTCGGAAAATAAGGGCATCTCTGGGACGCGCGCGCCTCTCACGTTTCCGGCAGAGTTGGATCCTGCGTGAGCGCCGACAGGAAATCGTCCGCCCAGCCGATGACATCGGCATCGCGAACGACGGCGTAGAGCTTTTCCCAACGCGCCTTGCGCTCCGCGAGCGGCATCTGCATCGCGGTCCAGATCGCGCGCGCGACCTCGCCGCCATCGTGCGGATTGACCAGCAACGCGTCGGTGAGTTGTTCGGCCGCGCCCGCGAAGCGGGAGAGGATGAGCACGCCCGGGTCTTCGGGGTCCTGCGCGGCGACATATTCCTTGGCGACGAGGTTCATCCCGTCGCGGAGCGGGGTAACGAGGCCGATTTTCGCGGCGCGATAGAAACCGAACAGTTCGGCGCGCCCGAAACCCCGGTTGACATAGCGGATCGGGACGAGGTCGACGTCCGAATGCGCGCCGTTAAACTGGCCGGTTTTCTGTTCGAGCGTCGCGCGGATCTGCTGGTATGATCGGACATCCTCGCGCGAGGGCGGGGCGATCTGGACGAACAGCAGCTCGTTGACCATGTCGTCGTGGCTGGAGAAGAGTCGTTCGAGCGCGTCGATCCGTTCGGGAAGCCCCTTGCTGTAATCGAGCCGGTCGACTCCGATCGCGATTATGCGCTTGCGCGCGCTGCCTGCGAGCCGCTGCTGCGACCGCCGGGCGATCTCGGTCTCGCCGAGCGCCATGAATTCGGCATGGTCGATGCCGATGGGAAAGGCGCGGGCGATGGTGCTGCGGTCGCCGATACGGACGGTGCCGCTGTCTTCATCGACCTCCGCCCCATGTTCCTTGCGGCAATAATGCAGGAAGCTTTCGAGCCATTCGACCGACTGAAAGCCGATGACGTCATAGCGGAGCATCGCGGCGACGAGCCGCTCGTGATGCGGGAGCGAGACGAGCAGGCGGGTCGGCGGCCAGGGGATATGCAGGAACAGGCCGATGCGGTTCGTCACCCCCTGCGCGCGCAGCCGTTCGCCGAGCGGCAGGAAATGATAATCCTGCACCCAGACGACATCCTCCTCCTCGATCAGCGGATAAAGGCTGTTCGCGAACTGTTCGTTGACGCGTTCATAGCCGCGGCCGAACTCATTCTCATATTCGGCGAGATCGATCCGATAGTGAAAGAGCGGCCACAACGTGCGGTTGGCGTAGCCGTTGTAATATTCGTCGACGTCGTGGGGTTCGAGATCGATCGTCGCGGTGGTGAAGCCATCGACGCGTTCCATCGTGAGCTGGCCCGTGAATTGTTCGACCTCGTTTCCCGACCAGCCGAACCAGATGCCGCCGCGCTTGCGCAGCGCCGCGCTCATCGCGACCGCAAGGCCACCTTGCGCGCCTGCGGCGCCGCGCCCCTTCGCGACCGACACGCGGTTCGAAACGACGATCAGCCGGCTCATCGCACCGTGTCCCAGCCGCGCGACAGCAGGCCGGCGCAATGGATGATGCCGACGAGCGAATAGGTCTGCGGGAAATTGCCCCACAGTTCGCCATTCTCGAAATCGAGATCTTCGGAGAGCAGGCCCGACGGCGTCCGGTGCGCGAGCATCTTTTCGAACAGCTCGCGCGCCTCGTCGCTCCGGCCGCACAGGTGCAGCGCCTCGATCAGCCAGAAAGTGCAGAAGTTGAAGGCGGTCTCGGGCAGGCCGAAATCATCCTCGCTATCGTACCGCAGCATATGCTCGCCGCGGCGCAGCGCCTTTTCGATCGCTGCGAATGTCGCTTGGAAACGCGGATCGTCGGCGCGGATATAGCGCAGCTCGACCATCTGGAGCAGGCTGGCGTCGAGGTGGGCGTGGCCGAAGGCGGCGCCATAATGGCCCGCCGCCTCGTCCCACGCCTCGCGCTCGATCGTATCGCGGATCTTCGCCGCGCGGCCGTTCCACCAGGCTTCGCGGTCGGGCTTGCCGATGCGCGCCGCGACATTGCCGAGCCGGTCGCACGCCGCCCAGCTCATCACCGCCGAATAGGTATGGACGAGCTGCCGAGTGCGAAATTCCCACAGGCCCGCGTCGGGCTGATCGTGCATCGCCCACGCGACCTCGCCGACGCTTTCGAGGCTTTCGAAATCGCGCTCGTCGGCCATGCGAAAGAGCCGCTGATCGAAAAAGCCCTGCACCGTCGGCAGCACGATCTGGCCGTAGGCATCGTGCTGGACCTGCTGATAGGCGGCGTTGCCGATGCGCACTGGCCCCATGCCGCGATAACCGGCGAGATGTTCGGCGACGCCCTCGTCGAGTTCGGCGACGCCCATCACCGAATAGAGCGGTTGGATCTGCCCGCCCGCGGCGCGATCGACGATGTTGCGCAGATAGGCGAGATATTTTTCGAGCACGTCGAGCGCGCCGAGCCGGTTGAGCGCCTGCACCGTGTAATAGGCGTCGCGAATCCAGCAATAGCGATAATCCCAGTTGCGCTCGCTGTGCGGCGCCTCGGGGATAGAGGTGGTCAGCGCGGCGACGATCGCGCCGGTTTCCTCATGCTGGCAGAGCTTGAGCGTGATCGCGGCGCGGATCACCGCGTCCTGCCAGTCCATCGGCGTCGCGAGCCCGCGTACCCAGCTGCGCCAATATTGGCCCGTCGCTTCCTCCATCCCGCGCAGCGATTCGCGGACGTTGCCGGTAAAGGGCTCGTCGGGGCCGAGGAAGAAATGGAGGTCGGATTCGACGCGGAAAGCGAGCTCCTGCATGAGATAGCCGACCGGCGCGTCGGTGGTGAGGCGGAGCGGCTGGTTGCCGATCAGGTAGCGGATATGGTTGGTGCCGCGCGTCGTCGGCGCGCGCTCGGCGCCATGGTCGCGCATCGGCGACAGGTTCATGCGGATACGCGGGCTGCCGGCCACGGGACGGACGATGCGCGCATAGGCGACGGGCCGGTACATGCGTCCCGAGCGTTCGGCGCGCGGGCAGAAGTCGATTATGTCGACCGCGCTGCCGTCGGCGGCTTCGAGGCGGGTGACGAGGATCGGCGTATTGCGGCTGTATCGCGGGACGGCGCGCACCTGTCCTTCGAGCGCGAAGCGCCATATGCCCTCGTCCTGCCGCTCGCCGTTCATCAGCGCGCAGAAGACGGGGTCGCCATCGACACGCGGGACGCATCCCCATACGAGCCCCGCCGCGCCATCGACGAGCGCGCTGACCTGGCAATTGCCGATCGGCCAGAGGGACAGGTCGCTCACAGGCCCAGCCAATGATAGACCTCCCGCGTGTTTTGCAGCCGGTAATGGGCGGCGGTCGGACGCGGCGCGCCGACGAGAATGCCGTGCCCGCCCGCGGCGGCGGCGGCGGCGAAACCGTCTTCGTCGGTGATGTCGTCGCCGATGAAGACGGGCTTGGCGCCGGCGAAGGGCGGACGGCGCATCAGCCGCGCCACGGCCCGTCCCTTGTTGGCTTGGACCGGTCCCAGTTCGACAACCATCTTGCCCCGCCGCACGGCCAGGCCTTCGCGCTCGGCAATGTCATCCATGAGGGTAAAGACGGCTTTCTCGGCATCTGGTTCCTGCCGGTAATGAATTGCGACGCCGTGCGGCTTGGTCTCGACGAGAAGGCCGGGCCACTCGCCCACGAGCGCCGCGATCGCCGCCGACGCCGCGCGCGCGAGCGGAGCGGCGGGACCGGCGGCGTCGCCATCTTCGGCGCCGTGCGACCCCACGACCCTGATCGATCCATGCGCCAGATGGCTGCCTATATCCGAAAGCGACCGCCCGGTGATCAGCGCGAGGCGGCCATCCATCCGCCCCGCGAGACGCTCGAGGCGCCGCACCAGATCGTCGGGAACCAGGATCGCGTCCGGCGTTTCCGCGATTTCAACGAGCGTGCCGTCGAAATCCAGAAAGAGCGCCACCGGTTGCCGCGCCGCCCATTCCGTGAGCGGTGGCGGAAGAGGGAGATTGTCCCTTTTGTGCATCGCAGCAAGGCTAGAGGTGCAGAACACGAGGGTCAACCACTGACCGGCCGGATGGCTCCTGCCGATCCACGCAAAGAAGCGATGCCTATCGGCCGAATCTGGTTCGCCGCGTCTCTGAACTCCGCTGCGCCCTTCGCGCCTTGAGCAAGTCCTGCCGCGAGAGGATGCCGACGACCTTGTGCGTGTCCCGATCGACGATAGGCACCCGGGCGACACCCGTCTCGACAATGAGGTCCGCAATGACGCCGCACGGGGTTTCGGGATATGCGGTGGTCTGCGACGCGTCCGAAAGCGTTTCGGCGAGCGAAATATTCTCGTCGAACGCGCCCGCTTTCCATCGAAGGGCGTCCGATCGCGATGCGAGCCCGACCAGACGCCCTTCGGCATCCACGACCGGATAGCTGCGATGGGTCGCCTCTTCGGTAAAGAAGCGCAACGCGGCTTGGACCGTCATGTCCGCCGGCAGGGTTGCGGGGTCGGGGGTCATAAGCTGGCCCGCCTGCTGCAAATCGAGCGGGTCGACGGTATATTCCTGCAGGATGTGCCGTCCGCGCCGGGCGATTTTTTCGGTGAGGATGGAGCGCCTCATGCAAAGCACGCTGATCGCATAGGCGAATCCCGACGCTGCGATCACTGCTGGAAGCGCGTCGAAACGGCCCGTCAGTTCGGCGGCGAATATGGCGCCGGTGAGCGGCGCGCGCATGGCGCCGCTCATGATTCCCGCCATGCCTATCATGGCCCAGAAACCCGTCGAGCCCGGCAGCCACAGGCCGGCGATGCAACCCGCCGCTCCGCCGAGAATCAGGAGCGGGGCGAGCACGCCGCCCGATGTCCCGGAGCCCAGGGCGACAAGCCAGACGACCGCTTTGACCGCCAGCAGGACGATTGCCGCGCGCAAGGCCATCGAGCCGTCGACCAGCGTCTGGATATTGGAATAGCCGGCACCCAGGACACGCGCATCGATCAATCCGCCCACGCCGACGACGACCGCGCCGATCGCCGGCCACCACATCCAGTGGACGGGAAGGCGGTGGAACAGGTCTTCGATCCGGTAGAGAAGGCTGGAGAGGAGCGCCGCGAGCAATCCGACGGCCACGCCGATCCCGGCGGCCGCGGCGATAATCCAGCCGGTGGCCGGAAGCGGCCAGATGGCGGGAAACATCGGCCCCTGATCGATCAACTCGGGTCTCCACACCGCGGCCACGAGCACGCTGATCACGACGGGCACAAAGCTTCTCGGCTTCCACTCGAACAGGAGAACTTCGACCGCCAGCAGGATCGCGGCCATTGGGGTCCCGAATATCGCGACCATGCCGGCCGCCGCGCCCGCGACCAGCAACGTCTTTCGTTCCGCGGCGCTCAGGTGAAAACATTGGGCAAAGAGCGATCCGATCGCGCCGCCGGTCATGATGACGGGGCCTTCGGCGCCGAACGGCCCGCCGCTTCCGATCGAAATGGCCGCCGAGATCGGTTTGAGAATCGCAACTTTCAGCGACAGCCTGCTTTCGCCGAACAGGATCGTCTCGATCGCTTCGGGAATGCCGTGACCCCTGATCTTCTCCGAGCCGAAGCGCGCCATCGCGCCGATGATCAGGCCGCCGATCACCGGAATCGCCACCATGGCAAGGCCCACGGTGGCATCGGTGATTTCGGCTTCTTGCGCCGAAAGACGGCCGAACCAGAAGAGGTTGGTGGCGATCGCGATCGATTTGAGCAGCAGCCATGCGCCGAATGCGCCGCCGGTCCCGATGACCGGCGCCATGCAGGCCAGCAATATCATTCGGCGATCGACGCTGTGGTCAGCCAGTTGATGGCCGGGGATCGCCCGTGCAGAAAGAAGGCTCACACCGTGCCTCATGAAATTGGGGAGCGGCCAATTATATCGTGACACGATATAATTCAACCCGAGGATTGCATGGCTTCTGATTTGACCGATACCGACTATGCCGCGCTCGCGGAATTTCGTTTCGCGCTGCGGCGCTTTCAGATGTTCAGCGAAGCCAAGGCGGGGGAAGCAGGGCTGACGCCGCAACAGCATCAGGCACTGCTCGCGATCCGGGCGGCGGACCCCGACAGTGCGACGGTCGGATATGTGGCGCAGCGCCTGCTCGTGAAGCCGCACACCGCCTCCGGACTGATCGACCGGCTCGAAGCGATCGGCCTCGTCCGGCGCGAGCCCGCACCATTGGATCGGCGGCGTGCGCTGCTGCGGCTCACGCCCCGGGCGACCGAAATATTGTCGGGCCTCTCCTCGGCGCATCGGGAAGAGATACGCCGGCTCCAGCCCCTGCTTGTCGAGCATCTGACCCGCTTGACATAAACGCCGCGGCACCTTGGCCCGGTCGGCTCGCCGCGTCCGCGGCACGGCCGGACAACATGCTGTTTGGCGCGGGGCCGCACGATACGGCACGGGGACATCGCTGTTCGAGAGGAGCGTCCCATGTCCAAATTTTTCGGCCTTCTTGCCGCGTTATGCTTCGTCGGCACGGTGATGTCCGCCATCCCTCCCGCTCAGGCGCAAGAGGCGGCGCGATCCGCTGCGCTGACGCCCGGCACCAAAGTCTATGATCAGAATGGCGAAGAGATCGGCCGGATCGTCAAGGTGGAGGGCGACAGGGTGGCGGTCGCGGTCAATGGCAGCGGGCTGGTGGTATCGAAGGGCGCCTTTCTGATGACCGGAAAGGGGCCGGCGCTGAAAGCGCCGAAAGCGAAAATCTTCGCGGTGCTGAAGGAGGCGGAGGCCGATGCGGCAGCGGTCGACGAAGCGTTGAAGCCGGGAGCCGAAGTGCGCAGCGCCGATGGCGCGGCGGTGCTCGGCAAGGTCAAGGCGATGGCGCCGCAAGGCGCGGTGCTGATCACCCGCGAAGGCAATATCACCATGCCGCGCGCGGCGTTTTTCCTGTCGGACAAGGGATTGGCGGTAAAGGTTACCAAGGAGCAGTTCGTCGCGGGCGTCCGGGCGGCGCGCGCGCAAAAAAAAGGCAGCTGAGCAAGACAGGTATAATCGCCCCGGGAAACCCCGGAAAAGTAAGGGTTTCGGAGCCCTATGAAAGCTTGTGAAACAAGAAAGTGGCTCCCCGGGTAGGATTCGAACCTACGACCGATCGATTAACAGTCGATTGCTCTACCGCTGAGCTACCGAGGAACACGCCGCCGATGCGGGCAAGGCGGTCCCTTTGCCGCCAACCGATATAATTATCAAGAGGCTTTCGGCGGCTTTGTCACTCTCAGACGACAAATTGTTCCATCGCGATGCGTTCGTCGAGGCCCTGGTCGGGATCGAACAGCAAAGTCAGCGGCCGGCTGCGGTCGGTGGTCACCAATACCGTCTTCACGTCGCGAATTTCGCGCTGGTCGGCGACCGCGCTGACCGGGCGTTTCGCGGCCTCGCGGACGTTGAAGCGGATGCTCGTCGATTCGGGGACGAGCGCGCCGCGCCAGCGCCGCGGGCGGAAAGGGCTGATCGGCGTGATCGCGAGCATCGCCGAATCGAGCGGCAGAATCGGGCCGTTGGCGCTGAGGTTGTAGGCGGTCGATCCGGCGGGGGTCGAGACGAGCACGCCGTCGCACGCCAACTCCTCGAGCATCGTCCTCTCGTTGATCATCACCTCGAGCTTCGCCGCCTGGCGCGTTTCGCGGAGCAGCGAGATTTCGTTGATCGCGGGCAAAATGTGCCGCTCGCCGCTGATCGTCGTGATGTCGCCCGACAGCGGATGGATCAGATAGGGACGTGCCGCCGCGATGCGGTCGAGCAGCCCCTCGACGCGAAACTCGTTCATCAGAAAGCCGATCGTGCCGCGGTTCATCCCGAAGACGGGGAGGCTGCGGCGCTGGTCGAGCAACTGGTGCAGCATGTGCAGCAGGAACCCGTCGCCGCCGAGCGCGATCAAAAGGTCGGCCTCGGCCAGCTCGACGAAATCGTAGAGCGGGCGCAGGTCGGCCTCCGCTTCCATGGCCGCGGGCGCGTTCGACGCGACGAGTGCGATCTTGCGTTGCATCCTGGTCCCCTCGCGGACGGCCTGTCAGCCGCCCGTTGCACTCATATGACGCGCGACCGCCGGTTTGGACTTTCGTTCGATATGAAAGTCATGCGCGCGGGGTTTGCCAGCCAAAGCGCGATCGATCAAGCCGTCGACATCGCCGCCGTCGCGGAGCGCAGCGCGCAGATCGACATGATCGTCCTGGCCGAGGCACATATAGATGCGGCCCTCGACGGTCAGGCGGATGCGGTTGCACGTCGCGCAGAAATTGTCGCTGAGCGGCGTGATCAGGCCGAGCGTCACCGGGCTGTCCTCGACCGCGAAATAGCGCGCGGGGCCGCCGGTGCGTTTGTCGACCGGATAGATGGCGCGCACCTCGCGCAGCGGCGCGACGAAATGGTGGAGCGGGATGTAGTGATCGCTGCGGTCGCTCTCGATCTCACCGAGCGGCATCGTCTCGATCAGCGTGAGGTCGCAGCCCGCCGCCGCGCAATAGTCGAGCATCGGGAGCAGCTGATCCTCGTTGAGCCCGGCGAGCGCGACCATGTTGATCTTGACCGCGAGCCCCGCGCTGCGCGCCGCGTCGATCCCGCGCAGCGCGACATCGAGATCGCCGACGCGCGTGATGTGCCGGAACGCCGCCGGATCGAGCGTGTCGAGGCTGACGTTGATCCGGCGGACGCCCGCCGCCGCAAGCATCGGCGCATGTTCGGCGAGCCGCATCGCGTTGGTGGTCAGCGTCAGTTCGTCGAGCCCGTGGCCGATCAGCGCGCCGAGGCGCGTCGCGAGCGTGTCGATCCCGCGCCGCACGAGCGGCTCGCCGCCGGTGAGGCGGATGCGGCGGACGCCGCGCGCGACGAAGCGGGCTGCGAGCTCGGCCATTTCCTCGATGCTGAGCACCGCCGACTTGGGCAGGAAGGCCATGTCTTCGGCCATGCAGTAACGGCAACGCAAGTCGCAGCGATCGGTCACCGACAGGCGCAAGTAGCTGATCCGCCGGCCAAGTCCGTCGATCAGGGGCGCCGGCGACGCGGCGTAGTGAGATAATGGGACAGCCACGGACATATTGTGGTGCAAAAGGCACGAACTTGGCAAGGAAAGCCTGTTAGGAAGGCGCAATGAATCGCCTGTCCGAATCCCTGTTCACCTGCGCCCGCAAACTCGAAGCCATGCACGCCCGGTACGACGCCGACGTCGGCGTCATTCTGGTTCAGGTCGACCAGATGGCGCGCATCAACAACAGCGCCGGGACGGCGACGGGCGATTCGGTGCTCGACGAGATCGGGCGGCGGCTCGAAAATTTCGCGAGCGACGAATTCGGTCAGGGATCGTGCGTCGACCGGCTCGACGGGCCGCGCTTCCTGATCGTGCCCGCGACGCCGCTGTCGCTCGGCGCGCTTCGCGCGCAGGAACGCGCGCTGCACGTCGCGCTCGCCGAGCCGATCGTCGGCGATCCGCACGGCCGCCTGTCGATCCGCATCGCCGCGGCGCTGATCACGCAGGGTGAATCGGTCGCCGAGCAGCTGCGCGCCGCGGGCGACCAACTCGCGCGGCCGGCGTCGGCGCGCGACGGCGTGATGGTCCGCGCCGCGCTCGCGCGCAACGAGGTCGTGATCCATTATCAGCCGCAATATGACGTCGCGACCGGCGAGATGACCGGGGTCGAGGCGCTGCTGCGCTGGCAGCATCCCGAGCTCGGGCTGCTCGGCGCCGGGCCGCTGGTGACCGCGGCGCGCGCCGCGCGGCTCGAATGCGAGCTCACCGAACATGCGCACCGCGTCGCGCTCGCCGAAATGGCGACATGGCCGCGGGCGCTTGCCAAGCTGCGCGTTTCGCTCAACATCACCGCCGCCGATCTCGGCGACCCCGAATTCGCCGGGCGCTTCGCGGCAATGGCGAAAGCGGCGAAGGTCGACCCCGACCGGCTGACGCTCGAACTCACCGAACAGGCGATGCTGAGCGACCCGGCGAGCGCCGCCGACCAGCTCGCGCAGATCCGCGCGCTCGGCGTCGCGGTCGCGATCGACGATTTCGGCACCGGCTATTCCAGCCTGTCGCTGCTCGCGCGGTTGCCGATCGACTATCTCAAGATCGACAGCGGTTTCACCCGCACGATCGACGGCAGCGACCGCGACCGCATCGTTGTGCGCGCGATCGTCGACCTGGCGCGCGCGCTCGGGCTGCTCGTGGTGGCCGAGGGGATCGAGAATGAGCGGCAATTGGCGCGCTTGTCGGAGCTCGGCGTCGCGACCTGGCAGGGGTTTCTCAAGTCGGGGCCGGTTCCGGCCGGCGATCTGGCGGCGCTGCTGTAGGCGGTCGGCCGCGCGGGCTGCGGCGGGTACGTGGACGGCGTTAACGCGCCTTTCAACCTTCGATCTTATCGCGCGGCGCGGGGGTTTTATGGCCGTCGCACGACATGGCACAACGATATGGGGCTCGACGCACGGCGATCGATTCGCCGACGCCTATCCGCTCGCGTCCGCGACGCTGCGCCATCGACTTGCCGATCACCCGCTGTTCACGCTGCCCGCACTCGCCGACGCCGCGGGGAAGCTTCCCGCGAGCGATGTCGAACGGCGTGTCGCGGATGCGGCCAACGGCTGCGATTTCGCGATGGCGAGCGCGGGGGAGGCCAGTGTCGGCGACAGCGTGCGGGCGATCGCCACCGGCCGGCAATGGGTCATGCTGCGCGGAATCGAGCGGCTGCCGCATTATCGCGAGGTGCTGCCCCCGCTGATGGCCGACCTCGACGGGGCGATCGTCCCGCGGACCGGGGCCAGACGCTCGCTCCGCGCGTTCATCTTCGTCTCGGCGCCCGGCACGCTGACACCATTTCACTTCGATGCCGAGTATAATATCCTGTTCCAGATCGCGGGCGACAAGGCGTTCGCGACCTATCCGTCATCGCCGCCCTTCCTGTCGCTCGCCAACCGCGAGGCGCATCACCGGGCGGGCGAAAATATGCTGCCATGGCGGCCCGAGTTCGAGGCCGCGGCAACGATACACCATCTGGCGCCGGCCGATGCGCTCTATGTTCCTTATTCGGCGCCGCACTGGGTGCGCGCCGGCGCGTCGGCGTCGATTTCGCTGTCGGTGACCTGGCAAAGCGACTGGAGTCTTGCGGCGGCGGAGGCGCTGGCGGTCAACCCGCTGCTGCGCCGGATCGGCCTTGGCACGTCGCGTCCGCCGGCCTGGACGGAGCGGCCGCGACTGCGCGCGCTTGCCGCGCGCGCCGCGCGCCGTGTGGGGCTCTTATGATCCACCATGATTTCGCCAGCGACCTCCGCGCCGGAATTGCGGCGGCGGGCGAGACGGTGAGCGCGAACGGCGGCGATACCGTCCGGCTGCTGCGCTGGGCCGACCTCGGACCATGCGACCACGCCCGCTGGACGCAATTGTCGGATCGGGCGGGGGCGGCGAACGTCTTTGCCCAGCACTGGTTCATGGATGCCGCGCTGCGCCATTGCGCGGCACCCGACGATGTCCGTATCGCCATAGCGGCCGACGCGGCGGGACGCTGGATCGGTTTGTTGCCGCTGGTCCGCGCGCCGCGCTTCGGGCGCTGGCCGGTCGCGAATTGGCGGACGTGGACGGCGACCAACCAGTTTCTGGGCGCGCCTTTGGTGTTGCCGCGCGCCGCTTTCCGCTTCTGGCGCTTGTTGCTCGATCATTTCGATGCGCATGCCGACGGGGCGCTGCTCATCCATTGTCACCAGTTCGCCGCCGACAATCCCGTTGCCGCCGCGCTTGTCGGCCTGTGCGCCGACGACCGGCGGCCGCTGCATCTTGTCAATCGCTTCGACCGCCCGGCGCGCCGGCCCGGAAGCGAGGCGGCGCCCGACGCCAAGGCGGCGTCGCGCGCCCGCAGCCTGGCGCGGCGGCTCGAACGCGATCATGGCCCGGTGCGATACGAGATGCTGGGCCAGGGCGACGACGCGCAGCCGTGGATCGATGCGTTCCTCGCGCTCGAAGGCGCGGGGTGGAAAGGGCGCGCGGGGAGCGCGATCGGCTGCGCGCCGGACACCGAGGCGCTGTTCCGCGAGGTGGTGCGCGAAGGGCAGCGGCGCGGCCAGCTTCGTATCGCGCGGTTGACGACTGCTGGCGGCGTGGCCGCGATGTCGAGCTGGTTCGTTTCCGGGAAACGCGGGTTCGGGTTCAAGATGACCTATGACGAGGCGCTGCGAAGCTATGCGCCGGGATTGTTGTTGATGCGTTATGTGGCCGAACAGGTCGGCGCCGAGCCCGACACGTTCTTTGACACCTGTGCGTCGCCCGGCGCGCATAGCGGCGGCGCCTTCTGGCGTGACCGCCGTACGATGTTCGACTGCGCGATCGCCATCGGCACGCCGCGACGGCGGCGCCTGTTTTCCGGCCTGATGCGCGCGCGCGAAGCGGTGCGACGCCGATCGGCTGGGCCGGCTGCCTAGGCGATCTGCCGCGCCAGCTTCCCCAATCCCTTCGACAGTTGCAGCGCCCCGTTGAGGCGCGCGCCGGTGCTGACCCAATCGCCGCTGACTGACAGCCTGTTGTCGGGGCGGATACGCGCCCGGCCCTTCAGCCGCTCGACATAGGCGATCAGCCCGGGGACGTTCGCGAACTGGTCGCCATGGAAGCTGACCAGCGCGCCCTTGGTGCCGACGTCGAGCTTGGCGATGCCGGCGGCCTTGGCGTTCGCCTTGATCTCCATCAGCTGGATCAGGTTCGCGGTTTCGGGCGGCAGCGGGCCGAAACGGTCGATCATTTCGGCCGCGAAGCCGTCGAGCGCGGCGCGATCCCCGGCCTCGTTGAGGCGGCGATAGAGCGCCATGCGCAGCGGCAGGTCGGGAACATAATCCTCGGGGATCAGGATCGGCGCGTCGACGGTGATGACGGGCGACAAGGCTTCGCGCGGGGGCGCGGCGCCCATGCCCTCGGCCTTGGCGACGAGGATCGCCTCCTCGAGCATCGACTGGTAGAGTTCGAAACCGACCTCGCGGATATGCCCCGACTGCTCGTCGCCGACGAGATTGCCCGCGCCGCGAATGTCGAGATCGTGGCTCGCGAGCTGAAAACCCGCGCCCAGCGTGTCGAGGTCGCCGAGCAGCTTGAGGCGTTTTTCGGCGGTGTCGGTGATCGCGCCGCCTTCGAGCGTGGTGAGATAGGCGTAAGCGCGCGTCTTCGACCGCCCGACGCGGCCGCGGAGCTGGTAGAGCTGCGCGAGGCCGAAGCGGTCGGCACGGTGGACGATCAGCGTGTTCGCGCTCGGAATATCGAGCCCGCTTTCGACGATCGTGGTCGAGACGAGCACGTCATATTTGCGGTCGTAGAAGGCGCTCATCCGCTCCTCGACCTCGCCCGGCGCCATCTGGCCGTGCGCGACGACATATTTGATCTCGGGCACCCGCGTGCGCAGGAATAGCTCGATGTCGGGCAGGTCCTTGATCCGCGGGGTGACGAAGAAGCTCTGCCCGCCGCGATCATGCTCGCGCAGCAGCGCCTCGCGGATCACGACGGGATCCCACGGCGCCACGTAAGTCCGCACCGCCAGGCGGTCGACGGGAGGCGTCTGGATGACCGAAAGCTCGCGCAGGCCCGACATCGCCATCTGCAGCGTGCGCGGAATCGGGGTCGCGGTGAGGGTGAGGACGTGGACGTCGGCCTTGAGCTGCTTCAGCCGCTCCTTGTGGACGACGCCGAAACGCTGTTCCTCGTCGACGATGACGAGGCCGAGATTCTTGAACTCGACCGCCTTGGCGATCACCGCATGGGTGCCGACGACGATGTCGATCTGGCCGCTCGCCAGCCCATCGCGCGTCTTTTGCGCTTCGGCGGCGGGAACGAGGCGCGACAGGCGGCCGATGTTGACCGGGAAGCCTTTGAAGCGTTCGACGAAATTGCTGTAATGCTGGCGCGCGAGCAGGGTGGTCGGGACGACCACGGCAACCTGCACCCCCGCCATCGCGGCGACGAAGGCGGCGCGCAGCGCGACATCGGTCTTGCCGAAACCGACGTCGCCGCAGACGAGCCGGTCCATCGGGCGCCCCGACGCCATGTCGGCGAGCACGTCGCCGATCGCGCGGTCCTGATCGTCGGTTTCCTGATAGGGGAAGCGGTCGGCGAAGGCGGGATAGGCGGCGTCCTGCGCTAGCAATTCGCCCGAACGCAGCGCGCGCTGCGCCGCGGTCGCGAGCAGTTCGCCCGCGATCTCGCGGATGCGCTCCTTCATTCGCGCCTTGCGGCGCTGCCACGCTTCGCCGCCCAATTTGTCGAGGCCGACGCCCTCGCTCTCGCCGCCGTAGCGCGACAGGACGTCGAGATTTTCGACCGGGACGTAGAGCTTGTCGCCGCCCGAATAAGTGAGCGCGACGCAGTCGTGCGGGCTGCTGCCGACCGGTATCTGGGTCAGGCCTTCATAGCGGCCGATACCATGATCGAGGTGGACGACGAGGTCGCCGACGCTGAGCGTCGCGAGTTCGGCGAGGAAGGCGTCGGCGCTCTTGCGGCGCTTCTGCCGCCGGACGAGGCGTTCGCCGAGAATATCCTGTTCGGTGAGCAGGCTGATCGCATCGGAGGCGAAGCCATGGTCGAGGGGGAGGACGATCAGGGCGACATGATCCCTTTCCCGCTTGCGGGAGGGGCTAGGGGTGGGCTTGTCCGCAGATGACGGTTGAGCCGTCTGCCCACCCCCGACCCCTCCCGCAAGCGGGAGGGGAGAGGAAACGCCCAATGCCTCCTGCCACGTATCGACCTGCGCCAACCCATCGACGCCATGCTCTTTCAGCAACCCTGCCAATCGTTCGCGCGCACCGCCCGAATAGCTCGCGATGATCGTGCGCCGTCCCTTGCGGCGCTCGTCCGACAAATGGTCCGCGACCTTCGCATAGACATTTTCGTCGGCGGTCCGCTCGGGCGTGAAATCGCGCGCGGCGAAACTTTCGAGGTCGACCACGGTCGCCGAGGGGGGGACGTCGAAGGGGGTGACGATATGGATCGGGCGCTCTTTTGCCGCTCCGGCCCATTCCGCCTCGGTCAGATAGAGTGTCTCGGGCGCTAGCGGGCGATAGCTCCCCGGCGATTCGCGCTCGGCGGCGACGCGGTTCGCATGGTAATCGGCGATCGCGGCGAAGCGCGTCTCGGCGGTCGCCTCGGTGCGGTGGCCGCGCAGTACCGGGGTCGCGGGGTCGATATGGTCGAACAGTGTCGCGAGCCGCTCCTCGAACAAGGGCAGCCAATGGTCCATGCCCGCCTGCCGCCGCCCGTCGCTCACCGCCTGATAGAGCGGATCGCCGGTTGCCTGCGCGCCGAACAATTCGCGATAGGCCGAGCGGAAGCGCTTGATCGTCGCTTCGTCGAGCAGGGTTTCGCTGGCCGGGAGCAGTTGCAACGCCTTGGCGGGGCCGAGGCTGCGCTGGTCGGCGGGGTCGAAGCGGCGGATGCTCTCGATCTCGTCGCCGAAGAAATCGACGCGCAGCCCGTTCTCCTTGCCGGCGGGGAAGAGGTCGAGAATGCCGCCGCGCACCGCGAACTCGCCCTGGTCGGCGACGGTGTCGACGCGGCTGAAACCGTTCGAGACGAGCAGCTCGGCGAGCGCGTCGCGGTCGATGCGCTGGCCCGGCGCGAGCGTCGTCGCGAGCTGGCGGATGCGAAAGGGCGTCAGCGTGCGCTGGGTGAGCGCGGCGACGGTGGTCAGGATGAGTTCGCCGCGCTTCGGCGGCAGTTGCAGCGCCGACAGCGTCGCGAGCCGGTCGGCGCTGACACGCATCGACGGGCCTGCACGGTCATAGGGCAGGCAATCCCACGCAGGGAAGCGGTGGACGATCAGATCGGGCGCAAAGAAGGGCGCTGCGTCGGCGACCGCCTGCATCGCGGCATCGTCGGTCGCGACATAAACAAGCCGCTTGTCGCTCGCGCGCGCCAGATCGGCGAGCAGCAGCGGCAGGAAGCCGTCGGCCGCGCGCGCCAGCGTCAGCGGCGCCGGTGCCGAACCGATCGCGGCAAAAATGTCGGCGGCGGGCAGGGTCATGGCAGCGGAATATAGTCCAGCCGGCGCATCGCTGCGATCATCTCGGGCCGGTCGAGATGCGCGGGCGGCTCGCCGGTGCCGAGCGCCCAGGCCATGATGTCGACGTCATCTTCTTCGACAACGGCCTCGTACCATGCGAGCTCCTCCTCGCTCCATCCGGACGCATAACGGTCGAAGAAGCCGCCGATCATATAGTCGGCCTCGCGCGTGCCCCGGTGCCAGGCGCGGAATTTGAGGCGTTTGAGGCGGTCTTGCATCTGTTTCTCTTTCCCTTCTCCCTTGACGGGAGAAGGATACGAAGCCTTGCCGCTTTGCGGCTAGGCGAAGTTGGATGAGGGTGAGTGCTCGCATGGCGAGCACGCGCTTGCTTTGCAAGCGCAACCCCTCACCCGCTGCGACTAACGAGCAAGCTCGTAAGTCTCGCTGCCCTCTCCCGCAAGGGGAGAGGGGAGGTGCAAGATCGTTCCGTCCGCGCTAGACGAGATCACCGATGCGACCCGAGATACTCAATCCGCTCTTTGCCGCGCTGACCGACCTGAAAGGCGTCGGGCCGCAGCTTGCCAAGCCGCTGACGCGGCTCGGGCTCGAGCGCGTCGTCGATGTGCTGTTCCATTTGCCGACGGGCCTGATCTCGCGCTTCCCGGTCGACCGGCTCGATCAGGCGCAGGCGGGACAGACGATCATCGTCGAGCTCACCGCGCAGGACTATCGCCCCGGCCGCAGCCCGCGTGCGCCCTTCGGCGTCGAAGCCTTCGACAGCGCGGGCGATCATGTCCGGCTCGTCTATTTCGGGCGGACCTCGGGATTGGCGAGGAAACTCTTTCCGCTGGGCGAAAAGCGCCGCGTGTCGGGGCGGCTCGACCTCTATGGCGACATGCGGCAGATCGTCCACCCCGACCATGTCGCCGAGCCCGGCGACGAGGCGGGCATCGCGGTGCATGAGCCCGTCTATCCGCTGACCGAAGGGCTGACCAACGCGCGCCTGTCGCAGCTCGCAGCCGTGGCGCTCGAACGGCGGCCCGAGCTGGCCGAGTGGATCGACGCGCCCCTGCTCGCGAGTCGCGGATGGCCCGCGTGGAACGAGGCGATGGAGCGCGCCCACGCCAGCCCGCGCGACGAGGCGGCGCGCGACCGGCTCGCCTATGACGAGATTTTCGCGAGCCAGGTCGCGCTGATGCTGATCCGGCAGGGCCTGCGCACGCGCAAGGGCCGGGCGATCGCCGGCGACGGCCGGCTTGCCGAAGCACTCAGGCTGCCGTTCGGGCTGACCGGCGCGCAGGAGCGCGTCGGGCGCGAGATCGCGGGCGATATGGCGCAGGACACGCCGATGCTGCGCATGCTGCAAGGCGATGTCGGATCGGGCAAAACGCTCGTCGCCTTGCGCGCGATGCTCGCCGCGGTCGAGACGGGGACGCAGGCGGCACTGCTCGCGCCGACCGAAATCCTCGCGCGCCAGCATTATGCAACCTTGCAGCGCATGCTCGGCGGCCTGCCGGTGAACCTCGCGATCCTCACCGGGCGCGACAAGGGCCGCGCGAGGGAATCCACCCTGATGGGGCTCGCCGATGGCAGTATCGACATCCTCGTCGGCACCCACGCGATCTTCCAGCAGGCGGTCAATTACCGCGATCTGGCGCTCGTCGTCGTTGACGAACAGCATCGCTTCGGCGTCGCGCAGCGGTTGATGCTGACGCAAAAGGCGGCGCGACCGCCGCATCTCCTCGTGATGACCGCGACGCCGATCCCGCGCACGCTGCAACTCGCCAATCATGGCGAGATGGACGTGTCGCAGATCGACGAAATGCCGCCCGGCCGGACCCCGGTCGATACGCGCGTCATCTCGCTCGATCGGCTTGACGATGTTGTGGACTCGCTCGACCGGCACCTTGCGACGGGCGCGCAAGCCTATTGGGTGTGCCCGCTCGTCGCCGAAAGCGAGGGGAGCGAACTCGCCGCGGCCGAAGATCGCGCCGCGCTGCTTCGCGCGCGGCTGGGCAACGCGCGCGTCGGCCTCGTCCACGGCCGGATGAAGGGCCCCGAGAAGGACGAGGTCATGGCGCGCTTCCAGGCCGGCGAGACCGGGGTCCTCGTCGCGACGACGGTGATCGAGGTCGGAGTCGATGTGCCCGCCGCCAGCCTGATGATCGTCGAACATGCCGAGAATTTCGGGCTCGCGCAGCTCCACCAGCTTCGCGGCCGCGTCGGGCGCGGAGCGGCGAAGTCGGTATGCCTGCTGCTGCGTTCGCAAAATCTCTCCGAAACCGCGCGCGAGCGGCTGGCGCTGATGCGCGAGACGAACGACGGCTTCGTGATCGCCGAAAAGGACCTCGAACTGCGCGGCGGCGGCGAACTGCTCGGGCTCAAGCAATCGGGCGACGCCGACTACCGGCTCGCGACCCCCGAACAGCTGGTCCGGCTGTTGCCGGTCGCGCATGACGATGCGCGGCTCTTCGTCGAGCGCGATGGCGGCATGGAGGGCGCAAGGGCCGAAGCGGTACGCCTCTGTCTCTATCTGTTCGAGCGCGATGCGGCGGTGCCGTTATTGCGGAGTGGATAAACAAGCGTCGCCCCCGCGAAGGCGGGGGCCGTTGTCGGTCTGGTTCTTCGTTGTTGCGTAAACCTCCAGCGGCCCCCGCCTTCGCGGGGGCGACGCTATCGGGAAGCCCTAGTTGATGTCGCCCCGCGCGCCCATGGCGCGGATCATCGGCAGATAATCCTCAACCGAGATCGACTTGTCGAACTGTACACCAGTCTTGCCGCCGAGCGACCAGACGACCTTCGCCGCGGTGCGGCCGATGATCGGCATGCGGAACACGACGAGGTCGCCGGGCTCCAGCCCGCGTTCGAAGCGCATCAACAGGCCGTCGGCGCTGATGTTGACGCAGGTACACATTTCCTGCCGCCCGTCGGGCATGACGAAGGGCAGGCGGCAATAGACGTCGCTACGCGGAGCGATCCGCTGGTCGAGGCCGACATAATGGGCCTTGCTGGTGTCGATCTTGCGCATGTTCGTGGACCTTGTTGATTTTGCCATGAACGATCCATCCGATTGCTGAAGAAGTGGTAAACGCTTTTGTGCGCCTTACCGCACCACAAGGCCATGTTTTTTTGATCCGAGGCTCAGCGGAACGGGGTCGGCGCCGGGCTGGATTCGGTGCTGCGGGTCGCGGACGACCGCGCCATCGACCTTCACCGCGCCCTCGTCGAGCTTGCGGCGGGCTTCCTTGTTCGAGCCTGCGAACCCGAGTTTGCGCAGCGCATCGACGACGCTGATCCCTGCGGCGGGCGCGACGGCTTGCGGAAGGTCGCCGCCGATCTGCCCCTTTTCAAAGGTTTGCGCGGCGGTGTCCGAAGCGGTTTTGGCGGCCTCTTCGCCGCGGCACATCGCGGTCGCCTCGTTGGCGAGAATCTTCTTCGCCTCGTTGATCTCGGCGCCTTCGAGTGCTTCGAGCCGCGCGATCTCGTCCAGCGGCAGGTCGGTGAACAGCTTGAGGAATTTGCCGACGTCGCGGTCGTCGCAGTTGCGCCAATATTGCCAATAGTCAAAATGGGACAGTTGTTCGGGATTAAGCCAGACGGCGCCAGCGGCCGTTTTGCCCATTTTCGCCCCCGCGGCGGTGGTCAGCAGCGGAGTCGTAAGGCCATAGAGATCGGCGCCGTCCATGCGGCGGCCCAGCTCCATGCCGTTGACGATATTGCCCCACTGGTCCGATCCGCCCATCTGCAGTCGCACGCCCATCGCCTTCGAAAGATGACGGAAATCATAGCCCTGGAGGATCATGTAATTGAATTCGAGGAAGGTCATCGGCTGCTCGCGCTCGAGCCGCAGCTTGACCGAATCAAAGGTCATCATGCGGTTGATCGTGAAGTGGGTGCCGACTTCCTGCAGCAGCTCGATATAGCCGAGCTTGCCGAGCCAGTCCTGATTGTTGACCATCACCGCGTCGGTCGGTCCGTCGCCGAAGGTCAGATACTGCCGGAAGATGCTGAAGATCGACGCGATGTTCGCGGCGATCGTCGCGTCCGACAGCATCTTGCGGCTTTCGTCGCGGCCCGTCGGGTCGCCGATCCGCGTCGTCCCGCCGCCCATCAGCACGACGGGCTTGTGCCCCGTCTGTTGCAGGCGGCGCAGCATCATGATCTGGACAAGGCTGCCGACGTGCAGCGAGGGCGCGGTTGCGTCGAAGCCGATATATCCGGGGACGATCTGTTTCGCCGCGAGCGCATCGAGCCCTTCCGCGTCGGTCGTCTGATGGATATAGCCTCGCTCGTCGAGAAGGCGCAGCAGGTCGGATTTATAGTTCGTCATAGCGGGCGGGCGCTTAGCATGGGGTTTGATATTTGGATAGCATGCGCAAGGAGCTGATCTGTCACCCCGACACGCCGGCCAAGGCGGTGCGGTCGGTCGCGGTCGAGGTCAGCCTGTCGTTCGAGGATGGGTTCGCGCTGCGCTATATCGTCGATGGTGCGATCGCCGACCTCGTGCTGCCGCACGGCGAGGGCGAGCTGGTCATCGCCGACAGCGCGACCGACGGCCTGTGGGAAAGCACCTGTTTCGAAGCCTTTCTGACCGAAGAAGGCCAGCCCGACTATACCGAGTTCAATTACAGCCCCGACGGGCGCTGGGCCTGTTACCAGTTCGACGATTACCGCTCGCTGCTGCGCTCCGACGAACTCGCGCCGTGGGAAATGGTCGCCGAGCGCGGCGAACAAGGCTATGCGCTGCGCGTCGAACCCGGCATCTTCCCCGACATCGGCGCGAAGCTCGCGCTGTCCGCGGTGATCGAGGAACTCGACGGCACCAAAAGCTATTGGGCGCTGGCGCATCCGCCGGGCAAGCCCGACTTCCATCATCCCGATTGCTTTGCCCTGACGCTTGAGGCACGCGGGCGGGCATGACGACGCTTTTCGGTATCGACCGCCTGCTCGCCGACCCGGCTTTGCGCAAACCGCTCGAAGGCAAGCGCGTCGCGCTGCTCGCGCATCCCGCCTCGGTCACCGCCGACCTGACCCACAGCCTCGACGCGCTCGTCGCGGCGGGGGTCCATGTCACCGCGGTGTTCGGGCCGCAGCACGGCGTGCGCGGCGACCTGCAGGACAATATGATGGAGTCGCCCGACTTCACCGACCCGACCTATGGCATGCCGGTGTTCAGCCTGTACGGCGAAGTGCGGCGGCCGTCGGGCCAGTCGATGCAAACGTTCGACGTGATGCTCGTCGATTTGCAGGACCTCGGCTGCCGCATCTACACCTATGTGACGACCCTGCTCTACATCCTCGAAGCCGCCGCGGCGCACGGCAAGGCGGTGTGGGTACTCGACCGCCCCAACCCGGCTGGGCGCCCGGTCGAGGGCACGCGGCTTCTGTCCGGCTGGGAAAGCTTCGTCGGCGCCGGGCCGATGGTGATGCGCCACGGCCTGACGATGGGCGAGATGGGGCATTGGTTCATTCGTCACTTCGGGCTCGACGTCGATTATCGCGTGATCGAAATAGAGGGATGGGAGCCCGAAGGGTCCGGCTTCGGCTGGCCGGCGGAGCGGGTGTGGATCAACCCCAGCCCCAATGCCGCGAACGTCAACATGGCGCGCGCCTATGCGGGCACGGTGATGGTCGAAGGCGCGACCTTGAGCGAGGGCAGGGGCACGACGCGCCCGCTCGAATTGTTCGGCGCCCCCGACATCGATGCGCGCGCGGTGATCGCCGAAATGCAGCGGCTCGCGCCCGAATGGCTCACCGGATGCAAGCTGCGCGACATCTGGTTCGAACCGACCTTCCACAAGCATATGAAACAGCTCAACAGCGGCATCCATATCCATGCCGAGGGTGGCTGGTACGACCATGAAGCCTTCCGCCCGTGGCGCGTGCAGGCGCTGGGGTTCAAGGCGATCCGCTCGCTCTATCCGGATTATCCGATCTGGCGCGGCAAGGATTTCAAGTACGAATATACCGACGATGTGCTCGCGATCGATGTGATCAACGGCGGTCCCGGCCTGCGCAAGTGGGTCGACGATGCGGGCGCGGACCCCGGCGACCTCGATACGCTGGCTCTGCCAGAAGAGGCGGCGTGGCGCGGGGAAATCGGAGATTTGCTGATTTATCGATGAGAGGGAACAGAGGGTGCTGAGGGGGAGACGATGTCTTACGGTGGTCGCTTGCGCGGCCCTCGCGCTTCCGATTGCTGGTTGTGCGGCCAAGGAGCCCGCTGCCTATGTGAAGCGTGAGGCCGTCACGCTGCTTATTCCGGGCGGGACCGATTACGAAAGTCGACAGCAATCCAATCGCTATATCGCCGACCTGCTTCGTAAAAGAGCGACGGAAGAAGCGCGCGACCCCGAATATAAGCCGCAGGTTGGTTCTTATGCCATATATCCTGCCGACTCCTCGCGTCCGTGGATCGTCATCGGCGCGGTGACACCCCGCAAGGGCGTGTTCTACGCGAGGCCCTACGGTGACTATGCAACGCTCGACGATTATAATCAGGGCCGGATCGAACAGCGCAATGGTAAGATCAATGTGTGCCGAATGGAAATCCAATGGGACCGTCTTCCGGACGGGCCGGTCGCACCGGGGATGATCTGGGTGGGCATGTATATGTCGGGCGTCGATTGTAAGCCGCCACCGACCGAACAGCTAGCCATGCTGGACGAGTGGAAGGCCCGCAAGGCGAAGCCCGATTATGTGATCGAGGGCAAGGCGTCCGATGGCAGGGTCAATGTTTTGCTGATCCGCGAGATCCCTCCGAAAGCTTGGGCCTATCGCCCCTTCGATGCCGTGGCGGCATCGACGAAGGTGATCGAAATGGGCGACAATGTCGTCTGGGCGATACCGCTGATCGACGAAGTTCAGACCGCATCAGTTGTCGCGACGCGACGCGGACGATTGTTGCTCTATTATTTTGACAAATTTTCCGCGAGGGACTTCCACGACATGATGTGCGTTGCCGATGGACTGTCATGGGCTGAGGTCGCGGCGGACCCCTACGCACTCGGCACACAGGCCACCCAACGGATGTGCCGCGACTTGACGGCACAACATAGTGATCGACGCAATGAAGAGATGAGGCGCAGATTCGACAAGGAGCCGCCTGTCGTCCAATCGATACCGATGACGCCCCGAAACTGACGGAGAAAAATGATGCACCGGCGGCAATTTCTGGGCACGGCAGCAATTGGCGGCTTGGTTGCCACGTTGCCCGCGCCGGCGCTTGCCGCCGATACCGCGGGTCTCCCCAATCTCGCGGCGAAGGCTGTCCCGATCGGCAAGGCAGAGCGCATGGCGCGGATCGCCAAGGCGAAGGAGTTGATGGCGGCCAACGACATCGGTGCGTTGCTGATCGAGCCGGGGTCGAGCCTCATCTATTTCACCGGCGTCGAATGGTGGCGCAGCGAGCGGCTGACCGCCGCGGTGCTGACGCGCGAAGGCGAGGTGGCGATCGTCACCCCCTTCTTCGAGGAGCCTTCGGTGCGGGAGAGTCTCGGCATCGAGGCCGAGGTGCTGACGTGGAACGAGGACGAGAATCCGCTCGCGGCGGTCGCGGCGTGGCTCGGCAAGCGCGGGCTGGCGAAGGGCCGGATCGGCGTCGAGGAAACGGTGCGCTATTTCGCGGTCGATGGGCTCGAAAAGGCGATGCCGCAGGCGACCGTCGTCAACGGCGCGCCGGTCGTGCGCGGATGCCGGATGCACAAGTCGCCCGCGGAAATCGCGCTGATGCAGATCGCCGCCGACATCACGCTCGCCGCCTATCGCCACACCGCGCCGCGGATCGAGGCGGGGATGACCCCCGCCGACATCGGCGCGATCATGAAGGCTGCGACCACCGCGCTCGGCGGCAGGAGTGAGTTCGAGCTGATCCTGCTCGGCGAGGCGAGCGCCTATCCGCACGGCAGCGGCAAGCCGCAGGCGGTGAAGGAAGGCGAAGTCGTGCTGATGGACTGCGGCGCGACGGTGCATGGCTATCAGTCGGACATTTCGCGCAGCTTTGTCTACGGCAGAGCCAGCCAGCGCCAGCGTCAGGTGTGGGACCAGATGCGCAAGGGGCAGGACGTCGCCTTCGCCGTGGCGAAGGTTGGTACGCCGGCGGGCAAGGTCGATGACGCGGTGCGCGCTTATTATGAAAGCCTCGGCTGGGGTCCCGGCTACAAGCTGCCCGGCACCTCGCATCGCACCGGCCACGGCATCGGCCTCGACGGGCATGAGCCGGTCAATCTGGTGCGCGGCGAAACGACGAAGCTCGCGCCGGGCATGTGTTTCTCGAACGAACCCGGCATCTATATTCCGGGCGAGTTCGGCATAAGGCTCGAGGATTGTTTCTACATGACCGACGGCGGCCCGAAATGGTTCTCCGAGCCGCCGCCGTCGATCGATAAGCCGTTCGAATAGCCCGTCGCGCCCGCGAAGGCGGGGGCCGTCTGCGGTTTACGCTTCGGCATTGGATAAGGCCTACAGCGGCCCCCGCCTGTGCGGGGGCGACGGTTGTCCAGCGGCGTCCGGCGCTTTCGGCCGCTGCACCAGACTGACCAACACGAAGCTGATGATCATCAGCAGATACCAGCTGCCGAGCTTTTCGACCCCGACCATGTGCCAGCCGCCGTTCTGGCTGGGATAGGTCCAGGCGCGCGCGAAGGTGCCGATATTCTCGGCAAACCAGATGAACAGCGCGACGAGACCCCAGCCGACGAGCAGCGGCATGCGGCGGTGGACGTGGAGCGGGCGGAACCACACCTGACAGCGCCAGAAGAGCAAAGCGGTCGCCGCGAAGAGGAACCAGCGGATGTCGTAAACCCAATGATGCGCGAAGAAATTGACATAGATGGCGGCGGCGAGGGCATAGCTCGTCCAGACCGGCGGATAGCCCGTGTAGCGGAAATCGAAGATGCGCCAGACGCGGGCGATATAGCTGCCGACCGCGGCATACATGAAGCCCGAGAAGAGCGGCACAGCGCCGATGTGGAGCAGGCTCGCCTCGGGATATTGCCACGATCCCGCCGCGGTCTTGAACAATTCCATCACCGTGCCGACGATGTGGAAGATCAGGATGACGAGTGCTTCCTTCGGCGTTTCGAGCCGGAAGGAGAGCATGCCGAGCTGGATCAACACCGCGCCGATCGTGATCGCATCATAGCGGTGAAGCGGCGCGCTTTCGGGCCAGAAGAGGTGCGTGCTGAGCAATAGCGCGAGCATCAGGCCGCCGAACAGGCATGCCCAGCCCTGTTTGAAGCCGAAGACGAGAAATTCGAGGAACCAGCCGCGCGGTCCCGGCTCGACCGCCATCGCCTCGAGCCGGGCGCGGACGGCGTGAAAGCGGCTGTGGCCGCGCGTCCCGTTCGCTTCAGCTTCAGACATGGACGGCGACCCACGCGATCAGCATCGCGGCGGGAAGCAGCAGCGCCTGCGCGAGGACCGTGCCCGCGAGACGGCTCAAGGAAATGAAGGTGATCGCGCGGCGGAAATCGCCCTCGTCGACCTTCCCCTCGACCGCATCATCGGTCATCACCGACAATTGCGGATCGATGAAGGCGAAGAGCAGGATCGTCGCGAAGCCGTTGATCAGCGCCGAAAGCTGCGACGCGGTGACGCGGAATTCCGGGGCAAGATAGCCGGCGTAGAGCGACGCGACGACGCCGACCGCGAGCAGGGATTGCGCGAGGCAATTGGCGATCAGCACGCCCCAGCCGATCCCCTTGGGCATTTGCCAGCTCTTGAGATGCGAAAGGCTGGGGACGGTCAGCGACCGCCCCAAGGTGCGCAGGCCACCGGGGCTCGCGGCCTTCAGTGCGAGCCTCGTCGTCGAGCGATTGTCCTGATACCAGCCGATCGCGGCGGCGAACATGCGCTGCCCCGTGGGGACGAGCAATATGCCGATCAAGGTCGCGACGCTCGCCGCGGCGAGCACCATCTGCATGTCGAAGAAGAGCTGCCCGCCGCTGCCGTCGTGGATGCGCGTCTCGATCCGCTTGGCGAGGAAAGGGCCGAGGAAGCTGTTCGAGGTGCGCGAGAAGAGCACGAGGATGTTGAACAGCGCAAAGGACATCGCGATCCGCCGCGTCCGCACCCCCGCGATCCGTGCGGCATAAGCGAGCGCCCCGATCAGGTTGATGAACCCGGTGAGCAGGAGAATGGTGATAAGGGGGAGGTCGATCATTGGGGCTCGATCTGAAATTCCCGTCTCCCCGAGCGAAGACGAGGGGCTATGCCGAGCGAAGTCGAGGCTGCGGCGTTGCGGGTTCTCGCTCCGCTCGAACGAACCCCTCGTCTTCGCTCGGGGATGCGGATGCTTTGTCGGTTACGAGGCTGGCGTCAATGCTTTCGCGTCAACTCGCGCATCGCATCGTCGAGGCCGGCGAGCGTCAGCGGATACATGCGGTCGTTCATCAGCTGTTTGATCAGCTTCACCGACTGGGTGTAGCCCCAATGCGCCTCGGGCACCGGATTGAGCCACACCGCGGCGGGGTAGACATGGGTGATGCGCTGCAGCCAGACCGCGCCCGATTCCTCGTTGAAATGTTCGACGCTGCCGCCCGGATGGGTGATCTCATAGGCGCTCATCGACGCGTCTCCGACGAAGATCACTTTGTAATCATGACCATATTTATGAAGGATGTCCCACATCTGATGGCGTTCGGACCAGCGGCGCTTATTGTCCTTCCACACGCCTTCGTAGGGGCAATTGTGGAAATAGAAAAATTCGAGATTCTTGAACTCGCTTGTCGCGGCGCTGAAGAGTTCCTCGCACAGCTTGATGAACGGGTCCATCGACCCGCCGACGTCGAGGAAGAGCAGCAGCTTGACCGCATTGCGCCGTTCGGGCCGCATCCGGATGTCGAGCCAGCCCTGCCGCGCCGTGCCGTCGATCGTGCCCGGAATGTCGAGCTCGTCGGCCGCGCCCTCGCGCGCGAACTTGCGCAGGCGGCGCAGCGCGATCTTGATGTTGCGGGTACCGAGTTCCTTCGTGTTGTCGAGGTTCTGGAACTCGCGCTTTTCCCAGACTTTCAGCGCGCGCTTGTGCTTGCTCTCGCCGCCGATCCGCACGCCCTCAGGGTTGTAGCCCGAATTGCCGAAGGGCGAGGTGCCGCCGGTGCCGATCCACTTGCTGCCGCCCTCGTGGCGCTTCTGCTGTTCCTCGAGCCGCTGCTTCAGCGTCTCCATGATCTTGTCCCAGTCGCCGAGCGATTCGATCGCGGCCATTTCCTCAGGCGTCAGGAATTTCTCGGCGACCGCTTTCAGCCAGTCGGCGGGGACGTCGACCGGGTTCTGGCCGTAATCGGAAAGGATGCCCTTGAAGACCTTGTTGAACACCTGGTCGAAGCGGTCGAGCTGGCCCTCGTCCTTCACATAGATCGCGCGGCTGAGGTAATAGAATTGCTCGGGGCTGCGATCGATCACCTCGCGGTCGAGCGCCTCGAGGAGCATCAGATGCTCTTTCAGGCTCGCGGGAATGCCTGCGGCGCGAAGCTCGTCGAGAAAGCCGAAAAACATGGATCAGGCGTATCGCTTTCGCGCCGCGCGTGCAATCACTTTACGTTTACGGAAAGCGGAAGGATGGAAGGCGCAAAGGCGATTTGCGAATGCCTGCGGACCTATCTTTCATCGTCACCCCGGACTTGATCCGGGGTCCATTCACGCGGCGTGGAAAGAATGGATCCCGGATCAAGTCCGGGATGACGAATGTCTGAGACCGGTCGATTGCGGCCTCTTACATCGTCATCCCCGCGAAAGCGGGGACCCAGAGCGCGCGTAGGCCGATCCCGCACTAGGTTCCCGCTTTCGCGGGAATGACGAAGGTAGGGAGTGGCGGCTCCCCACCCCAAAGCCGCCATATCCGCACCCCACCCATTGACGCCCCGTTAACCAATGTCCGGCATAGCTTCTCGATCATTCAGGGACGTGGGCAAGCCAATGAAATATGATCCGATCAACCCGGCGGAGCCGATCCTCGACCAGTCGGTGGCGAGCGACTGCGGCGAGTTGGCCGTAGGGTGCAGCGACGCCGCGGGGCGGATCAAGCGCGCGACCGACCAGATGGAGCGGCAGATCGGCGAACTCGGCCGGCTCGAGGAATATGTCGTCAGCCTCGAGGCCGATCAGCGCCAGATCGCCGATTCGACCGACGAGGCGAAACTGCTGTCGGCGCGCGCCTGCGAACAGCTCGATACCGGCGCCGAGCGGGTCAATGCCGCGGTCACCGAATTCCGCTCGGTCATCGACCTCGTCGCGCGGCTCGGCACGCATGTCACCAATTTCGCCGCGGTGATGGAACAGGTGCAGCAGGTCAGCCAGTCGATCGAGTCGATCGCCAAGACCACCAACATGCTCGCATTGAACGCCGCGATCGAGGCCGAGCGCGCGGGCGATGCCGGCCGCACCTTCGCCGTCGTCGCCGCCGAGGTGAAGAAGCTGGCGCAGAATACGCGCGGCGCGACCGACGAGATCCGCCGCAGCATCGGCAGCCTCGCCGCCGAAGCGGGCGGGCTGGTCGCCGAGATACAGTCGGGCGTCGAACAATCGAGCCGCGCCGAGGCGCAGTTCGAAACGATCACCGATGCGCTGCACGATGCGACGCATCTCGTTGCCCTGCTCGACGATCAGAGCGACCGGATCGCGCAATCGAGCGCGATGGTGCATGCCAATGGCGCGAAGGTGCGCGAGGCGCTCGACAGCGTCGTCGCCTCGGTGCGCGACAATGGTGCGACGCTGGAGGGAACGCGCGATTCGATCCTGTCGATGGAGCATGTGTCGAACCGCATGTTCAACGCGGTGATCTCGGCGGGGGTCAGCCCGCAGGATTCGGCGATCGTCGAACTTGCCGCGAAGGTGCGCGACGAATTCGTCAGCCTTGCCGAAAAGGCGATCGCGCGCGGCGAGCTCACGATGGAGCAGCTTTTCGACACCAACTATGTCCGCGTGCCGAACTCAAACCCCGAACGCTTTCGCACGACGCTGTGCGACTGGGCCGACGCCAATTGGCGCCCGCTATTCGATCGCATCGTCGCCGATCATCCCGAAATCAGGATGTCGTCGGCGGGCGACATGAACGGTTTTCTGCCGACGCATATCAGCGACTGTTCGCGCGCGCCGACCGGCGACCTCGAGCACGACACCGCGCATTGCCGCAACGGCCGCATCCTGCTCGACGATACCGACATGGCGGCGAAGCGCAGCACCGCGCCCTTCTTTATGACCGTCTATCGCCAGGAAGGCGACGGGATCAATTATGTGACGGTACGCAACGTCTATATGCCCGCGGTGATCGGCGGCCGTCGCTGGGGCGATGTCGAGGTGGCGTATCAGCTTTGATTTCCGTCATTGCGAGCGTAGCGAAGCAATCCAGAGTAAGCGTAAACCGCACTGGATTGCTTCGCTACGCTCGCAATGACGAGATATTGGAGTTCAGCTCCCCTGCCGCCGCGCCATGAAGGCGAGCTTTTCGAACAGCATCACGTCCTGCTCATTCTTGAGAAGCGCGCCGTGCAAGGGCGGGATCGCCTTGCCGACGTCGCGGTTCTGCAAGACTTCGAGCGGCATATCCTCGGCGAGGAGCAGCTTGAGCCAGTCGATGAGTTCGCTCGTCGAGGGTTTTTTCTTGAGCCCCGGAACTTCGCGCACCTCGTAGAAAATGTCCATCGCGCGGCTGACCAGCGTTTTCTGGATACCGGGGAAATGGACCTCGACGATTTCGGCCATCGTGTCGCGGTCGGGGAATTTGATGTAATGGAAGAAGCAGCGGCGCAGGAAGGCGTCGGGCAGTTCCTTCTCATTGTTCGAGGTGATGACGACGATCGGGCGTTCCTTCGCGGTCACCGTCTCGTCGGTCTCATAGACGTGGAAGGCCATGCGATCGAGTTCCTGGAGGAGGTCGTTCGGAAATTCGATGTCGGCTTTGTCGATCTCGTCGATCAGCAGCACGGGCAGCTTGGGCGAGGTGAAGGCTTCCCACAGCTTGCCGCGCTTGATGTAGTTGCGGATGTCGTGGACGCGCTCTTCGCCGAGCTGGCCGTCGCGCAGCCGCGCGACCGCGTCATATTCGTAAAGGCCCTGCTGCGCCTTCGTCGTCGACTTGATGTTCCAGGTGATCAGCGGCGCGTCGAACGCCTTGGCGATTTCCTCGGCCAGCACGGTCTTGCCGGTGCCGGGTTCGCCCTTCACGAGCAGCGGGCGGCGCAGCAGCGTCGCAGCGTTGACCGCGACCTTGAGGTCGTCGGTGGCGATATAGGCGCTGGTGCCTTCGAAGCGCATGGGCTCGTCTTTCCCTTAACGTGAACGTCAAGCTGGCATAGCGGGGCCGAGGGATGGGCGCAAGCTCGTCTCCCCTCCGGCTTGAGCATGACTATCTTTGACTAAACAGGCCGTGAGCTCCCGCCTTCGCGGGGACACAGGAAACGCTATAGCGTGTCGTCGAAGCCGATCCAGGCTAGCGCGAGAGGCGGCGTCAGCGCAGCAGCGTCGCCAGCGCCGCGAGGAAGCCCTTCGCTTCGGCCTGGCCCGACCGCGGGACGGCGGGGAGGTAGGCGCGGCAGTCGAGGCACGACGCCTGCACCGACCCCGTTTGCGACAGCATCGTCAAATCCTGCACCAGCCGGCGCTCGGTGAGTTGGCGGTTCATCGCCGCGATGCCGAACCAGCCGCGCGGGAGCGCCGTCGCCTGCTCCTCCTCGGCGCCCGACCAGCTCGCGAGCAGCTTCGAAAATTCGCTCGGCTCGTCCTCGAAATATTTGGCGTGGAAATCGCCGTCGACCTTGGCGAGCTTCGCCGCTGCCGCCAGCGCGTCGGGCAGGCCGCCGAACTGGTCGACGAGCCCGATCTGGCGCGCGGTGCCGCCGGCCCAGACGCGCCCTTCGGCGATGGGCAATATCTTGTCGAGCGGCTGCTTGCGGCTCTTCGCGACGAGGCCGGTGAAGCGCGCGTAGATGTCCTCGACGCTTGCTTGCGCCAGCGCGTTGAACTCGTCATTCACGCCGCCGAAAATATCGGGCTGGCCCGACAGCGGGGTGGTCGCGATGCCGTCGGCGTTGACGCCGATCTTGGCAAGCGCCTGATCGAAGCTCGGCAGGATGCCGAACACGCCGATCGACCCGGTGATCGTCTCGGGCTCGGCGAAGATGCGGTCGGCGGGGGTCGAGACCCAATAGCCGCCCGACGCCGCGACATTCGCCATCGAGACGACGATCGGCAGTTTCTTCGCCTTGGCGGCGAGCAGCGCCTGGCGGATTTCCTCCGATGCGAGCACCGATCCGCCGGGCGAATCGACGCGCAGCACGACCGCCTTGATGCTGCTGTCGGCGGCGGCGTCGAGGATGTGCTGCGCGACGGTCTCGCCGCCCGCGACGCCGCTCGGCGCTTCGCCATCGACGATCTCGCCGACCACTGGGACGACCGCGATCGCGCTGCCCTTTTGTTCGGGCGGATTGGCGGCGACCCAATTTTCGAGCGGGATCGCATTATATTCCCACGGCTTGCTGTCGTCGGCGGTGCCGCTGATCTCGGCGACGCGGCGGTTGAACGCCATGCGGCTGCCGAGCTTGTCGACGAGGCCGGCGTCGAGCGAGGCTTTCGACAGATCGTTGCCCGCCGCCTTCACCGCGCCCGCGGTGTCCGCGATGAAGGCATCGAGCTTGGCGGCAGGGCGCGCCTTTTTGACGTCGGTCAGCCAGTTTTCCCAGAGCACGCCGGCATAGGCGAGATTGGCTTCCTTCGCTTCGGGCGACTGGTCGCTGCGCAGGAAAGGCTCGACCGCGCTCTTGAAGGTGCCGACGCGATAGATGTGCGCAGTGACGCCGAGCCGGTCGATCAGCCCCTTGTAATAGAGGCGCGATCCGCCCGGGCCGGCGATCGCGACACCGCCGATGCCGTCGGCCCAGATCTCGCTCGCGTGCGCGGCGATCTGATAGCTGTCGGTGGTGTAGGCGGTCGCGAAGGCGAGGACGGGCTTTTTCTTCGCGCGCACCTTGTCGATCGCGGCGCCGATCTCGGCGAGCGACACCTGTCCGCCGCCGAGGAAGCGGTCGAGGTCGAGCACGACCGAGGTTACGCGATCGTCGCCGGCGGCGACTTCGAGCGCGTGGACGACGTCGCGGACGCGGATTTCCTTGAGCTGCGCGCCGCCCGACAGCGCCGCGAGCGGATCGATCTCGGCGGGCTGTTCGCTGACGATACCGTCGAGTTCGATCACGAGCGCGCCCTTGCTGACCGGCAGGCCGGCATTGGGGCGTCCGGCGAGCAGGCCGAACAGCGCCACGAAGAAGAGCAGCAGGAAGATGAGCGCGAGCGCGTCCTTGATCCCGACGAGCAGGTTCCAGACCTTGCGCGGGAAGCTGGTCGTGGATTTGCGCTTGTCGTCGCCGGGCAGCGGACGGCGCACGGGGATGGCCCAGGGGCCGGCGGGATCGTTGGGCGTGTTGGCAGTGCTGTCGGTCATGCCCGCAAACCTAGGGATGCGCCCCGCCCTTGGCAATGCACGCTTCGACGGGCGGGCGACGGGAGGGGGGTGAACGGCCTTCCGCATCCCCTCCTCTTCAGAGGAGGGGCAGCGAGACTTGCGAACTCGTTCGCTAGTCGCAGCGGGGTGGTGTTGCCGCACCGGCGTCCACCACCCCAACCCCTCCTCTGAAGAGGAGGGGCTTATCTGCCTCACAGCCAGCCCTCGCGGCGATACCAGCGCACCGTTTCGGCGAGCGCCTCGCCGGTGTCCAGTTCGGGGCGCCATAACTCGGCGGGCGGGCATTTGCCTTCGGTCGCAACCCAGTCGGGATGCGCGATATAGCGCGCGCGGTCGGGGGTCAGCTTGGCGCGGCTCCGGCGCACGAGTTTGTCGAGCCTCCCGCCGGCCTTGAGCAGCAGTGCGGGAGTCGCGAGCGTCGAGAGGCGCTGGCGTCCGACGGCGCGCGCGACGGCGCGGGCAAAGCCGCGGTGCGACCAGCCCGCCGGCTTGCCGTCGTCGGGCTCGTAAATCTGGCCGATGCTGACGCTGCGGTCGGCGGCGAGCGTGACGAGCAGCCGCGCGAGCTCGTCGACGTAAATCGCCGACATGCGCCCGTTCGGCACCAGCGCGATGCCGCGCCGCGCCATGCGAAACAGGTCGAGCATTTCGGTATCGCCGGGGCCGAAGACCGCGGGCGGGCGGACGATCGTCCAGTCGAGGCCGCTTTCGATGACGACGGCCTCGGCGCGCTCCTTCGACCAGCCATAGTTGGACAGCGCAGGCTCGCGCGCCGCGAGCGAGGAGACGTGGACGAAGCGCGTGATCCCGGCATTGCGCGCGGCATCGACGACATTCGCGGTTGCGGTCGCATTGCCCGCCTCGAAGGCGGCGCGAGTGGGCACGTTGACGACGCCCGCGATGTGCATGACGACGTCGGCGCCCGTCGCCATCTCGGCGAGGCTCTCGGGCTGGTCGAGCGCGCCCGCGATCCACGTCACGCCTTCGCGTTCGGGCTGCGCGCGGCGGGTGAGGGCGCGGACGTGCCAGCCCGCCGCGACCGCTCGCCGCATCGCGGCACCGCCGACGAAGCCGGTCGCGCCGGTCATCGCGAGGGTGAGGGTCATCTTCCCCCCTCCCCTTCAGGGGAGGGGCAGGGGGTGGGGGCTGTCGAGATAGCGCAAGGCCGATCGCCCCCACCCCAACCCCTCCCCTGAAGGGGAGGGGCTTTGGAAGCCTGGTCGTTCACAGGAGCACCATATGGTCGCGGTGGACCATTGCGCTTCTGGGCGCATAGCCGAGCGCCGCTTCCTGCGCGTCGCGGCCGAGACCGACGATGTTCGCGGCGTCGGCGCCCGGATATTCGGACAGGCCGCGCGCGATGACGCGGCCGTCGGGGCCGGCGATGTCGAGGATGTCGCCGCGCGCGAAGCTGCCGCTGACCGCGGTCACGCCGGCGGCGAGCAGGCTGGCGCCGCCTTGCAGCGCCCTGGCGGCGCCCGCGTCGATCTCGACCCGGCCCTTCGCGGTCAGCCCGCCCGCGAGCCACGCCTTGCGCGCGCTCGCACCGCGCTCGGCGGCGAACAGCGTGTGCCGGGCTTCGGTCGAGAGCGGGCGGTCGATCCGCCCCGATGCGATCGCGAGATGCGCGCCCGCGGCGTTGGCGATGCGCGCCGCCGCGATCTTCGACACCATGCCGCCCGACCCCATACCCGAGGCGGAGCCGCTGTCGGCCATCGCCTCGATCGCGGCATCGATGCGCTCGACGCGCGCGATATGGCTCGCGCCGGGAAGGGCGGGATTCTTGTCATAAAGGCCGTCGATGTCCGACAGCAGGATCACGCCGCCCGCCGCCGCGGCCTGCGCGACGCGCGCGGCGAGGCGGTCGTTGTCGCCGAAGCGGATTTCCTCGGTCGCGACGCTGTCATTCTCGTTGATGACCGGCACGACGCCGAGGCTGAGCAACCGGTCGAGCGTCGCCGCGGCGTTGAGATAGCGGCGGCGATGCTCGAGGTCGTCGAGGGTCACGAGCATCTGCGCCGCGGTCAGTTCCTCGGCGCCGAGCACCTCGGCCCAGACCTGCGACAGCGCGATCTGTCCGGTCGCCGCCGCCGCCTGCGCATCCTCGAGCGTCCCGCGTCCTCCCTTGGCAAGCCCCAGCCGCCGCGCGCCGAGTGCGATCGCGCCCGACGAGACGACCGCGACCTGCTGGCCCGCGCGCGTCCGTTCGCCGATGTCGGCCGCGATCCCGGCAAGCCAGTCGCGCCGGACCGCGCCCGACGGATCGACGAGCAGCGCCGATCCGATCTTGACGATCAGCCGGGGACAGGCGGCGGGCGGAAACAGGCTCATGGCGCCGCCGATAGCGCGCCGCGCGCGTTCCGCCAATGCGAATGTCCGGACGAGGATTCGCGCAATTTTATTCCGAACTTGTCAAACTTGTCATTCCCCTCGGGTATAATGATACCCGTGAGAGGGCCGGCAGCCGGAGAGAGGTGCAGTGCGGCAGGGCGGCGAGCGGGCATGGCGGGGCGAAGCTATGCGTGCGGGATAATGTAGGACAGCGATTTTTTGAGCCCGTGCACGATGGCGGCATTGGGGTGGGAAGCGGACAAACCCAATCGTTCGTCATTCCCGCGAAAGCGGGAACCCAGTCTGGGGTCAGCCTACGCATGCTCTGGGTCCCCGCTTTCGCGGGGATGACGAAGTAAAAGGTGGGCGACGGCTGGTTTCGGTCGAAACCGGTCAAAGCCGTCCTCGCCCAAAAATGAAGCCCGCCGGCAAGCCGGCGGACTTCAAGAGAGCAAGATGGCCTTGGTTCCACCTTCCTCGGGTCGCGGGTCTTTCATGGCCGATTCGCGCCCTTGTTTCGCTACCCACCTGGGTAGGCCGCCCATTTTTTTCATTTTGTCGCATTGCGCTTGCCATCACGGTGCGGCTCGCTTCAAATGCCGGGGCTGCGTATCTTCTTTGGGGGGAAGTCATGCAGGGCGACCAGCGACCGGCCATAGCGACCGATCATGACGCGCAGGCCGAATGGGAGGTGCTCAACGCGCTGATCGGCGAAATCTATGATTCGGTGCTCCATCCCGAAAGCTGGAACGAAACCCTCGCCCGCATCACCGGCGCTCTATGCCCCCTGAACTGGGACGCCGCTTTCATCCTCTGGGAGAGCAGCAATCCGCCGAGCGCGCGCTTCGTCGCCGCGACCGGTCTCGCCGCGGGCATTCAGGAAATCTACACCGCGGTCTATGCCGGCCATCATCCCTGGTCGCGCAAGCTGATGCGCTATGGCAATGGCAGCGTCGTCGACAGTTTCGACATCATGACGCGCGAGGAATTCTATGAAAGCGAGTTTTTCCGCAACTTCCTGAAACCCTATGGGATCGACCGGCTCGTCGCGGTGATGCTCGACCGCCGCGACGGCGACCGGCTCGGACTGATGCTGCCCGGCCCCGGCGACCGCGACGTCGAACGGCTGAAGCGCGGCTTGCGCGTGCTCGCCCCGCATATGCAGCGCGCGATGCGGATCAGCGACCGCATCGCGACGCTCGATCTTGCCGCGGGCGCCGCGCGCGCCGCCGCCGATACCGCGCCCTTCGCGATCTTCAGCCTCGACGATCAGCTGAACATTCTCGCCGCCAACGCCCGCGCCGCGCGCTATGAACGCGCGGGCTTCATCGGCACCGCGCGGGACCGCTTCGCCTTCATCCATCCGCCGAGCCAGAAACAATTGCTTGATCTCGTCAGGAGCCCCGATCCCGCGGGGCTCGCCTTTCAGACCGTCGCGCCGTCGGGCAAGGAATGCCCGGTGCTCGTCGCGCGGGTGACGCGGCAATCGGCGCAGCAGCTCGGCGGCGTCCGCCTCGGCGCCTCGCTGATCGTCACGCTGGGCAGCGCGCCGGGCGAAACCCCGGTGGTCGAGATCGATCGCGTCGCGCAATGGTTCGGCCTGACCCCGGCCGAAGCGCGCCTCGCCGTCGCGCTCGCCGCGGGCGACACGCTGCAGGATTATGCCGCGCTGCGCGCCGTCAGCCTCAACGCGGTGCGCTTTCTGCTGAAGGGCATTTTCCGCAAGACCGGCGCGACGAGCCAGGCGCAGCTCGTCGCGCGGCTCGCACGGCTCCCGGCGCCGGGTGGCGGATAGGGCCGGTCAGCGGCCGCCGAAGGTATAGCTGAGCGCGATGCCCCCCGAGGGCTGGCTGCGCGATCCGAGCTGGCGCGTGATGGGCGAGCCGGCGGCGTCGCCGACGAGCCGGTCATAGCGGCCGTAGACGGCGATGCCCCAATTTCTGCCGAGCATGCGGTGATAGCCCGCGGTGACGCCGACCGACTGGACGCCGCCGCCCGGATCGTAAGCGGGCAGGCCCGACGCGACCGCGGCTGCGGGCGTCACGCCGAAATAGGCGCGGGTATATCTGGCGTCGCCGAGCGTCACGCGCGGGCCGACCGAGAAGAGCCTGTCGTCACCCTGCCGCGCGATATAGTCGGCGCTGATTTCGCCGGTCCAGCCCTTGTGGCCGCTGAGCCCCTTGCGCCCTTCGGCGCGGATGCGGAGCGACGGAGTCAGCGAGACCTGCGCGAAGCCGCCGGCCTCGACCGTGAAGCCGACCTTGGGCAGGTCGGCGCCGATGTCGGACGCCTTGCGCTTGCCGATGAAGCCGAAGGCCGGGCCGAAGGCGAAATCGCCCGCATGGACGAGCGGCGAGCCGAAGCTTTCGTCGGGCGCCTCATATTCGAACGCGCTGTCGCGGGTGCGCGAGACGTCGATATAGGGGCCGACGCTGAACTTGTCCGCGCCCGGCCACGACGGCGATAGCTGGGGGCCGAGGATGATGCGGGTGCGCTTCTCGCCATCCTGCGCCTGCGCCGGGGCGGCGAGCGTGATGAGGAGGAGGGCGGGAAGCCGGTTGCGTGCGGTCATGCGAAATCCTTGTTGTTCCGCATGAAATTCCCTGCGGCGGCGTTTCGTTCCTAGCATCAGGCTCTGAATTTCCGGTCATCCCGGCGAAGGCCGGGATCTCCCCCTATGGTTATGACGCATCGGCGAGATCCCGGCCTTCGCCGGGATGACGGAATAAGCGACATCAAAGCGGCGACCAGTCGCCAGCTTCTTCGCTTTCGTCCTCGCCGGGTTCGGGATGGCCGATCGCTGCGAGCAGCTTGTCGAGCACCGCGGGCACCCCCGCGCCGCTCGCGCCCGACAGCGCCATCACCGGATGGCCGCTTTCGGCCTCGAGCTCGGCCGAGAGCGCGGCGATCAGTTCATCGTCGAGCGTGTCGGTCTTGTTGAGCGCGACGATCACCGGCTTGTCGATCAGGTCGGCGCCATAGGCTTCGAGTTCGTCGCGGACGATGCGATAGCTCGTCGCGACATCCGCGTCGTTCGCATCGACGAGGTGGAGCAGCACGCGGCAGCGTTCGATATGGCCGAGGAAGCGGTCGCCGACGCCGGCTCCCTCTGCGGCGCCCGCGATCAACCCCGGAATATCGGCGATGACGAACTCATGCCCCTTGTGGCTGACGACGCCGAGCTGCGGGCGGAGCGTCGTGAAGGCATAGGCGCCGACCTTGGCCTGCGCATTGGTCACCGCGTTGATGAAGGTCGACTTGCCGGCGTTGGGCAAGCCGACGAGGCCCGCGTCCGCGAGTAGTTTCAGCCGCAGCCACACCCACATTTCCTCGCCCGGCCAGCCCGGACCGTGCTGGCGCGGCGCGCGGTTGGTGCTGGTCTTGTAGCTCGCATTGCCGCGGCCGCCGTCGCCGCCGCGCAGGAAATGGATGCGCTCGCCTTCCTTGGTCAGGTCGGCGAGCAGGCTGCGTTCCTCGTCGTCGGCAAGGATCTGCGTGCCGATCGGGACCTGGATGACGAGGTCGGGGCCGCCCGCGCCGGTGCGGTCGCGGCCCGCGCCCGGGGTGCCGCGCTTCGCCTTGAAATGCTGGGTGTAGCGAAAATCGATCAGCGTGTTGAGGCCCGCGACCGCCTCGAAGACGATGTCGCCGCCCTTGCCGCCGTTGCCGCCGTCGGGGCCGCCATATTCGATATATTTCTCACGCCGGAACGACACGGCGCCGGGGCCGCCGTCGCCGGACTTGATGAAAATCTTGGCTTGGTCGAGGAAGTGCATGGCGGGGCCTTTAGGCGGAACGGCGCGATTTTACTAGCAGGGCATCCACGGGGGAAGGCTATGGAAGGTAGTCGCGATACCGATGGCGGCTTTGGGTTGGTGAACTGCCGATCCCGATCCTCCCTGTGGCGAAGCCACGGGGAGGGGGATAAAAGGAACGCGCGGGGCGCGTTGCTTCCCGCGAGGCGCCGCAGGCGATGGTGGAGGGGCAGCGACGTTGCGTCATAGCCCCTCCGTCAGCGCTTCGCGCTGCCACCTCCCCATCGCTGCGCGACAGGGAGGATCAATGGCAGCTTCCGGTCGGAACCGGCTATTCATCGCCTTGTTTCAGCTCGCGGGCTTCCCGCCATGCTCCGCCCAGAATTTGGCGATGCGGCCGGTGATCAGCTCGGTCGCGAGCACGCGCGAGGTGTCGCGCGGCAGGCCGAGGGCTTCGGCCATCGGGCCGCCGAGCTGCGCGTCGCCCAGCGCCATCAGCACGAGCGCCAGCGTATCCTCGTGCATCAGGCGTTTTTCGTGCGCGTCGGGCGCCATGCCGTCGATCAGGCGGTGGATCGCCTCGACGATCGGGTCGAGCGCGTCGTCGTTGCCCGTCGCCGCCATCCAGGTCGCGAGCGCGCCCGCGCCGCCGCTGTTGAAGGCGTCGAAGGCGAGGTCGACGATCTCGCGCACATTGCGCTCGCCCGGTGCCGATTCGGCCATTTTCCGCCCGATCGTCGCACACACGGTTTCGGCCTGATAGGCGGCGAGCGCCTTTTGCAGCCCGCCGGCACCTGCGCGAAGGCGCGCGGTCCGGCGGCAACGCCTCGAAGCCCAGGATCGCCACTTCGGTCAGCAGGCCGGCGGCGCTGCCGAAATGGTGCAGCGGCTCGGCCTGCGTGCGGTCGATCCGCGCCGCGACGGCCTTCAGCGTCACCGCCGCCGGCCCCATTTCGATCAATATCTGGCGCGCGGCTTCGAGCGCCGCCGACCGGCTTTCCTCGGGACTCAAACGCTTCTTCACTATTGACATATATGTAAGTAAACCCTATTTCCGGCCCCAACAACCCTTTTCGACGGTATGCGCCATATGTCCAGTCTTTCCCGGTCGCCGACCCCCGCCGATCTGTCGATCACCCCGCGCGACATGCGCTTCGGCCGCGACGACCGGCAGGGCCGCTGGTGGCTGAACGGCGATCCGATTGCCTCGGCCTTCCACACCGCGCTGTCGGTGACCTTTCCGCGCGGCGAGGCGATGTTCATCGAGGCGGTGAAGGCGCACCGCGACGGCGTCCCCGAGAAATTGGCGCGCGAAATCCGGGCCTTTACGCAGCAGGAAGTGATCCACAGCCGCGAGCATGTCGTCTTCAACAAGAAGGCGGCGGAGGCGGGTTACGACCTTTCCGAGCTCGAGGACGACGTCAACCAGGTGCTCGACCTGATCAAGACGCGCCCGCAGATCGTCAACCTGATGGCGACGATCGCGCTCGAACATTATACCGCGATGATGGCTGCGGTGATGCTGCGCGACGAGAAAATGTATGCGGGCGCCGAGCCCGAATGGGCCGCCTTATGGAAATGGCACGCGATCGAGGAAATCGAGCATAAGGGCGTCGCCTATGACACCTGGCTGCACGCGACGCGCGACTGGAGCCGGTTCAGGCGCTGGCGTGCCAAGTCGCTGATGATGCTGCTCGTCACCACGCGTTTCTGGCCGAAGCGCGTCAAGGGGATGAAGGCGCTGCTCAAACAGGACGGCCTCACCGGCTGGCGCGTCACGGCGCGCATCTGGTGGTATCTGCTCGGCACGCCCGGCGTGCTGCGCAAGAGCTTCCTGCCCTGGCTTTCCTATTTCATGCCGGGTTTCCACCCGTGGAACCACGACGACCGGTCGCTGATCCTGAAATATGAAAGCGACTATGCCGACGCGATCATGCCGGGACATGCGTCGAAACCTGAACTGGCCGCGGCGGCAGCCTGATCCGCGAAGGGCGAAATATTGTCTGGAATACGGGTAGCAGCCGAAACTAGCCGTCGCCCCCGCGAAGGCGGGGGCCGCTGTCGGTTTACGCGGGCACCGCTGATTAAGGCCGCTGGCGGCCCCCGCCTTCGCGGGGGCGACGGTTATAGGCAACGGCGGCTCACCACCCCAACGTCGCCCTGATGCCGACTGGACGCGGCGGCGCTCCTCCCATATCGCTGATTGTGTGGGGAGGGGACCATGCGACCACATTTGACCGCTGCCGAAGTCGCGCAGATCGAGTTGCAGCTTGCGGGGCTGTCTTCGCTGCTCGAATTCGGCTGCGGTGAGGCCACGCTGGTCGCGGCGCGGCAGGTGCGGCGGATCGTCAGTGTCGATAGCGACCCCGCCCGGCTGCACGCGGTGCAGGGCGAGGTCGCGCGCGAAGCGGTCGAGTTCACCCCGGTCCATATCGACATCGGACCGGTGGGCGAGGGGGGTCATCCTGCCGGCGAAAGCCGCATCCGCGACTGGCCGCGCTATCACACGCATATCTGGCGCGGGCTGGGCGGCAGCCCCGATGCGGTGGCGATCGCCGGGCGCTTTCGCGTCGCCTGCCTGTTGCAGGCGATCATCCACTGCAAGCCCGACTGCGTTTTCCTGTTCCACGATCTCGACGCGCGGCCGCCCTATCGCAAGGTGCTGCGCCATGTGGACGTGCTGACGCGGGTGGGCCGGATCGGCGTGCTGCGGACCCGGCAGCAGGTCGACGGCACGGCGGTGCTGCACGACCTGTTCGACCATTATCTCGACCCCGATTGACCGCTCCGCCGCGCTTCGGCACATCGGGACGATGTTCACTGCACCTCCGGTCATCGAGACCGACCGCCTCCGCCTGCGCCCCGGGCGCCTTGCCGACAAGGACATACATATCGCGATGTGGGCTGACGCGCGCGTCACGCGCTTCATCGGCGGCGAACCGCGCGCGCCCGACGTCAGTTGGGGCAAGTTCCTGAGCTCGGCCGGGCTGTGGCCGGTGATGGGTTTCGGTTACTGGGTGTTCGCCGACCGCGCGAACGACGCGCTGATCGGCATGGGAGGCCTCAGCTATTTCTGCCGCGGAATCCCCGAACTCGAAGGGCGGCCCGAGGCGGGCTGGGCGTTCGACGCCGACCATTGGGGGGCGGGCTATGCGACCGAGGCGATGACCGCGGCGCTCGGCTGGGCCGACGCGAACCTCGATGCCAAGGACGTGCGCTGCATTATCGACCTAGGCAACGAGGCGTCGGAGCGCGTGGCGGCGAAGCTCGGCTTTCGGCGCATCGGCGACAGCGACGCGCTGGGGCATGTGGTGGCGATCCATTCGCGGCCGCGGGGCGGGTAGGCAGGTAGAGTGAAAAGCTGCGTGCTCCCGCCTTCGCGGGGACACATGGTTTTGATTTATCGGTCCTAGGCCAATTCAACCACCAGCACGCCGCCGTCGGCGCTGACGACGCGGACCTTCGCGCCCTCGGCCACGTCGGGCCCGCGCACCGGCCATTCGCCGTCGCCGACCTTGGCGCGGCCGCGGCCGTCCTCGATCGCCTTTGTTACCGTCAGCACCTCGCCGACGAGCCGCCCGCCGCGCTGGTTGAGGTGCGGGTCGGCCGTGGTGATCGGGTTCGCCTTCAGCCAGCGCCGCCCGCCATAGAGCGCGACGAAGGACAGGACAGCGAAGATGCCGAGCTGGAGCGGGACGCTGAGCGGCACGATCCAGGCGATGATGCCGGTGACGATTGCCGCCGCACCGATCCAGATGAGGAAGAAGCCCGGGGCGACGATCTCGGCCGCCGCGAGCAGCACGCCGAGCGATAGCCACGCCCAATGCGGTTCCATATTGGACAGCCAATCGGGCATGTCAGGCTCCCGTCTTGCGGTCGAGTGCATCCTTGGCGAGTTCGCCGATGCCGCCTAGCGTCCCGATCAGCTGCGTCGCCTCGACCGGGAAGAGTATGGTCTTGCTGTTCGGGCTCGTCGCGAACTGGCTCACCGCCTCGACATATTTCTGCGCGATGAAATAGTTGATCGCCTGCGCGTTGCCGCCCGCGATCGCGTCCGACACCATCCGCGTCGCCTTGGCTTCGGCCTCGGCCTCGCGTTCGCGCGCCTCGGCGTCGCGGAAGGCGGCTTCGCGGCGGCCCTCGGCCTCGAGGATCTGGCTCTGCTTCTGGCCCTCGGCGCGCAGGATTTCGGACGCGCGGCTGCCTTCGGCTTCGAGGATGTTCGCGCGCTTTTCGCGCTCGGCCTTCATCTGGCGCGCCATCGCGTTCGAAATGTCGGCGGGCGGACGGATGTCCTTGATCTCGACGCGGGTGATCTTGACCCCCCACGGGGTGGTCGCGTCGTCGACGACGTGGAGCAGTCGCGTGTTGATCTCGTCGCGCTTCGACAAAGTTTCGTCGAGGTCCATCGAGCCCATCACGGTGCGAAGGTTGGTCGTCGTCAGGTTCATGATCGACAGGTAAAGGTCGCTGACCTCATAGGCCGCCTTCGCGGCGTCGAGCACCTGGAAAAAGACGACGCCGTCGACCGCGACCATCGCATTGTCCTTGGTGATGATCTCCTGCCCCGGAATGTCGAGCACCTGCTCCATCATGTTCACTTTTCGGCCCACACGGTCGAAGATCGGCATGATGAAGTTGAGGCCGGGCTGCGCGGTGTGCGTGTAGCGGCCGAAGCGTTCGATCGTATAGGCGAAGCCCTGCCGCACCGGCGTCAGCGCCCAGATCAGGAACACCAGAGCCAGAACCACCAGTGCGAGTGCGAATTCCATCGATCATCCCCTCATTGCAAATTGCGCCTTTGCAAACCCGCTTCCTTATTGCGGCAATGGCGGGGTTGCGCCACAGAAAAGCGCATGACCCCAAGCGACTATTCGGCCGGCTATCCGCCGCGCTCCCTGCTCTATGTTCCCGGATCGAACGCGCGCGCGCTCGAAAAGGCGGGCGGGCTCGCCGCCGACATGCTGATCATCGACCTCGAGGATGCGGTGCCCGGGGACCGCAAGCCCGAGGCGCGCGGGGCGATGCGGGCGGCGGTGACCGCGGGCTTTCCGGGCAAGCGCGTCGCCGTGCGGGTCAATGCGACGGGCAGCGCCGAGCAGGCGGACGACATCGCCGCGCTCGCCGGGCTCGATCTCGGTGCCGTGGTGCTGCCGAAGGTCGATGCGCCGTCCGATCTCGACCCCTTACGCGGCCTCGCCCTGCCGATCCTCGCGATGATCGAGACGCCGGCGGCGATTTATGCGGCGCGCGACATTGCCGCCGATCCGGCGGTGGCGGGGCTGATCGCGGGGCTCAACGATCTGGCGCACGAGCTGAAACTGCCCGATGGCATGGACCGCGGCGCGATGAGCCATGCGATCCAGGCGATCGTGCTTGCGGCGCGCGCGGGCGGCGTGTGGTGCTTCGACGGGGTCTATAATGCGATCGACGATGCTGGGGGTTTTGCGGGAGAGGCGGCGGAAGGGCGGCGGCTCGGCTTCGACGGCAAGACGCTGATCCATCCCTCGCAGGTCGAGCCGTGCAACGCTGCCTTCGCGCCGTCGGAGCGCGAGATCGTCGCCGCTGAGGCCCTGGTCGCGGCGGCGACCGGCGGGGCGCAGCGGCACGAAGGGCGGATGGTCGAGGATATGCACGTCGCCGCGGCAAGGGCGCTGCTCGAGCGGGCGGGGCGGGCTTGAATCTCCCCTCCCGCTTGCGGGAGGGGGCGGGGGTGGGCCAGCGGCGGTGCAGTTGCCCACCCCGCTGCGGCTAGCGAGCAAGCTCGCAAGCCTCGCTGCCCCTCCCGCCTGCGGGAGGGGATCCGTCGTTCGTCGTTCGACGAACTGCCTTGCCGGGGCGCGGCGGAAATGCGATGCGGCGCGTCCATGAAAAATAGCTCTTTCCGCGCCGCGATCGCGGCGGTCGCCCTGCTGTCCTTCACCCCCGCCGTTTCGGCCGCGCCCGCCAAGGGCGATGCTCCGGTCACCGAGGCCGAGCTGGCCGCTCATATCAAGATATTGGCGGACGATGCGTTCGAGGGACGCGCGCCGGGGACCGAGGGCGAGGACCGCACGATCGCCTATGTCGTCGGCGAATGGGCGAAGGCCGGGCTCGAACCCGTGCCGGGCAGCGCGACGCCGTGGGTCCAGCCGGTGCCTTTCGTCGAGACGCAGGCGCTCGGCGGCACCGCGAAGTTCAAGGTGAACGGCCGCGAGATCGTGCCGGGCGATGACGGCATTATCCTGACCGGCCGCGACGCGTCGGTCGCGCTGGCGGACGTGCCCGCGCTTTTCGTCGGCTATGGCGTCGACGGCGCGGGGCAGGTCAATGCCGACGTCAAGGGCAAGCTCGCGATCATGCTGTTCGACAATGCGCCTTTCGGCGACAAGCTGCCCCGCTATCGCGAGCGGCGGCAGATGCTCGCCGATGCGGGCGCGTCGGCGGTGCTGGTGGTTTCCAACGGCGCGGTGCCGTGGCCGGCGCTGCGCGAAAGCGTCGGCGGCAAATATGTGCGCCTGGCGAGCGCGAAGCCGGGCGCGCCGGTGAGCGGCTTCTTCTCGCCCGAAGGCGCCGACGCGCTGCTCAAGGCGGCGGGACAGGATGGCGCCGCGCTGCGCGAGGCCGCCAAGTCGCCCGATTACAAGGGCGCCGCGCTGCCGGTGACCGCGGACTTCACCGCAGAGTCGGCGGTCCGCCCCTTTGCCAGCCACAATATCATCGCCAAGCTGCCCGGCGCGAAACCCGACGGCAAGGCGGTGCTGTTTCTCGGCCATTGGGACCATCTCGGCATCTGCGCGCCCGAGGGCGAGGCCGACCGAATCTGCAACGGCGCGGTCGACAATGCGAGCGGCATCGCGGTGCTGATCGAGATCGCGAAGCGGCTGGGCCAGGGCGTGCGGCCCGACCGCGACATTTATTTCATGGCGACAACGGCGGAGGAAAAGGGCCTGCTCGGCGCGCACTGGTTCGCCGATCATCCGGTGGTGCCGCTGTCCGACATTACCGTCGCGCTCAACGTCGATACGATCGCGATCTCGCCGCGCGGCACGCCGGTGGCGACGATCGGGCGCGGCAAGCCCGCCTATGACGCGATGGTGCGCGAGGAGGCGACGAGGCTCGGCCGCACGCTCGACGAGGATGGCGAGGCCGACGCCTTCATCCAGCGGCAGGACGGCTGGGCGCTCGGCGCGAAGGGCGTGACGTCGCTGATGGTCGGCGGCAGCTTTTCGGACATGAAGCTGCTCGAAGCCTTTTTGGGCAGCGATTATCACCGTCCGGCGGACGCGTTTTCCGACAAGATCCCGCTCGGCGGCGCGGCCGAAGATGCCGATTTGCATGTCGCGCTGGGGCGGGCGTTTGCCGATACGAAGCGGTGGCCGGGGACGGCGGAGTAAAAACGAAGTGTGTCCCTGCGAAGGCGGGGACCCATCACCGGCCCTCTCGGAATTGAACGGCGGGAGATGGGCCCCCGCCTCCGCGGGGGCACACTCAATAATGGTTGGCCTTACGCCGCCTGTTTCGCGCGATCCGCCATTTCCTGATTGAGCATCTCGGCCAGCAGGAAGGCAAGCTCGAGGCTTTGCCCAGCATTCAACCGCGGGTCGCAATGCGTATGATAGCGGTCGGCGAGGTCCATCTGGGTCACGTCCATCGCGCCGCCGGTGCATTCGGTGACGTTCTGGCCGGTCATCTCGATATGGATGCCGCCGCCGTGCGTGCCCTCGGCGCGGTGGACGGCGAAGAAGCCGCGCACCTCCGCGAGGATGCGTTCGAAAGGCCGCGTCTTGTAGCCGGTCGAGGTCTTGATGACATTGCCGTGCATCGGGTCGCACGACCAGACGACGGGGTGGCCCGACTCCTTCACCGCGCGCACCAGCCTGGGCAGATGCGCCTCGATTTTGTCGTGGCCGTAGCGGGTGATCAGCGTCATCCGCCCCGGCACATGGTTCGGGTTCAGCGTGTCGAGCAGGCGCAGCAGCACGTCGGGCTCGAGGCTCGGCCCGCATTTCATACCGACCGGATTGCCGATGCCGCGCAGATATTCGATATGCGCCGACCCCTCGAAGCGGGTGCGGTCGCCGACCCACAGGAAATGGCCCGAGGTGTCGTACCAGCCGCCGGTCAGGCTGTCCTGCCGGGTCAGCGCCTGCTCATAGGGAAGCAGCAGCGCCTCGTGGCTGGTGTAGAAGCTCGTGCCCTTGATCTGCGGCACCGTTTCGGGCGTCACCCCGCACGCTTCCATGAAGGCGAGCGCCTCGGAAATGCGCGCGGCGGTTTCCTGATATTTCTTCGCCCACGGGCTGCGGTCCATGAAATCGTGCGTCCAGGCGTTGACCTGGTGCAGATTGGCATAGCCGCCGTTCGCGAAGGCGCGCAGCAGGTTGAGCGTCGCCGCCGACTGGTTGTACGCCTTGATCATTCGCGCGGGGTCGGGCTCGCGGCCCGCTTCCTCGAACGCGATGTCGTTGATGATGTCGCCGCGATAGCTCGGCAGCGACACGCCATCGACATCTTCCATGTCGGCCGAGCGCGGCTTGGCGAACTGCCCCGCCATCCGGCCGAGCTTCACCACGGGCATTTTCGAGGCAAAGGTCAGGACGACCGCCATCTGGAGCAGCACGCGGAAGGTGTCGCGGATATTGTTCGGATGGAATTCGGCGAAGCTTTCGGCGCAGTCGCCGCCCTGGAGCAGGAACGCCTTGCCCTCGGCAACCTTGCCGAGCTCGGCGGTCAGGTCGCGCGCTTCGCCCGCGAAAACCAGCGGCGGGTAGTTCGCGAGCTCGCGCTCGGCCGCCGCGAGCGCGTCGGCGTCGCGATAAGTGGGAAGCTGCCGGGCCTCGTGCGAGCGCCAGCTATGCGGTTGCCAGTTTTTCGTCATCTGCCTGTCTTTTCGGTTCCAATCCCGCGCCCCATGGCGCGGATGCCCGCCCGAAGCAATGTTTCCGGCATGAGCGATCCTGAAAATTAGCATTATCGTGACATTTGCGCACCTATGCTTTTCTTCAGGGCCAGGAACTGATAGTTTATTACGGACCCTGGAGCGGGCGATGGGCGCGCGTATCCAAGGTTTTTGGCTATCGGTAACGTCAACCACCCAGTGACCGAGACCCCAATGAGCGGGGCGGGTCGGGATGCGAGCGATCGGCTGTGGCGAATTTCGATTCCGCGTGGTTTCTTTACGGGGCCTTGTTGCTCCTTCTCGCGACGAGCTTCGTCGTGCGCATCGACTATGCGCGGATCGGCCTTGCCGCCGCGGCGCTCGTCGCGCTGCCGCTGACGCTGTTTCGCGGGTCGGACCTTGGATACAGCCTGCTCGTGCTCGCGATCCTCGCGGTCAATATCGGCATATTGGCGCGCCTGTGGCTGCGCGGAACGAAGGTGCGCTTTTCGGCCGAGGAAGAGGCGCTGCGCCGTGAGCATTTCACCGGACTGGGGGCGGTGGCGGCGCGCGATCTGATCGACCAGGGGCACTGGATTTCGGCGAAGCGCGGCGAAGTGCTGATCCGCGAGAATCAGGCGGCGCCGAGCCTATTCTATCTGGCCGAGGGGCAGGCGTCGGTGCTGCGCGACGGGGCCGAGGTCGGGAAATTGTCGGGCGGCGCGCTGATCGGCGAAGCGACCGCGCTCGACGGCGCCCATGCGACGGGAACGGTAGTGCTCGGCAGCAACGCCCGGCTATGGTTCGTGCCCGCGGCGGCGCTGCGCGCCTATCTCGCCGCCAATCCGGCGATCGCGGGCGCGCTCCACGAGGGTTTCGCCCGTGCGCTCCGCGGCAAGCTCGCCAGCGCGAACACGCGCATCGCGGACCCGTCGCCGATTTCTTGAGCGCGGCGCTCGAATCTTGTTGAGGTGCGTTGCGTCATCCCTACATGGTGCTTAAACGATCAATCGTATCGCCGAAGTAGTGAGGGGGTCCGTGTATAAAGTCAGTATCTTGGCAGTAGTTGGCGCTTCCGTGCTGGCCGTGCTTTCTAGCGCAGCGCAGGCGCAATCGCGTGCTTTGAATACCGTTTGGTTGATTCAGCCTGCTACAGAGACGCCTGGGGAACGCTCCGTCGGGTATGCTGAATGGGTACTCAAGCAAACCCTCCTGCCCGAAGGTTTGTTCCGCTTGGACGGTGATGCTGGTCCGGCGGGAGGCGCTTCGAAATTTACCGTGGGCACTCAGCTAATTGAGGTGAGGACCGAAGGCGCGATTGTAGCTTGTGATGCAATTGCCCGACGCCAAAAGTTGATCGGAGCGAGCCAATACTGTCTCGTGGATTATGATCGGGACGGAAAATTCGATGGGATGTTTGCCGTGGCAAATATTTCAAAGGGCGGTGGCATGCCAACCATCCAGGGGCAGTATCCCAAAAAAGCGAAGGCAATCGTTCCGGTGGCCTATTCTCGACTGGATCCGGCTGAACTTGCTACCCACTATTTTGTGGGAATCCGCAACGCAGGAAAGGCAGCCCTTTATGACCGGCAAAACTTCCAGATTTGCTACGGAAGCGAAAGCGCGACGGACTGTTTGACGGATTGGGATTATACTTCTGCGTCAGTCTTTCCCGCATCGATCGAACTTCTCGGTGCAAAGCTGACCGCTCTATCCCGCGAAGACGGAAAGGTGCGTGTGAGGATTGACGCCACAATGCCGTCGCAGCCATTCGGCATCATTTCCTCTTACAAAATTCGGTGAAGGTCGAACGCCGGAGCGCAACGTCTTGTACGATTTGACCGGCGCAATGTGTTTTTGAGTTGGAGCGGTGAATGTTGTTAACTGTATTTGGCATCCCTAACTGCGACACGGTGAAGAAGGCGCGGCGCTGGCTCGATGAGCGGGGTGTCGCCTATCGCTTTCACGATGTTCGCAAGGACGGGCTCGACGCGGCGCGGCTGCAGGGCTGGATCGACGCGGTGGGCTGGGAAAAGCTGCTCAACAAGGCGGGGACGACCTTTCGCAAGCTGCCCGAGGCGCAGAAGGAGGGGCTGGATGCCGCCGCGGCGAAGGCGTTGATGCTCGAGCAACCGGCGATGATCCGGCGCCCGGTTGTCGAAGCCGGCGGCGAGATCAGCGTCGGCTTTTCGGCCGCGGATTGGCAGGCGCGGTTTGCGGCATGATCCGATCGGTCGTGGCCGCGGCGGTGCTGATGCTGTTCGCGGGCTGCACGGCTGACGCGGTGACCGCGCAGTCCACCCTCGACGGCCAGCCGCCGATCGTGATCGCGCATCGCGGCGCGTCGGGCGAGCGGCCCGAACATACGCTGGCGAGCTACCGGCTCGCGATCGAACAGGGCGCCGATTTCATCGAGCCCGACCTCGTGCTGACCAAGGACGGCATCCTCGTCGCGCGGCACGAGAATGAGATTTCGGAGACCACCGACGTCGCCGACCATCCCGAGTTCGCGGATCGCAAGACGGAAAAGCGGATCGACGGGCAGACGGTCGCGGGCTGGTTCACCGAGGATTTCACGCTCGCCGAATTGAAGACGCTGCGCGCGCGCGAACGGCTGCCGAGGCTGCGCGGCACCGATTATGACGGCCGGTTCGAAATCCCGACCTTCGAGGAGATTTTGACGCTGCTCGCCGAGGTGAACCGGGGGCCGGGAAAGCCGATCGGGGTTTACCCGGAAACCAAGCATCCGAGTTATTTCGCCTCGATCGGCCTGCCGCACGAAGCGCCTTTGCTCGCGATGCTGGACCGCTTCGGCTATCGCGGCCGCACCGCGCCGGTGTTCATCCAGAGCTTCGAGGTCGGCAATCTGATTGATCTGCGTGCTAAGAGCGACCTGCCGCTGATCCAGCTGATGGACGCGGGCGGCGGGCCCGCCGACCGGCCGGGCACCAGCTATGCCGCCATGGCGTCGCCGTCGGGGCTCAAGATGATCGCCGGCTATGCCGACGGCATCGGGCCGAACAAGGCGATGGTGATCCCGCGTGCCACGCTCGGCCGGCTCGGCAAGCCGACCGCACTGGTGCGCGACGCCCACGCCGCGGGGCTCAAAGTGCATGTCTGGACGTTCCGCCGCGAGAATTACTTTCTGCCGCTCGGCGACAAGGCTAGTATCAATCCCGCGGGGCATGGCGATCTGGCGGGCGAGATCGACGCCTATCTCGCCGCCGGCATCGACGGCTTGTTCAGCGACAACCCGCGCGAGGCGGTGCCCACGGTTAAAAAAGGAGTTTCGCGATGACCGAACGCGCGCTGGGCCAGAGCGGCCTGTCGGTTCGTCCTTTCGTGCTTGGCGGCAACGTCTTTGGCATGACGGCCGACAAGGCCGCGAGCTTCGCCGTTCTCGACCGCTTCGTGGAACGCGGCGGCGGGATGATCGACACCGCCGACGTCTATTCGGCGTGGGTTCCGGGGCACAAGGGCGGCGAGTCCGAAAGCATGATGGGCGCGTGGCTGAAGCAAAGCGGCGCGCGCGACAAGATCCTGATCGCGACCAAGGTCGGCATGATGCCCGGTGGCCTGAAGCCCGATCGCATCCGCGAGGCCGTGCAGGGCTCGCTCGACCGGCTCGGCACCGATGTCATCGACCTTTATTTTGCGCACAAGGACGATCCCGACGTGCCGCTGGACGAGGTGCTCGGCGCCTTTGCCGAGCTGGTCGATGCGGGAATCGTGCGCGCGATCGGCGCGTCCAACTATTCGGCGGAGCGGTTGGCGGAGTCGCTGCGGGTGGCGGACGAAAAGGGCCTGCCGCGTTTCACCGCGATGCAGCCCGAACTCAACCTGCTCGACCGCGACCAGTATGAAGGCGCGCTGCAGGAGCTGTGCATCGCCGAAGGGCTGGGCGTCGTCACCTATTTCAGCCTCGCCTCGGGCTATCTCTCGGGCAAATATCGGGAGGGCGGCGATCTCGGGAAGAGCCCGCGCGGGGCGCGGGTCAAACCCTATCTCGAAGGCCGGGGACCGGCGGTGCTGGCCGTCATGGACGCGATCGCCGCGGAAACGGGCGCGACCTTGTCGCAGATCGCGCTCGCCTGGGTCGCGGCACAGCCGGGCGTGACGGCGCCGATCGCGAGCGCGACGACGGTGGCGCAGCTCGATGAACTGCTCGGTAGCCTTGATCTCCGGCTCAGCGACGAGCAACTCGCGGCCCTCGGCGCGGCCTAAGACCGGGCCGGCGTCACCGGGGAGGGACGCCGGCCCGGGCCCGCGCGGCCGCGCTGTCTCAATTGCCCTCGTCATTCCACTGGAACACGGCTTCGAGCGGCTTGCCGAAGACGTGCGCGATGCGGAAGGCGACTTCGAGCGACGGCGAATATTTGCCCTGCTCGATCGCGGCGATCGTCTGCCGCGTCACGCCGACGCGGTCGCCGAGCTCGCCCTGCGTCATTTCGCCGGCGAGAAAGCGCAGCGTGCGGATGTCGTTGGTGAAGGGCGGCCTAGCCATGCCAGCCTCTCCGGTAGCTCGAAAGGACGACGGCGCTGTTCACGAGCTCGGCGACCACGATTGCGAACAATCCGGTGTTCGCCAGTTCGACCCCGCCGCTGGTGAAGGGCATCACCACCCCGACGAGGATCATACCCGCGAGCAGCAGGTAATAGGCCGCAGCGGCGCCGCGGCGGCGGATCGCGCGATCGCGTTCGTCGGCACGCGCGCGTTCCGATTTCGGCGACCGCAGCGCGAGAATGACCGTGCCGGCAATCACGACGATCGCCTGCGTCGCGGCGATCGACCCGAACAGCCACAGCATCGGGAACAGTTCGCGCCCGGCGGGATGCCCGGCGAGGATGAAACCGAAATAGAGGCTATAGGCGACGATCATGCTGACGAGGGTCAGCCAGGCTGTTTTTTCGCGGAAGGTCATGTCCGGGCTCCATGTCATATGATTCGAACTTTATGTCTAATATTTTTAACACCGAGTCAATGAGAGATAACATGGCGGGTCTTTGCCGCTTTCGCGTTCCCGCTTTAGCCGCTAAGTCCCCGCGCCATGTCCACGCTCCCAAAAACGCTCACCCTCGACACCTCGACGAGCCGCGCCAACCCGACGCCGCAGCCGATGAAGCGCCTGACGGTGCCGCGCATCCGCCAGCGCAAGGGCGGCGAGCCGCTCGTGATGCTGACCGCCTATACGGTGCGGATGGCGCAGCTGCTCGACCCGCATTGCGACATGCTGCTCGTCGGCGATTCGCTCGCGCAGGTGATCTATGGCCTGCCGCACACGGTCGGCGTGACGATGGACATGATGGCGCTGCACGGCGCGGCCGTGGTGCGCGGCAGCTATCATGCCGCGGTGATCGTCGACATGCCCTTCGGCAGCTATGAAGGGAGCCCGCAGCAGGCGTTCGACAATGCCGCACGGCTGCTGAAGGAAACGGGCGCCGCGGCGGTGAAGGTCGAGGGCGGCAAGGTGCTCGCCCCAACGATCGAATTCCTGACCCAGCGCGGCATTCCGGTGATGGGCCATGTCGGGCTGACGCCGCAGGCCGTGAACATCCTCGGGGGCTATGGCGTGCGCGGCAAGAGCGAGGAAGAGGCGCGTTCGATCGTCGAGGACGCCGTCGCCGTCGCGCAGGCCGGCGCCTTTTCGATCGTCATCGAGGGCGTGCTCGAATCGATCGCGATCGAGATCACGAACAAGGTCGCGTGCCCGACGATCGGCATCGGCGCTTCGGCACAGTGCGACGGCCAGGTGCTCGTCACCGACGACATGCTCGGCATGTTCGAACGTGTCCCGAAATTCGTGAAACGCTATCAGGACATGGCGGGCGTCGTCAGCGACGCGGTGAAACATTATGCCGACGAAGTCAGGTCCCGTTCATTCCCCACCGAGGATCAGACCTACGCCGGCTGATGGCGCTGGCTGCGCGCGGGCGATGACCCAAAGTGAAACGCTTGGCCTTTCCCCGTGCCGTCGCTAAGGAAGCGGGCCGGCCCCGCGCCGCTATCGAGTTTATGGAGGATTGATTGGCCCTGAGCCCGACGAATGACGCCGCGCTGTTGCAGGAAGTCGACGAAGCCGTCCGCAAGGACCGGCTCGACACGATCATGCAGCGTTACGGCCGGTGGATCATCGGCGGCGTCCTCGCCGCGCTGCTGGCGTTCGGCGGCTATCTCTTCTGGGATCACCGGCAGGATGTCGCGCGCGGCGAGCAGGCCGAGGAACTGATCGCGGCGTTCGAAAAGCTCGGCACCAATCAGCCGCGCGCCGCGACCACCGAATTGCAGAAGATCGCGGCGGAGGGCGAGCCCGCCTATCGCGCGGTGGCGCAGATGCAGGAAGCGAACATCAAGGCGCAGGCCGGCGACCTCAAGGCGGCCGCCGCGCTGATGGCGAAGGTCGCCGCGGACACGAAGCTCGATCAGGCGCTGCGCGACCTCGCGCTGATCCGCCAGACCGCCTTTGAATATGACACGCTGAAGCCCGAGACGGTGATCGCGCGAATGAAGCCGATGGTCGATGCGAAGGACCCGGCGTCGAGCTGGTTCGCGAGCGCCGCCGAGCTGTCGGCGACGGCGCATTATCAGCTCGGCCAGTTCGATCAGGCCGGCGCGCTCTATGGCCGCATCGCCAAATTGCCCGGCGTGACGCGGTCGCTGCAATCGCGTTCGGTGCAGATGGCCGGCATGCTCGGCGTCGATGCGGTCACCGACCGGGCGGCGGAAAGCGCCGCCGCCGAAAAGAAAGGCAATGCCGCGCCCAAGGCGGCGGCAGCCGCCAAGACTGAGGAAGCCAATTAATATGCGGCGAGATATTATGCGCAGCGCGCGGTACGGACTCTATGCGGCGCTGCTGGCGCTGCCGCTTGCGGGATGCGGCGTGTTCAAGGGCGACGGTCCGCCAAAGACCCCGACGATCGGCGAGCGCGTGTCGATCCTGTCGAACGACAACAGCATCAAGGTCGACCCGGCCACCGCCGCGATCGCGGTCGTGCTGCCCGAGCCGGCGGTGAATGCGGCCTGGGCGCAGTCGGGCGGCAACGCATCGAAATCGATGGGGCATCCGGCGCTGGGCGCGACGCGCGCGAAGCTGTGGGAAGCGAGCGTCGCGGGCAGCACCAACAAGCAGCGCCTCGCCTCTTCGCCGGTGATCGCCGACAACCGGCTGTTCGTCGTCGATACCGATGCCGTCGTGTCGGCCTTCGCCGCCGATACCGGCGCGAAGCTGTGGAGCGTGGCGATCGGCAGCACGGGCAAGGATTTCAAGGACTCTCTGTTCGGCGGCGGTGCGGCGGTCGATGGCAATGTCGTCTATGCGACGAGCGGCGTCGGCGACGTCGCGGCGCTCAACGCTGCCGACGGCTCGGTGATCTGGAAGGTGAAGCCGACCGGACCGCTGCGCGGCGCACCGACGATCGCCTTCGGCGGCGTCTATGTGATCAGCCAGGACAACCAGATTTACGCGCTCAACGCCGCCAACGGCGCGGTGCAGTGGCAGGCGACGGCGTCGACTGAGGCCGGCAGCGTGTTCGGCGCGGCGTCGCCCGCGGCGGGGCAGGGGACGATCGTCGCCGGCTTCTCGTCGGGCGAGGTGCAGGCCTATCGTTACGAGAATGGCCGCGACCTGTGGGAAGACGCGCTCGCGCGCACGTCGATGGCGCTGTCGGTGTCGACGCTCACCGACGTCGATGCCGATCCGGTCATCGACCGCGGCCATGTCTTCGCGCTCGGCCAGGGCGGCCGCATGGCGAGCTATGAACTCGTCACCGGCCAGCGCAGCTGGGAAATCTCGATTGCCGGCATCTCGACCCCCTATGTCGTGGGCGAGTGGGTCTATGCGATGACCGACGACGGCAAGCTGCTGTGCGTCGCGCGTGGCAGCGGCAAGGTGCGCTGGATCCAGCAGCTCGCGCGCTTCCGCGTCGAGACCGAAAAGAAGAAGAAGGACCCGATCCGCTGGACCGGGCCGATTCTCGCGGGTGGCCGGCTGATCGCGGTCAACAGTGAAGGGACGCTGGCCGAATATTCGCCCGCCGACGGGTCGCTGCTCGGCTCGACCGAGTTCAAATCGTCGCTGTCGCAGCCGCCGGTCGTCGCGAACAATATCTTGTACGTCCTCGCGGACGATGGGACGATCACGGCCTGGCGCTGATGCGGCGTCCGGGCCGGGGCGGCCCGGCTGAACACAGGGAATGAACTGATGTCGCGACACGCGACGATTGCCATTGTCGGCCGCCCCAATGTGGGCAAATCGACGCTGTTCAACCGGCTCGTCGGCAAGCGCCTCGCGCTCGTCGATGACCAGCCGGGTGTGACGCGCGACCGGCGCGAGGGCGACGGCAAGCTGCTGGGCCTGGAGGCCGCGCAAATGGTGTGGGCCATTGGCAAGCTGCTGGGCCTGGAATTTCGCATCGTCGATACCGCGGGGTTCGAGGATCAGGACGCGGCGACGCTGCCCGGGCGGATGCGGGTGCAGACCGAAAAGGCGGTGCGCGAGGCCGACGCGGCGCTGTTCCTCATCGACGCGCGCGCGGGCGTCACGCCGCTCGACGAGGAAATCGCGCGCTGGCTGCGCAGCGAGGACACGCCGATCATCCTCTGCGCGAACAAGGCCGAGGGGAAGCAAGGCGAAGCGGGGCTGATGGAGGCCTGGTCGCTCGGTTTCGATACCGTCCTTGCATTGAGCGCCGAGCATGGCGAGGGGCAGGTCGAGCTGTTCGACGCGCTGCGCCCGATCGTCGAGCCTTTCATGGACGCCGAGGCCGATGCGGCGGACGAAGAAGATGAGGATGCGCCGCTCGGGCCGATGAAGCTCGCGATCGTCGGGCGTCCGAACGCGGGCAAGTCGACGCTGATCAACCGGATGATCGGCGAGGACCGGCTGATCACCGGGCCCGAGGCGGGGATCACCCGCGATTCGATCCGCGTCGACTGGCAGTGGGAAAAGGACGGCGAGGTCCACGAGATCCAGCTGTTCGACACGGCGGGGATGCGCAAGCGCGCGAAAGTCATCGACAAGCTGGAGAAATTGTCGGTCGCCGATGCCCTGCACGCGGTCGATTTCGCCGAGGTCGTCGTGCTGCTGCTCGACGCCACGAAAGGCCTCGAGGCGCAGGATCTGCGCATCGCCGACCGGGTGCTCCAGGAAGGCCGCGCGCTGATCGTCGCGCTCAACAAATGGGACATCGCCGAGGATCCGTCGGCGCTGTTCAACGGCGTGCGCACCGCGCTCGACGACGGGCTGAGCCAGGTCAAGGGCGTCCCGGTGCTCAGCATCTCGGGCGCAACGGGCAAGGGCATCGACACGCTGGTGCGCGTCGCGTTCGAGCAGCGCGAAATCTGGACGAACCGGGTATCGACCGCACGGCTCAACCGCTGGTTCGAGGGCGCGGTCGCCGCGAACCCGCCGCCGGCGCCCGGCGGCAAGCGGATCAAGCTGCGCTATATCACGCAGGCACGCACTCGGCCGCCGACCTTCGTCGTGTTCGGCTCGCGCACCGACGCGCTGCCGGGAAGCTATGAACGCTATCTGGTCAACGGCATGCGCAAGGAACTGGGGTTCCAGGGCGTGCCGGTGCGGCTCAACTTCCGCAATTCGCGCAATCCCTATGACGAGTGACGCGTCGCCGGTGGCGGTCGACGCGCGCGGGATGCGCTGCCCCTGGCCCGCGCTGCGCCTCGCCCGCGCGATGCGCGAGGCGCGCGAGGTGCTGCTGATCGCCGACGATCCGCAGGCGGAGCGCGAAGTCGCGGCCTTGGCGGCTGAGCATGGCTGGACGGTCGAGGGCGACGCGGCCGCGCCCGGCGAGGGGCGCTGGCGCGTCCGCCGCTGACCCGAAACGGGGCGGTTGGCGTCGCGGCGCAGCTGTCACCGTAACGTCTTTTTTACCGAAGTTGGGCATGGACAGGCCGGGACCACCGGCCGAATATGAACACCAAGGGACGGAACATTGGACGAAATCCTGGTCGATTGGGAAGAATTTCGCGCGACGCGCACCCAATTGGGGGCCGCTTTCGTGCGGATTCTCGGCTATTTTCGTGAGGACGGCACCAAATCGGTCGCCGCGATCGAAGAGGCGATGCGCGCGCGCGACGCCCGCGGCCTCGTGATGCCTGCGCATACGCTGAAGAGCGAAGCGCGCCAGTTCGGCGGCGAGAAACTGGGTGCGCTGGCCGAGGATATCGAGATGTTCGCGAGGGCCTGCGTCGAAAGCCAGACCAGCCCCGACGAATATCTGCCGCGCGTTGTCGAACTGCGCCGGTTGTTCGAGGAAACGCTCGCCGCGCTCGAGCGCGAAGCCAATCCGCTCGTCCAGCGCCGCCCGGCGGGCTTCGGCCGCGCCGCGAGTTACTGAGCGGCCGCGACCTTCTTCATCGGCTGAACCCGCCAGCGCGACAGGCTGCGCCACAGCCATTCGAGCGGTCCGTAATGATAGCGTTCGAGCCAGGGCTTCGACCACAGCAGCATCGCGGCCCACATGCCGAAGCAGAAGAGATAGAGCGGCAGACGGCCGACGCTGCCGAACAGGCCCAGCCCATAGCCGTAGAAGATCGTCGTCATGACGATCGAGGTGACGAGATAGTTGGTGAAGGCCATGCGTCCCGCCGCGGCGAGGCGCGCGCGCACGGCAGCGCTCGCCCGGGTCTGGATCAGCAGCATGATCAGCGCCGCCCAGCCGACGGTCATCAGCGTGTCGAACGGGATCGATAGCGCGATCGTCGAGCCGAAGATCGCCACCGCGTCATAACCCGTTCGCATCTGGTAGACGGCAAGGCCCGCCAGCGGGGGCGCCGCGATCAGGAAGCAGATCAGCGCCCATTTGCGGTAGCGCGCGGCCTCCCACTCACCGGTGAGCATGCGCGATTTGAACAGCGCCATGCCGATCAGCATCAGGCCGATCGTTTCCCACAGGAACATGCTGAGGAAGAAGATCGGATCGCCGCCCATTTCGCCCGTGCGGTGCGCGACAATGCTGGAATAGCTGCCGAGATAGAGCGCCATTTCCTTCGCATAGGCCGGCGTCGACGGACCCATGTCGGCGTTCATCTGCGCGAGCGCCTCCTGCATTCCCGTGGCCGCCTCGGGCGGCAAGGTGCCTGCCTGCGCCATCGACAGCATCGACCACAGGCTGGCGGGCAGGCCGATGCCGATCAGGAAGAAGGGGATCGACCAGAGCAGCAGCGCCTTCACCGACAGGTTGCGGAAGAGGAAGAGCAGCAGCCCGCAGATCGCATAGAGAAAGAGGATGTCGCCGAACCAGATCAGGTAGAAATGCGCGAGGCCGAACAGCGCCAGCCAGACCATGCGCGAATAATGCGCTCCCGCGGCGCTGCGCCCCGCCGACGCGGCGCTGTCGATGACGAGCAAGGTGCTCGCGCCGAACAGCATCGAGAAAAGTCCGCGCATCTTCGAATCGACAAGGACGAAATTGAAGAACCAGGTCGCAACGTCGGCGCTGCCCGGCGGCCCCCCCGCCGCGGGGTTGGCATAGGCCTGAAAGGGCAAGGCGAAGGCGACGATGTTCATCGCCAATATGCCCATCACCGCGACCCCGCGAATCGCATCGAGGCTTTCGTAACGCGTTGCCGCCGCCTGACCGTCCATGCCGCATTCCCCTTCGGCCGAAGACGAGGGGTATCGCGCGCGCCGCGGAGCGTCGAGCGATTATTGCGCGCCGGCCGGCGGGCCGCTATTGACATATATGTCAGTAATGCTATTTCGGCACGATCAGATGATTCGAGCGAGAACCGCCATGACCCCCACCATCTTCTCCCACCCCGACCGTCAGCCGCAGAAGTTCCGCCCGTTCAAGGCGTTCCAGCACTTCCGCAAGCTTATCAAGGACAAGGAAGATACCGAGCAGGTCTTCCACATCTTCGAGAATCTGCCGCGCAAGGGGTTCATGGACGATGCGCGCGCCTTTGTGACAAGCGATTTCGGCCGCAAGCTGATGGAGCGCGAGCCCTATCTGCCCGATCTGCTCGACGATCATGGCTGGATCGACGAACTGCCCGAGGGCAGCGTCGGCCACGCCTATGTCAGTTTCATGCGCCGCGAGGGGCTGTCGGCCGCGGGTCTCGTCGCCGAAAGCGAGAAGATGGGCCGCCCGCAATATGACGATCAGGTGCAATGGTATTCGAACCGGCTGCGCGACACGCACGACCTGTTCCACATTCTGACCGGCTATGGCCGCGACGCGCTCGGCGAGCAGTGCGTGCTTGGCTTCACCTATGGGCAGACGGGCAATTACGGCAATTTCTTCATCGCCTATGCCGGCGGCTACGAGGTGAAGCGCAGCATCAGGAGCGACGCCCCCGTGTTCGGCGCGATCCGCCAGGGCCAGCGCCACGGCAAGGCGGCGAAGCCGATCATCGAGCAGGACATCCGCTCGCTGCTCGCCGAACCGCTCGAAGCCGCGCGCGCCCGGCTGGGGATCGGCGAGCCGACGCTCTATAAGGAAGCGCATCGCGCTTACCGCAGCCGCGGGATCGATCCGTACAACTTCCTCGCTGCGCAGGCGGCGGCGGCTTGATATAAGATCCTCCCTGCGCCGTAGGCGTGGGGAGGGGGACCGTCCGCGTAGCGGATGGTGGAGGGGCCGCGTTATACCTCCGTCAGCGGCGATGCCGCTGCCACCTCCCCATCGCTACGCGACAGGGAGGATTTATTTGCCTAGTTTCGCGATCAGCGCCTGTGCCGCAGCCGGGTTGCGGACCTTCGCGCCCGCGATGAAGAAGATGTAGACGTCGCGGCCGCCCTTCGCCCATTCCTTGGCGCGCTTGGCCCAATGGTCGAGCGCCTTGTCGTCATAACCGGTTTCGACATCCTCCCGCGACCGCTGGAGCCGCGCGTAGGTGAAGTCGGCGGTCTGTTCGTCGATGCACGGAAATTCGTCGCTGTCGGCATAGACGGCCGCCATGTTCCGCTCGCGCAGCAGGTCGGTGAAAGCGGGGTCGCGGAAGCTTTCGTGGCGCACCTCGATCGCGTGGCGCAGCGGCAGGCCGTCCTGCGTGTCGGGAAGCAGATCAAGGAAGCCCGCGAAATCATCGCGGTCGAATCGCTTCGTCGCCATGAACTGCCAGTGGATCGGGCCGAGCCGGTCGCCGAGCCGCGTCAGGCCTTGCGTGAGGAATTTCTCCACCGACGCGGCGCCGTCCTTCAGCACCTTGCGATTGGTCGTGAAGCGCGATGCCTTGACGCTGAACTTGAAGCCGTCGGGGACCGACGCCGCCCAATTGGCGAAGCTTTCGGGCTTCTGGCTGCCATAATAGGTGCCGTTGATCTCGATTCCGGTCAGATGCTCGCCCGCATATTCGAGCTCGCGTTTCTGCGGATGCTTCGGCGGGTAGAAGGTGCCGCGCCACGGTTCATAGGTCCAGCCGCCGATGCCGACATGGATGGTCATGACTCGGTTTTCTCCTGCGAACCGCTGTGCCTGTTTCCTTATCTCGCACAAAGGCACGAAGGCACAAAGGGGGTGCGAAACCGGACCGTCGTCATGCGCGTCGAATCCTGATCATCGTTGATCGTCATCCCGGCGAAGGCCGGGATCTCATCGCCTCGGCTTGACGCACCGGCGAGATCCCGGCCTTCGCCGGGATGACGATTCCATCAAGAATGAACGCGCATCAACCGGGCACGAGGGTTCCATTGCGCACCCCCTTTGTGCCTTCGTGCCTTTGTGCGAGTCATTTCTCGCAAACACATCAGGCAAGCGCCGCGTCGGCCCCCATCAGGTTCGGGAAGAAGCCCTCGTGCGCTTCGCGGAGTTCCGCGAGTGTCACCTGATGGTCGCTTTCGGGCAGCTCGAAGACGATGCGGTCCTTGATCGTGCGGCCGAGCGGGTCGACCGGCACGTCGGCGCGGCCTGCGGCGTCGAGGAAATCGGCGAGGCAGGTGTCGCAGACGGTGACGAGGTAGAGACCCTGATCCTCGCCGAAGAAGCTCTCGGCGACGCCGAAGGGCTGTTCTTCGCTGACCAGCACGCCGATGTTCGACTTCAAGGCCATTTCGGCGAGCGCAACCGCGACGCCGCCGTCGGAGACGTCGTGGCAGGCGGTGATCCAGCCCGCGTTGATCGCGGCGCGGATGAAGTCGCCGGTGCGCTTTTCGGCTTTCAGGTCGACGGGCGGCGGCGGGCCTTCCTCGCGGCCGAGGATTTCGCGCAGCCACATTGACTGGCCGAGATGGCCCATGCGCTCGCCGACTGCGAGGACGATGTCGCCGGTGCGCTTGAAGCCGATGCCGACGGCTTTGGCGAGGTCGTCGATCACGCCGACGCCGCCGATCGCGGGGGTCGGCAGGATCGCGCTGCCGCCGCCGGTCGCCTTGGACTCGTTATAGAGGCTGACGTTGCCCGAGACGATCGGATAGTCGAGCGCGCGGCACGCCTGGCCCATGCCGTCGAGGCAGCCGGTGATCTGGCCCATGATCTCGGGCCGCTGCGGATTGGCGAAGTTGAGGCAGTTGGTTATCGCGAGCGGCGTCGCGCCGACCGCGGTGATGTTGCGCCAGGTCTCGGCGACCGCCTGCTTGCCGCCCTCGACCGGGTCGGCATAGCAATAGCGCGGCGTACAGTCGGTCGACATCGCGAGCGCGCGGTTGGTGCCGTGGATGCGAACGAGCGCGGCGTCGCCGCCGGTCTGCACCGTGTCGGCGCCGACCTGGCTGTCATATTGTTCCCAGATCCAGCGGCGGCTGGCGATGTCGGGGGTGCCCATCAGCGCCTTGAGGTCGGCCGCAACATCCTTCGTCTCGGGGACGTTCGCAAGATCGGGCTGCTTGGGCGTCGGGACATGCGGCCGGTCGTAGAGCGGCGCGTCGTCGGCGAGCGGCGCGAGCGGGATGTCGCAGACGATCTCGCCCTTATGCTCGAGCACCATGCGCCCCGTATCGGTGACGGTGCCGATGACCGCGAAGTCGAGCTCCCATTTCTCGAAGATCGCTTTCGCGAAATCCTCCTTGCCGGGTTTCAGGACCATCAGCATGCGTTCCTGCGATTCGGACAGCATCATCTCATAGGCCGTCATGCCGGTTTCGCGCTGCGGCACATCGTCCATCCTGAGGTGGAGGCCGACGCCGCCCTTCGACGCCATCTCGACCGACGACGAGGTGAGGCCCGCGGCGCCCATGTCCTGGATCGCGACGATCGCGTCCGAGGCCATCAGCTCGAGGCACGCCTCGATCAGCAATTTCTCGGTGAAAGGGTCGCCGACCTGCACCGTCGGGCGCTTTTCCTCGGCATCCTCGCCGAAGTCCGCCGACGCCATCGTCGCGCCGTGGATGCCGTCGCGGCCCGTTTTCGATCCGACATAGACGATCGGATTGCCGACGCCGCTCGCGGCCGAATAGAAGATCTTGTCCTGCTCGGCGACGCCGACGGTCATCGCGTTGACGAGGATGTTGCCGTCATAGGCCTTGTGGAAATTGACCTCGCCGCCGACGGTCGGAACGCCGACGCAATTGCCGTAACCACCGATGCCGTGGACGACGCCCGAGATGAGATGCTTCATCTTCGGATGGTCGGGGCGGCCGAAGCGCAGCGCGTTGAGGTTCGCGACCGGACGCGCGCCCATGGTGAAGACGTCGCGCAATATGCCGCCGACCCCGGTCGCCGCGCCCTGATAGGGTTCGATGTAGGACGGGTGGTTGTGGCTCTCCATCTTGAAGATCGCGGCGAGTTTCTTGCCGCCTTCGCCTTCGCCGATGTCGATGACGCCGGCATTTTCGCCGGGACCGCAGATCACCCACGGCGCTTCGGTGGGCAATTTCTTGAGGTGGATGCGCGAGCTCTTGTAGCTGCAATGTTCGGACCACATGACCGAGAAGATGCCGAGTTCGACGAGGTTCGGCTCGCGCCCGATGGCGTTCAGGACGCGATCATATTCCTCGGGCGAAAGGCCGTGTTCGGCGACGATTTCGGGGGTGATGGCGGGCGCTTGCTGAGTCATGGCGCGCCTTTAGCGGGAGGAGCGCCAAACGAACAGACCCCATGATGCGAAAACATCATGGGGTCTGCGGTCGGAGAGAGGGTCAGCGCGAGGCGAGGGTGGCCGTCTCGCTCTTGAGCGGTTCGACGTCGCGGAGGGTGAAGCTCACCTGCTGCGAGCCGACGGTGCCGCGCACGCGGTGGCTGCCGACGCGGAGCGTGAACGGCTTGCCGGTGCGTTCCTCGACGCCGCTGATCACGCGGGTGTCGCCCACCTGCTTGACCGTATAGCTGTAGGTCGCGCCTTCATGCTCGAAACGCTTGACCGGTTCGTCCTTGGCGAACGCGACGGCGGGCGCCAGCGCGAGCAGGCCGAGGGCGGGGAGAATATATTCTTTAATGGTGCAAGTCCTTGTCGTTGAACAAAACTTGCCTTCGAGCCCCTCTCTTCTTGTGCGGTGCAGCATGGCCGGCGTCGCGCGCGCCGGCAATTGCAAAAAACAGAAACGCGATTGCGCCGGGACGAAGCGGTCAGCGGGCCGCGCGCCGCCGGTTCGCGCCCGCCCACGCCGCGGTTCCGGCGAGCAGCGCATAGGCGAAGAGCATCGTCGCGGGGATTGCGAGCGAATAGGCGGGCTCTTTCGGACCGAACCAGTCGATCGCCTGCGCCAAGGCGAGCAGGGCGGCGAGAATCCAGAGCCGGCGGTTGCCCGCGGGCGCCTCCGTGCGGCGCAGATAATAGAGGAAGGCGCCTCCGATCAGCAGTATTTCCAGCGGCATCGCGATCATCGGATGGTTCCAGAGGCCGAGCCCCAGCTTCGGCGGCGCGCCATAGAGCGTCAGGTCGGGGATATGGACGAGAAGATCGATGAACCAATGCGAGACGACGACCAGCGCGGCGCCGATCGCGGCCTCGCGCCGCTTCGTGACGAGCTGGACCAGCAGGCCGAACGCGACAGCCCAGAGCGCCGCGCCGAGCAGGCTGTGCGTATAGGGCATGTGATGGAGGTCCATCGGGTTCATCGCGGTGATGCCGGGAGCGATCCGCATCGCCTCTACGCCGGGGACGAGCAGCGCGGCGAAACCGATGTCGACCAGCTGCGCCGCGACGAACAGCGTTCCGAGCCCGGCCGCCTTCGGACGGGTCGCGGCGATCAGCGCCGGAGCGAAATGGCCGATGAACATGGCACGACGCTATAGGGCAAAATCACCACGTCAAGCTTGACCGCGAGGGGGCGAAGGGGCCAAAGCAGGGCGATGACGGATACCCCCGACCCCGCTGCCGCCGCGGACATCGCCTCGCTGTCGTTCGAAGCCGCGATGGGCGAGCTCGAAACGATCGTGCGGCGGCTCGAAAGCGGCGACGTCAGCCTCGAGGAATCGGTGACGCTTTACGAGCGCGGCCATGCGCTCCGCGGTCATTGCGAAGCGCGGCTGGCGGCGGCGCAGGCGCGGATCGAGCAGGTCAGCCTGGGCGCCGACGGCCGGCCCGCGGGAACCACGTCCTTCGGCGAAAGCTGATCCAGGTGGCGCTCGCCGACGACCAGCTTTCGCGGAGCACGCAATTGCTGCTGTCGACCCAGGCCGAGGTGGTGGCCGGGATCGACCGGCTGTTCGACCAGCTGCTCGCCGTGCCCGCCGATCCGCGCGGGCCGCTTTATGAAGCGATGCGCCACGCCGCGATCGCCGGCGGCAAAAGACTTCGCCCGCTGCTCGTCCGCGCGGCGGGCGATCTTTTTCATGTCGATCGCGCGCTCAGCTTGCGTGTCGGCGCGGCGGTCGAGGCGATGCACGTCTATTCGCTGATCCACGATGATCTGCCGTGCATGGACGATGACGACATGCGCCGCGGCAAGCCGACGGTTCACAAGGCGTTCGACGAGGCGACCGCGGTGCTCGCGGGCGATTCGCTTCATGCTCTCGCTTTCGAATGGCTGTGCGACCCGGCGACGAGCGCCGACCCCTTCGTGCGCGGCGAGTTGTGCTGCGAACTTGCGCGCGCCGCCGGCCCCGCGGGCATGGCGGGCGGGCAGATGATGGACCTCGCCGCCGAGACCTCTAATTTCGACCTGCCGACGGTGACGCGGCTCCAGCAGCTGAAGACCGGCGCGCTGATCGCCTTCTCGGTCGAGGCGGGGGCGATCCTCGCGCGCATCCCAGCCGAGGGACGCCGGCCGCTGCGCGGCTATGCGCGCGACATCGGGCTGGCTTTCCAGATCGCCGACGACATATTGGACGTCGAGGGCGACGAGGCGCTGGCGGGCAAGGCGCTGCACAAGGATGAAGCGGCGGGCAAGGCGACTTTCGTCACCCTGATGGGGATCGAGCGCGCGCGCGAACAGGCGGGATTGCTCGTCGAACAGGCGACCCAGCATCTGGCCGGCTTCGGCGAAGAGGCGGCGCTGCTGCGCGCGATCGCGCGCTATGTCGTGGAAAGGGACCGTTGATGCGGGTGGGGGTTTATCCGGGGACGTTCGATCCGATCACGCTCGGCCATATGGACATCATCCGGCGCGGCGCGAAGCTCGTCGACCGGCTGGTGATCGGGGTGACGACCAACATCACCAAATCGCCGATGTTCGACGACGACGAACGCATCGCGATGGTGAAGGCCGAGGTCGCGTCGATCGAGGGCGACATTCGTGTCGTCGGATTCAACTCGCTGCTGATGGATTTTGCGGAGCGCGAAGGGGCCACCGTCATCGTCCGCGGGCTGCGCGCGGTCGCCGACTTCGAATATGAATATCAGATGGCGGGGATGAACCAGCAGCTCAACGACAGGATTGAGACGGTGTTCCTGATGGCCGACGTCGGCCTGCAGCCGATCGCGTCGCGGCTGGTCAAGGAAATCGCGATCTTCGGCGGCGACATCCATAAATTCGTGACGCCAGCGGTTCGCGATGCGGTGACGACGCGCATCGCCGAACGCGGCCTTCGCCAGGGCGAGGCGTGACACCATCCATTGAGCGTTCAGCTTTTTCGGGTTAGGGCGCGCCGGACGGGGCGCAGTTCCGGAATGTTACACAAGGGCCGATCCAGCATGAAATTTTCCTTCCGCCCCATGATTCTCACGGCGATGGCGCTCGGTCTTGCGACGGCGGCCGTGGCGCAGGAAGCGCCGCCCGCACCGTCGCCGAATCCCGAGACGAGCCAGCCTGCGCCGCCGGTCGAAACGCTGCCGCCCGCGCCCGTCGAAACGCCGCCCGCAGGTGATGCGGCGGAGGACGGAGCCCCGGCGGCCGAAGCGCCCGCGGCTCCCGCGATGCCGCCCGAGCAATATATGGGCGTCCCCGAATATATGCTCAACCTCGACCTTTCGACGGGCGGGCGCGTGGTCGTCCAGCTCTATCCCAACGTCGCGCCGAACCATGTCGAGCGCGTCAAGCAGCTCGCGCGCGCGGGTTTCTATGACGGGATCAAGTTCCATCGCGTGATCGACGGCTTCATGGCGCAGACGGGGGATCCGACCGCGACCGGGCAGGGCGGCTCGCAGCTCCCCGACCTCAAGGCCGAATTCAATCCGACCCCGCATCTGCGCGGCACGCTGTCGATGGCGCGCGCGCAGAGCGAAGACAGCGCGAACAGCCAGTTCTTCATCATGTTCCAGCCGCGCTTCTCGCTCGACCGCCGCTATACGGTGTTCGGCCGCGTCGTGTCGGGGATGCAATATGTCGATGCGATCCATAAGGGCGAGCCGCCGGCCGTGATGTCGCGCATGGTCCAGGTGTCGGTCGCCGCCGACAACAAGCCGATGCCGCCGGCCTCGATGCTGACCGAGACGGTGCCCGCGCCGGCGGTGGTGCCCACCGTGACGGTCGACGAGCTCAACGCGCCGATCAGCCAGTAATCCCGGGGAGGCGCGCGAACCGTCATGCGCGTCGACGCCTTCGATTTCGACCTCCCCAACGAGCGCATCGCGCTGCGCCCCGCGCGCCCGCGCGATGCGGCGCGGATGCTGGTAGTCGATGGCGGCGAGATGATCGATGCCGGCGTGCGCGATTTGTCGTCGTGGTTGCGCCCCGGCGATTGCCTCGTCTTCAACGACACGCGCGTCATTCCTGCACAACTCGAAGGGCAGCGCGGGGATGCGAAGATCAGCGCCACGCTGCACAAGCGCGTCGACCTTCGCCGCTGGCAGGCGTTCGTGCGCAATGCGAAGCGGCTGCGCGTCGGCGAGACGGTCGATTTCGGATCGGGGGTCGAAGCGGTCGCCGAGGAGCGGCTGGCCGATGGCAGCTTCATCCTCGCCTTCGCTGGCGACGAGCCGGTCGAACTGCTGCTCGAGCGCGCGGGCACGATGCCGCTGCCGCCCTATATCGCGGGCAAGCGCGCGACCGACGCGGACGACCGCAGCGATTATCAGACGATATTCGCGCGGCGCGACGGCGCGGTCGCGGCGCCCACCGCGGCACTGCACTTCACGCCCGAACTGCTCGATGCGCTGGCGGCGGCGGGGATCGGAACCGAGACGCTGACGCTCCACGTCGGCGCGGGCACCTTCCTGCCGGTCAAGGCCGACGACACCGACGATCATGTCATGCACGCCGAATGGGGGCGGATCGAGCCCGAGACGGCCGCGCGGCTCAACGCGGTGCGTGCGAAGGGCGGGCGGGTGATCGCGGTCGGGACGACCAGCCTGCGCCTGCTCGAAAGCGCCGCGGCCGATGACGGCACGATCGCGCCCTTCGCTGGCGATACCGCGATCTTCATCACCCCGGGCTACCGCTTCAAGGCGATCGACGGGTTGATGACCAATTTCCACTTGCCGCGCTCGACCCTGTTCATGCTGGTCAGCGCGCTGATGGGACTGGAGACGATGCAGGCGGCCTATGCCCATGCGATCGGGAAGGAATATCGCTTCTACAGCTATGGCGATGCGAGCCTGCTGTTGCCCGCGCGACCTTAATATTCGATCGTGATCCGGACCCGGTCGGGTTCCACGCCGGCCAGCATGGCGATGCCTTCACGGCTCGTCTCGATCAGCGCTTGAAGCCGCCTTGCCGTCGTTGACGCATCGGTTGAGGCGCCGCTGGACTCGCCGGCAAGAAGCTCGCGTTCGGATATGCCAAAGACGTCGGCCAGCGCGATCAGGTTGCTGCGCCGCGGCATCGTCTTGCCGCTTTCCCACGCCCAGATGCTCGGCTTGCTGAAACCCGTCCGGTTCGACAGTTCGGCGCGGCTGAGGCCGCGCTCCTGCCGCAACCGGCGCAGCCGGTCGGCCAGCATTTCGCCGTCGGCTTCGGCGTCGGCGGGATCGACATCCCGCGGGAGGGGGTTGCGCAACTGCGCGGCGCTGAGCGCGGCGCGCGAGAGCGGCCGGTCGAAACGGCAGCCCGCGAGCGCCTCGCTGCGCCACACGATGGTCGCCGTGCAGCCGGGCGCTTCGGGCAAGCTCACCGTGATCCGCTGGCCGATGTCGAGATCGGAAGCCGTTTCGATCAGCATGCCGGTGGCCGACAGATTGTGGATCACGACCATGGTGCCCTGGTGGTCGCCGAGCGACCCCGAGGTTTCCAATCGCATGTGCATGCGCGGGGCGCCGCGCGCTCCGTCGGCGGGCTCTTCCTGTTCGATCATCGCGTGAATGGGCATGGCTCAGCCCTATGCCGGACAATCGGTTGTGGAGAGGTTAAAGGCGCGGGCCACCCGGCGGGCCATGCGCCCGGGAGACGGGAATCGGCAAGGTCGATCCCGTGAGGGCGAGCCGAACCGTGCGCCGATTGCGACCGGTCAAGCACCGCGTTGCCGCGGATTTTCGCCGATTTTTGCCTCGTTGAGCTGCAAAAACTTAACCTGTATTTAATAATCGAGTTAAGTTTTTCCGGCGCATTGTCTCGATTCCGGACGCTGTCGTTCTCGGCGTCGCCGGCGCATGGGAGCGATTAACCCCTGTAATGCCCCGGAATCCGTCCTTTCTCTTGGAAGTTGAAAGGCATTGGCGCCGGAGATTTTCAAATCATCGCCATTTTGAGGGTGTGAACCGAACTTAATCTCTGTAGTAAGTTTTTCTTAACGGAGGGGGGTGAGTCGGGTCGCGACTCCCCGGGCGTCGGGGGATGCCCAAAGGTCATCCGCGAAGCGGAGCCGGAAACCGTTTGGTTTTTTGGGGGGTTGAGTCATGAGGTTCATGCTCTTTGCGCTCGCCGCGGCGGCTGTTGCTGCGCCAGCGAGCGCCGAGGAAATCCGGAACGTCAAATCGCTCGACATCGCGGTCAGCGGCGCCATTCGCCAGCATTGCGCGATGGGAAGCATCGGCGACATGGATTTCGGCAATCTGGAACGCCGCGGCCTGGGCATCGAAACGCGCGTCGCGTTCGATTGCAATGTCCCGTTCACGATGACGATCAAGGGCGCTCGCGGCGGGTTGACCCACACAATGATGCCGAACGGGCAGGGCCCGTACAGCGGCGTTCTCCCCTATAATCTGGCCGTCGAAATGCCGGTGCGATACCCGTCGCGGCAGGTGGTGAGCCGGTCCTTCAACAGCCGCCAGCTTTTGGCCGGCGGCATCATTTCCAGCAATGGCGGCATCGCCACCGACGGCATGCGTCTGGCGGTCGAACTGGGCGAGCCTTCGGGCGAAGCCGGGCTGCTCGCCGGCGAATATTCGGAGACGATCACGATCACCGTCTCTCCGATTTAGCGAATTCGTCCGCGGGCGACCGCGGACGGTAGCCGGAAGGGCAGGCACCGCTGCTCTCCCGGTCTCCGACCAAACCGGTGCAGGTATTAGGCCGCAATCGGCAAATGCGCCGGGGCGGTATAATAGAGGGAAGAAGATTATGAAGAAGATCCTTAGCGGCACCATCGCCGCCATCGCGCTTATCGCGACGCCGGCCGTCGCCCAGACGAACGAGCGTCATTATGCCGGTACGGTTTTTGGTATCCCGTACACGTCGACCAACCCCAATGGCCTGGAAACGCTCGGCCTTGAGCTGGGTCTTCTGGCCGGCGTTGGCACGCGCTACCGCGCACAGACCGACGTTCCGGGCGACAGCGAAGACGCGACCCCGACCGTCAACGTCGTGTTCACGCTGAGCGGTACCGTCAACCGCGACTGCTCCTTCTACGCCGGTAACAACTCGAACGCCCGCAACATCGACTTCGGCGTCATCGGCGTCCGCACCGGCGACAATGAAAACGTCAACTCGGCGTTCGAAATGGTCGGCGATGCAGAAGCCAATATCGACACGCTGACTGCTGGTTGCAACACCAACAATGTCGTCGAAATCAACAAGAACGACATCCGCGGCCTCGTGAACCTGAACCCGGGCGGTTATGACACCGACGAGTTCCAGGCGAACATCCCGTACGCAGTGACCGCTTCGTGGACCGGCGTTGCGCTGAACGCGCAGACCACCGGTACGCCGCAGTCGCTCAACGTTCCGACCACCGGCAACGCCGGTCAGAAGCAGCAGGGCGCATGGCGTTCGCGCATGGACATCGACATTGTTGCTCCGGCCGTGACGAACAAGGGCCTGGTCGCTGGTGACTACACCGGCACGACCACGCTGACGCTTCGCGCTCTCTAAGCGTAGCTGAATGGGGAAAGGGGAAAGAGCGATCTTTCCCCTTTCTTTATGGTTTAATGCGATTATGTCCGCGGATCGGGACAGGGGGATGGGGATCATGACCGCTTTGGCGACGATGAAGCGTCATGCGCGCGCGCTGCTTGCTGCGTTTGCCGCACTGGCATTGATTGTCACCCCGGCGCTGGCGATGCGCGTGTCGCCGATGGTCGTCGAAATGGAATCGCGCGGCAGCAACGCCGTGGCGCGGATCGAGGTCCAGAACATCAATCCCGGCAATCTCGCGTTCCAGACGCGCGTTTTCCGAATGGAAATCGACAAGGACGGGAATATCGTCGAAACGCCTGCCGACCAGGATTTCCTCATTTTTCCGCCGCAGGGCGTGCTGCCGGCCGGCGGTCGCCAGGTCGTCCGCCTGCAATGGGTGGGCGGCGCCGAACTGGCGGCATCGCAGGCCTATTATGTTTCGGTCGAGCAATTGCCGGTCGCCTTCGAACCCGGCGCCGCCGACGCGATCGGGGCACAGGTGCAAGTGCTCTACAACATGCGCGCGCTGGTGGTCGTGGCGCCCCCCGGGGCAAAACCCGACGTGAAGGCGACCACGGTCAAGCAGGCCATGTATCAGCCGCCCGCGCCTCCTGGATCGAAGGAATTGCCGCCGATGCAGGACGGGGTAGAAATCACCCTGCGCAACGAAGGCCGCCGTCACGCGATGATGTCGAATTTCGGCTGGCAGCTCGAAGGCACGGGCACCGATGGCAAATGGCTGCGCGTCGATATCTCGCCCGAGGAACTCAATCAGGCGGTCGGTACCGGTTATGTGCCCGCTCAGGGTGAGCGCGTCTTCCGCGTGCCGGTTCCCGGCTTTGGCCCCGGTCCGATCAAGCTCTCGTTCAAACAGTGAAAGCCGGATTCGCCCTGTGCTCGGTTGCGCTGTCCGCGCTGTGCGCGGGCACGGCCGCTGCGCAGGTGTCGATTCCGTTGCCGCAGGGTCCGCGGTCTTCGCCGCCCGCACAAGACCCCGGCGCACCAACGACCATTCCGTTGCCGGGCACGCCGATCCCGCCGATCCCCACACCGACTCCTGTGATGCCGCAGCTTCCGATCGGGGCTCATGGTCGTCCGGACATCAATCCTTACGACCGCGACATCGAAATGACGGTGCCGCTGACATTTCAGAGCAGCAGCCTGGGCGATATCCCGATGCTGCTCACCGCCGACGACCGCTTCCTGCTCGAATCGGCGACCTTTCTGCGCTTGATGCAGCCGGTGCTGAACGAAGAGGCGCATGCGGAACTGTCGTCGCACCTCATGTCGCTGCCCAATTTCGGTCCCGACGATCTCGGCAAGACCGGGGTCCAGCTGACATATGACCCCAGCACGCTCGCGGTGGTCGTGGTCGAGGTGTCGGCCGAGCAGCGCGCCATCAAGGATATTTTCGCGCCCCCGCGCGAGGACGCGAACGATGTGACGTTGCAGCCCGCGGGGTTTTCGGCCTTCCTGAACCTCAGCGCGATCCAGAGCTATTTGTGGGAGGGCGACCAGGCCGATCCGCCGACGATCAACTTCGACGGGGCCGTGCGGCTCGGCCGGTTCGTTTTCGAGGGCGACGCGCAGCTGGGGCAACAGTTCGGCGTGACCGGGGACAGTTACAAATTCACGCGCAACTATGCGCGCCTCGTTTACGACGAGCCGGAGGATTTCCGGCGCTGGTATCTCGGCGATCTCGATCCCGAAATTCGCGGCCAGCAATCCTTCGTTGAAATGGGCGGCATCGGCGTGCTGCGCCAGCGCCGCCGTTTCAACAGTTTCCGCTCGGCGATCCTTCAGGCCAATCGCCAGCTCATCCTGCAACGCGAATCGACTGTCCGTTTCATGCGCAACGGGTCGCTCTATCGCGAGGTCCGGCTGCAGCCCGGCCGTTACGATTTCAGCTCGCTGCCGCTGATCGCCGGCAGCAACGACGTCGATATTCAGGTTACCGACAACAGCGGCGCGGTTCAGAACCTGTCGTATCAGCAATATCTCGACCCGATCGACCTCGATCCCGGCGATTATGAATATGGCGCCTTTTTCGGTCCGACCAGCCGGACCTTCGGCGGTGCGCCCGATTATCGCGGCACCGTCGCCTTCTCCGGATTCTTCCGCAAGGCCTTTTTCAACCGCCCCGCGATCGGCGTCGGCCTTCAGGCGAGCAAAGACGTCCAGACGCTGACCGGGCAGACCCAGTTCGTCCTTCCCAACGGCGGCCGCCTGTTGCTCGATGCCGGCGGCAGCAATTCGAAGACCGCCGGTACGGGCTTCGCCGGCGGCGTCAGCTATGAACATTTCATCGATCGCGAAGGACTGTCCGACAGCTTCACGCTGCGCGCCGATTATCTGTCGCCCCGCTTCGCCAACCTGGGCAATATCGACGGGATCAACACCACTTCGGCGACGGTGACGGGACAATATTCACGGCAGCTTTCCATGCGCCTGACCGCGACGGCATCGGCCTCCTATCTCAAGGGGCGCGGCGACGTCGGCGATAGCTATCGCGTCGGCGCGACGGGCTTTTATCGCCTCGACCGGCGCTGGACTCTCCGCGCTGGGGTCGATTACGCCAAATTCCCGTCGGCCTTCTCGCGCGGCAACGGGGTCAGCTTCAACATCGGCATCGTGTTCCAGCCCGACTATCGCCGCCGCGCCGAGGCACGGTACGAGAGCCGCGACAATCTCGGCGAGCTTTCCTACAACCAGAGCGGCCTCAACCAGCTCAACAGCGTCGGCTTTGGCGGGGTCGTCACGCGCGATGACAACAGCGCGCGCGCGCTGGGCTATGCGACCTATTCGGCCAATCGCTTCGATGCGTCGATCAGCCACGCGACATTCGGACCCAGCTTGTCGGACGTGGCCGACCTTAACGTCACGACGGTGCGGGTCGGCACTTCGCTGGCCTTTGCCGACGGCGGCTTCGGCATCGGGCGGCGGATCAACGACAGCTTCATGCTCCTCTCGCCGCACAAGAACCTCGGCAAGCGCAGCGTCGTCGCCGGCCAGTCGCTGGCCGAGAATAATTATATCAGCAAGAGCGGCGCGCTGGGGGCGGCGGTCAACAACTTCCTCGGCTCCTACGCCACCCAGTCGGTACAATATGACGTCGAGGATCCGCCGACGGGCTACGATACCGGGCCGGGCGTGTTCCGCGTCCATCCGCCGTACAAGAGCGGCTATGCGGCGCGCATCGGCACCGATGCGTTCGCCAGCGCGATGGGGACATTGATTCTGGCGCCGGACAAGCCCGTGTCGCTGATCGGCGGCCGTGTCACCTTGCTCGATGTGCAGTCGACCGAGACGCCGAAGCCGATTCCCTTCTTCACCAATTCGATCGGGCGCTTCGCGATCACCAACCTGCTGCCGGGGCGGCGCTACCTGGTGGAAACCTACGGTCCCAATGGTACAATCGACCGGAGCTTCGAATTCACGGTGCCGGCGGACACCGATGGTCTGTTGAACCTCGGTACGGTTCGCCCCGGCACGAAAAATTAGGAGGCATTATGCTGCGCCATACCCTGTTTCTCGCCGCGGCGGTGCTGGCGATGCCGCTTCACGCGCAGGCGCCGGCGCCGGGTGCCGCTATTCCCGGTGCCGAATGTCTTGTCCGGATCAATGCGACACCCCAAAGCTGGCTGATCCAGGGATATGACCCTTTTGACGGAGCCATTCCCGAGGGCACGTTCGGTGTCACTTTCGTAAACGAGGGCACGGGCGAGTGCCGTTTCACGCCGGTGTTCGACCTCGTCCAGCCGCCGTTCGGCCTGTCGAAGGGCAGCGGAAAACGGATCGGTTACGCGCTGCTCAACCTGACCGACACGCAGGATGTGACGCCACGTGCCGGGCGGACGCAGCGGAATCCGTCGCAGCGGATGCTGACGCTGGGGGCGAACGGATCGCGCACCTTGTTGTACAAGCTCGTCGCCGACGCCGACGATGTGAAGGATTCGGGTATTTTTACCCAGGATGTGACGATCGAGGCGCAGGACGGCAGCTTCCGTTCGCTCGGCGGCACCCAACTCGTCCTCGGCATCAATGTCCTGCCCTCGGCACGGATCGGCCTTGCCGGCGCTTACACGATGAGCGACGGGCATGCGGTGGTCGACCTCGGCGAACTGCGGCCGGGTGTCGCGCCGGTGCCGCTCCAGCTTCGCGTCGCCAGCACCGGTTCTTACGATCTCAACGTCACCTCGGCCAATTCGGGCCGCCTGCGTCTCGGATCGAGCGATTGGTATGTGCCGTACAGCCTCGCAATCGGGGGCAACTCGGTCAATCTAACGGGCGTGCGTACGATATCCGGGCAGACGAATGGCGGGCTGCGCCGCGAAGCGCTGCCGATCCAGTTCCTGATCGGCGACACGTCCGATCGGCGCGCCGGAGTGTATAGCGACGTCGTCTCGATCTCGGTGACCGCGCGCTGACGCGGCCTGCTTTGCCCGGCCTCCATTGTCAATTTTCTGACGCCCCTTAACTGAATGTTAGATTCGCGAGCCTAGATAATCATCCAAAGCTTCGGCCTACTGGCGGAAAGGTTACGGATGATCAGGAAATTCTCGCTCGGGCTTGCGAGTGTCGTGCTCGTTGCCGCGCCGACGACTGCCATGGCGGCGTCGTTCGGTTTCAACCTCCGCCTGACGGTCGCGGTGCAGTGCAACGTGCAGCATCAGCCGACCGGCTTCGGTGTCGTCAGCGGCGACGCCGTGTCGCTCGGAACCTTCCGCGAATATTGCAACGCGCCGGCGGGCTATGATCTGGTGATCAACTATGAGCCGGGTTCGCTGGAAGGCGCGCGGATCATCGCGGGAAGCGACGAGATCATTCTCAACGGTTCGGGCCACGCCGTGCTCAGCCGCGCGACCGGCCCGCGGGTCAGGGAGCGGTCGATCGCGGCCATCCCCGGCGAACAGGGTTTCGATACCGATCGCTTCGAATTGCGGATCATTCCGACCTGACGTCCATCTTCTGACGAATCGACGTCGGGAGAGCTTTGTCGCCGCGTGGCGGGGGCGACTATATCTCGATGGTCAGCTTGATATTGGCGGGAGCGACGCCGGCCGCCTTCGCGATCTGTTCCTTCGCACGGGCGACGAGATCGCGCAGGCTTTCGGTTTCTTCCAGCCCGAGAAGCTCGTGAATTTCGACGCCGAGCATATTTGCCAGCACTTCCACCCGGCCGGCCTTGGGCCGGGCCTTGTCGAGCTCCCACGCTGAGATCGACGGTTCGCTGACACCCAGCCGCGTGGCAAGCTGTCCCTGCGTCAGCCCTTTCGCGGTTCGCAGCCGCTGCAGGCGGGCTCCGAAACTTTCGGTCGACGATGCCGGCCGGGGTTGGGCCGCATCGGGCCCGGCTTCGACCACCACGCTGCGGAGCTGCGCGGCGCTGAGCGTCGCGGGGGAGATCGGCATTTCGAACTGGCATCCGGCAAGGCGGCCGCTGGTCCAGATGACCTTTGCCGCCGTTTTGCCGCTGTGCGGAAGATTGACCTCGATCACCTCGCCGATTTCGAGCGGCGCGCCGCTCTCGACGAGCATCCCCGTCGCCGAGATATTATGGACCAGCGCCTCGATTTCGGCGCCGGTCGCCTTCGACCCGTGCAGCGGCAGCCGCAATTGCCGCCGCGACGCGCGCCCCTTGCCCGCCGTTCGCGGAGCATCGTTCAGATATACGGTCATTGGCATGCGCGCATCCATCGCGAGGCCCATATTAACATTTGGCTTCGTGGAAAGGTTAATGAGGCAGGATGAGCGAAAGTCGCGGACGCGGCGATGCGCTGGCGCGGGGCCGGTCAGATCGCCCGGATGTTTCGCTTTGGGGCAAGACCCTCGATATTTACACTATCGCAATCTGTTGCCGCGCATAGCGGCCGCATAGTGGGGATCAGATAAAGAGTTTTTTGGATGGACGGGCCATCGCGGATCGATTCCGGGGACGGGGGACAGGAGGGTGCCGACGAGGCCCAGCGCGGCTTTTTCGGCATGCTCGGCTCGCGCATCGGCAAGCAGCGCGGCGAGGCCGCGGCGGATCTGCGCACCCATGAGGCGCTGCTGCTGCTCCGCAATTACGAAGAAAGCGGGCAGGGCTGGTTCTGGTCGACCGATGCCAAAGGACGGCTGACCTATATCACCGATTCGGTGGCGCGGTTGATGGGACGGGCCGGCGGTGCGCTGCTGGGCGCCGCCTTCACCGACCTGTTCCTGCCCGCCGACAGCCAAGGCGAACGCCAGCGCACCTTGCCCTTTCTGTTGACCAGACAGTCGAAATTCCACGAACTGCCGCTGCGCAGCGCCTTCGAAGGCGACGATCGCTGGTGGGCGATCTCGGGCCGGCCGCAATTCGACGGTGCAGGCAAGTTCACCGGCTATCGGGGCAGCGGCACCGACATCACCGCGCAGCGCCGCTCGGCCGAGGACGCATCGCGGCTCGCACTCTATGACTCGCTGACCGGTCTCGCCAACCGCTTCAACATCTCGAAAAAGCTCGACGCGACGCTCGCGGCCTTCGCGCAGCAACAACGCTCGTGCGCGATCATGCTGCTCGACCTCGACCGGTTCAAGCAGGTCAACGACACGCTCGGCCACCCGGCGGGCGATGCGCTGCTGAAACAGGTCGCCGAACGCCTGCTCAAGATCGTCGGCGACAAGGAGATGGTGAGCCGCCTCGGCGGCGACGAATTCCAGATCATCCTTCCCGACATCGAGGATCGCGGCAAATTGGGCGAGATGGCGACCGACATCATCGCCAGCCTGTCGCAACCCTATTCGGTCGAGGGCAGCCGCTGCATCATCGGCGCGTCGGTCGGCGTCGCGATCGCGCCCTTCGACGGGCAGGGCAGCGACGACCTCGTCCGCAACGCCGATCTCGCGCTCTATGCGGCGAAAGGCAACGGGCGCGGCCGGTTCAGTTTTTATTCGAGCGACTTGCATCAGGCGGCCGAGGATCGGCGCATGCTCGAGGAGGATTTGCGCGACGCGCTGGCGCGCGGCGAAATCGCGCTTTGCTATCAGCCCGTCGTCCATTCCAAATCGAACATGGTGACGGGGGTCGAGGCGCTGATCCGCTGGACCCACCGCGAGCGCGGCGTGATATCGCCCTCGGTCTTCATCCCGATCGCCGAGGAAGCCAATCTGATCTGGAAGCTGGGCGAATGGGTGCTCCGCCAGGCGTGCGCGGATGCGGCGGGCTGGCCGGGCGACATGCGTGTCGCGGTCAACGTCTCGCCGATCCAGTTCGCGAACGCCGATCTGCCCAAGGTCGTCGCGCAGGCGCTCGAGGCGTCGGGCCTCGCGCCGGGCCGGCTCGAACTGGAAATCACCGAAAGCGTGTTCCTCGGCGATACGGCCGAAACGAACCGGATGTTCAAGGCGCTGAAGGATCTGGGGGTCCGCCTCGCGCTCGACGATTTCGGCACCGGTTATTCGTCGCTCGGCTATTTGCAATCGGCACCGTTCGACAAGATCAAGATCGACCAGAGCTTCGTCCGCGATGCCACCGTGCCCGGGTCGCGCAACGGCGCGATCATCGCCGCGATCGTCGCGCTGGCCGAGGCGCTCGAAATGGAAACGACCGCCGAGGGCATCGAATCGCTCGACCAGCTCGACCTGATCCGGGGGCTCCACGTCAGCCATGTCCAGGGCTATGTCTACAGCAAGCCGGTGCCGCAGGCCGAACTGATGGAGCATGCCGAAGCGGGATCGTGGACGATCAAGCCGTCGGGGCCCGCGCGCCAGCGCAACGACCGTTTCTCGCTGTTCCGCAAGGTCGGGGCGATCCACGACAATCACCGCTACAATGTCGTCATACGCAATCTGTCGACGACCGGCGCCTTTATCGAAGGCCTTTTGGACGTGCCCGTCGGCACGCGCTTCGTGATCGATTTCGGCGAGGGGCAGCTCGTCACCGCGACCGTCCGCCGTTCGGCGAAGCATCAGCAGGGCATCGAATTCGAACAGACGATGGTCAGCGACGGCAATGGCGGGCTCTGCACGCGCCACCGCGTTTCGCCCTATCTGATCGCGGCGGCGGCGCAGCAGACGAGCGCACTCGCGCTGCCGGCCTTCACGACGACGGGCGACTGGAAAGCGGGCTGACGCCGGAACCCGCTGCGGCTTGCTCCGTTTTGTCTTCGAACCGCCAACGGACGGAGACGCATATGACCGAGACCAAAATCTTCGCACGGCTGAAGGCCGATCACGACCGGCACCGCGAATTGCTCGACCGCATCGACGCGACCCATGGCGACAGCGACGAGCGCCGCGCGCTGTTCGAGGCGTTCCGGGTCGAAGTGACCGCGCATGCGGCGTCGGAGGAAATGTCGCTCTATGCGACGATGCTCGCCAACCCGGACCTGCGCGACGAGGCGCAGCACAGTGTGGCCGAGCATAAGGAAATCGAGGATTTCCTCACCGAATTATACGAGATGGATTTTTCGTCGACCGGCTGGCTCACGCGCTTTCGCACGATGAAGGACCGCTATCTCCACCATATCGACGAGGAAGAGGAGGAGATGTTCCCGGCGGCCGAAAAGGAGCTTTCGGACGCGCGCAAGAAGGAGCTGATCCGGATTTTCGAGAAGGAGAAGCCGAAGGAAAAGGCGAAGGCGGCCGAGGAAGAGCCGTCGAGTGAAGAGGCGCGGGAATAGAGAGACAAGCCCTCCCCTTCAGGGGAGGGCGGCGAGACTTGCGAGCTTGCTCGCTAGTCGCAGCGGGTGGGGGCCATCGGCCGTGCGCTACGCCGCGAGCCCCCACCCCAACCCAGTGTCGGGTAAACCGTCCCCCGGACGGTTTAGGCCATGCCGGGGGCATGGCCGACCCGACACTCCTGAAGGGGAGGGGCTCTCCTTCTCTCGACTTTCGGCGCCTATCCAGCCATAGGCGCGCGCCATGGCCGACAGATTCGCTTTTCAGATCAGCGCGACCGACGGCGCCGCGCGCACGGGCGTGATCGCCATGCAGCGCGGCGCGATTCGCACCCCCGCCTTCATGCCCGTCGGCACCGCCGCGACGGTGAAGGCGATGCGCCCCGCCGAGGTGCGCGCCACCGGCGCCGACATCATCCTCGGCAACACCTATCACCTGATGCTGCGCCCGACTGCCGAACGCATGGCGCGGCTCGGGGGCCTCCACAAATTCATGAGCTGGGACCGGCCGATCCTGACCGACAGCGGCGGCTATCAGGTGATGAGCCTGTCGGCGCTCACCAAGCAGAGCGAGGAGGGCGTCGCGTTCAAGAGCCATCTCGACGGCTCGCGCCACATGCTCACCCCCGAACGCTCGATGGAGATTCAGCGTCTGCTCGGCAGCGACATCGTGATGGCGTTCGACGAATGCCCGCCCAGCGGCGTCGATGCGAAGCGCGCAGCGGCGAGCATGGAACGCTCGATGCGCTGGGCGGCGCGCAGCCGTGCGGGCTTCGACGCGGGCGGGGAGCATGCTTCGCGCTCGGCCTTGTTCGGGATCCAGCAGGGTTCGCTCGACGAAAAGCTGCGCGCGCGCTCGGCGGCGGCGCTGACCGACATCGGCTTCGACGGCTATGCGATCGGCGGGCTGGCGGTGGGCGAGGGGCAAGAGGCGATGTTCGGCGTGCTCGACTATGCGCCCGGCCAGCTTCCCGCCGACAAGCCGCGCTATCTGATGGGGGTCGGCAAGCCCGACGATCTGGTCGGGGCGGTGGCGCGCGGGGTCGACATGTTCGATTGCGTGCTGCCGACGCGCTCGGGACGCAACGGGCAGGCGTTCACCCGCGACGGCCCGATCAACATCCGCAACGCGAAATTCGCCGAGGATCAGGCGCCGCTCGACGCCGATTGTCATTGCCCGGTCTGCACGACCTGGTCGCGTGCCTATCTGCACCACCTCGTCCGCTCGGGCGAAATGCTCGGTGCGATGCTGATGACGCAGCATAATCTGCACCATTATCAGGATCTGATGCAGGACATGCGCGACGCGATCGCCGCGGGGACTTTCGCGGCGTTTCAGCGGGACTTCGACGCGCGCTACCGGCGCTGAAAATCAGTCGAGCTTGCCGAGCAGATCGAGCAGGGATTGCGGAATGGCTTCGTCCACGGTCGATTCATAGGCGCGGCGCAGGGCGCCGTTGACGTCCTGCCCCTTGGTGGTAGGTTTCCTGCCCGCGTCCTTTCCGGAAGCCTCGCTGCGTGGCGAACCGGTTTTAGAAGGCATTATCGAAGCATCCGCTGAACATGGGGCCTTTTGCTAACCGCGCATACACCAAAGAGCAATGGCGCGTTTGTTCCTTCGCGATGAAACCATTTTAGGGCTAAATCGTTCCCAAAGGTTGAAATATATCGGATGGGGACGGGGAGGTATGGGGGCTTGTCCCTTTTCCGGACGCATCCACCCCGTTTTAGCGGCTATCAGGAGGTAGAATATGTCATTGGGTCAGTCGGTTGCGCCGCATCTTCCCTATCTGCGGCGTTATGGCCGGTCCATTTCCGGAAGCCAGCGGAACGGCGATGCGCTGGTCGCGCGGCTGCTCGAAACGCTGGTCGCCGATCCGGGCGCGATCGACACCGGCGCCGACCTGCGCATCCAGCTCTACCGGATGGTGCATGACAATTTCGGGCTGATGGCCGAACAGGCGGCTGCGACCGAAGGCGGTGCGCTGACCGACATGGCGATCGCCGACGCGCGGCTGCGCCGCATCCCCTCGCTCGCGCGGCAGGCGCTGCTGCTCACCGCGGTCGAAGGTTTCAGCGCCGAGGATACGGGCCGGATCATCGGCCGCGATGCCGAGGCGGTGCGCTCGCTGATCGCCGACGCGACCGACGAGATCGATCGCCAGACGCGCGCGCGCATCCTGATCATCGAGGACGAACCGATCATCGCGATGGACATCGAAATGATCGTCCGTGACCTGGGGCATGACGTCGTGGCCGTCGCGACGACGCACCGCGAGGCGGTCGACGAGGCGCAGAAGCACCAGCCCGGGCTCGTGCTCGCCGACATCCAGCTCGCCGACAACAGCTCGGGGATCGAGGCGGTGCAGGAAATCCTGGGCGGCCTCAAGGTGCCGGTCATCTTCATCACCGCCTTTCCCGAACGGCTGCTCACCGGCGACCGGCCCGAACCCGCCTTCCTGCTCACCAAGCCGTACCAGCCCGCGACGCTGCGTGCGGCGATTTCGCAGGTGCTGTTCTTCGACGAAAGCACGATCCCGGCCTGAATTTCCTCGCCTCGTCATTGCGAGGAGCCGAAGGCGACGCGGCAATCCAGAGTAGGCGTAAACCGCCCTGGATTGCTTCGCTTCGCTCGCAATGACGAGGCGGGGGTTGCGAGCCGACGGCTAGCGGGCGATAGCGACAGTCGATGACCGCACCCGATGCTTCCGCGCGCCAGTCCGCGCTCGACCGGCTCACCGCCAACGCGCCGTTCCTCGCCCGGCTCGCCGAGATCAACCCCGACGATGTGACGCGGTTCCTGACCGACGGCACCGACGCGGCGCTGGCCGGTGTCGCGCCGCCGCCGGCCGGCGACGACATCATGCCCGCGCTTCGCCGGTGGCGCGGGCGGTTGGCGCTGTTGCTCGCGCTCGGCGACCTGTCGGGCGAGCATGACGTCGCGACGACGACGCGCCTGCTCTCCGGCTTTGCCGATATGGCGTGCGACGCGGCGCTCGCCGCCGCCTTTGCCGAGCGGGTGCCGGGCGAGGAGCCGCGCGGTCTGGCGGTGATCGCGCTCGGCAAGCTCGGCAGTCACGAACTCAACTATTCGTCGGACATCGATCCGATCCTGATCTTCGACCCCGAAACGCTGCCGCGCCGTTCGCGCGACGATCCCGGCGAAGCGGCGGTAAGGATCGCGCGGCGGATGGTCGAGATATTGTCGGCGCGCACCGCCGACGGCCATGTGCTGCGCGTCGACCTGCGGCTGCGTCCGCATCCCGAGGTGACGCCGATCGTGCTGCCCGAAAGCGCCGCGATCTCCTATTATGAATCCGAGGCGCTCGCTTGGGAGCAGGCGGCGTTCATTCGTAGTCGGGCGTCGGCGGGCGACCGCGCGCTCGGCGAAGATTTCCTCGCCGCGATCCAGCCTTTCATCTGGCGCCGCAGCCTCGATTTCCGGCAGCTCAAGGAAATCGGCGCGATGAGCGACCGCATTCGCGACCATTTCGCGCAGGGGCAGGCGTTCGGCCCGGGCTTCGACCTGAAGCGCGGGCGCGGCGGCATCCGCGAGATCGAATTTTTCGCGCAGGTCCACCAGCTCATCTACGGCGGGCGCGACCCGTCGCTGCGCGTGCCCGCGACGGTCGATGCCCTGGCGGCGCTCGCGGCGGCGGGACGGATCGAACCCGAGGTCGCGGCGCGGCTGTCGGGCCATTATGCGACGCTGCGCCGTATCGAGCACCGGTTGCAGATGATCGAGGACCAGCAAACTCACAGCCTGCCCATCCAGGAAGCGGCGCTCGATGGCGTCGCGCGGCTCGACGGCGAGATAGACGGCGCGGCGCTGCTCGCGGCGCTGGAGCCGGTCGTCGCCGATGTCGGCAGCTGTTACGACCGGCTCGTTGCCGAGCGCGCCGTGACGACGGGGCTGCCGCGCGACGAGGGCGGCCTTGCGGCGGAGCTGATGGCGGCGGGGTTCGATCCGCCTGACGCGGCGCTGCGCACGATCGCCGAATGGCGCGGCGGCAAGCTGCGCGCGCTGCGCAGTCCGGCGGCGCAGGCGGCGCTCGAGACGGTGTTGCCCGAACTGATGAAGGCGTTGGGTGCCGCGCCCGATCCGCAGGCGACGCTGCTGCGTTTCGACAAGCTCGTCGGCGGGCTGCCGAGTGCAGTAGGCTTCTTCCACCTCCTCGCGGCGCAGCCCGAACTCGCCCGGATCGCGACGCGCACCCTGTCGCTCGCCCCGACGCTGGCCGACGCGCTCGGCGCGCGGGTCGAGCTGATCGAAGGGCTGATCGACAAGCGCGCGTTCGAGGCGCCGGCGGCCAAGGCCGACCTGCTCGGCGAATGGACGCCGGGACTGGCGGGTCTCGACTATGAGCGGCTGCTCGACCGCGTGCGCGACCGCGTCGGCGAGCGGCGCTTCGCTTATGGCGTGCAGTTGATCGCCGGCGCGAACGATCCGCTCGCCATCGCGCGCGGCTATTCGGAGCTCGCCGAAGCGGCGCTGCAGGTGCTCGCCGATGCGACGGTCGCCGAATTCGTGGCGGCGCATGGCCGCGTTCCGGGCAGCGAGCTTGTCGTGCTCGCGCTCGGCCGGCTTGGGGGCAGGGCGCTGACGCACGCGTCGGACCTCGACCTCATCTACCTGTTTACCGGCGATCATCTCGCCGAATCGGACGGACCGCGTCCGCTCGGCGCGACGACCTATTACAACCGCCTTGCGCAGCGCGTGACCGCGGCGATGTCGGTGCCGACCGCGGCCGGCAAGCTCTACGATGTGGATACGCGGCTGCGCCCGCAGGGCGCGCAGGGGCCGCTTGTCGTCACGCTCGACAGCTTCGAACGCTATCAGCGCGAGGAGGCGTGGACGTGGGAGCATATGGCGCTGCTCCGTGCGCGGCCGGTCTATGGCTCGGACGCGGTAAAGGCGGAGGTGGAGCGCATCGTCGCCGACCTGCTCGTGATCCCGCGAGATCCCGCGAAACTGGCGGCCGACGCTGCCGAGATGCGCGCCAAGATCGCGGCGCACAAGCCGCCGAAGGGCGCGCTCGACATCAAGGGCGGGCCGGGCGGGCTCGTCGACCTCGAATTCGCGATGCAGGTGACGCAGCTTGCGAGCGGCCAGTGCCATGACCCGAATATCGCGGCGGCGCTGGCGTGCCTGAAGGCCGCCGGGCTGGCGCCGACCGAGGTGTGCGCCGCGCACGGGCTGCTCGCGCGGATGCTCGTCATGCTGCGCCTCACCGCGCCCGACGGGGAACCCGCGACGGCGGCAGCGCGTCAACTTGTCGCGGCGGCGTGCGGCGAACCCGGCTGGCCGCAACTGCTTGCCGCGCACGATTTGGCGCGGCAGGAGATCGCGAACTGGTGGGCTTCGATTCGGCCCGCCGCCTCGGCACAGCAGGAGATTTGAGACATGAGCGCACCCGCGATCGGCGACCCGATTCCCAATGTGAAACTTCTCGACGCCGACGGCGCGGCGATCGACCTTGCCGCGATGAAGGGCGCGCCTTTGGTCGTCTATTTCTATCCCAAGGCCGATACGCCGGGCTGCACGACCGAAGCGCAGGATTTCACCCGCCTCGCGCCCGAATTCGCGCATCTGGACGCGCAGGTGCTGGCGGTATCGCGCGATGCGCCCGCGAAGCTCTGCAAGTTCCGCGACAAATATGGCCTGACCGTCCGCCTCGCCTCCGACGAGGATGGCGCGGTGTGCGAAGCCTTCGGCACCTGGGTCGAAAAGCAGAATTACGGCCGCACCTATATGGGGATCGAGCGGTCGACCTTTCTGTTCGGCCGCGATGGCAGGCTGGCGAAGGAGTGGCGCAAGGTGCGCGTGAAGGGTCATGCCGACGCCGTGCTGGAGGCCGCCAAGGCGCTTTGAACGATGGCCTTCATTCCTATCCCGTTCGCGTCGAGCGAAGTCGAGACGCCCCTCGCGCCTACGCGGCGTCTCGACTTCGCTCGACGCGAACGGGCAGGGTTGATGCCTTGACCACCCTCGGCGAGGCCGCGCGCGGGGTTCTGCTGACGGCGGACCCGCACGCCAAGCGCCGCGCGGCGCGAGGGCTCGCGCGGGCGTGGCGGCGCGGCGACATCGAACATCGCTGCGACACGCCAATGCCCGACCAGCCCGCATGGCCGGCGGCGCCCGAACTGATCGCGCCGAACCGGATGCCCAAGCGCGGCAAGGGCGGGTCCGAGCGCGGGCGCATCGCGCTGCTCCATGCGCTCGCGCATATCGAATTCGTCGCGATCGACCTCGCGGTCGATCTGGTCGGGCGCTTCGGCGGCGAATATCCCTGCGCTTTCGTCGACGACTGGATCGGCGTCGCCGCCGACGAGGCGATGCACTTCGCGCTGCTCGACCGGCGGCTGCGCCAGCTCGGCAGCCATTATGGCGCATTTCCGGCCCACGCCGGGCTGTGGGAAGCGGCGCAGGCGACCGCCGACGACGCGCTCGCACGGCTCGCGATCGTGCCGATGGTGCTCGAAGCGCGCGGGCTCGACGTCACGCCGGCGACGGTCGACCGCTTCCGCGCCGCCGGGGACGAGGCGTCGGCGAAGATTTTATCGCGCATTTACAAGGATGAAATCCGGCATGTGAGCGCCGGCACAGTCTGGTTCCGGCAAAAGTGCGACGAAATGGGATTCAACGCCGTCGAAACGTGGCATTCCCTGGTAAAATCGCGCTTTCGCGGCAGTTTGAAGCCGCCGTTCAACGACTCGGCGCGCGAGCGTGCCGGTTTAACGCAAGAATTCTACGCCGTTATTGCTTCGTAAGGATTGGAACAGCACACAGGCTTCCGCGGGGGATGAGCAATCATCCAAACCAAGAAATACCGGCGCCAAGGCCTTTTCCGGGCTTTGGCGACATGGCAAACGCGGGGTCGTTGTTTTGATTAACACTCTTCTGGCGCAAAAGTTGCACCAAGTCGCAATGGTTTGCGCGGCAGCATGTTTCGGATTGGCCGCCCCGGCCGTCCACGCCGCCGATACCAGCGCCGACGCCGGCATTGTCGCTCCCGACGAACCCGATGATGACAGCTTCGATGCTGGCGTTCCCTCGGCAAGCGAAGACAGCGAAGCCCGCGCGATCTTTCAGGCGTGGAAGCGCCTCGACACCGGTCTGACCGCCTCGATCGGCGTTGCGATTCCGTCGCGCCGCCCGATCGACCAGATGTCGCTGTCGTCGTCCTACGGCATGCGCGTCCACCCCGTCACCGGCCGGGTCGCGCGCCACAACGGCATCGACATTCCGGCGCCGCGCGGCACCCCGATCTATGCGACCGCCGACGGCATCGTCGGCCGCGCCCAGCGCCTCGGCGGCTATGGCAATTATGTCGAGGTCGAGCATGGCAACGCGATCCAGACGCGCTACGGCCATATGTCCTCCTACATCGTGCGCCCCGGGCAGCAGGTGAAGAAGGGCGATATTCTCGGTTACGTCGGTTCGACCGGCCGTTCGACCGGCAACCACCTCCATTATGAAGTCCGCATCGAAGGCGCGCCGGTCAATCCGCTGCCTTTCGTCCGTTCGGACCAGATGGCGATCGCCGCGATTACCGGCAAGAATGTCGCGATGGGCGGTCCCGAATAAGAGCTTTCCCGGGTCGGAGAGGAAGGGGCGCCAGGCGAGCTATCGTCGAGGCGCCCTTTTTATTTGAAGGCGGGACGCCTATCTAGCGATCATGGTCACGCAGCTTTCCGACATCACCCTTTCGCCCGCCGCCGCGGCGCGCGTCCGCTGGATCGCCGGCCGCAAGGGCGAGGCCGCCGCGGCGCTGCGCCTTGCGGTCGATGGCGGGGGCTGCTCGGGTTTCACCTATCGCTTCGGCCTCGCCGAAAGCATTGACGCCGACGACATCGTCACCGAGACCGACGGGGTGAAGCTCGTCGTCGACCCGGTCAGCATCGATCTGGTGCGCGGCTGCGTCGTCGATTTCGTCGATTCGCTCGGCGGATCGTCGTTCAAGGTCGAAAACCCCAACGCCGCATCGGGCTGCGGCTGCGGATCGAGCTTCTCGATCTGACGCCTTTCACAGCTGCCAGCTTGCTGGCATAGGTGCGCCATGAAAATCGCGACCTTCAATATCAACGGGATCAAGGCTCGTCTGCCGCGCCTCGTCGAATGGCTCGAGGAAACGCAGCCCGATGTCGCCTGTTTGCAGGAACTGAAGTCGAGCGACGAGACGATGCCGACCAAGGAGATCGAGGCGGCGGGTTACGGCTTTCTCTATCACGGGCAAAAGGGCTTCAACGGCGTCGCGATACTTGCGAAGGGCGCCGAGCCGGTCGAGGTGCAGCGCGGTCTTGCGGGCGAGGCGGAGGACGAGCAGTCGCGCTATCTGGAGGCCGATGTTCACGGCATCCGCGTCGCATCGATCTATCTTCCCAACGGCAACCCGCAGCCGGGACCCAAGTTCGATTACAAGCTGCGCTGGATGGCGCGGCTGCGTGAGCGGGCGAAATTTCTTCTCGCCTCCGAAATCCCGACGGTGCTCACCGGCGACTATAATGTCATCCCGCACGACGACGATGTGTGGGATCCGCGCGCGATGACGACCGACGCGCTGATGCAGCCCGATTCGCGCGACGCCTGGTTCCGCCTGCTCGGCGACGGCTGGACCGATGCGATCCGCAGCCGCCATCCGGCGGGCGGGGTCTGGACCTTCTGGGACTATCAGGCGGGCGGCTGGCAGCGCGACCATGGTTTTCGCATCGACCACCTGCTGCTGAGCCCCGCGCTCGCCGACCGGCTCGTCGATGCGGGCGTCGACAAGGATCATCGCGGACGCGAGAAAGCGAGCGATCACGCGCCGACCTGGGCGGTGCTGTCTTAACGGAAGCAGAAGAAAAGCCGTGTGCTCCTGCGAAGACGGGGCCCCATCTCCGGCCGGTGCCATTTCGAACCGATCGGAGATGGATCCCCGCCTTCGCGGCCTCATGCGTCGGGATAAAGCGTCGTCATCACGCGCTTGGGATCGAGCGCATAGTGATGCGCGACCGCGTCGGCGATCACGCTCTCTAGGCTGCGCGTCGGCTTGAGATCGCGGCCGTCGTAGCGCGCCGCGGCGGCGAGCCCCGGCCAGTCGGCCGACACCTTGCCGCCCATCGCCAGCCCGCCGCCGAGCAGCATCGCGGTCGACCCGGTGCCGTGATCGGTGCCGCCGGTGCCGTTGACCTCGACCGTGCGACCGAATTCGGTCGCGACGATGACGAGCGTGTCGTTCCACGCGGGACCAAGCCCCGTCTGCAGCGCGCCGATCAGCTGGTCGAGCCCGCGCAGTTGCGCCGCGAGGCGCCCGCGCTGGCCGCTGTGCGTGTCCCAGCCGCCGGTTTCGACCATCATCACGCGCGCGCCATCGACCGGCAGCATCAGCGACGCGGCGAGCTTGCCGAGGTCGGCGCCGTTGCGGCCGTTGTTGCCGCCGATGTCGCTCGCCAGCTCCTGCGTCTTCACCGCGCTGTCCCACAGCGGGTGGAGCAGCGGGTCGTCGGCGTACATCGCGGTCAGCCGCGCGATCAGGTCGGCATCGGCCTGCGGCAGGCGGCTCGGCGCATAGGTGCCGACCTGCACCGTGCCGCGTAGCGCGAGCGGAACCGCGGGCGCAATGGCGATCGCATCGCGCTCGGCGGCGGGGAGCAAAGTCAGCAGCCGCCCGATCCAGCCGTCGTCGCGCCCATAGGGGCGCGATCCGCCGCCCTCGAGCATATTCTGCCCGTCGAAATGCGACCGGTCGCGATAGGCCGTCGCGACGGCGTGGGCGAAATGCGCCTGCTTGCCGGCGTAAAGGCCTGCGGTCTGCGCGAGCGCGGGATGCAGCGTGAACATGCCGTCGAGCTTCGCGCCGCCCGCCGTCTCGTCGGCCAGCGCGCGGCGCGCGGCGGCGAAGGCGGGATCGCCCGTTGGCGCGACGGTGGCAAGCCCGTCGGCGGCGCCGCGCTGGATGACGAAGACGAGGCGCTTGGGCGTGCCCGCCGCGGCATAGGCGAAACCGGGGAGCGCGCCCGCGGCGGCGACGGTGATTCCCGACAGGATGATCGAGCGACGTGAGAGGATCATCATCTATCTCCGCAAAAAGGCAGGGCTCGCGAACAGCATCGCGAGGCCCTGGCCCGGGCTGTCGGCGCGCGCGATCGCCTGGCTCGTTTCGGGCGTGAGCGCGTCGGCGAGGACGAGCGGGGCGAGCTGGCGCGCATCGGCGCGGTCGCCGATCCGGCCCGCGATGCGGCTCGCCAGTTCGACGCGCTGCATCAGCGCCGCCGACCCCGCCCAGGTCGCGACCATATCGTCATATCCCTTGGGCGATCCGGGGCGCCACACCGGCTGGCCGAGCTGGGTGAACATGGCGGCGATGTTCTGGCGCTGGCCGAGCCCCGGTGTTTTCAAGGCGCGGAGCATCGACACCGTCCAGTCCCACGGCGATTTGAACATCGTCGGCGTAGCGGTCCAGGGTTCGGGCGAGGCGATGAGCGTGCGATAGAGCGACGGCAGGTCGCCGCCGGTTCGTTCGAAATCCCCCGCCAGCCGGTCGACCAGCGTCGCCGGCGGATCGTCGGATGTGAAATGCCGCGCGAGTTTGGCCGCGACATGGCGCGCGGTCGCGGGATGAACGGCCAGATCGCGGAGCACCGCTTCGGCCTGTTTCCCCCCGGGCTGGTCATAGCGTTTGCCGAGGATCGTCAGCGCCCCCGGCTGATGGAGCCGATCGACGAAGACGGTCGCGCCCGGCCGTGCGTCGGCGGGCATCAGCCGCTGCCCCGCGCCGCGACCGAGCCCGGCGACGGTGAGGCCGGTGAGCGCCTTGGCGAAATTCGTCACATCGGCCTGCGTATAGCCGGCGCGCACGCCGAGCGTGTGCAGTTCCATAATCTCGCGCGCCAGATTCTCGTTGAGCCCCGGCGCCTGCCGCCGCCCACGATTTCGCACGCGCGTCGCAAAGGCGCTGTCGGGGCCGAAGCTCTGCGCCTGGTCGAGGAAGAGCAGCATCGCGGGATGGTGAACGGCCGCGGTCAGCAGGTCGGCGAACTTGCCCATGACATGCGGACGGATCGCCTCATTCTCGTAGTTTCCGGCAAAGCCGACGACGGTCTGCTTGTCCGCCGAGATCGCGAAATGATTGGCCCAGAAATGAACGAGTCTTTCGGCAAAGGGCGTCGGCGTCGCGACCGCGGCCGCCAGCCGGGCGCTCGCGGCCTCGCCATAATGACGGCGAAAGCCGGCGCGCGCCATGCGCCGCATCGCCGGGACGTCCGCGCCCTCGTCGTCGCGCATTTCCGCGCTGTTCGCTTCGCGGCGCATCGCCCGCCGCTCATCGCGATATTCGGCATAGGCGGTCGCGATCTCCTCGCGTCCCGCCAGCCCCGCGATTGCCGCGGGGGCGGGATCATAATCGCCGATCTGGCGGATCAGCCAGTCCTTCGGATCCTCGATCGCGGGGTCGTCGAACCGGCGTCCGAGGCCAAAGCGGTTGGCGGCAAGATACTGGACTGCCATTGACAAGCCTTTCCATGCGTCAAACGCACGGTGGCGGCCATTTGTCGCAAAGCTGTCCCAGCGGTCAGAGCGCCTTGTCGTAGATTTGATACACCCGGTTGACCTTAGCCTCGATCGCGTCGGCAACGGCGTTCATGCCCTGATTGTCGTCGAGCACCCAGCCGATGTCGCCCTGTTCGGCTTCATAGTCGCGCACCGCGTCGCGCCGGATGAACTCGATCATCATGAAGGCCAGCGTGCTTGCCATGCGGCTGTTCTGCAGCTTCTTCGCGACGCCCATCAACGGGACACGCAGGATGCGGCTTTTGGGCTTGCGCAGCCACCAGAGCAGCCGCGCCCAGTTGAAGGGGAGCAGCGACCCGTCCATGTCGATCAAAAGCTGGTTGATGTTGGGCAGCACGATCATGAAGGCGACCGGTTCGCCGTCGAGTTCGGCGACGCGGATCAGATCCTCGAACACGATGTCCTTGAGCTTCTTGCCGACATAGGCGATCTCGCTGTCGGTCAGCGGTACGAAGCCCCAATTGTCGGACCAGGCGTCGTTGAGCAGGCCCATGATCAGCTTCGCCTCGGCATCGAAACGGCGCTTGTCGACCTTGCGGATGCGGATTCGCGCATTCTTCTCGCCCGCCGCGACGATGCGGTTGACCAGCGGCGGAAAGCCGTCGGCGATGGCGACCGAATAGTTGAAGAGCTGCTTGACGGGCGCATAGCCCGCATTCTCGATCCAGCCGTGATAGAGCGGGCTGTTGTGGCCGAGCATGATCGTCGGCGGCGTCTCGAAACCCTCGATCAGCAGCCCCGGCTCGTCCCAGATCGAAATCGACAGCGGGCCGAGCGCGCGCGTCATGCCTTGCCCGCGCAGCCAGTCCTCGGCCGCGGCGATCAGCGCATGCGCGCTGTCCTCATCCTCGGCCTCGAGCAGCCCCCAATTGCCGGTGCCGGGTCCCATGCCCTGTTCGGCGGGCTGCGCGAGCGCGAGGGCGTCGATGTGCGCCGAGATGCGGCCGATCGTGCGGCCGTTCCGCCGCGCGAGGAAGAATTGCGCCTTGCCATGCTCGAACCACGGATTCTTGCCCGGCGTGAGCAGGCCGTAAACCTCTCCCTTCAGCGGCGGCACCCACGCCGGGTCGCCGCGGTTGAGACGAAAGGCAAGCTCGACGAACTCGCGCAGGTCGTTCTTGTCCTTGACCGGATGGATGGTGATCGGACCTTCGTTATGCGCGCTCATATTGGTTTCCTGAAAAGCCAACCCTATATTTGTCGCGACGCATTAGGGCATAGATGGGGCGCTGGCGACCCGCATTCGGCCATTTTGCTGCCACGAAATCATGGTGAAGAGCCGCTTATGACGACGATCAATCCCCCCGCCGATCGGGTCGCGACCCCCTTCGCGCCGTCGGCGCCGAAGATGCCCCCGTCGGCGGATGCCGACAAGATTCCGAAGTCCGCCATCGCCGACGATATGGCGATGATCCGCGCGGCGTCGGAGCTGACGCGCGATCTCGTGCAGCCGTCGGCGCGCATCTATTGGACCGACTTTCTCGCGTCGACCTTCGTCGGCTATGCGGGCATCGCGGCGGCGATCCTGGCGCCCTCGACCGCGTGGATGCTCTTTGCCGCGGTCATTGCCGTGGTCGCGCTCTACCGCGCGGGCAGCTTCATCCACGAACTCACACATATCCGCAAGAATGCGCTGCCGGGCTTCCGCCTTGCGTGGAACATCCTCGTCGGCGTGCCGCTGCTCATCCCCTCCTTCATGTATGAGGGGATTCACAGCCTGCACCACAACCGCACCAAATATGGCACGGTGGAGGATCCCGAATATCTGCCGCTCGCGCTGATGAAGCCGTGGACGGTGCCCTTGTTCGTCGTCGCCGCGGCCTTCGCGCCGCTCGCGCTCGTCTTCCGCTACGGCGTGCTCACCCCGTTGTCGTTCCTGATCCCGCCGCTGCGCCGGGTGGTCGTCGAACGCTATTCGGGGATGATCATCAACCCGCTGTTCCGCCGCAAGCCGCCCGAGGGCGAGTTCCGGCGCCAGTGGGCGTGGCAGGAAGGCGGCGCCTGGGCGTGGGCGACCTTTCTGATCGCCGCGGGGGTTTTCGGCTGGGTGCCGCTGCGCGCGCTCGCCATCTTCGGCGCGATCGCCTCCGCGACTTTGGTGCTCAACCAGATCCGCACGCTCGTCGCGCATCTCTGGGAAAATGACGGCGAAGTGCTGACCGTCACCGGCCAGTTCCTCGACAGCGTCAACGTCCCGCCGCCGGGATTGCTGCCCGAGCTGTGGGCGCCGGTGGGCCTGCGCTATCACGCGCTGCACCACTTGCTGCCGGGCGTGCCCTATCACTCGCTCGCCGAGGCGCACCGCCGCCTCAAGGACGCGCTGCCCACCGATTCGCAATATCATGGCGCGAATTACGACAGCCTGCCGAAGCTGGTGATGAACCTGGTCGCGGGGTCGGCGCGAGGTCGCGCGGCCTGATCCCGAACGGGCTCCGGGCCTTCAGGGGCGCCACTTGTAGACCGGCCGTGCCGTGACTTCGGCGACGGGCGCGGTCAGGCCGGCGCCGCGCGCGGGGTCATCCGCCGCCGCCTGATCGACGAAGCCGTAATAGACGCCTTTGGCGAAGGAGGCGCCGCGCTGCTCGACGTCGCCGATATTCTGCGCGGTGCCCGACAGGACGATATTCTGTTCATATTCGCCGAGGCCGAGGAAGACGGTATCGGCGCGCGCCCGGTCCTTGAGGATCGTGTTGCCGCGGATGACCGACAGGCCGCTGGCGCGGGCATCGTCGAACAGCTGGCCGCCGTCGACGACGGCATGATCCTCGACGCGGGCGGTGCCGCGCACCTCGCCCGAAAAGACGCGCGCCCAGGGGCCGACATAAGCGGCCGGATCGACCGTCGCGCTCGCGGCGACCCAGCCGCCGCCGTTCGGATGGCGATGCCCGCCTGCTATCGGCGGTGGAGCGTCCGGCTGGAACCCTTCGGGCATCGCACCTTCGAACGCGGCCATCCACGGATAGCGATAGATCGAATAATAGGGCTGTTCGGCGCCGATATGATGAAAGCTGCCGGGCGCGCCCACGACGATCAGATAAAGCCCCTGATCATCGGGCAGCAGCGACAGCGTCGTCTGTCCGTCGGCCCCGCGCTGAAGCGGCGAATAACGCGCGCGGCCCGACCCGCCGACCGCGACGAGTCCCCAGCGCCAGCCCGAGGAGGGCGCCGGGATCGCGGCCGGTTCGTTCGCCAGTCCCGGCAGCGCGGGTGTCGCCGACGCGCTTTGGACGATGCCGCGAAAGGTGACGGTCGCGCTGTCCGCGCCGGCATCGGGGTGCAGGCGGACGATATTATAGCCCCAGCGCTGCGGCGCCCAAGCTGCCGGAACGGCGAACTGCCTCCGGTCGAGATCGACCGGATCGAGGATGGTCGTGCGCAGCAGCCGGTCGCCGAGCTGCGGTTCGTAGCCGCCATATTCGCGGCGATAGATTGCACCCTGATCGGTGCCGTCGGGATTGACATAGTCCCAATTGGCGTTGCGCATCGCCCAGTCGCCAAAGGCATCGTTGAGCTGGGCGAGCGTCCAGCCGCGGCTGCGCATCAGCACCTCGACCGGATCGGCGCTCGCGCCGCCGGCATCCATATCCTTCGGCGCGTCGGACCACAGTGCATTGACCGCCGGATATCCGAAGCGGTTCTTGACATATTCGAGGAACTGCCAGTTGCAGTAGCGGACCCGCGACGAGCCGTAATAGAGGTGCGGATAGTTGACCGACAGCACCGAACAATGGGTGTTCGCCCGAAATTCGGGCAATTGATGCGTCATCCAGTTGGCGTGGCTTTCCCACAGCCATTGCGAATAGGGCGAGCCGCGATAGGCGCCGGTCATCGCCTGCAGCGCATGGGTGAATTCATGCGCGAGACCGAAGCGGTCGCGCACGCCGCCGGGGCCGATCCACATGCCCATCTGGCCGAGGGCATCGGCACCGCCGGACAGGCCATAGTCGGCGGCGACGTAGATATTGGCCTTGCGCTTTTCCGTCTTGCCGCAGTCGGGTTCGGGAAAGCCGATACGATCGACAAATTCGCCCCAGACGAATTCCAGATGCTCGCCGGCCGCGCGGGCATCGGCCATCGGCACGAGATCGCCCTGCCAGCGGAACGCGAAATGCGCCGTTTCATATTGCACCGGCAGCGGTCCGTTGACGGCGTCACCGGGGTCGGTGGCCGCGACCGACCAGCGGCCTGCGACACATGCGCCGTCGGAAGCCGAAGGCGATGGCGTCGGGGCCGGAGCAGGCGTCGGGGCGGGCAGGGTGATCGGACCCGCGCCCGATCCGCTGCCACCGCCGCAGCCGGCGAGCGCAAGCAACCAGAGCGCCGTCATCGCGCGCGTGCGGGTCATGGGCTTCCTTCCCGTCGAGTGGCGATCAGCGCGGGGTCAGGGCGATGGTGACGGGCTCCGCCGCGAGCGGAATGGTAAAGCCTCCGCGCTCCGCCTTCGCCCCGGCGACGGTCATCGGCCGTGCCGATGCGGTCGTGGCCTCGACGAACAGGCGGGCGTGCGGGGTATGCTGGCTTGCGGGATCGAGCGTCAGCTCAATCCGTCCCGTCACGGGCGTATAGGTCGCGCGCGCGATCTTGCCCGCTTCCAGCGTGATCCACTGCCCCGCCGGCGCGATGAACAGCCGCGCCCGCGCGCTGTCTTTGGGCGTGATGGTTATTCTGTCCTTCGCCGCATCGACGTCGCCGCCGAAGCCCAGCCAGCCGAAGGTCGGATCATCGACGACATAGGTCGCCGAGGCGATCGCATGGCCGTAAAAGCCCATGCCGTAATCGCCGCTATAGGGATCCCATTTCATCATATCGGGCCAGGCGTGGAAGGCCGCGGAGGAAAAGCCCTCCTGATCGATATTGGTGATGCCGCCCATCATTCCGCCATAGGCGACGCGGAGCAGGTGCAGGTCGGCGGGATCGCGCCGGAAGGCGTCGAACAGCGGCACCGCGTTGAGCGCCGAGCCATAGTGATGAATCTGCCGCTCGATGCGCGCATATTTGCCGCCATAGAGGAAGTCCCAATAACGGCGGGCGTTGCCATTATAGGCCCAGCTCGGAATGGTGGGATCATAGCCGAGGATCACCTCGCGCGTCGCATCGGCCTGCGGCGCGAAGCCGAAATAGCGCATCCAGGCATAGACTTCGGGTTGGCCGGTCGAATCCCACGGCATTTCGGACCCAAAGGGATATTTGAGCGAGCGCCAATGATCGGCGCGCTTCTTCATCAGCGCTTCCATCTCGGCCGCCTCGGCCGTCATCCCCTCGCGCTTCAGATCCTTCAATATATCGACGAAGACGTCGCCTTCCATCAGGCCGAACTCGGCATAATAGGGCGCGTCACGCATCATCGCGACCGTGGTCTGATGCGCCTTTTCCAGATACCAGCGCCAGTCGTGCCGTTTGACCAGGCCGGGGTGGTTGCGTGCCGTGCGGTACAGCACCCAATGGCCGATCGCGACATGCGGATAATTATAGGCACGGCCAAGGTCGCCCGCGCCCTTGGCGTCCCATGCGGTCCAGCTTTTCCATTTATCGGCGGGGAAGCCGTCATAGGCATCGGGGAATTTCGCCGGGTCATAATAAAAGAGGCTCTTCTTGACCGCCCCGGCCTTCGGCCCGTCGGCCAGCTGCAGATTGCCGACCACGGTTTCATCGACAAGCCGCTCGATCTTCGCGACCTCGACCGGATCGGGATTGTCGAGTTGCTTGATCGTCGCGGCGACCCAACTGCCGCCGCCGCCTTCGTCGCTCATCCCCGCGATCCAGACGCGCGGTTCGACATCGACGATCTTCTTAGCCTCATTGTCATAGGTCAGGATCGCCGGCGACCGGCCGAAAGGATCGTTCCGGCCTTCATACCATTGGCGGGTGGTCGCGAAACGGCCGAGATCGGCGACCGCCTCGTCCGCGGGTTTGGTCACATAATAGCTGACAGTCTGCCTGGTGCCGTCGGCGTAGGCGATGGTGAGGCGGACCGGCCCCCACTGCCGCCCGCGGATGGCGAGGCGGGCCCAGCCCTTGACGCTGCCCGCGGCTGTCGCCTCGACCGCTCCGGCCGGATGGCTCTCGACCGATATGATCCGGCTCGGCGCCTTGACGAACAGGCTCGCCTGCTGGTCCATCGGGACGACATAGCCGGGTATGCCGACGGCCACCGGGCGCTGGTTGGCGATCAGCGTCGATTCGATCGCGCGGATCGACGGCGCCTGGACCAGCCGCACGCCCACCTCGATTGCCTCGCCCGGGGCAAGGGTGCGGCTGGTCGGCGCATTCCACTGTTCGCCGGCGTCCTTCCATTCGCGTTCGGCGAGGGCCGCCGAATGGACCGTCCAGTCATAGAAGCCCTCGGACGTCTGTCCGCGCGGGCTTTTGTCGGTGAAGATCGAGCCGGGCTCGGCTTCGCGCGGATTCTTGAGCGGGCTGTAGGCCTCGAGCGCGCTGTTCCTGCCGCGCGGCAGGACGAGCAGCGCGGGGCCGTGGCCGTTGAGGCGCGTGACTTGCAGATATCCGGCGTCGCGGCCGATATAGGGGTCGACGAAGCTGGCTTCGCTATGCGCTTGGTCGAGACTGCGATCGATCAATATATTGTCGAAGACCATCGGCATGCCGAGCGCCCCGATCTCGAGCGGTCGATCCGACCGGTTCGCGATGCGGAAGGAGAGCCCGAGCAGCCCCTTGTCGTCGAACCAGCGTCGCTCGACGCTGAACGGCGCGTCGGGGCCCATGCTCGCGGTGATGTCGGCCGCGGCGATCGCCGCTCCGCCCGCGGGCAGCGGACGGATCGCGCGGCGCGTCTGGGCCGATGCGAAGTCGCGCCATTCCCCGCCGGGCGTTCGCACGCGCAGGTTGAGGTCGCCGATATGATTATAGCCGTCGCCGGCGCGTTCGGCCTCGCGCGCGGTCGGGACGAAGCTGAACCCCGGCTCGGCGCCCGGCGAAAGCCGGGCCAGCGTCTGCGTGTCGGTGCGCAGCGCGACGACCAGATCGCCGACCCGATATTCGCTCGTCGCGATCGGCTTATACTGGGGCTTCGGCGGCTCCTGTGCGATCAGCGCGGGGGTGGCGGCGACCAGCACGAGTCCGCCGCCCGCCAGCAGCGCCGCCGCAAAAGCCGCTTTGCCGCGGCGCCACTTTGTCACTCTATCCTGGTTCACTGCTTCTCTCCCGCTTCATCGGGCATAGCAAAGCATGGTCAGACTTCAAGAGATAATATACAGTATATTGTAAGACTTCATGCTAAAATGACGCTGGACAGGATGGCCGGGGAGTTGGAAGAGGTGGCAATGGACAGACAGATGAAGAGCTTTGCCCTCAAGCCCGTCGCGGGGGCGCTCATCCAGCAGGGCAATGGCAAGCGATTGCGGGGCTCGCTGGCGCAGCAATTGGCGGTCCAGATACTGACCGGCGAGCTGCCCGAAGGGCATATGTTTCCCGGCGAAATCGAATATGCCGAACAGATCGGCATTTCGCGTTCCGCGCTGCGCGAGGCTTTCCGCACCCTGTCGGCGAAAGGGCTGGTGGACAGCCGCCCCAAGGCGGGCACGCGGGTCAGCCCGCGGCGCCAGTGGAGCCTCCTCGACCCCGACCTGCTCGCCTGGCAGTTCGAGGCCGAACCGAGCCTGAAATTTCTTCACGACCTGTTCGAGCTCAGGATGATCGTCGAACCGAGCGCCGCCGAACTGGCGGCGGAACGCCGCACCGAGGAGCAGGTGCAGGCGATGCGTGGTGCGCTCGACGCGATGGCGCGCCACGGGCTGGCGACCGAAGCCGGGCGTCTCGCCGACCAGCAGTTCCACATGATCATGCTCGAGGCGAGCCGCAACGATGCGGTGATCGCGCTTGCCAGCTCGATCATGGCGGCGATCGCGTGGACCACCATCTACAAGCAGCGTAAGCGCGAACTGCCGCGCGACCCCATTCCCGACCACCGGGCCCTGTTCGACGCGGTCGCCGCGGGCGATCCGCGCGCCGCCCGGGCGGCGATGGCGGAACTCATCCGGCTCGCGCTGATCGATACGGAAATTTCCCTGCAGCCCGACTGAGAGAGTCCGGCTGTCGGCGTCAATGGCTGTCGCGGGGCAGCCCGGCGGTCTGGGCGATGCGCTGATATTTTTCGGCGCCCTCGAGGATGGCGCCGCTATCCATCTGCCCGACCAGCCGGCGCTGGATCTCCTGCCACGGCGTCTGCGACGCGGGATAGGCGAAGCCGCCCGCTTCCGCGAGGCTCTGCCGGCGCCGCTCCAGCTCCTCCGCATCGATCAGCGCATCGACCGTCCCGCGGCCGAGGTCGATGCGGACCCGGTCGCCGGTTTTAAGGAGCGCGAGACCGCCGCCGGCCGCGGCTTCGGGCGACGCGTTCAGGATCGACGGCGAACCCGACGTGCCCGACTGGCGGCCGTCGCCGATACAGGGCAGGGCGCCGATGCCTTCGCGGATCAGATAGGCGGGCGGGCGCATGTTCACGACCTCGGCCGCGCCGGGATAGCCGACCGGACCGGCGCCGCGCATGAAGAGCAAGGTGTCGGGGGTGATGGCGAGCGCGGGGTCGTCGATGCGGCGGTGATAATCCTCGGGACCGTCGAACACCATCGCTGGCCCTTCAAAGGCGTCGGGATCGTCGGGATTCGAAAGATAGCGATCACGAAACTCGTCGCCGATGACGCTGGTCTTCATGATCGCGGCGTCGAACAAATTGCCCTTGAGCACGATGAAGCCGGCATCGGCAACCAGCGGCTGTTCATAGCTGCGAATGACCTTTTCGTCCTCGATCTCGGCGCCGCGGCAATTTTCGCCGATGGTGCGGCCGTTCGCGGTCATCGCATTTTCGTGGATCAGTCCCTGGCCGATCAGCTGCGCGACCACCGCCGGCACGCCGCCCGCGCGATAATAATCCTCACCCAGATATTCGCCGGCGGGCTGCAGATTGACGAGCAGCGGGATCTTGTGCCCGTGCTCCTGCCAATCGTCCATCGTCAGCTCGACGCCGATATGCCGGGCGATGGCGGCCAGATGGATCGGGGCGTTGGTCGATCCGCCGATCGCGCTGTTGACGACGATCGCATTCAGAAACGCCTCGCGCGTCATGATGTCCGACGGCTTCAGATCCTCGGCCACCATTTCGACGATGCGCTTGCCGCTGTGATAGGCGGCTTCCTGGCGATCGCGGTAGGGCGCCGGAATCGCGGCCGATCCGGGGAGCATCATGCCCAGCGCTTCGGCCAGCGAGTTCATCGTCGTCGCGGTGCCCATCGTGTTGCAATAGCCCGTCGATGGCGCCGACGAGGCGACCAGCCTGATAAAGCCCTCCTCGTCGATCTCTCCCGCCGCCAGCATCTGCCGGCCCTTCCAGACGATCGTGCCCGATCCGGTCCGTTCGCCCTTGTGCCAGCCGTTGAGCATCGGGCCGACCGACAGCGCAATGGCGGGCAGGTTCACCGTTGCCGCCGCCATCAGGCAGGCGGGCGTCGTCTTGTCGCATCCCGTCGTCAGCACGACGCCGTCGATCGGATAGCCGTATAAGGCTTCGACAAGACCCAGATAGGCGAGGTTGCGGTCGAGCCCCGCCGTCGGACGCTTTCCCGTTTCCTGAATCGGATGGACCGGGAATTCCAGCGCGATTCCGCCCGCTTCGCGAATGCCTTCGCGAACGCGTTCGGCCAGCACCAGATGGTGCCGGTTGCACGGCGACAGGTCCGATCCCGTCTGCGCGATGCCGATGATCGGCTTGCCCGAGCGCAGTTCGTCGAGGCTGAGCCCGAAGTTCAGATAGCGTTCGAGATAGAGCGACGTCATGTCGATATTCTCGTCGTTCGCGAACCAGGCGCGGCTGCGCAGCTTCGGGGGAACCGGGGCGTCGGACATGGATTTTCTGCTCCTGCGATCAGCGCGTCGTCGAGACGCGATAGATCATGCGGTGATGATAGGGTTTGCCGGGATCGACCCGCGCCGATCCGAACGCGGGCTGGTTGGGCGTGTCGGGGAATTTCTGCGGTTCCAGCGCGATGCCGTCGCCCATGCGGTAAAGATGACCGCGCTTGCCGACGAGCGTGCCGTCGAGGAAGTTGCCGGTATAGACTTGAAGCCCCGGTTCGGTGGTCAGCACTTCGAGCACGCGGCCCGACTCCGGGTCTTCGAGCCGGGCGGCGAGCTCGGGCTTCGCGGTCGTCCCCTTGTCGAGCACGAAATTATGGTCATAGCCGCGGCCGGCGACGATCTGGGGATCGCGGCCGTCGCGGATGCCGTCGCCGATGGTCCGCCCGCGCGTGAAGTCGAACACGCCGCCCGCGACCGCTTTCAACTCGCCCGTCGGGATCAGCGCGTCGTTCACCGGCGTATAACGCTGCGCCGCGACGGTCAGCCTGTGACCCAGGATGCCGCGCGCCGCGCCTTCGCCGGCGAGGTTGAAAATCGCATGATTGGTCAGATTGACGATCGTCGGCGCATCGGTCTTCGCCCCGAAATCGATGGTCAGCGCCCCTGTCCGGTCGAGCGAATAGGTGACGGTGACGTCGAGCGTTCCCGGATAGCCCTGGTCGCCCGCGGGGCTGGTCAAGGTCAGCGTGACGCTGGCGGCCGGTCCGCTCTCGACCGACGCGACCGTCCACAACTGCTTGTCGAAGCCCCTCGTGCCGCCGTGGAGGGAGTTGGCGCCATTGTTGAGCGGAAGCTGGTAGGACCGGCCGTCGAGCGCGAAGCGGCCGCCCGCGATACGATTAGCATAGCGGCCGACGGTAACGCCGAAATAATTGGGCTTGTCGACATAGCCCGCGAGGTCGTCATAGCCGAGGACGATGTCCGCGACGGCGCCCGTGCGATCGGGCGCCTCGAGCGACTGAAGCGTCGCGCCATAGGTGATGATGCGCGCCTTCACGCCCGCTTCATTGGCGAGCGTGATCGTCTCGACCGTCCGGCCGTCCGCCAATTTGCCGAGTTCGGACCGCTCGGCGGTCGCCGCATGGGCGTTCGGCGCGACGGTCGTCGCGGTAAGGGCGGCGCATGTCGCGAGCAATCTCGCCACTTTCTTCCTGCTGCTGACGACGCGCATGGACTATCTCCTCACCGATTGACGATTGCCCTAGATAGTATACAGTCAGACAAGTTGTAAAGAAGCCGCTTCGCTGCCGGCATAAAAAAGGGAGAAGTCGTTCATGCCCGTTCCATCCGGTGTCCCCACAAGCAGCGGGAGCCCGCCGGCCGGCCCGGCGCGGAGCTACACGGCGGCGCTGACGCTGCTGGCGAGCCTTTTTTTCATGTGGGGGTTCATCACCGTCATCAACAATACGCTGCTGCCGCATCTGCGCAGCGTGTTCGACCTCAGCTACACGCAAACGACCCTTATCGAGTCGGTGTGGTTCATCGCCTATTTCGTCGCCTCGATACCGTCGGCGAAGCTGATCGAGCGCATCGGATATCAAAAGGCGCTGGTCGTCGGGCTTTTGATCATGGCGGCGGGCTCGCTGGGCATGATGCTGGCGGCGAGCCTTCCCTCCTATGGCGTGACGCTGGTCATGCTCTTCATCATCGCCTGCGGCATCAGCCTGCTTCAGGTTGCCGCCAATCCCTATGTCGTCGTGGTGGGCGCGCCGGAAACGGCGTCGTCGCGCCTCAACCTCGTGCAGGCGATGAACTCGGCGGGCACGATGCTGGCGCCGATGTTCGGCGCCTATCTGATTCTGGGCCGGTCGAAGGGGGGCACGGCGGAAGCCGGCACGGTGCTGACCCAGGCGGAGCGGCTCGCCGACGCGCATTCGGTGATTCTGCCCTATGGCCTCGTGGCGGTCGCGCTCCTCATACTCGCGGTCATCATCGCGCGTTTCCCGCTTCCCGCGATGGGCGCGGCGACCAGCCGGGTCAGCCGCGAAGAACGCAAGCATCATTCGCTGTGGCGGCACCGCAATCTCGTGTGGGGTATTCCGGCCATCTTCATCTATCTGATCGCCGAAATCGGGGTCGCCAACCTGTTCGTCAACTTCGTCAGCCAGCCCGACATCGCGAACCTGACACATGAGCAGGCGGGAAATTATCTGACCTTCCTTTGGGGCGGGATGATGGTCGGACGCTTTCTGGGGGCGGCGATCATGCAGCGGGTGAGCGCCGAAGCATTGCTCGCGGCCTTCTCGATCGGCGCATTCATCGTGATGCTCGTGACGGTCTTCGCCCACGGCCCCGTCGCCATGTGGTCGCTGATTTTGGTGGGGCTGTTCCATTCGATCATGTTCCCGACCATTTTCGCGCTCGGCATTCGCGGTCTCGGGCCGCTGACCGAAGAAGGGTCGGGCCTGCTCATCATGGCGATCGCGGGCGGCGCGCTCGTCGTCGTGCAGGGCTGGCTCGCCGACCTTTACGGCCTGCAGATGTCCTTCCTGCTCACTGCGGCGTGCGAGCTTTATATCCTCTTCTATGCCCTGTGGGGGTCAAAGCCCGTCGTCTCGGGCGAAGGTCCGGCCGCGGTCGAACCACCGGGAATGGTGCCCTCCGACGCGTCCTGACCGGCGAAGCGGGCGGGGCTGCGACCGGTTGTCACGCCGGTCAGGCACAGCAGCGCCCCCGCCAGCGGTTGCCGGGCGAGTGCTTCTGGCGTCAGGCCGACCGTGGCGCTGGTGACATAGAGGCGGTCGAGGTCGCGGCCGCCGAAGGCCGGGCAGGTCGGACGCTGAACGGGCAGGGGGATCTCGCGCACGATCTCCCCTTCGGGCGACAGGCGGCGCAGACACCATCCGTCCCAGAATGCGATCCAGACATGATCGTCGGCATCGACCGCCATGCCGTCGGGATAGCCCTGTTCGGGGGCGAAGGCGGCGAAAGGCCGTTCGGCGACCGGGTTGCCGCCGGCGTCGAGCGTGACCGCGGTGATTCGCTGCGCCGCCGAGTCGGTGACGAGCATGGTGCCGTCGGCGAGGAACGCCGGTCCGTTGGGCACCATGATGCCGCCGCGGACCCGCGCCACGCTCCCGTCCGGATCGAGCCGGTAGAGCGAACCTCGCGCCGCCGCTTCGGCATCATCCATCGTCCCGGCCCAGAACCGGCCCTCGCCATCGACCTGGCCGTCGTTGAAACGATTGCCGACGGGCTCGTCGACCGTCGCCAGGACGTCGCAAGCGGAAATCGAGAGATCGTCGGCGATGGAAAGCCGCACGAAACCGGGGTCGCCGCTGGCGATAAGCTTCCCGCCCCGCGTCAGCCCGAGCGCGGTAAGGCGGAAAGGCAAGGGGTGCCGATGGTTGGCGCCGCTCGCGACATGATGCGCGTGCAGGGCCGGCGCCTTGATGTCGACCCACCACAGGATTTCGCGATCGGGATCCCATAGCGCGCCTTCGCCAAGCTTCGCACCGACGGGTGAAACGGCCCTGATTATCATTATCCTCTCCTTGACGCTGCCCCGCCAATCTGCAATCGGGGCATAATAGTATACTGTCAGACTTATTGGAGTGCATCATGGAAATTACAGGCGCCATCCTGATAGGATTCGCCGACCGCGCGGGCGAAGCGCGCTTCGCGGCGGTCGATCCGGCAACCGGACGGGACATCGGCCCGGATTTCCACGAAGCCGGCGCTGCCGACGTCGCCGACGCCGCCGCGCTGGCGGACAGGGCCTTTGCCGTTTTCAGCGAAACCGCGCTCGAAGCACGGGCTCTGTTCCTTGAAGCCATCGCCGAAGAAATCGCCGCCATCGGCGATGCGCTGATCGAACGGGCGATGCGCGAAAGCGGGTTGCCCCGCGCGCGGCTGGAGGGAGAACGCGGGCGCACGATCGGCCAGCTCCGCCTGTTCGCCTCGGTCGTGCGCGAAGGCGGCTGGCTCGACGTCACGATCGATCCCGCCCTGCCCGATCGCGCTCCGCTGCCCCGGCCCGATTTGCGCCGCCGCAATGTCGCGCTCGGCCCGGTCGCGGTGTTCGGCGCGTCGAATTTCCCGCTCGCCTTCTCGGTCGCGGGCGGCGACACGGCCTCCGCTTTAGCCGCGGGCTGTCCGGTGATCGTGAAGGGGCACCCCGCGCACCCGGGCACCGGCGAACTGGTCGCCCGCGCGATTCGCCGGGCGGTGGAGCGTTGCGGCATGCCCGAAGGCGTATTTTCTTATCTTCCCAGCACGACCAACGAGCTTGGCGCCGCGCTGGTGGCCGACCCGCGCATCAAGGCGGTGGGCTTCACCGGATCGCGCGGCGGCGGCCTCGCGCTGGTGCGCATCGCGAGCGAGCGCGCGGAGCCGATTCCGGTCTATGCCGAAATGTCGAGCATCAATCCGGTCATCCTGTTCCCCGCTGCCGCCAAGGCGCGCGGTGCTGCGCTCGGCGAAGCCTATGCGGCGTCGCTGACGATGGGGGCGGGCCAATTCTGCACCAACCCGGGCCTGTTGATCGCCCTCGACGGCAGCGACCTCGACGCTTTCGTCGGCTCGGCGGCCGCCGCGCTTGGCCGGTTGCCCGCGCAGCAGATGCTGACGCCGGCCATCCATTCGGCCTTCCGGCGGGGCGTCGATGCCTTGAGCGCGCACGACGCCGTCGAAACGCTCGCGCGCGGTCCGGCGGGAGAGGGTGAAAACCAGGCGCAGGCAGCACTTTTCGGTACCGGCGCCGCCGCTTTCGCGCACGATCCGGCGCTCGGCGACGAAGTGTTCGGATCGTCGTCGATCGTGGTTCGCGCGGCCGACCCGGCCGAGATCGCACGGCTTGTCGGCGGCCTCGAAGGCCAGTTGACGGCCACGCTGCTGTTCGACGAGGCCGACGAGGAGCTGGTCGCCCCCCTGATCCCGTTGCTCGCGCGCAAAGCCGGACGGATCCTCGCCAATGGATGGCCCACCGGCGTCGAAGTCTGCCACGCGATGGTTCACGGCGGCCCGTTTCCCGCCACGAGCGACAGCCGCACCACATCGGTCGGGGCGCTGGCGATCATGCGTTTCCTGCGGCCCGTCTGTTACCAGAATCTGCCCGACCGCCTGCTGCCCGCCGCGCTGCGGCAGGACAATCCCTATGGCGTGGCGCGGCGTATCGACGGTGTGCTGGCGCGCGCCTGAGGCAGGCAGAGAAGGCGATAAGGAGAGGAAGGCCATGATTTCTTTGGTGCAATTCCGCGGCGCCGACGGCGACCGGGGAGTCGCGGTGATCCGCGACGGAGCGGCGGCATCGAGCGTTCCCGGCGTATCGAGCACGCTCGCGCTCGCCCGCCGTGCCCTCGCCGAAGGAACCACTTTGGGCGCGCTGATCGGGGCGCTCGGCGACGGGCCGCCGGTCGATCTCGCGGCGGTCGAACTGCTCGCGCCGATCGACCATGAGGATCCGGCGCATCTGCTGCTCAGCGGCACCGGCCTCACCCATCTCGGTTCGGCCGAGGGGCGTGACAAGATGCACCGCGCCGTGGACGATGGAGCGCATCAGACCGATTCGATGAAGATGTTCCTGATGGGGGTCGAAGGCGGAAAACCCGCCGGCGAGGCCCAAGGAGCCCAGCCCGAATGGTTCTATAAGGGCGACGGATCCTCGCTCGTCGCGCCGGGCGCGCCGCTGGTGTCGCCCGATTTCGCGCTCGACGCGGGCGAGGAGCCCGAAATCGCCGGCATCTATCTGATCGCCGACGACGGCGCGCCGGTCCGTCTCGGCTATGCGCTCGCCAATGAATTTTCGGACCATGTGACCGAGCGCGGCAATTATCTGTGGCTCGCCCATTCGAAGCTGCGCCCCGCCGCGCTCGGCCCCGAACTGCTCGTCGGCGAATTGCCCGCGCATGTCGAGGGGGTCAGCCGCATCGTGCGCGAGGGCCGGACCTTGTGGGAAAAGCCCTTCCTGTCGGGCGAAGCCAATATGTCGCACAGCATCGCCAACCTCGAGCATCATCATTTCAAATATGGCCTGTTCCGGCGCCCCGGCGACGTCCATGTCCATTTCTTCGGCACCGCGACCCTGTCGTTCAGCGAGGGCGTGGAAACGCGCGAGGGCGATGTGTTCGAGATCGAGGCGGCGCCGTTCACGCTGCCGGTCCGCAATCCGATCGCCCGGGCGGCATCGCCGTCCGCCGCGGTGAAGGCGCTCTAGATGGCCGTTCGGATCGCCATCGTCGGTCTCGGCAAGATCGCGCATGACCAGCATCTTCCGGCCATCGCGGTGTCGGACGAATTCGAGCTGGTCGCGGCGGCGAGCCTTGCCGGCACGCTCGACGGAATACCGGTCTTCCAGAGCGTGGACGCGCTGCTGGGCGCCGGTATCGCGATCGACGCCATCGCCATGTGCCAGCCGCCGCAGGCCCGTTTCGCGGCCGCGGCGAAAGCGATCCGCGCCGGCAAGCATGTGCTGCTCGAGAAACCTCCGGGAGCGACGCTGGCGGAGGTCGAGGCGCTGACGAGGCTCGCCGAGGCGTCGGGCACGACACTCTTCGCCGCGTGGCATTCGCGCTACGCTCCCGGCGTCGCGCCCGCGCGCGCCTGGCTGGCCGAACGCCACATCCGTCGTGTCGAAATCGTCTGGAAAGAGGATGTCCGCCGATGGCATCCCGGCCAGCAATGGATATGGGAACCCGGCGGCTTCGGCGTGTTCGATCCCGGGATCAATGCGCTGTCGATCGCCACGCACATCCTCCCGCGGCATTTTTATCTGCGCGACGGCCGGCTGGAAATTCCGTCCAATCGCGCCGCGCCCATCGCCGCCGAACTCGATATGGTCGGCATCGACGACGCCCCGGTCCATGCCGTCTTCGATTGGCGCCAACAGGGGCCGCAGACGTGGGACATCACCGCCGAAACCGATGCGGGCCGATTGTGCCTCGGCGCGGGAGGGGCCCGGCTGTCGATCGATGGCGTCGATCGCGACGTTGGCGCCGAGCGCGAATATCCCGAAATCTACGCCCGCTTCGCGCGCCTGATAGGCGAAGAGCGCAGCGACGTGGACCGGACTCCGCTCCGCCTCGTCGCCGACGCCTTCATGCGCTGCCGCCGGATCGGGGTGGATCCATTTGAGGATTGACAGCTGCTTTCATGTATGACTGTATACGATATTCAAAATTAGGGAGCGGATCATGTCATTTCAAACCAGTCGCCGGCAGCTGATGTTCGGTGTCGGCACATTCGCTATCCTTGCCCATGCGACGGGCGCCTTTGCGGCGGGGGGCGGCATCAATCTGCGCGGCAAGGCGCGGCCGCTGCCCCTGGACGCGGTGCGCCTGAAGCCGTCCGATTTCGCGACCGCGGTCGAAGTGAACCGCGCCTATCTTCATCGCCTCGATCCCGATCGTCTGCTCCATAATTTCCGTGCCTATGCGGGGATGGAGCCCAAGGCGCCGGTCTATGGCGGCTGGGAAAGCGACACGATCGCGGGGCATACGCTGGGCCATTACATGACGGCGCTGGTGCTGACCTGGCAACAGACCGGCGATCCCGAAATGCGCCGGCGCGCCGACTATATCGTCGATGAACTCGCCGCGATCCAGGCGGCGCGCGGCAATGGCTATTTCGGCGGTCTCGGGCGCAAGCGCAAGGACGGCACGATCGTCGATGGCGTCGAGATTTTCGACGAAATCAAAAAGGGCGATATCCGCTCGGGCGGCTTCGACCTCAACGGGTCATGGGCGCCTTTCTATACCATCCACAAATTGTTCGCGGGCTTGCTCGACATCCATGGCGCGTGGGGCAATCGAAAGGCGCTCGACGTCGCGGCCGGCTTCGCCGGTTATTTCGAGGGCGTGATGACCGCCCTGACTCCCGAGCAGGTTCAGGAGGTTCTCGCCTGCGAATATGGCGGGATCAACGAAAGCTTCGCCGAACTCTATGCCCGCACCAACGACAAGCGGTGGCTGGCGATGGCCGAGCTTTTCTATGACAAGCGCGTTCTGGATCCGCTGACCGCGCGCGAGGACAAGCTCGCCAATTTCCACGCCAACACACAGGTGCCCAAGCTGATCGGCCTCGCGCGGATTCACGAACTGACCGGCGAACCGGCAAAGGCGACCGCCGCCTCCTTCTTCTGGGACCGCGTCGTCCATCATCACAGCTATGTGATCGGGGGCAATGCCGACCGTGAATATTTCTTCGAGCCCGACACGACCGCCCGGCATATCACCGAGGCGACGTGCGAGCATTGCAACACCTATAATATGCTGAAGCTGACGCGGCATTTGTGGACGTGGAACCCCGACGGGGCCTTCTTCGACTATTATGAACGCGCGCATCTCAACCATGTCATGGCGGCGCAGAATCCCGCGACCGGGGGCTTCACCTATATGACCCCGCTGATGTCGGGGACCGAGCGCGGCTATTCGACGACCGACGACGACGCTTTCTGGTGCTGTGTCGGTTCGGGGATGGAAAGCCACGCCAAACATGGCGATTCGATCTTCTGGGAAGGCGAGGACGGGACCTTCTACGTCAATCTCTATATCCCCGCGACGGCCGACTGGACCGCGCGCAAGGCGGGCGTGACGCTCGATACCAGCTACCCCTATGGGGCCACTTCGACGCTGCGGTTCGACAAGCTGCGTTCGGGCACCTTCCCGGTTGCGCTGCGCGTGCCCGGCTGGGCGGCCGGCAAGGCGCGGGTGACGGTGAATGGCGAGGCGGCGACGCCCGCCTTCACGCGCGGCTATGCGGTGGTGTCGCGCCGCTGGAAGGCGGGCGACGTCGTCGCGATCACGCTGCCGCTCGATCTGCGGCTCGAAGCGACGCCGGGCGATGACAGCGTCGTCTCGGTGCTGCGCGGCCCGCTCGTCCTCGCCGCCGATCTGGGGCCGAATGAACAGAAATGGGAGCGCGCCGATCCGGCGCTCGTCGGCGCGGACCTGCTCACCGGCTTTTCGCCGGTCGCGGCTGATCGGGCGATCTATGGAACGCGCGGGGTGGTTCGGCCGGCCGACCTCAATTTCGTGCCCTTCTATCGCCAGTATGAACGCCGCAGCGCCGTCTATTTCAAGCGGTTCACCGAAGCCGCGTGGCAAAGCGAAGAGGCGAGCTACAATGCGGAACAGGCGCGGCTGAAGGACGTCGCCGCGCGTTCGGTCGACGTCATGTTCCTGGGCGAGATGCAGCCTGAGCGCGACCATGACCTGACCAGCGACATCAGCTGGCCCGTGACCTATCGGGGCCGTCAGGGGCGCGACGCCCGTTCGGGCGGCTTCTTTGAATTCGGCATGAAGGTGAAGCCGGGGCCGCTGGTTCTTCAGGCGACCTATTGGGGCGACGAGCGGCCGCGCGCCTTCGACATATTGATCGACGGGCAGCGGATCGCGACGCAGCGGCTCGGCCATGATGCGCCGGGCAAATTCTTCGACGTCGAATATCCCGTCCCCGCCGCGCTGACGAAAGGCAAGGCGTCGGTCCGCGTGCGCGTCGTGCCGCACGATCGCAATACCGCGGGGCCGGTCTTCGGGATGCGCCTCGTCACCGCCAAGCCCGGCGGCGCGACATGAGCAGCGCCGCCGCCGGCGACGGCGTGCGGATGACGCTCGACGAGTTGCGCAGCCTCGCGCGGCGCAAGCTGCGCGCGGTGGGGCTGTCGTCCGATCACGCCGATGCCGTTGCCGAAACGATGGTCGCGGGCGAGCGCGATGGCTGTACCAGCCACGGCATCTATCGGCTGATCGTCGCCGCGCACAGCATCAGCAGCGGCGTCGTGGTTCCCGACGCGGTGCCGGTGGCGAGCGAACCCGCGAAGGGCGTCGTCCGCGTCGATGGCGGCGGCGGGTTCGCGCAGCTCGCGTTCCAGTGCGGGCTCCCGCTCCTCGTGCAAAAGGCGCGCGACCAAGGCATCGCGGCGCTCGCGCTCAATCATGTCGTTCACTTCGCCGCGCTGTGGCCGGAGGTCGAGCGGCTCGCCGATCATGGCCTTGTCGCGCTCGCCTTCACGCCCAGCCACGCCTGGGTGGCGCCGGCGGGTGGCGCCGTACCGGTGTTCGGCACCAACCCGATCGCGTTCGGCTGGCCGCGTCCGGGGCGGGAGGCTTTCGTATTCGATTTCGCAACCAGCGCGGCGGCGCGCGGCGAGATCGAGCTTCGCCGCCGGGCGGGCGAGCCCGTGCCCGACGACTGGGGCGTCGACGGCGAAGGGCGGCCGACGACCGACGCCGCAGCGGTGCTGAACGGCGCGATGCGCACCTTTGGCGGCCACAAGGGGTCGGCGCTCGCCGCGATGGTCGAACTGCTCGCCGGCCCGTTGATCGGCGATCTGACCAGCGCCGAATCGATCGCGCTCGACGAGGGGCGTGGCGGATCGCCGATGGGCGGAGAGCTCGTCCTCGCCATCGATCCCGCCGCTTTCCTGGGCGCCGCGATGTCCGGCCATCTGGCGCGGGCGGAGGCGATGTTCGCGGCGATCGAGGCGCAGGGCGCCCGCCTGCCATCGTCGCGCCGTTACGCGGCGCGGCGGGAGAGCCTTGCAAAGGGCGGGACCATTCCCGCGCGGCTCTATGACGACATCATGCGAATTGGAGAGTGACGTGAAACTTTGGCGGTTGGTGATCCTGATGGCGATGACGATAGCGGCGGCAACGGGTGCAACGGCGGCGGAAGGCAGCGCAGACGAACGGTTCGAGGCGCTTTCCAGCGCGGAATATGAGTGGCGCCGGGCGCAGTTCGCGCCGGGCGAAGACGATGCGGACGGTGCGCCGCGGCGGCTTCCCGATGTCGGCCCGGCGGCGCAGGCCGAACGGCTGCAACGCTGGACCCGGACCGCGGCGGCGCTGGATGCGATCGATCCCGGCGCGCTGTCGGCGGCGCAGCGGGTCAATTATGTCGTCTATAAGGGGCAGATCGCCGCGCTGCTCAATGACCAGAAATATCGCGAGTTCGAAAAGCCGCTGAACTCGGATTCCAGCTTCTGGGGCGGCGTCGCCGGCTGGGCGCGCGCGACATTTGAGGATGAAGAGGATTACCGCGAATATATCGCGATGCTGCGCGACATGCCGCGCTATTTCGATCAGCAGATCGTCAACATGCGCGCAGGCCTCCGGCGCGGCTTCACCCCTTCGCAAATCACACTGAAAGGGCGCGACATCGGCGTGGCCGAGGTCGCCCGCGCGAAGTCGCCCGAAGAATCGCCCTTCTATGCGCCGTTCCGCGAATGGCCGGCGGCCATTGCACCAAATGAGCGCGCCGCCTTGACGGCCGAAGGCGCGGCGGCGATCCGCGACGCGGTGGTGCCCGCGCACGCCCGGCTACTGGCCTTCCTGCGCGACGAATATATTCCCGGCGCGCGCAAAAGCCTCGCCGCCTATGACTTGCCCGACGGCCGCGCTTATTATCAGTCGAAGATCGCGGAGTTCACCACCCGCGACCTGACGCCCGATCAGGTCCATGCCATCGGCCTTGCGGAAGTGAAGAAGATTCGCGCCCGGATGCAGGCCGTCATGGACGAGGTCGGGTTCAAGGGCGACCTCCCCGCTTTTCTGCACTTTCTGCGCACCGACCCGCAATTCTATGCGAAGACGCCGCAGGAATTGCTCAATCGCGCGGCGTGGATCGCGAAGCGGTTCGACGGCAAGGCCGCACAATATTTCGGGCGTCTGCCGCGCAGCCGCTTTGCGATCGAGCCCGTGCCCGACGAGCTTGCTCCCTTCTATACCGGCGGCCGCGGCGGACCCGGCATCTATCTGGTCAACACCTGGAACCTGCCATCTCGGCCGCTCTACTCGCTGCCCGCGCTGACGCTTCACGAAAGCGCCCCGGGGCATGCTTTCCAGATGCCGCTTGCCGCGGAGAATCAGGATCTGCCCGCATTCCGGCGCGACACCTATCTGTCGGTCTATGGCGAGGGGTGGGCGCTTTATTCCGAAACGCTGGGCGAAGAAATGGGCATGTACGAAACCCCGTATGAACTGTTCGGGATGCTGTCCTATCAGGCGTGGCGCGCGGCACGGCTGGTCGTCGACACGGGCCTCCATGCGAAGGGGTGGAGCCGCGAGCAGGCGCAGCATTATCTGCACGACAACACCGCGCTCGCCGAACATGAGATCGAGACCGAGGTCGATCGCTACATCGCGTGGCCTGGGCAGGCGCTCAGCTATTACATCGGCGAGCTCGCCTTTATCGACGCCCGCCGGCGCGCCGAACAGCGGCTCGGCCCCAAGTTCGACCTGAAGGCCTTTCACGACGCCGTGCTGTCGCTCGGATCGGTGCCGATTTCCGAGATTGACCGCCGCGTCGACCAGCTGATCGCCGACGGCGGAAAAGGGCCCTATGCCGAGGAGGAATAGAATGATGCGGGGGGTGTTTCTCGCCGGTCTGATATGGGCCGCTTCGCCGGCCTGCCTCGCGCAAGGCGCGCCGCAGCCGGAAGCGATCGTCAGCAAGGGCAACCCGATCCTGGCCGATGGCCGCACTTATTCCACCGATCCCGCGCCGCTGGTCGTCGGCGATACGCTTTATATCCTGGCGGGACGCGATGAAGCGGCCCCGGACGTCAACGACTTCATCATGAACGAATGGCAGATGCTGGCGACGCAGAGCCCTGCTTCGGGACAATGGCGGCACTATCCGGCGACCATGCGCCCCGACGCCATATTCGCCTGGGCCGAACCCGGCCGCGCCTATGCCGGGCAAGTGGTCGAAGGGGGCGACGGGCGCTTCTATTTCTATGCCTCGGTCATGGAGAAGGAAAGCGGTGCGAAGGACCGCTTCGCCATCGGCGTCGCGGTCGCCGATACGCCGCTCGGCCCCTGGCGCGACGCGCATCCCGCCGGCCCGATCATCTCGCAGCGGGTGCCGCAGGCCAACGATATACAGAATATCGACCCGACGGTGCTGGTCGACGATGACGGCCGGGTCTATATCTACTGGGGCACTTTCGGGCAGCTGCGCGGCATGGAACTCGCGCGCGACATGGTCACCCCCGCGGGCCAGGAACATGCGATAAAGGGGCTGACGGGCTTCTTCGAGGCGCCGTGGATCATGAAGCGCAAGGGCGTTTATTACATGATCTACGCCGGTAACAATGCGGGCCCCGACAGCCCCTGCACGCCCGCCGTCTATCACGCCTGTCAGGCCTATGGCACCGCCTCCTCGCCATTGGGGCCGTGGACGTGGCGGGGGGTGGTCCTGAAGCCCGTGTCATCGACCACCAGCCACGCGGGCGCGGTCGAGTTCCGCGGGCAATGGTATCTGGCCTATCATACCGCCGACGCCAGGGACGGCGGCCATTTCCGCCGATCGGTCGCGCTCGACCGGCTCATATGGGACGACAGCGTGTCGCCACCGGCGATCCGGCCGGTCACGCCGACCCGCGCGCCGATGCCCGCGGCGGCGCCGACGCGCAACATCGCGGGCGCCGCGGCCGCCGCCGCGTCGAACCAGCCGATTCCTGTGCAATATTGGATCCGGGCGCTGAATGACGGCAAGGTCCGCAAAAATCCGTTGCCGCCCGAAATGTGGGGCAGCTGGACCGGCCGGAATCCCGCCCGGCCGTGGATCGAATATCGTTGGCACCGCCCCGTGACGCTGACCGGCAGCCGGATCTGGTTCTTTGCCGACCAGCCGGCGGGCGCGAGCGTTGGCGTGGCGCCGCCGCGCGCCTGGCACCTCGAATATTGGGATCGGGGCTGGAAACGCGTTCGCGGCGCCGGCACCTATGGCGCCGTGCCCGGACAATTTGAGGCGGTCGCGTTCCCGGCGGTCACGACGCGCTGCTTGCGCGCGGTGTTCGATGCGTCGGGCGATGGCGGCGTCCACGCGGGCGTCGGCGTGCAGGAGTGGGAGGCGCTGGCGCCCCGCGCGGCGGTGCCGCCGGCCGAACCCGACGAACGCGCCGCACCCTGCGAAGGATGAACGCGCGCGAGGGCGCGATCAGCAGGTCTCGCCGGTGCTTTGCGAGGGCGGGCCGTCCGGAACGCGGGCGGGGTGGCGGTAGAATGGGTCGCCGGGCAGGCGATGCCGGTCGCCATAAACCGCCCTCAGCGCCGCCGCGAGCGCCGGATCGTGTCGGCTGAGGTCGGCATCGGACAGGATGCGCCTGCCGTCGATGACGGCGAGCTTGTTGGAATTGAACCAGAATTGCGTTCCCTCGGCCCAATATTCATGCGCCGTCGTCGCGCCATATTGGCCGTCCCACAGATGTCTGGTCATGGCGTCCGCATAGGCTTTCTGGACTTGCGCGAACAGAGCCGGGTCGGCGGTTTCCATCGCGTCGAAGATCGCGTGCGAGAATTCGTGGACCAATATGGTTTCGCCGAAATAGCGGGTGCCGGGCATCGCCAGAAGATTTTCGGTCGCCCCGCTGGTCAGCAGGCCGCCCATGCCCCGCGCGCGGCTGTTCCAATATTCGCGGTCGGAGAGGCGCCCGATCCGCTCCGCATAATATTTGCGTTCGCAACGCGTCAGGCGTGGATCGTCGATCGCCGGCTTTTTCCAATCGCGCTGTTCGGGGACGTCGGTGGTCTGTTCCTCGACGCCCATGATCATCACGCGCTGCCCCGCCGATACAAGCGCATGCGCGAGATCGGGACGCTTTTCGAGCATCGCCAGCACGATCCGGCGGGCGGTGAACAGGGCTTCGTCGGGCACCGCGTCCGACGCGCTGATCGGGATGCCCGCCGCGCTCACCGATTTGGTGTAAAAGGGGTCGAGCGCGAGCGCGGGCGGCGGCGGGCCGATCACCGGGCGCGCTTCTGCGCAGCCCGCGAGCAGCAGGCAAGCGGCGATGAGCGGACGCTTCATGCGAACGGCCGATCGATCGAATGCTGGGGCTCGGTGAACCAGGCGGCGCCTGTCTCGGTGACATGGAAATGATCTTCCAGCCGGATGCCGTAGCGGTCGGGGACGACGATCATGGGCTCGTTCGAAAAACACATGCCCGGCGCCAGCGGCGTCCGGTCGCCGCGCACGAGATAGGCGGGCTCGTGGATGGAAAGGCCGATCCCGTGCCCGGTGCGATGCGGCAGGCCCGGCAGCCGGTAATCGGGACCGAGCCCCGCGCGCTCCAGAACGTCGCGGGCGGCGGTGTCGACGCTTTCGCACGACGCGCCCGGCTGCGCCGCCTCGAAGGCGGCGGCCTGCGCCTCCTTTTCCAGCTCCCACATCGCGCGGATTTCGGATTCGACCGCGCCAAAGGCATAGGTGCGGGTAATGTCGCTGTGATAGCCGTCGATCGTGCAGCCCGTATCGATCAGGACAAGCTGCCCCTCCTGCAGTTGCTGATCCTCCGGCAATCCGTGAGGAAAGGCCGTCGCGCGTCCGAACTGTACGGCGCAAAAACTCGATCCGCCGGCGCCCAGCGCGCGGTGTGCCCGGTCGATGAAACGCTTGACCTCGCTGGCACGGATTCCCGGCGCCAATATTCGCGCCGCGCGCCGGTGGACTTCGAGCGTCATCGCCTTTGCCTGCCCCATCAGCGCGAGTTCGGACGGCGATTTGACCATGCGCAGACCGTCGATGGCGGGCGAGCCATCGACCAGAGCGAAGCTGCGCCGCAGCCGCTCGCCCACGGCGAAAGGCAACAGGGGGTCGACCGCGAGCGTGTCGCCCGGCGCAAGCAGCTTTCCGACCAGCCGAACGGGATCCTCATCCTCCTCCCAAAGCAGCAGATCGGCGTCGATCGCGAGTTCGGCGATCAGCGATCCCCGTTCGAACGCGGGGCAGATGATCCTCGGCTCGCCCGCCGCGGGCAACAGCATCGCCACCAGCCGCTCGGAGGGCGCCCATGCCACCCCGGTGAAATAGCGCAAGCTTGGTCCGGCGTTGACGAGCATGGCATCGGCGCCGATCTCCGCCATCCGCTCCTGCGCTGCGGCGAGGCGCGCGCGCCGTTCCGCGGTGCCGATCGGCGGGGCGGGTGAGGCCCAGGGCGCGAGGCTCGCGAGCTCGATTTCGGCGGTCGAACATCCAATCGTCATCGTCTTCATTCTCCAAAGCGGGCGAGGTCGAAGGGCGCCAGGTCGACCATGGGCCTTTCCCGTTCGATCAGGGCGCGCACCAGGTCGCCGGTCACGGCGGCGAGCGTCAGGCCCAGATGCTGGTGACCAAAGGCATAAACCAGATTGCCGATGCGGCGCGACCGGCCGATCGCGGGCAGATAGTCGGGCAGCGTCGGGCGGGCGCCCATCCAGCGGGTGAAGGGTGGAGCGAAGGGCAGGCCGAGTTCGCGAACATGGCGTTCCAGCCGGTCCCATTTGCGCGGATCGGGCGGCGCGCCGGGCGAATGAAATTCGACGAAGCTGGCGGCCTGCACCGTGTCGGCAAAGCGCGTGACGATCATGGCGCGGTCTTCGAACACCAGCGGCGGAAGGCCGGCCGGCCATTCGCCCGCCGCGGCGCGGATATGATAGCCGCGCTCGGCGATCAGCGGGACGACATGACCGGCCTGTTCCATCAGGGCGCGGCTGCGCACGCCCGCCGCGACGACGACGATGTCGGCGTCATGCCCCTCGACGCGCGCCCGGCCGCCATCGACCGCAAGCCGCGCGGACGATCGCTCGATCGTGCCGCCCCGCGCGCGAAACGCGTCCTCCAGCGCGTCGGCCAGCGCCCCGAGGTCCGTGATTTGCCCGCTGCCCTGGAACCGCAAGGCGTCCGCGATCGGGACGCCGACCAGCGACGCGAGACGCGCCATCTCGGCCGCCTCGACCGTGTGAAGGCTGGCGGTGCCGATGTCGGCCGCGTGCCAGGCGGCCGAGCCGGCCCGCGCGATCGCCGCGTTTTCCCACAAAATATAATGGCCGTCGGCGCGAAGCAGCATCGGCTTGCCGGCCAGCGCGGCCATATGTTGCCAGGCGGGCAACGCCCCGTCGAGCAGCGACCCGAGCGCGGCGCTGCCGCTGCGAAATGCCGCAGGCCGGGCCGCCGCGAGGAAGCGGGGAAGAAAGCCGAGCCAGTGGCGAACCCCCGACAGCGGCAGGTCGAGCGGCCCGCCCGCCGCGAAAGGGCGGCGAAAGGCGGTGCGCAAGGAAGCCGGCGAGGCGAGCGGGGCCACCTGTTCGGTCGCGATATGGCCGGCGTTGCCCCACGAGGCCGCGCGACGGTCCGCATCGTCGTCGATGATCGTGACGCGGTGGCCCGCCTCGGCCAGCGCCATGCCCGAACAGAGCCCCACGATACCGCCGCCGATGATATTGACGCGCACAACGATCCTCTCTTGCAAAGGTAGATTGTGTACCGTATACGATATTCAGGTTCAAGAGCAGGATTTTTTATGACGATTGGTTGGAAGGGCGTTTTTCCGGCAGTGACGACCCAGCTGCGCGAGGATTTGTCGATCGATCTGGCGGATACGCAGCGCGTGGTCGACGATCTTATTCGGGACGGCGTGACCGGCGTGATCGCGCTGGGCACCGTGGGCGAGAATAATTCGCTCGAATATGATGAAAAGATCGCCGTTCTGTCGGCCATCGTCGAAGTGGTTGCGGGGCGCGTGCCGGTGATCACCGGCGTGTCCGAATATGATACCCGCCGCGCGGTGCGTTACGCCGCGGCGGCGGAAAAGGCGGGGGCCGACGGCCTGATGCTGCTGCCGCCGATGGTCTATGTTCCGCAGCCGCACGAGCTGGTCGCCCACTTCAAAGGGGTGGCGGAGCGGACCGGATTGCCGATCATGCTCTATAACAACCCGCCGGCCTATCGCACGGTGATCGACAAGGCCGTGCTCGAGGCGCTGGTCGATGTCGACAATATCGTCGCGGTCAAGGAATCGGCGCCCGACACGCGCCGCTTCACCGATTTTCGCAATGCGTTCGGTGATCGCTACGTCCTGTTCGCCGGTCTCGACGACGTCGCGCTCGAGGGGCTGTATCTTGGCGCGCAGGGCTGGGTTTCGGGCCTCACCAATGCGTTCCCGAAGGAGTCGGTCGAGCTGGTCGCGGCGTTCGAACGCGGCGATCATGCGCGGGCGCTGGAAATCTATCGCTGGTTCATGCCGCTGCTCCACCTCGACGCCGAGCATGACCTCGTCCAGTCGATCAAGCTGGCCGAACAGGTCATGGGCCGCGGTTCGGAGCGGGTGCTGCCGCCGCGTCTGCCGCTCGTCGGCGCGCGCCGGGCAGAGGTGATCGCGATGGTGGAACAGGCGGCCGCCACCCGCCCGGCCTCGGTCAGCGCAAAAGCGGCCTGAGGCCGGCTGGCGATGCGTCACACCTTCTTCTGCATCGACGGGCATACGGCGGGAAATCCGGTTCGTCTGGTTGCAGGCGGCGCGCCGATGCTGAAGGGCGATTCGATGTCGGCGCGGCGGCAGGATTTCCTGGCCCGGTTCGACTGGATCCGGACCGGCCTGTGTTTCGAGCCGCGCGGTCACGACATGATGTCCGGCGGGTTTCTGTATCCGCCGACCCGGGACGACACCGACGTCGGCATATTGTTCATCGAAACATCGGGCTGCCTGCCGATGTGCGGCCACGGCACGATCGGGATCATCACCTTCGCGCTCGAACATGGCCTCATCGTGCCGGCGACGCCCGGCCGGCTGAAGGTCGAGGTTCCGGCGGGCGTCATCGACATCACCTATGAAAGTGATGGCGACAAGGTGACGGCGGTGAGCATCGTCAATGTTCCCGCCTATGTCGCCGCGCGCGGTATCGCGATCGAGGTGGAGGGCATCGGGGCGCTCTCGGTCGATGTCGCTTATGGCGGCAATTATTATGCGATCGTCGAGCCGCAGGGCGGCTATACCGGGCTCGACGATCTGGGCGCCGCGCGCCTGATCGAACTGGGCGGGCGGATCCGGCAGGCCGTGCAGGCCAAATTCGAACCGGTGCATCCGCTCGATCCGACGATCCGGGGGGTCAGCCATGTGCTGTGGGCCGACAAGCCGCGCGCCGACGGGGCCGATGGCCGCAACGCGGTATTCTATGGCGACAAGGCGATCGACCGCAGCCCGTGCGGTACCGGCACCTCGGCCCGCCTGGCGCATCTTGCCGGGGCCGGCAAGCTGGAGGCCGGCGACCGCTTCGTTCACGAAAGCTATATCGGCAGCCTGTTCACCGGGCGCGTCGAATCCGAAACGACGATCGCCGGGCAGCCGGCGATCATTCCGTCGATCACGGGTTCCGCGATCGCCACCGGTTTCAATACGATTTGGATTGATCGCAGCGATCGCTTCTGGGACGGATTTCAGGTCAAATAGCGCGTGGGGGGCGCCCGGACTGTCCGGCGTTCCGCCCCGCTTTGGAGTATTTGAAATGAGTATAGTGGTCCGCACCCTGTCCGAACGCGTGTTCGATATCGTTCGCGAGCAGATTGTCGTCGGCGAACTGGCGACCGACATGCCGATCCGCCAAGACGCGCTGGCCGCCGAACTGGGGGTCAGCAAGATTCCGGTGCGCGAGGCGCTGGCCCGGCTGGAACAGGAGGGGCTGCTCATCAGCCACCCGAACCGCGGCTATCTCGTCCGGCCGATGTCGGCGGCCGAGGCGGACGAAATCTATGCGCTGCGGCTGGCGCTCGAGCCCGCCGCCGCCGCCTTCGCGGCCGTCCATGCCGACGACGCCGAGCGCGAGGAGGCGCAGCGCGTGTACGAGCGTCTCGACGCCGCCGCCAGCGACAATCTGGCCGATGTCGCGATGCGCAATCGCGATTTCCACACCGCGCTCGTCCGGGTCGGCGGCCGGTTGCTCACGACCCAGATGGTCGAACGGCTTTCGATCCTTTCGGAGCGTTATGTGGTCGCCCATCTGGAGCCGTCGGGCCGCGAATCGCGGGCGCATCTCGAACACCGGCAACTGCTCGACGCATGGATGGCGCGCGACGGCGATACCGTCGAACATCTGCTGACCGAGCATATCAAGGCGACGCTCGCCGATCTGAAAGCACAATTGAAAGTCGCGGTCTGAGCCGGCGACGAACGGGGAGAAATGAATGTTCGGTCCGCGCAAGTCGCTCGATGACATCCGGTCGCACGAGGCAAGCCAGTCGCTGGCGAAAACATTGAGCTGGCCGCATCTGATCGCGCTGGGCGTCGGCGCCATCGTGGGGACGGGCATCTATACGCTGACCGGGGTCGGAGCGGAGCGCGCGGGGCCGGCCGTGATCCTGGCCTTCGCGATCGCCGGAATGGTCTGCGCCTGCGCCGCGCTCGCCTATACCGAGCTTGCCACGATGATTCCCGCGGCCGGGAGCGCCTATACGTTCAGCTATGTCGCATTGGGCGAAACCATCGCGTGGATCGTCGGATGGAGCCTGATCCTCGAATATTCGCTCGCTTGCTCGACGGTTGCCGTCGGCTGGTCGGGCTATCTGGTGGGCTGGATACAATCCGCGGGCGTCGCGCTGCCGCCGGCGTTGCTGTCGGGGCCGCATGACGGGGGCATCGTCAACCTGCCCGCGGTGCTGGTCTCGCTGACGGTCATGGGGATGCTCGTCGCGGGCACGCGGGAAAGCGCGACCCTCAACATCATTCTCGTCATCATCAAATTGCTGGCGCTGGCGGCCTTCATCGCCTTTGCGCTTCCCGCGTTCGATTTCTCCAATCTGCAACCCTTCATGCCCTATGGCTTCGGATCGGTGGAAAGCGGAGGCGAGAAGCGCGGCGTGATGGCGGCGGCGGCCATCGTGTTTTTCGCCTTTTACGGCTTCGACGCGGTCGCGACCTCGGCCGAGGAAACCAAGCAGCCGAAGCGTGACCTGACCATCGGCATCATCGGTTCGATGCTGGTCTGTACCCTCATCTATATGGGGGTTGCGATCACGGCGGTCGGCGCGCTGCCTTTTCAGCAACTCGCCAATTCGACCGAGCCGCTCGCCCTCGTCCTGCGCACGCTCGACCAGCCGGTGGCGGCGCATCTTGTGGCGCTCGCGGCGATCATCGCGCTGCCGTCGGTCATCCTCGTGATGATGTACGGCCAAAGCCGCATCTTCTTTGTGATGGCGCGCGACGGGCTTTTGCCCAAACGGCTGGCAACGGTCAGCCCGAGGACCGGCGCGCCGACGCTGATCACCATCCTGACCGGCCTGTCGATCGCCGCGGTGGCGGGCATCTTCCGCCTCGACGAAATCGCCGAGCTCGCCAATGCCGGAACCCTGCTCGCCTTCATCGCCGTGGGCGTGTGCCTGATGGTTCTGCGCCGGAACGCGCCGCAAATCGAACGGCTGTTCCGCTGTCCCGCGCCCTATGTCGTCGGGACCGCCGCGGTGCTCGGCTGCCTCTATCTGCTCGTCAGCCTGCCGTCGTCGACCATCGTCCGCTTCATCATCTGGAACCTCGCCGGTCTTCCGATCTATTTCGCCTATGGGCGGTGGCGCAGCGCGCGCCAGCGTTCGGCGATCGCGGCCTGATCGACGCTATCCTTCCCGGTTCAAAGGAAAATATCATGCGATTGCTGCTGGCCGCGCTGTGCCTGTCTCTGGCGCTGCAACTTCCCGCCCAGGCGCGTTCCGCGGTCGAAGGCGTCTGGCTGTTCGACGACGCGCCGAGCTATCCCGGCGTCACCATGCTCGAAGTGGCGGACGATGCGGGCGTGATCAGCGGCAGCGTAACGACCTTATGGTATGGGCCGATCGCTTTGCAGAATGCCCGTATCGAGGGCGACACGCTGACCTTCGACCTACGCAACCTCAACGACAAGGCGCATCCCACGCGCCGCTGGACGGCGCGGTTCACCCCTGCGGGCGTCAAGCTGACCGGCGATATATGGTATGCGCATGTCGAGCAGGACGGCCGCCGCGGCGGGGTGAAGGACGCCGAGGCCCGCGCCTTTCGCTTCGCCCCCGATCTTCCGCCGCTGGGAGCGATCGCGCCCGACAACCTCGCCGCGACGCCGCCGATGGGCTGGTCGAGCTGGAACAAGTTCGGCGACAAGATCGACGATGCGACGATCCGCGCGATGGCCGACGCGTTGGTCGCGACCGGCCTCCGCGATGCCGGCTATCTTTATGTCAACATCGACGATGGCTGGCAGGGCGAGCGCGACGCGAACGGCGTGCTGCAGCCCAATGCGAAATTCCCCGACATGAAGGCGCTCACCGCCTATGTTCATTCGAAGGGGCTGAAGATCGGCATCTATACGTCGCAGGGTCCGCGGACCTGCGCCGGCTATGAAGGAAGCTACGGACATATCCAGCAGGACGCCCAGACCTTTGCCGACTGGGGATTCGACTATCTGAAACATGATCTATGCTCGGGCGAATGGTTCTACGACGACGCCGACAAGGTGAAGCGCAGCTACTATGAAATGGGGCTCGCGCTGAAAGCGACGGGGCGGCCGATGCTCTACTCCTTGTGCCAATATGGTCGGTTCGACGTGTCCGAATGGGGGCGATCGGTCGGCGGCCATCTGTGGCGCACGACCGGCGACATCACCGACGATTATGCAACCATGTCGGACATCGGCTTCGAACGGAATCCGAAATTCGGCCACGCCGGGCCGGGGGGATGGAACGATCCCGATATGCTGGAGGTCGGCAATGGCGGCATGAGCGAGGACGAATATGTCACGCACCTGACATTGTGGGCGATCCAGGCCGCGCCGCTGATCATGGGACACGACCTGCGGCAGACCCCCGAGAGCGCGCTGCGCCTTCTCAAGAACCGCGAAGTCATCGCCATCGATCAGGACGTCAAGGGCGTTCAGGGCCGCGCGATCCGCAAGGAAGGCCCGCTGGAGGTGTGGCGCAAGGAACTGGCGGACGGGTCGGTCGCGCTGGCGCTCTTCAACCGCGGAGAGGCGGCGGCGCAAATGGCGCCGACGGCGGCCGACGCCGATCTGGCGCGGTTGACGCGGGTGCGCGACCTGTGGCGCGGTGCGGCAGTCGCCATCGACGATTTGCAGTTCACGGTGCCGGCGCATGGCGCGGTGCTGCTGCGGGTCGATGGCGAGCCGATTTGACCGGCCCCTTTCTCGTCCGACGATAGGGCGCGAGAAGCGGGCCCAGCCGCAATCGGGACGATGCGGGGGCGGCCGATTGGACCATGACGATCGGATCGGTCGGTATCGGATAGCGATTTCAGCGCCGGCCTGGTGAACGCGACGCGATGCGGCGAACAATGCTACGGCCATCGCTGGCGTCCCTTCCTGTTAGCGTCTCTCCTATTTAGTTTGAACCGATTGAGCCCCTGCCCTTCAGGGGAGGGGTCGGGGGTGGGGGCCATCGGCCTTGCGCAGGTTTTCGAGCCCCCACCCCAACCCCTCCCCTGAAGGGGAGGGGCTTGATTCCGCTAAATCAGGACAGACCCTAGCAGGAAACCTGCTCCGCAGCCGATCCGCCAGCCTGGCATGGCGGAGTGATTCGTTCGCCCTCGGTTGATTCGCCGCGATCGCGGCTCCGGTAAAGCACCGCCCATCCGCCGGAACCGCCTCAAAAACCACGCACTTTGGTGCGTATACAGTAAATCGTATAATGTATTTGACTCCTAATTGTCAGACATGCTTAAATTGTCCGACATGCTCACCAATGGGCAAGGCCACGAGAGCTTTTTGGGAGGTTGCAATGAAGGACGGACTTACCCGCTGTTTGCTGGGCGCAAGCGCCAGTGCGCTAGCGACGATGTTTCTTGCCACGCCGGTCATGGCGCAGAGCGAGACCGGCGGCGCCCCGGCTGCGAGCGACGCAGGCGAGGCGATCGTCGTTACCGGCACCCGCATCCGGCGGCCCAACCTCGACAGCAACAGCCCCATGACCGTCGTGAGCGACGAGGAGTTTCGCTATCAGGGTGCGACGACGGTGGAATCGGTACTCAACCGGCTTCCCCAATTCACCGCCGACGCCAATGAAAATGTCTCCAACGGGTCGGACGGCACGTCGAACGTCAATCTTCGCGACCTGGGTTCGAACCGCGTGCTCGTCCTGATCGACGGCCAGCGCATGCTGCCGACGCAGGCGATCAACGTGAATTTCGTCCCGTCGTCGCTGGTCGAGCGCGTCGACGTCGTGACCGGCGGTGCATCGGCGGTTTACGGATCGGACGCGATTTCGGGCGTGGTGAATTTCATCTTGCGCAAGAATCTCGACGGCGTCCGCGTCGATGGGCAATATAGTTTCTATCAGCACAGCAACAACAACGGGACGCTGCGCGACCTGATCGACAGCAACGGCTATCAGAACGCGCCCAAATCGGTCACCGATGGCGAAAAGCTCGACGTCAATTTCGCCGTCGGCACCAATTTCGCCGAAGGGCGCGGGAATGTCACCGCCTATGCGGGCTATCGGCGCGTCAACCCCGTGCTGCAGGGCTCGCGCGACTATTCGGCCTGCGCGCTCGACCCCAATGACGACCGCACCGGCTTTGTCTGCGGCGGTTCGAGCAACAATGAATTCGGCCTGTTCACCGTTCTCGCCGACCCGGTCTCGGGATCGCCCGTCACTTATAACAACACCAAGGACGGCCAAAAGACCTGGGTGCCGTATGACAGCAGCTTCCGCTACAATTATGCGCCGACCAATTATATGCAGCGTTCGGATCGCCGCTATACCGCGGGCGCCTTCGCACATTATGAACTGTCTTCGGCCGCCGAACTCTATGGCAGCTTCATGTTCATGGACGACCACAGCTTTTCGCAAGCCGCGCCGTCGGCCCTGTTCCAGGGCGAGGTCTATTCGATCAACTGCGACAATCCCTTCCTGAGCGCGCAGCAGGCGGGGGCGCTCTGCGGCGCCGCGGCGGGCACCGACACCAGCCGCGATACCTTCATTGGCTATCGTATGACCGGCGAGGGCAGCGCGCCGCGCCGCGACGACCTGCGCCACACCGACTATCGCTTTCAGGGCGGGGTGCGCGGCGAGATCGCACCGGGGATCCGCTACGACGTCGGCGCGCTGCGCGCGGTGGCGATCTTCAACGAAAATTACCAGAACGATATCGACCCGGTAAAGGCGAAGAAGGCGCTCCAGGTCGTCGAGGTCGACGGCGTGGCGACCTGCAAATCGGTCATCGACGGCAGCGATCCCGATTGCGTGCCGATGGACGTGTTCGGTTTCGGCACGATCGACCCCGGCGTCTATGATTATATCTATGCCCCGACTTTCACGCGCGGCGAGCAGAAAATCACCGTGCTCAACGCGGGAATCAGCGGCGAACTCGGCGCCTATGGCATCCAGAGCCCCTGGGCGTCGCAGGCGATCGGATTCGCGGTCGGCGTCGAGCAGCGCATCGAGACGCTCGATTTCCGGGCCGACGCGCTGGCACAGCAAAAGGGGACGCTTGAATCGCAGGGCAAGATCAAGGTCCGGGAAGTCTATGGCGAACTCGAACTGCCGATCCTGTCCGACATGCCGCTTGCCCATTCGCTCAGCGTCAATCTCGGCTTGCGCTATTCGGACTATACCAACGACAGTCTCGACGGCACGAAAACCAGCTATGGCGCGACGACCTACAAGGCCGAACTCGACTATGCGCCATCGCGCGACATCCGTTTCCGCGCCAGCTACAACCATGCGATCCGCGCGCCCAACGTCGCCGAATTGTTCGCGGCCCGCGGCCTGGGCAATGTTCAGGGGCAGGATCCCTGCTCGGGCGCCTCGCCCGTCGCGTCGTTCGATCGCTGCGCCCTCACCGGCGTGACGCAGGCGCTCTATGGCAACATCCCCGAATGCCCGGCGGAAACCTGCGTCACCCAGGGCGGCGGCAATCCGGCGCTCAAGCCCGAAGAAGCCGACACCTATACCGCGGGGTTGATTCTGACGCCCCGGGCCATTCCCAACCTGTTGGTCTCGGTCGATTATTACAACATCAAGGTCGACAATTATATCGGGACCGTCGATCCCTTCCTGACGATCAACCAGTGTATCCAGACGGGCAATCCGTTCTTCTGCGACCTGTTCAACCGCGACCCCACCACGGGCGTGATCTTTGGAACCAACGGCTATATCACGGCGACCACGCTCAACACCGGCTATCTGAAATCGGCCGGCATCGACGCGACGGCGAGCTACAGCTTCGGCCTCGATACGCTGGGCCTGAACGATGGCGGCAAGCTCAATTTCGAACTGGTCGGCACCTATCTCGACAAGCATCAGGTGCAGCCGCTTCCGGGGCTTGGAACCTATGACTGCGCGGGGCTGTTCGGGCCGACCTGCGGCCAGCCGACGCCGCGCTGGCGGCATCAGCTGCGCACGACGTGGCAGATGCCGTGGTCGAACGCGACGCTCTCGCTCAACTGGCGCTATTTCGGCAGCGCCAAATTGTCGAGCAACACCGACAATGAATTCCTCCAGGGCACGCCCTATGTCATCAACAGCAAGATCGACGCTTACAGCTATTTCGACCTTGCCGGCACGGTCGACGTGCTGGAGAATTTCACGGTGCGCGCGGGCATCAACAACCTGTTCGACAAGGATCCGCCCGCGATCGCGCAGGGGCTGCTCAGCTCTTTCGGAAACGGCAATACCTATCCGGGCGTTTATGATCCGCTCGGCCGCATGATCTTTGTCGGACTGACCGCGAAATTCTGATGGTTGAAGACAGCGCCGGCTTCTCTCCCCGCATCACGGCTCCTGACGGACGTGACGAGGGGGAAGCTGGCGCCGTTACGGAAGGCTCGAATGGTGCCGGCTACAGGATTCGAACCCGTGGCCCCCTGATTACAAATCAGGTGCTCTACCAACTGAGCTAAGCCGGCGCTCGCGTTCCCCTAAGCATTTTTCGGCCCGATGGGAACAGCGGACATGCGGGAAAATGCGGCAGGCCGAAAATGGTCAGACGATGCCGAATGTCCAGCCTTCGGTCCCGGCAAGAACCGGGGTCAGCGGAGGCGGGGACCAGGGGGCGGCCTCGCTCGCGATCGTGCGCAGCCATGCCGCGGTCAGCAGCGCGTCGCTCGCATGGTCGCTGACCGGGCCGGCAAGGCGGGCGGGCGGTGATCCCAGAGCGCCGAGCGCCGCGTCGAGCGCCGCGCCGTCGCGGATCTTGCTGCGCCCCGGCGGCAGGCAGGCCGCGCGCGCCGCAAGGCTCGTATAGATTTCGACGAGCAGCGGCCCCCGGGCGGGAACCGGGCCGAGCGGCCACAGCGGTATCCGGCCCGCCAGCCGGTGCAGCAGGCGCATGCCCGAAAGGCTCGCCTTGCCGACCTGCGCCGCGCCGACGAGGTTGAAATTGCTGACGCTCGCGGCTTGCTTCGTCGCGCGTTGATGCTGCTCGACGACGCGCAGGCGGCCCGCGCCGGGCGCGAAAAGATCGCCGACATCGCCGCGGCCGTGGCGAAAATGGCGCCGCGCGTCGGGATGCGCGAGGAAGGCGCCGGCCTCATAATGCGGATCGCCGCGCGCGAGCCGCTCGACCAGCGACCAAAGCGCCCGGATATCGGCCGGGCTCTCGCTCCATTCGGGAAAATAGGCGCCCGCGTCGGCAAAGGCGAAGGCGGCTGAGAAATCGAAGCCGATCAACATATCCTCGCCCGCGGCCGCGACCTCCTCCAGCCACGCCAGTATTTCGGCGCGCGACCAGATATGGCCGGGCCGCACGAGCGCGGGCGCCGCCGCGCCGCTCGCCACCGCGAGCGCGATCCCGCGCTGGCGCTCGCCGCGGGCGCCCGACCAGTCGATGGCGGCGAAATGGGTGAAGCGGCGCATCGGCGCGTCCTAGCGCATGCGCGTCACCTTGCACAAAGCGTGAATGCGCCCCACATGCACTCCATGCTGATCGAAACCGAATCGACGCCCAACCCCGCGACGCTCAAATTCCTGCCCGGCCGGGCGGTGATGGAGACGGGAACCCGCGACTTCGCCAGCCCCGAAGAGGCCGAAGCCTCGCCGCTCGCGAGCGCGCTTTTCTCGCTCGGCGACGTGACCGGCGTGTTCTTCGGCCGTGATTTCGTGTCGGTGACGATCGCCCCCGGCGCGGAATGGGCCGATGTGAAGCCCGACGTGCTCGGCATCGTGATGGATCATTTTCTCGCCGAGGTTCCGCTGTTCAACGCGGCGAGCGCGGGTTTCTCGGTTCCGGCCGAGGATGAGGGCTTTGCCGACGATCCCGCCGACGCCGACATCATCGACCAGATCAAGGAACTCATTGAAACGCGTGTGCGGCCCGCGGTCGCCAACGACGGCGGCGACATCATCTATCGCGGTTTCGACAAGGGCAATGTGTATCTGAAGATGCAGGGCGCCTGCGCCGGCTGCCCGTCCTCGACCGCGACGCTCAAAAATGGCATCGAGTCCCTCTTGAAACATTATGTTCCCGAGGTAACGGCAGTTCACGCCGTCTGATCATTTTTTCCTCGAGGAGTTAGCCCATGAGCGAGCCGCTTTCCGACAGCGCTCTCGATCAGCTGTTTCGCACCGCGCGCACCTATAATGGCTACCTCGACAAACCCGTCTCCGAAGCGCAGCTGCACGCGATATGGGACCTGATGAAGTTCGGCCCGACCAGCGCGAACAGCCTACCGGCGCGGATCGTCTGGTGCGTCTCGGACGAAGCGAAGGCGAAGCTCGCCGCGCTCGCCATCCCGGGGAATGAGGGCAAGATCCGCGCGGCGCCCGTCACCGCGATCATCGCGATGGACACCGAATTTTACGAGCATCTGCCCGAATTTTTCCCGCACACCGATGCGCGGAGCTGGTTCGCGGGCAACGACGCGCTTGCCGAGACGACGGCATTCCGCAATTCGAGCCTCCAGGGCGCCTATTTCATCCTCGCCGCGCGCGCGCTCGGGCTCGACACCGGGCCGATGTCGGGTTTCGATAATGAAGCGGTCGATCGGGCCTTTTTCGCCGGCGAGCCCAAGGTGAAGAGCAATTTCATCTCGACGCTCGGCTATGGCGATCCCGCGACCATCTTCGAGCGCAGCCCGCGCCCCGATTTCGCGCGCTTCAATCGCATCGCCTGAACGGCGCGCGCTCCGTCCCATGCGCCATCTGGTCATCGATTCGGCGAGCGAGGCCTGCTCGGTGGCGCTGATCGAGGGGGGCGCGGTCGTCGATCATCGCCACGAAGTGATCGGGCGCGGTCACGCCGAGCGTCTCGTTCCGCTGATCGCCGAACTTGCGGGCGGCGGCCGCGCTGACGCCATCGCCGTCGGCTGCGGTCCGGGCAGTTTTGCGGGCGTGCGCATCGGCATCGCGGCGGCGCGCGCGCTCGCGCTCGGCTGGCAAGTGCCGGTCCGCGGCTTTTCGACGCTCGCGCTCGCCGCCGCCGCGGCGGCGGACGAGATCGCGGCGGCGGGCGGCGCGCTTGTCGTGATGGAGGGCGGCCACGGCCAATGGTTCGTCCAGCCTTTCGCGGCCGACCTCGCGCCGCGCGGCGAGCTTCGTTCGCTGCTTCCCGACGAAGCCGTCCGGCTCGGCGACGCGCTGATCGTCGGCAATCGCGCCGAGGCCTTTGTCGCGAAACGCGGTTCGGGGCGCGCGCTCGCGATGCTGCCCGACGCGCGCGCCTTTTTGCGCTTGCCCGCGAGCGCGATCACCGACCGGCCGGGCCCCATCTATGGCCGGGCGCCCGATGCGAAGCCGATGGCGGCCCCGGCATGACCGCCGCTATCCGCCTCGCCACCGCGCGCGTCGGCGATCTCGCCGCGGTGATGCGGGTGATGGATGCGGCGTTCGAGCCCGCCTATGGCGAGGCGTGGACCGGCGCGCAGCTCTTGACCCTGTTCGCGCTGCCCTCGGCGCGCGTGTGCCTGGCGTGGGAGGGCGAAGAGGCGTGCGGCTTTTCCGCCGCGCGGATCGCGGGACCAGAAAGCGAATTATTGTTGCTCGCGGTCGACCCGCAGTTTCGCGGCCGCGGGATCGGGCGATTATTGATCGACGACTGGCGCGCCTGGGCCGCCGGACAGGGCGTGGAAGACTATTTCCTTGAAATGCGAGCCGACAATGACGCGGTTCATCTTTATGAACGCGCGGGCTTTACCGAATGCGGACGGCGGCCCGCCTATTATCGCGGCAACGACGGCAAGCTTCGCGACGCGATTACAATGCGCCGACCGGGCGGGGAGCGTCGAGTCGACTGATCGGTCATTGCGGAATTGCATCCGAAGTGGCACTAATCCGTAGGGCGGAAGAAAAAAGCCAATATTCGCCGCAACGCTTCTGGGTAAAACAAGGAATAGTCTCATGTCCGATTCTGCCGACACCAACGAGATGCTCGTCACGCTGACCGCCGACATTGTCGCGGCGCATGTCAGCAACAACAGCGTCGCGATTTCCGATCTCTCCATTTTGATCAATAATGTTCACGCCGCGCTGTCGGGCCTCGGAAGCGAGCCGGTCGTCGAGGAAAAGCCGGTGCCGGCGGTCTCGATCCGCACTTCGGTCAAGCCCGACTACATCGTCTGCCTCGAGGACGGCAAGAAGCTGAAGATGCTGCGCCGCCACCTGATGACGCATTATGGCATGACCCCTGACGACTATCGCGCCAAATGGGGGCTTCCCGCCGACTATCCGATGGTCGCGCCCAACTATGCCGAAAAGCGCCGCGCGCTGGCGAAGGAAATCGGTCTCGGCACCAAGGGCCGTGGCGGCGGGCGCAAGCGCAAGGCCAAGGCGTAACGCTTTGCAAAAGACGGCCCCGCGGGGCAGGGAAGGGCGGCGCCCGCAGGGGCGCCGCCCTTGTCCTATTCGCGGGGCATCCCTATACAGTTTGTAACAAAGACAGACACGGCTGCATCTGCAGGAAAGGCAAGCATGTCCGGCAATATCGATCTCGAAGCCCTGTGCCACGAAAAGGGTCTCCGCATCACCGAACAGCGCCGCATTATCGCGCGCGTCATCTCGGATTCGGAGGATCATCCCGATGTCGAGACGCTTTATGAGCGCGCCTCGAAGCTCGACAGCGGCATCTCGATCGCGACCGTTTACCGCACCGTGCGCCTGTTCGAAGAAGCGGGCATCCTCGACCGCCACGATTTCGGCGACGGGCGCTCGCGCTACGAAGCCGCGCCCGAGGCGCATCACGACCATCTGATCGACGTCGAAACGGGCAATGTGATCGAATTCGTAGATCCCGAGCTCGAGGCGTTGCAGAAAGTGATCGCCGAACGGCTGGGCTTCCGCCTGGTCGACCACCGCATGGAGCTTTATGGTGTCGCCATCGATCGCAAGCGCGACTGATCGCAGCTCGATCACCTGGCGGACGGTCGCCCGTCTCGCCCTGATGGTGCTGACGCTTCTATTCCTGATCGTCCCGCACCTTCTCTATCGCGCCGCCGGCCGCCCGTCGCCGATGGTCATGGCCTTCATGAACGCCGCCGGCTGGATCGCGGGGCTGCGCATCCGCACGACGGGCACGCGGCTCCGGCGCGACGTGCTGTTCGTGTCCAATCATGTCAGCTGGCTCGACATATTGGCGCTGGGCGGCGCGGCGCGCTCGGCTTTCGTGTCGAAGGCCGAAGTGGGCACGACCCCGCTCGTCGGCTGGCTCGCCGACCAGAACCACACCGTCTATGTCCAGCGCGAGGCGCGGCGCGAGATTCACAATCAGGCGAACGAGCTGCGGGGTGCGCTCGCGCGCGGCCGGCCGGTGACGCTGTTTCCCGAGGGCACGACCGGGCCGGGCGACGGACTGCTGCCCTTCCGCGCCTCGCTGTTCCAGGCGGTGATCCCGACCCCGCCGAAGCTGCGCGTCCAGCCGGTCCTGCTCGACTATGGCGCCGAGGCGACCGACATTGCCTGGCTCGATCCCGAATCCGGGCTCGACAATTTCAAGCGGCTGCTCGCGCGCAAGCGTCCGATCTATCTGACGATCCATTATCTCGATCCGCTCCCCGACATCGTCGAGGGCGATCGCAAGCTGCTCGCCGAGGCGGCGCGTGCGACGATCGCGGCCGAAATCGCGCGGTCTTCCGCCGGCGCGCCGCATCGCCTATAGCGCGCCGATGAAATCCGACTCTCTCCCAAATCCTCAGAAGACCTTCCACGTCAAATCCTTCGGCTGCCAGATGAACGTCTATGACGGCGAGCGCATGGCCGAGATGCTAGGCGCCGAGGGCTATGTCGCGGCGGCCGATGGCGCCGACGCCGATTTGGTCGTGCTCAACACCTGCCACATCCGCGAAAAGGCGGCCGAGAAAGTCTATTCGGACATCGGCCGGCTGAAGCGCGCCGACGGCAGCACGCCGACCATCGCCGTCGCTGGCTGCGTCGCGCAGGCCGAAGGCGCCGAGATCGCGCGCCGCGCGCCCAGCGTCGACGTCGTCGTCGGCCCGCAGGCCTATCACCGCCTGCCCGGCCTCATCGCGCGCGCCGAGCGGGGAGAGAAGGCGGTCGACCTCGACATGCCGCTCGAAAGCAAGTTCGGCGCGCTGCCGAAGCGCAGCGGCAACCAGCGCCCGACCGCCTTCCTGACCGTGCAGGAAGGCTGCGACAAATTCTGCACCTATTGCGTCGTTCCCTATACGCGCGGCGCCGAGATCAGCCGGCCCTTCGCCGACCTGATCGCCGAAGCGCGCGCGCTCGTTGCGGGCGGCGTCCGCGAGATCACCTTGCTCGGGCAGAACGTCAATGCGTGGGACGGCGAGGACGAGCAGGGCAGGGCGATCGGCCTCGACGGGTTGATCCGCGAACTCGCGAAAGAGGACGGGCTCGAGCGCATCCGCTACACGACGAGCCATCCCAACGACATGACCGACGGGCTGATCGCGGCGCATGGCGAGATCGAGAAGCTGATGCCTTTTCTCCACCTGCCGGTGCAGGCGGGCAGCGACCGCATCCTCGCCGCGATGAACCGCAGCCATAGCGTCGACAGCTATCTGCGCGTCATCGAACGCGTCCGCGAAGCGCGCCCCGACATCGCGATCTCGGGCGACTTCATCGTTGGCTTCCCCGGTGAAACCGAAGAAGATTTCGACAAGACCATGAAGCTGATCGAAGACGTGGGTTTCGATACCTCGTTCTCGTTCATCTATTCGCGCCGCCCCGGCACGCCCGCGGCGAGCATGGAGGATCAGGTCGAGGAGGCGGTGATGAACGATCGCCTCCAGCGGCTTCAGGCGCTGCTCAACGAGCAGCAGCAGGGGTTCAACGAAGCGACCGTCGGCCGCGCGACGCGCCTGCTTCTCGAACGCAAGGGCAAGCATGACGGCCAGTTGATCGGCAAATCGCCCTGGCTGCAGTCGGTCCACGTCACCGCGCCGGGCCTCGCGATCGGCGACATGGTCGACGTGCGCGTCACCTCGGCCGGGCCGAACAGCCTCGGCGCCGAACTTCTGATGGAAGCAGTCGCCTAGTGGCTCGGGCTTCCTGTGTCCCCGCGAAGGCGGGGACCCATCACCCACTGCTTAAATTTGAGACGACCGGAGATGGACTCCCGCCTTCGCGGGAGTACACAGTCCTTTATCGAAGCTAGGAGCCCTGCCCACGTGTCCAAACGCCCGCTGACCGCCTCCACCCCCGCCGAACCCGGCGACCGCGTCCGACTGACGGCGGAGTTCGAGCGAACGCAGCTTCTGGGCATTCTTTTCGGCGAGTTCGACCGCAATCTCGTCGCGATCGAGAACCGCCTCGGCGTCTATATCTCGGCGCGCGGCAACCGTGTGCAGATCGAGGGCGAGGCCGAAGCCGCGGCGCGCGCGCGCGACGTGCTCACCGAACTCTACAATCGCATCGAACAGGGGCAGGAGGTCGACGCGGGGCTCGTCGATGGGGTGATCGCGATGTCGGCGCAGCCGACGCTCGACGGCATCATCCGCCACGACACGAGCGAAGCGCCGCCGGTGATGATCCGCACGCGCAAGAAGACGATCGTCCCGCGCGCGCCGTCGCAGGTCCCCTATATGCAGGCGCTCGCGCGCGACGAGGTGATCTTCGCGCTCGGCCCCGCGGGCACCGGCAAGACCTATCTCGCGGTCGCGCAGGCGGTCGCGCAGCTCATCACCGGCAGCGTCCAGCGCCTGATCCTCTCGCGCCCCGCGGTCGAGGCGGGCGAAAAGCTCGGCTTCCTCCCCGGCGACATGAAGGAAAAGGTCGATCCCTATCTGCGCCCGCTCTACGACGCGCTCCACGACTGCCTGCCCGCCGAGCAGGTCGAGCGCCGCATCGCGAGCGGCGAGATCGAGATCGCGCCGCTGGCCTTCATGCGCGGCCGCACCCTCGCCGACGCCTTCATCATCCTCGACGAGGCGCAGAACACGACGATCCCGCAGATGAAGATGTTCCTGACCCGCTTCGGCATGAACAGCCGGATGGTGATCTGCGGCGACCCGAAGCAGGTCGACCTGCCGATGCCCGCGACCTCGGGCCTCGCCGACGCGGTCGCGCGGCTCGAGGGGCTCGAAGGCATCAACGTCAGCCGCTTCACCGCCGCCGACGTCGTCCGCCACCCGATCGTCGGCCGGATCGTCGAGGCCTATGAGGGGCCGGGGGCTTAACGCAAGCGATGACGGCTATGGGGTGGTGAACTGCCATTGCGATCCATCAAGCCCCTCCCCTTCAGGGGAGGGGCAACGAAGACTTGGCAGCTTGCTGCCTAGTCGTAGTGGGGTGGGGTTTATCGGTGTTGCGCAAGGCCGATAGACCCCACCCCAACCCCTCCCCTGAAGGGGAGGGGCTTTCTTCTCTCCATGTCCGCAATCGGTCGGTCTCAGACATTCGTCATCCCGGACTTGATCCGGGATCCATTCTCTCCACGCCGCGTGAATGGACCCCGGATCAAGTCCGGGGTGACGATGAAAGATAGATCCGCTTCCGGCCGCCAGCGGCCTCGAACCCCTTAATCCGATGACCCCTGACATTGTCCCGGACGACGCCTCCCACAACGTCGCACCGTTCGCGCTATTTTTCGAGAGTGATTCGCATTAGCATATTGACCCTCTGATTTTGCGCGCCTAGGGCGCTGCTATTGCGAGTCAATCGCATAACAATCAGGGGAAGAAAATTGACCAGCCAGAGTTTGCCGTCCGTCAGCCGCCTCGCCGCCGGCAGCGCGCTGGGCCTTGCGCTCGCCGCGACCGCTGCGCCGGCCTTTGCGCAGGACAATGACGGCGAATATTGGCTGGCACGCAAGAACCAGATCGTCGTGACCGCGACGCGCACCGCGGTGCGGGCCGAGGACCTGCCCGTCACCGTCAGCGTCAAGAGCGACGAGCAGATCGCCGACGAGCTCGTCACCGACATCCGCGACCTCGTGCGCTTCGAACCGGGCGTCAGCGTCCAGCGCCAGCCCGCGCGCTTCGGCGCCGCGCTGGGCGCGACCGGGCGCGCGGGTAACGACAGCTTCAACATTCGCGGCATCGGCGGCAACCGCGTGCTGATCCAGGTCGACGGGGTGCGCGTTCCCGACGGTTTCAGCTTCGGCGCGCAGGCGGCGGGCCGCGGCGACTATGTCGACCTCGGCCTCATCAAGTCGGTCGAAATCCTGCGCGGCCCTTCGTCGGCGCTCTATGGCAGCGACGGGCTCGCGGGCGCGGTCAGTTTCATCACCGCCGACCCCGCCGATTTCATCCAGCCGGGCAAGACTGTCGGCGGCCTCCTCCGCGCCGGCTACAGCAGCGCCGACGAGGAGTATAGCGAGACCGCGATCCTCGCTGGGCGCAGCGGCGACTGGTCGCTGATGGCCGCCTATACGCGCCGCGACTGGCAGGAACTCGACAACAAGGGCGACGTCGGCGGCACCGGCACGCTGCGCACCGAACCCAATCCGCAGGACGGCCGTTCGAACGCCGCGCTCGCCCGCATCGTCTATGATCCGGCGAACGGTCACAAGCTGCGCCTGACCGGCGAATATCTCGACACGCATCTTTACACGAACGGGCTCACCGGCCTCAGCGCGTCGGTCGAACGGCTCGAAGGCTGGGACAGCGGCGAACGCAAGCGCGTCTCGCTCGACTGGAGCTGGGAGGGCGAGGGCGCGATCGATTTCGCGCGCGTCGCGCTTTACTGGCAGGACGGCGAGGACAATCAATATACCGAAGAGGATCGCACCCCCGCGGTCGACCGCACGCGCCTCAACACCTTCGAGAACCGCGTCATCGGCGCCGCCGCCGACGCGCGCGCCGACTTTGCGACCGGGGCGGTCGCCCACCGCCTCGTCTTCGGCGGCGACATCAGCAAGACGCGCCAGCGGGGCCTGCGCGACGGCACCGTCCCGCCCTTCGGCGAAGTCTTTCCGACGCGCGCCTTCCCGAGCACCGACTTCACCCGCGCGGGCCTGTTCGCGGGCGACGAGATCAGCATCGCCGACGGCCGGCTGATCCTTTATCCGGCGCTGCGCTTCGACTGGTACGACCTGTCGCCCGACGACGACCCGCTGCTCCCCGCCTTCAGCGGCGCCGGGCAGGGCGGTTCGCGTCTGTCGCCCAAGTTCGGCGCGCTGTGGAAGATCACCGACACGGTGCGGCTGTTCGCCAATTATGCGACGGGTTTCAAGGCGCCCGAGCCGGGGCAGGTCAACCAGTTCTTCGAAAATCTCGCCTTCGGCTACACCTCGGCGCCGAACCCCGACCTCGGCCCCGAACGCAGCGAAAGCTTCGAGGGCGGCATCCGCTTTTCCAGCGATCATGTCAGCCTCGACGTCACCGCCTTTTCGGCGCGCTACAAGGATTTCATCAGTCAGGAAGTGGTGAGCGGCAGCTTCACGCCCGCCGATCCCGCCGTCTATCAATTCGTGAATCTCGACCGCGCCCGGGTCAAAGGCGCCGAAGCGCGGTTCGAGGGGCGAGCGTCGTCCGGCCTGTATACGACGCTCGCCCTATCCTATGCGAAGGGCAGTGAGATATTGCCCGACGGCACGCGCGTGCCGCTGTCGACGATCGACCCGCTCAAGCTCGTCGCGGGCGTCGGCTACCGCGAGCCCGCGGGGCGGTTCGGCGGCCAGCTGATCATGACGCACAGCGCGCGCAAGGAGGCATCGCGGACCGAAGGGCTTTGCACGCCCGAATGCTACCGCCCCGACGGCTTCACCATCCTCGACGCGACCGCCTTCGTGCGGATCGTGGAGGGGCTGACGCTCCGCGCCGGGGTCTTCAACATCCTCGACGAAAAATATGCGTGGTGGAGCGATGTGCGCGGGCTCGCGTCCACCTCGACCGTCACTGACGCCTATACCCAGCCCGGCCGCAACGTGAGCGCCTCGCTGAGCTTCCGCTTCTAGTCGAACAGAAGGACTGCACCGATGAAACATTATCGCAAGTTCGCCGCCGGTCTGTTGCTGCTCACCGCCGCGCTGCCCGTCACCGCATCGGCGCACCCGCCGATCGCCGCCGAGGAGGCCGCCGCCCATTTCGAGCAGGACCGCGCCGACATCCTCGCGATGGCGGGCAATTACCGCGTCAGCTTCAACATGCAGGAATCGACGCGCTGGGATCCCGATTACGAGGTGCTCGAACCCAAAAGGTCGGGCGGCAACGAGGTCGTGCGCGTGATCGAGGACACGGGGCGCAAGATCGTATTGCAGCACATGCTCGTCATCACCGGCGACGACGACAAGAGCTTCGTCATCAAGCATTGGCGGCAGGATTGGGAATATGAGCCCGCGAAGATTCTCGCCTATTCGGATCGCAACATCTGGGCGTGGGAAGACGTCCCCGAACGGATGCGCACCGGCCGCTGGTCGCAGACCGTCTATCAGGTCGACGACAGCCCGCGCTACGCCGGCTGGGGTCAGTTCGAAACGCAGGGCGGCATCCGCCGCTGGCGCTCGAGCTGGACCTGGCGCCCCCTCGCGCGCCGCGACGCGGTGCGGAATCCGGTCTATGACCGCTATCTCTCGATCAACCGCCACCAACCCTCGCCTGACGGCTGGATCCACTGGCAGGACAATACCAAGATGGGGACGAAGGACGGCAAGCTGGTGCCGATCGTCCAGGAATATGTCCTCAACACCTATATCAAATACGACCAGTATGACGTGAAAGCGGCCGACGATTATTGGGCCGCGACCAAGGAATATTGGGCCGCGGTGCGCGCCGAATGGGACCGGGTGGCGGCGGCCAAGGGCGGCATCGCGATCGAGGAAAAGGCCGAGACCGGCACCGTGATCAGCGGCCGCCTGCTCGAAATGGCCGACGAGGTTCAGGAAAAGAAGCTGACCACCGCCAAGGCGATCGCCGAGGCGAAGAAGCTGATCGAAGCGAACACGCGCAAGCTGTGAAGACCTTCACCATGTGAAGCCCGCACCTGGGGGCGGTCCGCAAGGGCCGTCCCCTGTTTTTGGGTGCTACTGTCGGCTTTGGGGTGGGAAGTGGACATTCCCTATCTTCGTCATTCCCGCGAAAGCGGGAACCCAGTGTGGGATCAGCCTACGCGCGCTCTGGGTCCCCGCTTTCGCGGGGATGACGATGAAAGATAGGTCCGCTACCGGCTGGTTCCAGCCATTTCCGCAGAGGTCCCCCTATTTCTTTGCGCCGTCAACACTCCATATCCCCGCGCCGCGCGTCGCGATGAACAGGAAGATGAAGCAATAGAGCGCGATCGTTTCGCCGCCATTGACGATCGGGTACAGCCCCTTGCTTCCGTGCATCATCCAATAACCGACAGCCGCCATGCCGCTCGCGACAAAGGCCGCGGGGCGCGTGAACAGGCCGATGACGATCAGGCCGCCCGCGACGAGTTCTATGATCCCGGCGGCATGGAGCATCGGGTTCAATGGCATCGGGAAGGCGACCGGGAAATTGAAGAATTTCTGCACGCCATGCGCGAGGAACAGCAGTCCCGCGACGATGCGCAGCAGCGCATAGGCCTGTTCGCTGAAACCACCCAGAAACTTCATCGCCATTCCCCTCCACTGCCGAAAGACGGCGCGATGCTACGCCTAGTCCGCCGATTATCAAGCCGTCATTGCTTCGCTTCGCTCGCAATGACGAGCTGAGAAAATTTTCTCGCTTCGTGTCACATTCGGCATTCCTGTCTCGTCATATCTGCACACCCCCTGAAGGAGACACGATATGTCCAAGGTTACCGACCCCTATGCCGCCGCCCCGCAGGTGATGAAGCAGTGGATGGCGGCTTCGATCGCCGCGCAAAACAGCCTCGATCCGAGCCTGGCCGAACTGGTGAAAATCCGCTCGTCGATCCTCAACGGCTGCGCCAACTGCATCAACATGCACACGGTCGAGGCCCGCGCGAAGGGCGAGAGCGAACAACGCATCTATCTGCTCGCGGCGTGGCACGAAGCCCCGGTCTTCACGCCCCGCGAACGCGCCGCGCTGGCGTGGACCGACGCCTTGACCCGCCTTTCGGAAGAGCACACACGCAAAGCGGCCAAGGAAGAGCTCGAAGCGCATTTCACGCCGGAGGAACAGGTGAACCTGACCGTGATGATCAATGTGATCAATGGCTGGAACCGCATCGCGGTCGGCTTCGGCCTCTGGTACGAAAACGGCGTGCCGAAGGCGGCCTGATGACGCCGGGCGGCATCCGGAGCGCGGTCGATGCGGCGGAGGCGGCGGCGAGTTTCGACCCGCTGCGTCCGCTGCTCACCCGCGTCGCCTATCGCATGCTCGGCTCGGTCGCCGATGCCGAGGATGTGGTGCAGGACGCCTATATCCGCTGGCTCGGCACCGACCGCGGCGCGGTGCGCGAGCCCGCGGCCTTTCTCCGCCGCACCGTGACGCGGCTCTGCCTCGACCAGATCAAGTCGGCGCGGAGCACCCGCGAGACCTATATCGGCCCCTGGCTGCCCGATCCGCTGGTCGAGGAAGAGGAAGCGGACGATGTCACCCTGCCGCTGATGCTCGCGCTCGAACGGCTCTCCCCGCTCGAACGCGCCGCCTTCCTGCTCCACGACGTCTTCGGCGTCGGGTTCGATGAGGTCGCGAAGACGATCGACCGCGATCCCGCCGCGGCGCGCCAGCTCGCGGCGCGCGCCCGCACCCACGTCCGCGACGCGCGCCCGCGCTACAAGCTCGAGAAGGAAAAGGGGCTGGAGATCGCCAACGCCTTTTTCGCCGCGTCGCGCAGCGGTGACATGGGCGCGCTCGGCGCGCTGCTCGCGGCCGACGTCGGCATGTGGACCGATGGCGGCGGCAAGCGCCCGGCGGCGATGGAGCCGGTGCTCGGTTACGATATTGTGCTCAAGCTGCACCGCAGCCTCGCGGTCCTGTTCGGCAAATATGGATCGAGCCTCGTCCACACCGGCATGATCAACGGCCTGCCGGGCTTCGTCACGCGCGAAGCCGACGGTGAGTTGCAGACCACCGCGCTCGAGATCGAGGACGGCAAGGTCACCGGCATCTATGTGATGCGCAATCCCGACAAGCTGCGGCACGTGCATTGAGGGGCGGCGGCTGACGGCCGGTAGCTGCCTATAAATCATCGTCACCCCGGACCTGATCCGGGGTCCCGCTTGCTGTCGAAATCAGGGGGGGGGGCATCACAAAGCGGGATCCCGGATCAAGTCCGGGATGACGAAGGAAATTTGGGGAACGTCCGCTCCCCATCCCCAAGCCGAGGGACACGCCCAGCAATTTTTCGCTGTCCTACAGTGCGCCGCCATTATAGCGTCGCTCGCATGATCCGCATCGTTGTTCCTTCCGCCTCGAAACCGCGATTCCAGAGTGAAGTTACGCAGTTTTCGGCCATTTTTCCGGCGCGCCATTTTCCATGCTGAGCGTCGAAACGCACGCCGCGACCCCGTGGCCCGACGCCGTCGACTGGGACGCCCGCGCCGCGGAGGCGGCCGCGGCGGCGCTGGCGCTGACGCCCTTCGCCGCGCTTGCCGACGCCGCGCCGCTGGTCGAAATCGCGATCCGTCTGACCGACGATGCCGAGGTGCAGACGCTCAACCGCGACTTTCGCGGCAAGGACAAGCCGACCAACGTCCTGTCCTTCCCGCAGGTTCAGGACGATCTGCTCGAAGGGCTCGCGAACAGCGACGACGGAGAAATCCTGCTCGGCGACATCGTGCTCGCACGCGAAACCTGCGCGCGCGAGGCGGAGGAGAAGGGGGTTTCCCTCGCCGATCATGCGACGCACCTGATCGTCCACGGCATGCTTCACCTCGTCGGATACGACCATATGGACGACCCCTCGGCGGCGGCGATGGAGGCGCTCGAAGTGAAAGCCCTTGCATCGCTGGGCATCGCCAATCCATATGCGGATCGGGACTAACTTAGGATAAGCCGGAAAAATGCCCGACGACCAGGGATCTTCGAACCGATCGGAAGAGGACAGTAGCAGGTCCGGGCTGCTGTCCGGACTGAAAAACCTGTTGTTCGGCGGCGACAAGGAACCGTCGCTGCGCGAACAGATCGAAGAGGTCATCGACGAGGCCGAGGAAGAGGGCGAGGACCGGCGCGGCAGCAACATCGTCGGCGACCTGTCGCCGATCGAGCGCAAGATGCTGCGCAACCTCCTCCACTTCGGTGAACAGACCGTCGATGATGTCGCGGTGCCGCGCGCCGACATCATCGCCATTCCCGAAAGCGCGCCCTTTGCGGAGGTCGTCGCGCTTTTTGTCGAAGCGGGGCACAGCCGCCTGCCGGTCTATCGCGAAAATCTCGACGAGGTCGTCGGCATGATTCACGTCAAGGACGTGTTCGCCGTGCTTGCCGAGGGGCGCCCGCCGCCGCCGCTGCTCGACCTGATCCGCCAGCCGCTCTATGTCCCGCAGTCGATGGGCGTGCTCGACCTGCTCGCCGAAATGCGCGCCAAGCGTACCCACCTCGCCATCGTCATCGACGAATATTCGGGCACCGAAGGCCTGCTGACGATCGAGGATCTGGTCGAGGAGATCGTCGGCGAGATCGAGGACGAGCATGACGACGAGCCCGAACCGCTGATCGTCGCGGGCGAGCATGGCTGCTGGGACGCCGATGCGCGCGCCGAGCTCGACGACGTCGGCGAGGCGATCGACCCCCGCCTCGCCGAAGTCGACGAGGATGTCGATACATTGGGCGGGCTTGCCGCGGTGCTCGCGGGGCATGTTCCCGAGGTCGGCGAGATCCTCCTCCACCCGAGCGGCTGGCGGATCGAGGTGACCGAGGCCGACGAGCGCCGCGTCCACCGCCTGCGCCTCCACCCGCCGGTCGAAGTCGATCTGGAGGCGCCGTCGGAACGGACCGAGGAGTTCTGACGCAATTGCCAAGGCACGGCTAAAGGATTAGGCGCGACCGGATGGAAGTTTCCGACCTTCGCATCGCCCTGTTCAGCGGCAATTACAACATGACCACCGATGGTGCGAACAAGGCGCTGAATCGCCTCGTCGGCTTTCTGCTGGCGCATGGCGCGGCGGTCCGCGTCTATTCGCCGACCGTCGCCGACCCCGATTTCGCGCCGACCGGCGATCTTGTCAGCGTGCCGTCGATGGCGATCCCGGGACGCAGCGAATATCGCATTCCCTTGAGCTTCTCGTCGCGCGTCCGCGAGGACATCACCGCCTTCGCGCCCAACATCGTCCATATCTCCAGCCCCGACCGCGTGTCGCGGCAGGCGGCGGCGTGGGCGCGGCGGCGGCGGTTGCCGGTCGCCTGCTCGGTCCACACGCGCTTCGAAACCTATTTCCGCTATTATAATCTCTCCTTCCTCGAACCCGTCGTCGTCGCCTGGCTGCGCAAGCTTTACCGCAAGTGCGACGCGCTGATCGCGCCGTCCGAAAGCTTCGCGCAGGTGCTGCGCGACCAGCGGATGAACTACGACATCGGCATCTGGACGCGCGGGGTCGAGCAAGGAGTGTTCAACCCCGGCCGGCGCGACATGACGTGGCGCCGCGCGCTGGGCATCGGCGATGACGGGCCCGCGATCGCCTTTCTCGGCCGGCTGGTGATGGAAAAGGGGCTCGACGTCTTCGCCGACGCGATCGACCTGCTCCAGCGGCGCGGCGTGCCGCACAAGGTCGTCGTGATCGGCGAGGGGCCGGCGCGCGACTGGTTCGAATCGCGGCTCCCCGACGCTAGTTTCGTCGGCTTCCAGGGTGGCGAGGACCTCGCCCGCGCGCTTGCTTCGTGCGACATCTTCTTCAACCCTTCGGTCACCGAAACCTTCGGCAATGTGACGTTGGAAGCCATGGCGTGCGGGCTGCCCGTCGTCGCCGCGCGCGCCACCGGCAGCGCGAGCATCGTCAAGCACGGCCAGACGGGCTATCTCGTCGCACCCGGATCGATCACCGGCTTTGCCGACCATCTCCAGCAATATTGCCGCGACCCCGCGCTGCGCGCCGAACATGGCGCGGCGGCGGTGCTCGAAAGCGGCGCCTATCAATGGGATGCGATCAACCAGGCGGTCGCCGACACCTATATCCGCCTGATCCGCCAGAAACAGCGGCGATCCTGACGATGGCCGGAGATCTGTTCGGCGAGGAAATACCCGCGGCGCAGCGGGGCGGCGCGACCGGCCCGGTGCCGCTCGCCGAGCGGCTGCGCCCGCGCACGCTCGCCGACGTCGTCGGGCAGGAGCATTTGACCGGCCCCGAGGGCGCGATCGGCCGCATGGTCGCCGCCGGGCAATTGTCGTCGATCATCCTCTGGGGACCGCCGGGCACCGGCAAGACGACGATCGCGCGGCTGCTCGCGGAGGCGGTCTCCATGCGCTTCGCGCCGCTGTCGGCGGTCTTCTCGGGCGTCGCCGACCTCAGGCAAGCCTTCGCCGATGCCGAAAAGATGGCGGCGGCGGGCAAGCGCACCCTGCTCTTCGTCGACGAGATTCACCGCTTCAACCGCGCGCAGCAGGACGGCTTCCTGCCCTATGTCGAGCGCGGCACCGTCGTCCTCGTCGGCGCGACGACCGAGAATCCCAGCTTCGCGCTGAATGCCGCGCTTTTGAGCCGCGCGCAGGTGCTCGTTCTCAACCGGCTCGGCGAGGAGGCGCTCGGCACGCTGATCGAGCGCGCCGAGGCCGAGCTGGGCCAGCGCCTGCCGGTGACCGGCGCGGCGCGCGCGGCGCTGATCGCCAGCGCCGACGGCGACGGACGCTTCCTGCTCAACCAGGTCGAGACGCTGTTTTCGGTGACGATCGAGGAGCCGCTGGGCCCGGACGAACTCGCGCAGTTTCTCCACCGCCGGATGCCGGTCTACGACAAGGATCGCGACGGCCATTACAATCTGATCTCGGCGCTCCACAAGGCGCTGCGCGGCTCGGACCCGCAGGCGGCGCTCTACTGGCTCGCGCGGATGCTCGTCGCGGGCGAGGAGCCGCTCTACGTCCTGCGGCGACTCACCCGCTTCGCGAGCGAGGACATCGGCCTCGCCGACCCGCAGGCGCTGGTGCAATGCCTCGCGGCGAAGGACGCCTATCAGTTCCTCGGTTCGCCCGAGGGCGAGCTCGCGATCGTGCAGGCCTGCCTCTATCTCGCCACCGCGCCCAAATCGAACGCCGCCTATGCCGCGCAGAAGGCGGCGTGGGCCGCGGCGCGCGAGACCGGTAGCCTCGCGCCGCCCGCGAACATCCTCAACGCCCCGACCAAGCTGATGAAAGATCTGGGTTATGGCGCGGGCTACAGCTACGACCATGACGCGCCCGACGGCTTTTCGGGCGACAATTACTGGCCCGACGGCATGGCCCCCGCCGCCTTCTACCGCCCCGTCGATCGCGGCTTCGAAAAGCGCATCGCCGAACGCCTCGCCTGGTGGGATGAAAGGCGCCGCGCCAAGAGCTGACGCTGGGGGCTTTCCGAGCCTTGTTCGGTGCGCCGCGAGGGTATAATTTCGCCCCGTCGGGTCGCGCCGGAACTGGGGTAGTCATCATGGCATTGGCGCTTGTCCTTGCCGCCGCAGCGACACCGATCCTGTCCTGTCCGGGCGGCACCGTCGAAACCACCTGCACCGCGGCCGACGTCGCGGCGAAGATCGCGCTGACGCGTGCCCGCATCACCCATATCGCGCAGCGATGCCTCTATGATTTCGGCGGGACATGCAGCGTCGAAGCGAGCGGGCGGATCAACAGCGCGGACCGCGGGGCGACCCTGCTCTGGCAAAAGATGCTGCTCGCCCCGCGCGACGGCGCCCGGACGCGGATGCTGGTTCTGGTGTCGCAAAACAAGGCGGGCAAGGCGTCGCTTGCGGGTTTCGCCGAAAGCTCGGGATCGCTCGGCGCGCCCGACCTGGTCGTCGACGGCGACGCGCGCCAGCTGGTCCATGTCGGCGGCCGGCTTGCCGGCAGCGGCGGCGGCAATGCCGATGCGCTGTTCATGAACGATGTCGCAAAGCCCGGGTGGCGCCGTATCGACCTGTCCGGCTGGGCCGAGCAGGGCGGCAAGTTGCTGCCCGCCGGCTATTGGCTGCGCGGCCCGGCGGAGTTCGCCTTCGACGCGATGTCCGCATCGGCCCCCGTCGCGCGTGACGACGACAGCCAATGCTGCCCGCGCGGCGGCCATGCCATGTTCGACCTCGACATTCAGGACGACCGCCTGGTGTTGACGCGCCTGCGCTTCCAGCCCATGCAGCCCTTGGGGCGCGACATAGAGGTCATCGCCGGGACTTTGGAAGACTGAGCTAAACCGGCGATATGGCGCTGACATTCGACAATTGGGACGATGTGGTGGCCTTCGCCTGCGCGCTTCCCGACGTCGAGATGCTTTCCTTTTATGGCACCCCCTGTCCGAAGCTCAATGGCAAGGCGCTCGCTTCGCCCGGCCGCGAGCCCGGCAGCTTCGCCGCGATGTGCCAGCCCGACGAAAAGGAAATGCTGCTTGAAACCGATCCCGACACCTTCTGGCAGACCCCGCATTACGAAGGCTGGCACGCGCTCCTCGTCCGCTACGGATCGGACGACCCCGAACGGGTCGCCGACGTCCTGCGCCGTGCCTGGTGGGATCGCGCAAAAAAGGCGCAGCGGCAGGCCTTCGGCGATCGGCCCTGACTTGCTGCGCCTGTTCGCCGCCGCGCTCCTCGCGGGCGCGGCGCCCGCGGCGGCGCAGGCGCCGCAGCCCGATGCCGAACTCGCCCGCGCCTGGGCGGCGGGCTATCGCGCCGCCTTTACCTGCTCGTCGCTGTGGAACGGCGCGGGCAAGCCGGTCGAGGCGATCGAGCGCGACGAGCTCACCAACATCTATCCCGAGATCGAGGCCGACGTCCGCGCGCTCAGGGCCGACGTCGACGAGGAGGCGAAGCGCGTCAGCGTGCGCTATCGCGACGGCATGCCGCCGCGCATCGCCGTATGGACCGGGCGCGAAGGCTGCGTCACGCTGCCGATCGGCGCGCGACCTGCGGAGACCGCCGGCGCCGTCGAACGCCGCCCCGACCTCGATGCCCAACCCTGGCCGATGGGCGACAAGGGGGCGCGCTGGCCGGTCAAGGGGCAGACGAAGTTCGAGCAAGCGACGGCGGACATGGCCCGCTTCGGCGGCCGCACCAGTTCGCTGCTGATCGTCAAGAACGGCCGCATCGCGCTCGAACGCTATTGGGGCGGCCACGACATGCACACCGCGCAACGCACCTTTTCGGTCGCCAAGTCGATAGCGGTGACGCTGATCGGGAATGCGGTGCTCAAGGGGCAGATAGACGTCACCAAGCCCGCCATGATCGCCGAATGGCGGACGCCGGGCGACCCGCGCGCCGCGATCACCACCGAGCAACTGATGCGCATGGCGAGCGGCCTCACCAGCGACACCGCCGGAAACCGCACCGACGCCATCTATATGGGCGGCGCATCGGTGCGCCAGTGGACGACGCAATGGCCGCTGCTCAATCCGCCGAACACGCGCTATCGCTACGCCAACAACGACACGTTGCTCGCGACGCTGTCGCTGCGGGCGGCGCTCGAAAAGGCGGGAACGCCGCTCGATCCCGCCGCTTTCTTCGACCGGCTCGGCATGACGCGGACCTTCGCCGAGCATGACAAGGACGGCGACTATATATTGTCGAGCCAGGTGTGGACCAGCGCGCGCGACCTCGCGCGGCTCGGGCTCCTCTACCAGAATGACGGCATGTGGCGGGGCGAGCGCCTGCTTCCCGCCGGCTGGCGCCGTTTCGTCACCACGCCGAGCGGACCGCAGCCCGATGGGCCGTTCGGTTATGGCGCCGGTTTCTGGCTGCTCGCCAAGTCGGAGGGCGTGCCCGCCGACGCCTTCGGCGGTTTCGGCAACCGCGGCCAATATGTCGTCGTCATCCCGTCGCGCGCGCTCGTGATCGTCCGCCAGGGTTATGACGACGCCAAGACCCTGCTCGACATCGCGAAGCTCGTCGCGGCGGTGGTCGCCGCCGACGACGATGACCCGCGTTATTCGAAGGGCGGGTAACGCTCGAAGGCGGGCAGGTCGTTCAGTTTCTCCATCCAGCCGATGCGCTCGGCGGTCTGGATCTGCGCCTGCGCCGGGATCAGGTCTGGGTCGTCGAGCGTCGCGCTCTGCACGTCGATCTGCCCAGGAAACATCGCCTCGTTCGTGTAGAAAAGCCCGGTGCCGCAATTGCCGCAGAAATGGCGGCGGCCATGTTCGGACGAGGCATAGATTTTCGCGGTGCCGCTAATCTCGATCTCGTCGTTGCCGACGAGCGCCCAGCCGACGAGCGGCGCGCCCGAATGACGGCGGCAATCGCCGCAATGGCACAGCGCATGATGCTGCACCGCGGTGCTCATCGAATAGCGGATTTCGCCGCAATGGCATTGGCCGCTGGCGCGGGGGGCTTCGTCGGTCATGGCTCTCTCCTCGGGGAATCGGATGGAGAACATAACATAAACATGACCGCGGGAGCAATGGCCCCGAATGCGTGCGTTAGTGCGATATTAACCACAAGCCCCTAGGCCGCGAGGACACGGAATGTTGGGGATTTCCATGGATCAGAGCGGAATGAGCGAGTGGGCGGTGAGCCGGAGGGCGGCGCGATGAAGCTGGTCATCCAGATTCCCTGCCTGAACGAGGCCGAAGATCTCCCCGCGACGCTCGCGGCCTTGCCCCGCAAGATCGACGGCATCGACACGATCGAAATCCTCGTCATCGACGACGGCAGCACCGACAATACGGCGCAGGTCGCGCGGATGTGGGGCGTGCATCATGTCGTGCGCCACCGCACCAACCGCGGTCTCGCCGCCGCGTTCCGTTCGGGCGTCGATGCCGCGCTCGCGGCGGGGGCCGACATCATCGTCAACACCGACGCCGACGGCCAATATGTCGGCGAGGACATCGCCCGGATCGTCGCGCCGATCCTCGACGGCCGCGCCGACATCGTCGTCGGCGACCGCGGCGTCTCCGACAATGCGCATTTCGGTCCGGTCAAGCGCCGCCTGCAGGAATTGGGCAGCAGGGTGGTCCAGCGCCTCGCCAATGTGCAGATTTCGGACGCGGTCAGCGGCTTTCGCGCGATCAGCCGCGAGGCGGCGCAGCGCATCAACATCACCACCGAATTCAGCTATACCACCGACATGCTGATCCAGGCGGGCCGCAAGCGGCTGTCGATCCTGAGCGTGCCGATCCGTACCAATGCCACGCTTCGCCCGTCGCGCCTGTTCAAATCGATTCCGCGTTTCATCGTCAACACGGGCATTACGATGGCGCGTGCCTATACGACGTATAATCCGCTGCGCGTCTTCGTCGGGCTTGGGCTGGCGATGACGTTCGCCGGTCTGTTGCCGATGCTGCGCTTCCTGTGGTTCTGGGCGAGCGGCGACGGCGACGGCCATGTCCAGTCGCTGGTCATCGGCGGCGCGCTGCTGGTGCTGGGCGCGCTCACCGCCACCTTCGGCATTCTCGCCGATTTGATCGCGACGAACCGCAAACTGATAGAAGAGAGCCTGACACGGCTGCGCGAGATCGAGGGGCGGATCGACGCCGCGGCAATGCCCGCGCCGTCCGAGCGCGCTCCGCGCAAGGGTGCGGCGTGACAGGCGCGCTCGTTGGTCGCCCGTTCGTCGCGGGGCGCGGCGAAGGGCAGGTCGGTTCCGGGCCTTTTGCGTGGGCGTGTTTCGCGATCGGGGCCGCGCTTTTGCTGCACCTCCACATCGCCTTGACGCGCGCCGTCAACTGGGACGAATTCTATCACTACAGCCAGATTCACGCGCTGGCGCGGGGCACGCTGTCGCAGCCGTTGCAGACGCTCTATACGCGGGCATTCCTCTGGGTCGTCGACCTGCCGGGCACGGGGGTCGACCATATCATCCTGATCCGGCTGTTCATGCTTTTTTGCGTCCTGCTGGCCGCGGCGGCGATCGCCGGGTCGGCCGCGCGCTTTGTCGACCGGACCGCCGCCGCCTGCTGCGCGCTCGCCTATCTGACAGCCATCTATGTGTTGCAGCACGGAACATCGTTCCGCTTCGACGCTCCGGCCGCCGCGCTGCTGATGACCTCGGCGTGGATCATGCTGCGGTCGCGGCTCGACGCCTGGGCGATCCTGGGCGCGGCGGCTCTCGCGGGCACCGCGGCCGTGCTGACGATCAAGACGGCGCTCTATGCGCCGCTCTTCATGGGTATCGCGTGGTTGCGCTGGTCGGAAGCGACCGGCAAGAGGCAAATCACGGTCCGACTTGCGCTCACCGCCATCGTCACGGTTGCGATTTTCGCGGCGATCTTTCTGTTGCATGCCGCATCGCTGGCGGCGGGAAGCGGCGGCGAGGCCATCTCGGTCGTGTCGCGCGCGGGCGACAAGATGTTCAATCTGGGTTCGATCTCCTACGGGCGGTATTTGCTCGGCGGTGCCCTGTTCTCCTTGCCGCTGACGCTGCTGATCCTGTCGGCGCCGTTCGCGATCTGGCGCGCCGCGAGCTTGTCGAAAGCGGAGAAAATCTGCCTCGCGGGCTATCTCGCGCCGCTTTCCAGTTTCCTCTTCTACCACAATACGGCGCCTTATTTTTACGTCTATATACTGGCGCCCGCCGCCGTTGCCTGCGGCCTGTCGATGTCGTGGACGATCCGGCGCTATGGCGGGCGGCTGGCTGCGCTGGTCTTTTTGCTCGGCGCCGGATTTGTGTTGCTCGTCGAGCCATATAATCCGATCGACCGCCAACGCGACATTTTGCGCGCGGCCGACCGGATGTTCGCGCGCCCCATAGCCTATTTCGACAGTTGCGCGCTGCTCGGCCGCTTTCCGAAAGCCAATGTGTTCATGACCCCGTGGGGCACCGAACAATATCTGGCCGGCGCCTTTCCCAGTATGGAGGCAACCATGGCGGCGACACCGGTGCCGCTCGTGGTCAACGACGATTATATGTTCGAGGCGGCGCTGAACGGCACCCGTCCGGTGCCCCAGTTTCTGCCCGGCGACCTCGCCGCGATCCGCGACACCTATATCCCTCTGTGGGGTCCCTTCTGGGTGGCGGGAGAGGCGATTCCCGCCGGCGCCAGCGAGCATCGGTTCCGCGTCAGGGTGCCCGGCGACTATACCGTGCGCGACGCGGGGGTGGTCCTGAACGGCCGTGCGGTCTCCCCGGGCCAGGTCGTTCATCTCGACCGCGGGTTTCATATCGCGTCGGTGCCGGGCGCCCGCGCGGCCCGCCTCATCTGGGGCAACGGCATCCGTCCGCCGGCCCGACCCGATGAGGACGGCCCGTTGTTCATGCCTTTTTGATCGGACTCGCCGATGGTCGCCGGCCGCATACTCCCATATATCAGCCGACTTTCATCCGCGGTCCGGATGAAATCCTCGACGTTCGAGCTTCGATTGACCAGATGGCGCGGTCCTGCGCTGATCGGATCGTTGATATTGTTTTGCGGCGGGGCCTATTGGTCGTTCGGCGCGGTCGATCTTCCTCCCTCCGGTTTGCGAAGCCTGCCATTGTTCCTCTTGGCCTTGTCGGTCCTCCCGTCGCTATTATACGGGGGCGTGGCGATGTGGCTTCTGGCGCGCAGCGCCGGGCAGTCGATGCCCGTTGCCAAGGGAACAGTCGTTTCGGCGTACGCTTATCTCGCCGAACTGCTGCCATTGCCCGGCGGCGCCTTGGTTCGTGCCGGCTCGTTGGTTCGCGCTGGCGCTTCTTTGGGGCGAAGCTCGGCGCTCGTTGTGCTGACCGCGATATTATGGCTGGCGCTCGCGATGGTCATGGCCGCGCTGACCTTGCTGCCGTTATCGTTCACACTGGCGTTGCCGCTCCTCGTCATCGGTTCGCTCGCAAGCGTCGCGATCGTCGCATGGCTTTGGTCAACTGCGGGACCGGCTATCGCCCTGCAAACACTGGTACACCGCATGTTCGGCATATTGCTGACCGCGCTGCGTCTCAACTTCGCCTTCGCGGCCTTGCATATATCAACAGGTTTCGCGGGGACCTTTCCCTTCGTGCTCGCGATCCTGCTCGGTTCCGCCTCGTCGATCGCCCCGGCGGGCCTTGGTATCAGCGAAGCACTGGCTGCGCTCGCCGCAACGGTCACCGCGATTCCGCCGGCAATTGCGTTTCTTGCCGTCGGCATCGACCGGATATTCTGCCTTGCGGGGTGCGGCATAGTCGTGTTGATCAGCCAGATTGGCGCGCGTCGTCGGCCGGCCGAGACCGCGCCCGCCCGCCGGGACGAATTGGGGAGCAACGGATAATGGACGCAGACCGTGCCGCGCATGACCGCAGCCTCGCTCTGCACAGCGGCGATTATGTCGAGCGGTACAATGCCAAACCCATCGACCGGGTTCGCAATCTGGTCCCCCGGATGCAACCGATCGACAATATGCGGGTCGCGGACTTCGCTTGCGGGAACGGGATGCTGCTCCATGTAATCGGGGATGATTTCGCTTCGTATGACGGGGTCGATTTCTCGCCGGATTTCGTTGCCGCGGCCAATGCCTGGGCCGAACGCGCCGGCCGCCGCCGCTATCGTTTCCACTGCGCCGACATCCGCGACTTTTGCGCGCGTCACCCGGAATATTTCGATGTCGCGGCGACGCTGGATTTTTCCGAACATATCGACGACGATTCCGCGATCGCCATCTACCGGTCGATCCGCGGATCGTTACGCCCGGGCGGACGGCTCTATCTGCATACCCCCAACCTCGACTTCTTCATGGAGCGTGCAAAGCAATTGGGCATCGTTCCGCAATTTCCCGAACATATCGCCGTGCGCGATGGCAGGTCCACTGCCGACCTGCTTGTGGCGGCGGGTTTTGATCCCGCCGGGATTGTTGTGGAAACCATCCCCCATTACAATATATTGAAGCTTCTCCATCCCCTGTCCAAACTGCCCGGCATCGGTAAATATTTCGCCGCCCGGCTCTGGGTGGTGTCGACAGCTTGACCAGCAATGCCTGCGTCCTGCATCCGGCGGTGAAAACGCCGCACGACAGGGTGGTTCTCCTTGCGCCGGTCGCGCCGTTCCGCGGCGGCATCGCGCGACATAGTACCGCGCTTGCCGAAGCCTTCGCGGAAATGGAGGATGTGATCGTCGCGGTAGAGAGCTTTTCGCTGCTTTACCCTCGTTTTCTCTATCCCGGCGCGAGCGATCGCGATCCCGACGGGGCGTTCGGAAAAGTGCCGGCGCGATATGCCATCAGCAGCATCAATCCGATAAGCTGGTTCCGGGCAATACGCCGCATCGCCGCGCTGCGGCCATCGCTGGTCGTCATCCCCGCCTGGACTTTCTTCGTCGCGCCGATGCTCGGAACGATCGCGCGCGGGCTGCGTCGTCGCGGCATCTGCGTGGCGGCTATCGTCCACAATGTCGGCGATCACGAAGGGAGACGATGGAAGTCGCGCCTTTGCAATTGGCAACTGCGCGCGGCCGATTTCCATGTCACCCATAATGAAGCATTGGCCGAACAGGTGCGTCGCACCGAACCCGGCAGACCGGTCCTCGTCTGTCCGCATCCCGTCTATGCAGATTATCCTGCGGCGTCCGGCAACCTGCCCCGGGAATATGGACTCGAACTGCTCTGCTTCGGATTCGTCCGTCCCTACAAGGGAGTCGATGTCGCGATCCGCGCGCTGGGGGCGCTTGCCGACCGCGATGTGCGGCTGACCGTCGCGGGCGAGGTTTGGGGCGACATCGGCGAGCTGCGGCAACTGGCGACCGATTGCGGCGTAGCCGAGCGGGTGGAGTTCCTACCCCATTATATCCCCGATCAACGCGTGGCCGATCTGTTCGCGCGCGCCGATGCGGTCGTCGCGCCCTATCGCTCGGTAACGGGCTCGGGCGTGCTTGCGCTGGCCGCGCATTACTGCCGGCCGGTCGTCGCGAGCGATCTCCCCGGCCTTGCCGAAGCCATCGACCATGGGCGCAACGGCTGGTTGTTTCCCGCCGCCGATGAAGCGGCGCTCGCCAACCTTCTTGCCAGGGAGGTCACGCGCGACCGCGCCGCCGGGCTTGCTGCCGCCATCGCCGCTGACAAGGGCGGAAAGAACTGGGCCGAGTTCGCGCGGACAGTGTTGCGCGGCTCGATCCTCTAATCCCCCAGATCGACCTGATGCCGCTGGGCCCATTCGGCATACTGCCCCCGCGGGTCGGCCGCGGGCTGGGCGAGGATCGCGGGCATGTCGGCGCGCAGCGCGCCGAGGTCGAGCGAACGGATCATCGCCTTCACCGGGCCGACGCCGGCGGGAGTGATCGACAGGCGCTCGATGCCGACGCCGAGCAGCGCCATGGCTTCCAGCGGCCGTCCGCCCATCTCGCCGCACACGCCCAGCGCGACCTTCGACCCCGCCACGATGCGGACGACGCGCGCGAGGTAGCGCATCACGACGGGGGATAGCCAGTCGTAACGCTCGGCGAGCCGCGGGTGCGCGCGGTCGGCGGCGAAGAGGAATTGCGTCAGGTCGTTGGTGCCGATCGACAGGAAGTCGAGGTGCGGGAGCATCAGGTCGAGCGTCTCGACCAGCCCCGGCACCTCGAGCATCGCGCCATAGCGGATCGCCACCGGCAGCTTCCTGTTGTGGCTCGCGAGCCACGCGCGCTGGGCGACGAACAGCGCGCGCGCGGCTTCATATTCCCACGGCTCCGACACCATCGGAAACATGACGTGGAGCGTGCGTCCGGCGGCAGCCTCCATCAGCGCGCGCGCCTGAACCTTGAGCAGCCCCTCGCGTTCGAGCGCGAGGCGCAGCGCGCGCCAGCCCATCGCCGGATTTTCCTCCTGCGCGCTGTCGCCGACGTTCATATAGGGCAGCGCCTTGTCGCCGCCGATGTCGACGGTGCGGAAGATCACCGGCCGGTCGCCCGCCGCGTCGAGCACGTCGCGATAGAGCCGCTGCTGGCGATCGCGCGACGGCAGGGTCGCCGACACGAGGAACTGGAATTCGGTGCGGAACAGCCCGATGCCGCGCGCGCCGGTCAGGTCGAGCGCGGCGACATCCTCGCGCAGCCCCGCGTTGATCATCAGCTCGATCGGGACGCCGTCCTTGGTGACCGCGGGCAGGTCGCGTAGCGCCGCGAGATTGGCGCGGCGTTTCTGCGAAATCTCCAGCTTGGCGTCGAACGCGTCCTGCACCGCCTGCGTCGGGCGGACATGGAGCTGCCCGGCGCCCGCGTCGAGCAGCAGCAGGTCGCCTTCGCGGATCGAGGTGCGCACGTCGTTGACGCGGCCGATCACCGGCACCCCCATCGCGCGCGCGACGATGATGACATGGGCGGTCAGCGACCCTTCCTCGAGCACGACGCCCTTCAGGCGGCGGCGGTCATATTCGAGCAGTTCGGCGGGGCCGAGGTTGCGCGCGATCAGGATCGAATCCTGCCGAAGGCCCATCTGCGCCGCGGTGCCCATCTGCCCCGACACGATACGGATCAGCCGGTTCGACAGATCCTCCAGATCGTGCATGCGGTCGCGCAGCAGCGGATCGTCGATCTGGCGCATCCGCATCCGGGTGCGCTGCTGGACGCGCTCGATCGCCGCCTCGGCGGTCAGCCCGCTGTCGATCGCCTCGTTGATGCGCCGCGACCAGCCCTCGTCATAGGCGAACATCTTGTAGGTCTCGATGACCTCCTCATGCTCGCCGCCGACGCCGAAATCGGCCGAACTCGCCATGCGGTCGATCTGCTCGCGCATCTTGTCGAAGGCCGCGTACACCCTATGGCGCTCGGCCTCGGTATCGTCGGCGACCGTATGCTCGATCGTGATGCGCGGCTGGTGGAATACCGCCACACCGGCGCCCATGCCGTCGACCAGCTTCTGCCCGTTCAGCCGCTGCGCCGACTGGTCGGTGGCGGCGGCGTCGGTGCGGGCGGCGGTGTCGACCAGGTCGGCATTGGCGATCAGCTCGGACAGCACCATCGCGACGGTCTGCAGCGTCTCGATCTCGATCTCTTCGTAACGGCGCGGATCGCTGTGCTGGACGCACAAGACGCCGACCGCGCGCTCGCGGCGGATGATCGGCACCCCGGCGAAGCTGTGGAACAATTCCTCGCCCGTTTCGGGGCGATAGGAAAAGTCGGGGTGCGCGGCGGCTTCGTCGAGGTTCAGCGTCTCGATCTGCTCGGCGATCGTGCCGACCAGCCCTTCGCCGAGGCCGAGCCGGGTGACGTGGACCGCCTCCTGCTTCAGCCCGCGCGTTGCATAGAGTTCGAGCGTGCCGTCGCGCAGCAGATAGATCGAGCAGACTTCGCTGTCGAGGCATTCGCCAATGATGCCGACGACCTGATTGAGCTTGCCCTGCGCGTTGACGCGCGACGCCATCACCTCGTGCAGCCGGGTCAATATGGTGCGCGCGGACTGGGCGGCCGAAGACGGCGGGGGCGGGGCGTTGGTCATCGCAATCCTGCTAACAGAAGGATGCGGCGCGCGCCAATAGCCCGCGTGCGATTGTCCGTTCTATTCCTGTGCGGCGCGAAATTCCGTCATTGGCTTTCGGCAGGGGTCGCCGGGGCCGCCGCCAACCCGCCCGGCGTGGTGCCGGTCGTGATGGCGGGGCCGATGGGGATCGCCGGGGCCGGCGTCGTCATCACTGCCGGCGGCGGCGCATATTTCGCGTCCCAGGCGATCACGTCGGCCTGATATTGGGCATAGGCCTCGTAAAAATCCTTGAACGGTTCGTCGAGCCGCGCGAGGTGCGCGGGCGCCTGTTCGACGAGCTGCGCGCTCGGGGTCGTCGAGACGATCTGCGCGATCTCGTTGGCGCGCGCGCAGAAAGCGCGCTGCGCGGGCGGCTGCGCGAAATAGTTGAACAATTGCGTCGACAGGCGGTCGCGCGGCGCGATGCCGTTGTTCTTATTTTCCTTGCCGAGCTCCTTGATCACCGATTTCTCGGTCGATTTGATCACCTTGCCGTGCGTCTTGATGATGTTGTTATAGGCCGAAACCAGCGTCGATTCCTCGACGCCGCGGCACCCGATGGCGGCGACGTTGAGGCCGATCTTGAGCTGCCAGAAGGCACGGTCGCCGGTCACGCCGCTGTTCGCGGTGACGAAGCGCCCGTCGATCCCGCGGCCGGGCAGGATCTGCGTCAGCGAGGCATTGCCGGGCGGCAGCGGCCGCGGCGGGATGGTGACCACGACCGGCGGGGGCGGGGGCGGCGGGGGCGGCGGGGGCGGCTTCGGCGCACAGGCGGCGACGCTCGCCAGCAGCCCGGCCACGATGATCTTACGCGACAAATTCATGATCCACTCCCCAACCGCATCACCATGCGGCATCAACCCCGAGCGTGCAACGCGGCTTCGGCCTGTTGCACCAGAGATGCGACAATTGCTGCCGCGCTCTCCTCTTCGGATACCATACCGACAGATTGCCCTGCCATTAACGACCCATTTTCGACGTCGCCGTCGATGACGGCGCGGCGCAGCGCGCCCGCCCAATAATGCTCGATCTCGAGCTGCGCTTCGGCCATGTCAACCGCGCCCGCGTCGAGCTTGTTCGCGACCTCGCGCTGCTTCGCGGTGAAGGCTTCGGTCCCGGCATTTTTGAGCGCGCGGACCGGAATGACGGGCAGGCGCGGGTCGATCTGGACGCTCGCGACCGCCTCGCGCGCCGATGCGCGCAGGAAGGCCTTCTTGAAATTGGGATGCGCGATGCTCTCGGTCGCGCAGACGAAGCGCGTGCCGAGCTGGACGCCCGACGCGCCCATCTCCAGATAGGCGGCGATCGCCTCGCCGCGGCCGATGCCGCCGGCGACGAACACCGGCACTTCGTCGGCCAGCGCCGGCAGGATTTCCTGCGCCAGCACGCTCGTTGACACCGGACCGATATGGCCGCCAGCCTCCATCCCCTCGATCACCAGCGCATCGACGCCCGACCGGACGAGCTTCTTGGCGAGCGCGAGCGTCGGCGCGAAACAGACGACCTTCGCGCCCGACGCCTTGATCGCCTCGAGGCTGCCCTTGGGCGGCAGCCCGCCCGCGAGCACGACATGGCCGACATCATGCCGTGCGCACACCTCGATCAGCTCGAACAATTGCGGGTGCATGGTGATCAGGTTGACGCCGAAATTGCGCTTCGCCAGCGCCTTGGTCCCGGCGATTTCGGCATCGAGCAGCTCGGGCGTCATCGCGCCGCACGCGATGACGCCGAAGCCGCCGGCATTGCTGATCGCGCTGACCAGATGGCGTTCGGAAACCCAGCTCATCGCGCCGCAGAGGATGGCATAGTCGCTGCCGAGAAGGTCGGTCCCGCGGGCCATCAGATCGTTAATTTTGCTCATTGAGGCTGCCTTTGCCAGCACTGCGACTCGCGCGCAATCCCCCGCGTCGCCCAGCCTGTCAGCCCGCCGCACGCCTGAATCTGTTGGGCGCTGCAACCGAACCTTTCGGCGCAAAAAGCAAATCAATCATTGTCAACTAAATTACTTGGCATATGCTTACCCGGCGAATCCAAAAGGGAAAGGAATATCGATGAGTCTTTCGGAGGAAGCCGCCAAAAGCGGCCCTGAACCGGCACGCCGCGCCATCCAGACGGTGCTCGACGCGCTCGACAAGCTGAAGTTCGGCGCGATCCAGCTGACCGTCCACGAAGGGCGGCTGGTGCAGGTCGATGTGACCGAACGGCACCGCTACCCCAACTGATTTCAACCACTCCCAGCGGGGATATTCCCCACACCTGAATGCCGCAGACCGGACCACCGGATGTGGCAATTTTCTTGCATCTTCAAAGCAACAGGAAATTGTCATGACCTCAAAATATCCGTCTGCCCGCCGGCGTGTGCCGGCCAGCCTCCTCACGCTTTCCTTGGCTCTGGCGATCGCCGCGGCCCCCGCCGGTGCGGCGGAAACCGCCGATGATGCCGCCGTCGATGCCGCCGCCGATGCCGCCGCACAGGTCGAGGGCGGCAGCTATGGCGGCGAGATCCTCGTCACTGCGCGCCGCCGCAGCGAAACCGCGCAGGAAGTGCCGATCGCCATTTCGGTCGTCGACGGCGAACAGATCGACAATACGGGCAGCTTCAACGTCGGCCGTCTGACCCAGCTCACGCCGACGCTGCAATTCTACTCGTCGAACCCGCGCAACACGGCGGTCAATATCCGCGGCATCGGCGCGCCCTTCGGCCTCACCAACGACGGGATCGAGCAGGGCGTTGGCATCTATGTCGACGACGTCTATTATTCGCGCGTCGCCTCTTCGACCTTTGATTTCCTCGACGTCGCGCAGATCGAGGTGCTGCGCGGGCCGCAGGGCACGCTCTACGGCAAGAACACGACGGCAGGTGCGATCAACATCACGACGAACCAGCCGACCTTCGATTTCGAGGGCAAGGCCGAAGTCAGCATCGGCAACCTCGATTTCAAGCAGGCGAAGGCCGCGATTTCTGGGCCGCTGTCGGACCAGCTTGCGGCGCGCATCGCGGTCTCGTCGACCAGCCGCCGCGGCACGATCTACAATGTCACGACCGACCGCCATATCCAGAGCCAGGACAATATCGGCATTCGCGGCCAATTGCTCTGGCGGCCGACCGACACTCTCGACATCACGCTCGCCGGCGACTGGAACAAGCAGGAGGCGGTGTGCTGCGGCTCGGTTTTCGTCCGCACCGGTGAGACGCAGCGGCCGCTGAATCGTCAGTTCGCCGCGCTGGCCGCGGCGCAGGGCTATGCCTTTCCCAGCGAAAATCCCTATGATCGGCTCACCGACCTCGATGCCAATCTGAATGCGGGGAACGAGATCGGCGGCGCGTCGCTGCGCATCAAATGGGATGTCGGGCCGGGCACGCTAACCTCGGTGACCGCGTGGCGCTATTGGGACTGGCAGCCCGAAAACGACCGCGACTTCACCGGCCTGCCGATCGTCACCAGGTCGCAGAATCCGTCGCAGCAGGACCAATATACGCAGGAGCTGCGCTACAATTACAGCGGCGACCGCGTCGATTTCGTCGTCGGGGGCTTCTATTATTACCAGCGCATCGACACGCAGGGCACCGAAGGCCATGGTTCCGCCTCGAGCCGCTGGACGATCAATCCGTCGAATCCGCTGTCGAACGACCCGTCGGTGCTCGACGGGCTGACCGCGATCAACACGCAATATCTCAAGAATACGAGTGCGGCGCTGTTCGGCCAGCTCAGCTGGAAGGTCACCGACCGGTTGACGATCCAGCCCGGCGTCCGGGTGAATTACGACAAGAAGGACGGCTATTACCGCCGTCTCGTCTTTGCCGGCGACGGGTCGCCGGTGACGGCGGACCTGACCGATGCGGTGTCCGCCGCCCGGCTCGCCGTCTTCTCGCCGCAGGAATATGCGCCGTCGTTCAGCGACTGGAATTTCAGCTACGACCTGACCGTCAACTACAAGGTGACGCCCGACATCCTTGTCTATGCGACCTATGCAAAGACGTTCAAATCGGGCGGGATCAACCAGAATGGCGTGCCGCGGGACGCTGCCGGCGATCCGCTGCTCGCCGCGGCGACGATCAAGCCCGAATCGGTCAATCATTACGAAGCGGGGCTAAAGAGCGAATTCTGGGATCGCAAGGCGACCTTCAACCTCGCGATCTTCCGCACCGACATCAAAAATTATCAGGCGAATGTGAACAACGGGCAGTTCGGCGTGCTGCGCGGCTATCTGGCGAACGCCGGCAAGGTGCGGACGCAGGGGGTCGAGGCCGATGTCTCGATCCGGCCGAGCGAGCGGTTCCGCGCCTATGGGAGCGGCGCCTATACCGACGCCAAATATGTGAAGTTCGTCGACGCGCCATGCCCGCCCGAGCTGGCGGGCGGCACCGACAGCCCGCCGAACTGCGACATTTCGGGCCAGCGCCTGCCCGGCGTGTCGAAATGGGCCCTGTCGTTCGGGGCGGAGGTCAATGCGCCGTCGTCGCTGTTCGGCGAGGACGGGCAATTCTACTTCGGTTATGACGGAAGCTACCGGTCGAACTTCTCGTCGAACGCGACCCCGTCGCTCTACACTTGGGTCGATGGCTATTCGCTGTCGAATTTCCGCGCCGGTTTTCGCGCCGAACGCGGCATCGACCTCTTCCTGTGGGTCCGCAACGCCTTCGACCAGAATTATATCGACCAACTGTTCGTCGGCCCGGGCAACACCGGCCTGATCACCGGCCTGCCGGGCGATCCACGAACCTGGGGCGGGACGATCAAGGCCAGCTTCTGATCCGCGCCCTGCCGGTAAATGAAAAGGGCGGCCCGCCCAAAAGACATGGGGGGCCGCCCTTTCTCATGCAGGCTGGTCGTCAGCGCTGCTGCGGGTTCTTGTTCCGGTCCTGATCGGACCGCTGGCCGCCCTGCTGGCGATCCTGGCCGCCCTGCTGCTGCTGCTGCTGGCGGCGTTGTTGCTCGTCGCGATCAGCTTGCGGGTTCTTCTGGTTCTGCTGGTTGGGGTTGTTAGCCACTTTCCATCTCCTTTGCCGCGCCATGCCATCATGCCGCGACATCGGATCAACCCGTGGCCGGTCCAGATGTTCCTCCCTGTAGCCGGGGCGTGGCAAGGGCGGGACGGGAGCCTCTTGTCGTGCAACTCTCGCGCGCTTGATCGGTTCATTCGATGACTGAATTCAGCTTATTCGGTTATGTCGATGGGGAAGCGCGGCATATCCTTCCCCGGTCAGAACGAAAGGATGGCGCCATCGACTCGACGCCCGGCCATGCGTCATGCGCCCGTCATTCCGCGGCGTCACGATCCGGCATTCCATAAAACGAACGAGGCCATAAAACCGAACGAGGCCAAAAACCGAACGAGGAGAGACTGCATGAACGACCCGACCCCCATCGATCCCGCGGGCGGTTGCCCGGTCCACCAGCCCGGCGGCGTCCGCGCCTTGCTCGGCCGCACCAACAAGGACTGGTGGCCCGAGATGCTGGCGACCGAGATCCTCAACCCCAACGGCCCGTCGAACCCGATGGGCGAGGATTTCGACTATGCCGCGGCGTTCAAGTCGCTCGACTATCAGGCGCTCAAGGACGACCTGACCGCGCTGATGACCGACAGCCAGCCCTGGTGGCCGGCCGACTATGGTCATTACGGCCCCTTCTTCATCCGCATGGCGTGGCATGCCGCGGGCACCTATCGCACCGCCGACGGCCGCGGCGGCGCCAACAGCGGGCAGCAGCGTTTCGCGCCGCTCGACAGCTGGCCCGACAACGGCAATCTCGACAAGGCGCGGCGCCTGTTGTGGCCGATCAAGCAGAAATATGGCAACAAGATCAGCTGGGCCGACCTGTTCATCCTGACCGGCAATGTCGCGATCGAAAGCATGGGCGGCCCCGTCTTCGGCTTCGGCGGCGGCCGCGCCGACGTCTATGAACCCGAACGCGACATTTATTGGGGCAGCGAGGATAAGTGGGTGAACGAGGGGGTGCAGACGCGCATCGCCCCCGAGCACGGCATGCACGAACTCGAAGGCCCGCTCGCCGCGATCCAGATGGGCCTGATCTACGTCAATCCCGAAGGGCCGGGCGGCAATCCCGATCCGCTCCAGTCGGCGCGCGACATCAAGGCGACCTTCGAGCGCATGGCGATGGACCATGAGGAGACCGTCGCGCTGACCGCCGGCGGCCACACCTTCGGCAAGGCGCACGGCAATGGCGACGCGTCGCTGCTGGGTCACGCGCCCGCCGGGGCCGACCTCACGGCGCAGGGTTTCGGCTGGGTCAGCAGCAACCAGAGCGGCGTCGGCGAACATGCCGTGACCAGCGGGCTCGAGGGTGCGTGGGTCAACACGCCGACCCAATGGAGCGAGAATTATTTCCGCCTGCTGCTCGACTATGAATATGAGCTGGTGAAATCGCCCGCCGGCGCGCAGCAATGGCAGCCGATCGACCAGAAGGAAGAGGATATGGCCCCCGCGGCCTGGGACGCTTCCAAAAAGGTCCCGACGATGATGACCACCGCCGACATGGCGCTGAAGGTCGATCCCGAGCTTCGCAAGATCAGCGAGAAATTCCGCAGCGACCACGAAGCGTTCAAGGACGCCTTCGCGCGCGCCTGGTTCAAGCTGACCCACCGCGACATGGGACCCAAGGTCCGCTACCTCGGCCCCGAAGTGCCCGCCGAAGATCTGATCTGGCAGGATCCGATCCCCGCCGGCGCCACGCCATCGGACGCCGAGGTCAAGGCGGTGAAGGAGAAGATCGCGGGGTCCGACCTGACGGTCAGCCAGTTGGTCAAGACCGCCTGGGCCTCGGCCAGCACCTATCGCAAGTCCGACTATCGCGGCGGCGCCAACGGCGCGCGCGTCCGCCTGTCGCCGCAGAAGGACTGGGAGGTCAATGAGCCCGCGATGCTCGCCCAGGTGCTGGGCACGCTCGACGGCCTGCGCGGCAATCTGTCGATGGCCGACGCGATCGTGCTCGGCGGCGTGGTCGGCCTTGAGAAAGCGATCAGGGACGCGGGCTTCAATGTCGCGGTCCCGTTCACCGGCGGCCGCGGCGATGCGACGCAGGAGCAGACCGACGCCGACAGCTTCGCGGTGATGGAGCCCGAGGCCGACGCCTTCCGCAACTATCTCGGCAAGAAGAAGCTCGCGGTGAAGACCGAGGAGATGATGCTCGACCGGGCGTCGCTGCTCGGCCTTTCGGTGCCCGAGATGACGGTGTTGATAGGCGGCCTGCGCGTGCTCGGCGCCAATCACGGCGAGCGCGGCCACGGCCATTTCACCAAAAGGTCGGGCCAGCTCACCAATGATTTCTTCGTCAACCTGCTCGACATGACCAATGTGTGGAAGGCGGTCGAGGGATCGGACGATCAGGAATATGTCGCCACCGACCGCACCAGCGGCGGCGAGACCTGGCGCGCGACCCGCGCCGACCTGATCTTCGGCTCGAACTCGGAACTGCGCGCGGTCGCCGAGGTCTATGCGCAGTCCGACAACGGCGAAAAGTTCGTCAAGGACTTCGTCAAGGCGTGGACCAAGGTGATGAACGCCGACCGTTTCGACCTCGCCTGATCGCCCGCCCCGGTCCCGCATCATGCCGCGGGACCGGCGGCGGCCAAGGACGACGGGTCGCGACCCGCCCCCGGGGACATGGGCCCGGGGGCGGGTCTTCTTTTGGGGCCCATGCACCTGGCAGAGGGTGGCGGGCGTCACGGCGGTTTTGGGGCGGGGAGCAGGCGTTACCTCAGAACGTCGCCCCCGCGAAGGCGGGGGCCGCAATCGGCCTTTTCCTGCGTCGCCGCATAAACCGGCAGCGGCCCCCGCCTTCGCGGGGGCGACGGCTTATTCCGCTACCTGCCGTTCGCCACCCACCAATGTTAACGACGTAAATTTCTGCTTGACCCTGCGCGGCGGAGCTACGATGTTTACAACGATAACATTGAGTCGCGAAAAGGATGCGTCATGCGAACCCTCTTCTATGCCATCGGGCCGATGCTGTTCGACTCGCTCGGCATCCTCGTCTTTGCGGTGCTTCTGGTTGCGGGGGCGGGCATCGTTCCCGCGACGGTCGCGGGCACCGTCGTCGCGCTCGCGGTCGTCGGTTATGAACTGGCGCGGGGCAGGAAGGTCGCGGCGCTGCAATGGATCAGCCTCGCCTCGGTGCTCTTCACCGCCGCGGCGACCTTGTTCACCGGCGATCCGCGCTTCGTTATGGCGAAGCCGACGATCGTCTATCTGATCGTCGGCGGCGTGATGCTGCGCAAGGGCTGGCTGGGTCGCTATATCCCGCCCGAGCAGCTCGCGATCGTCGGCGACGTCATGGACCGCTTCGGCATGATCTGGGCGGCGCTGATGTTCATAAGCGCGGGGCTGAACCTGATCATCGCGCTCTTCTTCACCGCCTGGTGGCCGCTGTTCATCGGCATCTTTCCGCTGGCGTCGAAATTCACCCTGTTCGCGATCCACATCGCGGTGGTGCATATGATCACCCAGGCGCGGCTGCGCCGCCGCGCGGGCGGCGAGCTGCAGCCGCTGGCGGCCGAATAGCCCGGAGATTACCCTGCCGAGGTCAAGGCGTCCTTAGCCCCTCCCCTGAAGGGGAGGGGCTTGATCCCGTCCAGACCGAACAGGTCCTACTCCGCGTCGAGCCCGTACGCCGTATGCAGCACCCGCACCGCGAGCTCGGTCTCGTCCTCGTCGATCAGCACGCTGACCTTGATCTCGCTGGTCGAGATCGCCTGGATGTTGATGCTGCGATCGGCCAGCGCGCGGAACATCGTGCTCGCGACCCCCGCGTGGCTCTTCATGCCGACGCCGACGACGCTGACCTTCGCCACCTTGTCGTCGCTGATGATGCGGTTGAATCCGATCTTGTCCTTCGCGCCTTCGATCAGGTCGATCGAGCGGAGGAGGTCGGTGCCCGGAACGGTGAAGGTCACGTCGGTCTCGCCCTTTTCGCGGCCGACGTTCTGGATGATCATGTCGACGTTGATCCCGGCCGCGGCGAGCGGGCCGAAGATGTTGGCGACCGCGCCCGGCTTGTCGGGGACGCGCGTGACGATGATCTTCGCTTCATTCTTGTCGTGGGCGATGCCGGTGATCAGCTGCCGTTCCATCTGATGTTCCTCTATTTCCTCGTCGCTGACGATCATCGTGCCTTTTGCGGGAGCCGCGTCGCCCTCGACGAAGCTGGAGAGCACCTGCACGCGCACGCCCATCTTCATCGCGAGCCCGACCGAGCGCGTCTGGAGCACCTTGGCGCCGACGCTCGCGAGTTCGAGCATTTCCTCATAGGTGACGAAATCGAGCTTGCGCGCGCGCGCGACGATGCGCGGGTCGGTGGTGTAGACGCCGTCGACGTCGGTGTAGATGTCGCAGCGGTCGGCCTTCACCGCGGCGGCGACCGCGACCGCGCTGGTGTCCGAGCCGCCGCGGCCGAGCGTCGCGACGCGGCCGTCGTCCATCATGCCCTGAAAGCCGGGGATCACCGCGACTTCGCCGCGTCCCATCGCGGCGGTCAGCGCGCCGGTGTCGATGTCGATGATGCGCGCGCGGGCGTGCGCTTCCTCGGTGCGGATCGGGAGCTGCCAGCCGAGCCAGCTGCGCGCGGGCACGCCCATCGCCTGCAGGGTCAGCGCGAGCAGGCCCGAGGTGACCTGCTCGCCCGCCGCGACGACGACGTCATATTCGGCGGGATCGTAGCGCGGGTTCGCCTCGCGGCAGAAATTCACGAGCCGGTCGGTTTCGCCCGCCATTGCGGAGACGACGACCGCGACCTCATTGCCTTGCGCGACCTCGCGCGCGACGAGCTTCGCCACGGTGCGAATCCGCTCGGTGCCCGCCATCGACGTGCCCCCGAATTTCATCACGATCCGCGCCATCTCGCCCCGCTTTCCTGATCTGGTTTCGGCCGCAACTTTCCCTTGGATTTCCGCGGCGCTCGCGTCGTTACGGAAGGGGGAGGGCGATGGCAAGCGTGAGAACCTATGCGCGCGATAGAATTTCTTGCATGGCGCGAGGCGCGGTGCCACATCGCGGGGCATGAGCGCCGCGACGATCAACCCGCACGAAGCCGCCCATTTCGGCGCGCTCGCCGCCGACTGGTGGGACCCGCATGGTTCGTCGGCGATGCTGCACAAGCTGAACCCCGTGCGGCTCGCCTATATCCGCGACCGGATCGACGCGCATTGGCACGTCGACGCGCGCGAGCGTCATCCGCTCGCGGGCCGCACCGCGCTCGACGTCGGCTGCGGCGCGGGGCTGCTCGCTGAGCCGCTGGCGCGGATGGGCGCGAAGGTCACCGGCGTCGATGCGGCGCCCGAGAATATCGCGGCGGCGAAGGAGCATGCGGCCGGGCAGGGGCTTGCGATCGCCTATTTCTCGGGCGAACTCGCCGCGCTGCCGCCCGCGACCTTCGACCTCGTCACCTCGATGGAGGTCGTCGAGCATGTCGCCGATCCCGCCGCCTTCGTCGGCGGGCTCGCGGCGCGGCTCGCGCCCGGCGGGCTGATGATCCTCTCGACCCCGAACCGGACGATGCTGTCGAAGCTGCTGCTCGTCGAGGCGGCCGAACGCGTCGGCGCGGTGCCGCGCGGGACGCACGACTGGGACCGGTTCCTGAAGCCCGAGGAATTGACGAAGCTGCTCGAAGGCGCGGGGCTCGAGGTGATCGACCGCACCGGCCTGTCGCCCTCGGCCGCCAAGGGTTTCAAGCTCGGCGGCAGCGAGGCGCTCAACTATCTGGTCGCGGCGCGGTGGCCCGACTGAAACAGGGGCCGGGAAATGACCGTCGCCCCCGCGTAAACCGACGGCGGCCCCCGCCTGCGCGGGGGCGACGGTTGGAGCATGATCATCCTTACCTGAATCGTCATCCCGGCGAAGGCCGGGATGACGGATACGGAGAGGAAGCGTCAGGCCGCTGAAGACCCCCGCCTTCGCGGGGGTTGACGCTTCGGAACCCCCGGCCTTCGCCGGGGATTCCGTGGCGCGTCAAAAGTCCACATCCTCGTAATATTTCGGCGGGCTGACGATCTCCATCCGCTCCGCCAGCAAGGGGCGAAAGCTGGGGCGCGATTTCAGCCCCGAATACCAGCCCTTGGTCTGCTCGTGCCCCGTCCAGTCGATGCCGCCGAGATAGTCGGCGACCGAGATATGCGCCGCCGCGGTCAGGTCGGCGAGGCTCATCGTCGCGCCGGCGAGCCAGGTGCGGTGGTCGATCAGATAATCGACATAGTCGAGATGATTGTTCGCCGCCTTCATCGCCTCGCGCAGCGCGCCGCCGTCGGGCGGCTGGCGATGGACGATGCGCTTCTGCATTCGCTCGAACAGCAAGGGCCCGGTGACTTCATAATAGAAATCATGGTCGAACCAGGCGGTCAGCCGGCGGATCTCGGCGCGGTTCGCCGCGGTGCCGTTGATCATCGCCTTGCCTTCGACCGTCTCCTCGAAATATTCGGCGATCGCCATGCTGTCGATCAGCACCTGACCGCGCGCCTGATCGACCATCACCGGGGTGCGGCCGGCGGGGTTGAGGTCGATGAACTCGTCGCGGCGCTCCCACGGCGATTCGCGCACCAATTCGTACCCGACGCCCTTTTCGCCCAGCAAAAGGCGGACCTTGCGCGAAAAGGGACAGAGCGGGAATTGATAGAGTTGCCACATAAGTCCGGCATAGCGGCAGCGGGGCGTGGCGCGCAACGGCTATGCGAACAACCCACCGTCATCCCGGCGCAGGCCGGGATCTCGACCTTGCATAACAACGCACCGGCGAGATCCCGGCCTGCGCCGGGATGACGAAGTGAGGGGTTTATCGGCGCGCGTCGGCGCGCTCGCGCTCCCACTGCGCGGCAAGGTCACGCGCCATGTCCTTGAGCACCGGCGCATAAGCCGCGAGCGCCGCCGCGGCATGGCCCGCCATGCGCGTCGTCGCGCGGACGTCGTCGCCCATGCGCTCGGCATAATAGGGGTCGCTGCCCGTCACTTCGCCGAGCGTCGCGTCGGGCGGGATGTATGCGGCGTCGGATTCGGGATCGACCTGCGCGACGGCTTTTGCGAGCGGCCCCACCTGCATCTGCATCAGCGCGCCGACGATCGCGGTGATCGTTTCGGCCATGCGGTCCTGCGCCGCCGGATCGTTGAGCACGGCGACGGTGTCGTTCATCTCGCTGGCGGCCGCGGGCAGCGGCGCCGCGAGCGCGGCGAGGGGGAGGGCGATGAGGGCGAGACGGGTCATGACTCGGTCCTTTCGAGGGACGAGGGGGTGCAGTAAGGCGGCGTCTTTAGCCCAAAGACGCTTTCGCTGGGGTGAACATATCATGCCTTGCGGCGGACCGATGCAAGGACGCGTCTAACCGTCGCCCCCGCGAAGGCGGGGGCCGCTGGAGATACGGCGCAAGGCCGATGGCGGCCCCCGCCTTCGCGGGGGCGACGAATATCTACTCCGCCGCGACCACCTCGACCTCTTCCTCGTTCAGCGAATGCGTCAGGCGGCTCAGCATTTCCTTCGGGCACACCTGCCAGAAGCGCAGCCGCCAGCGGTCCCAGTCGGCGAGCACCTCGGCCGACCATTTGCTGCCCGTCGCCTTGGCATGTTCCTCGACGAGTTCCTTGAGCACCGCTTCCCAATGGCTGCTCGCGAGCCGCTGCCAGACGATCGATTCGCCGTTGGCGCGGCGCTCGAACTGCTCGTCGGTGTCGAGGATGAAGGCCATGCCGCCGGTCATCCCCGCGCCGAAGTTCGAGCCGACGGGGCCGAGGATCACCGCGGTGCCGCCGGTCATATATTCGCAGCCGTTCGCGCCGCAGCCCTCGACGACGACGCGCGCGCCCGAATTGCGGACCGCGAAACGCTCGCCCGCCTGGCCCGCCGCGAGCAAAGTGCCCGCGGTCGCGCCATAGAGGACGGTGTTGCCGACGATGCTGTTGTGCTGGCTGACGAGCGGGCTCGACACCGTCGGGCGCACGACGATGCGCCCGCCCGACAGCCCCTTGCCGACATAGTCGTTGGCGTCGCCGAAGACTTCGAGCGTCACGCCCTGACACAGGAAGGCGCCCAGCGACTGCCCCGCGGTGCCGCGCAGGCGCACCTGCACATGGTCGTCGGCGAGCCCCTTCATCCCGAAGCGCGCGGTGACCTCGGCCGACAGGCGCGTGCCGACGGCGCGGTGCGTGTTGCGGACGTTGTAGGTGAGCTGCATGCGCTCGCCGCGCTCGAACAGCGGCTTGGCGTCGCTGAGAATCTGCGCGTCGAGGCTGTCGGGCACCGGGTTGCGGAAGTTCGGCCCCTGCGAGCGGCGCTGATCGTCGGGCGCATCGACCTTGGCGAGGATCGGGTTCAAATCGAGGTCGTCGAGATGCTCGGCGCCGCGGCTGACCTGGCGCAGCAATTCGGTGCGGCCGATCACCTCGTCGAGGCTGCGGCAGCCGAGCTTGGCGAGGATTTCGCGCACCTCCTCGGCGATGAAGGTCATCAGGTTGATCACCTTCTCGGGGCTGCCGGTGAACTTCGCGCGCAATTTCTCGTCCTGCGTGCAGACGCCGACCGGACAGGTGTTCGAATGGCACTGGCGCACCATGATGCAGCCCATCGCGACGAGGCTCAGCGTCCCGATGCCATATTCCTCGGCGCCGAGAATGGCGGCGATCACGATGTCGCGCCCGGTCTTGAGCCCGCCGTCGGTGCGCAGCCGGATGCGGTGCCTGAGGCCGTTCAGCGTCAGCACCTGATTGACTTCGCTGAGCCCCATTTCCCACGGCGTCCCGGCATATTTGACGCTCGTCTGGGGCGAGGCGCCGGTGCCGCCGGTGTTGCCCGACACGAGGATGACGTCGGCATGGGCTTTCGCGACCCCCGCCGCGACGGTGCCGATGCCCGCCGAGCTGACGAGCTTGACGCACACCCGCGCTTTCGGGTTGATCTGCTTGAGGTCGTAGATGAGCTGCGCCAGATCCTCGATCGAATAGATGTCGTGGTGCGGCGGGGGCGAGATCAGGCCCACGCCCGGCACCGAATAGCGCAGCTTGGCGATGTACTCGGACACCTTGTGGCCGGGCAGCTGGCCGCCTTCGCCGGGCTTGGCGCCCTGCGCGACCTTGATCTCGATCTCGTCGCACGCGCCGAGATATTCGGCGGTGACGCCGAAACGGCCGCTCGCGATCTGCTTGATGTTGCTGTTGGCATTGTCGCCATTGGCATAGGGCTTGTAGCGTTCGCTCGCTTCGCCGCCTTCGCCCGACACCGCCTTGGCGCCGATGCGGTTCATCGCGATCGCCAGCGTCTCATGCGCCTCCGGAGAAAGCGCGCCCAGCGACATGCCCGGGGTGACGAAACGCTTGCGGATCTCGGTGATCGCCTCGACGCTGTCGAGCGCCACACCCTGCGCCGGATAGTTGAACTCGACGAGGTCGCGCAAATAGATCGGCGGCAGGTCGGCGACCCCGCGCGAAAATTGCAGATAGGTCGAGTAGCTGTCGGTCGCGACCGCGGTCTGGAGGAGGTGCATCAGCTGCGCGGAGAAGGCGTGCGCCTCGCCCCCCGCGCGCTGGCGATAGAAGCCTCCGATGGGCAGGGTGGTGACGCGCCCGTCGAACGCCGCCTCATGCTTCTCGACCGCGTTGATGAACAGCGACTGATAGCCTTCGCCCGAAATCTTCGCCGGCATGCCCGGGAAGAGATCGTTGACGAGCGCGCGCGACAGGCCGACCGCCTCGAAATTATAGCCGCCGCGATAGGAGGAGATCACCGCGATCCCCATCTTGGCAAGGATCTTCAAGAGGCCATCGTCGATCGCCTTGCGGAAACGCAGGCGGCATTCGTCGAGGGTCAGCTCGCCGAACAGCCCGCGCGCCTGCCGGTCGGCGATCGCCGCTTCGGCCAGATAGGCGTGGACGGTGGTCGCGCCGACGCCGATCAGCACGGCGAAGGCGTGGGTGTCGAGCACTTCGGCCGAGCGGACGTTGATCGAGGCATAGCTGCGCAGCCCCTTGCGCACGAGATGGGTATGCACCGCGGCCGCGGCGAGCACCATCGCCACGCCGACGCGGTCCTTGCCGATATTCTGGTCGGTCAGGAACAGCTCGCTGCGCCCCGCGCGCACCGCATCCTCGGCCTCGCGGCGCACGCGCGCGATCGCCTCGCGCAGCGTTGCGGCGTCGCCGTCGGCGGGAAAGGTGCAATCGATGTCGGCGACCGCATCGCCGAAATAAGCGCGCAGCCGATCCCAATCCTCGCCGACCAGCACCGGGCTGTCGATCGCGAGGACATGGTCGCTCTGCCCCTTTTCGTCGAGGATGTTGGCGAGGTTGGCGAAGCGCGTCTTCAGGCTCATCACATGCCGTTCGCGCAAGCTGTCGATCGGCGGGTTGGTGACCTGGCTGAAATTCTGGCGAAAGAATTGCGCGACGTGGCGCGGCTTGTCGGAGATGACCGCGAGCGGCGTGTCGTCGCCCATCGAGCCGATCGCTTCCTTCGCATCCTCGACCATGGGGGAGAGGATCAGCTCCATATCCTCCATGGTCAGCCCGGCGGCGACCTGGCGGCGGAGCAACTCGCCGCGGTCCCACGCGGGCAGGCTCGACTTGCCGCCCTTGGGCAGGTCGGCCATCGTGCGGAACCCCTTGACGCGCGACGCATAGTCGGCGGCGTCGGCGATCTTGTCCTTGATCGCGCGATCCTCGAATAGCAGTCCTTCGTCGAGGTCGACCGCGATCATCTGGCCCGGGCCAAGGCGGCCCTTCTTGCGGATGCTCGCCTCGGGCAGCAGCACCATGCCGCTTTCGGATCCGACGACGAGCAGATTGTCGGCGGTCAGCGTATAGCGCAGCGGCCGCAGCGCGTTGCGGTCCATGCCTGCGACCGCCCAGCGGCCATCGGTCATCGCGAGCGCGGCGGGGCCGTCCCACGGCTCCATGACGCTCGCGAGATAGCTATACATCGCGCGGTGGTTATCGGGGACGTCGCATTCGGTCGTCCACGCCTCGGGCACCAGGATCAGCTTCGCGGTCGGCGCGTCGCGTCCGGCGCGGCACAGCGCCTCGAACACCGCGTCGAGCGCGGCGGTGTCGCTCGCGCCCGCGGGGATCACCGGCTTGATGTCCTCGCTATGCTCGCCGAAGGCGAGGCTCGCCATCTTGATCTCGTGGCTCTTCATCCAGTTCTTGTTGCCGCGGATCGTGTTGACCTCGCCATTATGCGCGAGGCAGCGGAACGGCTGCGCGAGCCACCATTGCGGGAAAGTGTTGGTCGAATAACGCTGGTGAAAGATCGCGACCCGGCTCTCGAACAGCTTGTTGGTGAGGTCGGGGAAGAAATCGGCGAGGCTCTCGGCGAGGAACAGCCCCTTGTAGATGATCGAGCGCGCCGACAGGCTGCAGATATAGAAATCGGCGATCTGCGCCGCGATCACCTTCTTCTCGATGCGGCGGCGGACGAGATAGAGCTGCTTTTCGAACTCGTCGATCGACTGTTCCTCGGGCAGCGGCCCGGCGATCATGATCTGCTCGATCTCGGGACGCGTGCGCTGCGCCTTGTCGCCGATCACCGACACGTCGACCGGCACCTGGCGCCAGCCATAGATGGTGAAGCCCGCGTCGATGATCTCGGCCTCGACGATCGTGCGGCACTCCTCCTGCGCGCCAAGGTCGGTGCGCGGCAGGAAGACCATGCCGACGGCGAGGCGGTTCGGGCGCACCCGGTGCCCCGACGCCGCGATCGCATCGTCGAAGAAGCGGACGGGCAGGTCGACATGGATGCCCGCGCCGTCCCCGGTCTTGCCGTCGGCATCGACCGCGCCGCGGTGCCAGACCGCGCGCAGCGCCTCGATCGCCGCCTCGACGACGCGGCGCGACGGCTTGCCGTCGGTCGCCGCGACCATGCCGACGCCGCAGGCATCGGATTCCATGTCGGGGCGATACATGCCCTGCTCGGCAAGCCGCGCGTGCTCGGGGGTGGGGTAATGGGTCATCATCTTCGTCCTGACGGTCCTGTTTCCCTATCGTCATCCCGGCGAAGGCCGGGATCTCATCGGTGCATTGTCAACTCGCCCGTCGAGATCCCGGCCTGCGCCGGGATGACGGAGGGCTTTAGTCGGAAGGTTTGTTGTCCAGCCGCGCGCGCGCCTTCTCGGCGGCTTCGGCTTCGGCTTCGAGATAGGCGGTCGCGGCAGCGGCCGAGGCGGCTTCCAGTTCCTCGACGCGCTTCACGTCATCGGCCGACCAGTTGGTGCGGTCATAGGCGGGATCGTCGACCGCCACCGCGGCATCGGCCGCCACCGCGGCGGCATCCGCGGCCTCGCTGGCGGCCTCGACCGCATAATCGTCGGCCGCATCGACCGCGACCGCGTCGGCGGCTTCCGTCGCCTCGCTGTTCCACAGGTCGCGATGTTCCTCGAGCGTCTTCACATCGACCTTCAACAGCTTGGCGAGCTTGCCGAGTTCCTTGTCGTCGAAGTCCGAAAGCTGCTTCTCCTTGGGCAGGTCCTTCAGATCCTTCTCGATCGCGGGCGCGCGGTCGATGAATTTGGTGATCAGCGGAGGCACCGCCTTGATCACCGCGACCATCACTTCGGGATCGGCCTGCAGCGCCATCCATTCGCCGGCATAGAGCTGGCCTGTCGGCGTCGCGAGGAAGTCATTGAGGTCGGTGAGCTCAGCGCCGGTGAACTTGCGCGCATAGGCCTTGGCGAGCCCCTCGCGCATCGGCGGCTCCATGTCGGCGAGCGCCTCGCTGATCAGCGGCTTGATCACCCGGTTGATCTGCTCGTCGCGTTCCTTGCGGTGCGGGTCGAACATGTCGGCGACCTTGCCCTTCGTCGCCTCGTCGAGCGCGGCGATCTGGTCGCTTTCGACGCCGGTCTTGATCGAGAGCATCAGGTCGGACTGGCCGCCGAACTCGCCCATGAACGTCTTGAACATCTTGCCATAGAGGTTGTCGACCATCTTCTCGATGCTGCCGGCCGGGATCAGCGCGGCGGTCGTCTGCTGCGCCAGCGTCAGGCGCGCGGGGTCGATCGGCGGCAGGTCGCTCGTGTCGAACATCTTTTCGATCAGCGCGATCGCCTCGTCCATTTCGCGCTGCATCTTGGCCTTGGCCTCGGCAGGGTCGGATGCAGGATCTTCCTGATCGACGGAATAGGAGATGATTTCGGCGTGCGTTTCCTGCTGCACGGCTCCGGCCGGTGCCAGCGGAGTCAAGGCGGCGGCACCGGCGAGCAGGATCGATTGGAACGACGGCATCATATATTTCCTTCCCTGTTTGGTCATGCCGCCTTCTTTTCGCTTTTCGCCTTGGCTTTCAACCACTTTGCCATCTGTTCGCTGACGTCGCGGCCGTCGCGGATGCCCCAGACGACCAGGCTCGCGCCGCGCACGATGTCGCCTGCCGCAAAGACACCCGGCAGGCTGGTCATCATCGTCTGGTGATCGACGCGCAAAGTGCCCCAGCGCGTGACCGACAGGTCGGGCGAGCCGAACAGGTGCGGCAGCTCCTCGGGGTCGAAGCCCAATGCCTTGATCACCATGTCGGCGGGCACGTCGAACTTGCGGCCGGGATCGGCCTCGGGGCTGCGGCGGCCGCTCGCGTCGGGCGCACCGAGGCGCATCCCCGCGACCGCGACTTCCTTCACATGCTTGTCGGCGGTGAAGCTTTCGGGGGCCGAAAGCCAGACGAACTCGACGCCTTCCTCCTCGGCATTGGCGACCTCGCGCTGCGATCCCGGCATATTCTCGCGGTCGCGGCGATAGAGGCATTTGACCGACTTCGCGCCCTGCCGCACCGCGGTGCGAACGCAGTCCATCGCGGTGTCGCCGCCGCCGATCACGACGACATGCTTGTCCGCAGCGTTCAGGCGGCCGTCGTCGAACGCCGGAACCGCGTCGCCGAAGCTCTTGCGGTTCGACGCGATCAGATAGTCGAGCGCGGCGATCACGCCATCGGCGCCATTGCCGGGGACGTTGATCTCGCGCGCCTTGTAGACGCCGGTCGCGATCAGGATCGCGTCATGCTTCTGGCGCAGCGCGTCGAGCGTCGCGTCTTCGCCGACCGCGAAACCGAGGTGGAAATGGATGCCGCCTTGGGTCAGCCGGTCGATGCGCCGCATCACGACATCCTTCTCGAGCTTGAAGCCGGGGATGCCATAGGTGAGGAGGCCGCCCGCGCGGTCGTGCCGGTCATAGACATGCACCTCATGCCCCTGCGCGCGCAGATATTCGGCCGCGGTCAGCCCCGCCGGGCCCGCGCCGATCACACCGACCGACTGGCCGGTCGCCGCGCCGGCGTGCAGCGGCTCGACCCAGCCCTCGGCCCAGGCGGTGTCGGTGATATATTTCTCGACGCTGCCGATCGTCACCGCGCCATGGCCCGAAAATTCGATCACGCAATTGCCTTCGCACAGGCGATCCTGCGGGCAGATGCGGCCGCAGATCTCGGGCATCGTCGAGGTCGCGTTGCTGAGCTCATAGGCCTCGCGCAGCCGGCCTTCGGCCGTCAGGCGCAGCCAGTCGGGGATATGATTGTGCAGCGGGCAATGCACCGAGCAATAGGGCACGCCGCATTGCGAGCAGCGCGCCGCCTGCGCATCGGCTTGCGGAGCCGCGTAACGCTCGGCGATCTCGCGAAAGTCGCGCGCGCGCTCTTCGGGCGAGCGCTTGTCCGGATAGGATTGTTCACGCCCCACAAATTGGAGCATGCGTTCGGAAGCCATGCAATATCCCCTTCGTTGAAGGCGGAATTGCATGGCCCGAAACGCCGTGTCACGGGCGAATTACGGGATAGGACAATATTCTTGACCTAAATTGGAGGGCAAATTTGCTCTCAAAGCGGTCTGCGCAATTATCTTTCGTCAATTAGTATCGTTTCGGACCTATCTCATGCCGAGCCAGATCAGCGCCGCGACGCCGACGATGATTCGGTACCAGGCGAAGGGCGCGAAACCATAGCGCGTGACCACGGCGAGGAAGGCCTTGATCACCGCCCAGGCGACGACGAACGAGACGAGCGAGCCGAGCGCGATCAGGCCGAGGTCGTTGGTTGTGATCGCGTCGCGATGCTTGAACAGCTGGAGCACGGTCGCGCCGGTCAGCGTCGGCAGCGCGAGGAAGAAGCTGAACTCGGCCGCGGTCTTGCGGTCGACCCCGAACGACATCGCGCCGAGGATCGTCGCGCCCGAGCGGCTGACCCCCGGGATCATCGCGATGCACTGGACCAGCCCGACGAGGATCGACTGGCGCGCCGACACATTGGCGACCCCGCCGACGTCCCTTGTCTTCGCGAACCGCTCGACGAGCAGGATCGCAAAGCCCCCGATGACGAGCGCCCAGGCAACCACGACGGCATTTTCGAGCAGCAGCTCGATATAATCCCCGAACGCGAGCCCGAGGACGACCGCCGGGAAGAAGGCGAGAGCCAAGTTGCGCACAAAGGCGATCGCTTGGCGGTCGCGCCGGAAGAAGCCGGTGAACATCTCCCAGAACAGCTTCCGGTACAGCACGACGATCGCCAGGATCGCCCCCGGCTGGATCGCGATGTTGAAGATCGCCCAGCGCGCGGCGTCATAGCCGAGAAGTTCCGTCGCCAGAATCAGGTGCCCCGTCGAGGAAACGGGCAAAAACTCGGTGAGACCCTCGACGATGCCGAGGATGATCGCGGTCAGCCAGATACCCATTATCGCGCGGCAAGCTCGGCGAAGCGGCCATGGCGGCGATACTGGACCAGCCAGCCGTCGGCGACCGAGGCGAGCGAGGCCGGCGTGACGCCAAGCTGCGCGAAACCTTCGGCACCTTCGGCGACGACATTGTCGCGCTGGAGCATCAGCCACTGATCCTTGGTGATCGGCGCTCCGGGCGCCCAGCCGAAGCCGGTGGCGAGCGCCGAGGCGATGAAATCGGGCACGTCGACGAACAGCGGCGAGCGCCCCGTCGCATCGGCGATCCAGCGCAGCAATTCGCCCATCATCAGCACCTGCGGCCCGCCAAGCTCATAGGTCTTGCCCGCCGCGTCGCCGCCGAGCGCCGCGACCACCGCATCGGCCACGTCGCCGACATAGGCGGGCTGGAATTTCGCGCGCGGCGCGATCACCGGGACGACCGGCGCCAAGCGCATCATGCCCGCGAAGCGGTTGATGAAATGATCCTCGCGTCCGAACAGGATCGACGGGCGCAGGATGGCGGCATCGGCGAAGGCGGCGCGCACCGCGGTTTCGCCGTCGCCCTTGCTGCGGCCATAGGCCGAGGCGCTTTCGGGGTCGGCGCCGATCGCCGAGACATGGACGAGCGCGCCGGCGCCCGCCGCCTTCGCCGCCGTCGCGACATGGCCCGCGCCATCGGCCTGCACCGCCTGCATGTCGGCGAACGCGCCGGCAAGGTTGATGACGGCATCGCTGCCCTGCACCGCGCGCGCCACGCTCCCGGCGTCGCGCACGTCGCACGCCACGAACTGCGTCTGGCCGAGCCCGCCGAGCGGCTTGAGGAAGGTCGCGGCACGCGGGTCGCGTTGGGCGATGCGGACGCGCGCGCCGCGCGCGAGCAGCCGCTGCACGACATAGCGGCCAAGGAAGCCCCCGCCGCCCAGCACCGTGATCAATTGCCCGTCGAGTTTCTGCATTGCGTCCGCCTGTATCGATTCTCTGGATGGCGCGGGGCGCGCCGACGGCCTTCCCATGCCGCGAAGCGGGAAGGGGAGCAAGGGGCGAAGGCGGCGACAGGACGCAAAACCCTCGGCCTTGCGATAAAATGCACCTGCGCTGCCGCGACGCGGTTGACAAGCCGGCCACCCCGCCGCTAAGCGCCCGCTCCTACCCCGTGCCCAGATGGCGGAATTGGTAGACGCACCAGCTTCAGGTGCTGGCGATCGCAAGGTCGTGGAGGTTCGAGTCCTCTTCTGGGCACCATTTGTTCTTCCGGGGGCGTCCGAGAATGTCCGAAAAACGGGAGATTTCAGCCACTTTTTGTGCTATGCTCGTCCGACCAAATTCGGGCGAATACGGCACCAATCGGGAACAAAGAGGGTATCCTGGAGGGTATCGTTCCGCCCCTTTCGAAGGGCGATACCCTCATGAACCGACTCTTTGCCACCACTGTCACTAACGCCAAGCCGCGCGACCGCGACTACAAGCTGACCGATGGAGACGGGCTCGTTCTGCTTGTTCGGCCGAACGGAAGCAAACTGTGGCGCATGAACTACAAATATCACGGCCGATATCGCACGCTGGCGTTCGGCGCTTGGCCTGCGGTCAGCCTGGCTGACGCGCGCGCCAAGCGCGATGAGGCGCGGCGTCAGATCGCAGCGGGCCTCGATCCTTCACACGAGAAGAAACTCGAGCAGGCGCGCGCGGCGATTTCCGAAGACAATAGTTTCAAGCGCATTGCGGAAGAGTGGGTCGAGAAGAACAAGCGCGAAGATATGGCGGATATCACGCTCGCCAAAATCCGCTGGCTCCTGGACAAGGCCTATCCTCGCATCGGCAATCGCGCGGTCTCGAAAATCACCGCGCAGGAGGTGCTCCTCGTTCTTCGCTCAGTCGAGGCGACCGGGCGCTATGAAAGCGCGCGGCGGATGCGAAGCGTCCTGAGCCGCGTCTTTCGCTATGCTATTGCAACGGCGCGGGCGGAACGTGATCCCGCGGGCGACCTGCGCGGCGCGCTGACCGTGCCGAAGGTCAAGCACCTGGCTGCCATCACCACGGAGAAGGAGGCGGGCGAACTGATGCGCGCGATCGAGGGCTATTCCGGTCATGCGATCACGCTGTTCGCGCTTCGCCTGTCGGCGCACCTTTTTGTCAGGCCGGGTGAGTTGCGGCAGGCGGAATGGAACGAATTTGATGCCGAGCGCCTCGTCTGGGATATTCCCGAACATAAGATGAAAATGCGTCGGCCGCATCGCGTCCCCCTTTCGAGGCAGGTCGTGCGTCTGTTTGAAGAGCTATATGAGCTGACGGGCACGGGCCGATATTGTTTCCCGTCGCTTCGCTCAACACGTCGGCCCATGTCGGAGAACACCGTCAATGCCGCCCTCCGCGCACTCGGATTCGGGAAGGAGCAAATGACGGCGCACGGCTTTCGCGCGATGGCGGCGACGCTGCTCAACGAGTCCGGGAAATTCAACCCGGACGCGATCGAACGTCAACTGGCACATATGGAAAACAACGGCGTCCGGCGAGCCTACACTCGCGGTGAATATTGGGAAGAGCGGGTCCGTATGATGCAATTTTGGTCCGATTACCTGGATCGCCAACGCGACGGAGCCAAGGTGTTGAAACCCCTGTTTGGCCGACAGCGCTAGATGGCGCTCCCGGCAATGGGCGGGGCCACAAATGTTAGTTGCGAGAGGCATATGCCACTCTGTAGCGCCAGACTATCGTCAACGCAGAACCGGCGGCACCGCGCGACGATAGCCCGTTTAATCAGCGGATGCCGAGAAGCCATCCATTGAACAGCCAACGTAGATAATCCATCTTCATGTCTCCAGTCCTGTGAGTGGACGACGGGCAGACTTGCTCGTTCTATCGGCCCCCGTAACTATCTCGAAGTCGAGCGGGGCCCATAACTAAGACTTAAGGTTTATCTAGATTTATCTGGGGGGTGGTAGGCAACAGGGTTGCTAGACCTATGCTCTGGCAGACCATATTAGACTCAGTCCGCGGTAAGCCAACAGGGCGCTAAAAGCCGGGTGCGCGCTGCCGCTTATGCTCACCTAGGCCCTTGCCGATATCGTCGGCAGGACCTCTCCGCGCCGGAATGCGACCTATCTAAAAGAACAGGTCTGCCTGCTCCTTAAATTGCCCGGCCCTGTCGCCCGGCACGATACCGTCAACGACCCGGATGGGCGATCCAAGCCTCCCAACAAATGATACAAGGAGATTGGCATGACCCTCGAGACTGTCTTGAAATCTGACGGACCTGCCCGCGACGAGCTGGTGCCGTCGCGGTACGCGCTTCAGGTCGGCGATATCGATGTGTTGATAATCAGCGACGGTATCCTGCCAATCCCCGCGCATGTGCTCGCGCATAATGTCGAGCCGAAGGTCCTCGACGCATGGCTGGACGAACAGTTCCTGCCGAACGGAGTGGCCGAGTGGCCGCTAAACGTTCTTGTCGTGCGCAGCGGCGACCAGATCATTCTCGTCGATGCCGGGCTGGGTATGGACCCTAACCTCAAGCTGGAAAAGGCGGGCCGCCTGGTGCAGCGGCTGGAGGCGGCAGGCATCGCGCTCGATTCGATCACCGACGTCGTGGTGACCCATATGCATATGGACCATATCGGCGGGTTGACCATCGACGGCACGCGCGAGCGGATGCGACCCGACCTGCGCGTTCACGTCGCGGCCGCCGAGGTCGAATTCTGGAAGAATCCCGACTTCTCGAAGACCGCGATGCCCGAAGGCTTCCCCGATGCGTTGCGTGGCACCGCCAAGCGATTTATGGAGCAATATGGCAGCCAGATCCAAACCTTCGAGAATGAAGCCGAGGTCGCGCCCGGCGTGACTGCCCAGCTTACCGGCGGGCACACCCCCGGGCATTGCATGGTCCGGCTGACGTCGGATGGCGAGCGACTGACGTTCGTTGGTGATGCCATCTTTCAGACCGGTTTCGATCAGCCCGGCTGGCACAATGGCTTCGAACATGATCCCGAAGAGGCTGCCCGCGTCCGCGTCAATCTGCTGCGCGAGTTCGCCGAAACCCGTGAACCCTTCGTGGCAACGCATCTGCCGTTCCCGTCGATCTATCATGTGGCAGTCTCGGGCGACGCCTTTCGCGCGGTTCCCGCCGTCTGGGATTATTGACGGCTGATCGCACCGAACTGCCTTAGGTCCTGAGGCCCCGGGCAGCCACGATATTATCTCCTCGAAGCGGCGGCCACGGTCCAGATGGCCGGACATGGCCGCCGCTTCAATATTTCCAAGAGCACAATCAAGTGATCGATGCGCCGTCCCTTGCGTTCCGGTGAGGACGAGGTGCCGGTACAACGCCAAAGGTAGATTGCGGATCTGTTCCGTGCGCCGCCTAAGGAGCTGAAATTCTGATACCGAGACTGAAGCGACGGGGCGTTTGCGGAACGAAGAGGTCTGATGCTCCCGGTTGCGCTAGCGATCCGAGTGCGAAACGATTGCCTGCGGTATCGAAAATATTGGCGACGCCGACATGGAGTTCGGCTCTGCCGAGGGTCAAGTGGGCGTCGAGGTCAACATCGGAAAAACCGCCTTGCCACCGCCCAAGTTCAGGCCCGATGCCAAGCCGCGATCGGCCCGTGCGACGCAGCGCCGCGGAAAATCGGTAAGGATTTTTCACGTTGGCCGGACTGGCATATTGAACCGCCACCCGGGCGTTCATATCGGGGATGTTGGGCAGGCGTCCCTCGGTGACAATGATATTGCTCGGCTTTGTGGCCGTAACTATCGCCCGGTTCAGTGTGATGCTGCCGTTCAGCGTCAGGCATTCCGACAAACGCCATAGCGCCAGCGCCTCGACTGTGAGCGTCTTCGCATCGCCTATATTCGCCGCCGTGAGATAGCCGGCATGATCGATGACATCTGCCTGCACGTCGCGCCAGCGACCCACCGAGATGCTCAAACTGCCTGTCAGCGACCGGTCGTCATCTGCGGGACGGCGTACGGCCGCCTCCCACGCGGTGTAGCGATCGCCGGACAGGGCGATGAAGCCGGCAGGCGACGCCGCCGCGGTCGGAGGGCGATAGCTTGCTGCATAGCGAACGAGGAATTGGACGTCGCCGGGCAGGGTAAGCAACGCCGATACGCCGGGAAGGATGTTCCAACCCTCATCGTTCCAACTAAAGGGCCCCTCGGGAGAATTCGTGTCCGACACATGCAGGGCGCGACCACGCCACCGCGCAGCACGCGCGCCGATCGACAGGGCGAGGGGACCTATCGCTTCAGACGCTTCGCCGAACAGGATATATTCGCGTATCGAGGCGGCGGTGTTCGTCCCAAGCGGCGGCGCAACCCGATAGTACAGCGCGGAGGAAAATCGGCTTCTGCTGTCGACGACCGAACCGCCGATGAGCCAACCGCTTCCCGCCGGTCCCGAGCGGCCGATCCGCACCTCGGCGGAACTCACACTCGAAGTTTCGTGCCTCATCAGGGCCAGCGTGTCCGGCAGCGGTTCGCTTGCGTCGAAAATGTCGTGCAGGCGCGTGTGTGAACGCGACAGGTTCGCCGCGATATCGAGCCCCTCCTGCTCGCCGCGGAGCGTAGCCGACACCAACCGGAATCGGTTGGAGTAGGGTTGGGCTATGACGGACGCCCGCGCCAGGCGACCGAGGCGGCGGTCGACATATCCGGCATCCCGTCCATCGATATCCTGCCATACGCTCAGGATTTCGGCGCGCCATGCACCGTCCGGCGCGATGCTTACGGTGGCCCGCCCTCCGGTGATTTCGAGCATGTTGCTGTTCATGACGCCGCGTGACAAGTCGTCGATATAGCCGCCTTCGCGCACATGGTAACCGACGAGGCGCACCGCGCCGCTGTTCCAGCCGAGCGGCACATTCATCATCGCTGCAGCTTCGCTACCTCGCGTCCCGCCACTGAAGGTCGAGGTCGCCAGAGTGCCCTGCAACTGCATCAGGTCGGGATCGGGCCGATTGGGTTCGATCCGGATGATCCCTCCAAGCGAGCCCGCGCCGTAGAGCGTTCCCTGCGGTCCGAGCAGGATCTCGGCGCGAGCGATATCGTAAAGGCGCAGATCCGGGTCCGGGCCTGAATAATTAAGGCGTGCTTCGCCGAGATATTGTCCGACGATGGCCTGTGTATTTCCGTTAAAGCTGGAATCGCCGACCCCGCGCAAGAACAGCTTGTCGCGCCCCGGGCCGAGGTGGGTCGAACTGAGCGACGTTCCGGTGCGTTCGATCGCTTCGGTGCCGCGATATTCTGCATGGGCCAAGCTGCTCGCCTCGATGGTCTGGAGGCTGCCCTGATAATGCGACTGGCTTGTTCGTCGCTTGCTGGCGGTAACGATGATCTCGACGTCGGGCGGCGGCGGGATTGTCGGCGCGGCAAGGGCAGGTCGAACGGCTTTTCGGTGCGCCCTACGGCGGTGCGCGGGGATCAGGCGAAAACTGGAAGGTCCAAGCACCACCACATCGACTGCCAGGTCGCGCACCATTCGCCGCAGCGCCTGTTCGGCCGACATACGGCCCCGAACCTTTCGAGTTTCCAGATTTGCCATCGCGGGATCGGCCAGCGCGATGCTCGATCGGGTTTGCGCGCCGAGTATCCGCAGCGCGGTTTGCAGTGTGTCCGCCCGAACGTCGACCGATATCAGGTCGCGGGCGCACGCCGGGCTCGCCTGCGCGAGGACCATGCCGGCGGCAGCGGCAATTCCGTAATCGCGCCTCATCTTCCCGGCAACAGCGTCCATCCATCGCGGTCGCGGCGCACCTCGATTCCGAGCAGTGGTCCCAATTGCGCCACGCTGCTTTCGACGTCGAGATCGAGCTGGATCGTCGCGCTGACTCGTATATCCGCTGCTGCCGGTGAAACCGAAACAGGGGCGCCAAGTTCACGCGATAGGTCGGCCGCGACGTTTTGGAGGCGCTCATTCTCGTAATCGAGCCTGGGCGTTGCCCATCGGCCGATCGCCTCTTTCGCGATCGAATCCCGGACTATGCGGCCGCCGGTTACGACAATTCGCTCCCCGGGTCGCAGTTCCGCCTGGCTCTTCCCGCTCTGGAAAGCGACGGCTCCCTCGGCGACGGCGACTTCTGTCCGGCGGCCTTTCCGGCCGACGATGAAACGCGTTCCCAAATTATGGACCGTGCCACCATCGAAGGTGACCTTGAACCGTGTGCGCTCGTCGTGAATGATGTCGAAAAGCGCTTCACCGGTGACGAGCTCTGCCGAACGCGGCAGGTCGGGGTCCAGCCGCATCCGGGTATCGCTGTTGAGGACGATCCGGCTCCCGTCTGCTAGCGAAATGTGCTTGCGCTGACCTTCGTGGGTCGCGACTTCATAAGCGCCGCGGGGGTGTAGCATGACGAAGGCGACAAGTGCCAATAGTGCCGCCGCTCCTGCCGCAAACACACCGGTTCGCCGCCGTCGCTCGGGCGGGCCTTCGGCCGGGTTGGCGTCGGAGACGAATTGCGGGGGATCGACGGCCAGGTCATCGGCAACCGCAGCGTCGAGCTCCATAAGCTGTTGATACAGGGCCGCGTGCGACGGGTCAGCCTCGAGCCATTCGATGAACTCGTCCCAATCGTCGAACAGGGGATCGCGCTGGCGGGTAAGCCAGTCGATTGCGGTATGCCGCGGATCGGGCCCATATTCAGCCATCGTCTTCATCCTTCAACGACGCAATCGCTCGGTAGGCCCGCTGAATGTCCTTTTCCACCGCGCTCAGGCTGAGGTGATAGCGTTCCGCTATGGCACGCTGGCTCAACCCGTCGATGCGAAAAAGAAAGAATATCTCCTGTACGCGGGTGCTGCACGCCGCAAGGTGGCGCCGCGCGCGGGCGACTTCCTCCTTAGCAGTGAGAGCCGCCTCAGCGGCGCTCGCCGCGCCGACCAAATGTGCCTCTCCCCAAGCTTCTTCACGTGCCGCATTTCGGGCGTCGGCCCGGTGGTCGTTGAGCATCAGGTTGTTTGCTGCCCGGTAGAGGTAGCTCAGGGGGTCGAAGACCGGTCCGGTCGGCTTCGATGCGATCCGAAGCCATAGTTCCTGCACGAGATCCTCGGCTCCAGCCCCGGCGCCACGGGCGCGCAGGAAACGCAGAAGCCGATCCCGGTGCGCGAGATAGACGGCTTCCAGACCAGTGGCGGGTGCGGCAACGGCTTCTGTCGAGGCATGCTCGGTCATGGCTTGCCCCCATCCCATTTCAGGTCATTTCGCCAAATACGCGAACGGCGAGGACAGGTCGCGGATCGAAAGTGGGCATCCCGTCGGCTTCCGGACGTCGCGGCGCGGCAGCCGAGAGGCAGAAAATTTCCGCGATCGCGACGGCGTCGAACAGGTCGGTTTGCGGTGCGTGAAAACGACGCCATTTTATAGTGTTACCGCTCGCGAACTCAACGATCGTCACCCCGCAAAATCGGGTGCGGTCGCCTATGCTGAGGCGCTCGTCTTTTGGCAAGTCTGCGAATATTCTTTCGCGTGGCTTTAGTAGCGCCACGAGCGCGTGGCCGGTATCGTTCCGTTCGTCCGGGGACAATATATTCTCTAGCGGCGCTATCCTGCGTGCCGCCGCGAGCCGCGAGGCCCATGGTGCGGTCGAAGGCGCAGCGGCTGATCGCCACTGCGCCTTCGGGATATGAACCCACGAGGACCAGATGCCCCGATTGATATGATGTGCAGGCGAAGCTGAGCCGGTTGTCCCGCAGCCAACCGGCCAGTCCGCGCGATGCGGAAATGCCGTCCTTCAAATCGGCACCCGTCGTTGCTTGCGCACCGTCAGAAGCCGATCCGGAAACCGATGCGACCGGTCAGCCCGTCGTAACCGCTTCCCAGTTCGCCTTGTCCTTCGGCAAAGGCCTCGAAGCCCGCCGCCGTGCGATAGGAGACACCGGCGCGCCCTTCGCCGAAGGTGCCGAGGCGGTCACCCTCGATCCGCTGGCTCTCGCCGGCGGTCACCGTCAGGCCATAATCGTCGCCGAAGATGCGAACCGCATTACCGCTGGCGTAGAGGGTCAACGCGTTGCCGTTCGCGAACTGGCTCGTGCCGCCGAACCGGGCACCGATGCGCGCCTTGACCTGCTTCGACTGCTCAAACTCAAGCCGCTGGTTTGCGGTGCCGAGGCTGTCGATGTCGCTCGCCGACCAACTCAGGCCGACGGTCGGTTCGACGAACATGCCTGTGCTGCCGAAACGCATCCCGACTTCACCGTCGACGCCCCAGGTCGAGCCGCCAATGTCCTGCGTCGATGCGAAAGCCGAGGTCTCGAGTTCGACGTCATGATGGTCATATTTGACGAGCAGGTTCGCAAAGAGCCGTTCGCCGACATAATTTGCATAGATGCCGACGTTGGCGGTCGACAGCTCGATCCGCTCGCCGCCGCCACGATAGCGCAGCTTCGACGTGGCGTAACCGCCGGTCAGGCCGAAACGCAGCGCGCCGGTTTCGCCGCCGCTTCCGAACAGGTCATAGCCGATCTGGCCACCCCGATGCCTCTGACGATAGTCGAGGTCGATCTCATCGTCGCCGTCGGCGGTGGACCAGTCGCGCGTCGCGCGGCCACCCTGCAGCGAGCCCCACAGGCGCGAAACCGCACCGAGATCGCCCATCAGCGCGTCGCGGCGCGACAGGCCTTGGGTGCGCCACACGTCGGCGCTCGCGTCCCACATATGATCGGCGGCCTGCAGCGCGCCGAGCTGGCGGAATGCCCCGGCGCCTGCGCGGCCGACTAGGCTGTAGCTTCCGTTCGCCGCATCATAGGTCAGCGCATAACGGACGAGGCCGATATCGCGCGTCGCCTCGGCGAGCGTGAAGGCATCGGCGGTCGATTGACCTTCGACCTCGACCAGCAGCACGCCTTTCGCTCCGGTTATTTTGGCTTCGGTCGGGTCGGTGGACAGCGCGATGGCGGTCGAACCAGAGGCGGACCCTTCGATCACGAGGCGGTCCGACGCGCGGCCGGCGCCATCGATATCGAGGCGCACGACCGCGTCGCCCCGACCGACATAGTCGCCAGCGATGGTCAGCACGTCGCCCGTCTTCTCGTTTCCAAGATCGATCGCGCCGCTGTTCTCGAACCGTTCGAGGCCGTCGAGGCGGAGGTCGCCGCCCGCGCGAACAACGCCGCTGTTGCGCAGGATGTCGGTGCCGTCACCGAAATCGCTATTTTTGGTCAGGACGAGCGACCCGCTGTTGTCGAAAAGGTCATCGCCGCCCGCGAAGCGGACCCCGCCGGTAATCGTGCCTCGGTTTTCGAACGCGATCGTTCCGTTCTCGACCCGAACCGCAAAGCCGTCGACGGCCTCGATCGTGCCGCGGTTGATGACGCGCGCGTCGCCTGCGAAGGCCGGGAAATTCGCCGGGGCGGCTACAAAGGCGGCATTGCCGATCCCTCCTCCCGCTGTTTCGTCTCCCGGATTGGGGCAGGGGTTCGGCGATCCGTCGCCCAAGTCGGGCAGCGCGCAGCGCGAGCCGACCGCATCGATAACCAGACCGTTCTGGCCGCCGAAAACATGCGCGCTCGCGCCGATTTCGATGGAGACATTTTGGCCCCGTGCCACGACCGCGCTGGCGTCCTGCGAGCGAATGTTGCCGCGCAGATCGAGTGCGACATCCTCGATCATGTCGGTCTCGATCGCCGATCCCGACACGGCGCTGACATTGCCCGCGAGAATGGCGGCGTTGCCGAGGCCCCGCGCGCTGATGCCCATCGCCCCTTCGCCGCTGACGGCGACATTGGCGGCCCGGATGTCGATGTCGCCCCCCAAGGAAACGGGGTTATCGGGAGACGGTCCCGAGTAGAAGGAGACGAAGCGGGTGCGGGCCTGGATTCCGTGCGAACCTGCGCCCTCGGTCACGATATTCTGCGCGTCGATCGAAACCTCGCCATCCTCGCCGATTGCGCGGATCCCGATCGCCCTGTCGCCGGAGGTCGCGACGTCGCCGGTCGCGCGGATTACGGAGGCCGCGTAGCGGCTGGTGATCCAAAAAGCGTCCGAATTGGCCCCTTGGGTCGTTACCTTCCCGCTCGTCAGAACGAAATTCTCGCCGCCCGTCGTCGAACTCAATATGCCTGCCGACCAATCGCCCTTTGTGGTCAAGGCGCCGAGCACACGAATATCGTTTTCTTTCCCCGTCGCCATGATGCCGTACGACGTGTCGCCGGCCGTAGTGACCTCGCCGGCAATGATATTGGCTTCGCCTTTCATGGCCGAAACCGCGATAGCGTGCGCAACTTGCCCATCGGTGGAGATTTCAGCGACGCGAACATTGGCATTGCCCGCGGTAGATGCCGCCTCGGCGCCGCGCGCGAAATCGCCTTTGATGTGAATCGAGTCCGCCTCGGCAATCGCGTCGCCGGATCCGGAAACGGCAACGATACCCGCGCCATTTTCGGCGGTGAGCGATCCGACCTTTACGAAAGCGTTGCCGTTATTCGACGCCGCGACGATACCGCCGCTGCCTTCGCCCCTGAACGTCGCGGTTCCCACCGAAACATAGGCGGTTTCGGCAGCCGAGGCATTGACGCCGCTGCTCCCGGTCCCTTCGACGTTGAGATCGCCTATGTCGATTATTCCGACGCCCTGACTGTTCAGGACAATGCCGCTATTGTAATTGCCCGACAGATTGATCTGGCCGACGGAAACCGACGTCACGCCATAGATCAATTGCCCCTCATATTCGATGCCGTTCGTGATGTTGGCGCCCCAGATATAGTCGCCGTGGCCCTCGATCTTATCGACCGCGATGATCGTATCGCCGCCCGAAACGACTTTGATCCCGTCCGATGCAAAGCCGTTGGTTGAGATACTTCCGGCATTGATGGATACGTTGCCGAGACCGCCCTGTTCGACGACGATACCGTTCGAATAATCGCCAACCGTACGTACCGACCCGACGTTGATCCGGGTCGATCCGAAAGGGGTTGCGGCGGTAATTCCGGCAGCCACTTCGCCTGGAGTGACAACTTCGGTCGAGACGCTCGCGAGGTCGATCACGATGTCGCCGTCGGCTTCGACGGCGGCTCCGGTCGCGTCGCGTGCGTTGATCGACGTCCCGGAGCCGTTGATGGCGACTGCGCCACCCGTCCCGAACCCGGAAATGGCGATGATTCCGGCTTCGCCGACTACGGGAGCCAGCGACAGGCCCTCCCCGAGATTCAGCGTGATATTGCCCGCTGCGTCATATCGAATGCCCTCGGGGTAGGTAGCGCCGTCCGACGGGCAGAAGACTTGCCCATCGATCAGCGGTCCGCAGGCGTTTTGCTGTTGGGCCGCGGCCGAATTCGCCCACAGCAGCGTAGCAATTGCCCCGATGCTGGTCGTCGCAAGAATGCGGCGTGTGCGGCTGGAAATCATCTCTCATCCCTTTCTGTTTTTCAGCGCGAGCTGAAGGTTTGAAAGGGAGACACCGCCGCTTGTGCGCACCCGCACATGAGCGGAAATTTTTTTCAGCTGCGGTCGAAGATTAATGCTCAGCCGGGGTGCGATGCACCGAGCCGTCTATAGGCGTGCGACCAAAGGATAGGTCGGTTCGATCCTTGGCACGATGCACAAGCCGGTCTCCAAGACGCAATATGCACATGTCCGGTCCTCGCGTCGGGGATCTGGATCTTGCGGCAACGTCGGCCAGTCAGGGGATATCATATGGCGATTTTGGAAGACTTCATGCTCAACCGCCGGTCATTTGTCGCGGCTGGTGGCGCTGTGGCGATCGCGAGCAGCCTCAATTGGCCGAGCTCGGCCCTCGGCGCACCTCTCCCTTCCGCAAATCAAGGAGCACATCCGATGAATTTCATTACCGCAGCCGAAGGCGTGCAGATTTTCTACAAGGATTGGGGGCCGCGCGACGCGCAGCCGCTCGTCTTCCATCACGGCTGGCCGCTGACCGCCGACGAATGGGACAACCAGCTCCTCTTCTTCCTGTCGCAAGGCTACCGCGTGATCGCGCACGACCGGCGCGGCCATGGCCGCTCGACCCAGACCGATATCGGAAACGACATGGACACCTATGCCGCCGATGTCGCCGCGCTGGTTGCGGCGCTGGACCTCAAGGGCGCGGTGCATATCGGCCATTCGACCGGCGGCGGCGAAGCCGCACATTATGCCGCGCGCGCCAAGCCGGGCACGGTTTCGAAACTGGTCCTCGTCGGCGCCGTGCCGCCGGTGATGGTGAAGAAGGCGAGCAACCCGGGCGGACTGCCGATCGACGTCTTCGACGGGTTCCGCAAGGCGCTCGCCGCCGATCGCTCGCAATTCTATATCGATATCGCTTCGGGACCCTTCTACGGCTTCAACCGTGACAGCGCGAAGATCAGCAAGGGCCTGATCCAGAATTGGTGGCGTCAGGGCATGGTCGGCAGCGCCAAGGCGCATTACGACTGCATCAAGGCGTTTTCCGAAACCGACTTCACCGAAGATCTGAAAAAGATCGCGGTGCCGACGCTCGTCATGCACGGCACCGACGACCAGGTCGTTCCCTATGCGGACTCGGCGCCGCTGTCGGCGAAGCTGCTCACGAAGGGCGTGCTCAAGACCTACGAAGGCTATCCGCACGGCATGGCCGCTGTTCACGCGGATGTCATCAACAAGGATATGCTCGCCTTCATTCGCGGATAAGGGCGCGCGGCCGGGGCGGGATGTTTTTCGCCTCGGCCGCCCTGCGCTCCGGAGCTGGTCGCGGGCTCCTCTTCTCAACCCAAAGAATCACCGCTCAAGCGATTGCGGCGACTAACGCTACCGGAGGCGTCCATGGGACAATATGTCGATATCGAGCTCGATGGCGGATCAATCCGCGCTTTCGTCGAGCATCCGCCTTCCGGCAAGGGGCCGGTCGTCGTCGTCCTGCACGAGGTTTTCGGCCTGAACGCCGACATGCGCGCGAGCTGTCGAGAGTTGGCCGACCAGGGTTTTCTGGCTGTCGTTCCCGAACTTTTCTGGCGACAGGAGCGCGGCGTGGATCTGTCGCCGCGGACGCCGGCCGACGTCGACAAGGCGATCGCGCTATATGAAATCTACGATCGCGACCAAGGGGCCGAGGATATCGCGGATGTCATGGAATTCGCCGCGACGATTCCCGGCGCTTCGGGAAAGGTGGGGTTAGTCGGCTACTGTCTCGGCGGTTTGATGGCCTATCTCGTCAGCGCGCGCCACGGTGCGGATGCTGCCGTTGCCTATTATCCGGGGATGGCCGAGAATTATCTCTCGGAAGCGGACAAGATCCAAAGCCCCTTGATGATTCATCTCGGCGGCGATGACGAATATATTTCACAAGGGGCGCAAAGGTCGGTGAGCGCCGCCGTTGCTGCGAACCCTGCCGTGCTGATCCATGCTTATCCCGGATGCGGACATGCGTTCGCGCGGCATTCGGGCGAACGCTACGACGCTGATGCCGCGGCCCTCGCCAACGCCCGCACCTGGCGCTTCCTGAAAGACAAACTGCTCGCCCAGGCTTGATTTCCGGCGGGCATCCTGGGTTCCGGAAATGCGCCGAGGGCCTTGCCGCCAGCGGAACGAACCCGCTTCTCTCTCCCATCGAATGGAACATGATATGACTGACACCGATCGCCGCATGACGCTCGCCAACGGTGCTCCCGTTGTGGACAATCTCAACATCAAGACCGCCGGACCGCGCGGTCCGGCGCTGCTTGATGATATTTGGCTCATTGAAAAGCTTGCGCATTTCGACCGTGAGGTGATCCCAGAACGGCGGATGCATGCCAAGGGCTGGGGCGCATACGGCAGCTTCACCGTCACCCACGATATCAGCCGCTACACGAAGGCGAAGATCTTTTCCGATATCGGGAAGAAGACCGACCTGTTCATGCGCTTTTCGACCGTCGCGGGCGAGCGCGGCGCCGCCGATGCCGAGCGCGACATCCGCGGTTTCGCAGTCAAATTCTATACCGAGGAGGGCAATTGGGACATGGTCGGCAACAATACGCCGGTCTTCTTTTTCCGCGACCCGCTGCGTTTTCCCGACCTCAACCATGCGATCAAGCGCGATCCGCGCACCGGTTTGCGCTCGGCCGACAGCAATTGGGACTTCTGGACCCTGCTTCCCGAAGCTTTGCACCAGGTCACCATCGTGATGTCCGATCGCGGCATCCCGAGGAGCCTGCGCCACATGCACGGCTTTGGCAGCCACACCTATTCGATGATCAATGCCGAGGGCGAGCGCGTGTGGGTCAAGTTTCACTTCCGCACCCAGCAGGGGATCGAGAATCTCAGCGACGCGGATGCCGCCGCGCTGATCGCCGGCGATCGCGAAAGCCACGGCCGCGACCTCCTCGACGCCATCGACAGCGGCAATTTCCCCAAATGGACGCTCTTCATCCAGGTGATGACCGAGGAGCAGGCGCACACGCACAAGCACAACCCGTTCGACCTGACCAAGGTCTGGCCCAAGGGCGACTATCCGCTGATCGAGGTCGGCGAGTTGGAGCTCGATCGCTATCCCGACAATTTCTTTGCCGAGGTCGAGCAGGCGGCCTTCTCGCCGTCGAACGTCGTGCCCGGGATCGGCTTCTCTCCGGACAAGATGCTGCAGGCGCGGCTCTTCTCCTATCCCGACGCGGCCCGTTACCGCCTCGGGGTCAATCACAACCATATCCCGGTCAACGCGCCGCGCTGCCCCTATCACAGCTATCACCGCGACGGTGCTATGCGCACCGACGGAAATCTGGGCGCGACGCCGAGCTATTGGCCGAACAGCAAGGGCGAATGGATGGGCGACGACCCCGCGCTCGTCGAACCGCCGCTGGTACTCGAAGGCGCCGCGGCCCATTGGGACCACCGTGTCGACGAGGATCATTATGAACAGCCGGGCGACCTGTTCCGGCTCATGTCACCCGAGCAGCAGCAACTGCTGTTCGACAACACGGCGCGCGCGATGGGCGACGCGCGGGTCGAGGTGAAGCGGCGCCATGTCGCAAACTGCACCCGCGCCGATCCGGCCTATGGGGCAGGGGTTGCGAAGGCATTGGGGGTTTAGAGTGAAGGGAGAGGCACCGAACGGGCACGCCGCCCTTTGGTGTCCTCCTTCGGAAATTCACTTCCCGCGCGCCGCGTCCATTCGCCGCTTGCCTATACGCGAGCGGGAGCCGACCTGATCTTTGGTAGAATTCCACGGCGTGCCAAAGCCTTCTAATCTCCATACTTTTGAAAGGGCGGAAGATGAGCGGCATGCAGCGGATTTGCGTGTTTACGGGTTCGAATTATGGCGTGCGCGAGGACTATCGCATAGCCGCGGCGGCCTTCGGACGGCTCCTCGCCGAAGAGGGAATCGGCTTGGTTTATGGCGGCGCAGCGGTCGGCCTCATGGGCACGGTCGCCGACGCGGCGATGGCGGCGGGAGGCGAAGTGATCGGCGTCATTCCGCAGGCGTTGGTCGAGCATGAGGTCGCGCATCCGGCTCTCGCCGATCTGCGGATCGTCGGCTCGATGCACGAACGTAAGGCGCTGATGGCCGAGCTTTCCGATGGTTTCGTCGCGATGCCGGGCGGCATCGGAACCTTCGAGGAAATTTTCGAAATCTGGACATGGGCGCAGCTCGGTAGTCACGCAAAGCCCTGCGGCCTCCTCAATATCGCGGGCTATTACGACAAGCTGCTCGAATTCCTCGAACACAGTGTTGCGGAAGCCTTCTTGAAGCCCGGTCATTTCGGCATGTTACAGATCGCCAACGACCCCGGCGCTATGCTCGCCTCCCTGCGCGATTATGTTCCCGCGGGGGAAACAAAGTGGATCGCGCGGTCCGAGCGCTGACAGTGCCGCAACAGACCGAAATCACCCGAGCGCGATCATGACGGTCTTGAGTTCGGTGAAGGAGAGCACGCCTTCGCAGCCATTTTCGCGCCCCCATCCCGATTGTTTGTAGCCGCCGAACGGCATCGTGTGGTCGAGTGCCGCTCCGTTTATCCGTACGGTGCCCGCCCGTATGAGCCGTGCGGTTCGATGGGCGGCCGAGAGGTCGCGCGTGTAGATATAGGACGACAATCCGTAATCGGTGTCGTTCGCCTCGCGAATAACGGCCGCGAATTCGTCGCCCTCGAAGGGCGATATCGTCGCGACCGGACCGAAAATCTCTTCGCGCCGGACCGCCATGTCGGGCCGCGTATCGGCCAGGATCGTCGGGCGGTGAAAATAGCCTTCCGTTTCTGTCATCGCGCCGCCAGCGACTACGGTGGCGCCGCTTTCGACCGCGCCGGCGATATAATCGCGGACGCGGTCGCGTTGCGCCTCGGAAACGAGCGGTCCCATCTCGGTAAAATCCTCCGTCGCCGGTCCGACGCGAACGGCCGACGCGGCGTCAGCCAGCGCGACAAGAAAAGGCTCATAAACGGCGCGATGCACGAATATGCGTGAGCCTGCCGCGCAAATCTGTCCGCTGTTGTAAGTGAAGTTGCGCAGCACGCCGCGTACCGAAAGGTCGAGGTCGGCGTCGGCGAAAACTATAGCCGGCGACTTGCCGCCGAGTTCGAGCGTCAGCCGCTTCAGATTGCCGGCTGCCGAGCGGACGAGTTGCTTGCCGACGCGGGTCGAACCCGTGAAGGAAATCTTGTCCACCCCGGCATGATCCGCCAGCGCCTGTCCCGCTTCGGAGCCGTAGCCGGTGACGATATTGACGACGCCGTCCGGAAAGCCGGCTTCTCCGATCAGCTCGCCCAGTCGCAAGGTAGCGAGCGACGTCAGTTCGGAAGGCTTGAGCACCACGGTGCAGCCGGCCGCAAGGGCATCGCCGAGCTTCGATACCGCCATCGCAAGAGGAAAATTCCAGGGAACGATCAGCCCTGCCACGCCGCATGCCTCGCGCCGTGTGTAACAATGCATGTCGAGCGGCACCGCAGGTTCGATATTTTGCCCGTTCAGGCGCGGCGCCCACGCCGCGGCATAGCGGAGACGGGCGACGCTGCCGAGAACATCGGCCTGGTGTGCGGCGGCGATGGGTTTTCCGCCATCGAGTGCCTCCAGCAACGCGAATTCGGCGCTGTTGGTCTCGATGAGATCGGCAAGCTTGCGCATCAGCCGCTCGCGTGCCGTCCCATTCATCGCAGGCCATTCGCCGCCCTCGAATGCCGCGCGCGCCGCCGCCACGGCCCGGTCGACATCGGCAGCGGTTCCGCGCTGGATCGAGGCGATCGGGCTCGCCGTGGAGGGATCGACGACTGCGATACTCTGCCCGGAATCGCTCTCGAGCCATCTTCCCCCGATCAGCATCCGTCGGGGCTGGTCGGCGCCGAAGGCGAGCTGAAGCCCGTCGGTCCAGGAGGAAGCGTCCTGCAATGTCAAATCCTTTCGATCGGTGTCTTGGCGGGGTCTGCTGGGCTCGGCTATCCTGCGCGCCGAAGATACAGGTTAATGCTCCGCTGCCCTGTTCGCGGTCCCTGCGATTGGGGACAGACCGACAGGGCATTCGATCCTAAGAAGCAGACCGAGAGCAGATCGGGAGCGGTAATTCGATGCAGTATGAAAGCCAGACCATGGTGAAGGAAAAATCCACCGCGAACGCCGCGATCGATTACCGCGCGATCGTTCGGGATATGGCGCCGCTCGTGGCCAGCGAAGCGCGCGAAGCCGAGGCGAAGGGGGATCTTACCAAGCCGGTCGTCGATATCTTCCTGGAGAGCGAACTCGTGTGGTTCATGGCGCCGCGCGAGCTCGGCGGCGGCGCGTCGAGTATCCGCACATGCATCGAGGTTCTCGAAGACCTGGCGCGATCCGACGGGTCGACCGGCTGGTCGCTCATGGCAACGTCGATCCATACGCTCTATGCCTCGGGCTGGGCTGGGGACGAAGCGATCGATGCCATGTTCGGAGGCGGGCGCCGCGCGATCGTCGCTGGCATGCCGGGGCCCATCGGAAAGGCGACGAAGCTCGCCGACGGCCGGTTCCGCGGATCGGGCCGGTTCGGTTTCGCGAGCGGTTCGGGCTATGCCGACTGGTTTCTGGCAGGGATGACCCTCTCCGAGAATGGCGAGGTCGTTCGGGATGAGCAGGGCGCTCCGGCAACCGTCACTTTCTATCTCAAACGAGATCAGATCGAATATGTGCCCAACTGGGATGTGCTCGGCCTGCGCGCGACGGCAAGCAATGATTTCGTCGTCGACGACGTGACAGTTTCGCCCGATTTCGCGACAAATGTGCGCACCTATACGCCGCTGCGCGGTCCTGCGAGCTATCGTATGGGCGGCCTTGCGTTCGGCGCCGCCGGCCACTGCGCGGTGGTCCTCGGCATGATGAAGCGGGCGCTCGAGGAGATCGCGATCATCGCGGCCGGCAAGGCTCGGCTCGGCTATAATGGACCGATCGGCAGCCACCCCATGTTCCAGAAGGATTTCGCGGTCCAGGAGGCTGCCTACACCTCGCTGCGTTCGCGTGTCATCGAGATTTTCGAGGAGCTCGAACGCGAGGCCGAGGCCGGCAATCCGCCGACGCCGGCCCAGTTCGCGCGTATGTATCAGTTCGTTTCGTGGGTACATGAGGTCGGTCCCGAGGTGGTCCGCAATTGTCATGCCTGGGCGGGTTCGGCTGGCATTCGCGAACCCAGCGTCATCGCGCGCTGCCTGCGCGACGCCTCGACCGCGCGGATGCACTCGGTCGCCGACCCGATCAAGATGGTCAATGCGGCGCCGCATCTGATCGAGCAATATGCGGACCAGGCGCGCGATCGCGGCTGAGTAAAGCGCCTGTCGGAGAGGGGCGAGGCCGCCGGTTTGGCGGCTGCCGCCGCGATCTTCGGCGCCGCGAACTCCTTTCGAAACGGGGATTGGCATGCATCTGCCGAACGACCGACGTTTGACGCTCCATGTTCCCGAGCCGCGCGGACGGCCCGGGGATACGCCGGACTTCAGCCATATCGCGCTCGACCCGGCCGGTGCTGTCGAGCGACCTCCGGTCGACGTCGCGGCGGGTACGGTTGCCCCGCTCGCCCATCGGCTGATCTGCGTGCTTGCCGCAGATGGCCGTGCGGTGGGCGAATGGAATCCGGGGCTTGCCCCCGATCGGCTTGTCGCGGGTCTTCGCGCGATGATGCTCACGCGGGCTTATGACGAACGAATGGTGCGCATGCAGCGGCAGGGCAAGACCAGCTTCTACATGAAGTGCACCGGTGAGGAAGCGGTCGCGGTGGCGGCCGCGATGGCGCTTGACGGGGACGATATGTGTTTCCCGACCTATCGCCAACAGGGTCTCTTGATCGCGCGCGATTGGCCGTTACGCGACATGATGAACCAGGTTTATTCCAACAGCGGCGACCGTCTCAAGGGCCGGCAGATGCCGGTCTTCTATTCGAGCCGCAAAGCCGGCTTTTTCTCGATCTCCGGAAATCTGGGTACGCAATACAGCCAGGCCGTCGGTTGGGCGATGGGATCGGCGGCGAGCGGCGACCACCGGATCGCCGCCGCGTGGATCGGCGACGGCGCGACCGCGGAGGGCGATTTCCACTATGCCCTGACCTTCGCGTCGGTCTATCGGGCGCCCGTCATTCTCAACATCGTCAACAATCAGTGGGCGATATCCTCGTTCGTGGGCATCGCCGGAGGCGATGAAACGACGATGGCGGCGCGCGGGCTCGGATACGGGCTTCCGGCGCTGCGCGTCGACGGCAACGACTTTCTCGCCGTCTATGCGGCGACCCGGTGGGCGGCGGAGCGGGCACGGACCAACCTCGGCGCCACGGTCATCGAGCTCGTCACCTATCGCGCCGACGCGCATTCGACGAGCGACGACCCCGCACGCTACCGACCGCGTCACGAAGGCGCGGCCTGGCCGCTCGGCGATCCGGTCGAACGGTTGAAGGCGCATCTGCTGATCGAGGGGCTTTGGGACGAGGCGCGGCACGCGGCGCTTGCCGCCGAGGTGGACGAGGTGGTGAAGCGCGAAGGCAAGGCAGCCGAAGCGCTCGGGACGCTCGGTCAGGGGCCTGGGCTCGACCCGGCGACCATGTTCGACGATGTCTATCGCGACATGCCCGCTCACCTGGTGCGACAACGCGCGCAACTGGGGCTCTGACGATGGCGCGGATGAACATGATCCAGGCGATCAATTCAGCGATGGACCAGACGTTGCGGGACGATCCGTCGGTCGTGGTGTTCGGGCAGGACGTCGGCTTCTTCGGCGGGGTATTTCGCGCCACCGACAAGCTTCAGGAGCGTCACGGACTGACGCGGGTGTTCGACGCGCCCATCGCCGAGGGCGGGATCGTCGCGGTGGCCGTTGGAATGGGCGCCTACGGCATGCGTCCGGTGGTCGAGATCCAGTTTGCCGATTATATCTACCCCGCTGCCGACCAGCTGATCTCCGAAGCGGCGCGCCTGCGTTATCGCACCGCCGGCGAATGGTGGGCACCGCTGACGGTGCGCGCCCCTTATGGCGGCGGGATTTTCGGGGGCCAGACGCATAGCCAGTCTCCCGAGGGGATATTCACGCATGTCGCGGGGCTCAAGACGGTGATCCCCTCGACACCCTATGATGCCAAGGGCCTGCTGATCGCGGCGATCGAGGACGACGACCCGGTACTCTTTTTCGAACCGAAGCGCCTTTATAACGGTCCCTTCGACGGCCATCACGATCGTCCGGTGAAACCCTGGTCCGACCATCCCGCGAGCGAGGTGCCCGAGGGGCATTACACCGTCCCGCTCGGGAAGGCGGCCGTGGTGCGCGAAGGCGGCGAGGTTACCGTCCTCGCATATGGAACGATGGTGCATGTCGCGCTCGCCGCTTCCGACGATAGCGGAATCGACGCCGAGGTGATCGACCTGCGTACGCTGGCTCCGCTCGACCTAGATACGATCAGGGAGTCGGTCGAAAAGACGGGATGCTGCGTGATCGCCCACGAGGCTACGCTGACCTGCGGCTTCGGGGCCGAGCTCGCCGCTCTCGTGCAGGAACATTGCTTCTATCATCTCGAAGCCCCGGTCGAGCGGGTAGCCGGGTGGGATACGCCCTATCCGCATGCCTTCGAATGGCACTATTTCCCCGGGCCGGACAGGATCGCCGCAGCGATGCGGCGCGCGACAAGCCGATGAGCGATATCTACGAATTCAAACTTCCCGATATCGGCGAAGGGACCGCCGAAGCCGAGTGCGTCGGATGGCATGTAGCGATCGGCGATCGCGTCGAGGAGGATCAGCCGCTCATCGACGTGATGACCGACAAGGCCACCGTCGAGGTAACATCGCCGGTGACGGGCGTCGTTACCGAGCGCCGGGGCGAGGAAGGCGAAATGCTGCGTGTGGGCAGCGTCATTCTCGTCCTGGCGATCGGGGAAGCCGTCGGGGAGGCGACGGCTTGCGACCCGGTCGAAGCGGCGCAGGTCACCGATACGCTCGCGGCGAAGACGGTCGAACCTGCCGCCGAACGCGCCGCCGGCGGCGGCGGGCACGGCCGCGTCCTCACAACGCCCGCGGTTCGGCGCCGCGCGAAGGAGCTCGGGGTCGATCTGTCGCTCGTCCGGCCGTCGGGGCCCAAGGGACGCGTTCGACAAGCCGACCTCGATGCCTATCTCGATGGCAGGCGGGTACCCGCGCGGGCCTTGAAGGACGATACGCCCGCCGCCGAGCCGGGCGATCCCGATTTCGACGAGATCCCGATCATCGGGCTTCGTCGGCGGATCGCGGAGCGGTTGCAGGATACGAAGCGGCGGATTCCGCATTTCTCCTATATCGAAGAGGTGGATGTCGGCGCCCTCGAACGGCTTCGCGCGGAGATCAACGCCGAGGCGTCTTCCGGCCGTCCGCGTTTGACTCTCCTGCCGTTCCTTGTTCGCGCCTTGGTGCGGACACTTCCCGAATTTCCGCAGATGAATGCGCTCTACGACGACGCAGCCGGCGTCGTGAGGCGCTACCATGCGGCCCATATCGGTATTGCGACCCAAACCGACGCGGGGCTTGTGGTCACTGTCCTGCGCAACGCCGGGGCGCGCGATCTCCCGGAAACCGCGCTCGAGATCGCCCGCCTAAGCGAGGCGGCGCGCGCCGGCCGCGCTAGCCGTAGCGAACTTGGCGGGTCGACGATCACGATCAGCAGTCTGGGTCCGCTCGGCGGCGTGGCCACGACACCGGTCATCAACAGTCCCGAGGTCGCCATCCTCGGGGTCAACAAGATGGTCGAGCGCCCGGTCGTGCGCGAGGGCCGCGTCGAAGTCGCGAAGATGATGAATCTCTCCGCCTCCTTCGACCACCGCGTCGTGGACGGTTGGGACGCGGCGCTGTTCGTTCAGCGTATCAAAGCCTATCTCGAGACGCCCGCACGGCTCTTCATGACATGAACCGGCCGACGGCGAGCGTGCCGGCTGTCGCGGCAAGGCGCGCCGCGCTTGCTCGCGTTCAGGAATGGCCGAGCCGCGTCAGACTGCCATAGACGAGCGCGCGCAGTTCGCGCCGGATCGGATAGGCCGCGGACGGCAGCAACTGGGTCATGAAGGTGACGCAAAGCGCCTCGGCGGGGTCGACCCAGAAAACCGTCGAAGCCATGCCGCCCCAATGCATTTCGCCGGGGCTGCAAAGCATGCCGGTGCGAACCGGATCGGTGACGACCGCCACGCCCAGCCCGAAGCCCATGCCGGCATAGAGCGCTTCGGAGTAGGCGGAGCGCGACAGGGCGGCGATATCGCGGCCGCCCGGCAAATGGTTGCTGCCCATGAGACGGACGGTCAGAGGCGAGAGAATCCGCGCGTCGCCGAGCGCGCCGCCGCCCGCGAGCATCAGCGCGAAGCACATATAGTCGTGCGCGGTCGAGACGAGACCGCCGCCACCTGAAAAGAAGGTAGGCGGGGCGAGATAGGGGCTCGAAGCGGGTTCGTCGTGCAACGCCAGCGTCCCGTCGGGCAAGCGCCGGTAGCTCGCCGCGAACCGGCGCGCCTGATCGCTGCGTACCGTGAAACCCGTATCGGCCATGCCCAGCGGCGCGAATATCTCCTCGCGCATAAAACGATCGAGCGGGCGGCCGCCGACCCGCTCGACGATAAATCCCAATATGTCGGTGGCTATCGAATAGTTCCACGCCGAGCCCGGGACGAAATCGAGCGGAATATCGGCCAGCGCCGCGATCGTTTCATCCGATGTGAGGGCGCCATGGGGTTCGCCGATTGCGCGGTCCCTGTAAGCGGCATCGACTGCCGTCTTGTTCTGAAAGCCATAGGTCAGCCCTGCGGTGTGACGGAACAGGTCGACGATCCGCATCGGCCGCTCGGCTGCCGCTGCCTGCCAGCTGCCGGCCTCTCCCGAAACACGGACGCCGAGGTCGCTCCATTCGGGAATGTGGAGCGCAACGGGGTCGTCGAGCGACAGGAGCCCGCGCTCGATCAGGATCAGCGCCGCGACGCATGTCACCGGCTTGGTCATCGAGTAGATGCGATAGACCGCGTCGTCGGGAAGCGGTGTGCCGCGCGCGAGATCGAGCGAACCCCAACATCCGTCGAACAGGATTTCGCCATGACGGGCGATCAGGAGCTGCGCGCCGGCAAGGCGTCCGGAATCGATATAACGATCGACCAAGTGGCGCTCGAGCAGGCGGAGGCGGTCCGCCGCCACGCCAAGTTCGCGCAAGTGGCCCGCCACGGTGATTTCAGGATGCCAGGCGCGTAGATGCCGCGTCCTGCCGGCGCGGCGAGCCGAGCGTCTCGCGCGCGCGTAGCGTGAGGTACCAGCACAAAAGCTCGCGATGGCTGGCAATCTGGAGACGCCGGTAAGCCCGCTTGCGGTACGTCATTACGCTCTCGTTGCCGATGCCGAGTTCCAGCGCGATGCCGGTCGTTGTCTGTCCGTAGAGAATACGCGCGCACACCTGGGCTTCGCGCGGTGACAATTGCTCGGGCGCCGCGGCGATATGATGGTCGATTTCGTCGAGGTCGGTGATCGCGTGCGCCATGCGTTCCTGCCGGATCAGCGTGTCGGCGTGCTTCCAGCTGAGCGTCAGGAGCAGCTTCGCGCGCGACGCGACAGCCGCCACTCCGTCCCGGTCGAAGCTGCGGGTGGCTTCCAGGCCGAGTGCGATATCCCCGCGGTCCTCGGCGCTGCGGAGAAGGATCTGGCGATAGCCTTGGCTGCCCGGAGGCGCGGAATAGGCGACCGACGGATCGATATGGAGCGTGAGGCCGGTATCCACGGTCACCGGCCGGACATGGCCGCGGCCGATCGGCGCGTTCGAGGCCGAGACGAGAGGGACGAAGCCCTTGTCACGAAAGACGAGCACCGCGCAGGATGCGAGGTCGATGTCGCGTTCGAGCAGATACAGCATCTCCTCGGCGAAACCGGGGGTGCCGATCGAAAGGACGAGATCGGTTATGTCGCCATCCCCGCGAGATTCCCTGCGAGCGCTTGCCGGTTCCATCGAAAGCATCCTTCCTCATCCTGTTATGGCGAGAAGGTGCGTTGCGCCGCTGCCGGGGTCCAATATTAAGATTCTCTGACATAAGAGCCTAAACATTGGCCGCCGGGTTCAATCGTTGAATGCCGTCGCGTTACGCCCGCCATCGACGATCAGCGTCTCGCCCGAGATCGCAGCAGCATGATCGGAAGCGAGGAAAATTGCGGCGTCGGCAATCGCTTCGGGGCGGGCGAGCGCGCCGAGCGGGGTAGAACGAAGCCGCTCTTGGATTCGCGCCTCGCCCACCTTGCGCCGGGCTGCTTCAGTGTCGACGAAGCCGGGCGCGATCGCGTTGACCCGGATACCTGCCGGACCCAGTTCGGCGGCAAGATGGCGCGTCATCGCATCGACCGCGCCCTTGGCAGCGCCGTAAAGAAGGCTGGAGCGCGCACCTCGAAAGGCCGCGACCGAGGAGAGGTTGACGATGCTGGCACCGCGGCCGAGCGTGGGAAGCGCGGCCTGCACGCTCCACAATATGCCTCCCACGGCGCTCGCCAGCAGCCGGTCGAAATGCGCCTGCTCGATTTCGGCCAGCTCGCCGTACCGCATCCAGATCGCGCAATGCACCATGATATCGACGCCGCCTGCGAGCTCGATCGCGCGCGAGATGGCGGCATGGCCCCCCTCACGCGTCGCGATGTCGCCGGCGACAAGAGGGAAGCCTGCGTCTCCGTCGGTCCGATAGTCGATGCCGACCACCCGGGCGCCCGCACACGTCATCCGGCGTGCGATCACGCTGCCGATCCCGCCTGTCGCTCCGGTGACGATTGCCCGCCGGCCGTGCAACAGGCCCTGCACCTTCAGGCTACCAGCTTGCGGCCGATGATCATGCGGTGGATGTCGTTCGTCCCCTCGATGATCTGGTTGAGCTTCGCATCGCGCATCATGCGCTCGACGGGGAAATCTTTCGAATAGCCGTAGCCGCCCAATATCTGCACCGCATCGGCAGTGACTTCCATCGCCCGGTCGGTGACGAAGCATTTGCTCATCGAGGCGAGCATGGTCACCTCGTCACCGGCGCCCGCATCGAGCGCCTCGGTGCATTCGTAGAGCAGTGCCCGCGACGCCGCGACCTTCATCGCCATCTCCGCGAGACGGAACTGAACCCCCTGGAAATGCCCGACCGGCTTTCCGAATTGCCGGCGTTCCTTCACATAGGCTTGCGAAACGTCGAGGGCGCCCTGCGCAAGTCCGAGCGAGGAGGCGGCAATCGTCGGCCGGTTGAGGTCGAGAACCTTCATGCACGCCTTGAAGCCATGGCCTTCTTCCCCGATCCGGCAGTCGGCGGGGATACGCATGTCCTCGAAAAGCAGCTCGTCGCTGGGGGCACCGTGCCGTCCCATCTTGCGCTCGCGAATCCCGACGCGGAAGCCCGGCGTGCGGGTATCGACGAGGAAGGCGCTGAGGCTGGCGTGCGTCGGTTCGTCGGCGGTCTTCGCGATAAGCAGGATGTAATCGGCCATACCGCCCCAGGTGATCCATGTCTTCTGGCCATTGACGACATAGTCGTCGCCGTCGCGCCGCGCCCGGGTGGCGATGGCGGTGAGGTCCGATCCGGCCTGCGGTTCGGTCATCGCGATCGCGGTGATCAGGCGCCCACGGGCTGCCTCGGTCAGATATTTTTGCTTCTGGGCCTCGGTGCCGAGGGCAAGGACCGGAAGAATGAGGCCGATCGAATTATTGGCGCACAGCGTCGAGGCGGCGAGCGAATATTTCGCGATCTCTTCTTTCGCGAGACACACGAGCGTCAGGCTGCCGCCAGGACCGCCATATTCCTCGGGAACCCAGAGCTGAAGCAGCCCCATGTCGCCGAACTTCTCGATCAGATCGCGCGGAATCTCGTCGTCCTCGTCGATCCGGCCCGCGATGGGAGCGATCTCCTTCTCGGCGAACCGCCGGATGCTGTCCTGGAACGCCCGCTGCTCTTCTGTAAACCGCATTCGATCCTCTGCCCTATGTTTGTCTGTGGAAATCGGTAAGGGCGCGGGTGCGCCGCGTCCAATATGATCTTGCGCATAGGACGAGATGCTGCGCCTATCGTGCGCGCCCGCTCGTCAGGCGGGCGGCAAACGACCGCCGAGCTCGTCGATCTGGCTTGCGACGGCGCTGGTGGCCGCTTCGATGAACGGTGCGAGCACATGCGAATGCACGTCGCCCCGGTAGGCGAGCTGACAGAGGGTGGTGGGGAGTGGCTCGGTGACGGGGCGATAGGCTATCGCGCTGAAACGGATTCCGCGCACCGAGGCGGGAACCAGCGATATGCCGAGCCCCGCTCCAACGAGGCTCAGCAGCGCCGACATGTCGGCGACCTCCTGCGCGATCGTGAATGGAATGTCGCGCTCGATCAGCGCGCTCAGCACGCGCATGCCGTAAAGCCGGCTCAGCGAAGGCGAAATGACGATGAGCGGAAATTCCGCGATGTCCTGCAGCGTCACGCTATCCTTTTGCGCGAGCGGATGGTTTGCCGGCAGGGCCGCGACGAAACTTTCCTCGAACAGCGAAACCGTGGCGACATTTGGCGCCATAACGGGGCCGCGCAGCAGTCCGACGTCGATCTCGCCAGCGGCGAGCGCGTCGAGCTGCTGCGCGATGGTCATCTCGGCGAGCTGGATCGTGACATGCGGCCTTACTGCCGCGAAATTGTGAAGGGCGTGCGGGATGACGGTATAGATGGCGGAATAGATCGCGCCGATGCGGATCAGGCCGCGCTCTCCGCGGGCGATTTCGCCGATCAGCGAGGCGGCGCGATCGGTGTCGTTGAGCAGCCGGTGGGCATAGGGCACCAGCGCTTCGCCCGCCTCGGTCAATGCAACGGCGCGATTGGTGCGCAGGAACAGCTTGGCGCCGAGCTCGCGCTCGAGATTGCCGATCTGCTGGCTGAGCGGCGGCTGGGCGATGCCGATCCGTTCGGCGGCGCGCGTGAAATTCAGCTCTTCGGCGACGGCGAGAAAATAACGCAGCTGCCGCAGCTGGATGCGCGGTGATGCGATGCGGCTGCCGTCATGCGACTTGTCGGACACGGGCTTCTTCCCTGCGGGAACGGATGCTCGCGTCAGCATGAAAGCTCGGGGCGGGGCATGCAAGCCTCCTTCGAATGTCGCGCGGTCAGGCCGCCGGCGCTTCGAGGCCGAAGGCGGCGAGCACTTCCTCGCGGTCCTCGTCGAGTCCCGACACATAGGGCTGGACCTGCACCCGCGAACGCGACATCCGAAACGGCAGGTTCGGAATCTTGAAACGCCCGTCGCGGTCGCGCACTTCCGCCATCGTTCCAAGATCGGCGAGCAGCGGGTCGGCCAACGCCTCCTTGACGGTCTTGTAGCGCGAACAAGGCACGCCGCCGCCGTTGAGCAATCGCTCGCAGCTCGCGCTGTCGCGCCCGCTCGTCCAGCCTTCCATCAGCTCGTAGAGCGTCGCCCAGTTGCGGTGACGCTCGCCCGTCGTGGCGAAACGCGGGTCCGACAGCCATTCCTCATGCCCCATCGCCGCGCAGACATTCTCGAAATTGCGCTGCGAAGTCGGCGTGACCATCACAAAACCGTCGCTCGTCTTCAGCGGGCGGAACAGCGGCCGCACTTCGCGCGCCGGAAACTGGGCTTCCTGGACCTCGTACACCATGAGCTGGAACATCGATTCGAGCAGCGTCACGTCGATATATTGGCCTTCCCCGGTCTCGCGCCGATGGTAGAGGGCGGCAAGGATGGAAGAAAAGGCATAGCTTGCGCCGAGCGCGTCGGCGACGAACAGCATGCTGTTGGGCGGCCTCGAGCCCACATCCTGATAGCCCATGAATGCTAGATCGTAACCCGAGGCAGCCTGGACGATCTGCGCGAAAGCAGGGCGCTTCGCGCCGGCCCCCGAGACGCCGTAGCCCGAGACCGAACAGTAGATGATGTCGGGGTTGATCGCCTTGACCGCCTCGTAGTCGAGGCCGAATTTCGCCATCACGCCGGGGCGGAAATTTTCGGCCAGCACGTCCGCTTCGGCAATAATCGCCCGGGCGATCGCGCGGTCCGCCTCCTGCTTGAGATCGAGGCAAATGCTCTTCTTGCCGGCGTTGATCTGGCCGAAATAGGCGCTCGATTCGCCGCGGATCGGCTGTCTGGTACGAATATAGTCGCCCTCGGGCGCCTCGATCTTGATGACGTCGGCTCCGAGATCCGCCATGTAGCGCGTGGCGAGGGGGCCGGCCATCATCGTCGTGAAATCGGCGACCTTGATATCGCCCAAAATGCCTTCGCGTCCGGCTCGCTCGTTCATGATCCCTCTTCCGATAATTCTGGTTGTGGGCGCGATGCTTCGCACCGCCATCGCGGCATGTCTAATATGATTGGCCTGTCCCCATGAGACGGCGAGCATATCAATCGGCGGGAATGTCCCCGCCCATGGGGACATTCACACCGCGTAAAAAAGCTAGAAACCCGATGCGAGAGCCGCAACAGGCCAGATATGGAGAGGGATATCTTATGAGCATTCGGACCAGGCGTGCGCAACTTGCAGGTGCATCGGCCATCCTTCTGATATTCACGAGCGGCGCCGCGCGCGCCCAGGCGAATCCCGCAATCGACCCCGCCGATGAAGCGATCGAAGCGGCGGCCGGCGCGGGGCCTTCCGACAGCGACATTATCGTCACCGCGGAACGCCGCGAAAGCCGCCTCCAGGAAACGCCGGTCGCGGTCTCGGTGATCGGCGGCGACGCGCTTCAGACGAAGCAGATCAACTCGGCGCTCGATATCGGGGCGGCGCTCCCGTCGGTGCAGATCGGCGAGGGCCTCGGCCAGCTTCGCATTTCCGTGCGCGGTATCGGTTTCACCGACCTGCGCGCGGGTGCGGAGGGGCGCATCGCCTTCTATGTCAACGGCGTCTACAACGGCCAGCCCTCGGCGCAGACCGGCAGCTTCTTCGATGTCGAACGTGTCGAGTTGCTGCGCGGGCCGCAGGGCACGCTGTTCGGCCGCAACGCGACAGGCGGCGCTTTCAACGTCACGACACGAATGCCGACGACCGAGACGTCCGGGTATCTCAATCTGACCGCGGGAAATTATGACACGCTCAACGCCGAAGGGGCGCTGAGCGGTGCGCTTTCGGATACGCTGAGCGCGCGCGTCGCCGTGAAGCTCGTCAACCATTCGGGCTACGGACGGAATCTCTATACGGGCACCTCGATCAACAACGCGCATACCCAGTCATTGCGCGCGACGTTGCGCTGGGAGCCGTCCGACCGTTTCGACGTGACGCTGATCGCCAATTACCACAATGAGGACGACCGCAACTATATGCCCTCGCAGTTCGGGCAAGCTCTGCCCGTGACGACGCTGATGGAGATTCCGCCCTTTTGCACGCCTGAAACCTATAGCGCCCCCGACTGCGTCCTGAGTTTTTCCCGCGACACGACGTCGCGCTACGAGAACAGCAACCGCCGGTGGCAAAAGGGGGTGAGCCTCACAACCAATTACGAGCTCAACGACTGGCTCAGCCTCAAGTCGCTCTTCGCCGCCTCATTCTCCTATTACCGCCTCGTCCAAGGCAATTCGGGCTCGCCGGGCATCAGTCCGCGAAACAATTTCTATTCGCACAACGACCAATATACGGCGGAAATCCAGCTCCTGGGCGATCGCGGACCGTTGAGTTTCGTCGCGGGCGCCTTCTATTTCAACGACAAGACGACGCCTCGTTCGCTTACCGCGTTGCCGAGGGCAGCGTTCGTGCCCAATGTCGAAAATTATCTGGCGCAGGGATCGCACAGCCTCGCCACGCTTCTCACCCGCTCGGTTGCGCTATATGGTCAGCTCACCTACGAGGTGGCCGACGGCCTGTCGGTCACCGTGGGCGGGCGTTACACTTCCGAAAAGAAGCATAATCACGACAATTATCTCGGGACCAATTTCGTCACGCCCTTCCCGGCGCCCGGCGTCACCGGGGGACTCATCCTCAATCCGCCCAATCCCGGCTTCCCGAACGACCAGCATATAAACGTTTCGAAATTCAATCCGAAGGTCACGATCGACTATAAATTCTCGCCCGATATCTTCGGCTATGTAACCTATTCGCAGGGCTTCAAGAGCGGCGGGTTCAACTGGGGGCAGACCAATCCGCCTTACCCGGAAGAAAAGGTCGACAATTACGAGGCCGGCCTCAAGACGACCTTGTTCGGCGGCGACGCGACGGCGAATGTCGCGGCCTTCTATTACGACTATTCGAATATCCAGACGCAGGTCGTGGGCGTAGGCCCCGGAGTGTCGGGAGTGCTGACGCAAAGCGCCGGCGCCGCGACCATCAAGGGGGTCGAGCTCGAGGTTGGTGCCCGGCCGACGCGCAGCCTGCGCTTCGATGGTTCGCTCGCCGTGCTCGATGCGAAGTTCAAGGGCGATCTGACGACGGTGGATAACGACCGCCCGCAGCTGGGACCGCTCCGGCTCGCCGGCAACTGGGTCCAGGGCGCGCCGCGCTATACGATCAATGTCGGCGGCGAATATAGTTTCGATCTCCCCGATGGCACGCTTAGCTTCCGCGGCGAATATCGCCGCACGGGCAAGATCGACTGGAGCATCTTCAATCTGCCTACCTTGCGCACGCCCGCCTATGACGTCGGCAACCTGTTCCTCAACTACGAGGACGGAGACGGCAATTGGACGGCAGGGCTTTTCGTGCGCAATGTGGGCAATACGCTTGCCGCGACGACCTTGTTCAAGCAGGCGAACGCGCTCGGCGCCATGGCCAGCGGATCGGCGCTCGAGCCGCGGACCTACGGGGTCAATCTCGGGTACAAATTCTAGAATTGGGGCGGCATATGGGGCAGTTCATCAAGGCCGGGCGGGACGGGCATATCCTGACGATCACGCTCGACCGCCCCGAGGTTTTGAACGCGCTCCACGCCCCGGCCTGCCGCGAGCTCTCGGACCTCCTCGACGATTTCGGCCGCGACGACAGTCTCTGGATCGCGATCATCACCGGGGCGGGACGGGCCTTCTGCGCCGGGCATGACGTCAAGGACGGTTTTCACGACGCGATGCCCGAGACGGGCTGGGCGGGGCTTTCCCGGCGCTACGATCTGTTCAAGCCGCTGATCGCGGCGGTGAACGGTCCTGCCGCCGGTGGCGGCTGGGAAATCGCGCTCGCCTGCGACATTGTCGTCGCCGAGGAAGGGGCCACATTCTCATTGCCCGAAGCGAAGGTGGGCGCGGCGGCGACCGGCGGCGGTGCACGGCGCCTGCCGCAGCGCCTGTCCTGGCATCTCGCGATGGAACTGCTCCTGACCGGCAAACGGATCGATGCCGCCGAGGCGGCGCGACTCGGTCTCGTGAACGAGGTTGTGGGTCCGGGGCAAGCGCTGGAGGCCGCGCGGCGATATGCCGATGCGATGCTGGCCTGTGCACCGCTGTCGCTCCAGGCAACGAAACGCATCGCTCTCGCATCGCTCGAAAGCGAAGCGCGCGAGGTTCAGCATCTCGCAGCCGAACTCAACGAGCAGTTGAAGCGGACCGACGATAATCGCGAGGGCGTCGACGCGTTTGTCGCCAAGCGCCCGCCGCGGTGGCGCGGGCGCTAGGGCGTGGCTTCGCAACCATACCGAACTTGCTGCATGCCCGGCGACTCTTCGAAAAGGATGATAGAATGAGCAACGGCGGGATCGGCCCCCGTGAATTTCGCGCTGTCCTCGGGTGCTATCCGACCGGTGTATGCGTCATTACCGCACGGGACGGGGAGGGGCGGCGGCACGGGCTGGTCGTGGGATCCTTCACTTCGGTTTCGCTCGATCCGCCGCTGGTGGGTTTCTTTCCGGGCAAGCAATCCTCGACCTGGCGCGCCATCGAGACCGCGGGGCGGTTCTGCGTCAATGTTCTTGGCGCCGACCAGCTCGAAACCTGTCGTCGTTTCGCGCTCAAGGGCGAGGACAGGTTCGATGGTCTCCTCTGCGGAACCTCGCCGTCGGGCCAGCCCATTCTCGATAGCGCCGTGGCGTGGATCGACTGTTCGATCGACCGGGTCATCGAGGTCGGAGATCACTGGTTCGTCGTCGGCGCGGTCGAAGCTCTCGAGGCGGATGAGTGTGGCAAGCCGCTGCTCTTTTACCGCGGCGGCTATCACGACATGGCGACCAGGATCGATTGCTAACCGCCGGTCCGGCCCCTTAACTTATCTTCGAAGGAGCCGGGTCAGGTCGCGCACCGCGCCGCGCGCGGCGCTCGTGGTCATCGCGGCATAGGCCTGAAGTGCTACCGAAACCTTGCGCGGACGCGGCTTGGCGGGTTGCCAGGCGGCGTCGCCCTTGGCTTCCATCGCGGCGCGGCGTTCGGCGAGGACGCTGTCGGCGACCAGCAGGTTGATCGTGCGCTTCGGAATGTCGATCTCGATCAGGTCGCCATTCTCGACCAGCCCGATCGCGCCGCCTTCGGCCGCCTCGGGCGAAGCATGGCCGATCGACAATCCCGACGTACCGCCCGAAAAGCGGCCGTCGGTGACGAGCGCGCACGCCGCGCCCAGCCCCTTCGATTTGAGGTAGCTCGTGGGGTAGAGCATTTCCTGCATCCCCGGCCCGCCCTTCGGCCCCTCATAACGAATCACGACGACGTCGCCTGCCTCGACCTGCCCGGTCAGGATGGCCGCAACCGACGCGTCCTGGCTTTCGTAAACCTTGGCCGGCCCGGTGAATTTCAGGATGTTTTCGTCGACACCCGCGGTTTTCACGATGCAGCCGTCGAGCGCGATATTGCCCGACAGCACCGCCAGCCCGCCGTCCTGGCTGAAGGCATGCTCGGCTGACCGGATCACGCCCGCCTCGCGGTCGAGGTCGAGATCGTCCCAGCGCCGGTCCTGGCTGAACGCGGTCTGCGTCGGTATGCCGCCCGGCGCTGCCATGAAAAATTTCTGCACCTCGGGATCGTTCGTGCGGGCGACATCCCATTTGTTCAGCGCATCTCCCAGCGTCGCGCTGTGCACCGTCGGCAAATGCGCGTGGAGCAGCCCCGCGCGCTCGAGCTGGCCGAGGATCGCCATGATCCCGCCCGCGCGGTGGACGTCCTCCATATGCACGTCGCTTTTTGCAGGGGCGACCTTCGACAGGCAGGGAACGCGCCGCGACAGCCGGTCGATATCCTCCATCGTGAAATCGACCCCCGCCTCGAACGCGGCGGCGAGCAGGTGCAGCACCGTATTGGTCGATCCGCCCATCGCGATGTCCAGGCTCATCGCATTTTCGAACGCCTCGAACGTCGCGATATTGCGCGGCAGCACGCTGTCGTCGTCTTCCTCATAATGGCGGCGGCACATTTCGACGACGATCCGGCCCGCGCGCAGGAACAGTTCCTTGCGGTCGGCGTGCGTCGCCAGCGTCGATCCATTGCCGGGCAGCGACAACCCCAGGGCCTCGGTGAGGCAGTTCATCGAATTGGCGGTGAACATGCCCGAGCACGACCCGCACGTCGGGCACGCCGAACGCTCGATCGCGGTGACTTCCTCGTCGGTATATTTCTCGTCGGCCGCGGCGACCATCGCATCAACGAGGTCGAGCGCGACTTCCTTGCCCTTCAGCACCACCTTGCCGGCCTCCATCGGCCCGCCCGACACGAACACCACCGGGATATTGATGCGCAGCGCCGCCATCAACATACCCGGCGTGATCTTGTCGCAGTTCGAGATGCACACCATAGCGTCGGCGCAATGCGCATTGACCATATATTCGACGCTGTCGGCGATCAGATCGCGGCTCGGCAGCGAATAGAGCATGCCGTCATGCCCCATCGCGATCCCGTCATCGACCGCGATCGTGTTGAATTCCTTGGCGACCCCGCCCGCCGCCTCGATCTCGCGCGCGACCATCTGGCCGAGGTCCTTGAGATGGACGTGGCCGGGCACGAACTGGGTGAAGCTGTTGACCACCGCGATGATCGGCTTGCCGAAATCATCGTCCTTCATCCCCGTCGCACGCCAGAGGCCGCGCGCGCCCGCCATATTGCGGCCATGGGTCGTAGTGCGCGAACGATAAGAAGGCATGGGACCTCGGACTTCTTCCTACGGGCTAGATCGAAAGCAGGAGATTCGCGGTTGCGCGGGGCTCGTCGATCATCATGTCATGGCCGCAGGGCATCACATGCGTCTTCCATTGAGGCTCTGTGCGCAGTTCGTCGTAGAAGCGCCGGAACGGAGTCTGTCCTCCGGTTCCCCAGCCCGATGCGTAGACGAAGTGGCGATTGGAAATTTCGAGATGTTTGCCCGTCAGGCGCAGTTCCTGGAGCATCGGGGCAAGCGGCTGGGGGGTGCACAGCCGTGCGACTCGCTCGCGGTTCGCGGGCTTGACGCCGAAACTCTCGGGCGGGGGCGGCGCGACGCTCCATCCGTCGGCACCCATCGCGGCGGTCGCATCCCCGACACTGCTTCCCTGTATCTTGCGGATCGAATCGCCGTCGCGGCGCGGCACATAGGCGTCCAGATAGACGATCCCCGCGATCCGGTCGGCAAGACGATCGGCGACGCCGGTGATCACCATGCCGGCATAGGAGTGGCCGACAAGGATCACGTCGGCGAGTTCCTCGAATTCGAAAACCTGCGCGATATCCTCGATGTGGAGATCGAGGTTGACGATATTGACCCCGAGATGGCGCCGTTCGCCCAGCCCGGTCAGCGTCGGAGTGTAGACGACATGTCCCTCCGCGCGAAGAAGTGCCGCGACGTCGCGGTAACACCAGCCGCCATGCCAGGCGCCGTGAACGAGGATGAATGTCTTCGAGCGTCGGGCGGGCGATGATGCGGCGCGCGCCTCGGTGGCCGAAAGACCGCTACCCAGAATCGCCGCGCCGAGCGCGCCCAGCATCGTCCTGCGATCGGTCGTCACCAAAGGATCTCCCGCTGAAATTGCGATCCACGCTGTGCGAACGCCGCGCTGCTTTTATTGTGCGTCACGGTCGAACAGGTCGCGGGCGACGGCGATCGCCGACATGGCCGTGGGCCACCCGGAGTAAAAGGCAAGATGGGTGATGGTCTCGACGATCTCGTCCCGCGTGAGCCCGTTCTTCAGGCCGCGGACGATATGCGGACCAAGCTGTTCGGTGCGGTTCATCGCGACGAGCGCCGATATGGTGGCAAGGCTTCGGTCGCGCTTCGACAGGTCGGCCCCTTCCCACACGTCGCCGAACAGCACCTCGTCGGTATAGCGCACGAGGCGCGGCGCGATGTCGCCGAAGCGCTCGGCCACGACCGAAGGCGGACGGTCTTCCTCAGCCATTTCGCTTCTCCTCGGTTTCGGGTTCGAGGCCTTCTACGAGCAACACGCGATAATCGCCAGCCTGCCGCCGGAACGCGCGCGCTTGGCTATATTCGGGGCTGTTGTACCATGCCCGTGCGGCCTCGAGCGTCGGGAATTCGACCATCGACACGCCGTCGCAGTCGGGACCTTCAAGCACCTCGACATGACCGTAACGCGCGCGCCGCGTTAATGCGTCGCGCGGGGCCTTCGCTGCGAGCTCGGCATATGAGCGGAGCGGCCCTTCGTCGTGAAGCCTTTCGCGGATGGCAATGATATAGGCCGGCATATGTCAGTCCTTTCCTGTCGGCTCGGCCCAGACGGGATGACGCCCGCCTCGACCCTGGACCACTTTGAGGCGCATCGCGCCGATACCGGCAATGCTGATAAGAACCTCGTCGCCATCGACGACCGGGCCGACGCCGGCGGGCGTTCCGCTCGCGATGACGTCGCCGGGCTGAAGCGTCATCACCGACGAGGCCATCGCGATCATTCCCGGGATATCGACGATCAAATCGCGCGTGTTTGCCGACTGGCGGAGCTCGCCGTTCACGGTGAGGCTGAGAGCGATATCGCGGTGATCAGCTATTTCGTCGGCGCTGACGATCCAGGGTCCGAGCGGGCAGAAGCTGTCGAACGACTTGCGCATCACCCGCTCTTCCTTGCCGCGTACCACGAAGTCGACAAGGCAGGCATAGCCGAACAGGTGATTCATCGCATCTTCGCGCGAGATGTCGCGCCCGCCGGTGCCGATGACGAGCGCGAGCTCGCACTCGTGGTGAACCTCGCGGCCGGGCAGGTCGGGCAGGACGATCGAGTCATAGGGCCCGCTGAGACTCGAATTGGCCTTGAGAAAAAAGCCCTGGCCGCTCGCGGGCTTCGGCGAAATCAACGCGCCGGCCGCCCGCATCTCGTCGATATGATCATGGTAGTTGGCGGGAAAGGCGACGACCTTGTTAGGCCATGCCAAGGGGCATTCCAGCCTTGTCCCCCCCAGCGGGATACGCGGCCGGTCGGCAAGGTCCTCGAGACGCGGAGGCTCCTGCGCGAAGGCGGCGATAGCGCGTGTGCCACCGACCGGCGGCCATTCGCCAGGGCGCACACCTGCAAGATCGCTGACGTCGATCAGCGTGTCGCCGTCCACCAGGGCGACGCGGCCACCGTCGAGTGCGGCGATTTTCATGCAACCTTCTCCCGGTGTCCCTTCAGGGGGGCTGCGGCCATGTCGCCGCTTACTCGCGCGATCAATTCCGCCGCGTCCGCCGGCGCCGCGTTTCCGCGCCACGCCACCTGCCCGTCGGGCCGGACCAGCACGAGGCGCGCCGCATAGAGATCCGCTGCAGCCCGGTCGCCAATATCGACAACCCGGAACGGCATGCCCCGCTGCGCCGCCGCGCGCGCGATCTCCTGTCCTTCGGCCGCCGGAGCGCCGAAGCGCAGCAAGACGAATTCCTTGCCGAACTCGTCGATGATCGACCGGCCTTCGGAAAGCCAGATATGCGGGGCGCGCGAACCCGGCCGAGCGGTCTGCTCATAGCTCGACACCCGGTCCTCGGGCTGCGGCGTACCGTCGGGGACGATGATCGGCGATCCCTCGTACATATATCCGAGATGGATACCGATCGAATACCATTCGCGGCGCATGAGCTCGGTATATTGGTCGCCGAACTCGCGCCGCGCCGCCTCGGACTCAGGGCCCTCGCCGAAGATGCGGGGGTCAGGCGACAGCACGCGCGGCGACAGCATGCGTTTGAGATTCTCGGTTGCCTCGGACACGTTGCGGACCGCGACCGGGCGTTGCTCGGCCTCGTAGGAAGCGAGAAGATGCCGGCCGCCCCAGCCTTCTATCATCGCGGCGAGCTTCCATGACAGATTCACCGCGTCCTGTATTCCGGTGTTCATCCCGAACCCGCCCGTCGGCGAGGTGAGGTGCGCTGCATCGCCGGCAATAAACACGCGGCCACCGCCATAGCTTTCCGCAACCAGTTGGCGGCGGATCCACGGCAGGATCGAAAGGATTTCATAGTCGAACGTCGTGCCGACGGCGCGCTCGATGGCGGCACGTATTTCGATTTCGTCGGGGGTCCGCTTCGTGCTGTCGCCGACGAGCGAGAAACGCCATTGATCGCGGCCGTTGATTGCGACGAGTGTTGCCCAGGTGCCTTCGGGGCCGATGAAGATGTAACGATAGGCTGGATCCATCCGGTGGAGGCGCTCGAGATTCTCGCAGCGAAAGACGACGTTGGTCGTAAAGGTGAGGGTAGGCTCTCCGCTCATCTCGATTCCGAGGCGCTGGCGAACAAGGCTCGCGCCGCCGTCGCAGCCCACCAGATATCGCGCGCGGACCAGTTCTTCCGCGCCGGTCTCGACATTGCGGATCCGAGCCGCGACATGGTCGTCGGCTTCGTCGAAATCGAGCAGCTCGCTCTGATAGCCGAGGGTCGTTCCCGGCCACTGCGCGGCGAATCGGCGGAGGACCGGGTCGAAGAAATTCTGCGGACAGCGTTCGCGCTTTTGCGGGCTTTGCGGCGGACATTGTTCCTGGCTCGGCGGCGGGAAAGGTTCGCGACCGAACTCGTAGCCGTTGAGCGAGGTGACCCACGCACAATCTTGCGGATAATCCCGGTTATAGCCGGCCTCGAGTACCCAGGGAACGATGCCCCAGCGGCGGCAATATTCCATGGTACGGACGCCGACCATGTCCATCTTCGGTTGGCGGACGACGCCATCGGTGCGCTCGACGACATGGCTGGCGACGCCGCGGAAACCGAGATCGCCGGCGAGCGCGAGGCCGACCGGACCCGCCCCCACGATCAGCACGGGCACATCGATTTCGGTCTGCGAGGAAAGAGTGTCGGACAAGTTCTTCACCTGGATCTGCGGGGTTAGTCGAAGGACTCGTGGAAGAGTCCGAGCTTTTCGAGCGCGGGCCGGTCGTTGACGTGGAACAGGATCGCGTCGTCGGCCGTCGAGGCGTTGCCGATAGCGTGGGCATGCCAGGAAGGGATGGCCACGAAGTCGCCGGGCCCCCAGTCGAAGGCCTGGCTTTCGATTTCGATGCGGCCGTGGCCGCGCACGACATAGAAGACGCTCGTTCCCGTATTGCGGTGCATTTGGCCGCGCATGCCCGGACGCAGGCGCTGAAGCACCGTGCCGATCGTCGAGAGCGCGTGGCCGCCCGTTACGGGGTCGCGATACTCGAACGCGGTGTCATGATAGGGATCGGGATCGAGCGAAGCTGCGCGCTCGAGCACTTCCAGCGCCCTCGTCCAGCTATAAACGGGCACGGGCGCGGCGGGAAAGCTGCCGCGCCGGCCAAGCGGTCGCATCAGCCCCGATCCATATTCGAGCATGGAGCGTTCCGCCACGGGGGCCGTCGTCTGGAGTTCGCTCGTCCCCGGCTCGAACATGGTGGCGTCGAGGGCGCGCACCAGCGAAATGTCGAGCACGTCGAGCCAGATCATCGGTTCGTCGCCGCGATGCTCGTGATCGTGCCAGGCAAGGCTCGGCGTCAGGACGAGATCACCCTTGCGCATCGCATAGCGTTCACCATCGACCGTCGTGTGAGCGCCATCACCGGTCATGATGAAGCGCAGCGCGGTCGCCGTATGTCGATGCGCTGTGGCGATTTCGCCGGGCAATATATATTGGATTGAACACCAGAGGGTCGTGGTCGTCCCGTACGGCAGGCCGGGATTGGTGAGCCGAAGCGTACGACGCTGCCCTCCCGATTCGAGCTTCAGATTCGCACCGATGCGGCTGAGCAATCGCTCGATATCGGCCGCCTTCCAGTGGAGCGGGACCATCGCCGGCTTCGGCGCGCGGGTGAAAAGCGGCGGATCGTCGGGCTGCGCCACGCGCGTATTATAGCGCGCGAGTTCTTCCGCCAGCGCCCGCCGTTCCGCGGCGTCGCTCATCCGCGCCTCAACCATGACGGCAACTCCGCTCGCGGCGAGCGATCGGCTGCCTGAAAGAGCGCAGGCTTGTCGTTTCGGTTGTGGGTCGTCGCCCCGGCCTGTTCGTCATTATTCCCCGCCGATCCATGCGTTTCATGATGCCAAGGGTGTGAAATAGAGCGCTTCCTGTATGCCCCCTTCCGCGGGGACAGAGGCACCGAAGTGGTCCCCGTAATGGGGGACTGACGCCGAAGCCGGAAGCGGTCATAGAGCAAGAAGGCGAGAATGATCGGTGACGGCGGCCGGCGACCGGACCGGCGCGAACGGTACGCGCATGGGAGAGGCACGGGGTTGGTTCGTCACGCGAGGCTGCGGGTGGGACCCTCTTCGGTTCTGCCGGGCAAGACCACGGCGATCGGCAGTCGCTGACTGAGAAGAGGACGGGAATGCGCGCGATGAAGAACTGGTATCGTTGGTATGTGCTGGGCGTGCTCGTCCTGATCTACATGGTCAACCAGATCGACCGCCAGATCATCACCGTGCTCGCGCCCTTCATCAAGAAGGACCTCGATCTAACCGACGCCCAGATCGGCCTGTTGTACGGAACCGCCTTCGCGCTCTTCTACGGTGTTTTCGGCGTGCCGCTTTCCAAGCTGGCCGACGCCTGGCACCGGGTACGCACGCTGTGGGGCGGTCTGCTCTTCTGGTCGATCATGACCGCGCTATCGGGCCTCTCGGGCAGCTTCGCTCACCTGACGATGGCACGCGTCGGGGTGGGTATCGGCGAGGCCAGTGCCTCGCCGGCCGCTATTTCGCTCCTCGGAGACCTGTTCGAGAAAGAGAAAAGATCGACTGTGCTGTCGCTCTACACGACCGGTTCCTACCTTGGCATCGGCGCGTCGCTCGTCGTGGGCGGCGCGATCGTCTCCGCCTGGAGTGCCGCCTATCCGGATCCGGCCTCGGCGCCTTTCGGGTTCGCGGGATGGCAAGCCGCCTTTTTCGGGGTCGGCATCCCGGGTCTGTTCCTCGCATTGCTCGTGGCGCTCACCGTTCGCGAGCCGACCCCCGGCGCGCTCGAAGCCTTGCCCCAGACCAATCGCGGTGTCCCGCTTCGCGGCGTGCTGTTCGACCTCGCCGCGATGATCCCGCCGTTCAGCTTCGCGCTGATCGCGCGCCGCGGCACGCCGCGTCACCTGCTCCAGAATATCGGCGGCGCTGCCGTGATCGCCCTCGTCGCTTGGCAGGTCATCGTTCATACCGACAAGCTTCTGCCGCCGGCCAAACGCGCGGTGATCACCCAGTGGGGCGAATTTTTGCTCACGACCAATGTCGTCCAGTGGATGGCGATCGGTATCGCCGCCTATGCGGTTCTCAGCTGGTTGCAGGCTGTGAAAATCAGCGACGTCGTCACCTATCGCCTCACCGCGGGCTCGCGCACATTTCTCGCCTTGCTCGGCGTCAGTGGTTTCATGGGCATTTGCGCGAACTCGCTCTTCGCCTTCGTCTTCCTCTATGCCCACCGCTATCTCGGTTTCGAACCCGAACAAGGCCTCGTGCTCGGCGCCATCGGCGCCGCCACCGGCGTGCTGGGCGCCAGTATCGGCGGCGTGCTCGGCGATATCGCCAAGCGCCGGCACCCGGCCGGGCGTGTCTTCGTGTCGATCGCTGCGATGATCCTCCTCTTCCTTTGCAGTTTCGTCCAATATCAGGCCGGGGACCGGACGACCTTCTACGTCGCCTTCACGATCGGTTCGATCGCGATGACGCTCTGGGTGGGCTGCATGCACGCCACCGCCCAGGATCTCGTGCTTCCCCGGATGCGCGGGATCGCCTTCGCGCTGAAGGCGCTCAGCACGTCGGTGATCGGGCTGGGCCTGGGGCCTTATGTTGTCGGGCTGACCAGCGACGTCACCGGCGATCTGCGCGGCGCCATATTGGCCAGCCTCTACAGCATTCCGTGCGCGATCCTTTGTCTCCTTTACGTCGCGAAAACGCTCGCGCGGGAAGAGGCCAGCGTCCTCCACCGCGCGCACGCGGCGGGCGAACCGATTCCGGAAGCGTTGCTAGGACCTCTTCCGGAGGCAACCGTTTCGGCTCCGGCGATCGGCCCGGCCCCGCAGCGAGGCTGAACGATCATGGCCTTCGATGACTTTGCTACGAAGCATGTCGCCTGCGGCGACGTCTCCATCTTCGCGCGCCACGGCGGCGAGGGGCCGCCGCTGCTTTTGCTTCACGGCTATCCACAGACCCATATGATGTGGCGGCAGGTGGCAGACCGGCTCGCCTCGCACTTCACCATCATCGCGCCCGATATCAGAGGCTATGGCCGCAGCACCCAGCCGCCGGAGCGCGAAGGCCATGCCGCCTATGCAAAAAGATTGATGGCATGGGACATGATTGCGGTCATGCGGTCTTTCGGCCACGAGCGCTTTTTCGTCGCCGGTCACGATCGCGGCGGCCGCATCGCCTATCGCATGGCACTCGATTATCCGGGCGCGATCCGGAAACTCAGCATCCTCGATATCATACCGACCGGCGAGGTGTGGGCCCGCGCGGATGCCCGCTTCGCACTCGGCTATTGGCACTGGGCCTTTCTCGCGCAACCGGCGCCGCTTCCCGAGCGGCTGATCGGTGCCGATCCCGAGACCTTCTTTTTCAAGGAGCAGTTCCCCGGCGCCGCCGACTATCTCGATCCGGTCGGCTATCGCGACTATCTGGCGTGCATGGAAAACCCGGCGGTCATTCATGCAATGTGTCAGGACTACCGCGCCGGGGCGTCGTACGACCGGGTGCTCGACCAGCATGAAAAAGGGAAAGTCCGTATCGACATCCCCCTGCAGATATTATGGGGAAGCCGCGGCGCGCTCGAGCAATGGTACGACGTGCTCGCCGTGTGGCGCGAATGGGGCAGCAAGGTCGAAGGGCAGCCGGTCGAGGCAGGTCATTTCCTCGCCGAGGAGAATGCCGCTGCGACGGGCGATGCGCTATTGGACTTCTTCGGCCGCTGAGGCTTCGCTGTCTGCGGTGGTGAACAGCGGGGCGCCGCGCCACGAATCGCGATTGAAGCCGGCCGTCTCGGCCGCGAGCGAGGATTGTTCGGCTATGCTGCTCGGGGGCAGGCCCCGCTCGCGCTTGAAGGCCTGGCTGAACGCGGCTTCGGACGCGTAGCCGAGCGCATGCGCGACCTGTGCCACGCGTGCGCCGCCCGCAAGCTTCTGCTCCGCGAGGTGCATCCGCCATTTGGTGAGATAGGCGACCGGCGGGATGCCGGCGATGGCCTTGAAGCGTTGCGCGAAGGCCGTGCGCGACATGCCCGCGAGGCGCGCCAGTTCGTCGACATGCCAATCATGCTCGGGCCGGTCGTGAAGATGCTTGATCGCCGGTCCGATGCGCGGGTCGGTGACCCCGCGCAGCCAGCCAACCGCGCCGTCACCCATTTCCTCCAGATGATATCGAAGAACGTCGAGGATGATCAGCTGCGCGAGCTGGCTGATCGCGCCGCCGCCGCCGATGCGCCCCTCGCGGACCTCGGCGTCGAGCCGCCCGATCATGGCGCGCACGCCCGCGGCGGCCGACCGGTCGCGGCCGAGCTTGATCGCGGGAGGCAGGATGTCGAGCAGGAGATGTCCGCGATCGCGATCGAGTGCGACATGCCCGCCGATCATGCGCGCGCCGGCCGACGTGCCGATCTTTCCGATACCGCTTCCGGCGTCGGTGAAGACTTCCGATGCATCGAGCGGAGTGGCGGCCAGGTTCCCGGCGAGCACGAATGGCAGCGTGCCGTTGAGAAGCAGAACGTCGCCGCTTTCGAGGGGGAGGGCCGGGGTCTCGTCGGAGTACACCCACGCCGACCCTTGCAGCATGGCGACGAACTTCAATCCATCGGGCGCCGGGCAGCGGACCGCCCAATCGTCGCCCGCGACAAGGCCGCTCGTCACGATCATGCGCGGGTCGATGAGCGCGATGAGGTCGGAAATCGGGTCATTATGCATATTGAACGATCGCGATGAATTCCTGTCGGACCGAAGATGGTGATCGCGGCGCCGCGTGACTAGCTCCTTTTTCGAAGAAAGGACGATTAATCCATGATCCAGAAACCCCTGGGCTCCGCCTTCGGAGCCTCCTCCACCGCCGCCGATGTCATCGAGGGCCATGATCTCGCCGGTCGAAACGCGATCGTTACCGGCGGCGCCGCCGGGCTCGGCCTCGAAACCGTCCGGAAGCTGGCACAGGCGGGCGCACGCGTGATCGTGCCGGCGCGATCGCGCGAGCGGGCGGAGAAGGCGCTGAGCGGTATCGCCAACGTCGAAATCGCCGAAATGAACCTCGCCGATCCGCAATCGGTCGACGCCTTCGCCCGTGACATCGTCGCTGCGGACCTTCCTTTACATATCCTGGTCAACAGCGCGGGCATCATGGCGACGCCGTTCGAGCGCGACGGGCGCGGCAACGAGATGCAGTTCTCCGCCAATCACCTCGGTCATTTTCAACTCGCCCGCGGCCTGCGGCGCAACCTCGCGGCGGCGAACGGCGCCCGGATCGTCGCACTCTCGTCGCGCGGCCATTTCTACGGTGGTGTCGATTTCGACGATCCCAACTTTACCGTGCGGCCCTATGACGCGACCCTCGCCTATGCGCAGGCGAAAACGGCGAATGCGCTTTTCGCATTGGGCGCCGATCGGCGCTGGGCCGACGACGGCATACGGGCCTTTTCCGTCCATCCCGGCGGGATCGTGACCGGCCTTTCCAAGCATCTTCCGGTCGAGGTCATCCGGCAATATGGCGCGATCGATGATGATGGAAACCCTGTCATCGACCCCGACAATGACAAGAAAAACGTCGAGCAGGGGGCTGCCACCCAGCTCTGGTGCGCGGTTGCTCCCGAGCTCGAAGGCCACGGCGGCGTCTATTGCGAAGATTGCGATATCGCGCTCCCTTCGCCGGCGGAATCCGAGGTGCGCCGCGGCGTGAAACCCTGGGCATCCGATCCCGAGCTTGCCGACCGTCTTTGGGCCTTGAGCGAGACATTGGTGCCGGCGGGCTAGAAAATCCTGTGTCGCGGGGGGATCTTCCGATTCCCCCGCGACAATTCTTCCGATCGCGACCGAACTGCCGAGGCTCGTTCGAGCAAGGCGCAATTGCTTCGAACCGCGAGGCCGGGTGGCCGGGACGTATGTCCAGGCCCTGCGGGGCTAAAGGTCTCGGCACATGCTCAAGCATGTTTCCGTCGCCCGGCATGCGGGACCGCGCGCTTGCATTGCGAGCGCGGCCCCTTATGCTGAACCCGCGCATCTTTTTTAAAAGCTGCGCGAGGCAAGACTGCCGCGCAAACGGGAAATTGGGCCGGAGCAAAGCGTTTCCGGGCCGCAGCCGCGAATGTCCAGGCCGCGCAGGCGGTTAAAGGCGGCAGCGCATGTTCCGGGCCGGCGTCTGGCAACCGGCATGTCCGGTTGGCCTCCCTGCCGGAGAGCGCCCATGGCTTTGGGCTTGGGGACCGCGCGCGGCGCGCGCTGTCGACGCGCGCAGCGCGCTACTTGCATGCGCGGAGACCGCGCGTGCAGCTGAAACCGATCACCGAGAAAATGGAGTTCGCGGTCGTTGCCGAGGCGGACCCGTTGCCGCCCGACGACCGTCGCGCACTGCCGCGAGGTTCCGCGCTCGAAGCGCTATATCGCGCGCATCATGACGGTCTTCTGCGGTTCATCCGGCGCCGGGTGCGCGATGAGCGCGCACGCGACGTGGTGCAACGCGTCTTCTGCCGGCTGGCCGGTCTCAGCGAGCGGGAACGGCGGAGCATCGCGGCCCCCGCCGCCTATCTCCGGCGCGCCGCCGACAATATGCTGCGCGACGATGCGCGGCAGAACGAGCGGCGCTCGGCCATGCTCCATGTTGGCGAGGATGAGGTTGCGCTCCGCTCGGCCGACCAGCTCGCCGCACTCGAGGCGCGCGATCGCCTGCGCCGGCTCGAAGCGGCACTACTGCGGCTCAAGCCGCGGACGCGGGAAATATTTCTCGCGCACCGGATCGATGGTTATAGCTATGCCGAAATCGCTGCCCGAACGGGACTCAGCGTCAAAACGGTTGAAATGCATATGACGCGTGCCATCGCCTATCTCGCGCAATCGCGTGCGACGCCATGACGCAAAGGTCGCGGCGGGCCGACGCGCGTAGCGCGGCCGAATGGTTCGCGGTCATGCGCGGGCCCGATGCCGATGCCGAGCGCGCCGCCTTCGAAACGTGGCGGGCGCTCCCCGCCAACGCCGAGGCCTATGCGCGCCTCGACGCGACATGGGACGAAAGTCTCTTTCTCGCGAACAGCCGGACCGGGCGGGACCGCGATCTTATGCGGGTGCGGCGGAAGATGCCCCCTGCCGCGCTGCTCGCTGCAGGCATAGCCTTGCTGACCCTGCTCTCGGCGGGCCTGATGACGGCGCAGATGGGATGGCTGGGTTCCGCAGGCACGCAGACGCCCGCGGCAACGACCATCGCGGCCGTGGACGGCGTGCGGACGCTCACGCTGGCCGACGGTTCGAAGGTGACGCTCGATCGCGATGCGGCGCTTTCCGACCTCAGCTCGCCTCGCGAGCGGCGCTTCACTCTCCTGCGCGGCCGCGCGCGTTTCGATGTCGCGCACGATCCCGCGCGGTCCTTCATCGTCGACGCCGGCGCGGGGAGCGTGATCGCGCATGGCACGCTCTTCGATGTCGGCTTTGAAGACGGCGCGGTGCGGGTCGTCCTTCTCAAGGGCTCGGTCGAAGTCCGGGACCGCCAAGCGGCGAAATCTTCCCCGCATGGCTCGCGCCTGCTTGCGCCGGGCGAGGAGCTTGTGATGCGCGTCGGAATAATGGGCGTGCCTTCGCGAACCGACGCGTCGCGCCTCGCCTGGACCGAGCCGATGATCGGCTTCGACGAGGTGCCGCTCGCCGAGGCGGTCGCGGCGTTCAATCGCGGTGGCGGACAAGCCGTGCGGATCGAGAGAGGGGGGGATGGCGCGAAGCGCGTGTCGGGTGCGTTCCGGCGCGACGACCCCAAGAGCTTCGCCGACGCGCTCGGCGCGAGTTTCGGGATGACGGTCGAGACGACGGCGGACGGGAGTCTCTTGCTTCGCGAGGGCAAGAGCGATGTTCGGTAAGCATCCGGTAGGGCAGCGAGCGCCCGGCTGAAAAAGTCACAGGGTTAATCCGGCGACGGGCGTCTCACCGGTCGAAGAGGGCACAAAGCGTGCCCGCTCGACCGGGAGACGATGATGAGAAACGGGGATTTGCTGCTTTTCTTGATGGGCTCAGCGGCGTCGCTCGCGCCCGCTCCGCTGCTCGCACAGGAAGAAGCGCGGCAGCAGGTGAGTTTGCCCGAGCAGCCGCTCGGCGCGTCGCTGCGCAAGGTGGCAACGCAGTTCGGGCGGAATCTTAGCGTCTCTTCCGACCTTGTGGTGGGACGCACCGCACCGGCGATCGAAGGACGCTATGGTTTCGAGGAGGCCGTGACCAGGCTTCTTCGCGGCAGCGGCCTTGTTAGCCTTCCGGTGGGCCGCGGCCTGGTCGTGCGGCGTGCGGGCACCGCGGCCGGGCATAGCGACAGTCGGGTGATTGCTGACAGCGGGGCGGCGGTTGCCGAAGAGGATATTGTTGTGACCGGGAGCCGCATCCGCGGCGCGCCGCCCGCCGGTGCGCGCGTCGTGACGATCGATCGCGATGACATCGAGCGAAGCGGCTATGCGACGACGCAGCAGATCGTCCAGGCGCTGCCGCAGAATTTCGGGGGCGGACCGAACGAGGGGACAAGCGGCTACACCGATCGCAACAATGCGGGGGCAAATCTGGGACTGGGATCGAGCGTCAATCTTCGCGGCCTTGGTACGACCTCTACGCTCACCCTGATCGATGGCAACCGTATCGCGCTCGGCGGCGTTTCAGGGACGTTTGTCGACCTGTCACTGATTCCCTCGTCGGCCATCGAGCGCATCGAGGTGCTCGCGGATGGGGCTTCGGCGATTTACGGGTCAGACGCGGTTGGCGGGGTCATCAACGTCAGGCTTCGCAATCGCTTCCAAGGTGCCGAAAGCCGGGCGCGCTTCGGCGCGGCGAAGGGGGTCAACGAATGGCAGGCCAGTCAGATCGCAGGCGTCGATTGGTCGAGCGGGAGCCTCATGCTCGGATATGAATATTATCACCGAGGCAATCTTGCGGCAGCGGACCGGGGTTTCGCGACGGAGGATCTGCGAGCTTTCGGTGGGCCGGATTATCGCAAGAGTTTCTCCAATCCGGGGACGATCCTGGCCGCGGACGGCACGGTCTACGGTATTCCGCGCGGGCAGGACGGTACCGCTCTCACGCCGGGCCAGCTGCTCGCTGGGCAGCCCAATCTTGCCGACGGGCGCGCAAACAGCGACATTTTACCGCGCCAGGAGCGCCATGCCGCCTTCGGCTCGCTGACCCAGTCGCTCGCGCCCTGGCTGCGCTTTACCGCGCAGGGCTTTTTCGCGGATCGACAATCCGTCCTTCGCACGCCGCCGAGTAACCGCGGTAACGTCAGCGTTCCCACCACCAACGCCTTCTATGTCGATCCGATCGGGACTGGGCAGCCAGTCTTGGTCAATTATGACTTCACCGACGATCTCGGCATCAAGACCAATCGTGCCTCCGTACGCAGCTATAGCGGCGTAGGTGGCCTCGAGGCGGCACTGGGACAGTGGCGCCTGGGTCTCGGCGGTTCCTTTGGAAAGCAACATGAAGAATTGCGCACGATCAACGTGCCGAACTATTATTGGCTAGCACAGACGCTGTCGAACAGCGATCCTGCCAGCGCCTATAATCTCTTCGGAGACGGGTCGCACACAGCGAGAGCGACGATCGAAAAAGTCCGCGGCTGGTACGAAACGATTGGTGAATCGCGAATCTGGTCGGCCACGTTCAAGGCGGATGGCCCATTGATCCGCCTCCCTGGGGGCGTTGCGCACCTTGCGGTCGGTGCCGAATTCAGGCGCGAGCGCTACAATGGAACAGGCACTAACTATGATTCGACGGCGATCCCCGTCGATGCCGGATCGGCGGGTTTTCCGATCGGCCGTTCGGTGGCGGCCGCTTTTGCCGAACTGGCAATACCGCTTGTTCGTCCTGAGATGAACATAAGTGGGGTGGAAGCGCTCAACATGTCCGTGGCTGGTCGCGCCGAGCGTTACAGTGATTTCGGGACGACATTCAATCCCCGGTTCGGGCTAAGCTGGCGAACGGGTAGCGAGGTGGCCTTCCGCGCAAATTATGGCCGGTCGTTTCGCGCACCAGGTTTCCTCGACATCCGGACCGGCAAAGGGACCGCTTCTATCGCGCCTCTTTATGTGCCCGACCCGGCATCCTCGACAGGCACGACGCCTGTTCTCGCGCTGTTCGGAAACACGCCCGATCTCGGGCCGGAAAGAGCTAGTACCTGGACGTTGGGAGCGACGCTCACGCCTGGCCAGATTCCGGGTCTACGTCTCGACATCGGCTATTTCAACATCGCCTATCGCGATCGCATCGGTAGCGCCGGCATCAATTATCTGTCGTTCCTGTCCAACCGGAGTGTCTACGAGGAACTCATCATCGACAATCCCCCGGTTGGCGATGTCGCCAAATATTATGCCGATGAGAACTTCTTCAATCCGTTCGGTATCGCTCCGGGCCAAGTCCGGGCGATCATCGATGGCCGGACCCGAAACCTCTCCTCGGTAGATCTCGAAGGGCTCGATTTCGACCTCGGCTACAGCCACGCCGGGCTGCGCCGTTCGATCGAGGCCGGCATCAGCGGAACCTGGCTTCTGCGTAACAAGCAGAAGATCACAGCGGGATCTCCAGACGTCGATATTCTCTCAACGATCGGAAATCCCGTCCATATGCGCTTGCGCGCCCGTCTTGTAGTTGCGGATGGCCCTTGGTCCGCCGCGGCTTTTGCGAATTACACGGCCGGTTACAAGAACAATAGCGTCACGCCCGTCGAGACCGTCAAGAACTGGACAACGGTGGACCTGACTCTGAGCTATAAGTTCGACCGGATCCTGGCGGGGACGCGTATTTCGCTGAGCGCTACCAACCTGTTGGACCGCCGGCCACCCTATGTAAATCTTCAGACATTGCAGTCGGCGTCCGGCTTCGATCCGGAAAATGCCAGTGCGATCGGCCGCCTTGTTGCCTTGCAATTGGTGACGTCGTGGTGAGCGGCGGCATCGCCATGGCAGCGTTGATGGCAGCTGCGGGTGTCGGTTCGCCGACACCAACCATTCGAGAGATGATCGAACTTACCGATTTGTCCAGTATCGCTATTTCGCCTGACGGGGAGTGGGTTGCCTATCGCGCCGAGACCGCCTCGATCGAGCGCAACAAGCATGATCTCGACTGGTATGTGGTACGGGCCGACGGGACGACGTCGCCGCGACGCATCGCCGATGCAGGCGAGGGTGACTGGCCCGACGGCACCCTCGCTGCGGAACCACCCACATGGACGACGGATTCGCGGGCGATTATCTACCGAACGATCCGAGAAGGCGAAATCCAGATATGGCGTAGCAGTGTCGATGGCGCGCATATCGACCGCCTGACCGGCGATGCGGCCAATATTCGCGCATTTGCGTTGGCGCCCGATAGCCTGACGCTGACCTATGCAATCGGTGCGGCGCGTGAAGACATCGCTCGTGCTGAACGCCAAGAATACGACAATGGCGTTCTGATCGATGCACAGGTCGATCCGTCGCGCCCCCTCTATCGCGGTTCCCGGATCGACGGGCGGCTTGCGACCGATCGCATCACTGGCTTCTGGTTTGCACATGGCGGGCTTCTGGCCGACACCCCGGTCAGTTATCGCACGCTCGATCTCTCCACTGGCGCGACACGGCTCGCTACTGCTGGGGAGGCGGCGCGGATCGTTAAGCGCAGTAAACCGTTCGACAAGCTTGGTGACCGCTATATCCTTGCGGCCGAGCCGTCCGGCAATGAACGCGGCACGGCCTATGCGCTGAGTGAAGGTCAGCAAGCGGTTCTTGCCGTCCAGCGGCCGGGTGAAGATACGCCGCTGTTATGCGCGGCATCCGAATGCCGGCAATTGATCCGTGGTCTGGCGTGGCGCGGAAACAGGGACGAGATATTGTTCGCCGCGAGCGATCTCGCAGCCAATCAGATCCTGTATCTCTGGGACCCGGCAAGCGGCGAGGTCCGTCGCGTCGGCGGCGGGGTCGGGCGCTTCAATGGCGGACGCGACGACCGGCGCGGATGCGCCGCAAATGCATCGGCGGCTTTCTGCGTCGCCGCTTCGGCCAATTTGCCGCCCCGGCTCGTTCGGATTGATCTGGATACCGGTGAGATTAAGGTGCTGGCGTCGCCTAACCTGGCGCTCGCGCGGTCCGATGTGCCGCAGTTCGAGCAGATCGGCTGGACGGACCCGTCAGGCCAAGGTTTCACGGGCCAACTGATGTTGCCGCAGGGTAAACCCCGAAATGCACCACTTTTCGTGACCTATTATGTCTGTGATGGCTATTTGCGTGGAGGGACGGGCGACGATTTCCCGCTACGGCAGCTTGCCGGTGCGGGCATCGCAGTGCTTTGTGTCAACCGATTGCCCACGAAAGCGGGACTGGGCGATCAGGTCGAGCAATATCGGATCGCTCAGGCCGGTGTCAGCGCTGCGATCGACATGCTCGCGGGCAAGGGACTGATCGATCCGGCCCGGGTCGGTATGGGCGGGCTGAGTTTCGGCGGCGAGGTCACGATGTGGATCGCGACCCACTCGTCGAAACTCTCGGCAATTTCGATCAGCAACTCGCTGCTGTCCGAAACCTATTATTGGCTCAACGCAATTGCCGGTCGTGAAGTGCCGGATATATTGAAGAAGGTCTGGAATCTCGGACCGCCCGATGTCGATCACGCGCGCTGGAAACAGCTGGCGGCATCGCATTCGATCGGCAAGCTCGACGCGCCGCTCCTGATGCAATTGCCCGAGCGCGAATTCCGCAGCAACGTCGAGATTGCGGCGCGGCTCGGGCGTGCCGGCAAACCCGTCGAACTCTGGGCGTTTCCTGCCGAAACCCACATTATGTACCAACCGCGGCACAAACGCGCTGTTTACGAACGCAACCTCGACTGGTTCCGCTTTTGGCTGCAGGGCCATGTCGATCCGAACCCGGCCAAGACCGAGCAATATCGCCGGTGGAACGCGCTGGCTGCGGCGAGATCACGATGATCGGGCCTGTACGCCGCGCGCCCACGCCTCGGTATCAGCGATAGGCAGGAGGTGGTAGAAACGATCGTCGCGGTTGCCGAACGGCCGGGTGAGATAAGCTTCAATCGCCGGTCGATCGAGAAAGCCAGCGCTGGCAAGTAGGCCGTCAAGGAGAAATGGTAGAAGTCTCATCCGATGCTGATCGAAAATACGCGCGCAAAAGGCATCCATCGAGCCTTTCGTGCGGCGTGTGACGATCGCTGCGGGTAGCGACCGGCTGAATGCGTTGCGTGCGACGGCGCGATCATAGCCGCCCTCAACCCACAGCCACGTCGGGACAGCTAGGCAGGCTTCAACCACGGGTTGGGAGAGAAGCGGGTAAAGTGATGGGGCGATCTCCTGTCGACCATAACCGTCGAGGTGCGCGTTCGCTGCGATGATCGCGCGGACATGCGCGCGTGTGCCGGACAGCGCGCGGTCCTGTCCATCCAGCCAGGGGTGCGCGGGCGGCATGGATGGTAGCCGGTCTTCATTCAGAAATTCTTCGTTGCGCCTCCACGCAGCGCGTGACTTTCGGTTGAGAAGCTGCTTCAGCATCAGCCGCGTCACGTGCCAGCTATTCGTGCGATGAATGGCCGCGATATCGCGCACGATCGTTGCGAGGGCTGCTTTCGGTCCGTGCGATCTCAAATAGTCGGCGGCGGGGGCGGCGCTACTCAGCGAACAAAAGACGCAGTCGCCACCGGTGCCGCTGACGTAGGCGGTAAGATTTTCCTCTCTCGCTAACCGAGAAAACACCGAATCGGCCGAACGCAGCATGGCGGGCAGACCGGGACGCGCGGTCAGGGCCGGGACGTCGGCGGTCAGATCGATGGCCTCTTCGACCTGCGCTTCACATAGAGAAATAGCGCAATGCGCCGCCATAGTGCGTGCATAATCCCGCTCGTCACCACCGGGATCCGACGTGGCGAGATTAAGTGCGACGATTTCCCGGCCGGCTTCGGACAACGCGGCTGCGATGATGGAAGAATCGAGCCCGCCAGATAGTTCGAGGAGGACCCGGTCGGCTGGCCGGACCAAGGCCTTGATTGAGTTGCGGACCGCGTTGGCTACGAGATTGCTCGCCTCATCCATCGCGGCAACGCGCCGCTCTGGTGCAGCAAAGGCCCATGGCGTCCAAAGACTGCGCGTCGTTGCACGCCCGCCGTCGAGACGGAGCACTTCTCCCGGCATCATTTCGTCGAGGCCGGCAAGGCCGGTGGCCGCAGACCGAAGGTGGAGAAAAGCAAGGTGATAGGCAACGAAGTGCCAGTTGATGGCGGGAATGATCAGGCCGTATTCGAGCGCAATCTCGACATCGGACGTGAGATAGGTGACTGGACCTTGACGGATGCGATAGGCCTGTAGCGTTCCTGATGGAGCTCGGATCGCCTGGAGTACTGACCGAGCCGGCAGCTCGCCCAGAATAAGATAATCGCCCCAATAGTCGCCGATCAACGACCGGGCGTCTCCCGAGGCGATCGGAGACGGCAAGGCTTTGATCTCGCGGCCGTCCGCCTTCGCAAACAGCCGTCCGATGAGGATCCCGGTGCCCTTGTCTCTGAGGAAAGGCGTCTCCGCTCCCGCCAGAACCGTCGTATGCGTCGTCCGATAGACGAGGCCAAGCGCGCCGCTTCGGGCGGCCATCCTCTCCGCCGCACCGGTTTCGAGCGGATCTAGGATCGCCAGATAGCGGGGGCGGGTCACAGCACGAGTATCGGCGCGAAGGCGCGTGTATGGCCGACCGCGTCGTTCAGAATCCGGTCACCGCTTTGCGACCAGCAGTGTGCGGCGAAGGGCATCGGCACGACACCGAAGACGACGTGAGGAAAATGCCCGCGTCGGGCCACATATCTGACAAAGGCGAGAGTATCGGGCAGGCATTTGGCGGCGAGTGGAATCATGCTGCGGCTTGCGTGAAATCGCTGAACCAGAAGATCGAGATCCTCCGCAGGCGGGCGAGGGTTTGCGGCGCGCACCCTGCGCACCTCATCGGCCACCCCGCGAACGCCCGTTCGGCGGACGATTATGCGTGCGGTGACGAGCAAGGTCAGCACTTCGAGAATATCTCGAACGCGCGCATGCACGCTCTGGCCCGGTTGTTCCATTGCGCTGCTCCGTCCCTGCGGCAATGTCGGTTTCGAATTTGCTGTGTCTCCCCGCGACCGCTCAATCAGGCCAAGACTGCAAAGCTGCTCGACCGCCTCCGGATGGGGTGCTCGCGCCGTGTCCCCGCATATCCAGTCGAGCACGAACGCGGCCCTGCTATCGACGCGCCAGTATCGGTCGCGATGGAGATCGAGAATGATCGCGCCGTCGTCGAAGCTTTGATGGGAGATCCCGGGTCGAAGGCTGAACTGCTCCATCTCAAGCATGCCGTTTGACGGGCGGACCGCAGTCCGCCCGTCCACCTGGCTCAGTCGTCGTTGTCGATGCCGAACGGCTTGCCGATCACCGACAGTTCGAGCTGCTGACCGTCGGGTCCCTGCGTCTCGACGCTCGCCGCGCCGAGGTCGATCAGTTCTTCATGTTCACGTTCCATGAGACTTCTCCTCTTGCCGCGGGATTGCGGCAAGGAGAAGATTAGGAAAGGAGCAAGGCTATCCGAAATTTATACGCAGACCATACGCCGAATATAGACGCGTTATATGTGAGGCGCTTTATCCGCGGCGGTAGATGGCCTCGACAATCGGGGGGACGAGCGCCATGCGCTGCCGGTGATAGACAGCAATATGGCGCGCGATCGATCGCGGATCGCCGGTTTCGATCACAGCGGCGATATCGGCGAGATCCCCCCGGGGATCGGAGAGGATCTTGCTCTCGGCAATGCGAGAGGCCGTCAGCCGGTCGCTCGCCGCCTCGACCTGGCGGGCAATTTCGGCGCGGCCCGAACGCGCAGCGATGAGGCCGAAAAGCGTCCGCAGGCAAGCGGCATAATCTTCGGTTAGCGGAAGTTCGATTAACTGGGAGGGTGTGACGGGCCAGCGCCGTAGCGCGATGCGCAGCAACTCGCCGTTCCACTGGATGAGCTCGCGCAAGGCGGGCTCGGTGACGAGCGGGAGCTGAAATCCCTCGGAGGTACGCATCTCGACGATATGCTCGCCCGCGAGCCGGTGCAGCGCATCGCGGATCGGCGACACGCTGCTTGTAAGCAGCGCGGCGAGCTTCTTGGGTTCGAGCCGCTCGCCGGGCGGCACCTCGCCGCCAAGCAATCGGGCCTTGAGCGCGTCATAGACGCGCTCCGACGTCACGCCGGCATTCATCGTTCGCTCCGTTGCTCCGCGACAAAGGCGTCGACGAGCGCCTGCTGGTCGGGCCGCAAGGCGTCGGTTGCGCCGATGCAGGCTGGAATATGGTCGCCGAGGAGGATCGAAGGGCATTGCCCTTCGAAATTTCCGAGGTTGGGACGGTGCTGGCGATAGCCGACGAGCGCGGCGAGCTCGGGGTCGAAGTGGCGCGCGATCTCGGGCGGGTAGGCGAGCCACTGGTTCTCATAAGGCTTGAGCCAGCCGAGGCAGTAGCTGACGACCATGCCGCGGCGGATTTCGCGGCTTGTATTCCCGCCCGCGCCGTGCAGCGCCGAGCCGAGGAAGAGGAGGGCGGATCCCGGCGCCATCTCGGCGATGACCGGTTCATCCTCTCGATGCGCGGCGACCGCCGCCTGGCCATGGCTGTTCGGCCAGATCAGCGTCGCGCCATTGTCGGCGCGATAGTCGGTGAACGGCCACATCACATTGACGAGATATTCGGTCTCGCCGACGGCGCCGCACCACATATCCTGGTCCCGGTGCGGAAGCTGGGGCAGCGCGCCGGGATGGATTGCGATCGCTTGGGTGAGGTTGAGCTGGATGCGATCGCACCAGGGTTGCAGCATCGCTTCGGCGATGCCGAGAATGAGCGGGTGACGGACGAACGCTTCGGCGAGCGGCGTCCTTGCAAGCAGCCGCCCGAACCTTTGGGTGCGGGCACCGTAGAAACCACCCTCGCAAAAGGGCGTCGCCGCGAAACTCGGCCGTAGCGCCGCGTCGAGCTGCCGGACCTGCGTTTCGGGCAGCGCATCGGGGATGATGCAATAGCCGTCGCGTGCGAGCTTCGCAGACCAGCCGGCAAGGGAGGCTGCGGCTGCATCGATCGTCTCAGAGCGCATGAACCGGCTCCCACGCCGGGGTGGCGGACCCGCCGATCCCGGCCTCGGCCAGCAGGCGCGGCGTGTCGCGATCGATTGCGATCGCCAGCGCTCCCAATTGGCGTCCGTCGATCCGTTGCGGAGCGCCCAACGGCCAGGCGCGCCAGCCGAAGGCCCGTATCTGCTCCAGCCAGCCAGCCTCAGCGACGCCGGTATAGAGCGTGATGCCTTCCGCGAGCCCGAACTCGGCAAGTCCCATGACCAGCCGGTCGCGCGCCCGGCGCCTTGCCCGCGCATCGATATGCCGATCGAGGCAGAAGCGCGTGACCTCGTATGTGCGCGGCCCGCGTGGCACATCGCCGTCGCACAGCGACGCATAGAGATCGGCGAGGATATGCGGCCGTGTCGTTGGCAGCAATCGCGCCGAGGCGAGATGGCGGCCGGCCCGGTCGGTCACGACGATGTAGATGGCATGTTCGTCGTCGAACTGGTCGATCTCGAACCGTCCGTCGAGGACCGGCACGTCCCAGCGGAGCAGATCGACGAACACTTGCTTGCGCGCCACGAACATCGCACGCAACACATCGTCTTCGCTGGCGGAACAGTCGGCGTCAGGCAGATGCAGCATGGTTGAGGCTCCCGTCTTGCGTGTGCACGGGAGGGTCGGGCTCGGAGCGCGATCGCGCTATTCCCAGAAATGGGCATATCAACGCCAGAAGATGTCGGAGAAGCTGATAACTCCATCGAACAGGGCACGAATCAGCAACGATGTCTGCTTCTCGACTCCATATCTGTCGCGGGCCTGCTTGAGATGGCGCACCACCGTCTCTTCGCTGATCCCAAGGATGCGCGCGCTTTCCCAAGCGGTCTTGCCGCGCGCCGCCCAGATGAGGCAGTCGCGTTGCCGGTCGGTGAGGCACGGCCGCGGTCCGGGTGGCACGGCGCCGGCGAGCCAGATACGCCGCGCGCCCTCGAAGGCGGCGATGCCCGCAAGCTGCGCCCACTGCAGCGCATCCGCCGGCAGGGCGCGGCCGGGACCGATCGCGAAACTGCACGAACCCGTGGCTTCGCCGACGACATTGGCGGGAACGGTGAAGCCGTCGGTAAGCCCATGCTCGTGTGCGAGTTCGAGCAACCGGTGATCGGCGGGTGTCATCCGGATAAGGTCGGGCATCGCATTCCAGCGGAACCCGGCGCTCGTGCGATGGCTTGCGCGATGGACCGGGTCCGACAGGCCGAGACGATGCGTGTCGAAATAGTCGACCCACGCCTCGGGATAATCATGAAGGCGGATTCCCGCGTTCGGCGCATCGAGAATATGGACATGATGGGTGAGCGCGAAATGCGAGAAACCCATCCGGCTCGTCATTTCACCGAGGATCATTGCAAGGGCGCCGACATCGCGCGCCAGCGCGATCGCGTCGAGGAACCACTCGACCTCCGCACGCATGTCTCTCATGCGTTATCCCGGCCCGAGGCAGCGTCTCAAGCCGCCGTGCCCCCCGCTGCCGTCCTTTCCTGCCGGTTCGGGCGGGTGCGCGGTTTTCCGTATCCGCCGCGCCCGAATGCTGGAATGATGACCCATCATAGCCACCCATCTGCGGCGCGCAACGCTTTGTTTGCAGGCGATTTGTTCGATATGGCACTTAACGGGCGGGCGAGCTGAATGCCCGGGCCCACGTCTCACTGCGACTGGCGGGACCCGGCGCCCTACCGGCGGCTGCGCGGCATCGACCGTTCGGGGATGATGTGGGAGTGGCTGCGACGGGACCCGGCCTATGTTGCCTGGTACACGTCGGCGAGTAGGGCGACGCGCGATGGCTGCGACCGGCCAGGGCGCCTGGCCTGGGGCTTGCTCTTTCGCCGAAGATCCCTCGCGGGCGGCACCCGATGCGCGGGTCGTGTGGGATGCAGGTATCGATCTCGATACATTGCGCGTCGCAGCTCTGCCGGTCGACCCGCGGCATGCCGACCGGTTCGATCACGACCGGTTCGCGCGCTGGCTCTACGTCGTCACCGATCCCGAGGGGCGTGAGCATGCGGTTCTTTCCGATGGCTACCGGCGCATTCGCATCGATGTCGAAGAGGGAAGCCTGGCGGACGGCCGCCCGGTACTGCTTCGCTATCTGCTTTCCGGTTCGGTCGGCCGCGACACGGATGCTCGGCTGCTTCCGCTTCGCCGGGCCGCCGGGCTGTTCCGGACCGGCCGCTTCCTGCCCGCGCTCTTTCCCGTCGAGCGCCGGATCGAGAGACTGATCGATGTTCTGAGAGTCGCGGACGCCCTCAAGGCCGGTGCATCGCAGCGTGACATTGCATGCGCCCTGTTCGGAGACGAGCGGATATCATTGGACTGGCGGGCGGCATCGGATTCGCTGCGTTCGCGGGTGAGACGGCTTGTCCGCGAGGCGCGGCGCATGGCAGCGGGCGGCTATCGGAATCTGTTAGGAGGCCATGGCCTGGATGAATGATTTTGCGCCGATATCGGCAAGGAGATGCGCAAATTACCGCAAAAGTCCGGCAACCAACCACGATGATCGTCGAGCGTTACGCAACAATAGCTAATGAGAATTCAGGAAATTGCGCCCCAAGCTGGGACTTTACGCGCATAGGCCGCCCTTCAGGCGTTCGCGGGAACGGATAACCTCCGAAAAACCGGTTCATTGGGCATCAGAAGGCCCCACGAACCTTATTTCAGCAGCACCAGCTCCTCGGCCATGCTCGGGTGCAGCGCGACCGTCGCGTCGAAATCGGCCTTGGTCAGCCCCGCCTTCACCGCGATCGCCGCCGCCTGCAGGATTTCGGGGGCATCGGGGCCGATCATGTGGAGGCCGACGACCTGGTCGGTCGCGGCGTTGACGATCATCTTGTAAAGCGCGCGCTCGTTGCGCCCCGCGAGGACATTCTTCATCGCGCGAAAATCGCTGGTGTAGACGCGGATCGAGCCCAGCTTGTTGCGCGCCTCGGCCTCGGTCATCCCGACCGCGCCGATGGGCGGATGGCTGAACACCGCGCTGGGGACGTTGCTGTAATCGACCACAGTCGGCTTTTCGCCGTAGAAGCTGTCGGCGAAGGCCTGCCCTTCGCGGATCGCGACAGGAGTAAGCTGGATACGATCGGTGACGTCGCCGACCGCAAAGATGCTCGGCACCGACGACTGGTTCCGCTCGTCGACCTTGACCGCGCCCTTGTCGTCGAGTTCGACCCCGGCCTCTTCGAGCCCTAGGCCCTTGGTGTTCGGAGTGCGCCCGGTCGCCATTAGCACGGCGTCGGCCTCGATCGGATCGCAGCCCTCGAGATGGACGATGAGCGTCCCGTCGTCCTTCTTGTCGATCGACTGGAAAGGCGCGTTGAACTTGAAATCGATGCCCTTGGTCATCGAAATCTGGAGCAGCCGGTCGCGGATCTGTTCGTCATAGCCGCGCAGGATGGCGTCGCCGCGATTGACGATCGTCACCTTGCTGCCGAATTCGTTGAAGATGCCCGCGAATTCGTTGGCGATATAACCGCCACCCGCGATGATGATCCGCTTCGGCAGCGCATCCAAGTGAAAGACCTCGTTCGAGGTGATCGCATGTTCGCTGCCCGGAAACTCGGGAACGTGCGGCCAGCCGCCGGTCGCGATCAGGATGCGCTCGGCGGTGACTTCGGTCCCGTCGGCGAGGCGTATCTTCTGCGGACCGGCGACCGTTGCACGCGTCTTGAGCACCGTCACCTTGTGATTGTCGAGGGTCTGTCCATAGAGGCCTTCCAGCCGGTCGACCTCGGCGAGCACATTGTCGCGCAGCACCGGCCAGTCGAACTTGCAGTCGGGCACGTCCCAGCCGAACTTGCGCGCGTCGTGGATATCCTCGGCGAAATGGGCGCCATAGACGAGCAGTTTCTTGGGCACGCAGCCGCGGATGACGCAGGTGCCGCCGACCCGATACTCCTCCGCCACCGCGACGCGCGCGCCGTGCGAGGCGGCGATGCGCGAGGCGCGGACACCGCCCGATCCCGCGCCGATGACGAAGAGATCATAGTCGAAATCGCTCATGGATAACCCCTTTATTCCAAAGGCTCATTGCCTCGCGGCATAGCCGATGGATCGGAGGTCTCTGTCCATCTTTGGAATGACAGAATCTTCCTGGCGAGGCCGTAAATTGATCGAACGAAACGGGATGGCTTCGGATGAGTCCTCGCCGGCATGTCCCGGCATGCCGACAAGAATGAAGCCTTTATTCCGAGAACCAGCGAGAAGGGACGGGAATGTTCATCGAAAATGCATGGTATGTCGGGGCATGGCCTGAAGAGCTGCAGTTCGGCAATCTTCTATCGCGACGGATTCTGGGCCAGCAGATATTATTCTATCGCCAGGCCGACGGGACGGCCACCGCGTTGATCGATGAATGTTGTCACCGCAAGGCTCCGCTGTCGGTCGGGGTGCAGGAGGCCGACAATGTTCGCTGCATGTATCATGGCCTGGTTTTTGCGCCCGACGGCCGCTGCGTGGAAATACCCGGGCAGGACGTCATCAGTCCACGGATCCGGGTGCGCAGCTATCCTGTCGTTGAACAGGACGGCTATATCTGGATATGGATGGGAGAACCCGAACGCGCAAAAACAGAAGATATCATACCGCGCCCCTGGCAGGCGAGCAGCGAATGGGCATGGAAGCCGGGATATGTCCATGTCGGCGCCGATTATCGCCTGATCATGGACAATCTGCTCGACTTTTCGCACCTCTCCTTCGTTCACCAGAACAGTTTCGGCGGTTCGCGCAGCATGGCGAACACGCAGGCGAAGATCGAGCGCATCGACGGCGGCATTCGTATCAAGCGGCAATATCCTTCGGACCCGGTTCCGCCCTATATCTCCCGGCTCGCTCCCACGCTCGAAGGGCCAGTGGATCGCTGGCAGACATATGAATGGCGCACGCTGGGCAATCTGCTCGATCTCGATTCCGGCTTTGCTCCGGCAGGAAAGGGCGCGCTCGACGGAGTCGATGTGCCGGGAGCGCTGCGTTTCCACAGCATCCAGTCGCTCACACCCGAAACCGAGACCTCAACGCACTATTTCTGGAGCTACACGCGCAACTTCGATCTCGATAACGAGGCGCTCAGCGACAAGATACTCGACGAAACCTACGCGGGTCTGGAAGAAGACAAGGTGATGATCGAGGCGCAACAGCAAGTCGTCCTGCGTACCGGCGATCATGACCTGATGGCACTATCCATGGATGCGGGCGTTGTCCAAGGTCGCAACATGCTGAAAAGGGCTCTCGCGGAGGATCGCGGCGCGGCAGCGGCCTAATTTGACCGGCAGGCTCCCGACCCGCATTCGTCCGATCTTGGCCGAATGCGGGACAGGCCCCTCCGCGCGCTCGTGCTGACAGCGCGGAGGGGCTTTTACATGGCGAGTGCGAAGAGTTCGTTGTGACAGGTAATACCGAGCTTGGCATAGGCTCGCCGGCGGTAGGTGACGACGCTTGTCTGGCTGATTTCAAGATCGAGCGCAGTCCCCTCGATCGACTGACCATACAGCATGCGCGAGCAGACATCGATCTCGCGATCGCTGAGCTTGTCGTTCAGACGGCGAACGCGATGCTCCAGCGCTTCCAGCGACAGGCGTCGAACACGGCCTTCGCCGGGACCCGATATCAAATCCGCGTGACGCATGATCGCGGGGAGTAGGATTTCGGCGACGCCCGAAAGAAACTGAGGCGCGTCCTCGCCGAAGCGTCCGCGGCTCGACACACGATATAAATTGATCTGGTAATCGAGGCCGTTCACGCGCGAAAAGATTGTCAGGCGTTCGCCGATGTCGGGATTGGTATAACAGGCCTGCCGATACGAAGCGTTGAGCACGTCCTTGCCCGTTACACGGACCAGCAGATAGCCGCCCGGTACCATCCGGCGGCGGCTGACCGATCTGACCGGGTCCAGATGCGTGAAACGGTGAAAATATTCGCGCGAAACGGCGTCGCTCAAATGGCTGCCGCCAACACTGGTGGCGGCGCGGAAATCGACATCGCCCTTGGCGTTGATGCGCAGTAGCGACAGATGGTCGACGCCCACCGCCTCGTCGAGCGCGTCGAGCGCGGAAGTGGCGAACTCGTCCTGCCCGATCGCAGACACCAATGTTGCCATCTTTCGCAGCGGCGATGTACTTCGCCCCGGAAATTCCTCGACAGACAGCATCAGTTCCCTCCTGTCTGCGACGCTTGTTTTTCGTTCGGTCGCTATGACGTTAGATATCTTATAAACCGCCGTGCCGCCAAGCGCCTTCTAGTCGGCGGGACATGGTACGGCTCCGCTGCGCTGATCGGCACCGGGGCGCGTCGGCAGCATCCAGATCGCAATGGCCGCCACCAGCGAACCGGTCGCCATCAGGATGGCGATCGTTGCCTTGTCGACTTCGGCCGTCATGAGGACACCGGCAAGGACAGGGCCGACAGCAGCACCCGACCGCCCGATGCCGATGATGACGCCCGTTCCCGTGGCGCGGAGCGCAGTCGGATACAGGTGCGCGATCAACGCATACAGACCGACCGAAGCACCGATCATGCAGAATCCGATTGCGAAGCCGGTCAATTTGAGGGTCGGCCCCGACGTCAGGTCGCCGAATATCGCTACCGCCGCCATCGTTCCTGCCAGAAGCGGGACCGTCGAGAGCTTCAGGCCGAAATGCCCGGCGAACCAGCCAAAGGCCAGGCCGCCGACAACGCCCCCGATATTGATCCACATCGAAACCAGCGCCGCCGTGCCCGGATCGTGCCCGATATCCACCACGATCGAGGGAACCCAGCCGAGCACGAAATATGTGGTCATCGTGTGCAGCGAATAGGCGATGGTCAGCGTCGCGGTGGTCAGGAGAAAAGTGTGCGAAAAAATGTCGAGGCGCCTGATGGTGGGGCTCGACCCGTCGTCGCGGACGAGCGTCGCGAGCCGATGGCCGAGTTGCCGCAGTACCGCATTGGCATCGGCGAGCGCGCCGGCACCTTGTTTAGACATGATGAACGCGATGGATTCGGGCATGATGAGGAAGACGAGGGGGATCATCGCCGCTGTCGCTGCCGCGCCGATCCAGAGAACCGCTTCCCATCCATGAGCGGGCAGCAGCGCCGCCGATGTTGCCGCGACAAGGACGCCGCCTACGGGATAGCCGACGCCCATCAGGCCGATCGCGAGATTACGCCAGCGCATATTGGCATATTCATAGGCCATCGCCGTAATAGTGCCGACCAAGGCGCCGATCCCGAGGCCCGTCGTCAGGCGCCAGAAGGACAGCGTTGCGATATCCGACGACAGCGGCGCCATCGCCATCGATATCGCCATGATCGTCAGGCAGATGATGATCATCGTCCGGCGACCGAGGACGTCGGCCAGCGGCGAGAGGAACAGCGATCCCAAAGACATGCCGACCAGACTGGACGCGATGACGATTCCGATCTGCTCGTGCGTGACCTGCCATGCCTCTCGGATCACCGGCGCCGCGAAGGTGATTGCAAGCATGTCGAAACCATCGAGAGCATTGAGCACGAGGCAGATCACGACGGCCAGCCATTGGCGCCAGGTCATCCGGTCTTGCGCGATGATTTCGCGAGGGTCCATTCTGTCTTTCCTTGAACGCGCTGAATATCCGGCGACCGGTTCGCCCGCCTAACTCAATAGTCGAAGCCGATCGTCACGCCGAACGTCCTGGGCTGCCCGCGCAATTGTGCGAGCAGCGTCGGTGATGCGCTGCTGACAAAGGTCACATAATTCTTGTCGGTGAGGTTGCGGACAAACAGGGCGGCATGCCATCCTCGGCCGTGCGAGCGCACACCCAACCTGGCATCGAACAGTGCATAGCCGTCGACGTCCAGATCGGGCAGCGCGCCGAGGCCCGAATTCTGCTTGCTCTGGTAGCTGAAGTTTCCGCCGACATAGGCGTCAAGGCCGCTGCCGATTTCCGTCCCATACTCGGCATCCCCCGTGAGCTGCCATTTGGGGGTTAGCGGGAATTGTTCGCCGCCGACATCGACCGGCTGACCAAAAGCATTGAAGTTCTGGAACGACCCCTTGATCCGCGAGCCGACATAGGTTCCGCCCAGGTTGAGCGAGAAGGAGTCGGAGGGCGTCCAGCCGATCTGCAATTCGGCGCCTTGAACGCGCGATTTCGGGACATTGACCAGCGCATTGAGCGCGCCGAGAACGGGGTCGATGATTTTTCCGCGAAACTGCTTGTCGGTATAATCATAATAGAAGGCAGCGCCATTGAGCTGCAGTTGGCGGTCGAGCAGGCTGAGTTTGAATCCGGCCTCGAATGCGAGGACCGATTCCTGCGTCGCCGGCCGGAACTGGATGCCATAAGTGGCGCCCGACGTCGGGAAAGCGCCGCTCTTGTACCCGCGGCTCACATTGACATAAACAAGCTTGCCTGCGCCGACCTCATAGTCCGCGCCGAGCCGCCACGACAGATTATCCTCCGCCAGCGTGTCGCGGAACTGATCGGGCAGGAAATTCGTGTCGAGCGATGCGCAGGCGCCGGGCGGAATCGTGATCGGCCGGCCGTTGCGCGCCGTCGCGATCGCCGATAGCAGGGCGGCCAGCTGGCCGCTGCCATTGTCGTACATGCATCCCTCGAAACGGCGCCGATCGTCCGAATAGCGTGCGCCGGCATGGAGGGTTACGCCGCTGTCCAGTTCATAGTCGAGATTGGCGAAGGCGGCGTAAGTGTCGACGATGGTGCTGTTGCGCGTGTCGACGCCGTCAAACGGCACGCCGATGTTGGAGAAGGTAGCGGCGAGCGAGTCTGCAATCTTTTCATGCTGGTAATTGCCTCCCACGAGCCAGAAGAACCGGCCGGCCTCCCCCGACAATCGCAATTCCTGCGAGAATATTTCAAGATGCCCCGGCGTCGAATATTCATTGGCGCGCAGCGTGGTTCCGTCTGCATCGACCAAGCCGTTGCGATCGAGTTCCTGCCATGTCGTGATCGAAACCAGATCGACATTGCTTCCCAGCGTATATTCGACGCGGCCCGACAGCTGGTAATAATCATTGTGGCGCTTGTAGGCGAAGCCGGGCGTCCAGTCCGCGGCCCTGTTGGTGTCGGGCGCCAGCGGATAATTGACCAATTCGGGCGGCAGGGCGGCCGGGTTTACGAGCACCCGCAGGAATTGATAGGCTTGGTTGTCGGACCGGTCGCGCCAGCCGTTGGCGTTGAGCCGGATCCGCAGCTCGTCGGCGGGTTCGATGTCGACCAGCAGGCGGCCGACGAGCAAATCCTTTTCGCCGATCCCGTCGCGGCGCGTGAAGCTGCGTTGCCAGTCGTCGCCGCGGGTATAGCGTATGGCCGCGCGCGCGCTGACGCCTTCGCCCAGTGGTCCTGTGACATGACCTTGCAGCGTCAATGCATCGAAGCGGCCATAGCTGATTTCGCTGCTGGCGCCGAAAACATCCTCCGGTTTGGCCGCGATATAGTTGATCGCGCCGCCGGTCGAATTCTGCCCGTATAGCGTGCCTTGCGGTCCCTTGAGGACCTCGACGCGCTCAAGGTCGAGTGACGCGCCGGTGGTCAGGATCGAATAGGGCAGCGGCGCCTCGTCGCTGTAGACGCTGACCGCCGGCGGAGCCGCAAGGCTGGTATCGTAGAAGCCGATGCCGCGGAGCGTGAATACGGGGACGCCATAGCTGGACGGGGTGAAATTGAAGCCCGGGACGATCTTGGCAAGATCGCCGGTATCCACGACGCCGGCCTGGGCAAGGGCGTCTTCGCCCGCCGCAGTGATCGACATGCCGACCGAGTTGATGCTTTCGGCGCGTTTCGTCGCCGTCACGATGATGTCGCCCGATCCGTCCGCGGCAACGCTGGCGCTGTCGCTGTCGCCGATCGCCGGCGGCATTTCTTCTTGCGCCTTTGCCAATTGCGGCAGCGCCAGCGCCAGCATGGCAACGGCGGACACGGACACGGTATACTGGCGGCGCAACATTGGCAGTCTCCCTCTCAGGTCCGGGCTCTGACGGCCCGCAATCTCCCGTCCTGCCTAGCGCAAGCGTCGAGGTCATACGTCATCTCCATTGAGGACGCGGAGGGAGGGCGGCGCCTGCTGTCCCCAATCGGGTGGACAGCCCTTTTCCGCGAACGGGCCATCATGGCCGCCGAGCCCGGCAATGACGTGTCGACATCCGATCGACCGGGAGAGAACTGGAAGAGCGATGGAAACTGCAGAAATCGAAACCGGCGCGAGCGCGACCGGCCCGGCCATTCAGAATGGCGCCATGATGCCCGGGTTCGGGAATTACGTCTCGACCGAAGCGGTGGCGGGGGTGCTTCCCGTCGGACGGAACAGTCCGCAACGCACCAGATTCGGACTTCATGTCGAGGTCATATCGGGCAGCGCCTTCACCGTCCGGCGAGCGGAAAATCGGCGTGTCTGGCTCTACCGCCTGATGCCGTCGGCTCAGCATGGACGTTTCGAGGCCTATGCCGGCGGGCAGGGAATCCACACCGCGCCTTTCCCCAACCTCGACCTTCCGCCCGATCGCTTGCGCTGGGACAGCTTCCCCGTTCCGGACGTTCCGACCGATTTCGTCGACGGCATCGTCACCTTCGGCGGCAACGGCGATATCGCGAACGGAGCCGGCGTTGGCATCCATATGTATGCGGCCAACGTCTCGATGGAGAAAAAGATATTCTCCTCTTCCGACGGAGAACTGCTGATCATACCGCAGCAGGGGCGGATGATCGTCACCACCGAGCAAGGCCGCTTCACGCTCGAACCTCTGCAGATAGGGCTCATCCCGCGCGGGCTGAAATTCAAGGTCGAACTGCTGGATAGAGTCGCGCGAGGCTATATTTGCGAGAATTACGGCGAGATGTTCCGGCTGCCCGAATTGGGACCGATCGGGACCGCGGGCCTCGCGAACCTGCGCGATTTCGAAACGCCGGTCGCCTGGTTCGAGGACCGCGAGGAGCCGCATCTGCATGTGCAGAAATTCCAGGGCCGGCTCTGGTCGGCGACAATCGGCCATTCGCCCTTCGATGTCGTCGGCTGGCACGGCAATCTGGCACCGTATCGTTATGATCTGCGCCGTTTCAACGCGATAAATACGGTCAGTTTCGACCATCCCGATCCGTCGATTTATACGGTCCTTACCAGTCCGTCGGAATCGCCCGGGACGGCCAATTGCGATTTCGTCATCTTTCCGCCGCGCTGGATGGTCGCGGAGGACACGTTCAGGCCACCGTGGTTCCACCGCAATGTGATGAGCGAGTTCATGGGGCTGATCCAGGGCGTCCACGATGCGAAGGCCAAGGGCTTCGATCCGGGCGGTGCCAGCCTGCACAATTGCATGACAGCACATGGCCCCGACCGCGAAAGCGTCGAAAAGGCAACGGTCGCCGAACTGGCGCCCCACAAGGTCAAGGACACGCTCGCCTTCATGCTCGAGAGCCGGCACGTCATCCGCCCGACCCGATGGGCGCTCGAGACCGAGCTTCTTCAGAAAGACTATGATGCGTGTTGGCAGGGCTTTGCGCGCGGCCGGGTTCCTGACGGGGAGAACAGACGATGAAATTATTTTATACTTCCGCATCCCCGTTCGCCCGCAAGGCGCGTGCTGCGGCGGCGGAGGCCGGCGTCGAACGGGATGTCGAGGCCGTCGAAATCACGCAGATGACGGTCCCTACCAATCATATTCCGGAGCTGTCGCGCGAGAATCCGCTCGGCAAGGTTCCGGTTCTTCAGCTCGGCGACGGCCGGCGGATCGTCGATTCCGCGGTGATTGCTGAATATTTCGACAGCATCGGCAGCGGCATATTGTTTCCGCGCGACGATATGCGGTGGACGGCGCTGACGCTGCACGCGCTTGCCGACGGGATCATCGAGGCGGGGATCGCCTGCCGGCTCGAAGGGCTGCGTCCCGAAGCCATACGCTGGCCCGACTGGGTCGATGCGCATCGCGGCAAACTGGTCGCTGCGCTCGATGCGATCGAGAACGACGGCGGGCTTCTGTCCGGCCCGTTCAACATCGGCCAGCTCGCGCTCGTCTGCGCGATCGAATGGATCGCGTTTCGCGACGTCTATCATGACAGTTTCGCCGGCCGTCCGGCACTCGCGGACTGGTATGGCAAGGTCCGCGGTCGCCCGTCGCTTCGCGCGACCATGCCGTGAGGACGCCGATGATCGACCTGTTCATGTGGGCAACGCCCAACGGATACAAGATTTCGATCATGCTCGAAGAGGTCGGGCTGCCTTACCGGGTCGTGCCGGTCGATATCGGCAAGGGGGAACAGTTCGATCCGGCCTTTCTGGCGATCAGTCCGAACAACAAGATCCCGGCGATCGTCGATCCCGACGGCCCCGACGGCCGGCCGATATCGGTTTTCGAATCGGGGGCCATCCTGTTCTATCTGGCGCGAAAAACCGGACGGTTTCTGCCGTCGACGGACCGCGATCGCATCGCCGTCATGGAATGGCTGATGTTCCAGATGGGCGGCCTTGGACCGATGGCCGGGCAGGCGCATCATTTCCGGCACTATGCGAAGGAGGATATCCCTTACGCGGTAGAGCGATACACGGCCGAGGTCGCGCGGCTTTATCGCGTGATGGACGCGCGTCTGGCGCAGACGCCCTTTCTGGCCGGCGAATATGGCATTGCCGATATCGCCTGCTTCCCATGGGTGCGCCGGCACGAGCGGCATGGGGTCGATCTCGCGACCTATCCCCATGTGCAATGCTGGTACGAAACGATCATTGCGCGGCCCGCGGTGATCGCCGGCCTGCTCCCGCTTTCGGATGCGGAGCGGCGCGGGATTATCGCCCACGACGGATCGCACGATCTGTTGTTCGGTAGCGGCCAGTTCGCCGGCAACCGATGACGTCGGCGCACGTCACCGGTGCGCAAGCGGGATGCGTGTACCTCGATCTGGGTGGCGCGCGCGGCGGTTCGGGGATTACGGGGGTCGAGGTCATTCTGGCCCGCGTCGAGACGAACGACGGACTGGAAGCCTGGGGATTCAGCTATGTCCTGCGCGGCCATCGCGGGGCCAGCCTTGCGGCGGCACGCGACGCTGTGGCGGTGCTTGTCGGCAAGCCGGTCCCGCATCCCGAGGCGGCGTGGCGCCGCGCCGTCGCCGGGTTCAATCGCACGGGCGGGGGTCCCAACCTCGTCGGTCTGGCCGCAATCGATGTCGCGCTGTGGGATTTGTGGGGCAAGGTGCACGGCCGGTCCATCGCCGCCTTGTTGGGGGGCGGCGAAGTGGATCGTCCGGTCTATGCTTCTTCCGGCTTTTCGCCGGGGCAAGACCCCGAAGAGGCAGCCGAACTTGCGAAGGCGGCGATCGCCGCCGGCTATTGCGGGGTCAAGCCGCGGCTGGCGGGCCGATCCGCCGATCTTTTGCTCCTGCAACGGGTGCGCGCGGCGATCGGGCCCGATGCGCTGTTGCTTGGCGATGCCAATGAAAAACTCGATCTGCCGCAGGCGATGGCGCTGGCGCGCGACGCGGTCCGATCGGGGCTCGACTATCTGGAAGAACCGCTGTCCGCGAGCGATCTCGACGGTCTGCGCCGGCTTGCCCGCGCGTTGACGCTGGCGATCGCGGGCGGAGAGCATTTTCAGGACGACCTGCTGCTGCTCCCCGTTTTGAAGGAGCGCCTGCTCTCGCTGTTCCAGCCCGACCTGGCGATGATGGGCGGGCTGACCCCGTGCCTGCGTGCCGCGCGCGCAGCCGAATTGTTCGGGGTGAAGGTGTCGCCGCATTTCCTGCCGGGACTGTTCGTCCAACTGGCGTCGGCTTGCCCCGCGCTGACCATGCTCGAGGAATTTCCCCTGATCGAGCCATTGTTCGATGGCTGGCCGGAGGTCCGGGGCGGACGGATGCGTGCGACGGCCCGGCCGGGACACGGCCTTCATCCCACGGGCCATGCGATCGAAGAATTCCGGAGATCCGGTTGAACCTTTGCCGCAATCGGGCGCGCGTCCTCATCGTGGAGGACAGGCGCGCACGTCCGTTCGGCATAGTCCAGCCGTCACAGAAAGAGAGAGGATTGCCCCCATGATGCCATCGCGACCGGAGGCGCGCCATGCCGCGTAGGACGATCGTCGAGATCGATATTCCGGCTGTCGGCATGTCCGAAACCCAGTCGGGCATCACCCGCATGAAGCCCCGGATATTGGGTGCGCTGGTCGAGCCCGATGCGCCGACCGGAGTGGCGGCGTTGATCGCGCATCCGACGAATAACTTCCTGGGGCACCCGCTTCTTTCCCCACTGGCCGAGCGGGGTATTGCAGCGCTTGGTCTCAACACGCGCTTCATGAATAACGACGCGACGCTGATCATGGAAAAGGCGATCCAGGACATTGGCGCGGGTGTTCGTTGGCTGCGCGAGCGCGGCTACGAACAGGTTCATCTTGTCGGATTTTCCGGCGGCGCGGCGCTCGCATGCTTCTATCAGGCGCAAGCGGAGAAGCTGACAATCGTCGAGACGCCCGCGGGCGATGCCGTGTCGCTGTCGGCGGGCGATCTGCCGCCAGCTGACAGCCTGTCGCTGATCGCCGCCCATCTCGGCCGGTCGCGCCTTTTGCAAGACTGGATCGACCCGTCGCTCACCGACGAGAGCGATGCGGCGAGCCGCGATCCGTCGCTGGACATGTATGATGCGGTGAACGGTCCGCCCTATTCCGACGAATTCCTCGAACGCTATCGCTCGGCACAATCCGCGCGGCGCGACCGGATCGAGGCATGGGCAAAGGCTCGTCTCGGGCTCCTACGGATCAATAATCCATCCGCGGACGAGGCCTTTGTCGTTCACCGGACATTTGCCGATCCACGTTTCATGGATCTTTCCCTCGATCCCAATGGTCGTCATGCCGGTGGCATTTGGGGAAACGCGCGGGACGTTAATTATGCGGCGAATGCGATCGGGCGCTACACGTCGCTCACAGCTTTCCTCAGTCAATGGGCCGGATGCTCGAACGCCGATGGCCCGACCAACGTCATGCGAACCAGCATACCGGTGCAATATATAGAACTTGGCGGCGATGCCTCGACCTTTCCGAGCACCACGAGGATCTGGCGCGAAGCGATCGAGAGTCGGGGGAATGCGACATCCTCCTTTCATGCGATCGATGATGCCGATCATTATCTGAAGCGGCCCGAGCATCTTCGAGAGGCGGCAGACATGCTGGCGGCCGCCTTTTCCGCCTAGGTGGCTCAATATCAACTTTCGGAGCATCCCATGAAGACCCGTGCCGCCGTTGCCTTCGAAGCGAAGAAGCCGCTCGAAATCGTCGAACTCGACCTTGAAGGCCCGAAGGCGGGCGAGGTGCTGGTCGAGATCATGGCGACGGGCATCTGCCACACCGATGCCTATACGCTCGACGGTTTCGACAGCGAGGGCATCTTCCCGAGCGTGCTGGGGCATGAGGGCGCAGGGATCGTGCGCGAGGTCGGCGCGGGGGTGACCAGCGTGACGCCGGGCGACCATGTCATCCCGCTCTACACCCCCGAATGCCGCCAGTGCAAAAGCTGCCTGTCGGGCAAGACCAACCTCTGCACCGCGATCCGCGCCACCCAAGGAAAGGGGCTGATGCCCGACGGCACGACGCGCTTTTCATACAAGGGCCAGCCGATCTTCCACTATATGGGCTGCTCGACCTTCTCGAATTTCACCGTGCTGCCCGAGATCGCGGTCGCGAAAATCCGCGAGGATGCGCCGTTCCAGTCGAGCTGCTACATCGGCTGCGGCGTCACCACCGGCGTCGGCGCGGTGATCAACACCGCGAAGGTGCAGGTCGGCGACAATGTCGTCGTCTTCGGCCTCGGCGGCATCGGCCTCAACGTGATCCAGGGCGCACGGCTTGCGGGTGCGAACCGGATCATCGGCGTCGACATCAATCCCGCGCGCGAGGAATGGGGCTGCAAGTTCGGCATGACCGAGTTCCTCAATTCGAAGGGCATGAGCCGCGAGGATGTCGTCGCGGCGATCGTCCAGATGACCGACGGCGGCGCCGATTACACCTTCGACGCGACGGGCAATACCGACGTGATGCGCACGGCGCTGGAAGCCTGTCACCGCGGCTGGGGCACCTCGATCATCATCGGCGTCGCCGAGGCTGGCAAGGAAATCGCGACGCGGCCGTTCCAGCTCGTCACCGGACGCAACTGGCGCGGCACCGCGTTCGGCGGCGCGAAGGGGCGCACCGACGTGCCGAAGATCGTCGACATGTATATGCAGGGCAAGATCGAGATCGACCCGATGATCACCCACGTCATGGGGCTGGAAGACATCAACAAGGGTTTCGACCTGATGCACGCGGGGACAAGCATCCGCAGTGTCGTGGTGTTTTAGGGGGATGCGGTTCGACGTAGTGATCGTGGGCGCCGGGCATGGCGGCGCGCAGGTGGCGGTGATGCTGCGCACGCAAAAGTTCGCAGGCAGCATCGTGATCATCGGCGAAGAGCCCGAGCTTCCCTATGAGCGCCCGCCCTTGTCGAAGGAGTATTTCGCGGGCGAGAAGGAATTCGAGCGCATACAGCTCCGTCCCGCCAGATATTGGGACGAGCGCGAGGTGACGATGCTGCTCGGCCGGCGCGTCGTGTCGGTCGATCCCGGAACGCACACGGTTACCACCGACGGCGGCGGGACGATCGGCTATGGCAAGCTCGTCTGGGCCACCGGCGGGCAACCGCGCGTGCTTCCGATCCCGGGCGGGAACCTTCCCGGCGTGCAGGGGGTGCGTACCCGCGCCGATGCCGATGCGATGAAGGCCGCGTCGCAGACCGCAAGGCAGATCGTCGTGATCGGCGGCGGCTATATCGGGCTCGAAGCCGCGGCGGTGCTGAACAAGGCGGGCAAGAAGGTCGTGCTGCTGGAGGCCCAGGACCGCGTGCTCGCGCGCGTCGCGGGCGAGGATTTGTCGCGCTTCTACGAGAAGGAGCATCGCGACCACGGCGTCGACCTCAGGCTCGGTGTGTGCGTTGACGCGATCGAGGGCGACACGCATGTCACCGGCGTGCGGCTCGCCGATGGCGAGCTCATCCCCGCCGATCTCGTCATCGTCGGCATCGGCATCGTCCCCGCCGTCGAGCCGCTGATCGCAGCGGGGGCGGACTGCGCCAACGGCGTGCGCGTCGATCGGCTCTGCAAGACGAGCCTGCCCGACATCTATGCGATCGGCGACTGCGCATCGCATGTGAACGACTTCGCCGAGGGCGCCGAGATCCGGCTCGAGTCGGTCCAGAACGCCAATGATCAGGCGAATGTCGTCGCCAAGGGCATCGTCGGCGATGAGGCGCCCTATCATGCGATCCCGTGGTTCTGGTCGAACCAATATGATCTGAAGCTCCAGACCGCGGGCCTTTCCACCGGCCACGATCAGGCGGTGCTGCGCGGCGATCCCGCGAACCGCAGCTTCTCGGTCGTCTACCTCAAGGCGGGCAAGGTGATCGCGATCGACTGCGTCAATGCGACCAAGGATTATGTCCAGGGCCGCATGATCGTCACCGCAGGCCTTCGCGCGGGCGCCGAACAGCTCGCCGACGCGAGCAAGCCACTCAAGGACATGGTCCTTTCATGAACCGGAGCACAGGGGACATCGCGATGACACGATCTGCACAGGAAACGCCCCAGACAGGCAAATCTTCATCGCCAGCGCGGGCGAGGACCCTTCACGACAAGATATGGGACACGCACAATGTCACTGAGCATAATGGTGAAACGATCCTCTATATCGATTTTCATCTCCTGACCGAGATCACGACGGCGCAAGCATTTTCTGCGCTCGAACAGCGAAATTTGAAGGTCCGTCGACCCGATCGCAGTCTGGCAATCGCGGATCACAATACGCCGACCGAAGGACAGTCGCTCGGTCTTGCGGGCGTGGCGGATCCCGCTGCACGGTTGCAGATGGAGGTGCTGGAAAAGAACACGCGCTCCAATGGCATCGAGTTTTTTCCGATGGGCGACGTCCGCAATGGCATCGTGCACGTCGTCGGGCCGGAGCAGGGGCGTACGCAGCCGGGGATGACAATCGTCTGCGGCGATTCGCACACATCGACCCACGGAGCGTTCGGCGCTTTGGCGATGGGCATCGGCACGTCTCAGGTGGAGCATGTCCTGGCAACCCAGACGCTCCGGCTTAAAAAGGCCAGGAATTTTCGTGTGCGCATCGAGGGAGAACCCGGCCCGGGAATCGGCGCGAAGGAATTTGCGCTGGCGGTTATTTCCAGAATCGGGACCGGCGGCGGTACCGGCCACGTCATCGAATATTGCGGTTCCGCGGTTAGCGCCCTTTCGATGGCGGGACGCATGACGCTTTGTAACATGACGATCGAAGCTGGTGCCCGCGCCGGAATAATCGCGCCCGACGATGTCACCTTCGCCTATCTCGAAGGTCGACCTGCGGCTCCGAGCGGCGCGGCATGGGACGCCGCGCTGCAATATTGGAAAACGCTTTTTTCCGACGAGGGCGCGCATTGGGATCGCGAACTGGAAATCGACGCAGCCGAAATCCCTCCGTTGATTACCTGGGGGACAAGCCCGGAAGATGTCATTCCGGTTACTGCGACCGTCCCGGCACCCGCCGAGTTCGCCAGCCCCGATAAGCGGTCTTCGGCCGAACGGGCGCTCGAATATATGGGCCTTGAGGCCGGTCAGCCTATCGCCGGCGTCAAGATCGATGTCGTGTTTATCGGCTCGTGCACGAACAGCCGTATCGAAGACCTGCGCGCCGCCGCCGGAATTTTGCATTCGGGGCGGCACGTCGCGCCCAGGGTCCGCGCCATGGTTGTCCCCGGTTCCGGCCTTATTCGCGCGCGCGCCGAACAGGAGGGGCTCGACAAGATATTCAAGGCGGCGGGGTTCGAATGGCGCGAACCCGGTTGTTCGATGTGCCTGGGCATGAATCCGGACAAACTCTTGCCAGGCCAGCGTTGCCTCTCGACATCCAACCGCAATTTCGAAGGGCGGCAAGGGCCGGGGGGACGGACACATCTTGCCAGTCCTGTCATGGCCGCCGCCGCCGCGCTCGCCGGCTCGATCGTCGATTTCCGGGAGTACCTCTAATGAAGGCTTTTTCCTGTCTGGAAAGCAAGATCGTCGCGCTGCCCAATGCCAATATCGACACCGACCAGATCATCCCGGCACGTTATTTGACGACGGTTACGCGCGAGGGGCTGGGCGAGGGGCTGTTTTACCAGTTCCGGTTCGACGAAGATGGAAAGGAGAGGCCCGAGTTCGTCTTGAATCGCCCCGAATATGCGGGGGCGGGCATATTGGTTGCGGGAGACAATTTCGGCTGTGGCTCAAGCCGTGAGCACGCGCCATGGGCGCTTATGGATTTTGGGATTCGCTGCGTCATATCGACGAGCTTTGCCGATATCTTCTATGCCAACTGCTTTCAAAACGGATTGCTGCCGGTTGTCCTCAAATTCGACGAAGTGCAGGAACTCATACGAATTGCGCAGGAATCCGCCTCTGTCATTGCCGTTGATCTCGTCGCCCAATCCGTTTCTCTTCCTTCGGCGGCGAAATATTTTTTCCAGATTGACCCGGCGCTCAAGAATAAAATGTTGAAAGGGCTGGATTCCATCGGAGAGACGCTGCAGTTCGAAGCAGAAATATCCCGGTATGAGCGTTCGGATGCCGTGATGAGGTCCTGGCTGACAAACTGAGCTCAAATCCATATCCAATATGTTTCTATATTATAATGGCTTGACGGGCAGCTCGTCTTTCCGGTGTCGGATGCTTGGGTGCTTAGGTTTTGAACCTGTAAACCTAAGCCCCGCACGCTGGTCCGAAGAATGAGAGAATTCCCGGTCAGCGTCGGTGGCCGAGTCCGGTCAGGAATATGTCGACCGCGGAGGAGACAAGTGCGGTCCGTTCGACTTCGGTTGGCGCAGCGCGCAATCCCAGCAGCACCTGGAGGTGGAGATTGCCGCGGATCATTCCGACGAAATGGTCGCCGGCCGCCTGTGCGTCGCACGAGCCGATCTCGCCGCGCGCCTCGGCAGCAGCAAGCACCTTCGCAAGCGTCGCGCTCGCGAGACCCGGGCCGAGATCGTAGAAGCGCCGCACCAGATCCGGAAAGCGCGCATACTCGGTTGTCGCGATGCGATAGACGCCGAGCAGCGCGGGCGACAGCGAGATGTCGATCAGCTGGCGGCCGAAGGCGAGCAGCATCGGCCGGAGCCCGCCGGGTCCCGGATCGTCCAGCGACAACGCCGCGAGCGCGCGCCCGGCATGGTCGGACACGATCGCGGTGAACAGCCCCTCCTTGTTGCCGAACTGGTCATAGATATTGCGCTTCGATCCGCCCGCGCGTTCGATGATGTCGTCGATGCGCGTCGCGGCATAGCCCTGCTCGAAAAAGATTGCCGCGGCGGCCTCTAGTAAGGCGTCGCGCCCCACCTTGCCCCGGTTTCCGGCTGCCGCCTCATTCACAACAGATACTCCCCACTACTTCTGGATAGATTGACTGGTAATGATCATTACCGTAAGGGTCAATGGTAACGTCCATTACCGGAGGCGATCATGGCGACCCTGACCAAACGCAAGAAGACCGGATTGCTGCTGATCGCGGCGGCGGTTCTCGTCGCCCTGCTCCTCTGGATATTGGCGGCGGGCGACGAGGCGGCGGAGACCGACAATGCCTATGTGCGCGGCGACGTGACCTCGCTCGCGCCCAAGGTCGCGGGCTATGTCGTCGCGGTCGAGGTGAAGGATAATCAGGCGGTGCGGGGGGGCGACATCTTGTTCCGCATCGACGACCGGGACTATCGCGCCAAGCTCGCGCAAGCCCAGGCCAATGTGCAGGCGGCGCGCGCGCGCGTCGCGAGCAGCCGCGAAGATATCGCACTCCAGCATATATTGGTGCGGCAGGCTGCCGCGCAGCGCCGCGCGGCGTCGGCGGACCTCGCGCTCGCGCGCAAGACCAGCGACCGGCGTTTGGCGCTGGTCGGCGGCGGCGCGGTGAGCCAGGCGCAGGTCGACGAAAGCGACTCGGGGCACGCGCGTGCCGCAGCAGGGGTTGCCGCCTCGGAGGCCACGCTCGATGCGCAGCGCCAGCGGGTCGAGCTGCTCGGCGCGCAGCATGCCGCAGCACTCGCTGCGCTCGCGCAGGCCGAAGCGGCGCGCGATCTTGCGCAGATCGACCTCGACAATACGGTGGTGCGCGCGCCGATCGCGGGCGTCGTCGGCAATCGCCAGGTCCGCGTCGGACGCCTCGTCTCGCCGGGCGCGGCGCTGCTCGACATCGTGCCAGTCGCCGATCTTTATGTTGTCGCCAATTTCAAGGAGACGCAGCTCGAATATATCCGCCCCGGCCAGGCGGTGCGAATCCGCGTCGATGGCTATCCCGACGTCGCGATCGAGGGCTTTGTCGATAGCCTCGCACCGGGCAGCGGATCGGCCTTCGCGCTGATTCCCGCCGACAATGCGACCGGCAATTTCGTGCGCGTCGTCCAGCGCGTTCCGGTCAAAATTCGTCTGCGGACCAACCCGCTCATGGGGCGGCTCGTGCCCGGGCTTTCGGCGCGGGTCGAGGTCCTGCACGGCCGCCGGACATGACCGCGGCGCCCGTTCCGGCTGAAGTGCGCGCCGGAGCGACGCCGCCGGGCTGGCTGCTCGTCGCCGGCATATTGCTCGCCTGCCTGACCGAGGCGCTCGCGAGTACGATCCTTGCGCTCGGCCGCGCCGACATCATCGGCGACACAGCGGCGACCCCCGACGAATTCGCCGGGCTCGACGTCGGCTATACCGCGTTCAAGCTGATCGGTTTCGCCTTCGCGCCGTGGCTGCTGACGCGTGTCGATCCGCGCCGCGTGCTGCTCGCCGCGACGCTGGTCATGGGCGCGGCCTCAGCGCTCGCTGCCGCCGTCACCGGCCTAGACCTTCTCGTCGTCCTCCGCGCGGTGCAAGGGCTGTCGGGCGCGACCTTGCTCGTCGCGGGGCAGGCGATCCTGTTCTGGACCTGGCCCGCGGCGCGTCAGCCGGTCCTGCAGGCGCTGTTCGCGATGGGCTCGGTCGTCGCGCCCGCGACCGCCGCACCCCTGTTCGAGGGCTGGCTGGTCGACCAGCGCGACTGGAGCTGGATTTTCGCGGCGGTGGTGCCGCTGTCGCTCGGCGCGGCGGGGCTGCTGATCCTCGCTGGCGACACGCCGAAGCGCCCCGCGCCGCCGCGCCGCCTCGACCTCGTCGGGCTGCTCGCTCTCGGCGCGGCGCTGCTCGCGGCGACCTATGTGCTGACGCAGGGCAGCCGCTGGGATTGGCTCGAGGCACCGCGTATCACCTGGCTGATCGGGATTGCAATTGCCGGTCTGGCGTTCGTAGCCGCCCGCCAACTGCGCGCGGGCGCCTCAGGATTGTTCGACCTGTCGGTGTTCCGTACGGAAGACTTCGTATTCGCTTTTTTCGTAAGCTTCGTCGCCGGCGCGGCGCTGTTCGGCAGTGCCTTCGTCATCCCCGCCTTCGCTCTCTCGGTGCTCGGCTTCACCCCGACCGAGGCGGGCGCGCTGCTGCTGCCGAGCGGCGCCTGTTTCCTCGCGACCCTGCTGTTGTCGGCATGGCTGATGCAAGCGCGCGGACTGCCACCGGTCGCGACGGTGCCGCTCGGGATATTGTCTATCATGATCGCGATGTGGATGCTGTCGGGGTCCAACGCCCAGAGCGGCGCCGCCGACATGATGCCCGCGATCCTGCTCCGCGGGCTCGGGCTCGGGTTCCTCTTCCTGTCGATCACCTTGATCGCATTCACCAAATTGCCCGCGGCGAGCGTCGCCTACGGCATCGGCATCTTCAACATCGGCCGCCAGCTCGGCGGGCTGATCGGGGTCGCGGCGCTCCAGACCTCGATCGACCATGGCCTCGTCCACAACCAGACGATGCTGGGCGCCGCGATCACCTCCGGCTCGCCCGCGCTCGCAGAGCGCATCGCGGCGACCACGAACCTGCTCGTCGCGCGCGGGGTGGATGCGAGCGCGGCGGCGAAAAGCGCGACCGCGATGGTTGGCCGCGCGGTGGGCGGGCAGGGCGCCGTGATCGCCTTCGACACCGCCTTCAACCTCGTCGCGCTGCTCTTCGTTGTCGGCGCGCCGTGCATCGTCGCAATCAAGATTCTCCTTGCGAAGACGATGGGGAAATCCGCTCCAGCAGAGGCTGCATCATGACCCAGTCCATCCGCACCCGCACGGCCCCGACCGCGCTGCTTGCCGCCGCGCTCGCCGGCTGCACCACCGTCGGCCCCAATTACCGCCCCCCCGAAACGCAGCTGAGTGAGGCCTGGGTGAGCCCGGTCAGCAGCGAGGCGGTCGACGGTATGTGGTGGCAGCGGTTCGACGATCCCTTGCTCGCCGAACTGGTCGATGCGGCGATTGCGGACAACAAGGATATCGAGGAAGCCGGCGCGCGGCTGCGCGAGGCGCGCGCCAACCGCGATGCGGTGTACGGGCGCGAACTGCCGCAGGCCGGCGTGTCGGCGATCGCGACGCAAAGCCGGCTGAGCGAGAATGGCCAGCTCCCCGTCGGCAAGGTTCCCGGCCTCGGCCGCAACCTCGCGATCTACGACGTCGGTTTTGACGCGTCATGGGAGATCGACCTGTGGGGCGGCACGCGGCGCGCGATCGAGAGCAGCGAGGCGCGCGCCGAAGCCGCCGAGGAAGCGCGGCGCGGGGTGATCCTCCAGGTAATCGCCGAGGTCGTGCGCGCCTATATCGATCTGCGGACCGCGCAGGCGCTGCGGAGCAACGCTGTCGCCGATGCCGAGGCGCAGGCCGGCATCGCACGGCTCGTCGGCGACCGGCTGCGCGTCGGCGCAGCGTCGCGCGTCGATTACCTGCGCGCCGAAACACAGGCGCGCTCGACGGCGGCGGCGATCCCCGCTTATGAAGGCGACGAGGCGGCCGCCGCCTTCCGCCTCGCTCTTCTCGTCGGCCAGCCGCCCGAGGCGCTGCACGCACGGCTGCGGCAGCCCGCGCCGATGCCTGCGGCCGATTTCGATGTCGCCGCAGGGCTGCGCTCGGACCTGCTCCGCCGCCGCCCCGACGTTCGTCTCGCCGAGCGCGACCTTGCCGCGTCGACCGCCGACATCGGCGTCGCGACCGCCGAGCTTTTCCCGCGCCTTTCGCTGATCGGCGGCATCGGGCTGCAGGCGCGCCGGCCCGGTGACCTCCCCTCGGACAGCAGCTTGCGCTTCCAGGTCGGGCCGTCGCTACGCTGGCCGATCTTCTCGGGCGGGCGCATCCGCGCCCAGATTCGTGCCGCCGATGCACGTGCCGACGCCGCGAGCGCGCGCTACGAACGCGCGGTGCTCGCCGCGCTCGCCGACAGCGAGACGAGTATCAACCGCTTTGCGGCGGCCGGCTTTGTCGCCGCCGAACGCGCCGCGGCGCAAACCGCCGCCGCCGAAGCGGTCGAGCTCGCGCGCCGCCGTTACCGTGCGGGCGAGGAGGATCTGACGGCGTTGCTCCAGGCGCAGATCGCCTATAGCGCCGCCGACCGCTTCCATATCCAGGCGAAGTCGGGCCGGCTTCAGCAGCTCGCCGCGCTTTACAAGGCGCTCGGCGGCGGATGGGAAGCGACCGAGGGCAAGGGCTCGCCGCGATGACTCGTGCGGCAAAACTGGCCGTCGATCGCCGCGAGGCGCAGCGGCGCCGCATCCTGGAGGTCGCGCGGCGGCACTTTCTGGCGCACGGCTATGGCGCGGCGACGATGTCGGCGATCGCGGCCGAGGTTCGCGGGTCGAAATCGGCTTTGTGGAACCATTTCGATTCGAAGGCGTCGCTGTTCGCCGCGTTCGTCGATGCCGACAGCCGTAACTTTCATGCCGACACATTGGCCGTGCTCGACCGCGCGGGAGAAGCGTTCGAGATTCTGGCGGCTTTTGTCGATACATTCGTTGCGGCTATCTCGTCGTCGGCGGCGCTGAAGCTCCAGCGGCAAGTCGCGGCCGAGGCCGACCGGATCGCGGTCGGTGACCTGCTCTACGACCGCCTCGTCGGCGTTGTCGAAGCACGCCTTGCAGAATTCTTTGCCCTGCATATGCGGGCAGGGGCGTTTCGCCGCGGTGATCCGCGCCGCGCCGCACGCTTGGTGATAGCGATCTGCCTCGGGCTTGACCCGCACCGGCTGTTCTTGCCCGTCGACGCCATCGGCGCGGCGCCCTCGACGCAGGCTGGCTTCGTGATCGATGCGCTGAAGACGCTATTTGCCCCTGAAGATGGGGACGAGAGCGAAATGCAACGAGATGACCGTGCCGCGGTGCGGGCGGTCGTCGGCGCGCAGGGCCGCGCCCCTTAGTCCGTCCCGGGGACGTCTCTTCAGGGATGGCGGTCCGCCGATTCCAACCTGCCCGCCTCCGATCCCACTAGGTCGTTCCACGGCAGCGGCAATTTGGTGACGGCGGGGCGCGGCGGATCAACGCCGTTTCCTCAAAAGTCGGCGGTGAAAGGCGTGCCAGTCAATCGCGTCGGCGGCGCGCCTTCACTCAAGGAAAATGCCTCCGATACCGCGGTTCAGGGTCGGCCATACCTTCGTGTGATAGCGCACAGGGACGCGCGCCTCCTAATGTCATCGGGCCCACAACGGCTCAGGCGGCGCGCACCGCGAAAATGCGATGCGACCTGTCGCCCTTCGGCCGAAATCATCGTGCTTGGGCCGCTTCGCTGGTTCTCTCGGAAGGCGGACAAAAATGGCAGGAAAATTGACGTGCGGACCTTGCCCTGCCGATCATCGGCATGAAAACGCCGCATCTTTCCAATCGACAAGGGCCTGTTTTGAAAACGGTCCGCGAAATTCGAACGGCGAGCGGATTAATTCGCGCCGCCCCGCGTATATTTTTCGATGACCCGTATTCCCGACAACCAGGTGACAAAGCATGTGCCGGCGTTGCTCCGATACGCGCGTTCGCTGCTACGTGACGATAGCGCGGCGGAGGATCTCGTCCACGACGCGCTCGTGCTCGCCTATGCGCACGCCGACCAATATCGGCCCGAACGCTCGCTGCGGACCTGGCTCTTTTCAATATTGCATAACCGTTTCGTGAGCGATGTGAGGCAACGCGGCGTTCGGGATCGACATCTCGCGGCCATGGCGGCACTACCCGCCGAGACGCCACCGTCCGAGCAGGAAACCCGTCTTCGCCTGTCCGAGGTGGAAAAATCGCTGCTCGAACTCAGCGATGACCAGCGCGCGGCGCTGCATCTCGTCGTGTGCGAAGGGCTTTCCTATCAGGAAGCCGCTTCGGCGCTGAGCATTCCGATCGGCACGCTGATCTCGCGCATCTCGCGCGCCAGGACCCGGTTACGCGAACTGGACGATGGCGAAATCGGCGCGCCTGCCACACCGAAGCTTCGCATCGTCAAGGATTAGATATGGACAAGCCTTGCATCAGCGAGTTCGAACTTCAGGCCTATGTCGACGATCAACTCGACCCCGTGGGACGCCTCGAGGTCGCCGACTATCTTGTCCGTAATCCCGATGTCGCTGCGCGCGTCCTTGCCGACCTTCGCACCCGCGATGCCATGCGGGCACTTGCATTCGCGCCCGCCGCGCCGGTCCCCGATCGGATTGGCCGGTCAGCCGAGCAGCTGGCCACCTCCTTGAGACGCGGCGGCGCACGGCGGCGGTTCGGCCGCGCCGCACTGACGGCGGCGCTCCTGATCGCGGCGGCGCTCGGCAGCGCGCCCTATTGGCAGGACTGGCATGTCGTGACGCCGGCCAAGGCAGCGGTGCCCGAGTTTGTCGAAGAAGCGCTGATGTCGCACCGAACCGCCATGGTCCGGTCGCGGATGTCGTCCCAAGTCGAAATACCGAACTTCGATCCCGCCGACGTGAGGAACGCTACGCATATCGCGGTTCCCGAGATGCCGCGCGGATGGCGTGTGGAGGATGTCCAGCTGTTCCCCTCCGATTACGGACCGAGCTTGCAGATCGTTATCGATGCCGGGCCGGAAAGGCAGTTGTCCTTGTTCGCGGCGCGCGCCAGCGAAGGCCTTCCGGGAGTGCCCGTGATGGCAAATGTGAAGGGCGATGATATCGCCTATTGGGCGCGCGAGGGGACGGTCTATGTGCTGATGGGAGGCCCCGCCGACTTCCTCGCACCCGCCGCGTCCGATCTTGCGGACAATCAGGATGCGCGATGATGCTCGACCTTGACGATATCGACGGTGCGATCCGGCGCCAGACGGAGATTTGTGTGGTCGGCGCCGGAGCGGCGGGGATCGCGCTGACGCGCCGCCTCCTTGCCGCGGGACACGAGGTGCTACTGCTCGAAAGCGGGGGCAAGGATTTCGAGGCGGCGACCGCCGACCTCAACGCCGGTGCCAATATCGGCGAGGATTATTATCCGCTCCACGACGCGCGAATGCGCTTCTTCGGCGGCACGACGGCGATCTGGGGTGGGCGCTGCGCCGAACTCGATCCGATTGATCTCGAGCGTCGCGACTGGGTACCCCACTCGGGTTGGCCGATCGGCTGGAGCGATCTGGCTCCTTACTACGCCGAGGCACGCCCGATGTTCGGGCTGCCGGATCGGCGTTACAATATCGCCGACCTGCGTTCGCATGGCGTGCCTGTTCCGCACTTCAGCGATCAGATGCTCAACACGCCCATCTGGACTTTCGATCCGCGCTTCAACCGTTTCACCTTCGATGCCTGTGACGACATAATATCGCATCCGCGCTGCCAGGTCATCTGCCATGCAAGCGTTACGGGCATCGAGCGGCGCGCGGGCGCGGTGCAGCGTCTAGAGGCGCGTTCGCTGAAAGGCGGACGGCTGATCGTTTCCGCCGATGTCGTTGTGCTCGCGGCGGGCGGAATAGAGAATGCCCGTCTTCTCCTCGCCTCCGACATCGGCAACCAATATGATCAGGTCGGTCGTTACTTCATGGAACATCCGCATGCGCGCGGCGGCCGCATCGTCGGCGGTGATAGCTGGAACCTCCTCAAATCCTTTGCCCGGCGCCATCGCATCGACGGGCAGGATGTGGCGGCGCTGATCACGCCCGCCGCTGCGGTTCAACGCCGCGAAGGCCTGCTGAACAGCTCGTTGACGATCGTCGCGCGCCAGCCCGCCCGCGCCACGCAGTTCGTCGGCATGCGCGTTTACGGGAGCCTCAAACACGATATCGAACCGACCAGGCGCGGGCGAGCGCTTTGGATGGCGACGAAGAAGGCGGCGAACTGGGCGCAGCGGCACATCGATCCGGCGCGCCCCTGGCTGTTGCACAAGGCGGGATTGGCCGACATCGCGCTTCTGGTTCGCGCCGAGCAAGCCCCGAACCCCGACAGTCGCATCACCTTGGGAGGCGAGGTCGATGCCTTGGGTGTCCGGCGGGTCAAGCTCGACTGGCGGCTGTCGGCGCTCGATAAACGGAGCGTGGGCGGACTGGTGGGCGCGCTTGGCGTGGAGCTGACCAGGCTCGGAAGCGGGCGCGTCGAGCCGGCGGCCTGGCTGGCGGACGACGGGCCTCGCTGGCAAAGCGATCCGCTGATTTCGTCGCACCCGATCGGCGGCTATCACCATATCGGCACGACCCGCATGTCCGCCAGTCCGCGCACCGGCGTTGTGGATGCGGATGGACGAGTTCACGGGCTGCACAATCTCTATGTCGTGGGCTCATCGACATTCAGCACCGCTGGGTGGGCAAATCCCACCCTTACGATTGCCGCTTTGGCGCTGCGTACTGCCGATCGTATCTCGACCGCGCTCGTCCGTCTCCGCCGTGCGTCCGATATTCACGCGGCCTACGCCTGGAACGACGACGTCTTGCTCGGGCGAAAAGCGTCCTGAACGATGGCGGGTGGAACCGGGGCATTGTTTCCTGTCGGCGAGTGGCCAGCTATCTTCATGATCCTATATGATCACGGCGTTGCTCGACCGCGCCACAACGGCTTTCATACCTGGAGCGGTGATCGCCCATGTCGCGATCTTGCGCCTCGGCTGATCCGCCGCCATGAAAGGCGATCATCCGCGCACTCACCGCGGACCGCCCCGTCCGCGAATCCGGCCTGTCTTCTGCTCCGCCTTGATATAGCCGTGCGCGTCTGGCCATTGCCCGTTCCGGCGAAGCGTTCGCTATAGTTTCTTTGGCCGCCGTTCGTCTCCCGGCGTTGCCGGTGACCATCTTGCTGAGCGGGTCCATACATCGGCCAAAGCTATCCCGATGATTGTCACTCGCGAAAAGGGAGCAGCCCCGTCGACGAAACAGGCCCGCAACTGAATTGCCTAGCGAAACTGGCGAAACGCACTCCGCACTTCTTCGACAAAGATTTTCGGCTGCTCCCAAGCCGCGAAATGTCCGCCGCGATCCGCTTCGTTCCAGTAGAAGAGGTTGGCCCAGTTTTGCTCCGCCCAGACGCGCGGCGCGCGGTAGAATTCACCCGGGAAAATCGTGGCTCCCATCGGGAGGTCGATCCGGCCCGCAGAATAGCCGCCGAAGCCCGTTCGAAACACCTCCCAATAATAGCGCGCTGAAGAGGTGCCTGTGTTGGTGAACCAGTAGAGCGAGATATCGTCGAGAATGGTGTCGAAACCCAGCGCCGGTTCATCGCTGCCGTCATTGCCCGACCACGCGTCGATCTTTTCGAACATCCACGCCGCCTGTGCCACGGGAGAGTCCGCAAGACCGTAGCCGAGCGTCTGGGGCCGGGTGCCTTGAAGATTTGCGTAAGCGCCGCCGTCGCTCTGGAATTTCGCCATGCTGGCGAGCGCGCGCCTCTCTTCTTGGGTCGGGTCCGTCGGATCGACTGTCGGCATAACGAGAGGCAGGTTCACGTGCGCGGCTGCCAGACCGTCAGGGCGAAGCTGTGCGAGGCGATGCGTGATCAGCGACCCCCAGTCGCCGCCCTGCGCTACCCAATGCTCGCAACCGAGCCTTTGCATCAGGGCTCCCCAAGCGCGCGCGGTTCGTTCGGCATTCCATTCAGCATCCGTTGGCCGCTGAGAGAAGCCGTACCCCGGGATCGATGGAATGACGACGTCGAACGCGTCGGCTGCATTGCCGCCATGCGCGACAGGGTCGGTCAATGGACCGATAACGTCGAGAAACTCTATGACGGAACCGGGCCAGCCGTGCGTCAGGATGACGGGAAGGGCGCCCGCGTGCGGCGAACGGACATGCAGGAAATGGATTTCCAGCCCGTCGATCTCCATGTGGAACTGCGGATATCGGTTGATCCGCTCCTCGAAGCGGCGCCAATCGTGCCGGTGCTGCCAATGGTCGATCAATCGGCGCGCCGTTCCAAGCTGGACGCCCTGACTCTTGTCGCCAACAATCTCGCGGTCCGGCCAACGAACGCGATCGAGCCTCGCCTTCAGATCGTCGATAGCGTCCTGCGGAACCTGGACTTTGAACGGGGTCATCGCGCGTCTCCAATCGAATAGCGCTCGGGAACAGCAACTCGGGCTTCTGCTCACCGCGCCGAACGCGAGAGATGATCGCGGTTAGCCTCGTTCGCCATTATCCCCGGGCATTATGCGTCATGGACTTTCGGCCAAGCTTTGCTGTGCCAAGGAGTTGGCAAAGGGTCTCACCTATCGTTCCAGGGCTCGCGCCCGGCGAGGCCGCTTTCGTTGGACGCGCGGTCACGCGGGTCCCGGGGCCACAGTAAAGCCGGGTTGGCGGATACTGCGAGGCATGTCGTCGTAATCGGCAACGAATCCGAACCCGCTCGCGAACGTGCGCATGCCAGACTGCCGCTTCCGGGCGCGTCGAGGATTATGGCCCCGGCGGCCTGACCGTCGAGACCGTGGCGAGGTTCAAGGGTCTCGAACGCTCCGTCATTATTCTCTGGGCATACGACGCGTGCAACGCTGCGGCCGACCGCGAGACTCTCTATGTCGGCATGTCGCGGGCGAAATCCGTCCCCTACCCATGCGGCGCACGCGAGGCCTGCCGCCGAATATTGAAAATGGCGGGGTAGGGGCGAGCGGTCGAAGAGGGGGCATCATGCCCCCAGTATTCGGGGCGGGATCTTTGCGAGTAGCAGCCGCACCGCCGCTATTGTCTGATGCGAAATCGAACCGGTTGCGCTAGAGACCCGGTCCCGACGCCGACCGGTTTAAGCCCCACGATATTCCTGGATCCCTTGTATGTCTTCCTTTTCCATCGATCTTGCGGCCGACCGTATCGTCGATTCCCGCACGCGCGCTTACTTCGAGGAAGTATCGCGGTCATACGCCAACGAATGCTTCCGGAGCAGCTTGGTCATGCTGTGGACGGTTGTCGTGTGTGATCTCGTATACAAGCTGCAGACACTGCGGGATCTTTACAACGACACGGCCGCAGGCAAGCTCTTGCAGGACGTCGAGCAAAAACGCGCTACGAACCCGAACAGCCCAGACTGGGAAATTTACCTGCTCGAAGAGGTCGCGAAGCGCACCAAAATGCTTGAAACCTCGGAGTTCGTGCAGCTCCAGAATCTCCAGAAACTGCGCCACCTGTCGGCACACCCCGTCCTGACAGCGGCGGACCTGCTCTTTCGACCGACGAAAGAGGACGTCCGGGCCCAGATTCGCATGGCGCTCGAAGCGGTGCTGCTCAAACCAGCCCTGTTCTCGAAGCGGGTTATCGATACGCTCGTCGATGATATCGCCACGAACAAGGCCTTACTTATTTCGCGCGAGAAGCTGAAAGCCTACCTCGAAGCGCGGTACCTGCCAAACATGCCATTAGCGATCGAGCTCGAACTATTCCGAGTTCTTTGGAAATTCTGCTTCAGGCTCAATAACGCCGATACCGAAGCTAACCGGGGGATCAACGCACAGGCGCTTGCTATATTGTTCAATCGCGATCCGGTGGCGGTACGGACAATGATCGGTGCCGAGCGGGCGGTGTTCAGCAATGTCGGACCGGACCCGGAACCGCTCGACGCTCTTATCGCGTTTTTGGCGGACCATGGAGAGCTGTTCGGCCTCCTCGATCCCGCGGCCCAGATTCTGGTGGAAGGCCGGCTTGCAGCCGACATAAACAACCGCGCGAGAGGCCGCTTCAAAAGCCCTGACATGGCGGCGCACCTCGACGCGCTCCTCGCCGAAGATCATCGTGACCTGGCCAAGCTGGACGATGATTTATGGCTGGCCTTGCTCGACGATGCGAACAGCGAAGGACAGGTGGACGGGGCCGTCCGCCTGGCCATCAAAACCTACACGGGAAGCCGCACTTACGACGCCGCGGACTCCCGTTTCGGCAGGTTCATCGAGCCGGCGCTGGCTCATTTTACGTCCGTCACGATGACGGAACTTCTTACCGGTATCGAAGATAACGACCAGACGTACGGCCGCGGCCGTTCCACCCTTGATCATCGGCAGATCAGGGACGCCGCCGACGATCTCGGTGTCGTGTCCTCATCGTTCAAGGAGTTTACGAAGTCCCTTTAATGACACCAGCTGTTTCGTACCACGCGCCGTGCAACCAGCCGGGCCGCAGCAGCCGGGCATCCGCAAAAAGAGCAAGGCGCCCCGCAGGAAAGCGGGATGGAGCACATTGGCCTCGAGGAAGGCGGAGTAGCGGCCGACGAGCATTTCAGTCCTTCGACTCGACGCATTCGTCGTCAATGAGGTCATATTCCTCGTCGAGTTCGGTCATGCGGGTCAGGGCCTTGCGACGCTCCATCACCGTCTTCTCGCGATAGTTGAGGACGTCGCGCGCCAGCAATTTCCTGTGCGTTCCCACCATCCGATAGGGGATGATCTCCTCATTCAGCAGCTTGATCAGATGGGGACGCGACACGTTGAGCAGATCGGCCGCCTGCTGCGTCGTGAGTTCGGCGCTGACCGGCACGACGGCGACGGCATTCCCGTTACCCACCTCGATGAGCATCTTGATGATCGTGCGGAAAATATTCGCGGGGATCGTGACCGATTCGACATTTGCATCGCCCGGTGCCTCGGCGGTAAAGCTCACCGAGGCGCCATGATCGAGCCGCGAAAACTGGCGCGCCGCCGTGCGGGCCGCGTCGATCTCGTCGAGGCTCGGTTCGTGGACCTCGTCCAGATTGACAGCAAGTGCAGCCATTTCGCTTCTCCTTCGGGCCGTACCCATATAGGGTATAAACGAAATAAATGAAACATTCGAAATAAACGAAACGCAGTCTAAGGTGATTTCGTCGGGAGATGACGATTGCTACGCCACAAGGCCCCGAACACCGCCTTGAACTCCCTGAACGCACGGCAACCAAAATCGAACCCGCCGCCGGACGGGCGTGCCCCCCGGCTGTCTCGGACGACGGGTACCGCCCGAGGCAGTCGGCAATCGTCCACTACCGACGGGTGTCGGTCAGGCGAGCAGCCGCCTCAGGAAATAGATGCGGAAGAGGTCGAGCAAGGCCTCGGCGGTCTCATTGTCGTTCGCATGTGCGACGACCTGCAATCCGCCGTCGGGAGCGGGAGCATATTCGAATGGATGGAGGCCCGTCAGCCGCAGTGCGGCGGGGTCGAGCCCGTCGCGGCGGAGCGCGGCATGCGCGGCATCGTCGATCGAAAGCCCGATCCAGATTCCGGCGCTGCGCGCGGCGATATCCGAAAGATCGCCATGCTCGCTCGCAATCAACAGCTCGGCCCTGCCGTCCATTTCGATATCCCCTGATCCGCACTCGCCACGGTCGATGATCCGTACACAGCGGACCGCCCCGTCCGCGAATCCGGCCTGTCTTCTGCTCCACTTTGCTATGGCCGCACGAGTCTGGCCATGCCAATTTCGATGAAGCGTTCGGTAAAAATTCTTTAGCCGCTTCTCGCCTCCTTGCGCCGTCGGCGACCATCCCGGTGCCGGAGTGAGCCGTCTGGACGAGCGCGAAACCGCGCGCAACATCCACCCCGGCGCCTTTTCCCCGCCCGCTGTGCGGGCTCCTCGCGGCCCGCGTTCCGCGTCCAAAAAGCACCGTTCCGTCTGTCCTCCGCATATGCTGCGGCCCTGCGGGTACGCGCCGTTTCCATGACGCCCGTCCTCTCCCTGCTCACGCTCCGGGGATGGTCTCCGGCAGCGATGTCGGCGGCGATTGTACTTTCTTCGCCCGAGAGCCAGCTCCGCAACATGCCGATCTGCGCGGCGGCCACTCCGGTCGCCCGTGTGGAGGCGTGCTCGTGCTCACGTCTCCTCGGGCATGCGGAAAGATCATCTGCGCGAGCCGGCACTCCGCCAGTGGCGTGGTCGAGCCGAATATGGCCCTTCCGACTGCGCGCCGTTCCCATCGGTGGCGTACCGTGATAGACCGCGCCGCGCGGCCTGAGGCGGTGGTCGCCAGCGCGAGCAGCACGGCTCGATCGCTGCGAGCAGCAGTTCGTCTTTGCTCCAGAAATGCTCATAGAAGGTCGATTTGCCGATGTCGGCGCGCTCGCGAATATCGGCAATCCGGATCGCCTCGTAGCGCCGCTCCGCGAGCAGGCTTGCCAGTGCGTCGATCATTGCGGCTCTGGTACGCATAGTACGGGGATCAGTGGGCAGTCGCCCCTGCATGACGTGGGTATAAGGCATAGATGCTTGAAAGGGGACAGGCGGTCGGCATGAGTGTCCCAGACTATCTGGCATCAATGTCCGCGACGGCTTCGTCGCGCCGCTTTCCCGCTCGCCAGCGCACCCGATTTGCGCAAGACCGGAAGCAGGAAATAGCGGAATCCAGCCATGCCAACCGATCATCATGCCGTCGCGATCGTTCCGACCACCGACCTCGACGAAAGCGAAGCCTTTTACGCCAGACTCGGGTTCGATGTCGCGAGCGACTATGGTCACTATCGCATTCTCGACGACGGGCGTGGCTGGCGTCTTCACCTGGCGCACTTGTCAGGCTGGCCGAGACGGATCGAGGACAATCCGTTCGGTATCTATCTCTATGTCGACGATACCATCGCGGATCGGGTGCGCGACCTCATTATCGAGAGGGGCAGCCCTAATGCGAAACCCTGAGGCACTTACGAGTTCGCGGTGAGCGATCCGAGCGGGCTGCTCGTACGGACTGGCTGGGTCGTCGCCGAGGATTGAGGCTCCGGCGAGGGCGGCGATTGGGTCAGCGCAGCTCGATGGCGGCATCGACCTCGACTGCGCACCCGAACGGGAGCCTGAACACGCCGACGGCGCTTCGCGCATGCCGGCCGCTGTCGCCAAGGACCTCCGCCATGAGGTCCGAGCAGCCGTTGGCGACCTGGGGAATGGCATCGAACCCGGGGGCGGCCTGAACGAACACGCCAAGTTTCAGCAGACGTCCGAACCTTGCCCAGTCGCCTTCGCAGGCGGCCCGAAATTGCGCGAGAAGATTGAGGCCGCACAGATGTGCCGCGCGCACCGCAGCTTCGACGTCGATATCGCCGCCAACATCGCCCTTGATCGCCTCGCCGGCGAGGGAGGACAATTGTCCTGAGATATGAACGATCGCACCCGACTGGGTGAAAGGGACGTAGTTCGCCACCGGGGGCGCTACATCGGGTAGCGTCAGGCCCAGTTCCGCGATCCGGCGTTCGATGCTCATATAGTCTCCGTTCTTCAGATGATCTGGGCGAGAAAGGCCCGTGTGCGGTCGTGGCGGGGGTCGGCGAAGAACGCACCGGGTGCATTGACTTCGAGGATCTGGCCGCCGTCCATAAAGACGATCCGGTCGGCGACCTGCTTGGCGAAGCCCATTTCGTGGGTGACGCACAGCATCGTCATGCCCTCTTCGGCGAGGCTAGTCATAATATCGAGTACCTCCTTGACCATTTCGGCATCGAGGGCCGAGGTCGGTTCATCGAACAGCATGACCTTGGGCGCCATGCAGAGCGCGCGGGCGATCGCGACGCGCTGCTGCTGGCCGCCCGAAAGCTGTCCGGGGAACTTGGCCGATTGCTCCGGTATCCGCACCCGGGCGAGGAAGTGACGCGCGGTCTCTTCGGCTTTCTCCCGGCTGTGGCCCAGAACCTTCATCGGTGCGAGGGTGCAATTGTCGAGGATCGACAGATGCGGGAAGAGATTGAACCCCTGGAACACCATGCCGACATCGCGGCGTACCTCGTCGATCGATCGCATGTCGCGGGAGAGGCGTGTGCCATTAACGCTGATTTCGCCCTCGTCATGCGTCTCGAGGGCGTTAATGCAGCGGATGAGGGTCGACTTGCCCGATCCCGAAGGCCCGCAGATGATGATCTTCTCGCCGGCTTGCACCGACAGGCTGACGTTTCGCAGAGCATGAAAATCGCCGAACCATTTATGGATGCCCGATAGGCTAACTGCGGCGGACGGCATGAGGTTGTCGGTCACCGGCGCACTTCCTTTGTCATCTGGCGCTCGATCCAGCGCGAATATTGCGAAATGCCGAAACACAGCAGGAAATAGATACCGGCGATGAAGAGATAGGTTTCGGCGAACGGCGCCGGCCATTCGGGGTCCGCCAGCGCCGCCCGGCCCGCGCTCATCAGGTCGAACAGGCCGACGACGAGAACGAGGCTGCTGTTCTTGATAACGACGACAACGGTGTTCGTGAGCGGCGGGATCACGTTGCGGATCGCCTGCGGCAGCACAACCTGCCGCATGGCCGCTCGCCACGAAAAGCCGAGCGCTCTCGCGGCTTCCTCCTGGCCCGGACCGACGCCCTGCAACCCGCCGCGCACGATTTCGGCGAGATAGGCGGAAGAGGCGATCGTCATCGCCGCGATGGCTCGCACCAGCTTGTCGATCGTCACTCCGTCCGGAAGCATGAGCGGGAGCATCAGCGCCGCGATAAAGAGCAGGCTCAGCAGTGGCAGCGCGCGGATCAGCTCGATATAGCCGGTGCAGAAAAGCCGGACGAACGGCATCCCGGATCGCCTGCCGAGGGCCAGCAGGACCGCGAGCGGAAATCCGGCGGCGAGCGAGACGATCGTCACTATCAGCGTGATCGGAAGACCGCCCCAGGCGGTGGTGGGCACCTCTTCCAGGCCGAAGAATCCACCGCGCATGAGCGCGAGCCCGGAGAATATGCCGGCCAGCCACGCCCATCCGGTCCGCGCGGTCCAGTTGCGCGGCGACAATGTCGCCAGTGTCAGGGCAAAGACGATGCCGATCAGTACCACCGGCCGCCATTGCTCTTCCGGCGGATAGATGCCGAAAAGGAGGAGGCGGTATTTCTCGCGGAGGAACGCCCAGCAGGCGCCGCCCGAACGGCAGGCCTCGCCGTCGCCGCTCCAGACGCCGTCCACAAACGCCCAGGTGACGAGCTGGGGCACCGACCAGAGTAAGAAGAGCGCAATCGCGACCGTCGTCACGCTGCTGAGCAGGTCGCAGAAGAGCGCCTTGTTCCATGGGAGCTTCTCGCGCTCGGGTGCCAGGCGCTGCGGTTCGGCCGCGAGGCTGAGAAAGGGTTCGACGGGGATCATCGGGTCACCAGAGCGAGCTTGCGATCGACCCGGTTCATGGCCGCCGATAAGAGAAGGCTGAGGAAGAGAAAGCTCGTCATCAGAATGACCACGCCCTCGACCGCCTGGCCGGTCTGGTTGATCGTGGTCGCGGTGACGAAATTGAGCTCGGGATAGCCGACGATCATCGCGAGCGTGCTGTTCTTGATGATATTGATATATTGGCTGGTCATCGGCGGTATGATGATGCGCAGCGCCTGCGGCAGGATGATTTCGTGAAGCGTCTGGCGCTCGTTGAGGCCGATGGCGCGTCCGGCCTCCCACTGTCCGTGCGGCGTGGCGTCGATCCCGCCGCGAATGATTTCCGCGATGAAGGCGGTCGAATAGACCAGCAAGCCTAGCAATATGGCGATGAACTCGGGCGTGATCGTCATGCCGCCGGTGAAATTGAAATGTCCGAGCGAGGGCATTTCAAGCGCGAACGACGAAGCAAGCGCGCCCATGGCCGTCAGTAAGCCAATCAGGCCGAGGCCGGCCCGCGCGAGCAGCGCGTCGCGCGCACCTTTCCGCCACCAAGCCGCCGCGGAAATTCCGGCGACGAGAATGAGGCCGAGCATGAGCCAGTGCGGCTCGCCCGCTGCAAGGCGCGGCAAGTAGAAGCCGCGGTCGGAAAGATATACGCCCGGCAACGGGTTGAGCGCGGCGGCGGACCGGGGAAGCCCGAAGATGATGATGCTGTACCAGAAGAGCAGCTGGACGATCAGCGGCGTGTTGCGCACGACGTCGATGAAGGCCGAGGACAGTCCGAGGGCGAGCGGGTGGTTCGATCGCCGTGCGAGCGCGAGCGGCAGGGCAAGGCAGGTCGCGATCAGGATCGTGATCGCCGAGATGAAGAGCGTGTTGCCGATGCCGGCGAAGAAGGCCCACGCAAAGCTGTCGCTCGGCGCATAGGGAAGAATGCTTTCCGAAATCGGGAAGCGCGCCGAGCGCTCGAGGAAATCGAACCCCATGGTGATGCCCCGGCGCGCGAGATTCGTGGCCATATTGTGCCAGACCCATATCGCGGCCAGCAGAAGCGCCGCGACGAGCGCGGCCTGATATCCAAGAGTGCGTATCCAGCCTGTCGGCCGGCGCCGGGCGCGCGCGGGCTGCCGCATCAGAAGAACTCGATCGGGACCATAAGCCCGCCATCGCGTTGCAATCGGTTGAGGCCGCGGTCGATCTTCAGCTTGCTGTCCTTGCCGACGTTGCGGTCATAGACTTCGCCGTAATTGCCGACTTGCTTGACGATCCGGTAGGCCCATTCCTCGTCGAGGCCGAGCGCCTTACCATTGCCCTTCTCGACGCCGAGGAAGCGCCTGATGGCGGGGTCGTCGGATTTCCGCATCGCGTCGACATTCGCTTGAGTAATACCGAGATGATCGGCGGTGATCATTGCCTGGATAGTGAATTTGACGATGTCGAACCATTGATCGTCGCCATGCCGCACGGCCGGCGTCAGCGCGCTGATCTGGTCGCTGGCGGGAAAGATGACATAGTCGGCGGGGTCCGGGGCTTCGGTCGCGCGGACCGACTCGAGAGCCGATGCATCGGTTATGACCGCATCGCAGCGACCGGAGAAAAAGGCCTGACGAGCCGCTTGGCCGCTCTCGAACGACACGGCACGCAGTTCGAGTTTCAGCTTCCGCGATATGTCGGCGAAGGTGACTTCGGGCATCGACCCCGACTGGATGCAGACCGATGCGCCCTTGAGGTCCTCGACGCGGGACACGCCCGCCGAGCGCGGCACCATGAAGGCGGTATAGTCATAATAGTTGGGGAAGGTGAAGTTCACGCCATTGGCGTCGCGCAGCAGCGTCCAGGTGGTCGTTCGCGGCAGGGCATCCACTTCGCCGGTCTGGAGCGCGATAAGACGTTGCTGGCCCGACAAGGGCACGAAACGGGCCTTCTCCCGGTCGCCTAGAACGGCCGCCGCGATGGCGCGGCAGGTGTCGACATCGAGGCCGCGCCAATAGCCCTTTTCGTCGGGCGCGCCGAAGCCGACGGTACTTTCGGTCGCCCCGCAGCGCAGATAGCCGCGTTCCTGCACCGCCCCCAGCGTGCGTCCGGTGGTGGCGCGTTGGGGATCGGCGGGAGAGCAGGACGCAAGGCCTGCCGCCGCCAGCATCGCCGCGACCATGAAGCGGGACCGCATGATCGGCCCTCAGTCCGATGCGCCGGACGCGGAGGCAGAGCCGAACGTGTCGAAGATCGCCGCAAGATCGGCCCATAGATCGTCGGGATGTTCCAGTCCGATGCTGACGCGCAGCATCATGTCCGACTTGCTGTCGCGCAATGTCCGGTCGCCTTCCACCGACATCGGGGCGATCAGGCTGCGCGTGCCGCCCCAGGACGAACCGATTGCGAAGGTTTTGAGCTGGCCGAGTGCTTTCGCCAAATCCGCCTCGGCTTCGGCCGTGATGATGATCGTGAAGACGCCGCTCGCGCCGGAAAAATCCCGCCGCCAGCTTTCATGACCCGGACAATCCGAAAGCGAGGGGTGAAGCACCTGCCGGACGCCCGGCAGGTCGACGATGCGTCCGGCGAATTCCTCGGCGACCTGTCCGACGTGCGCGAGCCGGACGCCTATCGTCTCTATCCCGCGCAACACCATCGAACAGTCGTCGGGCGATACACCCATGCCGATCATGCGCCCAGTATCCTTGAGCCGCGTATAAAGGTCGATGTCCTTGACCGAGACCGCGCCCATCAGGATGTCGGAATGCCCGCCGACATATTTGCTCAGCGCCTGCATGGAGAAATCGACGCCATGGTCGAGGGGTTTAAAGAGGAGCGGCGTCGCCCAGGTATTGTCGCAGCCCGTCAGGACGGAACGCGCTTTCGCTGCCGCGACGATGGCGGGGACATCCTGAAACTCCATCGTCGTCGAGCCGGGCGATTCGGTCCAGATCAATCTGGTCCGGTCGTCGATCAATTCGGCAATGTCGCCGCCGATCAGCGGATCGTAAACCACATGGTCGATCCCGCGCGCGGCCAGATATTGCGCGCAGAATATCCGGACCGGGGGATAGACGGTGTCGGGTATTAACACCTTGTCGCCCGGTTCGAGAACCGCGAGAAAGACGATCGTGATCGCGGCCTGGCCCGAGGGAAGCAGGACGGTCCGTTCGGCATGTTCGAGCGCGGAAATCTGGGCCTCGAGCGTCTTCGTCGTCGGAGTTCCATGCAGGCCGTAGGTGTAGCCGTCGGGACCGCGATGCTTGCGGTTCGCATAGGCTTGGGCGTCGTCAAATATGATCGACGATGCGCGATAGGTTGGTACGGTCAACGTGTCGAAGCCTTTCAGCGACACCATAGGATGATGTACGACACGAGTCAGGTCTTTCATGGTCAGTTAGTCTTTCTTTGTGGAGCCCTGATCGTGGCCGTCCGCAAGTAGAAACTCAAATTACGATCCCGCACGGAACTATACGTGAATGTTATAGGATGGGAGAAGGCGGAGCAGGGTATAAGGTTTTTGCATAGACCCGTGTTATCCTCGAACTTGATTTGTTGGCGTTTCAATCGCGAAGATTGCAGCGTGGAAAAGCCGGCGTTCATTCGCCTGCCTTTGACCATTCTGGACACTAGGGTTGAAGGGCTCGACGATGCTCGAAGCAAAATCACTGCGGAAAGAATATGACGGTCAGGTGGCCCTCAAGGGTCTCGACCTCAAGATCGACAAGGGAGAAATCTATTGCCTGCTCGGCGCCAATGGCGCCGGCAAGAGCACGACCATCAACCTCTTCCTCGACTTCATCGAACCGACGTCGGGCGAAGCTCTGGTCGATGGGCTGAACGTCAAGGACCATCCGATCGAGACGAAAAAGGCGCTCGCCTACATTCCCGAGATTGTCATGTTATACCGCAACCTGACCGGTCTCGAAAATCTTCGTTATTTCAGCGGTCTCGCGGGCCACGAGCATTATAGCGACGGCGATCTGCTGGCGTTCCTCGACCGCGCGGGATTGCCTAAGGATGCGCCGAACCGCCGCGTCGGTGGCTATTCCAAGGGCATGCGGCAAAAGGTCGGCATCGCCATCGCGCTCGCCAAGCAGGCGAAAGCGCTGCTCCTCGACGAACCGACCTCGGGCCTTGATCCCAAGGCATCGAACGAATTCTCCGACCTGCTCATCCAGCTGGCCGGCGACGGCGTCGCGATCCTGATGGCGACCCACGATCTCTTTCGCGCCAAAGAAAGCGGGACGCGGGCGGGCATCATGCGGCGCGGCGAATTGGTGACCGACCTGTTCACCGCCGAGATCGGACACGCCGATCTTGAAGCCCTCTATCTCAAATATATGCACGATTGAGGTCCGATATGATCTGGCACATCGCCCGCAAGGAATTCACCGAGATCACGCGCGACGGCCGCTTTTTGTGGACCGCGCTGGTCATCATGCTCCTCCTGATCGTTTCGCTCGGGGTCGGGGCGCAGCGCTATTCGGAAGATCGCGCGTTGCGCGAAGCTGCGACGAGCGAAGCCCGGCAGCAATGGCTCACTCAGGGCGCACAAGGGCCGCATACTGCGGGCCATTATGGCGTCTACGCCTTCAAGCCCGCGACGCCGCTCGCGCTCTTCGATCCCGGCTACAATGATTATACCGGGACCATCCAGTATCTCGAAGCGCACCGCGAAAATCAGGCGGGTTACAAGCCCGCTTCGGACTCGACGGCCCTCCAGCGCTTCGGCGACCTTTCGGGCGCGATGGTGCTGCAGATGCTCGTGCCGCTGCTCATCATCCTGCTCTGCTTCGGCATGGTATCGGGCGAGCGTGAAGACGGCACCTGGCGCCAGCTCCTCAGTATCGGCGTCAAGCGGCAGACCCTTGTTGCGGGCAAGGCCACCGGCGCGGTGCTCGCGGTCGGAGCGGTTTTGTTGCCCGCGCTCATCGCGGGCGGTATCGCCGCGGCGATGATGGCCGGAAGCGGCGATGTGCACGAGATGATCGACTTTCCGTCGAAGGTCGTGACACTCCTGCTGCTCTACCTCGTATTCTTCGCGATCTTCGTCTGCCTGGCGCTGACGGTGTCGATCTACGCAAAATCCTCGGGTGGCGCGCTGACCGGGCTGATCGGCTTCTGGATCGTCGCGGGACTCCTCATCCCGAGGGTCGCGACCGACGTCGGCAAGCGAGTCTATCCCACGCCGTCGGCCTTCGAGGTGCAGGCGGCGATCGAGGCCGGCCGAGAGAAGGGCCCCCACGCGCACGAACCCAACCACCCGAATTACAAGGCTTTCAGCGCGGAGATGCTGGAGAAATATAATGTCGATAAGGTGGAAGACCTACCGTACAATTTCCTCGGCCTCGCGCTCCAGCGCGATGAAGAGGTCGGCTTTGCCGTGTTCGACAAGGAATATGGTGGCGTCCGGCGGCTCTACGAGCAACAGGATAAGGTCCAGCAATATCTGTCGCTGATCTCCCCCTTCATCGCGATCAAGAATCTGTCGGCTGCATTGTCGGGAACCGATGTCGCCTTCTCGAACGATTTTTCGGAAGCGGGCGAAGGCTATCGGCGGAACATGATCCGTGTTCTCAACGAGGACCTGATGAAGAATGCCAAGGGCCTGTCGAACTATTCGGCGGAATGGAGCTACAAGACCGACAAGAAGCTCTGGAGCCGCGTACCGCCGTTCGATTTCGATCCGCCGGGCATCGCCACGATCCTCGGTCGCAACATCTTCTCGATTGTCGTGCTGCTGGCGTGGCTTGCCGCAAGCTTGGCGCTCCTGCGCCGTGCGGCCCTTCGCGCCCGCATCGACTCCTGATCCACCGGCAGGCTGGAGACATAAAATGATAAAGCGTATCGTCAAACATGAGTGGATGGTGCTCTCGCGCGAGAAGATCCTCTACATCGCTCTGCCGATCTATATTATTCTGATTGCTTATGGCGTGTTCAACGGCACGCAGTGGAAGAATTTTCTTCAATCCAACACCGCCGAGGCCGTCGCGCTTGCCGACAAGGGCATGGAGTCGAAGCTCGCCAAGATCGACCGGCTCGAATCGGGCGCGGATCCATACAGCTTCAACGAGGATCCGCGGGTCGCGGCCGCTCTCGCACGCTTCAAGGGATATGAGTTTGCCGCGAAAATCCCGTCATCGGGCGCCGCGATCGCAATCGGGCAAAGTGATGTCCTGCCATCCTATCTGAAGGTCCAGTGGCGGCCGATGTTCAAGCAACCGAACACGGACGAGATCGAGAATCCGAAGAATCTCGCGGTCGGCGCCTTCGACCTGAGCTTCGTTCTCATCTATCTCTATCCGCTTCTGATCATCGCGCTCAGTTACAATATTCTCTCGTCGGAACGTGAGAATGGCACGCAGGCGCTGCTGCTCTCCCAGCCGGTATCGGTGCGCCAGTTCGTGCTCGGCAAGATCGTGCTTCGCGGCAGCATCGTGATCGGCATCGCGATGGCCATTTCGCTCGGCGGCTTGCTGATGATGAACCCCGACATTCTGTCGGGGGGGCAAGGATGGCGCGTTCTCGCCCTTGCGACCGTGCTCTTCCTCTATGGCGTTTTCTGGTTCGGTCTGTCCGTCTTGGTGAATGCGTTCGGGAAGAAGTCGGCAACCAACGCGCTGGCGCTCATGGCGGTGTGGATCGCTCTCGTCCTCATCATGCCGGCGAGCCTCAATATCATCGCGAAAGGCTTGCATCCCCTGCCGTCGCGGATCGAGATGGTGCAATCGATGCGCCGGGCGGATCGCGTCGCCGAGAAAAAGGATAATTTCCAGAAAGTCGATCGATCCGACTTGCTTCGCAAGGGCGAAGAAGAAGCGGTCGTCGCCAGCACGAACGACTATTTTGCGAAGATTTTGCCGGTCGAGGCAAAGGCGGAAAACATGGCGGCCCCGATCTTCGTCAAATTCCAGGAGCAGCGGCAGGCCCAGCAGGGTTTTACCGAACGGCTCAAATTTCTGACCCCGGCGGCCGTCGCGCAGCTCGCGCTCAGCGACCTCGCCGACCATGGCGCGCAAAGCTATGACGACTTTAACACGCAGGTCGAGCGCTACCACCAGAAATGGCGCGCCTATTTCCTGCCCGCGATCGTCGACAACCGCTTGCTGACACGCGATGAAGTGAAGAATATCCCGCGGTTCGAATATGCTCCGGAAGCCGAAGGCGTGGTCTTCGGACGGTTCTCGCTCAACGCGATCGTGCTGGCATTATTCGCGGCCATCGCGCTGACGGCAGGCTTCATCCGGCTGAAGAAATACCCGGCCGCCGGTCGCTAAAAGAGAAGAAGGGCACTCCTTTTGGGCTCCATCTCCGACCCTCGGCATAAGGGGGCGGGGGTGGAGTTCTTTATGCCGAGGGACTGTTACGCCGCGCCGCGTTCAGCGCCGCCACAAATTCGCGGACGAGGCGGGCACGCTGTGCGTCGGGGCGGTAGAGAATGAAGGTCTTGAAGTAGACCGCCGGTTGATAGGGTTTCAAGATCAGGCCGCGTTGCTGATATCCGTCGGCCGACAGCGGGTTTACCAGCCCGAGCCCCACGCCTTCGAGCGCGAGCGCGCAAACCGTCGCCGACGCGGGCGTCTCGATGACGATCTGGGGCCGCGAATTGACCGCGTCGAAGGTTTCCGAGAGGCGCGCTCTGGCGCGGTCGTCGGGCGCGAGCGCAATGAACGCCATATTGTGCAAATCCTCCGGTCCGACGACGTCGAGATGACGGAGGGGATGATCGGCCGGCATCGCGCAGACTGCGCGAACGCTCGTGAAAACGCTGTGATCGACACCAGAAAGGTCGACTTCGTCGGCAGCGAGGCCGATGTCGAAGCGCTTGTTGGCGACATGGTCGCGTACGTTCGACGACGACAGGATCTGCAACGTGATGGCGATGTTCGGATTGGCTTCGCGAAACTTGCGGATTGCACGGGGCACGAGCGTCGATCCGAGCGCCGCGAGGCTCGCGATCTTGAGACTGCCCGAGCCGAAATCACGAATGCGCGCGGCCGCGGCGCGAAGGCTGTCGAGGCCGGTGAACGCCGTCGAGACATCCTCGAAAAACATCTGCCCTTCGGGAGTGGGGACGAGACGGCCCTTCACACGGTCGAACAGCGAAAAGCCGACGCGAAATTCGAGTTCGGCGATAGCGCGGCTGACCGCAGGCTGGGTGATGTTGAGCAGCTCCGCCGCGCGTGATGCGGAGCCGCTGATCATAAGCGCCCTGAAAATTTCGAGTTGCCGAAACTGCATTGCGGGCTCCTATAATATTGTTTTCTACCAAGCCGCCATCTAAGGCATCGACCTTCTACATATCAGCCTAGCAGATTGTAAATCATGCGGGAAAAGCCGGGATCTCGGAATCTGTGTAGAAATCGAGACACTATAAGATATGTGCATAGACTCGTACAGTTCTGTGAATTGTATTCGCACCCCTTTTACCACAGCTTCGGTATCGGGCAGGGTAAAGAGAAAGTTTTCCGAGGCCCAGCCGAAACCCGAGCGCTCAATGCGCCATGAAAGAGGGGCCACGCAATGATCTACCCGTTTGAACGGAATTCCATCCGGAAGCTCCTCGGTTCCGCGAGCGCGTTCGGGCTCGGCCTGGCGCTCTTGCCGGCGGTAGCAGCGGCGCAAGAGGTTGCGCCGCAAGCGGAAGAGAAGTCGCCGGCCAGCGACACCACCATCATCGTAACGGGAACGCGCCGGACCGGCGTGACGGTCGCGGATTCGCCGACCCCCATCGATGTGGTCTCGAGCGAGCAGCTGACACGCCAGGCAGCCACGGACACCAACGACCTCCTCCGGGTTGCGGTCCCGTCACTCAACGTCACCAACTTCACGACCGCCGGCTATGCTTTCGCCATTCGCCCCTTTTCGCTGCGGGGCCTTTCCCCCGACCAGACGCTCGTGCTGGTGAACAGCAAGCGCCGCCACCGGTCGGCGGTTGTCCAGCTCAGCCGCCTGCCACTGTCCTCGGGCGCGCAGGGACCCGACCTGTCCTTGATCCCCAGCATTGCGATTGCCCGGGTCGAGGTGCTGCGCGACGGGGCAGCGGCCCAATATGGTTCGGATGCCATCGCCGGCGTCATCAACTTCCAGCTTCGCGAGGACGATGGCGGCATCCAGCTCGACGCCAAATATGGCCAATATTATGAGGGCGATGGCGAAAATTACGATATCCAGGCGAATGTCGGCCTTCCGCTCGGCGAGGGCTTCATCAACGTCAGCGGCCAATATTCCGGAAATGAGCACACCTACCGGGGCACGCAGCGCCCCGATGCGGCGGCGATCGCAGCCGCAACCGGCGGCACCATCGCCGATCCCGCACAGCCGATTGGCGATCCGAAGAACGAGCTGGCATCGCTGTTCGTCAACAGCGAGATCCCGCTCGGCGAGAGCGTGACGCTGTACGGCTTCGGCAATTATGCTTGGCACGATTCCCTAGCGACTCAATTTTATCGCGTGCCGGGCGGGCCGAATATTCGCAATTCGATGTACCGGTCGATCCCGCTGACGACGACGCCGGGGGGCGCGCGTTTTTCCTTCGCGACGCTCTATCCCGAGGGCCTGCTGCCGACGCAGCGCTATGTCGTTCAGGACCAGAGCGTCACGGTCGGCGTGCGCGGCGATATCGCCGAGGGCCTGGACTACGACCTCAGCGGCAATCTCGCCAAGGACTCGGCGAAGATGAGCGTGTTCGACACGATCAATCCCTCGCTCGGCCCGACGGCGCCGACATCCTATTATGTCGGCACGCAGATACAGAAGGAGGAACAGCTCCACGCCGACTTCGTTTACGAATGGGCGAAGGGGCCCTTTACAGAGCCCGTCACTTTCGCCTTCGGCGCGGAATATCGCCGCGAGACCTTCATCATGCGCGCCGGCGAACCCGATTCCTACCGGGCGGGCCCGTTCGCGCGCGTCTATGATCCCGACGCGCCGGGTTCGACCCCGGCGACGCCGGTCTATGTCGGGCTCGAGATCGGAGCCAGCGCCTTTCCCGGCATCCAGCCGGCACAGGCCGGCAAGTGGAGCCGGTCGAACAAGGCTTTTTATGGCGACGTCGAATTCGAGCCGCTAAAGGATCTGTCGCTTGGTTTCGCGGGCCGTTACGAGCATTTCTCGGACTTCGGCGGAACCTTCAACTGGAAGGTGTCGGGCCGGTTCGAGATCGTCGACGGCCTTGCGCTGCGTGGTTCGTACAACACGGGTTTCCGCGCTCCGACCCCGGGCCAGTCGCATGTTTCGGCGCGATCGACGAGCATCGATATTCCCACCGGCGAATTGCGAAACGTCGCGACGGTGCCCGTCGATACGCCGGTGGCCGCCTATTATGGCGCAACTCCGCTCCGGCCTGAAAAGTCGAAGAATTTCTCTGCCGGCGCGGTCGTCGATCTCGGCGCCGACTTTCTGTTCACGCTCGATTATTTCCACATCAAATTGCGCGACCGTATCGGCGTGACCTCCAATATTCCGATCAGCGCTGCCGATCGGACGGCGCTGACGGCGCGGGGTATCGACGTCAGCGATCTCAACGCCATCGCCTTTTTCACCAACGCCTTCGACACGACGACCCAGGGTTTCGACGCGGTCGCGTCGAAGAGCTTTCACTGGGGGGATGTTCGCTTCGATGTGAACGGGGCGCTCAATTATACGAAGACCGATCTCGACCGCATCACCTTTCCCCTTGCAGTCGACCGCGAGCGCAGCGTCGAGATCGCAAGCTATTATCCCAAGTGGCGCGGTACGCTGACGGGCGTCGCCCAGAAGGGCGCGTTCTCGGTCATGACCCGGCTCAACTATTACGGCAAATATACCGATGCCGTTGCGAACGTTCCGGATGCCGCTTCGTTCGATCAGACTTATGAGGCCGAACTTCTGGTCGACCTCGAGCTGCGCTACGAACTCAATGACAATTTCGAACTGGCCATCGGCGGCAGCAATATCCTCGACAATTATCCTGGGAAGGAGCGGATCCCCGCGATCAAGAATTTCGGGTTCATCTATCCGATCAACTCGCCTTTCGGCTTCAACGGCGGCTCCTGGTACGCACGGACCCGGATCAAATTCTAAGGTCCCGAGGCGGATCGGCGGGGTCCGATCCGCCTCGGGATCTCAGCAGGAACGACGCGCCACGATCCCGTCGATAAGCTGCGCGATGCGGATGTCGCGTTCGGATACGCCATCCGCATCGTGCGTGGTCAGCCATATGTCGAGGCGGTTGTAGACATTGCTCCACTCGGGGTGGTGGTCGGCCTTTTCCGCCTCGATCGCGATATGTATCATCAGGCCCATGGCTTGCGAAAAGTCGGCGAGACGCAGCGACCTGAAAAGCGCGCGCCGTTCGCTGTCGTAGCTCCAGTCCGGAAGGCAGGCGAGCGCAGCAGTGCGCGCCGCCTGTCCGAGCGCCTCGATCTTCACGGGCTCAGCCATTGTTCGTCACTGGAATGATCGCGCCATTGATGGCGCGGGCCTTGGGGCCGACGAGGAAGGCAATCACCTCGGCGATCGCGGCGGGGCTCGTCCAGTCAGCCGGATCGGCCTCGGGCATGTCGGCGCGGTTGCGGGGCGTGTCGATGATCGCGGGCGCAACCGCGTTGACGCGGATAGCGCGAGGTTTCAGCTCTTCGGACAGCGCCTCGACGATGCGCGCGATCCCCGACTTGGCGGCGGCATAGGGCGCCATTCCGGCCTTGGCGGATCGTGCCGCGGCTGCGCCGACGCACAGGATTGCGCCGCCGTCCCGCAAATGCGGGGTTGCTGCCCGGATGACGTTGAGCGTCGTTCCGATATTGGCGGCGTGAAGCGACCACCAGTCGTCGGGGGTCGAATCTGCGACAGTTATCCAGTCGAAGGCGCCGACCAGGTGGACGACGGCGTCGAGCGGCCCCGCTTTGCCGAGACGCTCTTCGATTGCTGTGCGGGTCCGCTGCGGATCGCCAAGATCGACCGCGAGCAACCGGATTTCTTCGGTTCCCGGAACGGTCCCGTCTTGCTGGTCGATCGCAATCAGGTCGCCGCCGCGGCGATGAAGCGTCTCGACGACGGCGCGGCCGAGAATGCCGGCGGCACCGGTAACCAGGGTATGCATGACTGTCCCCCGAGGCTGAATGGATTCGAAATAGGATGCGGGCCGTCCCGTCAGCTTGCTGGTAGGACGATCGCCTGGCAGCTGCCGAGCCCGATCGCCGCGAAACCCGGCGCATGTGCCGACGCCTTCATGATGACTTCGTCGCCGTCTTCGACGAAGCAGCGCTGCTCGCCGCTCGGGAGGATCATTGGATGTTTCCCGCCGTCCGAGATCTCGAGCATGCTGCCGAACCCCTCGCGCTCGGGCGCCGAGATGGTGCCGGTGCCGAGTAGATCGCCCGGCTTGAGATTGCATCCGTTCGATGCATGATGAGTGAGGATCTGATGCACCGTCCAGTACATGCTCGTCGCGGGGCCCGTGCTCAGGCGATGCGCGGGCTGGCCTGCTGCACGCATGGCGGCGGTCCGGATCCATGTCTCGAGTGTGATGGCGAAAGCGCCATGTGCCTGATCGGCCTCATCGAGCAAATAGGGAAGCGGCGCGGGATCGCCCGCGGGGCGCGGCGGCTGCGCGATCCTGTAGGGCGCAAGCGCTTCTGCGGTGACAATCCAGGGCGAGATGGTCGAAGCGAAATTCTTGGCCAGGAAGGGGCCCAGCGGCTGGTATTCCCAGGCCTGGATGTCGCGCGCCGACCAGTCGTTGAGCAGGCTTAGCCCGGCGAAATGGCGGTGCGCGCTGCCAATCTCTACAGGGTCGCCGAGCTTGTTGCCGGCGCCGATCCACACGCCGAGTTCGAGCTCATAGTCGAGCCGCGCGGTGGGCTCGTAAACGGGTGACTCCTGGTCCGGTAACTTGCGCTGGCCGCGCGGTCGGCGAACCGGCACGTCCGATGCGCGGATCGACGACGCGCGGCCGTGATAGCCGATCGGGACATATTTATAATTCGGGAGCAGCGGATTGTCGGGGCGGAACAGGCGGCCGATATTGTTCGCATGATGGATGCCGACATAGAAATCGGTATAGTCGCCGATCCGGGCCGGAACGTGCAAGATGCAGTCGCTCGACGGGAACAGCTTATTCTCTATGCCCGGCCGATAATCGGAATCCGACAGAAGCTCGCTCAGCCGGCGGCGAAGGGCGCGCTTCTGCAGCGCGGGAAGGCCGAGCAGGGCATTGACCGAGGATCCGCTGCAGGCCGAGGCGATGATGTCGTTGAAAAAGCCTGCATCAGCGCAGGCGCGCAGGTCGAGGATCGCGTCGCCGATCGCGACGCCGACACGCTCGCCGCGATCGAACGGCGAAAAGAGCCCAAAAGGCAGATTCTGTACCGGGAAATCCTCATGTCCGTTCGCGCTTTCGACCCAGCTTGTTCGCGCCGGATCGTGCGTCTCGTCGGTGGTCCACCAGGTCATGCGTTCGTCCTCTCGCGGGCTGCGGCGAGCGGCCCGTTCCTTTGAGCCCTTGAGGGAATGATCAGAAATGCGGGGCGAGTGCGGCGACGAGGACGGGGACCGTCCTTGCCGACAGGCCTGCGATATTGATGCGGCCGTTGCCCGCCATATAGATGCCGTGTTGGTCGCGGAGCTGCGCGACCGCTTCGGGCGCGATCGGCAGCATTGCGAACATGCCGCGCTGGTCCCCGATAGGAGCGAGGCGCGGGTGCGCGGCGGCGAGCGCCCCGCGAAGACCATTGATCCGCGCGCGCATGCCGGCGAGTTCGGTCTCCCAGTCGGTGCGCAGGGCTTCGTCTTCGAGGATGGTGCGCACGATGGCCGCGCCATGGTCGGGCGGCATCGACCAGAGGCTGCGCGCCAGCGTCAGCATGTTCGCGCGCACCAGCGCATTGACGCCGGCATTGGCCGACTGGATCCAGAGCGCACCGACCCGGTCACGGTAGAGCCCGAAATTCTTGTCGCAGCTATAGGCGAGGATCGCGGTCGGCAGCGCCTCGAAGATCCTGCGTGTCGCCGCGGCATCCTCGGCGAGTTCGTCGCCGAGCCCCTGATAGGCGAGGTCGACGAAGGGAATGAGACCGCGGGCTTCGCAGAGGGCCGCGATCGCCTGCCATTCTCCGGTCGAGAAATCGGCGCCCGACGGATTGTGGCAACATCCGTGCAGCAGGAGGACGTCGCCCGGGCGTGCGTTGTCGAGTTCATCGAGCATCGAGGCGAAGTCGATGCGCGACCGCTCGATATCGTAGAAGCGGTGGCTCCGCGTCCGAAGCCCGGCCTCTCCAAAGATCGGCGCATGATTGGGCCAGGTCGGCGCCCCGATCCAGACCGTGGCACCCGGATGCGCGCGGGCGAGCAGTTCGGCGCCGAGACGCAGCGCACCCGTGCCGCCGGGTGTCTGGACGCCGGCCGTGCGCTCATGGTCGATAGCGCTGCCAAGAACGACCTCGGCGAGGCGTTCGGCGTAGAGCATATCGCCTTCGGCACCGAGATAGGATTTGCTCGCCTGCGTCGAGGCAATATGCGCCTCGGCCGCCTTGACCGCGCGCATCACGGGGGTGGCCTGCATGTCGTCGCGAAACACGCCGACACCGAGATCGAGCTTTTCCGGGCGCGGGTCGGCCCGGTGCAGCGCGATCAGGCCGAGAAGCGCATCTGCTGGTTGATCGATAAGGTTGCCGAGCGGCAGCGGCGTCGGGGCAAGCAGCTCGCTCATGCGTTCGCAGCCTGCGCGCGCGCATAGGATTGGGTACCGCGCGTGTAGATCTTGTCCTGGGCGAGAAGCGCGTCGACCTCGATGTCGCTTTCGGCTTCCAGCTCGCGGTATAGCGGTGCGAAATCGGTCTCGACCGTCCGCTTCAAGAGATCCTCGAAACTGTCGATCACGAAATAGCTCTGCTGATAATCGTCAATGCGATATTTGGTGCGCATCAGCCGCTTCAGGTCGAACCCGATGCGGTTCGGCGAAGCGCTGTCGAGAGCATAGATGGATTCGCCATAGGAGGAGACGATGCCGGCGCCATAGAGCTTGAGCGCGTCATTCTGGCGGATCAGGCCGAACTCGACCGTATACCAGTAGAGCCGGGCGAGATGATCGATCGCGCCCATTCCGTCGGCCCTAAGGCCGCCCTCGCCATAGGCTTGCATATAATCGGCGAAAACCGGGTTCGCGAGCAGCGGGACATGACCGAAGACGTCGTGGAAGATGTCGGGTTCCTGCAGATAGTCGATCTGCTCGGGCGTACGGATGAAGCGGCCCGCAACGAACCGGCGGTTTGCGAGATGCTCGAAGAAGAGGCGGTCGGGAACGAGGCCGGGCACCGCGACGACCTGCCAGCCGGTAGCCTTCATCAGACGCTCGGACAATTCTTCGAAATCCGGGATACCCGGCTTGGTCATCCGAAGCATGTCGAGGCCGTCCATGAATTCGGGGACGACGCGGTCGGGCAGCATCTTTGCCTGTCGCTCGAAAAGCCTGTCCCACATCGCATGTTCGGCCGGTGAGTAGGCGTCCCAATCTTGCGGGATCGTCCAATCTTCAGCGGCGCCTTCGGGGCGTTCGAGTGTCATTTGTGCCATGCGCAGCTTTTTGCACGAATGCACCGAAAAATGATTTCAATTGCGGCAGACTATCCACTAATTATGAAATAGAATTATCTAGATGGTGCAGATTATGAAATACGATCGACAAGTCGATGCGATAGACAAAAGAATCATCGCCGCCCTCCAGGAGGATGGGACGATCACCCATGGCGAGCTAGCCGATCGGGTTGGGGCATCGAGCGCTTCCTGCTGGCGGCGGATCAAGGCGCTAGAGGCGGCGGGGGTTCTGCTAAAAACGGTGCGGCTCGTCGCGCCCGAAAAGATCGGCCGCGGGGTGAATGTGCTCTGCAATATCCGGATGCGCAGTCACGCCAGCGATGCGCGCGGTGCGTTCGAGAGCTTCGTGGATAGCCGCCCCGAAATCATCGAATGCTTTTCGATGTCGGGCGATTGGGATTATCTTCTGCGGATCGTCGTGGCCGACGTCGCCGACTATAATCACTTTCTCATGGAAACCCTGCTCTCGCACAGCTCCGTCGCAGGCGCCTCGTCGCATTTCGCCTTGTCCTTGACGAAATATACGACGGCCATGCCAGTCTAGGCTCAGGACCTATTAATTGCTTGCGCTATGGGTGAGGGATTGATTCACTGTGGCATCGGGAGGTGCTGTGGGTGAGTGATCTGTGGTTGCTGAGTGAGGCGCAGATGCGCCGGATCGAGCCGTATTTTCCGCTGTCGCACGGGATACCGCGAGTGGATGACCGGCGGGTCGTGTCGGGGATCGTGTACGTGATCCGCAACGGGCTGATGTGGCGCGATGCGCCCAAAGGCTATGGGCCGCATAAGACGATCTACAACCGCTTCATCCGCTGGAGCCGACTGGGGGTGTTCAACCGCATCTTCGCCGAGCTGTCGGGCCGCGCAGGCGATCCGGAGACGATGATGATCGACACGACCCATCTCAAGGCGCATCGGACCGCCTCCAGTCTGCTCAAAAAGGGGCTCTTCCCCGATGTATCGGCCGCACCAGGGGCGGCCTGAACTCCAAGCTCCATGCCGTATGCGACGGCCAGGGCCGGCCGGTCCTGCTGATGCTGACCGCCGGCAACGTCAGCGACCACAAGGGCGCCGATGCCCTGGTCGACCACCTGCCCCGCGCTAAAACCCTGATCGCCGACAGGGGCTATGACAGCGACGCCTTCCGATCACGCCTGGCGGCCAAGGGTATCAACGCCTGCATCCCGCCGCTCAAGCACCGCAAGCGGCAGCACCCTTACGACAAGGCGCTCTACAGGCAGCGCCATAAGGTCGAGAACCTCTTCGCCCGCATTAAGGACTGGCGACGCGTCCACACCAGATACGACCGATGCGCTCACACTTTCCTCTCCGCCATCGCCCTCGCCGCAACCTGCCTCTTCTGGTTGCCTCAATGAGTCCTGAGCCTAGCCCTGCACCTCGACGGTCATCGCATAGGATGCGCGGCGTTCGGGCGCGGCATCGGCGGGCGGCGGCGCGGGGGGCTGGCCTTCGGCTGCGGGCGGCGCGCGGCGATTGCCAATGCTGACGCTGACCCAATACATGCCCGCTTCGGGCCAGGTGAAGCTCACCTTGCCTTCGGCATCGGTCTTGGCGTCCATCTGCTTGATGTCCTGGCGGTAGCGGATGCCCCCGGGGATCGCGACGACGTCGAGACCCGCGGCGGGCTTGCCGTCAAGGAGGAACTGGAAGGTGGCGGGCTCGTCGACCGCAAGGTCGTTGGGGTGGGTGACGGGGATCATCTCGATACCCTTGCCAGTCGCCTTGAAGACCGTCGTCGTCGGTTCGCCGGCGGTAACGAAAGTCTCGATGCGGTTGTTCGCTTCCGCAGTCTGGACGTCGGTCGCGCCCGCCGGGATCGCGGCGGCGAGCGTCGCGGGGGTAGTGCCGCGCGGCAGCGTCTTCTTCTCGCCGGTCAGCATATAGCTGCCGAAGATCATGTCGTTGTCGACGCTGAGCTTGTAGGTGCCAGGCTTGGTGATCGGCACGTCGAACACCTGACGGAGCTTGCCGACCATGCGGTTCTCGACCGGCACGATGCTGCCGTCCGGAGCGGTGACGATCGCATCCCAGGGTTGGCCGGGATGGTCATAATAATAAAGGTCGGTCGAGTTGGCGGCGTCGACCGTCAGCCATTCATTGCCCGCGCCTGTGAACATGGTCTCGGAGGGCAGCAGCCAGGGACGCGCCTGAACGGTGCCGGGAAGGACGAGGCTGGCGCTCGCGGCGAGTGCGAGGAGGGTCTTGCGGATTGGGGTCATGTCGATCCTCCTTTTAGCGGCGCACGGTCACCCCGACGGCGTCGAGTTCGAAGCTGCCCTTGGCGGTGCCGCCCTTGCCACCGCTTGCGGTGACGCTGAAGGGGACCTTCACGACTTCGCGGCCGCCGCCTTCGCGCGCCGCCTCGACGACCAGCGAATAGCTGCCTGCCGCGAGGGTTGGCATCCCGCCGCGACCCGCCGTGAAGCTGATCTTGTGGGCGCCCGGCGCGCGGGTCGCGCCGGTCACCCCATTGGGCGGGGCCGGCGTCGTACGGCCGACCGTCCGCCACCATTGGCGCATGTCGCGCAGCCATTTGATGCCGGCATTGTTCTTCTTGCCGGTGTCGTACCAGACGTTGATTGTCTTCGCGGGCTTGCCCGCCTGCTCGATCCAGATTGCGACATAGGGCTTGTGATATTCGGCGACGGTGAGCCGGGGGAGGGTGACCGACACGTCGAGCGTCTGTGCCCCGGCGGGTGCGGCGATCATCCCGGCGGCGCCGAGCGCCGCAGCGGTCAGGACAAGCTTCGGCTTCGTTTCCATAAATTCCCCCGGATGTCGGTCGATTCGTTACACGGCGTTATCGCGAACGATCCGCAATTGCAATTACACGCAGCCCGATTTTCATCGGCGCGGCCAGTCCGGGTGAAGCTCGTCGATGACATAAACATGCGCCGCCGCGCCTTCGGCATGGCCTTCGCGCAAATGCGGATGATCGGGAGGCAGGTCGCCATGATCGTGCTCAACGACATCGGGGTCTTCGCGCGGCCAGATGCGCCAGGCAACAAGCGTCCCTGCAAGCGCAAGTACCGCGCTCGCGCCGAGCGCCGCGCCCATGCCGACACGCGCGCCCACCTGTCCCGCAAGCGGGTAGGCGATGAGCCAGCAGACATGGCTGAGCGCGAACTGTGCGGCGAAGAGCGCGGGGCGATCCTCGGTGCCCGATGAGCGGCGGAGCAGGCGGCCGCCGGGGGTGATGCTCGCGGCGTAGCTCGCGCCGAGCACCAACCACCCGAGGAGAACGACGGGCCAGAGGCGTGAGGCTTCGCTGACCGTCCACGCGGCGGTAAGCAGCGTGAGGAAGATCGTCATTGCAGCCGCGGCGGCGAGCATGACGGTGCGGTCGGCGATCCGGTCGAGGATGCGCGGGAGGAGCAAGGCGGCGAGCATCGAGCCCCCGCCAAACGCCGCGAGCGTGATCGCGACCTCGCTCTGACCGAGTCCGAGCGCGCCGCGCACGAGCACCGGCGTGTTCACGATCACCATCGCGCTGGCCGCGGCCGCCGCCAGCGTCACCGCCAGCAGGCCGCGCAGTCGCGGGGTCTTGAGATATTGGCGCGTCCCGCGCGTCGTCTTGTCGTAGATGCTGCCCTGCTGCGGCGAAGCGGCGGCGCGCGGCAGCGTGACCGACAGGACGAGGAGCGCCGAGGCGGCAAAGCCGATCGCGGTTCCCGAGAAGAGCCAGTGGAAGTTCATAATGCCCAACAATGCCGCGGCGAGCACGGGGCTGACGAGGCTTTCCAAATCGTAGGCGAGGCGCGAAAGCGACAGGGCGCGCGTATAATCCTTCTCTTGCGGAAGCACGTCGGGGATCGTCGCCTGGAAGGTCGGCGTGAACCCCGCCGAAGCCGACTGGAGGATGAAGATCAGGATATAGATCTGCCATATCTCGTCCACGAAGGGCAGCAGCAAGGCGACGCCGCAACGGATCACGTCCATCGCGACGAGGAAAGCCTTGCGCGGCAATCGGTTCGCATAGGCGCCGACGACGGGCGCGACGCCGATATAGGCGATCATCTTGATCGCCATCGCGGTGCCGAGCACCGCGCCTGCGTCGGCTCTCGCAATCTCATAGGCGAGCAGCCCGAGCGCAACCGTTGCGAGGCCGGTGCCGACGAGCGCGACCACCTGCGCGAGGAAGAGATGGCGATAGGTGCGGTCGGCGAGGACGGCGAGCATAAGCGTAACCTTCGGAATGGACTGCCTCCGGCCGGATTGTCCAGCCGGAGACTAGCAGGGGAAAGCCGCCGCGTCAGACGACGCGGCGGATGTCGGTATAGGCACCGTCGGTGCGCAGCGTGATCGTCACCGGCACGCCCGAGCGGTTGCGCCAGAACCATCCGTGCTTGCCGTCGAACGCGGCGACGAGTGTGCCGCTTTCGCCGGTCGATTCCTTGCCCTTGCCATAGCCATGATAGGCGACGCCCGGCGCGTCGGCGTGAGTGTCGAAATTGACATGCCCGCCCTCGACGCTCCACGCGAATTTGACGCTTGCGCCCTTCGCCATCACCGCCTTGATCTCGGCACCTTGGCCGGGTGCAAGCGTAACCTTCGTCGTGTCGGTGCGCGTTGCCGCGCTTTTTGTATCGGCAGGCTGCGGAGCAGTGGGAGTAGAGGCCGCCACCGTTGCTGGCGCCGCGGCTTCCATCGCGGCATCGCGCGCCGCCTCCTCGGCGAGCTGGAGCTTGATCTCGCCCATCTGGGTGAGGCCGAGCGTGCGGCCGACGCCGGTCGGGTCGATCGCATATTCGCTCGGCAGGATGACGGCGACGAGGATCGCGCCGGCGGCGACCGCCGCAAACGCCGTCGCGCGGATGAGTTGCCCGGAGGTGGGGAGATCTTCGGGGCGGGGGCGTTGGGAATTGAACATGATGATGATCCTTTGAGTTAGCTGATGGCGAAGCCGGCAAGCTGGTAGCCGACGAGCAGGAAGCCCGCGGTCATCAGCAGCGTGTTGGCGGCGAATGCGTGGCGCATGAAGCTAGGCGTCCGGCGCCAATATCCCATGAGGATGAGGATCGCGCCGAGCGCGAGCAACTGGCCGATCTCAACCCCGATGTTGAACGCGATGAGATTGGGAATGAGGCCGTCCTGGGCGATCTCGAACTCAATGATCTTGGTCGCGAGCCCGAAGCCGTGGAAGAAGCCGAAGATCAGCGTCGCCGCCTTGGTATTCGGCTGGAACCCGAACCAGCGCTGAAACGCACCGAGATTGTCGAGCGCCTTGTAGACGACCGACAGGCCAATGATCGCGTCGATGATATAGGCGTTGGCGCTGATTCCGGTGAGAACGCCGAACAGCAAAGTCGTCGAATGGCCGACCGCGAACAGCGTCACATAGATGCCGACGTCCTTCAGCCGGTAGAGGAAGAAGATGACACCGAAGAGGAAGAGCAGATGGTCGTAGCCGGTGACCATATGCTTGGCGCCGAGATAGACAAAGGGCCAGAAGAGGATGCCGCTGCTTTCCTGGATATATCCCTTGTCGCCCTCGGCGACATTATGCGCTGAGGCTTCGACGCCGAGCGCAAAGAAGAGAAGGATAAGGCTCGCCGCGAGGAGCAGCGTGCGCGTGGCGCTGCCGGGTGGAGCGATCGCACGGGTAATCATCATAATCTCCTGAGAAATCTGGAAGGGTGCCCCGCGCGCCGGCTGGGCACGCGGGGCGAGCGGTCAAGCCAGCGAAGGCTCGGCCGCTGGGGGCTGGGTATTCTGGTCCTTCGCGCCCCGGCTGTGCACTAGCTGATAGAGCGCTGGCAGCACGAGAAGGGTCAGGATTGTCGAGGAGATGATCCCGCCGATCACGACCGTCGCGAGCGGCCGCTGCACCTCGGCGCCCGCGCCGACGTTGAACGCCATCGGCACGAAGCCGAGGCTCGCAACGAGCGCGGTCATCAGCACCGGACGAAGACGTGTGAGCGCGCCCTCGCGGATCGCCTGTTCGAGGTCGCTGCCGGTCTCGCGAAGCTGCTTGATGAAGCTCAGCATCACCACGCCGTTGAGCACCGCGACCCCGGAAAGGGCAATAAAGCCCACCCCGGCCGAGATCGACAGCGGCATCCCGCGAAGCAGGAGCGCCGCGACCCCGCCGGTGAGTGCCAGCGGCACCCCCGAAAAGACGATCGCGGCATCCTTGCCCGAGCGAAACAGCGCGTAGAGCAGGCCGAAGATCAGCAGCAGCGCCGCGGGGACCACGAGCTGGAGCCGCTTTGCCGCCGAGATCAGCTGCTCGAACGTCCCCCCATAGGTGATCCAGTAGCCATCGGGTACTTCGACCTCGGCTCCGACCTTGGCCTGCAACTCCTCGATGAAGGAGCCGAGGTCGCGGCCGCGGACGTTGGCGGTCACCACGACGCGGCGCTTGCCATCCTCGCGGCTGATCTGGTTGGGACCGATCGCGACCTCGACCTTGGCGACATCGGCGAGCGGCACGAAGCCGCGCAGGCCCGTATCCATCGCCATGCCCGTCGCCGGATCGACCGACGGACCCGCGCCCGTCAGCGGAATCCGCAGCCGGACAATCTCGTCGACCCGCTCGCGGATATTCTCGGGCAAGCGGACGATGATCGGGAAGCGGCGGTCGCCCTCGAACATCTGTCCCGCCTGCACGCCGCCGATCGAAACGGCCACGGCCTGCTGGACGTCGTTCACATTGAGGCCGAAGCGCGCGAGCGCGCCGCGGTCGGGCGTGATCTGCAGCATCGGCAGGCCGGTGACCTGCTCGACGCTGACGTCCTGCGCGCCCTCGATCCCCGCAGCAACCCCCTCGATCGACTTGCCGACTTCGAGCAAGGTATCGAGATCGTCGCCGAACACCTTCACCGCCACATCGGCGCGCACCCCCGAGAGAAGCTCGTTGAATCGCATCTGGATCGGCTGGGTGAACTCGTAATTGTTGCCCGGAATCTGGGCGACCGCGGCCTGCATTTCCTTGACGAGTTCGGTCTTCGGCTTCCGTGGATCGGGCCAGTCCTTGCGGTCCTTCAGGAAGATGAAGGTGTCGGCGACCGAAGACGGCATCGGATCGGTCGCGATCTCGGCGGTGCCGATCTTCGCGACCACCCGGTCGACCTCGGGGAAGCGCTTGATCCGCGCTTCCAGCGCGGTCTGCATGCCGACCGCCTGCGTCAGGCTGGTGCCCGGAATACGCAGCGCATGGAGCGCGATATCGCCCTCGTCGAGGTTCGGCACAAACTCCGAGCCCATCCGCGTCGCAGCGAACCCCGACAGCGCGACCAGCGCAACTGCGCCGACGACGAATGCCGTGCGCAGCCGCAAGGCAGCGTCGAGGGCAGGGGCGTAAGCGCGGCGCGCCCAGCCCATCAGCCGGCTTTCCTTCTCCTCGACCTTGCCCTTGACGAAGAGCGCCATCGCCGCGGGAACGAAGGTTAGCGAGAGAATCAGCGCCGCGGTCAGCGCCATCACGACGGTGATTGCCATCGGATGGAACATCTTTCCCTCGACGCCGGTGAGCGCGAAGATCGGCACATAGACGAGCGCGATGATCAGCATCCCGAACAGCGAGGGGCGGATGACCTCCGAACTGGCCGAGGCGGCGAGCGAGAAACGCTCGCCGCGGGTCAGCAGGCGGCCCAACTGATGCTGCGCCTCGCCGAAGCGCCGGAGGCAGTTTTCGACGATGATCACCGCGCCATCGACGATCAGGCCGAAGTCGAGCGCGCCGAGGCTCATGAGGTTCCCCGACACGCCGCCGCGCACCATGCCGGTGATCGTCATCAGCATGGTGATCGGTATGACCGCCGCGGTGATCAGCGCCGCGCGGACGTTGCCGAGCAGCAGGAAGAGCACGACGATGACGAGCAGTGCACCTTCGAGAAGATTCTTCTCGACCGTCCAGATCGCGCGTTCGACCAGATTGGTGCGATCGTAGATCGGAACGGCCTTGACGCCCGCGGGCAGTGCTTTCGCCGCGACCTCCAGACGTTCCGCCGCGGCGCGCGCGACGATCCGGCTGTTCTCGCCCGCGAGCATGAAGACGGTGCCGATGACCACTTCCTGGCCGTTCTCGGTGGCGGCGCCGGTGCGCAATTCTTCGCCGAGGCTGATGTCGGCGACGTCGGCGACGCGGATCGGGATGCCGTTCCGGTTGCTGACGATGATTGCCTTCAGATCCTCGATGCCATTCGCCTGGCCGGGTGTGCGGACGAGATATTGCTCGCCATAGCGTTCGACATAGCCCGCGCCGACATTGTCATTGTTGAGTTCGAGCGCCTGCACGACGTCGCGCAATGTCAGCCCATAGGCCGAGAGACGCGCCGGGATCGGAGTCACATGATATTGACGCTCATAGCCGCCGATGCTGTTGACCTCGGTCACCCCGGGGGTGTTGCGGAGCTGAGGCCGGATCACCCAGTCCTGCAAGGTGCGGAGATCCTCGGGCGTGTAGGCGCTGCCGCCTGGTTTGCGCGCACCCGGCTGGGCTTCGAGCGTATACATGAAAATCTCGCCGAGCCCGGTCGCGATCGGCCCCATTTCGGGCGCGACGCCCGGCGGAAGCTGCTCGCGCGCCGATTGCAGCCGCTCGTTGATGAGCTGCCGTGCGAAATAGATGTCGGTCCCGTCTTCGAACACCGCGGTCACCTGGCTGAGGCCATAGCGCGAGATCGAGCGCGTATATTGCAGCCCCGGCAGCCCAGCGATTGCCGTCTCGACCGGGAAGGTTACCCGCTGCTCGGCCTCGAGCGGCGAGAAGCCGGGCGCCTCGCTATTGATCTGGACCTGGACGTTGGTGATATCTGGAGTGGCGTCGATCGGCAGTTGCTGGAAGCTCCAGACGCCGAGCGCGCACAAGAGCGCGACGATGCCGAGGACGGCCCAGCGAAAGCGGATCGCCCCGGCGATGAGGCGTTCGAGGAACGCTGGTTTGCCCGGGGGCGGAGCGGTCTCAGTGGTCATGGCTCGCTCCCGACTTGTCGATGTCGGCCCGGATCAGGAAGGCGCCATCGGTGACATATTGGGTGCCGGGTTCCAGCCCGCCGAGGATCTCGGTCCATTCGGGCGTGCGCCGACCAATCTCGAGCATCCGCACCTCATAGGTGTTGCCGACCTTGGCGAAGACCACCTCGAAATCGCGGAAGCGCTGGATCGCCTTCGTCCGGACCGCGAGCGGCACATTCGCCTGCGCGACCGCGAAGCTGCCCTCGACCGCCATGCCAGGGCGGAAGGCGTTCGCCGCCGACGTCGGCAGATGGACATGGGCCAGCAAGGTCTGGCTCGCGACATCGGCGGTCGGCACGACCGCCTCGACGACGCTCTGGATCGTGCCTTCGCCTGACAGGCTCTTCAGCGTGACCGGCTGGCCGACGCGGACGCGCTCGGCGTCGCGCGGATAGACGAAAAACTCGGCATGGAGGTTCGTCGGATCGGCGATCGCGAACAGCGAGCGGTCGCCGGTCGTGTCGCCGACATTGACATTCTTCTCGACGATCGTGCCGCTGATCGGCGCGGTGATCGTATAGGTCTGGAGCGAATGGCTGGACTCGACACGCGCCAGTACCTGGCCGCGGCGCACGGTCTGGCCGATCTTGCCATTGAGCGAGACGATGAGGCCGGGCAGGCGCGCGCGCACTTCGGCGCGGCCTTCGGGCGTCACCTCGACGCGGCCGCCCATGTCGATGAGATCGCTGACGGTCGCGCCGCCCGCGGTCTCGATCTTGATCCCGCCGGCCTTGGCGGCTTCGGCGGTGATCGTCGTGCGGCCCTCATAGCTCTGATAGGCCCATTTGTGATTGCGGCCGCCTTCGGACGCCTGCACGCGCACGTCGAAGCTGTGTGGTTCGGTGACGACGCCATTGCCGCGCAGAAAATCCTCCTGCGGTGCGAAGGCGAATTTGTCGATCTTGCCGCCGAGGCGCACGAGCTGCATCGACAGCTGGACCTCCGAAGGCTTCACCGGCTTGTCGCCGCGATAGGCATAGACGTGGAACTCGGGCTCGACGCCATCTTCGAAGATGGTGATTTCGAGGGCGAAGTCGCCGTCGCGGAGCATGCGGCCGCGGTGGGGGCCGCGCTCATATTCGCCGGCGGCCGGCTTTTCGGCACTCTCTTCCTTGGTCGCGGCGCCATCGCCGCAGGCGGCGAGGGGCAGGGCGGCGAACAAGGGCAGCGCCAGCAGCAGATGTTTCTTGGTCATCGAGCATTCTCCATGGTCGAAAGGAGCGCGACGTGGCGACCGGTCAGCCGGTCCAGGCGCGCGCCGAGTAGGTGGAAGCGGCGCAGCAGCTCGACGCGGCGCGATTGCGCCTCGTTGGCGGCGGCCTGCGCCTGGGCGTATTCGAGGAAGGTGAAGGCGGTGCCGCCCCGCGCGAGCCCGTCGCGGATCAGACGAACCGCGCGATTGGCGCTCGGGATCACTTCGGCATCGATCCGCGCGACCTCGGCTGCGATCAACTTGCGGTCGGCGACCAGCTTGTCGATCTCGCGCCCGATCTCGACGCGTGTCACCGCGACCTCTGCCTCGATGGCGCGCTGGTCGGCGCGCGCCCTGGTGACATTGCCGCGATTGGCGGCGGCGCTGCCGAGCGGGATCGAGCCACCGACCATCACCGCGAAATCATTGCCCTCGCCAAAGTGGCGAAGGCCGACGCGGCCGGTCGGGTCGGCAACATTGCCGGTCTCGGCAAGCCGTGTCTTGGCCTCGGCCGCAGCGAGTTCGGCGGCGAGCAGGTCGATCTCGGCTGAAGCGCCGGCGGTGGGAACCGTCAGGTCGAGCCGTTCGAATGTTGCTGCGTCGAGCTTGAAGTCGCCCGTGCCGCCCCACCATGCCGCCAGACTGGCGCGCGCGATGCGCGCCCATTCCTTCGCCTGCTCGACCGCGATCTCGGCCTGCGCGACATTGGTGCGTGCCCGTTCGGCGGCGAACCAGGGATCAAGCGCGCCGGTGACACGGCGGACGACATCGAGCTCGACACGCTTGAGGTCGGAGAGCCGCGCTTCGGCAACGGGGATCGCGGCCTCGGCGGCGAGCGCTTCGACCCATGCCGTCTGCACGCGCGCGAGACGATCGAACAGCCGGATGCGGTTTTGCTGGCCGACGACCGCGACATCGGCGCGCGCGGCGCCGATCCGTGCCTCGCGCTTGCCGCCGCGTTCCCATGTTCGCTCGTACCAGCCCGTCGTCTGCGATCGATTGAGCGGTGAATAGGGGCCGGTTCCGGCGAAATCCTCGAAGTCCACGCCGACGACATCGCGCGGGCGCACGTCGGCCTGCAGGATTGCGGCGTCGGCGGCTTCGAGCCTGGCCGCATTGGCGGCGACCGTTGGATCGCTGGACGCGACGCGCGACAAGGCGTCGTCGAGACTCAGGGTCTGGGCGTAAGCTAACTGCCCGAAGGCGAGCAGCATCGCTGCCCCGCCGAGCATCGCTCGCCGGGCAGCCCGCGCGCCGGAGCGCGCACGAGAATCAAATAACATGACAATATGGCCTCGCTGAAAGGCGTGGATACATCCCACGCTTTTCGATCAGGCGCGGGAACTCAGATCATCAGCGAGAGGCTTCGGGGTGGCCGCTCGGGGCCGACCGGCCGCAAGCCGGCAATCTGTCGGTCCTTGCGAAGGCCGTGCAGACCCGAAGACAAGAGCACGGCGGCTGTGCCGGCTGTGCCCGGAACGAGAAGATTGGGGCCGCTGTCGCCATGATGATGGTGTCCACCGGCGACATGATCGCGAGGCTGACTTTCGTCATCCGGCGCATTGTCGTGACGATCGACATGATCATTGTCGCTTTCATGGACGGTGTCGACGGTGAAACTGTCAAGACCGCCGTGCTCATGCGGCACCATGAGTGCCGGGCTGTGTTGGAGCTGATCGGTTGCCTTCGCTGGCAATGTCGCCGCATAGAACATTATGAGCGCGACGCAGAGAGCTGCAATCAGACGCTCGAAAAGAAGGGCGACAGGCTCAAGCACATCGAGATGTGTAATTGCGAGCATCGAAATTGACAAGCGGGGCATTCTGAACGGCTGCATTGTGCTAGGATGCGCTTCAAAGCAGACGATCCACCAGTGGCGTCGCGGCCAGATACCCATACTCCTCTGCCCGCTTTGCTATGGCGACACGAGTCTGGCCATGCCAATTTCGATGAAGCGTTCGGTAAAAATTCTTTAGCCGCTTCTCGTCCCCAGGCACTGCCGCTGACCATCCCGGTGCCGGAGTGAGCCGTCTGGACGAGCGCGAAACCGCGCGCAACATCCATCCCGGCGCTTTTTCCCCGCCCGCTGTGCGGGCTCCTCGCGGCCCGCGTTCCGCGTCCAAAAAGCACCGTTCCGTCTGTCCTCCGCATATGCTGCGGCCCTGCGGGTGCGCGCCGTTTCCATGACGCCCGTCCTCTTCCTGCTCACGCTCCGGGGATGGTCTCCGGCAGCGATGAAGGAGACGAACAATGGCAGCTATCGGCTTTGTGAACGGCACCATCGAAAAAGGCTTCGTTGGCCAGCTCAAGACGCTCTCGATCCGCGCCAGCATCGAGATCAGCCCCAATCGCGGCAAGGGCAGTGACGTCCAGCCCGATTTCCGGGTCTTCTCCGAAGGCGTCGAGATCGGTGCCGGCTGGGTTCGCACCGGCGAGGTGTCGGGCAAGACCTATGTCTCGCTGAGCCTCGCGGCCCCCGAATTCGGTCCGCGCCGGCTCTACGCCAACCTCGGCCGCGCCGCGGGTCAGGACGATGACGACACCTATGCCGTCATCTGGAACCCGGCCGACTGACGGCCGGACCCCGCGCCCGCTCCGGCGGGCGCGGGGATCACCCTTTTCATTGTCAGCGCGTAATATTCGGCTAGGATTCGAAAGACATGAAAACCGATCTCGACCATCTTCCCGGCGGCAAGCAGCAGGACCTCGCGCGTATCGTCGAAATCCTCTTCGCCGAATTCGAGGATGCGACGGCGCTTTCGACACAGAAATGGAAGAAGCAGGGCCGCATCCTCAAGGTCATCCTCTACGGTAGCTATGCGCGCGGCGACTGGGTCGCCGATCCCGTCGGCGGCTATTATTCGGATTACGATATCCTCGTCGTCGTCAACGACGAGCGGCTGACCGATCCGGTCGATTACTGGTACAAGGCCGAGGACCGCTTCCTGCGCGATTATGGCGTGACCAGGAAGCTGTCGGCGCCCGTGGGGCTGATCGTCCACAGCCTGACCGACGTGAACCAGCAGCTTTCGCGCGGCCGGCCCTTCTTCATCGATATCGTGCGCGATGGCGTCGTGCTGTACGAGTTGGGTACGCAGGCGTTCGATACGCCCAAGCCGCTGTCGGTCGAGGAGGCGAGGGCGGAGGCGCAGGCTTATTTCGACAAGTGGTTTGCGAGCGCCGCTGGATTTCTGAAGAGCGCCAAGTTTGCGATCGGGGAAGGGCTAAACAATCATGCGGCCTTCTTCCTGCATCAGGCCACGGAACACTTTTACCACACGGTGCTCCACGTCCTGACGCTGTACAGTCCGAAATCGCACAAGATAAATTTCCTGCGCGACAGGTCCGAAGATATCGCCCGCGATCTCATTCCCGTCTGGCCGCGCGACAGCAAGTTCGGCCGCCGCTGCTTTGAGCTTTTGCAGCAGGCTTATGTCAACGCGCGCTACTCGCCGCACTACAAGATTACCGGTCCCGAACTCGAATGGCTCGTCGAACGCATCGAACTGCTTCAGGCCGAGGTGAAGACGATTTCCGAGATGCGTCTAGCCCCAGAATAGCGGCTTCGGCAGACGTACATAGCGTCAGATATGCGCCCGCAAGCTGCCATTTAATTGGTATCTTGATGCTGCAGCGGCCTAGGTCTGCTGTAGCTGCACATCTGTCCGATTCTAGTCGCTCCCTCGGAAGATGCGGGAGGCGGCTGCCGATCGCGGGCAGCCTCCACGCGCGCCCGTTAAAAATTATTTTTGGGCGAACTGGACTAGGTGGCGTCATCATGATAGAAACTAGTCCATCAAAAAAACACAGAAACATATGATATTGAGGTCGATATGGACTTGACGGAGCGCCTTTCGGAAAATTTAGTCCAGCTTGCCCGCCTCGGACTCGCCGGTCGTTCGCAGGATGTTCAAGCCTATTTGCGCCAAGCTGTGCGGCGACTCAAGGGGCAAGAGCCTGGGTTGGCTCGGGAGTTATCGGAACTTCTCGCGCGGGCGCCAACTGAGCTTTCGCCCCTGCGCGATTTCGGCAGCGCGCTTGTTCCCGTCGATGCCGATTCCCGGCTTGCGCTCGCCAAGAGTGAATATCCGATCATTGGCAGCGAAGCGCCCATCCTTGATGATGAGTTACGCATCAAGCTTGAGCAGGTGGCTTCCGAACGCGATCATCTGGCGGCGCTAGAAGCGCAAGGCCTCGGCCCCACCCGATCTCTTCTTTTTGTCGGTCCGCCGGGCGTCGGCAAGACGATGAGCGCGCGCTGGTTGGCGCATCTCCTCGACCGCCCGCTGATTACACTCGACCTTGCGACCGTAATGAGCAGCTATCTCGGCAAAACCGGATCTAATATTCGAGCGGTGCTGGACTACGCCAAGAGCGTTGAATCGGTGTTGCTCCTCGATGAGTTCGATTCGATCGCGAAACGACGCGACGATGAAGGCGACGTCGGCGAGTTGAAGCGGCTCGTCACCGTCCTTCTGCAAGAAGTCGATGATTGGCCCGCTACTAGCCTCCTTGTCGCGGCAACCAATCACGGTGAACTCTTGGACCCTGCCGTCTGGCGGCGGTTCGACGATGTCCTCGAATTTCGGTTGCCGTCGTCGGAACTGCGCGAAGATTTGCTGCGGACTGCTTTTGGAGAAGATGGGGAGAAGATAGATGGTTGGCTCCCATTGTTGACAATCCTTTGGGAGGACCGCTCCTATAGCGACCTGACCCGCACCGCCCAATGGATCCGCCGCCGTGCTACGACGAAAGCACTCAATCTGGACGAAGTTCTGCTTGACCGTATCGGCAACGAGCTTCGAACAAGCGCCCCGGAGATGCGCAAGCGCGCCGCAGCGCTACTCGCCCAGCAGGGAATGAGCGACCGGCGGATTAGCGAAACCGTTGGAATTTCGCGGGATACGATGCGACGCGACAGGAGAGATGCAAAGAATGGCTAGTCCGCGCTATCTTATCGGTCAGGGCGAAAAGCTCTCCGAGGAAATCGCCCGCCCGCCGCGGGGCATGGGGGAGAAGGCTCATCCTTACTCCTTCGCGGAAGCGCGCCGACGTCTTGCTCCGCAATGGGAGCACGTGGCTGATGTGCTGGACGATCTTCCTGACCTGGCCTGTCCTGCAGGGGAGGCGGCATTGGAGTTGACGCTCCATCCAAGCTATCTCGCCAAAAGCTATTATCCCGCGAACTTGCTACGCGAGCTCGATCTTATTCATCTCGGGTCGCGTGCAGCGCATGTGGTGCCCGAGAAAGTGGTTTCGGCGCGGGCCGAGGAGCGTGGAATGGCGCAGCCGGCACCCGTCCTCTTCCTTGCCGGAAATGTCGATCGCTTGGCTGAGTTCGGGGCCTCAGTCGGCGCTTGGCGTCCGTCCGAAGACCAGGTGGCCGAGGATTTCCGTAAGATTGAAAGCGTACGCGTCCCAGGGGATAACCGGTTGAAAGGGTTATCGGATCGCTTCCGGGATCGCGACGAGATTCCAATGGAGGTCGTTCTCCACAGCCCCGAAGCTATGGCGGGGCGCAACCATAATTATGTGATTGAGGCGTTCGAGAGTTTCATGCGTTCACTCGACGTGTGGTGCGACGTGGATCGCACGCGTCACGCTGGCGGGCTTGCATTCCTGCCCATTCGCGCGCCACGCGTTAGGCTGGACGCGATTCTCGATTTCACATTTCTTCGCGTGCTCCGGGAGGCGCCGCGTATTGTCCCTTTCGACCCGGTGGCTCGTTCGGTGGGCTCGGTGTTTCCGGTTGCGCTTTCAGGGGAGTCGGCCGAAGCCAATGATATCGCAGCGGCGATTTTCGATGGCGGACTTCCAGCCAATCATGGCCTAGATCAATGGGTGACCCTGCACGATGCGCCGGGAGTTGGCCGGCCGATCGCGTCGGGACAGGCCCATGGACTAGCGGTCACCTCGGCGTTTCTTTTTGGTCCGCTGGTTCAGGGAGAACCGACGCGCCGACCGCACGCCAATGTCGATCATTGGCGCGTCTATGGCGAGGGCGACAATGACGATTTCGAAGCCTTTGCTCTTCTCGACCGGATCGAGGAAATCCTCACCTCCCGACGCTATGATTTCATTAACATTAGTCTCGGCCCCGACTATGCCATCGATGATGATGATGTCAGCCCGTGGACCGCGCGGCTCGACCAGCTCCTCGCCGGTGGCGAGACGGTGGCAACGATTGCTTGTGGCAATAACGGCATGAACGACAAGGAGAGCGGACTCCATCGCATCCAGCCGCCCTCTGATGGCGTCAACATGCTGGGAGTCGGGGCGAGCGACAGTTTCGGCGCCACATGGGCACGTGCGCCGTATAGCGCTTGGGGGCCGGGTCGTAGCCCCGGCTACGTCAAACCCGATTTCGTGGCGTTCGGCGGTTCGCATGCGAGCCCGTTCCTTGCGCTGAGTCCGGGAACCCCCACGGTGGCGCAGGGTACGATGGGGACGAGCTTCGCGGCTCCCGTTGCTATGCGCTGCGGCGCCGGTATCCGTGCCCAGTTTACCGAGAGCCTCTGGGCGCCAGCGGTTAAGGCTCTTCTCGTCCACCAGGCGAGCGGTGATTTCGACAAGCGACCCGAAATTGGCTGGGGTATGCTGTCGCACGGGCTGGGCGATCTAGTTCTTTGCGACGACTATGAGGCGCATATCCTGTACCAGCGTCAGATGCCCACGACGGGAGCGGTCCGGCTCTATCTGCCCGTCCCGGACGGGTTGACCGGCAATGTCGAGATCAAGGCGACCTTCAGCTTCTACTGTGATGTCGATCCGGAAGACGCGATCAACTATACGCGCGGGGGTCTCGAAATTCAGTTTCGGCCCGATACGACCAAAATTCCGCCGCCCTACGTAAAGGACGACAAGATCATCACCCCCACGGTTCCTGCGTCGGATAGCTTCTTCTCCGCGAAAAACTTTTATGCGACCGAGCATATGCACCGCGACGATGCGCAGAAATGGGAGACGACACTTACGCGCAGCAAGACGAAGCGCGCGGCATCGCTCAACCAACCCGCGTTTGACGTCAGCTATATCGCGCGGGAGCATGGTCATGCAGGCGCGCGTCCGTCGAACATGAAGTTCGCTCTCGTTCTGACATTGCGTAATCGCTCAGCCCGCGACCTCTACGATCGCGTGATTGTGAGTTCGGCCAATCGCTTGCAACCAATGCGGCCTCGCGCGGGGGTCCAGGTGCCAGTGCGGCTTTCGCAGTAGCGGCCGATAGTCGTTTTGCTGAGTTAGCGCCGAAAAGCCGACATTCCGCTATCGGCCAGAGATACCGCGCACACGGATAGGTTCCGGCGGCATGGGGCGCTGAACGTGGCACGCGCTTCGATCGCTGTCCCGACGGCTTGCCGATGATGCATCTTCTTGCGTCGCAGATTTCCTCGAACCCGACCGGTGTTCATCGGTCGGCGGGGTCGATTTCACGGTAGGCCGTTTCCGACCCTGTAGGGGATCTGCGCGCCGCGCCATCAATCCGGCATCCGGCGGCGCGCTGAAGCGCCGCGCATCGAGGTGCTTTGCCATGACCGACATGTCCGACGAGGAAGATGCCAATGCGCGTGCGGCGCGTGCACGGCAAGGATCGCCCTTCTTGAGCCCGGAACAGGCGGCCTTCTACCTTAGCTTGTCGCTGCGCACCCTGCAGGAATACCGGACGGCGGGGACAGGGCCGGTCTACCGGCGCCACAGCCGGCATATCCGTTATCACATCGACGATCTCGATGCCTGGTCGCGCGGGGTCGGGGAGGCGGGGGACGATGCGTAGGTCGTCGATCCGGATCGTCGGACGTGCACTGCGCGCCGCGTTGCGTCGGCGACGCTGGCGGGTCTGTCTTATTGGCATATGTGCAGGGCTTTTCCTATCGCTTGGCGTGACAATTGCGGCGCCGCCGCGTCCGCGCCTGCTCTGGAATGCCAGTGCCAGTGCGCCCGTCGGACTTTGGCGCGTGTCGCCCGGCTCTTCGGTAGTGCGCGGTGACATGGTGGTCGTGCGCCTTGCATCGCCATGGCGCGAACTCGCGGCACGGCGGCATTATCTTCCCGCCAACGTTCCTCTGTTGAAGCGTGTCGCCGCGGTCCCCGGCGATCGCGTCTGCGGCTTTGGTCCCTGGATATTCGTTGCGGGCCGGATGGCAGCCGTTCGCCGCGGCGCCGATGGCGCGGGGCGGGCGATGCCCTGGTGGCAGGGTTGCCGGACGCTGGGGCCTGACGCGCTTCTGTTGCTGATGGACGATCCGGCGTCGTTCGACGGCCGCTATTTCGGGCCGGTAAAACGGTCCGCAGTCGTCGGCAAGACGGTGCCGCTGTGGCTGCGCTGAAGATGTGGCTACTTGTATTTGCCCTGCTCGCGGCCGCGCCCGCTTCCGCGCAATCGGTCGAGCGCTGGCGCCCGCATATCGAGGAGGCGTCGGCGCGCTTCGGCATTCCGGCCGAATGGATCCAGCGCGTCATGCTGGCCGAAAGCGGCGGGCGCACGATGCTCCGCGGAAAGCCGATCGTCAGCCGCGCCGGGGCGATGGGGCTGATGCAGCTGATGCCGGGCACCTGGGCAGACATGCGGGCGCGGCTCGATCTCGGCTTCGATCCTCACGCGCCGCGCGACAATATATTGGCGGGTACGCTCTATCTGCGGCTGATGTACGACCGCTTCGGCTATCCCGGATTGTTCGGCGCCTATAATGCCGGGCCCGCGCGCTACGCCGCTTGGCTCGCCGGCCGCAGTTCGCTTCCGGGCGAGACGCGGTCTTACCTCTCCTCGACCGCAGGCCCAGGGGCGTTGGATCGAGCGGCTCGGCGTTCGACATTCAAGCCGGCGGTTGCAGCGGCGCGCGAGGTGGAAGGGGTGATGTCGCCGTCGGCCGCGCCGGCGATATTCTTCATCCGGCGCTAGCGTTTATTTGCGATGGTTGCGAGATGATGTCGTTCCTGATATGTTCTTTTCGTCATTCCCGTTGCGGGGCGGAACGATCTGGCTAAGGTGCGCGCGATGGTGGCAATCTCTCCGGAATATTCGCAGAAGCGCTCGGGCGCCTATTTTACGCCCGACGACGTTGCCGCGTCGCTCGTCGCCTGGGCGTGCCGTCGGCCGTCGGATCGTATGATCGACCCCTCGTGCGGCGACGGCCGTTTCCTCGCGCTTCACCGCAACAGCGTCGGCATCGAGCAGAATCCCGTCTCGGCGCATGCTGCGATCGCGCGGGCGCCCGGCGCGCTGGTGCATGAAGGCGATTTCTTCACCTGGGCGACCGAGACCGGCGAGCGCTTCGAATGCGCCGCCGGCAACCCCCCTTTCATTCGCTACCAGAGTTTCAAGGGCGAAATGCGCCGCCGCGCGCTCGATCTCTGTCTCGACCTCGGCGCCCGCTTCAGCGGTCTGACCTCGTCCTGGGCGCCCTTCCTCGTCGCAACCGCGGGACTGCTCAAGCCCGGCGGCCGCATGGCATTTGTCGTCCCCGCCGAAATCGGCCACGCCCCCTACGCGGCGCCGCTGCTCGAATATCTCCTTTCCTCCTTCGGGACCGTGCAAATCGTCGCGGTCCGCGAAAAGCTCTTTCCTTCGCTCTCGGAAGACTGCTGGCTGCTCTACGCCGAAGGCTTCGGCGGCAGCGCCGATACGATCGATATGACGATCGCCGACCGGTTCGTCCCGACGAAATCGCCGCCGCGTCCCACGCTGCGGATCGCGCTCGATGAGTGGCGAGACGTCTGGAACCGGCGCCTGCGTCCCTATCTGCTGCCGGCGTCGGTGCGCGGTCTCTATGCGGCGGCGCTCGACCGGCCCGGCACGCATCGGCTCTCGGATTTCGCGGCGGTCGGCATCGGTTATGTGAGCGGCGACAACAGCTTCTTCCATTTGCGCCCTTCCGAGGCGAAGCGGCTCCGCATCCCCGCCGCCTTTCTTCAGCCCTCACTGCGCAACGGCCGCGCGATGCCGAGCGATCGCATTACTGCGGCGACCGTCGCCGGCTGGCGCAGCAAGGACGATCCCGTCCTGCTGCTGCGGCTGACCCGCGACGCGGCGCTGCCGGCCCCGGTCCGCGATTATCTCGACAGCAGCGCGGGGCGCGAGGCGCGGCTCGGTTACAAGTGCCGCAACCGCGCGCCCTGGTATGTCGTCCCCGACGTCCAGGTTCCCGATTATGTGATGAGCTATATGTCGGGGCGAAGCGTCAACCTCGTCCGCAACGATGCCGGCGTCACCTGCACCAACAGCGTCCATGCAATTCGCGTGCGCGATGCCGCGCTCGCCGCCAAGCTGATGCCGTCCTGGTCTTCGCCGTTCGTGCGGCTGAGCTGCGAACTCGAAGGCCATGCGCTCGGTGGCGGCATGCTCAAGCTCGAACCGCGCGAGGCCGGTCGCATCCTCTTTCCTGCGCCGGGCACGGCGCCCAGAAGCGAGACCGAGGAACTCGAAGCCGCGATCGGCTCGATGCAACGCTGGCGCCACTACGCCGACTGACGTCGGAGTATTTGTGTCGGTGGAGCTTCCTCTTGCGTGCGCCGCCCTTTTCCTGCTGATGGCGAATCCTGTCCTTTTCGCTGGAGCGAGAACCGAATTTGGCTGCCGAACCATCCTCCAAGGCCCGCGCCTGGATCCTCTTCGATCATATCGTCGCCGAGGCGGCGCCGGACGGCGCGCACAGCAACCCTTGGGTAAAGGGGCCGGACGGCGAGCTGCGGTTCGAGCCCGACTATGCAACGCTCGAGCGTCTGCTCGGCGTGCCGCTGCACCTGAAGGCCGGAACCCAGTCGGGCGTTCCCGCACTCGCGCTCGACGTGTGGCTGAGCTATGAGCTCCGCCGCGCCGGCTTCCTGTCCGACCAGGTCTGGCCACGCCCCTCCAATCCGCGCATCCTGCCCGCAGCCGCCTCCAATCTGGTCAAGTCGCTGCCGGGCCCGCTGCGGGCCCAGGTCATGGATCGCTTGACGAAAGCGACCTCGATCCCGGGGGTGACCGCATCGTCGGCGGCGATCCTCGGCAAAAATTATCTAAAGCAGGTCGATGTCATCATGACCGACTGGGCGACCGGCCCCGAACTCCTCATTTCGACCAAGCGCATGGATTCCTCCTACGGCAAGAATGCCCCCAACCGGATCGAGGAATCCTATGGCGATGCGAAGAACCTTCGCCTTCGCCATCCGCTAGCGGCGCTCGGCTTCCTCTTCGGCCTGCGGTCGGACATCCTCCAGAAGGAGCCGCGCACCGCCGACTGGCTGTTCGACCTGCTCGCCAAGCTCGGCGAGGAAGACGATGCCTATCATGCGACCTGCCTCATCCTCATGGACTATGCCGACGAGGCGGCGCTGCCCGAGGGCGCGGCCGAGCCGCCCGACGGAATATTGGAGCCGGGGCCTGAACCCGAACCGGAAGACGATACGGGTGCATCCGAGCTTCCCGAATCGACCGTGGAAGGCATCGTCGCCAACCTTCCGGCCGTCTCGATCCTCACCGATCACACGCCGGGAAACCTATGTCCCGGCCGTTTCCTGACCGCGATGGTGATGCGCGTTCTCAACGCGACGCCGGTCAATATGCACGAGGAAGCGCGGCGGCGGCGCGCCGCCGCCCGCACGGCCTGACCGGCGGCGTGTCGCAGCGGCTCTGCGCTTGTTGGTGAACGATGTGGAGTAGCCGGCGGGGACTGGCTTTTCGTTATCCCAGATAGCGGTTCTCGCGGTGCCAATCGAGCGCGTCGCGGGCCGGCGGAGCGAACGACGGGAGCGGCGCGCGCAGGCGCGTGCCGTGCAAATCATAATAATGTTTGCCATTGTCGAAATCCGCCTTGAGGCGGTGGCTGACCTCGAAACAATGATCGTCCGATACCGTCACATAGCCGAGATCGAACAGGCGGTGGATGTCGGTTCTGAGCAGCAAGCCATTCTCGGGCGCATGCTCGCCGCCATCGGAATAGGCGCGGATATGCGCGGCATCGAGGATCGGCAGCGTTCGTTCGCCCGAAACGGCGCACCGGCGCTCATAGCCGTCGGTTACCTCCAGCCGGAACGCCCCCTGCCCGAGACGCGGCTTGACGAGGCGCGGCGCCCCGAACCGCTCGGCGCCGACCGGATTGTCGGCGGCCTGCGAGAGCCGTTCGCCCAGCGCATCCCAGAGCGCGCGGCCCTCCGCGTCTCGGGTCGAGAAGCGCTTGCCGGTCACGATATTCTTCGAAAAGCTGGATGGAACCGGAATCCAGCTCTCGCGCGGCAGAAAGAAAGGCTGGGTCAAGACCCGGCAACCGATGACCGGATCGTGCCGCGCATCGAGCAAGCTCTTGTCGCGGCGATAATGGGCGATGCGCGTCCGCATCTCGGCGAGCGATGCGACGCCGTTCTTCGGGCCGAAGGCGTCCCAGGCGATCGAGAGCGCGATGTTCGAGGCATGGCTGAACACGCCGCCGCCCACGATATAATCGTTCGGGCTGTGAAGCTTGAAGAGCAAAAGCTCGCCCGGTGAAAGCGCGCGAAAGGTCGTGCGACTGCTCGGCTGCCAGAAATTTACTTCGTCGGGGTGCGCCGACGAAAGAAGATCGAACCAGCTCCGGTCGGTTATCGCGACGAACATCGTGATCATGGGCGAAGCTTACGACGCTCCGGGCAATGAGCAAGAGGATCGGGCAGGTTCGCCGTCACAGGCGGGTCCTTTGTCGAAGGGCGCCGGCGCGGCTCAGCGGCCACGATAGGGTTCGCACGCAATTCCGTCGCCATCACCGTCCATCTCGGGCCGATAGCCAGGCTGCCCGCGATAGAGCGGCGCGGCGCCCGCCGCGCGCGCCTCACGGCAATTCCCGAAATAGACCGCCGACGGTCGCGGGCCGCTCGGTAGCGGTCTCGCGCTTGGCAAGGCCGGGGTCCGCCTCGGCCGCGACGGGTGCGCTGCCCGGTAGTCGGCAGGGAGCTGAAATGTGCCGCCCCAGATGCCGACCCGGCGTTCGCGGGCACGCGCTTCATTTGCGACGTAAGATGCCGAAAAATGCGGGAGTGCGACCGCAAGGCCGGCGTCGACCATCGCTGCCGACAAATCGATCTGGCCTATCCGACATGTTGCGACGATCCGGCCATAATCATCGGTGTCCCGCTGTTCGCAGCGCACCGACTGGCCCGCGACGAGGGTGGCAAGCCTCGCGGCCGCGTCCCGGCCGCAGGCCCAGCCGGTGCCTTCCAGCGAGCAGCTCTGGTTGAGCTCGGGCGCATCGATGCCGTGCAGGCGGATGACGATGCCCGTCATATTGAGCGTGTCGCCATCGGTGGCGCGCGCGGGGCCGCTTATCTCCTGAGCGAGTGCCGTCGTCGGCGTCGCGCCCAGCATCAGCGCGGCGAGGATGATATGTCGCATGGTGGCTCTCCGCTGGGCTGCCCGCTGCCCATCCCGTTTGCATCATGGCCGCTTAATAAATTCCGTACCTCGCCGCACTATGGAAGAACGACGAGGCCGCCCGATGCTTGACAGTTGACTGCTTCCATTGGCTTATCGGCCGCGATCGATGCACGAGGGGGCAGGGGAATGGACGCAGCGCCGCAGGGCCGGGTTTGCGGTTGGCGCGTCAAGCCGTGCCGATGCCGATCGCGGCATATTTTACATCTCGGCGCCTTTTTTCTCTCGTTCCGCTTCGCGCGTCCGGACTCGCCGCCGGGCGGATCTACCGGCGTCTGAAAATCGGAAGAATGGATATCCTGAATGGATGAAAAGGCGTTCGAGAATTATCTGAACTGGAAAGGGGCGACGGCGAAGGCGGCGCAGGAGACGCGGATCCGCGCCGTCCGCAAGATCGAGGACAATCTCGCTGCGCTCGGCTTTCCCCATGCCGACCTCGATGCGGCCTTTGCTGCCGACGGCTTCGCGGAGCTCCGCGCGCGGCTCCGCGCGATCCGCGCCGACGCGCTGGCGGGCGGCGAGGATTTTCGTATCCTGATGCCGCAGTCCGAAAAGCCCGACAACCGCCTCGCCAATTTCAGCAACTGGCTTGCCGATTACGGCCGCGCGCTCGTCTGGCGCGACGGCGAGGATGTGCCGGCGCGCTTCGCCGAGGGGATGGAGAAGCTGCGCTTCGAATTTCTCGCCCGCATGCCCGACTTCGAACGCTTCTCCGACGAGGAAGGCCGCTTCTACGAGCAGGAGACGAGCTACAAGCGCGAGGCGCGGGGCGATTTTCTGATGGGTTCGGCCGATCCCGATGCCTCGGCCGAGGAGCGCGGGCGCGCCGTCTACAAGTCGCTGCTGATGACAACGCGCCAGGGCCTGCCGCTCGGCTGGCGTACCCAGAGCGCCGTCGGCCAGGCGAGCGCCGACATCCAGCGCCGCTTCTATGAAACGGTCGCGCGCCTGTCCGAGATCGGCGGCGAAGCGCTCGCCGAACTCGAAAGCTGCGCGCGCGAGCTCGAAGCGCTGCACGATATGGGCCTCGACACGCTGAAACGCGGGGAGATACTCAACATCGCCCTGTCGGTCTTCGGCACCCGCAACCCGCACGATGCCTGCTGGTTCAAGGCGCGCACCTTCGATCGCCTCGGCAAGCTTCTGCTCGGCCGCCGCCTGTTTACCGCGCCGCGCTTCGAGCTCGCCGACTTCGAGGAATATCAGGCGCTCGTCAGCCGAATGCGCGAGGAACTTGAGGAATGGGGCTGGAGTCCCGAATCGTTGATGGACGTTCAGGGCTTCATCTGGGTCGCGATGTCGGAGGATGAAGATATGTCGAAGGATGGCCTGACGCGCGAGGCGGTCGAGGCCGCCATGACCGAATGCGAAGCGATCGGCGTTGCTGCCTTCCTCGCCAAATATGGCTTCGGCAGGCCGCGCGATTACTGGACGCGCCGCGCGGGCGGCACAATGCTCTGTCCGGCCAAGGCGACGGTCGGCGCCGCGCACGGCTTCATGCCCGGCGGACAAGCGAAGAGCGCCCGCGAATTTTACGGCGGTTACGGCGAGCAGGCCGCCAACAGCATTTTGGAACGGCTCGGGTTCGAGATCGTCGGGAAGGACGCGGAAATGATAACGGCCCAGAGCGGGGAGGGAGGCGCCGGGCCCCGGCCGACCAATCTCATCCTCTACGGCCCGCCCGGAACCGGCAAGACCTTCGCGACCGCCGCCGAAGCCGTGGGGCTCTGCGGCGAGCCGGTACCCGCCGGGCGCGAAGACCTCATGGCGAGCTATCGGCGGCTGCGCGAGGCAAGGCGCATCGAGTTCGTCACTTTCCACCAGTCGATGAGCTATGAGGATTTCGTCGAAGGCAAGCAGCCGGTCACCGGAGCGGACGGAGAAGAGGGCGGCGCCGGCTTTCGCCTCGAAACCTTCCCCGGCATCTTCCGCCGCATCGCGCGCCGCGCCGAAACCAGCCTCGGGCCTTCCGAAGGACCCGATGCAATCCGCGTCGGCGACCGTCAGGTCTTCAAGACCTCGATCGGCGAAGCCGCCGATCCCGAAGACGCCTATCTCTTCGAGGAGGCGATCGCCGAAGGTCATACGCTCCTCGGCTTCGGCGACATCGACTGGAGCGATGACAAATATGCCGCGCGCGATGCGATCATCGCCGCGCAGCGCGAGCACGGCGACAGCGAGGAAGAGCTTTCCTCGCTGTCGGGCCGCGTCCAGATGCCCTTCATCTTCCGCAACTGGGTTCGCAAGGGCGACCTCGTCATCGTCTCGAAGGGCAACAGCCTCTTTCGCGCGATCGGCGTGGTCGAGGGCGACTATGAATATCGCCCGCGCCCCGAGGGCCGCTATGCCCACCGCCGCAAGGTAAAATGGCTCTGGGTCGACCGCGAAGGCGTACCCGTCAGCGAAATCTACCAGCGCAAGTTCAGCATGCGCACCATCTATCTGCTCACCAAGGCGGAACTCGATATTCCCGCGCTCGAACGCTATCTCAACAGCCAGCAGCCCGCCGCATCGGCGGCCGCACCCGATCAGTTCGTGCTCATCATCGACGAGATCAACCGCGCCAATATCTCGAAAGTGTTTGGCGAACTCATCACGCTTCTCGAACCCGATAAAAGGCTCGGCCAGCCGAACGAGCTCAAGCTGCGCTTGCCTTACTCCGGCGACGAGTTCGGCGTGCCCTCCAACCTTCATATCGTCGGCACGATGAACACGGCCGACCGCTCGATCGCCTTGCTCGACACGGCGCTGCGCCGCCGGTTCGAGTTTCGGGAGATGATGCCCGAGCCCGGGCTTCTTTCCGAGGCGGCGCTGGCGAGCGGCGTCGACCTGCCGCGCGTGCTGCGCATACTCAATGAGCGGATCGAATATCTCTTCGATCGCGAGCATCAGATCGGCCATGCCTATTTCATCGGCTGCCGATCGCGCGCTGACCTCGACGAATGCATGCGCGGGCGCATCATCCCGTTGCTCGCCGAATATTTTTACGAGGATTGGGCGAAGGTCGCTGCGATCCTCGGCGACACCGATGGGACCCGCTTCCTCGCCCGGCAGGAGCTTACGCCGCCTGCCGGCCTCGATATCGATGCCGACATGCCTGCGCGGTGGCGCTGGTCGGTCCGCGACGCCTTCGCCGCCGACGCTTATTCCGGCCTCGCGTGATCCGCCGCACCCTCTTCGAATGGCAACCGATCGCCTATGGTGAGGATCCGGCGACGCAAATCCCGGTGTGGGCCGCCGATCGCCTCGCCGCGGTCGCGCGCAAATCGCCGCTCGGCGGTGAAAATGGCGGGCGCATTCTCGCGCACGGCCGCAGCGCGCTACGCGCCGGGCAGGTCGTCGGGGTCATCGCGGCGACCAATTGCACCCTCGAAATCCTGCCCAAGATCGATGTCGCCGCGGGCGGCGAGGCCGCGACGCAGGGGCAGATCCGCCAAAAGCTCGTCCATCTGCTGGCGGTCGCGATGGATATCGACATCGATGGCGGCACGCTCACCACGCTCGGCTGGCAGCAGGACAATCTTCTGGAGATATTGATCCGGCTCTTCAGCCTGAAGCTGATCGATGCCCTCCGTCAGGGCATGCCGCGCCACTATATCGAGCGCGAGGAGGACATGGCGACGCTACGCGGCCGCCTCGACGTCACCCGGCAGTTCACAAGGTTGGCCGCCAACCCGGCGCGGCTCGCCTGCCGGTTCGACGAGCTGTCGCCCGATATCGCAATCAACCGGATCATGCGCGCCGCCGTCGACCGGCTACGCCGCATATCGCAGAGCGCCGACAATCAGCGGCGCCTCGCCGAACTCGCTTTCGCTTATGCCGATATTACACCCGTACCGCGTCAGGCGCTGCGCTGGGACGCGGTCCGGCTAGACCGGACCAACGCCCGGTGGAAGGATCTGCTCGCGCTCGCGCGGCTCATTCTTGGCGAGCGCTTTCAGACCAGCTCGATGGGCGAGCAAACGGGCTTCTCGCTGCTCTTCGAAATGAACACGCTCTTCGAGGAATATATCGGCCGCATGCTGCGCCGGGCGCTCGCCGGCTCGGGCCTGTCGGTCCATCTGCAGGGCGGGCGCCTCTATTGCCTCGAGGCGGCCGACGACGGACGCCGCACCTTCCAGACGAGGCCCGACATATTGATCAAGCGGGGCGGCGAGGTCGTGCACATCGTCGACACCAAGTGGAAACGGATCGCATCGCGCATCGACGATCCCAAACAGGGCGTGTCGCAAGCCGACGTCTACCAGATGATGGCCTATGGCCAGCTTTACGGGTGTGGCGCGCTGACCTTGCTCTATCCGCACCACGACGCGCTTCGCAGCTTACCCGGCACCCTGAGCCGGCATCGCGTCGGGAGGACTGCGCAGCGGCTCCACCTCGCGAGCGTCGATATCGCGGACCATAAGTCCGTCACGGGACAATTGCGCGCCTTGCTTGCCGCGCCGGCCGATTCCATCGTTTGAGCGCGCCAGGTCACCGGGCGCGTTCCCGGCCGTCGGTCCGGAGCGTCGCTGGGTGGCGGTCGACGCTTCGCGGCGATGCCGGCGCATGATCGTCGCGGGAATCAGCCTGCGACGTCGAACCCGGCCTCGCCCCGCGCCGCGCGGCGACGTTCGATCTCTTCGAGCACATCGCGCATATAATCCAGCGAGCCCATCGCGCGCGCCACCTTGAGAACGGGTTCGGCGCCGAGCCTGTCGATCAGTCGCATGGCATGGACCGGCGCGTTGGCCCGTTCGTTCGCGGACTCCGCGATCTTCCAGAGGAGGACGCCGAGGTTCGCGCCCGTTTCGGCTTCGACCAGTCGTGCGAGAAGTGCCTCGCGGCGCGCGAGGTCGGACCCGTCTTGGTCGCGGCCTTGCGGCGAGCCGGCATAATAGAGCAGCGCCAGCCGGGCCTTGTCGTTCTTGCCGGAGGCGATGTCTTGCGCCAGCCTGAAGATCCGCCCACCCGCATCTTCCGCGGGCGGCACCTCGTAGAGCATCCCCTCGACCGCGAGCGCTATCGGGTGCGCGAGTTCCGGTTCCTGCCGGTAAAGCGTTTCGAGGTGGGCCATGAAGGTGCTGTAAACGGCGCCTCCCAGGCGGTGGGCGCCTGACGCGCCGAGGAGATAGGTGCGGTCGTGCGAGCTATCTGCGCCGGTGATCAGCGCCGCGACGAGCCGTTCCTGCTCGCCGTCGCCCAACACCGATAGCGCATCCCAATAGTCGCTCGTCTCGACATGGTCCCAAAGCGCCACCAGGCGGCTGCGCCGTCCGTCGTTCGCCTCGTAGCGTAGCGCCGCGATCAGCAGCAACGCTTCCTGCTGCGGTTCGCCGGCGCGCGGCAAAAGGCGTTCGACCGCGAACATCACATCCTCGGCGCTCGGCGGCCGAATGCGCCCTATCGGCTCGCGCCCGGCGAGCTCGTGGAGGCGGCTGACGAGCTCTTCGATCGGTGCGGAGGCGGCCTGTTCGCTGCCGAGGAAACGTGCGGCCGCGCCGGGTACCGACGATGCCGCGATGGCAAAGGCCGTGTCGAACCCGTCGCGGGGCGCTTCCCAGCATTTTGCCAGCGCCATGTCCGGAGCAGCCTCGGCGGCGCTATGGAGCAGGTAGCGCGCCACCGCCTGACTTGCCTTGTCCGCATCGCCCGCGCGTTCGATCAGGAAATCGAGGACGTCGGGGCCGCTCTCGCGCGCCGCCCGCTCGGCCGCGCTCGCGAAAGCGGTCACGATACGGCCCGCCTGGCCGGGCGCGAACCAATATTTGGAGCGCCAGTCGTCGGCGTCCTCGTTGGCGACGAGAGGCCACATCAGACGCAGCCGGTCCGCCGCCGGGAGCGCGATCGATGCGATCATCTCGCCGAGTTGCGACAATCCCAGAGCAAGGTTGGTGTCGCGCCAGCGCCCGACCGCCGCCGCGGCATGTTCGATGAAAGACGCGGGGTTGCGCACCTCGAGCAGCGACCGCGCGATGGCGTCGAGCGCACCCGACATCCCCGTCGGCGTGACCGCGAGCAACGTGTCGAGCAGATCGCGCGCCGCGTCGACCGATTGCGCCTCGGTCCGGGCGATCATCATCGCAATGCCGCCGACGAGGAGCGGTTCTTCGCGGCGCTGGTAGAAGAGGTCGGCGGCGGTATCGGGAGAGAGGCGCCGGCCGATCACCAGCTCGATCATATCGTCGGACTCGAGCCGGATGTCGTCCCCGCGGATCGTCGCACGATCGCCCGCGACGAGCGCGTCGAGCACCGCCGGGCCCTGTTGTCCCGCCGCCGCCAATGCGGCGAGCGGAACCCAGCCATCGGGATAGTCGGGCAGGAGATCGCCGAAGGTCCCCATGACGAGCGTCGCCGCCACCTTGGTCACCCCCTGCCGTTTGCCGAGTTCGACGAGCATCGCCTCGAAATCTGCCGACAGCACATCGTAACGCGTCACGACCTTGTCCGCATCGCTGTCCTTCAACTGCGCGAAGCGCCGGATCAGCGACGGCGAATCGAGCAGTCGGCCGCCGTGCCGTCCCGTCGCCACGCCATAGGCATCGTAGACCCGCTCGGCCTCGCCGTGCGTCAGCGCGCCGAGCTCGGCGCTCATCCGCGCGTCGCCCGGCGCGTGGAGATGCGGCGGTTGCCACGGCAGGTCCGCGCTTATCGCCGCCCAGCTTTCGCGGCGCGACGTCAGCACCAGCCGCACCGCATGCTCGCGCGTCAGCTGCGCCGACTGGCGCAGCCAGCCCGGAAGCGCGTCGCGCGCCGCGGAACGGGTGCGGTCGAGCCCGTCGACGACAAGGATATGATTGCCGCTGTCGACCCAGTCCCAGATCGACTGTGCAAGATCATGCATCGTCGTGCCGCCTGTTGGCCGCGCCTGCAGGTCGCGCTTCAGCGTATCGACGATATTATGGTCGGCTTCGGCGATGTCTTCCGCGCGGACGATATGCGCCGACCAGTTCCCGGGCGGGCTTTCCGCGAGGTGCGCCGCCCAGCTCGTCTTGCCCTGGCCCGAACCGCCGACAAGGACAAAAAGACGCGATCCCGAGGCCATGAAGTCCGCAAAGGGCTCGTCGATCGCCGCGCGCGGGACAAAGGGATTATTGCCTGCCGCCCCCGCGTCGGCGAACTGGGCCAGCTCTTGCCGGCGTCTGGCGTCGAGCAGCGTCGCAACCTCTAAGACGCTCGCGCGCGGCGGCCCGTCATCGGGCGAGCGGAAATAGGCGCGCCGTGTGCCTTCATGCTTGCGGAGCAGCGCATATATGTCCGAGGGACCTGTGTGCGAGAGCGTAAGGCGCCGGGCGAGGTCGATCGCGTCCAACGTCTCGCGGCGTAGCGCGTCTTCATCTTGCCCTTCGCGATTTGCCGAAAGCGATTTGAGCGAGGCACGGACGTTCTCGACATCGCCCGGGGATAGCGCAAGGAGCGTTTTTGCCTGCACGGCCGCGTCGTCGAAAAACTGCTTGGCTTCCTCGGTCAGTTCGCCCGCGGTCCAGAACCGGTAGCCGGGTTTGGAGCCGCGCGGCGCGATCGAAGGATCGCGCACCGCGAAAAGGCAATATTTGATCAGCTCATATTTGATGTCCGACAGCCTCATGCGGTGCTTCAGTCGCTTGCACTGGACGATCCCCGCAAGCCGTCCCTGTCGGTAGAGCAGGATGTCGCGCCCGCGGTCGGCTCCCTGGGGCATGAGCGTCGCCGCGTCATAATCCTGCCTGTGCGCGGCTTCCGCCGCCAGCAGGTCGCGCACCAGGCGCTCGAACTGATAGTCGCCGAGTTCCAGCAGCGGAAAGGTCGGCGACTGGGCCACGATATGCAGGCGGGGCGGGCTGGCGTCCGTCTCGTCGATGTTCGGACCCAGATTCATCGCCCCGCTCTTCCGCCCCATTCACGCCCGGCTATCCGCGCCGGAGTATCCGGGTCTTTCCGTAAGTCGCGGCGGGCCGCGCGTCCATAGGGCCGAAGAACGTCAGATCCCGAACCGACGAATTAGCGCCTTCGCACCAAGGTGCGACCGGGCTCTACGCCGCCCGCTTTGCGAGCGGCGCCGGGTCGCGCCGCGTCCCGGCCTTCGGTCGCGATCCCTGGCGCCGGCCTTGCGGCCGCGATTGCTCCGCGCGGTGCGCGGGCGTCGTTCGCGGGGCCTTCCCGCCGTCGTGGCGGTGGGCGGCGCTCCCTTCTGGGCGCGTCCCGGCGCCGCGCAAGCCGGCCCTCGCGGGACCGGCTCCTCCTCTGCGTTCCAGCCCTTCGGGTGCGCGCCGCCTCATGGTCGCGCCCGGCAGGTCGCGGATTCGCCGCCCACCCCCACTCCGGGGGAGGCCCATGGGGTTTTGGGCGAGGTAAGGAGGACAGCCATGCGCCAGACCGGCAAGCGCCGCGCAGCCCGCGACGAACCCCGCGCCGATCTCTACGACGAGGTCACCCGCCGTATCATCGCCGAGCTCGAACGAGGCCGCTTCCCGTGGGTCCAGCCTTGGGGCCGCACCGAAAGCGGCACCGCCGCCGCGCCCGGCCTGCCGCGTAATGCGCTGACTGGCCGTCCCTATAGCGGGATCAATATCCTCATCCTGTGGGGCGCGGTGATCGAACAGGGCTGGCCGTCGCAATCGTGGCTGACCTTTCGGCAGGCGCTCGCAGCAGGCGGCAGCGTCCGCAAGGGCGAGCGCGGCACCACCGTCGTCTATGCCGACAGCTTCACCCCCGCCGCCGAACAGGAACGCGCGCGCGACGCGGGCGAGGACGCGAAGGCCATCCCCTTCCTCAAGCGCTTCACCCTGTTCAACATCGCCCAGTGCGAAGGGCTGCGCGAAGGCCTCGCCGCCGACCCCGAGCCGCTGCTCGCCCGCGAGATCGTCCCGCTCGCCGAAGAGGTCATCGCCGCATCCGGGGTCGATTTCCGGATCGGCGGCGACAAGGCCTTCTATGTGCCCGCTCACGATTTTGTGGCTGTGCCGCCGCAATCGGCTTTTTTCGAGCCGATCAACTATTATCGGACCGCCCTGCACGAACTGACCCACGCGACCGGTCATGCCTCGCGGCTCGACCGCGAGCTGATGAACGGTCGCGGAAGCAAGGATTATGCCCGCGAGGAGCTCGTCGCCGAAATGGGCAGCGCCTTCCTCTGCGCCGCGCTCGGTATCGTCCCGACCGTCCGTCATGCCGACTATCTCGCATCGTGGCTCGATGTGCTGCGCGAGGACAAGCGTGCGATTTTCCGCGCCGCTAGCCAAGCGAGCAAGGCCGCCGACTGGCTGCTCGCGCGCCATGCCGAGCGCCAGTCCGGGGCGGGGAGGGCGGCGGCATGATATTGCTCACTCCCGATCTTCGCGCCGCGCTTTACGCCAATGCCGCCGCGCATCGCCGCACCATCGAAAGCGGGGGCATCGAGCCCGATCCGCTCCGGGTCGTCAAATTTTTCTCGCCCGTCGGCGCAGCAACATGGCTCGCGACCGAGCTCGACGCCGACGGCGACACGCTGTTCGGGCTCGCCGATCTCGGATTCTCCTCTCCCGAACTCGGCTGCTTCTCGCTTCGCGAGATCGCAAGCGTCCGCCTGCCGTTCGGACTCTCCATCGAGCGCGACGTCCATTTCCTGGCCGTGTGGCCGCTCTCGGTCTGGGCCGAGACCGCGCGGCGCTTCGGATCGATCATCGCCGCCGAACGCGAACTTCGCCGGAGCGGCAAAGAGCTTCCGCAGCCTCCCGAAAAACAGGGCGGCGGATGACGCGCGGTGCGTTCCGCCGCAACCCGAAGCCGATCCGCCTACAGGCTACGCGGACGGACCGGCACCTTCCCGTAAGAAAGGCAAAGCCATGAAACTCGACTTTATCCCGCCTTGCAAGCTGTCGATCAGCAAGGCCAATATGCGCTACGCGAAGAAGGCGCCCGACGTATCCGATATCCTGCCGACCGTTCGCGCACGCGGCGTTCTCGTGCCGCTGATCGTGCGCCCCAATTGCGCCGACGGCGCCTATGAAATCGTCGCCGGCGCGCGGCGCTACACCGCCGCGCAGATCGTCGCCGCCGAGCGCGGCGACGGCGGCGCCGATCCGTTGCCGTGCGCGATCCTCGACGAGGGCGACGATGCCGCCGCCATCGAGGCGTCGCTGATCGAGAATGTTGCGCGGCTCGCACCCGACGAGGTGACGCGCTGGGAAAGCTTCACGCGCCTCGTGCGCGAAGGCCGCTCGGCGGAGGATATTTCGGCGACGTTCGGCATTCCCGAACAGGGCGTCAAGCGCATCCTCGCGCTCGGCAATCTCCTGCCGCGCATCCGCGATCTCTATCGCCGCGCCGAGATCGATGCCGCGACCGTCCGCCACCTCACCCTCGCGAGCAAGAGCCAGCAAAAGGCGTGGCTCGCGCTTCACGACGATGCGCAAGCCTATTGCCCGACCGGCCATCAGCTGAAAGCATGGCTGTTCGGCGGCGCGTCGATCAAGGTCGAGCACGCGCTGTTCGACGTCGAGGCGAGCGGGCTTGCTTGTCGTCGCCGACCTGTTCGGTGACGACCGCTATTTCGCGGACAGCGATGCCTTCTGGAAGGCGCAGGATGCCGCTATCGCGGCGCGGCGCGAGGCGTATCTGGACGCCGGGTGGCCCGACGTCGTCATCGTTCCGCGCGGCGAATATTTCGCGTCGTGGGACTATCGCAAGGCGCCCAAGCGTAAGGGTGGACGCGTCTATATCGATGTTCGCGAGAGCGGCGAAATCGATATGTTCGAAGGCTATGTGACCGCCAGAGAAGCGAAGCGGATCGATGCGGGCGAGGCGCTCGAGTCCCGTCCCAAACCGTCGCGGCCCGAGATTACCGGCACCATGCAGACCTATATCGACCTGCATCGCCACGCTGCGGTGCGCGCCGCGCTCCTCGGTCACCCGAAAGTCGCGCTCCGCCTGATGGTCGCGCACGCAATCGCCGGATCGCACCTCTGGAACGTCAGGGCCGAACCACAGGCGAGCCGCAACGACATGGTGCGCGAATCGGTCGAAACATGCCGGGGCGAGTCGGATTTCGACCGGCATCGCCGCTCGGTTCTGGAGCTGCTCGGCTTCTCCCCCGAGGAGCCGACCGTGAGCGGCGGCAACGGCGATGGCTTCGGCCTCGCCGGACTGTTTCTTCGGCTGCTCGAACTTCCCGACCGCGCGGTCATGGACGTCATTGCGTGCGTGATCGGCGAGACGCTGGCAGCGGGAAGCGCGGCGGTCGAGGCGGTCGGCCTCGAAATCGGCCTCGACATGGCGCAATATTGGCACGCCGACGACGCCTTTTTCGAAGCCTTGCGCGACAGGGAGGTGCTCACCGCGATCGTCGCCGACATCGCTGGCGCCGAGGTCGCCGCCGCCCACGCCAAGGAGAAAGGCGCGACGCTGAAGCAGATCGTCCGCGACCATCTTGCGGGCGTGAACGGTCGCGCCCGGGTCGAGGGATGGGTGCCCAAATGGATGGCTTTCCCGCCGTCGGCCTACACCGCGCGCGGCGGGGTCGGCGCGGTCGCGGCCCACGCGAGGGTGCAGGCGGCGCGCGCCGACCTCCAGCCCGAACCGCCTGCGGAACGCGAAGCCGCATAATATCAAACGGGTGGCGGGATACCGCCGCCCGCAACCAAAATCATCGTGCCGCCCGCCGCCTTCGCGGTCCGGGCGGCATCTTTTTGCGTGCGTTTTTTGTTCGGAAATGGCTTTCCGGCGCAGGCCCCAATCGGCCTTCCTGGGCCGCGAACCATGCGGGCGGGAGGAGGCCGGTTGCTCGGATAGTCCGAGCATCCGGCAGCGAACGGGCCGCGTCAAGGACGACGGGGCCCCACCATTTTGCTGCGCAAAATCGTGACCCCCATCGCCGCTAGCGCGGCCGCTTCGCGGTCCTGGACCCGGCCCACCCGCCGCCGGGCGTGACTCCTGTCTTTCACAAGATCAGGAGACGGACGATGCATATCGAACAGCAAATGGAGGAACTTCGCGCGGAACTTTCATGGTGCGGCGATGAAGCCGAACGGCGGCAAATTGAAGCCGAACTACGGCTTGCCAAGCGGCAATGGCGCCGCGCTGGGCGAGCAGATCGGCGGTCGGAAATCGCATATCTGCGATAGCTCGCTGGGCATCGACCAACGCCGAAACCGGAGCGGCGCCAGCTGGCGCTGCTCTCTTTTTGCTCGCGAAATAAAGGGCGAGGAATGACAAGAAGGGCTGGGAGGGCGGAGAGGAGCGGAAGGCAAGATATAAAGCTACGGCACCCCCGGTTGCCCTAACTATTTGTCTGCACATCGTTTTTGGGGTGAAGAAAACAGTGCCGCCACGCTGGTGACAGTGCCAAGAGGCCGAAAATCGGCGGTTTTCCAGCATATTCGGCGGCACCGATTTTCATATGTCCGGGCCGCGCGCATGATCGCGCACCTCTCCCCAAAAATGGCGCCGCCATGTCCACTGAAGATGATTTTGAACCGCGGCTTGGCCGCATCGGCGACAAGGGCCGCAAGCCCCGCCCGCGCAAGTTTCTCTCGCGCGTGATCGCCGCCGCCAATCTGGCGCGCGGCGGCGCACCCGGTTGCGCGCGGCAGTCGGCGTTCACAGGCAGCCGCATCGGACGCGGGGCTGGCGTCGGCCGCATCCTCTCATCGCGCGACCGGTTCGCCGCGTTTCGCAAGCGCCGCGTGATCGTCAAGGTTCGCACCGTCAAGCTGGGCGGCAACGGCTTCGAGGTCGCCAAGGCACATCTGCGCTATGTCGAACGCGACGGCACGACGCGCGAGGGCGGACGGGGGCAACTCTATAGCGCCGAGAGCGACGCGGTGGACCGCAACGCCTGGCTCGACCCGGCGAAGGACGACCGCCATCAATTCCGTTTCATCGTCAGCGCGGAGGACGGAATGGAATATGACGACCTGAAACCGCTCATCCGGCGCCTCATGCAGCGCGTCGATGAGGATTTGGGAACGAAGCTCGATTGGGTCGCGGTCGATCACTACAACACCGGCCATCCCCATACCCATATCATCGTGCGCGGAAAGGACGAGCGCGGCGCCGATCTTGTCATTGCGCGCGACTATATCAGCCACGGCCTGCGCGAGCGCGCCTCAGAGCTGGTCGATCTGGACCTTGGCCCGCGCACCGACCATGCGATCGAGCAGCGCCTACGGGCCGAGGTGGAACAAGAGCGATTTACCAGCATCGACCGTGCGATGCTCCGCGAGGCCGACAAGGAGGTTCTTGTCAGTTCGGGCGCGCGCGACCCTTTCGATCAGGCAATTCGCATGGGGCGGCTCAGGAAGCTGGAACGTCTCGGGCTGGCGACCCGGCACGGCGCGGCGCATTGGCGGCTCGTCCCCGATCTTGCCGACACGCTTCGCCGCATGGGCGAACGCGACGACATTATCCGCACCATGCAGCGCGCCTATGCGGGGCGCGGCAACGCGCCCGCGCTGGTCGATCAGGTCATCTATGACCCGACTGTCGCCGACGCCCGCCCGCTTGTCGGCCGCGTCGTCGAGCGCGGGCTGTCCGATGAATATGCCGACCGTCATTATGTCATTGTCGAGGCTCTCGACGGTCGCACCCATTATGCCGACATCGGCAACGGCTATTCCGTCAGCCCGATCCCCAAAGACGCCATTGTCGAGATCGCGCCGCGCAGCGGCGGCGTCCGCGCCGTCGATCGCATGATTGCCGAGGTCGCCGCCGCCAACGGCGGGCGCTACACGATCGACGCGCATTTGGGGCACGACCCGTCCGCGCGCGAGCGGTTTGCTGAAAGTCATGTCCGAAGGCTCGAAGCCATGCGGCGCGTCATGCAAAACGTCGAGCGCGAACCCGATGGAAGCTGGATCATCACCCCCGACCATCTCGACAAGGTGGAGCAGTTCGAGGCGCGTCAGCTTCGCGACCGCCCCGTCACCGTCGAAACGCTGTCGGCCGTGCCGCTCGACAAGCTGCCGGCGGCCGAGGCCGCGACGTGGCTCGACCGGGAATTGGTCGCCGACAGTCCGGCGCCGCTTCGCGATGCCGGTTTCGGCGCCGAGGTTCGCGCCGCGCAGACCTTGCGGCGGCAATGGCTGGTCGCCGAGCAGCTTGCCGAGGAACAGGACGGGCGCACGGTCTATCGGCGCAACATGCTTGCGTCGCTTCAGCGCCGCGAATTGCTCCGCGTCGCCGCCCAGCTATCGGATGAGGTCGGCAAGCCCTTCGCCGAAACGCGGTCGCAGGAGCCGATTCAGGGCCGGTTGGTCCGCGCCGTCCATATGACGAGCGGGCGGCACGCCCTGGTCGAGCGGTCGCGCGATTTTGTTCTGGTTCCGTGGCGTCCGGTGATGGAGCGGCACATCGGCAAGAACGCGTCGGGCATCATGCGCGACGGCGGCATAAGCTGGACGTTCGGGCGGCAGCGCAGCGGGCCGAGCATATCGTAAACTAAGTCTCCGCTTCCTGTTTCCGAACCAAGTCGAGCAAAAAGCGCAACTCGGCAAGTGGCAGATGGCCAAGCTCCTTCCCGAAGACGCATTTCGCCCAAGCGGCTTCCGCGTGCAAAAATCCAACTCTTGCTTCGCTAACTTCGAGGCCGTCTCTCTTTATCAAGGTCCTGAATGCCCCGGCCGCTTGTATCGAGGTGAGAGCAGCCTCTGATAACACGGCGCGTAAAGCGGTGGTTTCAAGGAACGGCCCACAATGCACGGTGCTGACGTTAGGGTCAGGCGCGAGCATAACCGCCCCCTCAGGCGTCGCATGTCCAGCGAGTTTTGATAGCTGCTCATAGGCAGCCTTCCGCTTCTGTTTGGTGAATCCATCGCGCTTGTCCAGCGCTTCACGAATGGCGACGGGCTTGAAGGCCTTTTTTCGGTCACGATCCGACATCGTGCGCCATTGCGTGACGAGCGCCGGGTCCATTGAGAAATAATCCAGCAGGAAGGCCATTTCGAGGAGGTCGCGGATATGGATCGCGGCAGCTTGATAGTAGCCGGAGAGCGCCAGTTTTAGGCAAGAAGCGAGGGCATTGAAGCAGCGTATGCCCAGATTACCCAGCTCGAGTTGATATTCGTCTGTAACTTCTGTTGACGGCAGCAAGGCATGAATAAGATTCATCGTCTGTTCGACCATCAAGAGATGGGTGGCAAGGTCGGGAATTTCCGCAATCCGCCGCAATGATTCCACCCGGAGCTTTTCCTCTCCGCTGTGCAGACGAGTAATATTGTCGGGCGTGTTCATGTCTCTTCCGCAACTCCCCCGCTGCGAGCAGCCATCGGCGGAGCCACGTCATAGTCGATCACAGATTCGGGTTCCGGACGCTTTACGCCGGGCCAGTCCCGCGACACCGCGTTCATGCGGTCGGTTAGCTCTCGGGATCGTTCATACTCTTCTGTTGCATCGAGCATTGTTGCATGATGTTGCGATCCTTGGAGCGCTGCGGCCGCCATTTGCATGAGGTGCATTTTGCGTTGAAGCCGACGAAGATCTCGCTGTTTCTCATCAAGGCCTTCACCTCCGAAGCCGTCCATAATAGACAGGCCGGTGACATGGGACGAAACGCCGGACAACCTTCGGTGCCACTCATAGAGTGATTGCACCGAGCCAATTTCAGCAAGCTCTTTCCAATCCAATTTCGCCGGCTTCACGCCTTCCGGTAGCCCTTTCAGTAAGAGGCGAAGCACAGCTTCGCTATCACGCACCATGTCGGTTGCGTTGTTTTCTCGATAGATCTTGATGTGTCCTGTCAGGGTATGGGCAGCATCGCGCTTCATCAGCAGCACAAAATCGTCTTTCATGACGACCAACGCGGCGATGCAAATAGCGGTTTCCAGCGCCGACCGAAGCAGAATGTCAGATTCTAGCCGGTAATTGTCTTTCCACAGAAGCGTATAGCCCTGATGATTGGTCCAAAGACGCTTGAACAGCGAGTTGGAAAACATCTTCGGGTCCGTGTTCAGACCTTCTATGCCCTCCGATTTGTCCCACAGCGATTTAGCGAGATGTGCAATATCGTCATAGAGAGCGCACTCATCCTCCGTAGGCTCGATCTCTTTTCTTGCTTCATCTGCCATTTGTGCCCCTCGCCCGAACCAGAATAAGTATCAGACCGCGCAGCACTTAGCTACGTTGGGGTTGCGTCGTGCTGCGTCATTACGCGCCGTAACCGTCATATGCGATTTTCCCGGTCCGGCAGATTTTTGGGCCGCCGACGCAATGCCCTGCGTCGCCGGGAGAAAATCGTGACCCCCACCAAGCTCCTTGTCGGACAGATTTTCGTCGTTTTCGCGATGGTGATCGCGGGCGTTTGGGCTGCCACGCAATGGTGTGCGGCCCAGCTCGGCTATCAATCGCAGCTTGGACCGGCATCGTTCATTCTGTTCGACACGCCGGTCTATCGGCCGTGGGCGATATTTCCGTGGTGGTATCACTACGAAGCCTACGCGCCGGAGGTTTTCGACAGGGCCGGGATGATCGCCGGGGCCAGCGGCTTTCTCGGCTGCGTGTCCGCCATCGTCGGGTCGTTATGGCGCGCGCGCCAGTCGCGCCATGTCACGACTTATGGTTCCGCGCGCTGGGCGACGAAAGGCGAGATCGACCGCGTCGGCTTGTTCAGCGACAGCGGGGTTTTCCTTGGTCGCCTGCGTGGGCGCTACCTTCGCCACAGCGGGCCGGAGCATGTCATGGCCTTTGCGCCGACCCGTTCGGGCAAGGGCGTCGGCCTTGTTGTCCCGACGCTGCTTAGCTGGACCGGCTCCGCCATCATCCACGACATAAAGGGCGAAAACTGGCAGCTTACCGCCGGCTGGCGTGCGCGCTTCAGCCACGTCCTGCTGTTCAACCCGACCGACCCGCGTTCGGCCAAATATAATCCGCTGCTGGAGGTCAGGAAGGGCGCGAACGAGGTTCGCGACGTGCAAAACATCGCCGACATTCTAGTGGACCCGGAAGGGGCGCTGGAACGTAGAAGCCACTGGGAAAAAACGTCGCACTCGCTCTTGGTCGGCGCGATCCTTCACATCCTCTATTCAGAGGAAGAAAAGACGCTCGCCCGCGTTGCGACATTCCTTTCGGACCCGCAACGGACCTTCCCGGCCACCTTGCGCCGCATGATGACGACGAACCATGTCGGCACGAAGGAGGCGCCGCAGGTTCATCCCGTCGTCGCATCCGCCGCGCGCGAGGTGCTGAACAAGTCGGAGAATGAGCGCAGCGGTGTCCTTTCGACCGCCATATCGTTTCTCGGACTTTACCGCGACCCCACTGTCGCGGCCGTTACGTCGCGTTGCGATTGGCGCATCGCCGATCTGGTCGAAGCCGACCACCCGGTATCGCTCTATCTCGTCATTCCGCCATCCGACATCAGCCGCACCAAGCCGCTTGTGCGCCTGGTGCTAAATCAAATTGGCCGCCGCCTCACGGAGAAGCTCGATGCCGCGCAAGCATGAGCTTCTGATGATGCTCGACGAGTTCGCAGCACTGGGTCGGCTCGACTTCTTCGAGACGAGCCTCGCCTTCATGGCCGGCTATGGCGTGCGCGCCTATCTCATCGCCCAGTCGCTCAATCAGATCGATAAAGCCTATGGCGAACATAATTCCATCCTCGACAACTGCCATGTCCGCATCGCGTTCGCCACGAATGACGAAAGGACCGGCAAGAGGATTTCCGATGCTCTCGGCGTCGCGACCGAACAGCGCTCGATGCGGAACTATGCCGGTCACCGGCTCGCGCCGTGGCTGGCGCATGTTATGGTCAGCCGGCAAGAGACGGCTCGCCCGCTGTTGACACAAGGCGAGGTGATGCAGCTTCCGCCCGACGACGAGCTGGTTCTTGTGTCGGGCATGGCGCCGATCCGCGCGAAGAAGCTTCAATATTACAATGATGACAATTTTCGCGCGCGGCTCCTGCCGCCGCCCGCGCTCGAAATCGGCGACTATCCCGACCGCCCGCAGGGCCGCCCCGACGACTGGACCGGGCTGGTCAGTGCGCCCGATAGTAGGCTCGGCAAGGCCGAACAGGACAATGGCGAGGACGAGGACGGGGGCTTGCAGCAGCAGCGGCATCCGTCGATCGACGAAGGGCCATCTCAGGCCGAACTCACGACGCAGCTCGAATTGCCTGACCTTGAGCGCGACGACCCCGACGCGGCGGCCGACAAGCGCGTCATGGACCGCGTTCGTGCGTCGCTGGTGCGCGGCCATGCGATGAACCAATCGCAGCCTCAAGACCTGTTGCCGGGGCTGTAGGCGATGAAGGTCCGGCAGAATCTCTATATCGACAGCGACCTCGGCGATGCGCTCGACGCGCTGGTCATCCGGCGTGGCGGCAACAAGTCGCGCATCGTCAACGAGGCGCTTCGCGATTGGCTGGCGCGCCGCGCGACGAAGGAGGTCGATGACCTTCTGAAAGTCCGGCTCGACCGCATATCGCGCGAGGTCGCCGCAGGCCGCCGCGATATGGAGGTGGTGTTGGAGGCGCTGGCGCTGTTCGTGCGCTACCAGCTTACCGTCACCGCTCCGCTGCCCGAAGCCGACGCCGCCGCGCTCGCGACCGGCAACCAGCGTTTCGAGCGATTCATCGCCCAGCTTGGCCGCCAGATCGCGGGCGGCAAGCGGACGCTCGACACCCAAAACATCATCGAGGCCCAGCCATGACCGACGCGCTTTCCGCAGATCGCTGCCGCGCGATGCTCCGCACCGCTATGGGACCGGGCATCGCCGCCGCGCTGTCCGACCCTGCCGTTATCGAGATCATGGTAAACCCCGATGGGGTGTTGCGGCTCGACCGGCTTGGCGAGGGTCGCATCGACACCGGCACCCGCTACGATCCGGCGCAGATCGAGCGCATCATTCGCCTTGTCGCCAGCCATGCCCGCACCGAGGCCCATGCGGCAGCGCCGATCATATCGGCCGAACTGCCCCCGCACGGCGAGGGCGCGGGCGAAAGGTTCGAGGGCGTCTTGCCGCCCGTCAGCCTCGCGCCGTGCTTTTCGATCCGAAAGCCTGCCGCAAGAATCTACACGCTGCTCGATTACGTTCGCGACGGCATCATGTCGGCCAACACGGCGCGGCTCTTGTCGATGGCGGTCGTCGAGCGGTGGAACATCCTGGTCGCGGGGGGCACGTCATCGGGCAAGACGACGCTCGCCAATGCGCTGCTTGCGGAAATGGCCGGCCTCGAAGAGCGCGTTATCATCATCGAGGACACGCGCGAGCTGCAATGCGCGGCCAGCGATGTTGTCGCGCTCCGCACCCGTTCTGTCGGTCCCACCGGGGCCGGCGCGGTCACGATGGCCGAACTTGTGCGCTCGACGCTCCGCCTTCGTCCGGATCGCATCATTGTCGGCGAGGTGCGCGGACGCGAGGCGCTGGATATGCTTAAGGCATGGAACACCGGGCATCCGGGTGGCATCGCGACGGTCCATGCCAATAGCGCGACGGCCGCGCTCTACCGCCTCGAACAGCTTGTTCAGGAAAGTGTCGTCACCGTCCCGCGCCGGCTGATTGCCGAGGCCATCGACATGATCGTGTTCATATCCGGGCGTGGCCTCGCGCGGCGCGTCGATAGCGTCGCGCGCGTCGCCGGCCTCGACGAGCACGGAAACTACGCCGTCCGCGACCTCACCCCCAACCAGACCCTCGAAACCATAGGAGATTGACCATGCACGTTCGCGCCCTCGCCCCGCTCGCGGCAAAGGCCCGCGCCCGCGCCCCCGAAATGCTGCCGCTGGCAGCCGTCGGCATCTACGCCGGCCTGGTTCTCGGCATTGCCAGCGCCGCCCACGCCGCCGGATCGGGGATGCCGTGGGAAGAGCCGTTGCAGCAGGTCCTGGAATCGGTCCAAGGCCCGGTCGCCAAGATCATCGCGGTGATTATCATCATCGTTACCGGCCTGACCCTCGCGTTCGGCGAGACGGCGGGCGGCTTCCGGCGCCTGATTCAGATCATTTTCGGCCTATCGATCGCGTTCGCCGCCAGCTCCTTTTTCCTGTCCTTCTTCTCCTTCGGCGGCGGAGCGCTGATCGCATGATCGGCGCCGGCAGTCATATTGAAGGGTTCGAGGCGCCGATGCACCGCGCGCTCGCCGAACCCATCCTGCTCGGCGGCGCGCCGCGGGCCATCGCGATCGTCAACGGCACGATCGCCGCCGCGCTCGGGCTGGGCTTGCAGCAATGGATTGCGGGGCTGGTCATGTGGGCGGTCGGCCACACGCTCGCGGTATTCGCGGCGAAGCGCGACCCCGACTTTGCGCCCGTCCTCGCCCGCCACCTTCGCCAGCGGGGGTTTCTGACATGCTGAACCTCAAAGAATATCGCAATCGCGCCGATCGGCTGGCCGATCATCTCCCGTGGGCGGCGCTGGTCAGCCTTGGCGTCGTCTTGAACAAGGACGGCAGCTTTCAGCGCACCTTGCGCTTTCGCGGGCCGGACCTCGAATCCGCGACCGAGGCCGAATTGGTCGGCACCTGCGCGCGGGCGAACAATGTCCTCAAGCGTTTCGGATCGGGCTGGGCGCTCCACATGGAGGCGGAACGGCGCGAGGCGCTAGGCTATCCCGACAGCGATTTTCCCGATGCCGCGTCGTGGCTGGTCGATCAGGAACGGCGTGCGGGATTCGAGAGCGGAGGCGCGCATTTCGAGAGCCTTTATTATGTGACGCTTACTTTCCTACCGCCGGCCGATCAGGCCGACGCGGCGGGCCGCGCGCTAATCGAACGCAGCGACGATATGAAGGGCCGCGACTGGCGGCAGGCGCTGGCGAGCTTCATCGCCGAGACCGATAGGGCGCTCGACCTGTTTTCCGGCTTCATGCCGGAGGTGCGCGCGCTCGACGATGGCGAGACGCTGACTTTCCTCCACGGCACCATATCGACGCGCCGCCATGCCGTCGCGGTCCCCGATACCCCGATGTATCTGGACGCCATATTGACCGACACGCCGCTTACCGGCGGCCTCGAACCGATGCTTGGGCAGACGCATTTGCGGACGCTGACCATTCTTGGTTTCCCGAACGTCAGCCGCCCCGGAATCCTCGACGCGCTCAATCACGAGGATTTCGGCTATCGCTGGGTGACGCGCTTTATCGCGCTCGACAAGACCGACGCGACCAAGGCGCTGACCAAGCTGCGTCGCCAATGGTTCAACAAGCGCAAATCGGTGACGGCCTTGCTTCGCGAGGTAATCTATAACCAGCCGGTCCAACTGCTCGACAGCGATGCCGACAATAAGGTCGTTGACGCCGACCTGGCGCTACAGGCGCTTGGCGGCGATCATGTCGCCTTCGGCTATCTGACCACGACGATCAGCGTTGCCGATGCCGACCGCGCCCGTGTCGAAGAAAAGGTGCGCGCGGTCGAGCGCATCATAAACGGGCTGGGCTTCACCTGCATCCGCGAAACCGTCAACGCGGTGGAGGCGTGGCTAGGTTCGCTGCCCGGCCATGTTTACGCCAACGTCCGGCAACCGATCGTCCACACGCTCAATCTCGCGCATCTTATGCCGCTGTCGTCGGTATGGGCGGGGCCGGCGCGCAACGCGCATCTGGACGGCCCGCCGCTGCTTTATGCCGAAACCAGCGGATCGACGCCGTTCCGTCTGTCCACCCATGTTGGCGACGTCGGACATATGCTGATCGTCGGACCGACCGGCGCGGGCAAGTCCGTGCTGCTCGCATTGCTGGCGCTCCAATTCCGGCGCTACCCGGAGTCCCAAGTCTATATCTTCGACAAGGGGTTTTCGGCGCGCGCCGCGGTGCTGGCGATGGGCGGGGCGCATCATGCGCTCGGCCTCGGCGGCGAGGATGGCGAGGGTGGGCGCGCTATCGCCTTCCAGCCCTTGCGCCATATCGACCGCGCGGACGAGAGGGCATGGGCGGCCGAATGGATCGGCGCGCTGCTCACCCATGAAAAGGTGCTGGTGACGCCGGAGGTCAAGGAAGCCGTCTGGTCGGCGCTGGGCAGCCTTGCCACCGCCCCGGTCGAAGAACGGACACTGACCGGGCTGTCGCTGCTGCTGCAATCCGCCCCGCTGCGATCGGCGCTGGCACCCTATACGCTCGAAGGTCCGTTCGGCCGCCTGCTCGATGCAGCCGAGGACGATCTAGCGATTGCCGATGTTCAGTGCTTCGAGACGGAGGCGCTGATGGGACAGGCCGGCGTCGTCGCGCCGATCCTGACCTATCTTTTCCATCGGCTCGAAGAACGCTTCACTGGGCGGCCGACGCTGCTCATTCTCGATGAAGCCTGGGTGTTTCTCGACCATCCCCTATTCGCGGCGCGGATCAGGGAATGGCTCAAGGTTCTCCGTAAGCGCAATGTCGCGGTGGTGTTCGCGACGCAGAGCCTTGCGGACATAGCGGATTCCAGCATCTCGCCCGCGATCATCGAATCCTGCCCGCAGCGGATATTGCTGCCGAACGATCGGGCGATCGAGCCGCAGAGCGAAGCGGCCTATGTTCGCTTCGGCCTCAACGAGCGGCAAATCGAGCTGGTCAGCCGCGCGGTGCCGAAGCGCCAATATTATCTGCAATCGGCGCGCGGCAACCGGCTGTTCGAGCTGGGGCTAGGCCCGATCGCGCTCGCGCTTTGCGGCGCATCCGATCCCGACACGCAAAAGCGTATCGACGCAATTCTCGCCGAGCATGGCGCAGACGATTTCGTCGGCTGGTTCCTCTCCGATTCCGGCCTCGAATGGGCGGCTGACGCGGCCGCCTGTTTCCCCGCGTCCCCCGTGCAACCCTAAGGAGATTTTGAGATGAAGAAATATGTCGTCGCCGCTTTGCTCGGGACTGGCGCCATCGGCGCGATCGGTGCCGGGGTGCTGACCACCGCGCCGGCTTCCGCGCAGATCAGCGTGTTCGATCCGACCAACTACACGCAAAATCTGCTGACGGCCGCGCGGACGCTGCAACAGATCAACAATCAGATCCAGTCGCTTCAGAACGAAGCGCAAATGCTGGCGGGTCAGGCGAAGAACCTGTCGCGCATCGACTTCCCGCAGCTCGACCAGCTTCGCCAGAAACTCGGCGAGATCGACAAGCTGATGGGGCAGGCGCAGGGCATCGACTTTCGCGTCGATCAACTGGGCGAGCAATTCCGCCAGCAGTTCCCCGACAGCTATGTGTCGGCGATGAAGCACGACCAGCGGCTTGCGGTCGCGAAACAGCGGCTCGACAATGAAATGGCCGCGTTCCGGCAGACTATGACGGTGCAGTCCGGCATCGTCGAAAATGTGCGCGACGACGCGCAGGCGCTCGCGGCGATCGTCGCCAAAAGCCAGGGCGCCGAAGGCAGCTTGCAGGTCAGCCAAGCGACCAACCAGCTTCTTGCGCTCGCGACCAAGCAGCAGTTCCAGCTTCAAAATCTGATGGCGGCGCAGTTCCGCAGCCAGTCGCTCGAAGCGGCGCGGCGCGGTCAGAGCGAGCGCGAGGCGCGGGAGCGGACGAGCCGCTTCCTCGGCGACGGCAAGGCTTACACGCCGCGCCAGTGAGCTAGGGGCGGCGCTGCGCCCCTTGCTCCCCGGCGAGCGCCGTCCCGTCGCGGGGGCCGCATGGCTCTCTCCCTCTCCCGGCCAGCGGTCCCCGCGGCACCCATCCATCACTTTCAGGAGTCCCGCGCATGGAGGACTTGAATGTCATCGACCAGTTCATGCAGGCGTTTATCGCCTACATCGACAGCGGCTTTGGGCTGCTCGGCGGCGATGTCGGATTCCTGACCACGATCCTGATCGGTATCGACATTACGCTTGCCGGCCTCTTTTGGGCGCTTGGCGGCGAAGATGATGTAATCGGCAAGTTCCTCAAGAAGATTCTCTATGTCGGCGTTTTCGCGCTGATCCTGAACAGCTTTCCGCTGCTCACCGACATAATCTTTCGATCATTCGCCGGGCTGGGGCTGACCGCAGGCGGGAGCGCCATCACCGCGCAGGACTTGCTTTTGCCGGGGCGGCTCGCGGGAATCGGCTTCGAGGCGGCATGGCCGCTGCTCGAACAGGCGAAGGAGCTGGTCGGTCCCATCGACTTCTTCAACAATTTCGTTGAGATCGCCGTGCTGTGCATCGCGTGGCTTATCGTCATTGCAGCTTTCTTTATCCTCGCGATCCAGCTTTTCATCACCATCCTTGAGTTCAAGCTGACCAGCCTCGCGGGCTTTATCCTGGTCCCGTTCGCGCTCTGGAACCGCACGTCGTTTCTGGCGGAGCGAGTGCTGGGCAATGTCGTATCATCCGGCATCAAGGTCATGGTGCTCGCGGTTATCGTCGGCATCGGCTCCAACTATTTTGCGGACTTCACCAGCGCAATAACCGGCGACGAGGTGACGATCGAACAGGCCGTGTCGTTGATGCTCGCGAGCTTGGCCCTGTTCGGGTTGGCGATATTCGGGCCCGGCATCGCGTCCGGGCTGGTCGCGGGCGCGCCGCAGCTTGGCGCGGGATCGGCGGTCGCGACGGTGGCGCTTGCGGGCGGCGGCCTAGCGATGGCCGGTGCAGGCACCCTTGGCGCGGCGCGCGGCGCCGCGGGTGCAGGTCTTGGCGCAGTTCGCGCCGGCACGGCAATGGGCAGCGCGGCATCGAATGCATATAAACTCGGGCAAGAAACGTCCGGTTCCACCAGCGTTGGCGCTGGCCTTGGCGGTATGGCGACCGCCGCGCGCGGCGCAGCCGCACAGAAGGTCAGCGCAGCCACCAGCGGTTTCAAAGCCGCGGCCGAACGCGGCCAGCAAGCCGCTTGGGATGCGGGAACCACCGGCGCGCGCCCCGCTGGCCGCGCAGCAGGTAGCAGCGCAGCGAGCGTCGCGCCTGTCGGTGACGCGTCCCCGCCTGCATGGGCGCAGAAAATCAATGCCACGCAGACCAGCCGTCACCGCCGTCAAATGGCGATCCACGCCATTCAGGGCGGCGACAAGGGCGGCGCGGGCGCAAACCCCGACATCAAGGAAAGGGACTAAGCCATGAAATTCAAAAGAGCGGTGCAGCGTTACGGGCAGACGCCGGAGCCGGAAACGCCTCACCAGCGCGCGGGCCAGCTATGGGACGAGCGCATCGGCACGGCGAGGATGCAAGCCCGCAACTGGCGATATATGGCGTTCGGTGGGTTGCTGCTCGCGACCGGCCTTTCGGCGGCGCTGGTATGGCAGTCGATGCAGAGCCGCGTCGTCCCCTACATTGTCGAGGTTGATAAGCTCGGGCAGGCGCAGGCCGTCGCGCCCGCCGCTACCGATTACCGCGCGACCGACCCGCAGATCGCATGGCATCTTGGAAAGTTCGTCGCCAATGTCCGATCGCGCTCGCTCGATCCGGTCCTGATGCGCGAAGCCTGGCTATCGGCCTACGACTTTGCGACCGAACGCGCCTCGCTCTTTCTCGGTGAATATGCCCGCGCGTCTAATCCGTTCTCGGAGGTCGGACGCCGCACCGTGTCGGTGCAGGTGACGAGCGTTGTCCGTGCGTCCGACACCAGCTTCCAGGTCAAGTGGACCGAGCAGGAATATGAGCGCGGTAGCCTCGATGGCACGTCGCGCTGGACGGCGATGGTAACGGTGAAGATGCAGCCGCCACGCTCGGCCGAGGTGCTGCGAAAGAACCCGCTCGGCCTCTATGTGGATGCGATCGACTGGAGCCGCGAGATCGAGGCCGATGTTCCGAAATCCTTCCATCGCTTTCCAGGACCCGAAGAATTGGTCACGCCGCCACCGGATGAAGCGCAGCCCGCCGACCTACCATTCGGCTTGTCGCTCGACCCCGAACCGTCGCAAACCCCCGAAAGGAACGAACCATGATCCGTGCCGTCATCCTGTCGGCGAGCCTCGCCGCGCTCGCCGTTCCCGCCGCCGCCCAATCCACCGCGAAGGTCGCCGCTGCCAACAAGGCCGCGCTGCGCGAGCCGTCGAACGCCGGCTATCTCGGCGCGGTGCAGGTCTATCCCTATAGCGACGGCGCGCTCTATCGCCTCTATGCCGCGCCGGAGCGTATCACCGACATCATCCTGCAACCGGGCGAGACGATCACATCGGTTGCCGCCGGCGATACGGTGCGCTGGACCGTGGGCGATACCACCAGCGGCAACGGTGCCGACCAGCGCACCCATATATTCGTGAAGCCCTATTCGGCAGGTCTGAAAACGAACCTTGTCATCACGACTTCGCGGCGCGTCTATCATATCGAACTCGAAAGCCGATCGACCGGCGCGATGGCCGCGCTGTCGTGGACCTATCCGCAGGACGAATTGATCGCGCTACGCCGCCAGAAGGATGCCGCGGCCGCCGCCGCGCCGATAGCGTCGGGCCTCGCGGTCGAAGGGCTGAACTTCAATTACACGATCAGCGGCGACAAACCGGCATGGCGGCCTGTCCGGGCCTTCGACGATGGACGGCAGACCTTCATCGAGTTTCCGCCGTCGATCGCGGTCGGCGAAGCGCCGCCGCTGTTCGTCATCGGCGAGGACGGCGAGGGCCAGCTTGTGAACTATCGTGTCGCAGGCCGTTATTATGTCGTCGATCGGCTGTTCGGTGCGGCCGAACTTCGTCTCGGCGGCAAGAAGCAAAAGATCGTGCGGATCGAGACGGCGCAGCCGAAGCGGGGGAAGGGTAAATGACCGACCCCTCCGCTTCCCCGCCGCCGTCCGCGACGCCGAAAGCCGACCCCGAAACGCTGGCCCTTCGCGCGGCGCCGGGGCGCGTGACGCGCTTCCGGCGCGGCGCGATCATCGCCATCGCCGCCGTAGGATCGACCGCAATTGTCGGCGTGGCATGGCTGGCCCTGAAACCGGCGAGCATCGGCCTGATTGCCCCGGCAGATGACAAGCTGGTGGGCGCGAAGGCGCCGCCCGATGCCCTCGCGGGGGCGCCCACCAGCTATGGCGACGTGCCGCAGCTTGGCGCGCCGTTGCCCGGCGATTTGGGACGCCCGATCCTCAATCATCAACGCGGGCTGGACATGGTGCCGGACGATACCGCCGACGAGGCCGCACGGCGCGCGGCCCAAGAGGCCCACGCCGAACGCCAGCGCATCGCTGCCGAACAACGCGCGGCGCGCGAGTCCGGCGTCATGCTGCAAGTCGCGGGCAATGCCGCAGCCGCCCGCCCCGTCGCGGTTGCGGCGGAACAGGCGCCCGAGTTGCCCGCGCCCGCGCAGATCGCCGACGATCCGAACGGGCAGCAGCGCAAGAACGCGTTGATCGGCAAAGCGAACGACGGCAGCGACGTGAACCCGCACAGGCTGACCGCGCCCGTCTCGCAGTGGACCTTGCAGGCGGGGAGTGTCATCGCGGCCAGTCTCATCACCGGGCTTAACTCCGACTTGCCGGGGCTGGTGACGGCGCAGATCACCGAAAATGTCTATGACAGTGTGACCGGGCAATCCCTACTTATTCCGCAAGGCTCGCGGCTGGTCGGCAGTTACGATAGTGTCGTCGCGTTCGGGCAGAGCCGCGCGCTGGTCGTGTGGCAGCGCATCATTCTGCCCGATGGTTCGTCGATCCGTATCGGCAATGTGCCGGCGGCCGATACGCAGGGTTACGCGGGCCTGTCCGACAAGATCGACCGGCATACGTGGCAACTCCTGAAGGGCGTCGCGCTTTCGACGCTGCTCGGGGTCGGCACAGAATTAAGTTTCGGCAGCAGCGAGAGCGACCTTGTGCGCGCTGTCCGCGAGGCCGCGCAGCAGAGCGGGGCGCGGGCGGGAGATCAGCTTGTCACGCGCAATCTGAATATCCAGCCGACCTTGCGCGTCCGACCCGGCTGGCCGCTTCGCGTGCTCGTCCACAAGGATATTGTCGTCGGGCGGCCGTGGGGAGGCGGGCATGGCTGACCTGAAATTGCCGAAACTGCCCGACCGCACCGCGCTCAAGCTCACGGTCAGCCTGCTACCCGATTTGCATCGAGCTTTGCTCGATTACGCTGCTGTATATTTCGAGGCTTATGACGAACAGGTGAGCATAGCCGACCTCGTCCCCTTCATGCTGTCGGCTTTCCTCGATGCCGACCGCGCGTTTCAGCGATCGCGCCGAGGGCGCGTCGGATCAAAAGAGGCGGGGTCGGAATGATGGCCGGGCGAAATCAAGATCTCCTTTTAGAACAGGAGCGCCGCCAGGCGAAGCGAGATGCTCGGTTCTGTGGCCGCGGATATGGGCGTTGCGAATGATCATCGCGCTGCCGAGAGCAGCCGGAACGGCGTCACCGATGCTCCGGCGAAAGCCGAAGACAGGGAGGCGGCGGTGACGAGAAGGCCGGTCGCGGAAGATCGTAAGCAAGCGGCGCGACAAATTCTCGCCGCTCACGAAGGGCTGCCGACCGAACCGATCAGCGTGCGTGTCGCCGATGCAGTGAAGCTTACCGGCATTCCGCGCACGACCCTCTACGAGCTGATGGCGGCCGGCTGCATTGAGACCGTCAAGATCGGTCGCTCGACTTTCATCCTTTATGCGAGCCTGAAACGCCTGTTCGAGAAATACTGATCTCCAAGATCGCTGAAGCGGGTGAATAGAGATGGGTTGAGCGTCGTTTTCGGACGTTCGATGCCACCGGCAATCGCTGGATCGCTCGCCTCGCTGAGCGATCGGCGCACCTATTCCAAGGCATTATTGAAGGAAAGCTGCGCAGTGAAATAGCGCAGTCTAACCCCTCGTCGACGCGGCGGCCCATACCGACATGGAAAACCGCCGGAGCGCCGGCAAGCTGCTCATTCCCTGAAACGACATAGGAGACGATACAATGGCCCGATTTCAGAACACCGATCGACGCGGCTTCATGACGCAGGCATTGGCAGGGTCGGCGGCGACGATGCTGCTCACCGCGCCGGGGCGTGCGGCCGCGGCGGCGCCCGCGGGCTTCGGACTGCTGAAGCATGTCCGCACCAGCCTGCTCGATATCGCTTATGCCGAGATGGGGCCGGCAGACGGCGCGCCGGTGCTGCTCATCCATGGTTGGCCATACGATATACATACCTACGCCGATGCGGCGCTTATGCTCGGGGCGCAGGGCTATCGCGTTCTGGTGCCCTACCTGCGCGGCTATGGCGCGACGCGTTTCCTGTCGGACGCGACGCCCCGAAACGGTCAGCAGGCGGCGCTCGCGATGGATGCGCTCGACTTTCTCGACGCGCTGGGCATCGAACGGGCGATCGTCGGGGGGTGCGACTGGGGCGCCCGGACTGCGTGCATCCTGGCGGCACTGCATCCCGAACGCGTCAGCGCGCTCGTGTCGGTCAGCGGCTATCTGATCGGCAGCCAGGCTGCGGGAGCCAAGCCGCTTTCACCCGAAGCCGAGCGGCGCTGGTGGTACCAATATTATTTCGCGACCGAACGCGGATATCAGGGCTATGCCGCCAACACGCACGACTTTGCGCGATTGATCTGGAAAACCGCGTCGCCGAGTTGGGCATTCGACGAAGCGGTGTTCGCACGGTCGGCCGCCGCCCTCGACAATCCCGATCATGTCGCGATCAGCATCCACAATTATCGCTGGCGGCTTGGGCTCGCCGAGGGCGAAGCGCGCTATGACGCGATCGAAGCGAAGCTCGCGACCTTTCCGGCGATTACGGTGCCGACGATAACGCTCGAGGGCGATGAGAATGGCGCGCCGCATCCGCAGCCGCAGGATTATCGCGCCAAATTTACCGGCCCATATGAACATCGGACGATCGCGGGCGGGATTGGGCACAACCTGCCGCAGGAAGCGCCTCAGGATTTCGCGCGCGCCATCGTCGATGCCGACCGTATGGCGGGACTGTGAAGGGCCTCGGTCGCCCCCGGCTCGTCATCGGCGCGTTCCACGAGCTCCATGTCGTGGGCGAGAATCGCGTGTCGGCTCGGGTATGGTGCCCGTCGAGAGGCATAGCGCGGTGCGGAGGTCCGGTCGGACGGGATTGCCGGTCACAAGGATAGCGGATTGCCGCGGAATATCCGCGCTGGAGCTTGGCGCGGTCGAGGCGGGAGTAGCGATCCCATGTTTTCGTATAGTCGCGCTACGCCCACAGACGAATAGTCGAGCAGATCGTGAGGCCGCATCTTGTCATCGGATAACCGGGACAAAAGCATGCGAACCCAATGGACAACCCGATCGCGCGCCCGCCAGCTGAGCGGCTGGACGCATACGTCATTATCATGGAGGAATGAGATCGATTTCTCGCCCGTGGTGCTGACATTTTGGTGCTGCGCATGGGCTGGGCCCGCCGTTCCACGCGCCTTGGTTACGACGATCCTCACCTTCGCGCTCCTGCGACAAGTTTCATGCGACCTCACCGAAAAACGACGATCCTGGAGAAACCGATCGTTTCTGAAGGCGCCATCGCTTGCCTTGGAAACCATGGTCACGCTGATGGCGCTGTCGATGCGCCTGTCACCGATCGAACGCGATTTCATTGCCACCAGCCTGTTCGCTTTCCTGTGGCGGGTCTGGAAGCCTTCGCAGCACCGGCGCCATCTCAATAGGAACCAGACCCGCGAGGCTTGCCCTGTTCCAAGGTATAGATCGGTCGCACCTTAGGTTTGGATCGACTAGCCAGCCGGCACGATAGGCGAGTGGCGCGCCGTTCGCGATGGTCTGTCTCATCCTCCACGCCCGGCAAAGCCGTATCGCGAGGATATATCCATCGACGCCCACGCACGGAGACACCGAATGGCCAAGGAAATCATCATTATCGGAGCCGGCTTTGCCGGATTGCTGGCCGCGCTCTCGGCTGCCCGCTTGCGTGATGAGAAGGGCGTATCTCCCGCGGACCTGAAAATCACGGTCGTTGCGCCCGAATCCGCGTTGGTCATCCGGCCGCGGCTATACGAGCGTGATCCAGCGTCGATGGCGGCGCCCTTGGGCGAGCTTTTCGCGGCGACCGATATTCACTTCTGCGCGGGGCGGGTCGAAACGATCGACGCGGACAACGGAAGGATCAGCATCAAAAACGCCGATGGCCATAGCAATACGCTGTCTTACGACAGGCTGATCGTCGCATCGGGAAGTCATGGCTTTCAGCCTCCGATCCCCGGGCTTTCGGACTTTGGGTACAGCGTTACGGATCAGGATGGCGCGATTGCCCTTGATCGACATCTTGGCAATCTCGCTACAAAGCCTGACTCTCCTGCACGTAACACGGTTGTGGTCGGTGGCGGTGGCTTTACCGGTATCGAAGTCGCGACCGAGATGCCCGGGCGACTGCGCGAGATTTTCGGGCAGGATGCGCCGGTGCGGGTGATCATCGTCGAGCATGCGCCATGTGTCGGCCGCGACATGGGCGATGAGCCGCGCCCCTATATCGAGGCGCGGTTGAACGAACTCGGTATCGAAACGATCGTCGGAACCGGTATTACTGCGCTCGACGAAGGCGGCGTCATTCTCGACAATGGCGAACGAATCGAAACGGATACGGTGATCTGGTCGGCGGGTATGCGTGCGTCGCCTTTAACCGCGCAACTGCCTGCCGAGCGCGACAATCTCGGCCGCATCCTCGTCTCCCCCGATCTGCGCGTGCCGGGAGCTCCGCACATCTTCGCTACCGGCGACACTGCCAAGGCGGCAACCGACGACAAGGGCAATTTCTCGTTGATGTCGTGCCAGCATGCGCGCCGCCTCGGATCGTTCGCTGGCCATAACGCGGCGGCCGATTTGCTCGGCGAACCTGTGCTGCCCTATGATCAACCGTCCTACGTCGTGTGCCTTGATCTCGGGCCCAACGCCGCGATCTTCACTCGCGGCTGGTCGCCTCGCACGGTCGAACTCACCGGCGTAGAGGCGAAGAAGGTCAAGACGGAAATCAATACGCTCTGGATCTACCCCCCCGCGGCGGAACGCGAGGCGGCTTTTCAAAATGCCTTTGAGGCTCGTACCGTCGACTTCTGATACCAGTGGCTGGCGAGAGATAAAGCGCCTTCGGCGCTTCATGGAGCAACTGCAACTTTTGCGGCGGGCCGCCGAGCGGCCCGCCGTTTTTTTTTTTTCTGAAAACATCGATCGATCGGACCCGCTTTCCGGTGCATGGCTGGCGGGATGTCGTGCCCGGCCCGGGTCTTGCCGATGACCGGCCTCGCGACCGAAATTAGACTCACTGCCGGATCACAATAACCCGGATTTGCGCGCAGATAGAAAGGAATACGCGAACCGCGAAAAGCCGACATAGCTAACGGAGCGATTCATGAAAGCCGTCGGCAACAAGCGACGTTGAACGAAAAGCGCCGCAAAGCGACAGGCAGTCTCATTCGCCTTGGCCGGGCTAGCGTTGGTCCCCTGTGCCAGGGTTATGCGGAAGAGCCGTTTGCACCAGGCCGCTGTCGCAACGCACCCTCCGTCAAGGGCAGCGTAAAAGTGAAGCACGCGCCCGACGGGGCGCGGTTTTCGGCGTGGAGGGAGCCGCCATGGGCTTCGATGATCGAGCGGCAGATCGCAAGTCCCATTCCCATGCCCTGTGCTTTAGTGGAGAAAAACGCCTCGAAGGTGCGATCGGGTTCGGGCAGACCGGGTCCCGTGTCGCTGATGTCTATGCGCACCTCATCCCCCGCGAGAACGGCTTTCAAGCATAGCCGGCGCCGATCCGGCGGCATGCCGGTCATCGCCTCGATTGCATTTCGGACGATGTTCACCAGAACCTGCTGGATCTGGACCGGGTCGATCGGGACCGGTGGAAGGTCTGATGCGAGCCGGATTTCGAGCCTGATCCGATCACGGACAAGCTGCTCGGCGAGGAGCTCGCGAACCTCGTCGATGAGCGGGCCCAGCGCCGCTCGCGTTCGCGGGCCGGTGGTTCGGTTGAAGAGCGCGCGGATATGGCTGACAATATCGGCAGCCGATTGAGCGTTTCGATCCACGCGCTCGATGATCGCCCTCGCGCGTTCCAGGTTCGGCGGGTCCGCCTCCAGCCAGCGTCGGCACGCCTGCGCGTTCGTCATGATGGCGGCGAGCGGCTGGTTGACCTCGTGCGCGATCGATGCCGAGAGCTCGGCAAGGCTTGCCGCCTCGCTTGCTTTTGCCAGCTTGTCCTGCGCCTGCCGCAATTCATCCTGCGCGCGGATCTGTTCCTCGATATCGAGGCATACGCCGTTCCATTGCAAAATCGTGCCATCTTCGCTCCGCATTGCGGCGATGCGGGTTTCGACCCAGCGATAGACGCCATCGAAACGGCGTTGGCGATGGGTCAGAGCATAGGCATCGCCGGTCCGCAGAGAATAGGCGAAGCGCTCGTTCACCCGGTCGCGGTCGTCGGGGTGGATCACCGCGTCGAGGATGCTATGCAGTCGCGGTGCGCCGGGCTTGTCCTTAGCGTCGACGTCGAAGCCGAAAAACTCGCGAAGGCGGCGACTGAAATAAATCGGCTCGCCCGCAGGTGTCATGCACCAGATGAGCGCCGGCGCGGTCTCGACCATCTCGCGAAGCGAGCGTTCGCTTTCGCGCAGAGCGTCGTCGGTCTTGCGGAACACGTCGATATCGAAGCCCGTGCCATACCAGCCTGTGACGCGGCCATCACCGGCCCTTGCCGGGCGTATCGCGAAGCGATGCCACACACAATCACCGCTCGCGCGCAGGACGCGATATTCATAGTTGAATGGCTCGCCTGCGCGCATGCAGCGCCTAAGCTCGGCCGCCGCCGCCTCATAATCTTCCGGGTGTACCCCATTCTTCCAGCCGAGGTCGCCGCCCTCAAGGAAGGGTTCGTCGCTTAGCGGCGCGTTGAAATCGTCAAGCGTCATCGCGAGCGATGCCTGCGCCGTTGGCGTGGCGTAGGTAAATTGTCCTTCGGTGTCGAAAGCGAAGGCGGAGCCGTAAATATCCTCGATGATCTTTGCGGCGCGGACGGCATCTCCGGTTTCCCCCAGCGACGTGGCAAATGTCCAGGCATCGCCCGGTGCGTGGACCAGTGGCGGAACGGTGACGTTGGCCGGGTAGGCGGGATTGGCGCGATACTCGTGCCAGCGCCAATCCCCGCCTTCCCGGTCGCGCCGCCGATAGCTGACGACCTGCGGCACGCCGCTACAGAAAGCGCGCGCCTCGGCCTGTGCGATCGCCGCGCGGTCGTCGGGGTGGATGGAATCCGTTGCGCTGATAGCCCCGGTGCGCCGCCGCCCGACAAGCAGACCAGTCGCAACGCCGATACCAAGACCGGTCAGAAGACCAACGGGCTCGATCATTTCAAGGAGCGCGCGCGCGGCAGTGCAACGCGGAACTCCGCGCCCCCTCCCGTTCGATTGGAGGCCGATACCACGCCGCCATGCGCGGTTACGATCGATTGACAGATGGCAAGGCCGATGCCCATCCCCTGCGCTTTCGTCGTGAAGAAGCCGTCGAAGATGCGGCCCAGATGCTCGGGCGCGATTCCCGGACCATTGTCCTGCAGGCTGAAGGTCGCGCTGTCGCCTTCCGCCCCGGTCGCAACCAGAATTTCGCGCTCGGTTTCTTCCTGTCCTTCGACGGCGTGGACGGCGTTGATGATCAGATTGACGATGACCTGCTGAAGCTGGATGCGGTCACCGACGACGGGCGGCAGGTCGCGGGAATAGGTTGTCGTCACGCGGATGGCGCGCCGCTCGATCTCGTGATGGACGAATAACAGACTCTCACGAACGACGTCATTGAGCGAGAGCGCCACCGGCTCGGGCGTTTGCTTGACAGACATGCTGCGGATGCGCTGGACGATATCGTCGGCGCGCCGTGCGCTTGCCGCGATGCGTGTCGTAAGTTGCCGGAGTTTAGCGATATCGGGCTCGGCGCGCGCAAGCCAGCGCAGGCTCGTCTCCGCGTTGGTCATGATCGCAGCAAGGGGCTGATTGACCTCATGCGCGATCGAGCTCGTCAGTTCGCCCAGCGTCGCGATGCGTGCGGCGTGGCTGAAATCGGCTTGGACTTGCCGGAGCTGCGTCTCCATCTGCAGCCGTTCGGTCATATCCTCGAGACTGAAGATCGTGGTATCGAGCTCTACGAGCGGTTCGGGGTAGGTAACCGAGAAGCGCACATCGAGCACGCGTCCGTCGAGCGAACGGAGCTTCATGAGCTCGCTATAATTTCTGTCGCCACGGAACCGACCGATCATCACGCGACGCAGGGATGCCGGACTCTCGGTAAACAGGTAGCCGACGGGACCGATCAGGTCCTGCGCGTCCTTTCCTCCGACGAGTTCGATCGCGCTGCGATTTACGTCGGTGACCGGAACGCTGGATGCGGCAAGCTCGACGAGTTCAGGATGATCATCCAGATATTGCCCAAAGTCTGTGATGCCGCGCGAGCGCAGGTCGGCGTATATCTTTCCCATGTGGCTGGCGTCGACTTGCCAAAGCGCGACCGGCATATAATGGACGAGCTTGCGATAGCGCGCCTCGCTCGCGCGCAGAAACAGATAGGAGCGATCGTCGTCGGCCGCTCCATTCACCGTGATGAACAAATGTCCTGGCCGGTCGGCGCCAGCTCGCCAGATGGTGACGAGCGGTTCGCGCAAGATGCCGTCCGAGGCCAGCCGGCGACGGAAACGCCTCCCCTCGCTGTCGCCGAATGCTTGCAGGATGAGCTCTGCGAGAATCGCACGGCTGGCAACGGGCCAGAAGGACGCAACCGACTGGCCTTTCATCAGCGCGCGTCCGCGGTTGCCGCCAACCAGGCGTGCGGTTCGCTCGTTGACGTCGACGATTCGAGCCGCCTCGAGAAGACGACGGCAAAGATCGCCGCGATCGTCCCCCTCGCTGGTCCGTGATTGGGCGTCGATCCGGTCCAGGATTTCGGCAGCGGGTGTAAGGTCGATTTCCCAGCTGGCGGCCATCGCGGCGTCGGGCGCGGAGCTACCCGATATATCTTCGTCGTTCGCCGCTTGTGCTAAACGCGCATATTCGACGACGTCGTGCGGGACCCCGGCTTCGTCGTGTCGCAAGTACCGCCGTGCCTCAGCGACGCGCACGTCGCCATCGCGCGTAAGGCGGCGGATCTGCCCTTCCCACACGCCTTCCTGCAGCAATTGTGACCAGGCACGAGCCTCGTCGTCGGGCGCAGCGGAAAGATCTGCAATGGCGGCGCCGCCAACCGCCAGTCCCGGCCAACCGAAGAGCCGTTCGGCTACAGGATTCCAATAGCTTATCGCCCCCTGTAGATCGATTATGACGATGCTTTCCGAGGCAAATTCGGCGATTCCAGCGTCCTGCCTAGGCGAATCGCGTAGCGCGGTGATCATCGCGCCGCGTCCGGATCCGTATTCTCCATCGCTGTCGCGATCGCGCCGAGCAGATGTTCGTCGGTTACCGGCTTCCCAAGCCAGGCGCTGGCGCCGAGCGCTAGCGCCTTCGCCCGTGTGGCGTCGTCGAGCACCGAAGAGAGGACGACCACGGGCAGTTGGGCGCGTTCGTTGTGGAGTTGCTCGATCAGCTCGATTCCGGTCATTCCCGGCATTCGGATATCTGTCACTAGACAGTCGAAGCGGCGGGACCGGCGCGCCGCGAGAAAGCCCGCTGCGCTTTCGAAACATTGGCAGGCAAGTCCCGAGACCATCAGCAGGTCGCCCAGGGCTTCGCGGACAGCCTCGTCGTCGTCAACGATCGCGATGGTGGGCATATGGGGCAAGCAGCGACATCCTCTATTACGCGCCCTCGGGGGCCGATAGGGACAATGTTGCGCAGCTTGTGGGTCATTATAACCATACCAAAGTCTAGGCGGTGATAGATTCCCGTACCTCGAGGGGCAATTTTTCCCAGGCACGAATCAACTCGCCGACCGATGCCGCTTGCATCTTGCGCATCACATTACTGCGATGCAGCTTCACGGTAATCTCGGTAATCCCCAGATCGTAGGCGATCTGTTTGTTCAGGCGGCCGAGTGCGACTTCGCGCATGACCTGCGCTTCTCTCGGCGTGAGCGTTGCGTAGCGCTCGATCTGTTCTTTAACGATCCGCGCGTTCGCCCGGTCAGCGATGTCACGCTCGATGCCCGCCGTGACGGCATCCAACAAAGTCTGATCACGCACGGGCTTGGTCAGAAAATCGATCGCCCCAGCCTTCATAGCCTGGACGGACATGGGGATATCGCCGTGCCCGGTCAGGAAGACGATCGGTTTCGAGATCCCGACCGACGCAAGATGCTGCTGAAGATCTAGCCCGCTCGATCCCGGCATGCGGACGTCGAGGACGAGACAGCCGGCGCGATCGAGAAGCGGTGAATCGACGAGGTCGCGTGTCGAGGCGCAGCATTCGGCCTCGATTCCGACCGACAACATCAATTCGCTGATCGCGGTGCGAACTTCCTCGTCGTCATCGACGACGAATACGAGTGGAGCTTCCTTCGACTCGGAGAGGTGATTGGTCATCATTGCATATCCCTCGCTTGCGCATGCGATGATCCGGTACGACGTGCGGCGATCCGTCGTTCGAACCAGGCGCGGGTGTCGGCGCCGAATTCGCTCGGAGCCTTGCGCTCCAGCCGCCCGCCGATATCGGCGAGCGTCTCGCTCGCCAGCGCATCGCGCATCGCTTTTTCCGCCTTGAGCATGACCGCGTGGATCGAGCAGACACCCCGCGTCGCCCAGTCGGGTGCATCTCCCTCGAAAAGCGGACAGCGCGTGCGGATTTCCTGGCATTCGAACAGCGGTTTGCGGCCTTCGATCGCATCGACCAGCTCGAGTACGCTGATCGTCTCCGGAGACCGCGCTAGGCGATAGCCGCCGCGTACGCCTTCCGCCGCAACTACGATTCCCGCCTTTTCGAGCTTTGCGAAAATCTTCGCGGCAAAGGTTGGCGACACGCCTTGAAACGTCGCGAGGTCGCGCGCGCTACGCGGTGCCTCGCCCGCATCGATCAGGCCGAGCAGGCAATGAAGGCCATATTCCACGCTGGCGGTCAAATGTGCCATAACGAGGATTATATTTGTCCGCGTTTGACAGGACAAGAAAATCCTTTCCTGCCCTGTCAATGGCTTGGGTTTTTCACGCCGGATGCGGGCGAGGCCTGGCGTCAGAAATGCCAGGCGATGCCTGCCAGGACCTGATGGCGATCCCATTTGGTGCCGCCGCCGCCGAGGTCGCTGTATCGATATTCGACGCGTGCGGAGATCCGGTCGGTGACGGCGCGCTCGACGCCCCCGCCGACCGACCAGCCGTCAAGATTATCCTTACCGCGGCGCGGCCCCTCAAGATCGAGGATGCGCACTGCGGTCCGGACATTCTCATAACCGCCGCGCGCGTAGACGAGCGTCTTGTCGGTAACGAGATACCCCGCGCGAATGCCGAGATCGAAACCATATTCGGGGTTGATGGCGGCGGACGCATCCTTTTGCGAGCGGGCGAGGCCATCGTCGAAACCGAAATTGACCGCGCCTTCGGCAGACAGCACGACGCCAGCGGTTGGCTGGAGATTGTAGCCCACGAAGATGCCGGCGGTTGCTGAATCTCGCTTGTCGTCGATCCTGCCCGTGCCGAGATCGGTATCGACCGTTCCGAGCTTATTCTGACTCCAACCGGCCTGCGCGCCGACATAGGGGCCCTCGAACGTCTGTGCGGCAGCCGGCACCGCGATTCCGGCGGCCATGGCCGCGCCGAGTGAGAGGGGGAGAGCGAGATATTTCACGGGTCTATTTCCTTTTTGCTCTTGAGAAAAATGGGCGCGCGCGGACGGGGGAGGGGGAGGCCGCGCGCGCCCTGGGTCAGGCCGCTTTCCGACGTGGAGGCAGAAAGTTGCCGTCGATGCCGCCCGGCCAGGGCGTCACCGTTTCACCGGCGACCATCCAGGTGCCGGAATCCTTGCGCAGGCGAAGCTCGTACATCGCGGGCGGCGCCTCGGGGCTCATCCGGCGATAGAGAATCGCCGTCGCATGATCGCCCTGCTGCTCGACGTGCAGCACGCGATGTTCGGTCGACAACGGTTCTTCGCCGGCGTCGCGTCGCGAGCGGAATTCGGCGATGGAATCGTCGCGCCGCACCCGGGTCACATGGCCGTCGCTGCCCAGAACGAGGAAGGTCTGGTCGGGCGTGTAGAGCCTTTCCATGCCTTCGATGTCGTAGGCGCTGCCGACATGGACGACGTCGTGGATCAGCGCGGCGATGGCGGGGTCGATTTGCGTATCGGTCATTTCAAAGTCTTTCCAATGAGGGGTCAAAGCAGCGCCATGCCGCCATCGACGCGCAAGTTTATGCCGGTGACGAAGCTGCTGGCGTCCGATGCCAGGAACAGCGCGGCGCGGGCTAGCTCGTCGGGCTGGCCGAGGCGCCCGAGCGGGATCGCGCCCGCCATCATCCCGGCAAAGGCTTCGCGATCTTCGGGCGCGACGCCGAGCTTGCCGAGGATTTCGGTCTCGGTCGGTCCGGGGCTCAGCATGTTGACGCGGACGCGCCGCGCCTTGAACTCGAGCGCCCAGCTCCGCGCAAAGGCGCCGATCGCCGCCTTGCTGCCCGCATAGACGGCGTGGCCGTCGAGCACCTTCTCGCTCGCGAGCGAGCCGACGAGGATGATCGATCCACCATCGCGCAGCGCGGGAGCGATCGCCTGGACGCCGAAAAAGGTACCGCGCGCGTTGATGCCGAACTGAGTGTCATATTCGGCCTCGGAGACCTCGCCCGACGGCGTGATCGTGTTAACGCCCGCATTCGCCATATAGATGTCGGCGCCCCCGAAGCGTTCGCGGACGAGATCGGCAACATGGGCGTGATGCGCAGGGTCGGCGACATCGCCCCGGATCGCGGTCGCGGCAGAGCCGATGGCCTGTACCGCATCATCGAGCGCGTCTTGACGCCGCCCGGTGATCAGCACCTGTGCGCCTTGTTCGGCAAAGAGCTTGGCGCTCGCGAGCCCGATGCCGCTGTTGCCGCCGGTGATCACGGCGACCTTTCCCTTCAGATTTGTCATAATCCACCTCTGTTGTTGGAGACGAGGGTGGATTTGGCTTTTCTTTCTCGGAAAATTAGTATGGACAAGGTCACATCTTTTTTTCCAAAAACTATCGAATGACCATTGGAGTCGAATCCACGACCGGGCTTTATGCCTTTGTTCGCGCCGTAGAGGCGGGCTCCTTCAGCGCCGCGGCGCGGATTGCCGGTACGACGCCGTCGGCGGTATCGAAGAGCGTCGAACGGCTCGAACAGCGTCTCGGCGTGAAGCTTTTCCTGCGTTCCACCCGTTCGCTCGCGCTCACTGTCGATGGCACGGCTTATTATGAGCGCGTTGCACCGTTGCTGCGTGCGCTCGACGATGCGGGCGATGTGTTGAGCGGTGTAACGCGCGCTCGCGGTCTGCTCCGCGTCAGCCTCCCGGGCGTGCTGGGACCCACGCTCGTCGAACTGATTACCCGCGATTTCATGCCGGGACATCCCGAGATAAGGATCGAGATCGATATTACCGACCGCCATGTCGATCTGGTGCGCGAGGGTTATGATGTCGCGGTGCGCGTCGGGGAGGTTGAGGATGTCGACTGGATGGTCCGCCGCCTTGCGACGTTGCCGCTCATTCTCGTCGCATCGCCCGAATGGCTCGATCGGGTAGGTTTTCCCGCCACGCGCGAGGCGCTCGCGGATCTGCCGCACGTCCGCTACCGCTTTGGCGCGCGCGCTTATCCGATCCGGTTTGCCGACGGCGGCGAACTGCTCCCCGAAGGCGTCCTCGATACGGATTCGGGTCAGGCGATGCGGATCGCGGCGCTCGGCGGTGTTGGAGTCGCGCAGCTTCTCCGACTTGCGGTGGCTGACGACCTCGCGACAGGGCGTCTGGTCGAAGTATATCCGCAAGACAGGCTCGCGTCGGTTCCGGTTCAGGCCCTCCACGCGTTCGGCCGCCTCGCCCCGTTGCGGGTGCAACTCTTCACGGAATTTCTCGCCGGGATGCTGGCGCCCCATTCGGTCTGATCGCTCCGTGGGGGGAGCGATGCTCCGGTTCAGTCTTGTACATTTCTTGCCTTTCGGCATCAGGTTTGCATCGTCCGGTTGGCCGGTTGGGGCGCATTTTCCTGCAATGCCGCGAACACGCGCCCCGGGGGAGAGCTTGGGGGAGCGATCGGAAATCCCGGAAGGCGTCGCAATCGACGGCGACGCGGCCAACCGACGGGAAGGGGAGGTGCGCGGCGACAAGATATTCACCGCTCGCCGCAGCGCCTTGCAAAGGACGAACCCGCTTTCATATCTCGATCCTCCAAAGTGCCGTCAATTACGACACCCCGGAGGCTATGTAGTTCGCCGCTTTCGGTCGATTGGATCGAGGGAGCAGGAGGAATATACTATCGGATAGGTGTTATTGCCGAGATTGCGAGGGAGCCTTCGCGATAACAACGTTCGGGTGCCCTTCGCGCATCGAACGGCATAGGTGCCGTATGCGAACTGTCGAGCTTCGTGCCCGGCCTCGTCAGGAGATCAAGATCACGGCAAAGGACCATGGTCGGGTATCTTCCAAGAAACCCGAAAGGAATGGCCGTTTTGTCCGTCAGCGCGACCGTCCACCTCAAGTCTCCATTTCTTTCTTCCCCCACGAAAATCCCAAGCCTTCCCGTGAAATACGCCTGCCGGAGCGGGCAAGCGGCTGGACACCGATAAGGGCGCTCTTTACCTAGTCCCGCGACAGCTTACCGGGAACGCATCGAAAATTGTCTGAGACGATTGCGCATGATCATCGGCGTGGGAGCTCGCTCGAGGAAGTTTTTCTCGACGAACGCGTCCGGCTACTCGCGTTCCTCCGCCGGATCGGTGCCGGGGAAGACGCCGAGGATATCCTGCACGATGCATGGATCCGGATTCGCTCGCTCGACCGGCCGATGCCGGCGGAGGCGATATCATATCTTTACCGGACGCTTCACAATCTGGTGATCGATCGTCGGCGTTCGTCGCGCCGTCTCGTTCATCGCGATACGCATTGGGCGGAGGCGGTGGGCGATGTCTCCGGCCGTTGCGCGCAACCGGACAGCGAGCGACGCCTGCTTGCGATCGACGAAGTGCGCGCTATCCACGAGGCCATCGACGCGCTCGGTGAGCCGGGTGCGGATATTTTTCGTCGGCATCGTCTGCAGGGTCAGACGCAGCGGGCCATAGCCGATGAACTTGAGATGGGCCTGAGTACGGTCGAAAAGCACCTGCGCCGCGCTTATGCAGCGTTGCTAGCGTTTCGGAGGGCGGGCGACGATGTCTGATATCGCGTCGCGCAAGGCGCCGGAAAGGCTGCGCGAAGAGGCGCTCCGGTGGGTGATCCGACTGCGCGAAGCCGATGCCGCGGATTGGCAGGCGTTCGAACAATGGATGGCGCACGACGCGCGGGCGGCGGACATTTATTGGGATATGGCCGTTGCCGACGCTGACGTGGAAGACGCTTTGGCACGGCCGCGCCCAGCGGCGTCGGTTCCTCCGCCTGCCGAGCGCGCATCGACGCGTAAGTGGTTTGTCGGAGGCGCGCTCGCGCTCGCGGCATCGATCCTGTTGATCCTCTTTGTACCACCCGCGGACAGCAGCTATCCGATCGAAACCCTGTCCGCCGAACCGCGGCGCATCGCGATGGACGACGGAAGCAACATCCTGCTCGACGGGCGTTCGAAGCTCATGCTCGATCGCAAGGTACCCCGCCGCGTGCGGCTGGAGGAGGGCGCCGCGCGCTTCACCGTCTCGCATGATGCTGCTCGACCGTTTCGCGTCGACGTCGGTGAAGCCGAGCTCGTCGATCTGGGGACCGTCTTTTCGGTGACGCGGCAGAACGGGATTGTTCGTGTCGAAGTGGCAGAGGGCGCTGTGCGTTATATTGGCGGCGGCGCGAGGCGCGACTTGAACGCCGGCGATACTTTGCGGATCGGCCCAGACGGCCGCCTCGTGCAAGGGCGCGTCGATCCGGCCGACGTCGCTGCCTGGGCGAACGGACGGTTGAGCTATACGGCGGTCGATGTATCGGCAGTAGCTGCCGATCTTTCGCGATTAACGGGTCAGGACATTGCCGTGGATCCGGCGGTTTCCAAACGCCTTTTCAGCGGTGGCTTCGCGCTCGGAAATCGTGATGCCAACACGCTTCGTCGTGCCGCGGCTCTGATGGGGCTGACAGTGCGCGCGACCGACGACGGCTGGATTCTGGAGGCTCCTGCTTCGGGTTCGAAATGAGAGTCGCTGCCGGTATGATCTTGCTGGCGGCGCCGGTTGCCGCGCAGGCTGCGGGCGAGGCAGCGGATATCGACGTGCCGGCGGGCCCGCTCGGCAAAGCTGTCGCGGCACTCTCGCGGCAGGCGCGTATCGATATCGGGGTCGACGATGCATCGCTCCACCGTATCGCGACGTCGCCGGTTCGCGGACGAATGGCCGCCGAGGCCGCGCTGGACCAAATGTTGCGCGGGACGCCTGCGACATGGCGGCGCGGGCGCGGCGGGTTGTTTCATATCGTGAGAAGGCCGCGGGCGATGGCAGTACGCGCTTCGCTGAGGCCAGCGCCGCCTGCCGCGCGCCCGGCGGCGCCAGTCCGGCCCGCGGAGATAATCGTGACCGCCTCGAAACGCGATATTCTCCTGGCCGATATTCCGGGGATGGTCACGGTCCTGCCGGGCGATTCATTCGCCAACGGCATTGCTCCCGGCGGCGAGGCAATTGTGCGGCGGCTGTCCGGCGTCGGGTCGACGCATTTGGGCCCGGGGCGCAACAAATTGTTCGTCCGCGGCATCATCGATTCAAGCTTCCATGGCCAGGGTCAGGTCGCAACAGCGCAATATCTCGACCATGTCCAGATCAACCATAATGGTCCCGATCCCGATCTTCGCCTTTACGACATTGCGGCAGTCGAATTGCTCGAGGGACCGCAGGGGACGCTCTATGGCGCAGGGGCAATCGGCGGGCTGATCAGGGTCGTCTCGAACCGGCCCCGGCTCGACCGGATCGAAGGTCGCGTTGGCGCCGGGGTTTCGCAAGTCGCGCATGGCGCGATGGGCGGAGATATGGCAGCGGTATTTAATATTCCGCTCGTAAAGGGCACCGCTGGCCTGCGCGTCGTGGGCTATTCTGCGCGCGAGGGCGGCTATATCGATAACCCGTTGCTCGGTCTCTCGGACATCAACGGGGTGACAGTGCGGGGCGGGCGAGCTGCGATGCGCGTCGATGCGGGAGGGTGGACGATTGATGTCGGCGGTATATTCCAATCGATCGATGCCGATGACAGCCAGTGGACCGATCGTGAGGGAGCTAAGCTCAGCCGATCGAGTCTGGCGCGCGAGGCATATGTTAGCCGCTACCGGCAAGCGAATGTAGCGGTCGAGCGGGATTTCGGTGACGTTCGCCTGGTTTCCAGCCTTGCCTTGGTGCGGCGGGCAGGCACGCAGCAGTTCGACGATGGAAAGCAAATCGCGCCTTTCGTGGTGACGCAGCGCGCCCGATCGAAACTCATCGTCGGCGAGACGCGTCTTTCGAGCCGGCGCCCGGACGGCACCGGCTGGGTTGCCGGTATCGGCTTTCTCGATAGCGACAGCCTGATCCGGCGGGCAAACGGGGATGGCGAAGGTCTTGCGGCGCAGCGGCAGAGTTCCGCCAACCGCTCGCGAGAGTTAGCACTTTTCGGTGAAGCGAATGTGGGTGTTGCGCGCGGGGTCGCATTGACCGGCGGCTTTCGCCTTAGCCGGATACGGCTTCACGGCACGGCGTGGGCGAAGGGCGATCTCAGCACGCTCCCGGGAAATGGGAAACCCCTCGGCGTCGAGCTTTCCGGCAGCGATCTGCGCGTGCTCCCCAGCCTGGCACTGTCTGTGCGCCCTTCGAACAATATGATGTTGTACGCGCGCTATCAGGAAGGATTCAGACCTGGGGGTGTCGGTTTGGCCGGGCCTATCCCTGAAATCTATCGTGGCGACCGGCTGCGATCATGGGAAATCGGGCAGCATCTGCAACTGGGCGGCGGCGTTCGGGTCGCGATCGCCGCCTCTTATGCGCGGTGGCATGGAATTCTGGCTGAAATCGTCTCGCAGTCGGGAGACCTGATGACGGTCAATATCGGCGATGGCGGGATTGCATCGATCGAGACACGGGCGGACTGGAGATCACCCAGCGGATGGAGTTTGAGCGGTGGGGGCTTCGTGGCCCGCAGTCGGCTGACGCGTTCGAACATCGGAACGGTTGCTGTGCGCGGGGCGCGGTTGCCGAACGTCCCGAACATCGGACTTCAAGCGAGCGTGGGCCGCGAATGGCGGCTGGGCGCGGATCTGAGCGTGAAGCTCGCCGCCGATGTCCGCTATGTCGGTGGCTCGCGGATCGGGGCAGGGCCAAGGCTCGACGCGGGGCAAGGCGATTATATCGACGATCACCTAACGCTCCGCGTCGGCGATACGCGTCGCGGGCTCAGCCTTGAATTTACCAATCTTGCCGATGCCGCTTCGAACCGTTTCGCGATTGGAACGCCCTATCGCATCTATCACCCGCAGGCGACGCCGCAGCGTCCGCGAACGATCCGGATCGGTTTCGACGCGGCCTTCTAAGGTCATGCAGCAGAATATTTTCGTCGACCATAAGGTGTCTTCGAACCGACGTCGTTCTGTCATCATCGGGTCCGTTCGTTTCGTTTGAAACGGCTTTGCACGTCGGACCCCGAACCGGATGACAGGGAGTTTGACGTTGCAGCAGTTTTCGGGCTTCGGCATTGCATCGCACCATCAGTATCGCGCACGGTCGCGCCGCGTCGGCCTGGGACTGGGCACGTGCCTTGCCGGCGCAGCAGCGGCGTTGCTGGTCACGGGGGTTCCCGTCGCTGCGCAGGCGAACCCCGATATTTCAATGCTCCGCGCTCCGCTTCACAAGGTGGAAGGTGCAAGCGTCGAGACCGCGGTTGCGGATCCGGAAGACCTCACCATACACCTCGATGAGGGCGTCGTCCTGACCACGGACGACGACTATCAGCATGGGGTCACGCTGACCAATTTTACCGGCGGATCGGTTACGGTCGATGCCGCCGGGGCATCGGTCACGACGAAGGGCACCGGCGCGATCGGTGCGGTGGCGATCGCAGTGGACGGCAATGCCACGATCCAGATCGGTGATGTCCTGACAACCGGCGACGCGGCCAACGGGATCGTCGCGGGTTCGGCGAATGGCTCGGTGGGCGTAGAGGCCGGGCAGGTCGTAACCGAGGGTGGAAACGCGTTCGGCATTCATGCAACCGGTTATGCCGGCCCGATCAATGTGTCGGCGGCGTCGGTACGAACGTCAGGCTCATATGCTACCGGCATTCACGCCGTATCGAACGGCGAGGTGACGATCGATGTCGGTGACGTGCGCACGACCGGCGACAATTCGGTCGGCGTCAACGGACAGGCTGGTCAGCGACCGGCTTATGATGAGGATACCGGTCTGCCGATCCTGTCGGATCCCGCCGACCTGACGATCCGGGCCGACAATATCGAAACCCGCGGCCATTCGTCGGACGGGCTGATCGCGACGAATTTCACAAAGGGCAATACCTCGGTCGAAATCGGTAGCGTCAGCACATCGGGCGACAATAGCTGGGGAGCCTATGCCGGCGGTTTCGGAAATGTCTCGTTGCATGCCGGAACGGTGGAAACGACGGGCGTGGGCTCGGTCGGCCTTGGCGCGGTCAGCTACTATGGAGACGTCGACGTGTCGGCGGGCAGCGTTGTCACGCGCGGGGACTTCTCCAATGGTGTGAATGTTGTCAATTACGACCCGACCAAGTCGACCTCGATTGATCTTGGGAGCGTAGAGACGCACGGCAATTCGTCCACCGGTGTTTATATGGGCGGGCCCTATTGGCAATATAACGAGGGGCAAGCGGTCGTCTTGACCGCCGATACGGTGATCACACATGGCGTCAGCTCGGCGGCCGTCGCCATCAGGTCGGGCGGGGATTTGACGATCGATCTTGGCCAAGTGGTTGCCGAGGGTGACCGCTCGCGCGGTGTCGCTATTGCGTCCGGCTGGGGTGATATTTCGCTGACGGTCGATAACGTCGTAACCAAGGGTGAGTCGCAATATGGCCGCGATACGATCGGTATACGGATCGGAACCATCCGTGGGTCGGTCGATGCCGCGATCGGTTCGGTGGAGACGAGCAGCCATAATTCGCCCGCAATCCTGACGAGTGGCTTCTACACCGACCAGAATTTCATCATTAGCGGAAAGCTGCAAACCGACGGATATCATGCCTCGGGTTTTCAGGCGGACATCGACACAGGGACGCTGACTCTCGACGCGGCATCGATCGCGACAAAGGGCGACGCGAGCAACGGCGTGAAAGTCGGTATCCGTTCGGGCGAGGTCGATATCCGCACCGGCGTTATCGAGACGTCCGGCGAGAATTCGGCCGGCATATTGGTCGAGAGCGTCAGCTATGACGGTCAGGCACATCATGTCGCGGTCGATGCAGGCTCGATCACGACACGGGGCGGCAGGTCGGCTGGCATCAACCTGCTCGCGCTCGGCGCGAGTGCCGATATCGAGGCAGGCAACATCACGACCTCGGGTGACTATTCGGCCGGGGTCAGCGCGGTCGCCGTCTCGGGCATCGATCCCGTCGGCAATCCGTTCGGCGGCGATCTAAATATCGAAGTCGGCACCGTCGCGACGAAGGGTGACGATGCGCCCGCGATCGACGCAATTGCCTATGGGGCGATCGCGATCAAGGCCGAGAAGGTTGTGACCGAAGGAGCGCGCTCGACGGGCATCAGGGCACAAGCTTATGGTGATATCTCGATCGACGCAGGCACGGTCGAAACCGACGGCGATCGCGCCGACGGCATCAATGCAAACAGCAATATCGGCGGCAGCGCCGGGGGCATCAAAATCGCCGTTAATAGCGTCACGACGACGGGCACGGCGGCGAGCGGCATTCGCGCTGAAGCCTATGGCGGTCCGGTCGATATCAAAGCGGAAAGTATCAAGACCAGCGGCTACGGGGCCGACGGGATCTTCGCCTGGAGCTATATGGACGATGTGTCGATCGATGCAGGGACGGTTGCGACCGGCGGTGACGGTGGTCGCGGCATCACGGCTTATTCGGGCGGTACGACGACGGTCGTCGCGGGCGACGTCTCGACCACCGGTGCTGGTACGTCCCCTGATTTCGACGCCGGCGGCATCAAGGCTGTCGGTGCTTCGGTGATCGTCAGGGCGGGGAATGTCAGCACCAAGGGCGACTATTCGAGCGGCATCTATGCCAACAGCAATTTTGTCAACGATAACGGCCAGGTGCCGCGAGACATCAGCGTGACCGCGGCCAGCGTTTCGACCGAAGGCGCTTTCTCGCACGGGGTCGTTGCGATCAATACCGCCCGGCGGGCCGATATCGACGTCGATGTCGGCAGTATCAAGACGCATGGCGACTATTCGATCGGCATCTACGCCGCGGCGCCCACCGGCAATATTTCCGTGAAGGCGGATAGCATCGAAACCAACGGAAAGCAGTCGGCGGGTGTCGTGGCGATCAGCAACTATGGCGGCATCGGCGTCGATATCGGGTCGATCACGACGACAGGCGAAGGTGCGGCCGGCATCTACACCTATGCCGGTGGCGCGCCAAAGGCCGGCGACACGACGACTGCGATCCTTGCGGACAGCATTACCACCAGCGGTAACTATGCATCGGGTGTGATGGCGATCGGTGCCAGCGAAGGCGTTCACCTGAATATCGACGTGGATAATGTTTCGACGAGCGGGACGGGTTCGCGGGGTGTTTTCGGTTACGGGCTGGGGGACATTGCGGTCAACGCCGGGACCATCGCAACCTCGGGCGAGGGCGCCTCGGGTGTCGAAGCCTTTTCCTTCTATGGCGATGTGAAGGTCGGCGCGGCGAACATCTCGACGGCCGGCCAGGCCGCGACGGGGATATATGCGAGCACGTTGACCGGCGATGTCGTGGTCGAGGCCGGCGACCTTGCGACGCGGGGCAGCTTTTCATCGGGCGTGCGCGCGTTCAGCCGCACAGGTGACATCACGGTCACCGGCGCCGGCGACATTCGTACCGAAGGGGATTATTCCTACGGCGTCCTTGCCTTTGGCGAGGGTTCTATCGCAATCAAAAATACCGGCCGGGTAGAGACGGCGGGCAGCTTCGCGCACGGGCTTTATGCGCTCGGTCGCGGGGACGGCCTAACCACGGTCGTCAACAGCGGCTCGGTAGCGGTAAACGGCGATTATTCAAGCGCAATCCGGGCGTTGGGCAGCTATGCGGGCGGCGGCGTCAAGGTGGTGTCGACAGGCGATGTCACCGCTATCGGCGAAAATGTCGGCGGCATCGTTGCGGTGATTCCGCGGGCGCGCGGCAGCGTACCGGCGGTGGCGCCGGCCGTCGAGATCGACGCCGCCCGGGTTACGGTGAGCGGTTCCCCGTCGGTCGGGATTTTGGGGCTCAATTATTGGGGCGATGTCCGCATCCGTGCCGACGATGTAAAGGTCGAAGGCGCCGGCATCGGCATTTCCGCAATAGCTCTCGGAAACATCTCTGTCGAAGCGGGGAATGTCGAATCGGGTGGCCGCGGGATATTCCTCTCCGCGGCCGGCGGAAACCGTCTGACCGTCACGGGCGACGTCATCGCGAAGAATCACGTTGCGATCGAAATGGGCGCCGGGTCGGGGCAGTCGGTCCTGAATATCGCCAAGGGGGCCACCGTGATCGGCGGCGGCAAACGTAATCCGGCCGACGATCCCTATACCGGCCCCGGAAACGCTATCATCGTCGGATCGGAGTCGGGTGTCGTCATCAACAATGCCGGTACGATCCGCAATCTGGGGGACCGTTACACGATCTTCGTCGTCGACCAATATAACTATGACTGGACGCCGATCCCGGGCGCAGGAAGCTGGATCGACAACAGCGGCACCATCGAGGGTAATCTCCGGCTGACGGCCGGCGAAGACGTGCTGGTCAATTCCGGCGAGTTTCTGGCAACCAAGGATTCGATCTTTGGCGAAGGTGACGATCTGTTCGTCAATAGCGGTGTCGTTCGCATCGGGTCGACCGGAATTGCGACTGAGGGCGGCCGCGCCGCCGGCGCGCCGACGTCGGTGACGTTCGCGGGTCTCGAACGGTTCGAGAATAGCGGAGCCGTCGACATGCGGAACGGCATCGCCGGGGATCGTCTGGTGCTGTCGGGTGCCTTTACCGGAACGGGCGGATCGACGCTCGCTCTCGATGTCGGCGCGACCACGGCCGACCAGCTGGTCGTGGAGGGCGCTGCAACGGGATCGACCAACGTCGTCGTCGCCACGCTGCCGGGCAAAGCGACGCTGTTCGCGGGACCGGTCGCGATCATCAAGGTCGGCGCGGGATCGGCGGCCGACGCCTTCAAGCTCGACAAGGCCGACATGGGCTTCATCCGGTACAATATGCGCTATGACGCCGCGACGGGAACCTACAGTCTTGGCACGCAAGTCGGCAGCTCCGCCTATCGTCTTGCCAAGCTCAACGAGGCCGCGCAGGCGATATGGGACAAGTCCGCGCAGTCGTGGAGCACACATATGGCCGAGCTGCGCGACGCCGACGGCGGTGGCCGGCGGTTGTGGGGCCAGATCTTCGGGGGCGTGGTCGACCGTGACAGCGCGATTGACGGGGCGCCGCTCGACTATCGGCAGGACTTTTTCGGTGCGCAGGTGGGCTATGACCTTGGCGGCGCGGAAAGCGAGGACAGTAGCACGATCTTCGGGGTCACCGGCGGCTATCTGAGTTCGAAGCAGCATTTTGCCGGCGGAAACGAGCGTGCCGATTTCGATGCCCTCAATCTTGCCGGCTATGCAAGCTATCGCGGCAAGCATGTCTTTGCGAACCTGCTCGGCCAGTATAGCCATTACCGGATCGCTGCGCAGGGCGGCATCGGAGACGAGCGCTGGTCCGACAAGGTCGGCGGCGATGCCTATGGCGTGCAGGGCGAAGTCGGCGTGCGGTTGGGATCGGAGAAAATCTTCATCGAACCTGTCGCGACGCTTGCCTGGCAGACAAGTTCGATCGACGCGATCGAGGCATTCAGCCACCGGATCGACTTCGACAACAACAGTGCGGTGACGGGCAAGATCGGCGCGCGTTTCGGCGCTGCGCTGGGTAGCGAGGGAGGGACGCAGGCGGTGCTGTACGCCCGCGGCAATTATGTCCATGCGTTCAGCGGCAAAGCGGGGCTGCTCTTTTCAAGCGGTGACGTCAGCCAGTCGATCGTGACGCCGCGTACCGACGACTATGGCGAGGTAGCGGTCGGGCTTAACATCCTGTCGAAGGGGCCGGTGAGCGGTTTCATCGAGGGCGACGCCACCATCGGAAGCGGGACGAAGGGTGGCGGTGGCCGCGTCGGCGTCCGCTTCAAATTCTGAACCATTTCGAACCCCTGCAGGGCCCGGTTTCGTACCGGGCCTTGCCTGCATGAGCGAGCATGATGAGCAATTCCGACACATCCGAAGTGCAATCGGTCCAAGCCCCGGCTACCGGACGGGCCTATGCGCCCGGCGCCGGGCCCGAAGCGGAGGCCGGCAAAACAAATATCTCGGTGTCGCGGGGGCTGGCCGGCTGGCTGACGGCGCGGCGGACGAGCCTGGCTTTCACCAGCTATCAGACCGGGCAACTGTTTCTGGTGGGCTTGCATCCCAATGGCACAGTGTCGTTCAACCAGCAGAATTTCAGTCGCGCGATGGGCGTGTGCTGGCGGCCGGGGCGGCTCTATCTGGGGTCGCTCTGCCAGCTCTGGCGCCTCGAGAATATCTTGCGCCCGGGTGAGGTCGGAAATGAGGCATTCGATGCGGTATTGGTTCCACGCAACGGCCAAACCACGGGCGACGTCGACATCCACGAGGTCGCGGTCGACGAAGAAGGCCGAGTCATTTTCGTGAACACCAAGTATAGCTGCCTAGCGACGCTAGACCTCAGGCATAGCTTCAAACCTATCTGGAAGCCGCACTTCATATCGAAACTTGCTCCTGAAGACCGCTGCCATCTCAACGGGCTGGCGATGCAGGATGGCCAGCCGCGGTATGTCACTGCGGTCAGTCGCTCGGATGTCATTGCGGGGTGGCGCGAACGACGGCACGAAGGGGGGGTGCTTATTGACGTTCGGTCCGATCGAATCGTTACCGACCAGTTATCCATGCCGCATTCGCCGCGCGTCGTCGGGGACAACCTCTATGTGCTAGACAGTGGCCGCGGTCGGATCGTCCGCATCGATCCGGCGACGGGCGAAAAAGCCGACATCGCCTTCTGTCCTGGGTTTCTGCGGGGGATGTCGATCTTCGATGGCCATGCGATCGTGACGGTATCCAAGCCGCGTAACGGGAGCTTTGCGGGTCTGTTGCTCGATGGCGAACTCAAAACGCGCGATGCCGAACCTTGGTGCGGCGTGCTGATCGTAAATCTGGGAAGCGGGGATATCGTCGAGTGGATTCGCCTTGAGGGGCACATCACCGAATTGTTCGACGTGGCGACGATGCCGGGCGTGGTCTGTCCGATGTCGATCGGACCCAATGCGCCCGAAATGCAAAACACGATCAGTTTCGAGCAGATCGCTTTGTCGACATTGGGGCAAGCGGCCTGACGCGTTAACTATCTGATATCGTCGGGCCCCAGAAATTTCTTCGGAGTTTTCGCGCGGAGCCATTTTGGACCCGTCACGAGCTATCTCCCAACACCATGCTTGTCCACGTCAACAGGGACTCGAACCTGTGCCTTAAAATTGACTCAGGTATCGACGTTGGTATCGAAAGAAATTTTGAAATTTTATATAAATAATTCAGTCATTTGAATGTCCTTTTCGAGTGTTCTTCTGGCACCACTAACCCTTCCTATAGGGTCCTGAAAAATTCCAGAAAATCTGCCATTCTTGGACATGCTCACGTTCCAAGATTTTCCAGCAATGTTCACTCCCTTGCCCCCCAAACGGGGGCTGATCGGGTCACTGGTTTTGGTATGAGGATTTAGGTCCGGAACGACGCTCCGAGGCGCGTTTTGCGCGCAAATCCGCGCCATCTCAATCTATGCGAAGCAACACAAATCGTCATTTCCATGAGTTCTATGGTGCCGCTTACAGGACTCGAACCTGTGGCCCCATCATTACGAATGATGTGCTCTACCAACTGAGCTAAAGCGGCAACGAGGGGCGCCCCTAGCAGTGCGGCGGAGCGATGACAAGCGCCGTCGAAAGCTTTTGCCGATCAAAAGGCTATTATTGCCGATCGGGCTCCGGGCACGATCCTTGAAAGGAAAATATGCCGTCTCTTCTGGTCGTCTGACCATGGATCGCAACGATTCGCTGGTGCCGAATAATCGAGTCACTGCGGTGCGACAGCGCGCCGGGGCGGCCGCGACGAAGGACGGACCGGACCAAATTGCCGGGGAAGATACCCGAAAGAGGGAAATTTGATCCAGCGCAAATTCATTGCCGGCGACTCTGCCTATCCTCGGTAGCCGAGGGGCCAAGCCGGCCCATGGAGGATGGACGATGTTCTGCCCGGAATGCGGTGAAGTGATCGGATCGGGACCGCTCGACGCGCGGCGCGCGCGGCATCCCGGCGGCGACGGTCTCGCGAAGGCCCTCGGCCGGTGGCTCCGCGCCTTCGTCCGCCGCCGCGTGCGGCGCGGAGAGGGTTGAGCATGGCGCTGCATCATGTCCGCTCCGGCGAGGTGGCGCGCCTCGGCGCGCTCGACGATCCGGCGACCGCGACGGCGGCACTCGCCCGTACGCCATCCTTCGAGACGATCCATCTGGTGGTGCGCGCGGGAGCCTCGATCGCGCCGCACCGGGTCGCGGGGTCGCTGACGCTTTACTGCATCGCGGGGCATGCGCGGCTGGGCGGCGACGCGCTCGTCGAACTGCGCGCCGGCGACTGGCTATTCCTCGAACCGGGAACGCCGCACGCGGTGGAGGCGATCGCGGACACGTCGCTGTTGCTGACGATCCTGTTCGACGAAAACGCGGCGGGCTGACGGGATTTTTCGAAATGACAGGGGGTTCTGGTGGGCGAATATCGCAAGCTCTGGTGGACGTTGATCGCGGTCCTGACGGTGACCTTCGCCATTCTCGGCATCTCGGGGGTCGAGGTCTACCGCAAGGCGCCGCCGATCCCGGCGCAGGTCGTCACCGCGTCGGGCGAGGTGCTGATGACCAAGGGCGACATCATGGCGGGGCAGGCGGCTTGGCAGAGCACCGGCGGGATGCAGCTCGGCTCGATCTGGGGGCACGGCGCCTACCAGGCGCCCGACTGGACCGCCGACTGGCTGCACCGCGAACTGACCGCCTGGCTGAGCCTCGCGGCCGAAGAGACTTATGACAAGGCATTCGACACGCTCGCCGTCGAGCAGAAGGCGGCGCTGACCTATCGACTCAAGCAGGAATATCGGCATAACGCCCTCGATCCGGCGACGGGTGTCGTCACCGTGTCGGACCGCCGCGCCCGCGCGATCGCGCTGACCGCCGCCCATTATGACAAGCTCTACGGCAGCGATCCCGCGCTGCGCGCGATGCGCGACAATTATGCGATGAAGGAGGGGACCCTGCCCGACGCCGCGAAGCGCGCGGCGCTGGCCGACTTCTTCTTCTGGACCGCCTGGGCGGCGTCGACCGAGCGGCCGGGGACGGTCGCCACCTATACGAACAACTGGCCGCCCGAACCGCTGATCGGCAACCAGCCGACGCCCGAGAATATCCTCTGGTCGCTCGCCTGCGTCGTCATCCTGATCGCGGGCGTCGGGGCGCTGATCTGGGGCTGGGCCTTCCTGCGCCGCCACGACGACACGCCGCTCGTCGCCGCGGACAAGGACCCGCTGACGCTCGCGGCGCTGACCCCGTCGCAGCGCGCGCTCGGCAAATATCTGTTCGTGGTGCTGGCGCTGTTCGTCTTTCAGATATTCATCGGCGGCTTCACCGCGCATTACACGATCGAGGGCCAGAGCTTCTACGGCATCGACGTGTCGCAGTGGTTCCCTTATGCGCTGACCCGCACCTGGCATGTGCAGAGCGCGGTGCTGTGGATCGCGACGGCCTTCCTCGCGGCGGGGCTGTTCCTTGGACCGGTCATCCACGGCGGCGATCCGAAGCATCAGAAGCTGGGGGTCGACCTGCTCTTCTGGGCGCTGATCCTGGTCGTTGTCGGGTCGTTCATCGGCAACTATCTGTCGATCGCGCAGGCGATGCCCGACGGGCTCGGCTTCTGGCTCGGGCATCAGGGCTATGAGTTCCTCGACCTCGGCCGCGTCTGGCAGATCGCATTGTTCGCGGGACTGCTCTTCTGGCTGGTGCTGATGCTGCGCTGCATGCTGCCCGCGCTGCGCCGCAAGGAAGGCGGCGACAAGAATCTGCTCGCGCTGCTCACCGTCTCGACGGTCGCGATCGGGCTCTTCTACGGCTCGGGCCTCTTCTATGGCGAGCGCACCCATATCACGATCATGGAATATTGGCGCTGGTGGGTCGTCCACCTGTGGGTCGAGGGCATTTTCGAGGTGTTCGCGACCGCCGCCATCGCCTTCATCTTCGCCTCGATGGGGCTGGTGTCGAAGCGGATCGCGACCGCGGCCAGCCTCGCCTCGGCCTCGCTGTTCATGGTCGGCGGGGTGCCGGGCACCTTTCACCACCTCTATTTCTCGGGGACCACGACCCCGGTGATGGCGGTCGGCGCGGCGTTCAGCGCGCTCGAGGTCGTGCCGCTGATCGTGCTCGGATACGAAGCGTGGGAGCATTGGAGCCTGCGCGACCGCGCGCCGTGGATGCGCGCGCTGCGCTGGCCGCTGATGTGCTTCGTCGCGGTCGCCTTCTGGAACATGCTCGGCGCCGGGGTCTTCGGCTTCATGATCAACACCCCGGTCGCGCTCTTCTATCTCCAGGGGCTCAACACCACCGCGGTCCATGCCCATGCGGCGCTGTTCGGGGTCTATGGCTTCCTCGCGCTCGGCTTCACGCTGCTGGTGCTGCGCTATATCCGGCCCGAGATCGCGTTCAGCGAGCGGCTGATGCGTCTCGGCTTCTGGGGGCTCAACGCGGGGCTGGTGCTGATGATCTTCACCAGCCTGCTGCCGGTCGGCCTGTTCCAGTTCGAGGCGAGCGTGACCACCGGCATGTGGTATGCGCGCAGCGATGCGTTCCTCCAGCAGGACTTCCTCGAAACGCTGCGCTGGGTCCGCACCTTCGGCGATGTCGTGTTCATCGTCGGCGGGGTCGCGGTCGCGTGGCAGGTCGTGATCCTCGGCCTGTGGCAGAAGGGCGGGCGGGTATGAGGATCGCGGGGGACGCAAGAGGGGCGGGCGCGGGGTCACCGCTATGGCTGCGCGGCGGCTATCGCCTGCTCTTCGGTTGCGGGGCGCTGTGGGCGGTCGTCGTCGTGGCGCTGTGGGTCGGCGCGCTCGGCGGGCGCTGGACGCTGCCGATCGCGATGGACCCGCTCGCCTGGCATCAGCACGAGATGCTGTTCGGATATCTCGGCGCGGTGATCGGCGGCTTCGTCAGCGCCGCCATGCCCAACTGGACCGGGCGGCCGACGGTGACGGGCTGGCGGGTCGCGGCGGTCGGTGGGCTGTGGCTGGCGGCGCGGCTGGCGATCCTGTTTTCGGCGACGGTGCCGCCGCTGGTCGGCGCGGCGCTCGACACACTCTATCTGCTGGTCCTGCTCGCCTATGCGGCGCGCGAGATTGTCGCCTCGGGCAACCGGAACAAGCCGATCCTGATCATCCTCTTCCTGTTCGCCACTGCCTGCGCGCTCGATCATGCCGCGATGATGGGCGCACTCGCCGATCCGGCGTTCGGGGTGCATATGGGCTTCGCGCTGGTCCTGTTGCTGATCGCGCTGATCGGCGGGCGTATCACTCCCGCCTTCACGCGCAACTGGCTGATGCGGCAGGGGAGCAGCGAGGGGATGCCGATCCTGCCGAACCGTTTCGACATGGCGGTGATCGGGACGACGGCGCTCGCGCTCGCCGCGTGGGTCGCCGATCCCGCGAGTTCGGTTGCGGCCGGGCTGTTGATCGTCGCGGGCGGCCTTCAGGCGATCCGTCTCGTGCGCTGGGCGGGGTTGAAGGCACTCAGCGATCCGCTCGTCTTCGTGCTCCACCTCTCTTACGCCTGGCTCCCGGTCGGGCTGATCCTGCTCGGCTGCGCGACGCTGCATCCGCTGCTGCCGGTGTCGAGCGCGGTGCATGCGCTCGGCGCCGGGGCGATGGGGGCGATGACGCTGGCGGTGATGACGCGCGCGACGCGCGGCCACACCGGCCGCCCGCTCGAGGCCGACCGCGCGACCGTGCTCATCTATATCCTCGTCCACGCGGGCGCGCTGCTGCGCGTGATCGCGCCGCTGCTGCCGTTCGACTATATGCGGGTCATCGCGGCCGCGGGCGGGCTGTGGGCGGCGGCGTTCCTGCTGTTCCTGCTCGTCTATGTCCCGATGGCGGTGCGCCCGGCGCCCGGTGCGGGCGCGGCATGACCGGCGCGCTCCTCGCTCCATCGTCCCTTCCCACGAGGACCGCAGTCGATTATGGCGGAGAGGTGACCGACTGTGCCTCCTGCGTCGTCCGTAACCGGGCGATCTGCGCAAGCCTCGATGCCGAAGAACTGGCGCTGCTCGGCAAACTCGGCCGGAATCATCGCGTCAAGGCGGGGCAGACCCTGATGTGGGAAGGCGACGACGCGCCGGTCGTCGCCAATGTCCTCGACGGCGTGTTGAAACTGGTCCTCGCGGCCGCCGACGGGCGCGAGCAGATCGTCGGCGTCGTCTTTCCGTCCGATTTCATCGGCCGCCCGTTCGGCAAGGAAAGCCCCTACAGCGTCACCGCGATGACCGATGCCGAGGTCTGCATCTTCAATCGCAAGAGCTTCGACGATTTCGCGAGCGCGCACCCCGATTTGCAGCACAAGCTGTTGCGCCGCACGCTCGACGAGCTCGACCGGGCGCGGCACTGGATGATGCTGCTCGGCCGCAAGTCGGCGGAGGAGAAGGTCGCCTCCTTCCTGCTCGAAATGTCCGAGCGATTGTCGGGCCAGGGATGCGGCGGCGGGCCGCAGAACGGATTCGAGCTGCCCTTCGGCCGCCAGCAGATCGCCGACATATTGGGGCTGACGATCGAGACGACGAGCCGCCAGCTCACCCGGATGCGCGCTGCTGGCCTGCTCGACCTGCCGTCGCGCCGCGAGATCGTGATCAACGACCGCGCGGCGATGGAGGCGATCGCGGGCTGAGCCGTCGCCTTCGAGCGTCGTGATCTTAACTGACCTGCTGTCCCGTTCGTGGCGCCGGTTAAACGCGGACCTCTCCACGCAGCACTTTTCTCCCGCGGCCTGGGACAAATCGTCCCATTGATGCGCCGCAACATTTTTCGTTGATCCAGGTCAATGTTCCGGGCCGCGCACGCGGCCATGGGGCTGGATGGGCGCGGCCGATGGAGCGGCGCCGAATGGGGATTCGCGATGATGGACGATCTGGTTTTCAAGGCGGCTGGCTGGCTGGGGCTCGCCTTGCTGGCGCTGGTCTTTGCGGCGCTAGCCGTCGACACGCCCTTTGCCGTGCATATGGTTATCGTCGCCGTCGCCTGCCTGATCGTGCTGTGGACCCGCATCTCGCGCGCCGATTATGCGGGTATGGCGCGCGGTCTTCTCAGGATGCCGCCCGATGAGGGCGTCTATGACGATGATCCGGTGCGCTGGGGCGTCATCGCCACCATCTTCTGGGGCGTCGCGGGTCTCGCGGTCGGCCTCTATATCGCGCTGCAGCTCGCCTTTCCGGCGCTCAACCTGGGGCTTGAATATACCAGTTTCGGGCGGCTGCGCCCGCTGCACACGTCCGCGGTGGTTTTCGCCTTCGGCGGTAATGCGCTGATCGCGACGAGCTTCTATGTCGTCCAGCGCACCTGCCGCGCCCGGCTCGCCTTTCCGGCGGCCGCCCGCTTCGTCTTCTGGGGCTATCAGCTCTTCCTCGTGCTCGCGGCGACCGGCTATCTGATGGGCGTCACCGCGGCGCGCGAATATGCCGAGCCCGAATGGTATGTCGACCTGTGGCTGACGATCGTCTGGGTCGTCTATTTCGTCGTCTTCGTCGGGACGATCGTAAAGCGCCGCGAGCCGCATATCTATGTCGCCAACTGGTTCTACCTCAGCTTCATCGTCACCATTGCGATGCTCCACATCGTCAACAATCTGGCGGTGCCGGCGACGATCTTCGGATCGAAGAGCTATTCGGCCTTCGCGGGGGTGCAGGATGCGCTGACGCAATGGTGGTATGGGCATAATGCGGTCGCCTTCTTCCTGACCGTGCCCTTCCTCGCGATGATGTATTATTTCGTGCCCAAGCAGGCGGAACGGCCGATCTACAGCTATCGCCTGTCGATCCTCCACTTCTGGTCGCTGATCTTCCTCTATATCTGGGCCGGACCGCACCACCTTCACTACACCGCGCTGCCCGACTGGGCGCAGACGCTGGGCATGGTGTTCTCGGTCGTGTTGTGGATGCCGAGCTGGGGCGGCATGATCAACGGGCTGATGACGCTGAACGGCGCGTGGGACAAGATCCGCACCGACCCGATCATCCGCATGATGGTCGTCGCGCTCGCCTTCTATGGCATGGCGACCTTCGAGGGACCGATGCTGTCGGTGAAGGCGTTCAACAGCCTCAGCCACTATACCGAATGGACGATCGCGCACGTCCACGCCGGGGCGCTCGGCTGGAACGGCATGATCACCTTCGCCGCGGTCTATTATCTCGTCCCGCGCCTGTGGGGACGGCCACGGCTCTATTCGCTGCGCATGGTCAACTGGCACTTCTGGCTCGCGACGCTGGGCATCGTCTTCTACGCCGCCTCGATGTGGGTCGCGGGGATCATGCAGGGGCTGATGTGGCGCGAATATGGCGCCGACGGCTACCTCGTCTACAGCTTTGCCGAGACCGTTGCGGCGATGCACCCGATGTATCTGATCCGCGCCGCGGGCGGCGCGATGTACCTCGCCGGTTTCCTGCTGCTCGTCTTCAACGTCTGGGCGACGCTCGCGGGCCGGGTCCGCGAGGAAAAGCCGATGACCGAAACCCCCTACAACGCCGCCGCGGATCGTCCGCTCGCGCCCGTTCCCGCCGAATAAGGAGCCACAGGCCATGGCGACCCAACCCGCCGAAAAGCGCTTCAGCCACAAGAAGCTCGAACGCAATGTCAGCCTGCTCGGCTTCTTCTCGCTGATCGCCGTCGCGATCGGCGGCATCGTCGAGATCGCGCCTTTGTTCTGGATCGACAACACGATCGAGAAGGTCGACGGGATGCGGCCCTATACGCCGCTCGAACTCGCGGGGCGCAACATCTATATCCGCGAGGGCTGCTATACCTGCCACAGCCAGATGATCCGCCCGTTCCGCGACGAGGTCGAACGCTATGGTCACTACAGCCTGGCGGCGGAGAGCATGTACGACCACCCGTTCCAGTGGGGGTCGAAGCGCACCGGACCCGACCTCGCGCGCGTCGGCGGCCGCTATTCGGACGAATGGCACAAGGCGCATCTGATCGACCCGCGCAGCGTCGTGCCCGAATCGATCATGCCGGGCTACGCCTTCCTCGCCGATCGCGATCTCGAGGCGAGCGACATGGCGCGCGACCTGACCGCGCTCTACCGCGTCGGCGTTCCTTATACCAAGACCGACATCGCCAAGGCGAACGACGACATCCGCGCGCAGGCCGATCCCGATGCGGGCGCCGGCGACCTCGTCAAGCGCTACCCCAAGGCGCAGGTGCGCGATTTCGACGGCGATCCCGCCCGCGTGACCGAAATGGACGCGCTGATCGCCTATCTCCAGATGCTCGGCACGCTGGTCGATGTCGAGAAGGCGGCGCCGCAGGAGCAGGCGCATGTGCCCGCCGCCGCATCGGAGGCGTCGCGATGACCTATGACGAGGTGCGGCATTTCGCCGACAGCTGGGGGCTGATCGTCATGGTGGCAATGTTCCTCCTCTTCATCGCCTGGCCCTTTCGCAAGGGCGCGCGCCGTCATCACGACGAAGCGGCGAACATGATCTTCAAGGACGACGACAATGGCCGATCATAAGCGCATCGACGAAGTGACCGGTACGAGCACGTCCGGTCACGAATGGGACGGCATAGAGGAACTCGACACGCCGATGCCGCGCTGGTGGCTGTGGTCGCTCTATGCGACGATCGTCTGGGGCATCGCCTATGTCATCCTCTACCCCGCCTGGCCGATGGTCCATGGCGCGACCGAGGGGGTGCTCGGCTGGACCAGCCGCGGCCAGCTCGAAGCGGAGATGCAGGCCGACGCGGCGCGCCGCGCGCCGGTGGTGAATGCGATCGCCGCGACCCCGATCGCCGACCTGCCCGCGAAGCCCGAACTGATGCAGGCGGCGGTGCAGGGCGGGGCGGCTGCCTTTCGCGTCCATTGCGTCCAGTGCCACGGCGCGGGCGGCGCGGGGGTGAAGAAGCTCTATCCCAGCCTGACCGACGACGACTGGCTGTGGGGCGGCGACCTCTCCACGATCGAATATACGATCGCCCACGGCATCCGGAACCCCGACCATGATGCGACGCGTACCAGCCTGATGCCCGCCTTCGGGCGCGACGGCATCCTCGACGCGGGGCAGATCGCCGACGTCGTCAGCCATGTCCGCGTCATCAGCCGCCAGGAAAGGCCGAGCGCGTCGTCGGCGCGCGGGGCTACGCTGTTCGAGGCGAACTGCGCCGTCTGCCACGGTCCGAACGGCGAGGGCGGGCGGACGGTCGGCGCGCCGAAGCTGACCGATGCCATCTGGCTCTATGGCGGCGACCGCGCGAGCATCGCGGCGACGGTGACCCAGCCGCGCAATGGCGTGATGCCGCGCTGGAACGGCCGGCTCGATCCCGCGACGATCAAGATGCTCGCCGCCTATGTCTATTCGCTCGGCGGCGGCGAGAAGGCGCCGGCGCCGGCCGCGGAAGGGCCGGGAACCGAAGGACGGGGAGCCGATGGTCAGCCCTGACGACCTGACCGGCGAGCATGGGTCGCTCTATGCGGCGCGAAAGGGCGTCTACCCCAAGAAGGTGGACGGCCCGTTCCGCCGCTTCAAATGGGCGATCATGGCGGTCACGCTGGCGATCTATTACGCTACGCCGTGGATCCGCTGGGATCGCGGGCCGCACGCGCCCGACCAGGCGGTGCTCGTCGACCTCGCGAACCGGCGCTTCTACATGTTCCAGATCGAAATCTGGCCGCATGAATTCTATTATGTCGCGGGCCTGCTCATCATGGCGGGGATCGGGTTGTTCCTCGTCACCAGCGCAGTCGGGCGCGCGTGGTGCGGCTATGCCTGTCCGCAGACGGTGTGGACCGACCTGTTCCAGCACGTCGACCGGCTGATCGACGGCGACCGCAACGCGCAGATCCGCCTCGCGAACGGGCCGTGGACGGCGGCAAAGATCGCCAAGCGGGCGGTCAAATATGCGATCTACCTGACCGTCGCTTTCTGGACCGGCGGCGCGTGGATCATGTATTTCGCCGACGCGCCGACGCTGACGCACGATTTCTGGACCGGGCAGGCGGCGCCGGTCGCCTATGTCACCGTCGCGGTATTGACCGCGACGACCTTCGTCCTCGGCGGCTTCCTGCGCGAGCAGGTGTGCATCTATATGTGCCCCTGGCCGCGCATTCAGACCGCGATGATGGACGAGAAGTCGCTGCTCGTGACCTACAAGGACTGGCGCGGCGAACCGCGCGGCAGCGTCAAGAAGGCCGAGAAGAATCCCGGCGCCTTTGGCGACTGCGTCGATTGCAACCAGTGCGTCGCGGTCTGCCCGACCGGCATCGACATCCGCGAGGGACCGCAGATCGGCTGCATCACCTGCGCTTTGTGCATCGACGCCTGCGACAGCGTGATGGCACAGGTCGGGCGGCCGCGCGGATTGATCGACTATTGCACCCTCGACGATGCCGCGACCGAAAAGGCGGGCGGGGTCGCGCCGCCGATCCGCAAGACGCTCTTCCGCCCGCGCACCCTCGTCTATTTCGGCCTGTGGGGCGCGATCGGGCTGGCGATGCTCTTCACCCTCGGCCAGCGCACCCGGCTCGATCTCGCCGTCCAGCACGAGCGCAGCCCGCTCTACGTCCAGCTGTCCGACGGCGCGATCCGCAACAATTACACGCTGAAGCTGCGCAACATGGAGCTCCGCCCGCGCCGGGTCGAAATCAGCGTCAGCGGCCTGCCCGGGGCGCGATTGTGGATCGACGGCGGATCGCGCGAAACGGCGCGGCAGAGCCTGCACATGCCGCTGGCGCCCGACAGCGTGACGAGCGCGCGGCTGTTCGTCGTCGCGCCCGGCGCGGGACCGGCGCGGCAGGATTTCACCATCGCGGTGCGCGCGCTCGACGACGATCCGCGCGGCGACCGCGAGACCATCCAGTTCGACCGGCCGGGAACCGAACCATGACCGACAAGCGCGAGCGCAAAGCCTTCACCGGACGCCATGCGGCGATAATCCTGATCGCCTTCTTCGGCACCGTCATCGGCGTCAATATGGTGATGGCGAGCTTTGCGCTGTCGACCTTCGGCGGCACCGTCGTCGACAACAGCTATGTCGCGAGCCAGCATTACAACGAATGGCTCGCCCGCGCCGACGCGCAGTACCGGCTCGGCTGGGACAAGAGCGTCGCGGTCGACGAGGGCCGCCACGTCCGGCTGATCGTCCGCAAGGACGGCGCGCCGGTGGACGGGCTGCGCGTCGTCGCGACGCTTCGCCACCCGCTCGGCCGCGCGCCCGCGCGCGCGATGCGCTTCGCCCCGGCGGCGGACGGCACGCTGCGCTCGCTCGATGCGCTGCCTGCCGGGCGCTGGCAGCTCGACCTGTCGGTGCATCGCGGCGCCGACGAGGCGCGCTACCGGATCGACCTCCAGTGACCGACGCCGCCGCCTCGCTCGTCGAGCGCGATTTCGCGGTGCCCGACATCCGCTGCGCCGGCTGCATCGCCAAGCTGGAACAGGGGCTGGTACGCGACCGGCGGATCGCGGCGGCGCGCGTCAATTTCACCGAGAAGCGCGTGCATATCTCCTGCGCCCCCGATGCGGACACGCCCGAACTGATCGGGGCCTTTTCGCTGCTGGGGTTCGAGGCGCATCCGATCGGCGACGGTCCCGCCGAAGTCGATGGCGGCGCGTCCGACAGCCGCGCGCTGCTGCGCGCGGTCGCGGTCGCGGGCTTCGCGATGATGAACATCATGCTGCTGTCGGTGTCGGTCTGGTCGGGCGCTAGCGGGGCGACGCGCGACCTCTTTCACTGGCTCTCGGCGGCGATCGCGCTGCCGACCGTCGCCTATGCCGGGCGCAGCTTCTTCCGTTCGGCGTGGCGCGCGGTGCGCCACGGCCGGACCAATATGGACGTGCCGATCAGCATCGGGGTGCTGATCGCGACCGCGCTCAGCCTCTACGAAACCGCGACCCACGGTCCCCACGCCTATTTCGACGGCGTCGTGATGCTGCTCTTCTTCCTGCTCTGCGGTCGCTGGCTCGACAGCGTGATGCGTGACCGCGCGCGCGGCGGGGTGACCGCGCTGCTCCGCAACATGGGGACCGGCGCGATGATCGTCGGCGCCGACGAGGCGAGCCGATGGGTCGACGCCACCGCGCTTCAGCCCGGCATGGTCATGCTCGTCGTGGCGGGCGAGCGCCTGTCGGCGGACGGTGTCATTATCGGCGGCGCCAGCCGGATCGACCTGTCGCTGCTGACCGGCGAGAGCGCGCCGCAGGCCGTAGGGCTCGGCGATCCGGTCCACGCCGGGACGCTGAATATCGAGGCCCCGATCCGCGTCCGGGTGACCGCGGCGGGCGCCGACACCGCGATCGCCGACATCGCGCGGCTGATGGGCGAAGCGGCGCAGGGCAAGTCGCGCTATGTCCGCATCGCCGACCGCGCGGCGCGCTATTATGCGCCCGCGGTCCACACGCTGGCGCTGCTCGCCTTCGCCGGATGGATGATCGCGGGCGCGGGCTGGCATCACAGCCTGCTGATCGCGGTCGCGGTGCTGATCATCACCTGTCCCTGCGCGCTCGGCCTCGCGGTGCCGGCGGCACAGATCGTCGCGGCGGGCACGCTGATGCGCGTCGGGGTGCTGGTGAAGGACGGGTCGGCGCTCGAACGGCTGGCCGAGGTCGACCGCGCGATGATCGACAAGACGGGAACGCTGACGCTCGGCCGCCCGGTCGCGACCAATCTGGACGAGGCGGACACGGCCGCGCGTGGATTGTTGCTCGCGCTCGCACGCGCCAGCCGTCATCCGCTCAGCGAAGCACTGACCCGCGACCTGACGGCGATGGAGGTGACGCCAGTCGCGGTCGCGGCGATCCGCGAGACTCCCGGCTTTGGGGTCGAGGCCCTCTGGGAAGGGCACCGCGTGACGCTCGGCCGCCCGGCGCGGCTGGCCGCCGACAGCGCGCTGGCGACCGAACTTGTGGTCGATGGGGTTCCGGCGATCACCGTCCGCTTCGCCGACGCGCTGCGTCCCGACGCCGCCCAAACGATCGCCGCGCTGGAACAGGCGGGCGTCGCGCCGACCATCTTGTCGGGCGACCGCGCCGCCGCCGTCGCGCCGGTCGCGCGCGCGCTCGGCCTCACCGCCCAGACCGGCATGAGCCCGCAGGACAAGCTTGCCGCCATCGCGCGGCAGGCGGCGGCGGGGCACAAGGTGCTGATGATCGGCGACGGGCTCAACGACGGCCCCGCGCTCGCCGCGGGGCACGCCTCGATCGCGCCCGGCTCGGCGAGCGACGCGGGCAAGAATGCCGCCGACTGCATCTTCCTCGGCGACCGGCTGATGCCGGTGGTGCAGGCGATCCGCGTCGCGCGGCGGACGCAGGCGATCGTGCGGCAGAATTTTGCGCTCGCGATCGGCTATAATATCATCGCGGTGCCGCTCGCCTTCATGGGATATGTGACGCCGCTGGTCGCCGCCATCGCCATGTCGGGATCGTCGCTGATCGTCGTCAGCAACGCGCTGCGGCTGAAGGGAGCGGCGCGGTGAACGGGCTGCTTGTCCTGATTCCGGTCGCGCTCGGCCTCGGGCTGATCGGCCTCGCTGCCTTCTTCTGGTCGCTGCGCGGCGGGCAGTTCGACGATCTCGACGGCGCCGCGCTGCGCATCTTCGTCGAGGAAGAGGAGGAGGACGCGCGATGACCGCGCCCGGTGTCGTCCTGATGCTTGGCGCGGCGGCGCTGATGCAGCCGCCTGCCGCGGAGGCACATGTGCTGACGATCCCGGCATGCGGCGGCGCATCGCACCGGATGATCGTCCCCGGCGATCCCGCCGACCCCGAACAGCGCCGCGACTGCGCCAAGGCCTGCCACGCGGTCGGCGAGCGGCGCGGTAAACGGGCGGGGCCGAAGGGCTGCTGCTAGGGCCGCGCCCCGGAGTTGGGGATTTGGATTGGCATCGTCATTGCGAGCGAAGCGAAGCAATCCAGAGTTGGCGCAAACCGCCCTGGATTGCTTCGCTTCGCTCGCAATGACGAACGAGGATTGATCCCGGTCAATGTCGCGGCGGACGTTTGCCCATAGGATGCGCGCATGTGGTCCTATCACCCCGATCTGCTCGCAAAACCGGTGCCGCGCTACACCAGCTATCCGACGGCGATGGAATTCGCCGAAGACGTCGGCGCCCACGATTATGCGCAGGCGCTCGATGCGGTGGAATCGGCGACGCCGGTCTCGCTCTATGTCCACATCCCCTTTTGCGAAAGCATCTGCTGGTATTGCGGCTGCAACACCGGCGCGGCGGGGCGCAAGCAGCGGCTCGACGATTATCTGACGGCGCTCAGGGCGGAGATCGCGCTCGTTGCGAAGCGGCTGGGCGGACGCGGGCGCATTCGCCGCATCGCCTTCGGCGGCGGCAGTCCGAATGCGATCGCGCCGGTCGAGCTGGTGCGCCTGCTCGACCTGCTGCTTACCGTCTTCGACGCGCACCGGCCCGACGTTTCGATCGAGCTCGACCCGCGCGGCTTCTCGTCTGAATGGGCGCTGGTGCTCGCGGCGGCGCAGGTCACCCGGGTCAGCCTCGGCGTCCAGACCTTCGCGCCGCACGTCCAGCAGGCGATCGGGCGCATCCAGCCGCTTTCGCATATCGAGCGCGTCGTCGCCGCGCTGCGCCTGCGCGGCATCGATGCGATCAACTTCGATCTGATGTACGGGCTGCCGGGACAGGGCCTCGCCGATCTCGACGCGACGCTCGACGAAACCATCCGCCTCGCGCCAAGCCGAATCGCGCTCTTCGGCTATGCGCATCTTCCCGATATGATCCCGCGTCAGCGACGGATCGATGCCGCGAACTTGCCCGACGCGCGGCTGCGCTTCGATCAGGCGCGGCTCGGCTATCGGCGCCTGACGGCGGCCGGCTATGTCCCCGTCGGCTTCGATCATTTCGCGCGCGCCGACGACCCGCTCGCCATCGCGGCGCGCGAAGGCCGGGTGAACCGCAATTTCCAGGGCTTTACGGAGGACGACACGCCGGTGCTGCTCGGCTTCGGCGCCAGCGCGATCGGCAAATTCCCCGACCTGATCGTGCAGAATGAAAAAAAGTCCGGCCTCTATCGCGTCCTCGCCGATGCCGGGCGGCTCGCCGTGGTGAGAGGGGTGAGGGTCGATGCGGAGGAGCAGCGGCGCGGCCGGCATATTCGCGATCTGCTATGCAACGGGCGCGCGTATCTGGATGCTGACGAGGTCGCGCCGGCGCGGAGCGCGCTGTCGGATTTCGAGCGGCGCGGCATCATCGCGTGGGAGGAGGACGCCCTCATGATCCGCGATTGCGGCCTGCCTTATGCGCGCCACGTCGCCGCGCGGTTCGACCGCATCCGCGGAGACATCCGGCCGGGTCAACCCGATCGCCGCCTGTGACCTTGTCGGGGCCAGCCGGACGCTCCAATGCTATCCCGGAACTCCGCTTTCGGCGCGAGCTTCCGCGAAGGCCGGCAAAGGCCGGTTCCCCCGCTTCTCCGACCGGGCCGCAAGTTCGGCAATATGCTGCGCGAGGAGATCGACGGTATCGACGCGGGCGTCCCAGGCGAACATGAATCGCGCGCATCCGCCGATGAAGGTGTAGAAGCGCCAGCCTCGCGTGCTCAATGCTTCGAGCAGGCTCTCCGGCGCTTGAAGAAATACGGCATTGGCCTGGACCGGGAAAGCGAGGCTGACACCGGGAAGGCCCTCGATCGCCGCGGCGAGCCGGGTGGCGCAGCCGTTCGCATGTTCGGCATTGCGAAGCCAGGCGCCGCTCTCGAACAGGCCGATCCACGGGGCGGCGAGGAAACGCATCTTCGACGCGAGTTGGCCGGCCTGCTTGCAGCGATAGTCGAAATCGGTCGCGAGCGCGGTGTCGAAAAACACGATCGCCTCGCCGGCCGCCATGCCGTTCTTGGTGCCGCCGAAGCAGAGGACGTCGACGCCCGCGCGCCAGCTCAGGTCGGCGGGCGCGCATTGCAGTGTCGCGCAGGCGTGGGCGAAGCGCGCGCCGTCCATGTGCAGCTTGAGCCCGAGCTCGCGGCATGTCGCCGAAATCGCGCGGATCTCGCCGATCGTATAGACTTGGCCGGTCTCGGTCGGCTGGGTGATCGTCACGACTCGCGGCTTCGGGAAGTGAATGTCGGACCGGCTCGTCGCGAGCGCGCGGATCGCTTCGGGGGTCAGCTTGCCGTCGGCGGTTTGCGCAACGAGCAGCTTCGACCCGTTCGAGAAGAATTCGGGAGCGCCGCACTCGTCGGTCTCGACGTGCGACGAGGCGGAGCAAATGACGCTGTGATAGGATTGGCATAGCGCCGCGAGCGCCAGCGAATTCGCCGCCGTGCCGTTGAATGCGAAGAATATCTCGCAGCGCGTGTCGAACAGCCTCCGGAAAGCGTCGGCCGCGCGCTGGGTCCATTCATCGTCGCCATAGGCGGGGGCCGAGGCCGAATTGGCGGCCGCCATCGCATCCCAGGCTTCGGGACAGATGCCCGCATAATTGTCGCTGGCGAATTGTTGCGCGGCCATCGCATCCCAGGCTTCGGGACAGATGCCCGCATAATTGTCGCTGGCGAATTGTTGCGCCCTGCTTGTCACGTCGAAATCCTTCCTTCGGCAGAGGGGAGGCGGTTCGACGCAGGTGCGGCTTGGGGTCCCGTTGGTTGCCGGTCCGGCCACATCCCCCGCGGATTGCGGGGTACCACCTTGCTCGGGAGCAGGTTGGTGCCGGGCGTCGGCCCGACTCTTGATGTGCGGCGGGCCCTAGGCGCCGCCGGAAATCCTGTCAACGTCATTGCCCGCTCGCCCCCGGGGATGCGGCCGGCAATTCGCATCGGGTCGAGCGAATCGAGGGTGGCGAGGCGATGCGCTGCGGACATGCGCATCGGCTAATCTCGTGAGATTTTTCTGTCTATAAATTTTAATGACAAAAAACTGTCATTAGCTCGGTAAGCCTATGCGTTCATTCTCGGACGCGGCGGCTGGTGGCCGGCATAGCCGGTGAACGTCTGATGGAGCCGCGTGAGCGTTTCGAGCCGGGCTTCGACCTTGGTGCCGATCTGCTTGATCACGCTGTTCACCATCAGGTTCACCGCGCAGACGAGCGCGACCGGCGAACTCCAGAACATGCCCGTCTGCGTCGGTACCGCGAGCACGTGCGGTGTGAAGCGGGGCGCCCAGTCGCAGAACAGGTCGGTCAGGACGATCAGCGGAATGCCTTGCTGGCTCGCCTGTTCGGCGATCAGATAGGATTGCCGCGAATAGCGCCGAATATCGATGACCACGAGGCACCGGTCGTCGCCGTCGTCGGCCGCGAACACATCGGCGTAATTGCCGGCGGTCAGATCGACGAGACACACGCCGTCGCGCATGAATTGCAGATGGTTGGCAAGCAGCATCGCTATGCCGCGCTCGGTCTGAAAACCCGCGATCTGGACCGTGCGCGACCGGGCGAGCAGCGTGGCCGCCGCTTCCCATTGCGGCGTTTCGGCGAGGCGATAGACCGCGAGCAGCGACTTCATCTCGCGCTGCATCGATCCGTCCGCCTCGTCCGGAAGACCGGGCGTATCGACGAAGTGCCGGAGCTGTTCGCCGACCAGCCACGGAAAGCCTTCCTCGCTGCTGTCCTTGAGTTCGTTCTTCATCGCCTTGAAATTGCGATAGCCGAGCTTGCGGGTGAAACGCCCGATCGTGATTTCGCTGACCCCGACCTTTCGGGCGAGCGTCATCGCGGTCTCGAAGGCGAGCGTCGCATAATGGCCGAGGATATAGGTCGCGATCGCGCGGTCCGCGGTCGAATAGGTTTCGAGATCGGCTTGCAGGCGCTGGAGAAGCGGCACATTCGGAATGGCGGGCGCTTCGCCTCCCGCCGCATGCGAACCTCGATCCCGCCCGCCTTCCATGACGACCCCTTTCCCGCGCGAATGCGTCGATTTATGTCAGAAATATCGTCAAAACTATCAATTGACAGAAATATGTCAATGGGACTTACTTCCGTCATTCGGCCTCGCTCCTCGATATGGCGCGGAGCCCGGGCGATCGATCGCCGATGAAGGGGGATGTGTGATGACGATGAACCGACAATCTTCTGCGTTTTGCCGGAACAGGCGCATCGCGCCCCGCTTCTGGTGCGCGAGCGGCGCTTTGGCCGCCGCGGCTTTCATGCCTTCGGTGGCGGCCGCGCAGGAAGCTGGCGAGGGCGGCGAGGGCGATGCGATCGTCGTCAGCGGCTATCGCTACCTCAGCGAGGATACGAGCGGCACGACCGGGCTTCCGGTCCCGATCGAGGAGGTGCCGCAGTCGATCAGCCTCGTCAGCAAGGATTTTCTGGACGCCACCGACGCGAGGTCGCTGGGCGACGTCGCGCAATATACGCCGGGAGCATTGTTCGACGGGAATCCCGGCGGGACCTCGTCGATCGTCAAGCTGCGCGGATTTGCGGCGGGCAATGCGATCGACGGGCTGAATGTCGGGGTGCTCGATTACGAGCCCGACTTCGCAACGCTCGAACGGCTCGAAATCGTCAAGGGACCGACCTCGGTCGTTTACGGCGCCGCCAATCCCGGCGGGATCATCAATCAGGTGACGAAGGGCGCGGACCCCGATACGCCGTCGCATATCGCGATTCTCGGCGGCTCGTGGGATCGCTGGCGGCTCGAAGGCCAGGTGGCGACCTCGCTCGACGCACCGGGGACCGTCCATGCGATCGGCGTCGCCGTCCACGAGGAGGGCGGCAGTTTCATGACACGCGTCGATTCCGCCAAGACCGTGCTATATGCGGGGATCGACGCGGAACTGTCGCCCGGTCTCAAGGGCTATCTGCACGGCGGGTACGAGCGTTACCGGCGCACCTCGTTCGACGGCATCCCGACCTTGCCCGATGGGTCGCCCGCGCCTGTCGGCCGGTCCTTCTTCATCGGGTCGGGCGATTTCGATCTCGTGACGCCGGTGGCGCGGGTGAACGGCGGGCTCGACTGGGAGGCGTCGCCGGCGCTGTCGGTCAGCCTCAAGCTCAACTATCTCCGCTCGAACACCACCGGCGAGAGCGGGTTCGGTTTCGATCTTCAGCCCAACGGCGATTTCTTCATCGCGATCAACAATATCACCAAAAGCGTGACGGAGGCCTTCAGCGCCGGGCTGTCGACCGTCTACAAGTTCGACGAGCTCGGGCTTGCCGACAGCTTCGTCACCGTCGCGGCCAATTATCAGAGCTACGACACGCAACAGGCCGGCACGATTCCCGACACGCCGCAGGGCGACGTCGCCAATATCTTCGACGGTGTGGACGCGATCGAGGCGCTTTTCAACACGCGGACCTATCCGGGCATTTTCGATTACAGCCTGAACCGGCGGCTTCGCTATTTCACCCTGTCGACGCAGGCCAATATCAAGATCGCGGGGCCGCTGACCCTGCTCGGCGGCCTGTCATGGGCCAAGCCCGACGTCAGCAAGCAGTCGGGCACGGACGCCTGGCAGGACTTCAGCGGCGACAGTCAGACGAGCCTCCGCCTCGCGGCGACGCTGGAGCCCGTGAGGGGCCTCAATCTCTACGCATCGTACAGCGAGTCCTTCCAGCCGCAGCTCTTCATCGACGCGGTCGGCGACGTGCTGCCGCCGCTGACCGGCGAGCAATATGAAATCGGCTTCAAATATGTGTCGCCCGATCGGCGGTTACTCCTCACCGGGGCGCTGTTCGACGTCCGGCAGGCCAACCAGGCGCGATACGACCAGACCATTGACCTGATCGACCGCTATGCGCCGGTCGGCAAGGTCCGGCACCGCGGGTTCGAATTGCAGGCGGTGGGCGAGATTGCAAAAGGCTGGCAGGTCAACGCCGGCCTCGCCATTCTCGATCCGACGATCCGCAAGGACGACGATCCGGCGCTGATCGGCAAGACGCTGACCTTTCTGCCGAAAAGCACCGCCAGCATCTATTCGAGCTATGAGTTCGCCGGCGGCGCCTTCGTCGGCGGCGGGGTCCGCTATGTCGGTTCGGTGAAAACCGACATCGACCGCACGACCCGCGACTTGCCCTCCTATATGTTGGTCGATGCGTCGGCGGGATATGATTTCGGCCGCTTTCGCGCGCAACTCAACGTCAAGAACCTGTTCGACAAGCATTATTTCGTGAACAATTACCAGACGCTCTTTTATGGCAATGTCGTCGGCGAACCGCGCAGCGTGACGGTTTCGCTGCGCGCGAATTTCTGACCCTGTGCCGGGGATGGCCGATGGGAAGCGGGTCTTGACGATCGAACGGGCGGCGCGGGGAGCCGCGCTCCTGCTCGCGGCCACCGTCCTGCTCGCGGAGCTTCCCGCCGCCGCGTCGCCGGCCGCGACCGTCCACGACATCGTCTATCGCGGCGCGCGCGCGATCGATCCCGAAACCGGGCTCGACGCGGTGCGCGACATCGCGGTCGATGGCGCGCGGATCGCCGCGGTCAGCGAGGTGCAGCTCGAGGGGCGGCGCGTGATCGATGCGCGCGGGCTCGTCGCGGCGCCGGGGTTCATCGACATTCATTCGCACGCGACGACCCGCGAAGCGGCGGGCTATCAGGCAAAGGACGGCGTGACGACGCGGCTCGAACTCGAGATCGGAGCCTGGCCGGTGTCTTCCTGGTATGAAGCGAAGCGCGGGCGCGAGCTTCTGAACTATGGCACCAGCGTAAGCCATACGGCGCTGCGCTATTTCATCCAGAAGGGCGAGGGGACGGCAGGCCTTGCGGCACTGCGCGACCCGATGGAGAAATTCGGCGCGAAGGAAGCGGACGAGCCCTTGTCCGGCGCGGCGGCCGAGCGGCTGTCGGTGCTGCTCGAACAGGGCGTTCGCGAAGGCGCGATCGGCATCGGCAGCGGCACCCAATATGCGCCGGGCATCACGCGTCGCGAGATGCTGGATGTGACGGCGGTCGCCGCGCGGACGGCGACTTGTCTCTTCACCCACATCCGCTACGGCAGCCTCGTCGAGCCCGACAGCACATTCGAGGCGGTGCAGGAAAGCATCGGCAACGCGGCGGTCACCGGGGCCTGCGTGCATGTCGCGCATATCAACAGCATGGCGATGCGCGATGCGCCTTTCATGGCGGCGCTGATGCGCGATGCGCGGGCGCGCGGCGTCGACATCACGACCGAAACCTATCCCTGGGGCGGATCGGTCGATGCCGTGCGCAGCCATTTCTTCGACCCGGGCTGGGAAAGGCGCTGGGGCGTCGGCGTCGGCGACCTGCAGTCGCGCCGCACGGGCAAACGGCTGACGCAAGCCGAATTCGACGCGCTCCGCGGGGGCAGCGAGGACGACGGGGTCATCATGCACATGAACAGCGAAGCGACGATCGCAGGGCTGCTGCGGGAGCCGGCGATGCTGGTCGCGAGCGATGGCGGCCGGATCGAAGGGCCGAACGGCCATCCGCGCTCCGCCGGGAGCTTCGCGCGCCTCCTCGGCCATTATGTGCGCGAGACGCGAACGCTCGGCCTGGCCGATGCGCTGCGCAGGGTGACGCTGCTGCCCGCGCAGCGGCTCGAAGGCTTTGTTCCGGCGATGAAGCGCAAGGGCCGGCTCCAGCCCGGCATGGACGCCGACGTCGTCCTTTTCGATCCGCGGACGGTCGGTACGCGCGCGACCTATGGCGATGCGGCCCGTTATTCGGACGGTTTTCGCTATGTCATGGTGAACGGCGTACTCGTCGTCGATGGCGGCAGACTTGTGAAGGACGTCAGTCCCGGACGCCCTGTTTTTTCCAGGTCCAGACCATGAACGCCCCGTTCGATCGCAGCGCGGCGGCGCCCGGCGCCGGTGCGGCGGATCTCGACCTTCCGAAACCCTATCTGCTGTTCCTCGGCGACGCGGCGGACACGACCTTTCTGAAGACGGGGCTGGGTCTGCGCGACTGGGCGCCAGAGCTTTGCATCGCCGAGCATAAATGCGCGGGCGCGGCAGCGACGCTCGGCATCCCGGAGATGACGCCGCGCGAGGCCCATGCGGCGGGCGCGCGGGCGCTCGTCCTTTCCGCGGCGTCGATCGGGGGCGCGATCCGCGAAGCCTGGCTTCCCTATCTGGTCGAGGCGCTCGAAGCGGGGCTCGACCTCATCGGCGGAACGCACGACCGGCTCGGCGACAGTCCGCCGCTCCGTCAGGCGGCGCAGGCGCACGGGCGCCGCCTCATCGATGTTCGCGTCCCGCCGCCGGGCCTGCCGGTCGCGACCGGGCGGCGGCGGAGCGGCAAAAGGCTGCTGACCGTCGGCACCGACTGCGCGCTCGGCAAGAAATATACCGCGCTCGCGCTCGCGGAGGCTTTTCGCGCGCGCGGAATCGACGCCGATTTCCGCGCGACGGGGCAGACGGGGATCATGATCGCGGGGCGGGGCATTCCGATCGATTCGGTCGTCGCCGATTTCGTCGCGGGCGCCGCCGAGATGCTGAGCCCCGATGCCGATCCCGCGCACTGGGACGTCATCGAAGGGCAGGGCTCGCTTTTCCATCCTTCCTATGCGGGGGTGTCGCTCGGCTTGCTTCACGGCTCGCAGCCCGACATTTTCGTGCTATGCCACGCGCACGGCCGCGAGCGGATCGTCGGCTTGCCCGACTATCCGCTGCCGTCGATCGGCCGCGCCATCGAGATGACGCTGCAGCAGGCGCGGCTCACCAATCCCGGCGTCCGCTGCGCTGGCGTGTCGCTCAACACCGCCGGGCTGACGGTGGAAGAGGCGGAGAAGGCGATAACCGGCCTCACGCGTGAATGGGGTATTGCGGTGGCCGACCCGATGCGCCGCGGCCCCGCCTTCGAACGCCTGGTCGATGGATGCCTCGCATGACCCGCCTGCTGCTCTTCTTCGCTTTCGCGGTTGGTTTCGCGGGGGTCGCGGCCGCCACGGAAAGCGGCAATGCCGGCCGGGATGCGGCGCTCGCCGACATCCGCGCGATGGTGGAGGGCGCGGAAGGGGATGTGGCGCTCGTCGTCGCGATAACCGACCGGGACCGGCTGCTCATGACCGCGTCGCACGGCTATGCCGACATCGACCGGCGGGTGCCGGCGACACCCGACACGCGCTTTGCGATCGGATCGATCTCCAAATCCTTCACGGCGGTCGCGCTCATGCAAATGAGCGACGAGGGGCGCTTCGACCCCGACGCGCCGGTTGCGCGCTACCTGCCGGATTTTCGTCCGCGCGGCACATATGCCCCCATCACCGGCGGGGCGCTGATGTCGCACACATCGGGGCTGCCGAACTATCTGGCGCATGTCGCTTCGATGCGGTTTCTGGTGACCGCATTGGAGGGCTTCGAACCCCGCTACGCTCCCGGCGCGCATTTCTGGTATTCCAATTCGGGCTATCAACTGCTCGGCTATGTCGCCGAGGCGATCGACAAGCGGCCCTTTCCGCTGATCCTGCAGCGGCGCATCCTGGACCCGCTGGGCATGGCCGCGACTTCGCCGCAGATCGACGACAGGCTGCGGCGGCGGATCGCGACAAGCTATGAGCGCGCGCCCGACGGCGGCCTCGCGGTCGCGCCATGGTTCGAGCATATCGCCGCCGACGGCGCGATCGTCTCGACCGCGCCCGATATGACCGCTTATGCCCGGATGCTGCTTGCGCGGGGGAACGCGCCGCGGGGGCGGCTCCTCTCCGAACGCGCCTTCGCCCGCATCGTCACGCCCGTTCGCGACGATTATGGCTATGGCTTCGACATCGCCGACGGCGGCCGGATGCTTTTCCACACCGGATCGATCGCGGGGTTCCAGGCCTATTTCGCGGTCCATCTGGAACAGGGTCTCGGCCTCGTCATCCTCGGCAACGGACCGGCCGACAGGGCGCTGCGCGAGCGCATCGTCGGGCGGCTTTTCGGCAGGACGCCGGCGCCGCAACCCGATCTCGCGTGGCGCGAGCCGACGGGTTTCGCGGCCCGTCTGGTGGGACCGGACGGCCGGACGCTCTGGTTCCGGCCCGGGCCCGCGGGGGAATTGCTGGTCGACGATCGCGGCGAAACGCTGACGCTCGCGCGGATCGGCCGCGAGGCGTGGGGCGCTCACCTCACGCCCACGGGGCCGCGCGCCTATCTTTTCTTTCGCGACGCGTCGGGAAAGGTATCGGACATTGTCGAAGGCGATATGACCTTTGTTCGCGAAGGCGCGGCCTTGCCTTCCGCTGCACCCCCGGCCTATCGTCCGCTCGTCGGGCGATACGCCGCCCATGGCGAAGAGGGGCCAAGCGTTCGCATCTATGCGCATGGCGGAAAGCTCACCATGTCCTACGCCGATTCCAGCCTTCCGATACCGCTCATCGAGGAGCTTCCGGGGCGCTTTCGCTTCGCAACCCCGGCCTACGCGCCCGAGTGGCTCCAATTCGATGCGGTTGCCGGGGGCAAGGCGCAGCGGCTCGTCCTGAGCGGCGTTCCGCTATACCGTATCGATCTGCCGTGATCGTCCTGGGCTGGACGGGCGCGGCCCTCATGGCGCTGCTCTGGGCGATGCCCGCCGCGGCGGCGCCCGCCGACGATGCCTTCATCGCATGGGCGCGGGCCCATGCGGTCGCCCTCCCGGCCTGTTCGTCGATCCGGTCGGGCGGGGATTATGACATGATGGCAAAGGCCGTCGGCGATGCGCGTGTCGTCGCGCTCGGCGAGCCGGCGCATGGCGCGCGCCAACCGCTCGCCCTGCGCAACTGCTTTTTCCGCTATCTCGTCGAAGAGCGGGGGTTTACCGCGATCGCGCTCGAAACGGGCTTCCATGAATCGCGCCGCCTCCGCGACTATGTGGCGGGCGGGAGCGGCGATGCGCGCGAGCTGGCGCGGACCGGCTTCACATGGGGCTTCGGACGCTACGCCGAGAATGTCGAGCTGCTCGAATGGATCCGCGCCTATAATCTGGACCCCGCGAACGCACGCAAGATCGCTTTCTATGGCATCGATATGAGCGGCGGCGACGCCGACGGCGCATGGGCGCGCGCGCGGATCACGCTCGACGCGGGCATCGCCTATCTCGCCCGCGCGGCGCCCGCCCGATCGGCGCACGCACGCGAGGAAGTCGCGCCATTTCTCGAAAGCTTCTCGGCCCCCGGCTACCGCGCCCTCACGGCAAGCGAACGCGCAAGGCTGCGCCGGTCGATCGTCCGCCTCCTCCATGTCTTCGATTCGGATCGAAAGCTGCTCGTCGCTGCGTCCTCCCGGCAGGATTTCGACTGGGCGCGGCAGAATGTCGTGGGCGCGCGGCAACTCGCGGACCTCTTCGACGTCTCCGGCGTCCCCGATCCCCAAGGCCGCCTGCTCCCCGACGATTATCGCGCCGACGCCGCGCGCGATGCCGCGATGGCCGCCAATGCGCTATGGGCGCTGGGTCAGGAAGGACGCGATGGGCGCATCCTGCTCTTCGCGCACAACGGGCATGTGATGAATGCGCATGGCCGCGGCGGTATATGGGCGGTCTATGCGCGGCCGCCCGCCGCGATGGGCGTCCATTTGCGGCGCGCGCTCGGGCGCGACCTCGTGATCTTCGGGAGCAGCTCGTCGATGCGCGACGAGGGAACGGGAGCGCCGGGCACATTGGATACCGCGCTGGCAAAGGCGGGTCCGGAGAATTTCATGCTCGACATGCGTTCGTCATCGGGCGCGCCGGCCCGCTGGCTGTCGCGCGAGCAGTCGATGAGCGTCAACTATTCCACCGAAAATCTCGTTCAGCCGCGGCGTGCGTTCGACCTGCTGCTCTATTTTGGCCGCATGACGCGATCCAACCCGGAAAGGCCCTAGGATCGATACGGTCTAGATCCGGCCCCGAAGGATCGCGTGGGCCCGGACGGGGAAGGTGCCGACTTTGCTGAACTTGGGCGGAACGGCCCAGAAATGAAAGCCTTCCGCGGGCAGCGCGTCGAGCCCCCGCAGATGTTCGACGATCGGAATGCCCGCCGCGAGCAGCACGCTGTGGACAGGGCGCGTTCCGCCGTCGGTCGCGTCGATGTTGAAGGAATCTATGCCGACGAGCCGCGCGCCGCGGTCGCGCAAATGGATCGCCGCGCGTTCGGTGAGATGGGGATGATCCTCGAAATATTGGTCCGTGCGCCAGTGCCGGTCCCAGCCGGTGTGGACGAGCACCGCCTTGTCCCTCACATCGACGGCCGCGAACATCGTCCAGTCGATCGCCCGATCCCTGGCGCCGGTGACGCGAACGACGATGCCCGGACAATCCGACACCTTGTCGAGCGAAAGCTCCGCCAGATCCTCGCCGTCGGCGAAGCGATGGAAGGGGGTGTCGAGATAGGTGCCGGTGTTTCCGACCATCTCGATGCGGTCGATCTGGAATTCGGTTCCCGCATCATAATGCCGGCGCGACGCGGCCCGCGAAAGATGATCGCATATCAGCGGCGCGGGAAGGCCCTTGTAGGTGATCATGCCGCTTTCGATCACATGGCTGAGATCGATGCGGAGTGCTTCTCCAGACTCCGCGGAGCGGGCGGCGGAGCGCTTGTGCGGCTCCTCGATGATCCGCTTGTTGAGGATGGCGACACGCCCGACCATCAGCAGCCGCAGGTCGGCGATGATCGCCGCGGCGAGCGTCTCGTCGTCGACATCGTCGCCCGCAATGTCGAGGCGAAAGTCCTGACCCTGCAACGCGCCGCCGTTGGCGAACTCGATTTCGAAGTCGAAGCAGGCGCGTCGTTCAGTCATGGGGATTGGCCTTTCGTCGGGAAGCGCGCCGCGCGCGATGCTGGCGGACCTTGTCGCGGTTTCCGCAGCCGCTGGCCGACGAGCACCAGCGCCGGCGGCCGGCGGGGGACCGGTCGAGGAATATCATCGCGCAATCCGGGCACCGGCGCACGCGCTCGGCGTGCGGGGCGGCGAGGAGGGCGACCGCGTCGGCGGCGAGGAGCGAGAGGGCGGCGGCGACCGGATCGCCTGCGATGAATTCGACACGGCCCTCGCGCCATTGCGGGCGCGGCGGCGCGGCGCGCGCCATCCGGTTTATGATCTCGATATCCGCATCATCGGGCCGGGCCGCCTCGATCAGCGCCGATACCGAACGATAGGTCGCCTCGCGCAGCCGCCGCGCTTCGGCGAGATCCGCGCCCGTCGCCGGACGAATAGCCGCGCCGGCGAGCGACGCCTCGTGCAGCCACCGATCGAGATCGGACGGGTCGCACAGACGCTCGACACCGGCGCCCGTGCGGTCGCCGATCGTATCAACGAGACAGAGGGCCGGGCTTCCGGCCGAAAATTCGAACATATGCGCGATGTAACTAGATTATATGGTTACGGCAACCCCCGTCGATCCGGACCGCGCCGCGCGCCGAGGCCGGGTCAATCCTGGCCGAGCGGCAGTTCGGTCGTCGCCTTGATCTCGGACAGCGCCACCGTCGAGTTGATTTCCTGCACCCCCGGCAATTTGCTGAGCTGGTCGAAGAAAAAGCTTTCATAGGCGTCGATGTCGCGCGCGACGATGCGCAGCATGAAATCGGTCGTGCCCATCAGCACATAGGCGTCGAGCACCTCAGGAAAGCCTTGGATCGCCGCGCTGAACTCGTCGAGATTGGCGCGGCCGTGGGCGTTGAGCTTCACCTGCGCGAAGACATGGGCGTTGAGCCCGACCTTGCGCCGGTCGACGATCGCGACGCGCTTTCTGATGAAGCCGTCGCGTTCGAGGCGATCGATGCGGCGCCAGCAGGGCGACACCGACAGCCCGACGCGCTCGGCGACCTCGGCCGTCGTTTGATTCGCGTCGCGCTGCAATTCGCGGAGAATTTTTATCTCGAACGGGTCCAGATCGGTCATTTCGACCCGATACACGAATTATGTCGGTCAGAAAATCCGAAAATCATCCTGCCCGGCCGGTAATCGATCAAGTTTGCCCGGCGGGAAAATGCGACAAGCTCCCCTCAATCCAAGGAGGTTATGTCATGGTCGTCCGTCTTGCCCGTCTGGCTCCGCCGCTCGAATGCGTGCGGCTTTACGATCTCGAAGCGGGGCTCGACGGGTTCATCGCGATTCACTCGACCGCGCTCGGGCCGGGCGCCGGGGGATGCCGGCTATGGTCCTATCCTGACGCGAGCCACGCGCTCGCCGATGCCGTGCGGCTGGCCGAGGGCATGAGTTACAAGAATGCGCTCGCCGGCCTGCCGCTCGGCGGAGCCAAGGCGGTGCTGCGGCGGCCCGAGGGCGAATGGGACCGCGTTGCGCTATTTCGTGCTTTCGGGCGGGCGGTCGAGGCGCTGGGCGGCCTCTATGTCACCGCAGAGGATGTCGGAACGTCGGTCGAGGACATGCAGGAGGTCGCTACGGTCTCGCGCCATGTTGCGGGCCTGCCCTCCGCCGAGGGGCGCGCGGGCGGCGATCCGTCGCCATGGACCGCCAAGGGCGTCTTCGAATCGATGCGGGTTGCGGCCGCGTTCGCGCTGGGCCGGGATCTCGACGGGCTGACCGTTGCCGTTCAGGGCACCGGCAACGTCGGCGCCGACCTGTGCCGCCGCCTCGCCGATGCGGGCGCGCGGCTCGTGATCGCCGACGTCAATCCGGTGCGCCGCGAGCGGCTGGCGGCGGTGCATGGCGCCCGGGTCGTCGACGTGTCGGAGATCGCGTCGGTCGAGGCCGACGTCTTCGCGCCGTGCGCGCTCGGCGGCGCGCTCGACCGCGACACGGTCGCGCGGCTGAAGGCGAAGCTCGTCTGCGGCGCCGCCAACAACCAGCTCGCGACGCCCGACGTCGCGGCGCTGCTGCTCGATCGCGGGATCGTCTATGCGCCCGATTATGTCGTCAACGCGGGCGGCATCATCAACGTGTCGGCCGAATATCTGGGCGAGGACGAAAGCGACGTCGAACTGCGCGTGGCGCAGATCGCGCCGCGGGTCGGCGAACTGCTCGAGCGGGCGGCGCGCGAAGGCCGCTCGCCCGCCGCTGTCGCCGACGAAATGGCCGAGGAGGTCATCGCCGGCGCGCAGCGCGAGGCGGCCTGATGCACCGTTTCCGGATCGACGCGATCCTCGACCCCCAATCCTTGCCGCGCGTCGCCAATTTCTTCGCGCAGCGCGCCTTCGTGCCGAGCGCGTTGACGATGCACCTTCTGCCGTCGCACATGCGCATCGAGGTCGTCGTCGCCGGGCTGGAGGCGGCGCAGGCCGCGATCATCGCGGCCAAGCTGGGCGAGGTCGTTGCGGTCCTGCGATCCGAAGTCGAGGAAATCGAAACGGCGGCCTTCGCCGCTGACCGGGCCAAGCCGGCGCTGACCCTGGTGGGCTGAGCTTCAACTTTTTCTTTCCTGTGAGTGAGGCGGGCGCGGCTTGCCTCGCTCCGCCGCGCGTGCAAGGGGCGCACCGAAGAGCAGCGGGAGATGCGAGCGATGCGGTTCGATGTGGTGATCGTGGGTGCGGGTCATGGGGGTGCGCAGGTTGCGGTGATGCTGCGCACGCAGAAATTTTCCGGCAGCATCGCGATCATCGGCGACGAGCCCGAATTGCCCTACGAGCGTCCGCCCTTGTCGAAGGAATATTTCGCGGGCGAGAAGGAATTCGAGCGCATCCAGCTGCGCCCCGCCAAATATTGGGACGAGCGCGAGGTGACGATGCTGCTCGGCAAGCGCGTCGTATCGGTCGACCCCGGAACGCATACGGTCACGACCGACGGCGGCGAGACGATCGGCTATGTCAAGCTCGTCTGGGCGACCGGCGGAGCGCCGCGCATGCTGCCGATCCCCGGCGGCAACCTGCCCGGCGTGCAGGGCGTGCGCACGCGTGCCGATGCCGACGCGATGAAGGCGGCGTCGGAGACCGCGAAGCAGATCGTCGTGATCGGCGGCGGCTATATCGGGCTCGAGGCGGCGGCGGTGCTCACCAAGGCGGGCAAGAAGGTCGTGCTCCTGGAAGCGCAGGACCGCGTGCTCGCGCGCGTCGCGGGCGAAGATCTGTCGCGCTTCTACGAGAAGGAGCACCGCGAGCATGGCGTCGACCTCAGGCTCGGCGTCTGCGTCGAGGCGATCGAAGGCGACACCCATGTCACCGGCGTGCGCTTGTCGGACGGCGAGGTCATTCCGGCCGATCTCGTCATCGTCGGCATCGGCATTATCCCTGCGGTCGAGCCGCTGATCGCCGCCGGCGCCGATTGCGCCAACGGGGTGCGCGTCGATCCGTTCTGCAAGACGAGCTTGCCCGACATCTATGCGATCGGCGATTGCGCGGCGCATGCGAACGACTTTGCCGAGGGCGCCGAGATCCGGCTTGAGTCCGTCCAGAACGCCAATGATCAGGCGAATGTGGTCGCCAAGGGCATCGCCGGCGACGAAGCGCCCTATCATGCGATCCCCTGGTTCTGGTCGAACCAATATGACCTCAAGCTCCAGACCGCGGGCCTCTCGGCGGGCCACGATCAGGCGGTGCTGCGCGGCGATCCCAGGGCGCGCAGCTTCTCGGTCGTCTACCTCAAGGCGGGCAAGGTCATCGCGCTCGACTGCGTCAATGCCACCAGGGATTATGTCCAGGGCCGCATGATCGTCACCGCAGGGCTCCGCGCGACGGCGGAGCAACTCGCCGACACCGAAACCCCGCTGAAAGCCCTGCTCCCGGCCTAGACACCGGGTGCTGCGGGCTCGTCGCCCAGAGCGCGCTTCAGCGTTGCCTTGATGTTGCGGAGCAGGCGCCGCAGCGCGACGATCACCACGACCGCGGCGGCCGCGAGCAGGATCGCGATGACGATGGCGAGCGGCGGATAGGCGATGGCGAGCGCGAGCAGCCCGCCGGTCGCGACATCCTCGCCGGTCGAGACGGCGGCGTTGCTGAAAGGCTCCGGGCTGACGTTGACGACCGCGCGCGTCGTCGCCTTCGCCCCGTGGCTGAGCAGCGCGCCGCCGCCGCCGAGCAGGAAGGCGATGACCTGCCACGCCGGGTCGGAGGAATCGACGAGCGCCAGTGCGAGGAGGGCGCCGCCCAGGGGCCGGACGATGCTGTGGACCGTGTCCCAGACCGAATCCACCCAGGCGATCTTGTCGGCGAGGAATTCGGCGAGCGTGCCGAGCGCCGCGACGCCGAGCACCCACGGATTGGCGAGTATCTGCAGCGCCGCGAGATGTTCGGGGAGCGGCAGCCAGCCGAACCGCATCGCGACGCCGGTTGCCAATATGGTGAGGTAGAGCCGCCAGCCGGCGAGGAGGCTGAGACTGCCGGCGACGCCCAAAATCTCGACGATTCCCAATGTCCTGCTCCCCGTTCCGGATCGCGCGATCGGGCGCCATCTTGCACCCGTCCGCGCGCGCCCGCAATGCCGGGGCGAAATGCCGAGATGACAGGGCGGGGCAGGGCGGTTATCGCTTGGTCATGACCGACGCAACTTCGCCGACCGCCCCGCCCGAAGTCTTGCCCGACGGCGCCGTTCCCGCGGCGACGCTGGTCATCATGCGTCCCTCGGACAGCGGCGGGCCCGACGAGATATTGATGGTCAAACGGTCGGCGAAGATGGCATTCGCGGCGGGCGCCGTCGTGTTCCCGGGCGGGCGGGTCGATCCCGACGATTATCGCGTCGCGCGCCTCCATGGTTTCGGGATCGACGAGGCCGACGGGGCGGCGCGCGTCGCCGCGTTGCGCGAGACGCTCGAGGAAACGGGGCTCGCGGTCGGCTGGCCGGGATTGGCGGAAAAGGAGGCGGCGGAGGTGCGGCGGGCGCTGCTCGGCGGCGCGCTGCTGTCCGACATTCTCGCCGCGCGCGGCGACCGAGTCACGCTGGAATCCTTCGTGCCTTTCGCGCGCTGGTGCCCGAATTTCAAGGAAGCCCGGACGTTCGACACGCGATTCTACGCCGTCGCTGCCCCGCCGCACGGTCATGAACTGACAGTCGAAGAGGCCGAGCACAGCCATATCTTCTGGGCGAGCGCCGAGGCGACGCTGACGATGGCGGATCGCGGCGAGGTGTCGGTGATCTTCCCGACCCGGCGCAACCTCGAACGCATCGCGCAAGCTGCTGACTTTGCGGGCTTCTCTCATCATTCCCGGCAGTTTCCGGTCGAACTGGTTACGCCGTGGATCGAGAAGCGCGACGGGCAGAGCCACCTGTGCATCCCGACGCACCTCGGCTACCCCGTCACGAGCGAAGCCTTCGACCGCGTGCGGCGCGGATAAGCACCATTCTTTGCGACAAGTTTTTCCCTATTTATTATTTACTAACATTTGGCGGGCTAGGGCAAAACGTCGTTGCAATTGCTGAAGGCCGTGCCTAAGAAGGCGCTGCAGAAGCAGACCGGGGAGGTTCCTCCGGTGTGATTCGACAAGAGTAATCCAGTGGACGGAGAATAAGATGAACCTGCTTAAGAAGGCTGCGATCTCTCTCGCAGCGACCTCGATGATCGCGGCTCCGGTCGCCGCATCGGCAGCCCCCGCGGCTCGCGCGGCTTCGGCCGTTGACGGCCAGAGCGAACTCGAAGGCAGCACGAGCTGGATCATCGCTGTCCTCGCTCTCGTTGCTGTCGTTGGCGGCATCATCATCGCGTCGGACAACGACGACGACGAACCGACCAGCCCGTAATATCGGCTGATCGATACCGATACCAAAAGGCTCCGAGCGTCGCTCGGGGCCTTTTGTGCATTTGGGGTTTCCAATCTCGATGAGCGCCGCATGAAGACGCGGCGCTGTTTAGGGTCAGGGCCATTAGAGCATCGAGCCCTTAAACCTGACTCACCTGCCCGTTCGTGTCGAGCGAAGTCGAGGCACCCATCGTCGTAGCGCAAGGTCGATGGGTGTCTCGACTTCGCTCGACACGAACGGATTTCAGATGGGTCAGATTTAGGGACGCCGCCCTGATCGGTCCTGACCCTCGTCAGAGGGCGATGTTCCGCGCGGCGCGGGACCGCTCGAGCGGGATCGCCTGACGGGCGCGCTCGGCCGCCGCCAGATCGACGGGCGCGAGCGTCAATCGATAACCCCTCCCGGCCATCGCCTCCGCGCCCTCGGCATCGGCCAGAACCGCGCCCCAGGGATCGATCGCGACGCTGTGACCGTAGGTCTGCCGGCCGTCGGCATGCGCGCCGCACTGCGCCGCGGCCACGACATGGCATTGCGTCTCGATCGCGCGCGCGCGCATCAGCACGTGCCAGTGCGCCTCGCCGGTCGATACGGTGAAGGCGGCGGGGATCGCGAGGATCGTCGCGCCGCGCTCGGCGAGCGCCCGATAGAGTTCGGGAAAGCGCACGTCATAGCAGATGCTGAGCCCCATTCGTCCGAGCGGCGTCTCGACGACTTCCAGCGCGTCCCCGCCCATATAGGTCGCCGACTCCCGCCAATTCTCGCCCGACGGCAGCGTGACGTCGAACATATGGATTTTGTCGTAGCGCGCCCGGATGCTGCCGTCGGCGGCGATGACATGGCTGCGGTTGACGCGCCGCGCGCCGTCGTCGGCGAGCAGGGGCATCGATCCCGAATGCAGCCAGACGCCGTGCTTTCGCGCCATCGCCTGCAGCGCCGAAGGCCAGGGGCTGTCGGCTTCGCGGGCGATGTGCCGGCCCGATCGCGCGCGATCGCGGTCGAGCAGCAGCGACATTTCGGGAAGGAAGGCCATCGCCGCGCCGCACGCCGCGGCGTCGGCCATCGCGCGATCGATCGTCGCGAGGTTCGCGTCGGGATCGGTGCCGCTCGTCATCTGGATCAACGCGGCGAGCGGGGCGGGAGATGAAGCGTTCATTCTTGCTGGCTAGGCGCGCGCTGGGCCCGGAGCAAGCATGACAGTTCAGTGGTCAGCAAGGTTCGGAAGCGATAAGATGGGCCAATGTCCCATTCTCCCCCGCGCCGCCCGCTTCGTTTCGCCCGCTCGCTTTTCCTGTCCGGCGCCGCCGCGCTGCTTCTGGCGCCACTTGCGGCCGGGGCGCAGGACAGCGGCGGGGGGGCGACGGCGCAAAGCCAGGCGAAGAACGCCGACTGGCTTTACGCCGGCAGCGATATTCCGCGCGACACCGCGTGGCAGTTCGGCGTGCTCCCCAACGGCTTGCGCTATGCGGTGCGCAACAATGGCGTGCCGCCGGGGCAGGTGTCGATCCGCGTGCGCATGGACGTCGGCTCGATGTTCGAGACCGAGGAAGAGCGCGGCTATGCGCATCTGCTCGAGCATCTGACCTTCCGGGGTTCGGAGCATATCCCCGACGGCGAGGCGAAGCGCATCTGGCAGCGTTTCGGGGTCACGTTCGGCAGCGATTCGAACGCGCAGACGACCCCGACGCAGACGGTCTACCAGCTCGACCTGCCCAGCGTCACGCCGGCCAATCTCGACGAAGGCATGAAATTGCTGTCGGGCATGATCCGCGCCCCGCGCATCTCCGAACTTGCGGTCGCCGCCGAACGCGGCGTCGTGATGGCCGAGCTGCGCGAATCCAACGGTCCGCAAAAGCGGATCGCCGATGCGACCAACGCGCATCTTTTCGCGGGCCAATTGCTCGGCGACCGGTCGCCGATCGGCACCACGGCGTCGCTCGGCAAGGCGAGCGCGACCTCGGTCGGCGCCTTTCACGATCGCTGGTACCGCCCCGACCGGGCGGTGGTCGTCATCTCCGGCGATGGCGACCCGGCCGAGTTCGCCCGGCTGATCGCCAAATATTACGGCGACTGGCAGGCGGACGGCCCGAACCCGCCGGCGCCCGATTTCGGCAGGCCCGATCCGAAACAGCCCGCCGCGCTCGAGATCGTCGAAGCCAGCCAGCCGCTCGCGATCACGCTCGCGATGGTGCGGCCGTGGAAGAAGCGCATCGACACGGTCGCAAACACGCGGCGGCTCTATCTCGAATATATCGCACAGGCGCTCGTCAACCGCCGCCTCGAAAACAGCGCCCGCGCCGGCGGCAGTTACCTCGTCGCGACGGTCGAGCAGCAATATGTCAGCCGCAGCGCCGACGTGACGATGGCGTCGATCGTTCCCTTGAACGACTGGCAGGCCGCGCTTGCCGATGTCCGCGGGGTGATCGCCGACGCCGTGAAGACGCCGCCGTCGCAGGCCGACATCGACCGCGAGATGAACGAGATCGAGGCGTTTCTACTCAAGGAGCTCGAAAACGCCCGCAACGAACCCGGCGCGCGGCTCGCCGACGATATGGTGCGCGCGGTCGACATCGGCGAAACGGTGACGAGCCCGCAGGGGCAGGTCGACATGTTCAAGGCGATCCGCGCCTCGGCGACGCCGCAGGTGATGCTCGAGATCAGCAAGGCGATCTTCGCCGCGCCGGTCACGCGCGTCGTGCTGACGACGCCGACGTCGGCGGGCGGCGACGCCGCGGTGCTCGCCGCGCTGAAGGCGCCGGTGACGGCGCGCGATGACCGGCTGGCGGCCGTCGACGCCGATTTCAAGGAATTGCCCGCCTTCGGTCCGCCGGGGACGATCGTTTCGACGAACCCGATTCTCGGCCTGCGCGCCGAACGGATCGAATTTTCCAACGGCGTGACCGCGCTGGTTTCGAACAACAAGGTCGAACCGGGCAAGGTCCGCGTCAATGTGCGCTTCGGCACCGGCAACCGCAGCGTCGCTGCCGACGCGCCCAATCTGTTGTGGACCGGCGATTATGCGCTGGTCGCGAGCGGGATCGGCCCCTGGGGGCAGAACGAGATCGACAAGCTGACCAACGGCCGCCAGATTCAGATGAATTTCGCGATCGACGACGATGCGTTCGAACTGTCGGCCGAAAGCCGGCCCGCCGACCTTGCCGACCAGATGCGGCTGATTGCGGGCAAGCTGGCCGTTCCGCGCTGGGACCCGGCGCCGGTCGAGCGGCTGCGCATCGGCTATCTCACCGGCTATGATCTCAACGACGCCACGCCGAATGCGGTGCTCGACCGCAATCTGCGCGGATGGCTGACCGGCAACGACGCGCGCTGGGCGGCGCCCGACAAGGCGCAGATCGAGGCGCTGACGCCCGCCGCCTTCCGCGCCTTCTGGGAACCGCGCCTCGCGAGCGGGCCGATCGAGGTGCAGATTTTCGGCGACCTCGAGACGGTCGATTACAGGAAGATCCTCGCCGAAACGCTCGGCGCGCTGCCGCCGCGCAAGATTCTCGCGCCGCCGGGCGGCCAGCGCGTGGCGTTCGCGAAGCATGTGGTCGAGCCCGAAATCGCCTACCACCGCGGCGAGCAGGGGCAGGCCGCGGCGATGACGGCATGGCCCACCGGCGGCGGCCTCGCCAGCCCGCGCGATGCGCGCGGGCTCGAGATTCTCGCGGCGATCTTCAACGACCGGCTGTTCGACCGGCTGCGCGCCGAACAGGGCGCAAGCTATGGCCCCGTCGTCGACAGCCATTGGCCGACCGGCTTCGACAGCGGCGGCTATCTGCTCGTCGGCAGCCTGCTCGCGCCGAAGGATCTCGATCGCTTCTATGCCATCGCGAAGGAGATCGCCGCCGACCTGGTGACGAAACCGGTCAGTGCCGATGAACTCGCGCGCAACGCCGGGCCGATCCGCGAACAGGTCGCGCGCGCCTCGACGGGCAATGTCTATTGGATGTTCCTGCTCGAAGGCGCGACGCGCGACCCACGCGTCGCTGCCGCCGCGCTGTCGATCCAGGACGATATTGCGGCGGTCACCGCCGCCGACGTCCAGCGGCTCGCGCGCCAATATCTGGCGCCCGAACGGCAATGGTCGCTCGCGATCCTGCCCAAGGGGATGACGCTTGCGGAGGCGTCTGCCCTCGATGCCGGGTCCTCTGCGGCGGTCGGCGGACGTTAGGCGGCTTCACCGTCGGGCGCGTGACGGCGCGTCCGCCGGATACGCGGTTCGTGGTCGAGCTGGCCCTTCGTCATGATGTCGTGCCGCATCTTCGCGCGCACGTCGTGGATCGAGGCGATCACCGGTCCCATCGGGGTGCCGAGCCCGACGAGCACCGCCTCGGCGAGCTGGAGCGAGCTTTCGAGCGTTTCGGGCACCGCGTCGGTCGCCCCCGCCTGATAGAGAGCGGCGGCATGATCCGCGCCCCGCGCGCGCGAAATGATCGGCAGGTCGGGATATTTGCCGCGAAGCCGCCGCGTCATGCGCAATTGCTGGACCGGATCGTCCATCGTCAGCACGACGGCGTCGGCATTCTCGATCCCCAGCTTGCTGAGGCTGCCCGGCCGGCCGACGTCGGTGTAGCGGACAAGGAAGCCGTCGCGCCGCGCCGCCGCCACCGTGTCGATGTCGGCGTCGACCGCGATATAGGGCCGGTCGTGCTCGCGCAGCAGTTCGGCGACGATGCGCCCGACGCGGCCGAAGCCGACGACGACGGTGCGCCGCGGCGGCGAGTCTTCCGCCTCAACCTCGGTATTGCCCATCTCGATTCGCCGCGCGATGTCGTGGCCGATGCGCGCGAGCAAGGGCGTGATCGTCAGCCCGATCGCGGTGACGAGCTGCCAGAATTCGGCCGTGGTGCGGCTGATGAGCTGCGCCTGCAGCGCGGTCGCGAGCACGATCAGGGTCGTTTCGGACGGGCTCGCCATCAGCAGGCCGACCTCCGCCGCAGTCCCGCGCCGGACGACGCCCGAGAAACGCAGCAGCGCGGCGGTGACGATCGCCTTGACGAGCACCACGCCGACGACCGCCGCGATCAGCTGCGGCCACATCGCGGCGATCGTCCTGAGGTTCAGCCCCATGCCGACGCTGATCAGGAAGACGCCGAGCGCCAATCCCTTGAACGGCGCGGTGATCGCCTCGACCTCATTATGATATTCGGTCTCGGCGATCATCAATCCCGCGAGCAGTGCGCCGACGATCGGCGACAGCCCGACCGCGGCGGTCGCGAGCGCGGCGACGATGACCACGAGCAGGCTCGCGGCGAGGAACAGCTCGGGATCCTTGGCGCGCGCCGCCTGCGCGAAAATTTTGGGCAGCAGGAACCAGCCGCCGATCGCGAGCGCGGCGACGACCAGCGCGCCCTGCCACAGCGTGGTCAGCAGCAGCTCGGCGCTGTCGCCCGAGGCGGCGGGGGAGAGGGCGGCGAGGATGAAGATGATCGGGACGAGCGCCAGATCCTCGAACAACAGCATCGAAAAGGCCGCTTTGCCGACCGCCGTCTTGGTGCCGGCGATGGGCAGGACCAGCGCGGTCGAGGACAGTGCGAGCGCAATGCCGAGGCCGTAGGCGGACGCGAGCGGCTGATCGCGCAGCAACAGGATCGCTGATCCCAGAATCGCGCCGCACAGAAGCAACTCGGCGGCCCCGATTCCAAAGACCAGCTTGCGCAGTTGCCAGAGGCGGCGGAAGGATAGCTCGAGCCCGATCGAAAAGAGCAGCAGCACGATGCCGAGCTCGGCGAACAGCGCGATTTCCTCGGCCGAACCGATCGTGACATGGCGCAGCCACGGATAGTCGCCGGTCAGCGATCCCAGTCCCGACGGCCCGACAAGCAGGCCGACGAGGATGAAGCCGATGACCGGCGAGATCCGGAAACGCGCGAAGGCGGGGATGATGACGCCCGCGGCGCCTAGCACCACCAGCGCGTCACCGATGAGCGAGGTTTCTGTCTCCGATACCATAAGGGCCGACCTTATGCAGGCCGGCCCCGATTGGCTAGATGGCTAACCCAACCTTTTTGGTTGTTTATGCGCCCATCTTCTTGTCGAGGTTCTCGACGATCGCCTCGAAGAAGCCTTCGGTCGTCAGCCAATTCTGGTCGGGACCGATCAGCAGCGCGAGATCCTTGGTCATCTTGCCGCTCTCGACCGTCGCGACGCAGACCTTTTCGAGGTCGTCGGCGAACTTCACCAGCTCGGCGTTTCCGTCGAGCTTGCCGCGGTGCTTGAGGCCGCCGGTCCAGGCAAAGATCGACGCGATCGGGTTGGTCGAGGTCGCCTTGCCCTGCTGGTGCATGCGGTAATGGCGCGTGACGGTGCCGTGCGCGGCTTCGGATTCGACGGTCTGGCCGTCGGGGGTCATCAGCACGCTGGTCATCAGCCCGAGCGAGCCGAAGCCCTGCGCGACGGTGTCCGACTGGACGTCGCCGTCATAATTCTTGCAGGCCCAGACGAACTTGCCCGACCATTTGAGCGCCGAGGCGACCATGTCGTCGATCAGGCGGTGTTCGTAGACGATGCCGAGCGCGTCGAACTTCGCCTTGAATTCGGCCTGGAACACTTCCTCGAACAGGTCCTTGAAGCGGCCGTCATAGGCCTTGAGGATCGTGTTCTTGGTCGACAGATACACCGGCCATTCGCGGGCGAGACCATAGTTCAGGCTGGCGCGCGCGAAGTCGCGGATCGAATCGTCGAGATTGTACATGCCCATCGCGACGCCCGACGAGGGGAACTGGAACACTTCCTCGTCGATCAGCGTGCCGTCTTCGCCTTCGAAAACCAGGCGCAGCTTGCCGGGGCCGGGGACGCGGAAGTCGGTCGCCTTATACTGGTCGCCGAACGCGTGACGCCCGACGACGATCGGGTCGGTCCAGCCGGGGACGAGGCGCGGGACATTCTTCATCACGATCGGTTCGCGGAAGACGACGCCGCCCAGGATGTTGCGGATCGTGCCGTTCGGCGACTTCCACATCTTCTTGAGGCCGAATTCCTCGACGCGCGCTTCGTCGGGGGTGATCGTCGCGCACTTCACGCCGACGCCATATTTTTTGATCGCATTCGCGGCATCGACGGTGATCTTGTCGTCGGTGCGGTCGCGTTCCTCGATGCCGAGGTCGTAATAATGGAGATCGACGTCGAGATAGGGGAGGATCAGCCGCTCGCGGATCCACTGCCAGATGATCCGGGTCATTTCGTCGCCGTCGAGTTCGACGACCGGGTTGGCTACCTTGATCTTGCCCATGCTTTCAGCCTTTTTCCTTGGGGAGTCGGAGTTGCAGCGGGCCTTAGGCAAAGCGGCGCGATTGATCAACCGCCGTGGTCGGGGGATCATTGCGCCAAAATGCTGTGTGCTCCCGCGGAGGCGGGAGCCCATCTCCGGTCGGCGCAATTTTGAGCCGGCAGGAGTATGGATCCCCGCCTTCGCGGGGATACGCTGATTTTGTTTGAAGATGGTCGGGCTCTAATTGATTGTCACTGCCGGGCGCGCACCTTAGAAGAATGGTCATGTCCACCATCATCTCATCGAACCGGCCCGGCGGCGGCATCAAATGGCAATGGCCCTCGGTTCACCCCGAAGGCCGCAAATTCCTGCTGATCGCGGGCATCATAACGCTCTGCCTGTGGCTGCTGCCGATCTGGAATCTGTTCGGCTGGCTGATGCTCGGCGTGACAATCTGGGTCGGGGCTTTCTTCCGCGACCCGGTGCGCATTACGCCCGCAAGCCACGACCTGATCGTCGCGCCCGCCGACGGGCTGATCACCCAGATCGCCGAAGTCCCGCCGCCGCCCGAAATCGCGGGACCCGACGGGCTGGGCGCCGCGCCGATGCTGCGCGTGTCGATTTTCATGAGCGTCTTCGACGTCCATATCAACCGCACCCCGGTCGCGGGCATCTTGCGCAAGCTCGTCTATATTCCGGGCAAATTCGTCAACGCCGACCTCGACAAGGCGAGCGAGGAGAATGAGCGCCAGCATTTCGTCGTCGAGCGCGCCGATGGCGTGCGCGTCGGCTTCACCCAGATCGCGGGTCTCGTCGCGCGGCGCATAATGCCCTTCGTGACGATGGGCAACGAACTGGCGACGGGCCAGCGCGTCGGCCTCATCCGCTTCGGCAGCCGCGTCGATGTCTATCTGCCCGCGGGCACCGCGCCGCAGGTGCTGCTCGGCCAGCGCACGCTGGCGGGCGAGACGGTGATCGCGCGGATCGGCGCGGCCGAGACGATCGAAGGCATCGGGCAATAAGGTGGCGGATGCCCCGGTAAACGAGGCGGAGCAGATCGCGCCCGATGCCGCCGGCCGCCGCATCGGCGGAATCAGCCTGCGCGCCTTCGCGCCCAATGCGATCACCGCGCTCGCGCTCTGCTTCGGCCTGACCGGCGTGCGCTTCGCGATCGGCGAGGAATGGGAAAAGGCGCTCGCGGCGATCATCTTCGCGGGGGTGCTCGACGGGATGGACGGGCGCATCGCGCGGCTGCTGCGCGCGCAGAGCAAGTTCGGCGCCGAGCTCGATTCGCTTTCCGACGTGATCGCGTTCGGCGTCGCGCCGGCGATGATCCTCTTCCTCTGGTCGCTGCAATATGCGCCGAAATTCGGCTGGACCGCCGCGCTCGCGCTCGCGGTCTGCTGCGCGTTGCGCCTCGCGCGCTTCAATTCGCGCCTCGACGCCGAGATTCAGCCGCACAAGTCGGCGGGCTTCATGACCGGCATTCCCGCGCCCGCCGGGGCCGGCCTGTCGTTCGTACCCGTCTATCTCTGGCTGACGACCGGCCACGAGATCTTCCGCGAATGGTATGTCGTCATGCCCTGGGCGCTGGGAATAGCGATGCTGATGATTTCCGCGATCCCGACCTACAGCTGGTCGTCGATCCGTCTTCGCCGCTCGTGGCGCCTGTTCGCCCTGGCCGGCGTGGGGCTGCTCGGCGCGGCGTTGATGACGGTGCCGTGGCCGACCCTGCTCGCGGTGTGCGCCCTCTATCTCGCGATGATCCCCTTCGGGATCGCAAGCTATGCGAAGGTCAGGCGGCGCGGCTGATCGCTACCTGCATCCGCGCCGCGGCGCGGACCACGCGCGGGACATTGCGGCGTCCGGCCGAACGACGCGGCATCGCTTTCTGCGGGGCCGGGCCAGACTGCGGCGCGGCGTCGATCGGGAAGGCGCCTTCGCCGAGCAGCGCCGACAGGATCGCGTCTTCGTTATTCTTGAGCATGGCGAGGATCACCGTGACGCCGAGCCCGGCGGCGAGGGCGAAGAGGAGAGCGGCAGCGACCTGAACCATGATCTTGTCCTTTCGGCTTTCTTATGCGAAACCTCCTGCCAGCCAGCGACGGTTCCGCGGTTCTTTTGTTCCTTGTTCCTGTTTTGTTCTCAACCTGTTTGCGACGAACGGAGTCCTTTTGTCGCCGAACCGAGTCTGGCGCGCGCGACCGGTCGAGCACGAAAGACGCTGACACCCCTTGCTTTTGGCGGCCAAGGCGGCTAACGGGCCGCCCATTCCACATGGAAGGCGCACATACCGGTGCCGGGATCATCCCTTCGCGGATGCCTCGGTTCTTGCTTTCCAGAGGACTAACCGGAAGGAGAAAGACTATGGCGGCACCTGTCGTCACGATGCAGAATCTTATCGAAGCTGGCGCCCATTTCGGCCACCAGACCCACCGTTGGAACCCGCGCATGAAGCCGTATATCTTCGGCGCGCGCAACGGCATCCACATTCTCGACCTGTCGCAGACCGTGCCGCTCTTCGCGCGCGCGCTCGACTTCATCGCCTCGACCTCGGCCGCCGGCGGCAAGGTGCTGTTCGTCGGCACCAAGCGCCAGGCGCAGGGTGCGATCGCCGATGCGGCCCGCGCTTCGGGCCAGCATTTCGTCAACCACCGCTGGCTGGGCGGCATGCTCACCAACTGGAAGACGATCTCGGGTTCGATCAAGCGCCTCAAGACGCTCGAAGAACAGCTCTCGGGCGACACCTCGGGCCTCACCAAGAAGGAAGTGCTCAACAAGACCCGCGAACGCGACAAGCTCGAATTGAGCCTCGGCGGCATCCGCGACATGGGCGGCATTCCCGACGTGATGTTCGTGATCGACGCGAACAAGGAAGAACTGGCGATCAAGGAAGCCAATGTTCTCGGCATCCCCGTCGTCGCGATCCTCGATTCGAACGTCTCGCCCGACGGCATCGCTTTCCCGGTTCCGGCGAACGATGACGCCGCGCGCGCCATCCGCCTCTATTGCGAAGCGGTCGCCCAGGCGGCCACGCGCGGCGGCCAGCAGGCCCGCGCGAACCGCGGCGAAGATCTCGGCGCCGCGGTCGAGCCCGCCGCCGAAGCCGCGCTGACCGAAGAAGCGGCCCCGGCTGCCGACGCCGCCGCTCCGGCGACCGAGGACGAACAGGTCCCGGCCGAAGCCGCCGCCGAAACCGAACGCCAGAGCGACGCCTGATCGCTTGCAGGCATGACGGGACGGCGCGGCACGGGTTCGCGCCGTCTCTGTCATCCCTTTGACTTATCGCCCCGCCATGCGCGCGGGGCGTCCCGCGGGCCAGACGGGCTCGCCCCTTTTGAAAGGAATATTCCATGGCTGAAATCACGGCCGCTCTCGTCAAGGAACTGCGCGACCGCACGGGCGCAGGCATGATGGACTGCAAGAAGGCGCTCGCCGAAAACAATGGCGACATCGAAGCGTCGATCGACTGGCTGCGCACCAAGGGCCTCGCCGCCGCCGCCAAGAAGGCCGGCCGCGTCGCCGCCGAAGGCCTTGTCGGCGTCGCCACCGACGGCAACCGCGGCGCGATGGTCGAAGTGAACAGCGAAACCGACTTCGTTGCGAAGAACGAGCAGTTCCAGGGCTTCGTCCGCGACGTGACGCAGGTCGCGCTTGCCGGCAGCATCACCGACATCGACGCGCTGAACGCCGCGGCCTATCCGACCGGCGGCACCGTCGCCGAACAGCTGACGCAGAATGTCGCGACGATCGGTGAAAATCAGTCGTTGCGCCGCAGCGCGATCGTTTCGGTGAACTCGGGCGCCGTCACCGGCTATGTCCATAACGCCGCCGCGCCCGGCATGGGCAAGATCGGCGTGCTCGTCGCGCTCGAATCGACCGCCGGCGCCGACGTTCTCGAACCGCTCGGCAAGCAGCTCGCGATGCACGTCGCCGCCGCGAACCCGCTGGCGCTGAACGGCGACGATCTCGACGCCGACCTCGTCGCGCGCGAACGCGCGATCGCCGAGGAAAAGGCCGCCCAGTCGGGCAAGCCCGCCGAGATCGTTTCGAAGATGGTCGACGGCGCGATCGCCAAATATCGCAAGGAAAACGCGCTGCTGTCGCAGCTCTTCGTGATCGACGGCAAGACCCCGGTCGCCGAAGTCGTCGCCGCCGCCGGCAAGGATGTCGGCGCGACGATCACCTTGAAGGGCTTCGTCCGCTTCCAGCTCGGCGAAGGCATCGAGAAGGAAGAAAGCGACTTCGCGGCGGAAGTCGCGGCCGCCGCGGGCGTCTGATCCGAAATACGGGCTGTCGACAAGGCGATCGCTTATCCCATTTTCGTCACCCCGGACTTGATCCGGGGTCCCGCTGTCAACGTCGCAAAGCGGGATGCCGGATCAAGTCCGGCATGACGAGAATGAGAGGTCCGTGCCGTGACGCAGTCCGCTTGGCAATGGCGCGTGCCCGCTCTAGGGTGCGCGCCATTCGCTTATTCATCGATACCAAGAGGTTCCCCACGACATGGCATTGCCCGGCATGAAACGCATCCTGCTCAAGCTGTCGGGCGAGGCGCTGATGGGTTCCAGCCCGTTCGGCATCGATCCCGAAACGGTCGCGAGCATGGCGGCCGAGGTCAAGGAAGCCAAGGACCGCGGCCTTGAAATCTGCCTCGTCATCGGCGGTGGCAACATCTTCCGCGGCATGGCGGGCGCGGCGAAGGGCATGGACCGCGCGCAGGCCGATTATATGGGCATGCTCGCGACGGTGATGAACGCGCTCGCGATGCAGAACGCGCTCGAGCAGCTCGGCGTCGAAACGCGCGTCCAGTCGGCGATCGAAATGGACAAGGTGTGCGAACCCGTTATCCGCCGCCGCGCCGAGCGCCATATGGAAAAGGGTCGCGTCGTGATCTTCGCCGCGGGTGTCGGTGCGCCCTATTTCACCACCGACAGCGGCGCCGCATTGCGTGCCGCCGAAATGAAATGCGACGCGCTGCTGAAAGGCACCAGCGTCGATGGCGTCTACAACGCCGATCCCAAGAAGGACCCGGGCGCGGTGCGTTACGACACGCTCAGCTATGACCGCGTGCTCGCCGACAATCTGAAGGTGATGGACGCGAGCGCGGTGGCGCTCTGCCGCGACAATCATATCCCGATCGTCGTGTTCAACATCCGCGAGCCCGGCAATCTGGCGCGCGTGCTGGCGGGCGAGGGCGTTTCCACCGTCGTCGGCGATGCGGCCTGACAAGATTTAGAGAGGAAAGACAGATGGCGAAATATGACAAGGCCGACCTCGAACGCCGCATGCACGGCGCGGTCGAATCCTTAAAGCACGACCTTGCGGGGCTGCGCACCGGCCGCGCGCACACCGCGCTGCTCGATCCGGTGACGGTCGAGGTCTATGGCAGCCACATGCCGCTGAACCAGGTCGCCTCGGTCAGCGCGCCCGAACCGCGGATGCTGTCGGTACAGGTGTGGGACAAGTCGAACGTCGGCCCCGTCGACAAGGCGATCCGCTCGGCCGGTCTCGGCCTCAACCCGATCGTCGACGGCCAGATGCTGCGCCTGCCGATCCCCGAAATGACGCAGGAACGCCGCAAGGAACTGTCGAAGCTCGCCGGCCAATATGCCGAAAAGGCGCGCGTCGCCGTCCGCAACGTCCGCCGCGACGGCATGGACAATCTCAAGGTCGACGAAAACAAGAAGGAAATCAGCGAGGACGATCGCAAGCGGTCGGAAACCGAGGTCCAGAAGCTGACCGACGCGACGATCGCCGAAATCGACGCCGCGGCGACCGCCAAGGAAAAGGAAATCCTGGGCTAGTGGCTATCCGCGCTTACCTCTCTTCCGTTCGGGCTGAGCCTGTCGAAGCCCCGTCCTTTTCTTGCCCAAGAAAGAACGGCCCTTCGACAAGCTCAGGGCGAACGGGTTTCTAGGTTTCTCCGGTGTCTGAAAGCCATCACGGCGCGCGCCATGTCGCGATCATCATGGACGGCAACGGCCGCTGGGCCAAAAAGCGCCTGCTGCCCCGCGTCGCCGGGCACAAGGCGGGCGTCGAGGCGGTACGGACGATCGTGCGCGCGGCGGGCGACCTCGGCATCGAGGCGATGACGCTCTACGCCTTCAGTTCCGAAAACTGGAAGCGGCCCGAGGAGGAGGTCAACGACCTGATGGGGCTGATGAAGCGTTTCATCCTCAGCGACCTCGACGAATTCGCCGCGAACGACGTGAAGCTCAAGGTCATCGGCAATTGGCGCGCGCTCGCGCCCGACGTCGTCGCGCTCATTGAGAATGCGCTCGAACGCACCTCGGGCAACAAGCGCACGACGCTCGCGGTCGCGCTCAACTATGGCGCGCAGGACGAGCTGGTGCGTGCGGCGAGCGCCGCCGCGGCGCAGGGCGGGATCACGGCGGAGGCGATCGAGGCGAACCTCGACACCGCCGACATGCCGCCGCTCGACCTCCTCATCCGCACCTCGGGCGAAGTGCGGCTGTCGAACTTCCTGCTCTGGCAGTCGGCCTATGCCGAACTCTATTTCACCGACATCTTGTGGCCGGACTTCAAGCCGGCCGATCTCAAAGCGGCGCTCGACCATTTCGCGCGCCGCGATCGCCGTTACGGGGGATTGTGATGGTCTTGTGTGCCGGTTCGCCCCCCTTTCAACCCCTCTCCTTCAGGGGAGGGGCAGCGAGACTTGCGAACTTGTTCGCTAGTCGCAGCGGGGTGGGGGCCATCGGCCAGGTGCAAGGCCGCGAGCCCCCACCCCCAACCCCTCCCTTGAAGGGGAGGGGCTCAAGAAAAGAGCCTGGACAATGACGGCAGCAGCGAAATCGGATCTCTGGGTGCGGCTTGCCTCGGCGATCATCCTGTTCGCGATCGCGGGCGCCGCACTGTGGTTCGGCGGCATCGCCTTCGGCCTGCTGCTGCTCGTCGGCGGCGCGCTCGTTCTCGTCGAATGGTTCCAGCTCGTGAAGGCGATGCCGCTCGGCGGCGGCGCCAGGATCGCGCTCCATATCCTCGGTCCGATCCTCGTGCTCGGCGCGATGGCGGGGCTGTGGTTCGTTCGCGACCATCTCGGCATGACCGCGGCGCTTTGGGTGTTCGGCATGGTCTGGGCGACCGACATCGGCGCCTATTTCGCGGGCCGCGCCTTCGGCGGCGCGCGCCTTGCGCCGACGATCAGCCCGTCGAAGACCTGGTCGGGGCTGATCGGCGGCATGGTCGCGGCGCTGATCGCCAGCGCGACGATCGGCGACCGCGCGGGGGTCACCGGGGTGCCTTTATGGATCGGGCTGTTCATGGGCCTGCTGGCGCAGCTCGGCGACCTCGCGCAAAGCTGGATGAAGCGCCGCGCGGGGGTCAAGGATTCGGGCAAGCTCATTCCCGGCCACGGCGGCCTCTTCGACCGCGTCGATGGCGTGCTGCCGGTTGCCTTGCTGCTCGGTGCGCTCGCCTTCGCGGGTCAGATCGCGGTGCGCGGCTGACATGACCCGCCGCCTCTCCCTGTTCGGCGCAACCGGCTCGGTCGGGCAATCGACCCTCGACCTCGTGCGCCGCGATGGCGAGGCCTGGCGGGTCTCGGTGCTGACCGCCAATTGCGACGTTGCCGAGCTGGCGAAGCTCGCAAGGGAGTTTCGCCCCGATCTCGCCGTCGTCGCCGATGAGAGCTGTCACGACGCGCTCAGGCAAGCGCTCGCCGGAACCGGTATCGAGACCGCTGCCGGCGCCGCGGCGCTCGTCGAGGCCGCGCAGCGTCCCACCGACCTCGTCCTCGCGGCGATCGTCGGCACCGCGGGCCTCGCGCCCACGATGGCGGCGCTCGCCGCCGGCCATGACGTCGCGCTCGCCAACAAGGAGGCGCTGGTGTCGGCGGGCGAGCTGATGACCGCAGCCGCGCGTGCGTCGGGGGCGACGATCCTGCCCGTCGACAGCGAGCATAATGCGATCTTCCAGTGCCTTGCGGGCGGGCGCATCGACCAGGTACGGCGCATCATCCTGACCGCGAGCGGCGGCCCCTTCCGCACGATGCGCGCCGACGACATGGCGCGCGTCACGCCCGCACAGGCAGTCGCGCATCCCAACTGGTCGATGGGCGCGAAGATCAGCGTCGATTCGGCGACGATGATGAACAAGGGGCTCGAACTGATCGAGGCGCATCATTTGTTCCCCGTCGGGCTCGACCGCATCGAGATTCTCGTCCATCCGCAGTCGGTGATCCACAGCCTCGTCGAATATATCGACTGTTCGACGCTCGCGCAGCTCGGCACGCCCGACATGCGCATTCCGATCGCGTCGGCGCTCGCCTGGCCGCAGCGGATGGCGACGCCGTGCGCGCCGCTCGACCTCGCGACGATCGCCCGGCTCGATTTCGAAGCCCCCGACGAGGTGCGTTTCCCCGCGACCGCGCTCTGCCGCGCCGCGATCGCCGAGGGCGGCGCACGCCCGGCGCAGCTCAACGCCGCGAACGAGGTGGCGGTCGCCGCCTTCCTCGCGGGCCGCATTTCCTTCCCCGCGATCGTCGATACGGTGCGCCGCGTGATCGATGTCGACGCCCCGGCCGCCCCGGCGTCGCTTCAGGACATATTCAGCGTCGATGCCGCATCCCGCGCGGCCGCGCAGCATTTTGTGGACCAGTACGAACATGCCTGATGTGCCGCTTTGGCTTTATTTGGTCGCTTTTCTCGCCGTCCTTGGGCCGCTCGTCTTCGTACATGAATATGGGCATTATATCGTCGGCCGCTGGTGCGGGGTGAAGGCCGACACTTTCTCGATCGGATTCGGGCGCAAGATCCTCGGTTGGACCGACAAGCGCGGCACCGAATGGAAGATCGGCTGGCTGCCGCTCGGCGGCTATGTCCAGTTCGCGGGTGACCGCGATGCCGTCAGCCAGCCCGACGCCGATTGGCAACATCTGCCCGCCGAAGAGAAATCGCACAGCTTTCCCGCGCAGCCCGTGTGGAAGCGTGCGCTCATCGTGCTCGCGGGGCCGGTGACCAATTTCCTGTTCGCGATCCTGATCTTTGCGGCCTTTGCGATGGTTTACGGCGTTGGCCGCACTCCCGCCGTGATCGGAAAGGTGGATGCAGGGCGACCGGCAGCCGAAGCCGGCCTGCTCGCCGGCGACCGCATCCTCTCGATCGATGGACGGCCTATCGAGCTGTTCGTCGACATTCAAAGCGCCGTCTCCATCAATCTCGCGAAACCTGCGGAACTGGTCGTCGAACGGGGACACGAGCGTTTTACACTAACGCTGAAACCACAGATGATTACCGAGACCGATCCTTTCGGGAACAAGACGCAGCGTGCCATTATCGGCGTCTGGCCCGGGGCGCCTGTCTATACGGCTGTCAGTCCAGCGGAGGCACTGCGTGTTGGGGTCGATCGGACGGCTGAAATGGTCCGCCTGACCGCCGCGATCCTCCAGCAATTTCTGACCGGGGAACGCTCGATCAAGGAAATGGGCGGGCCGGTGAAAATCGCGAAGGCGTCGGGCGAAGCGGCGACGCTGGGGCTCGCGACCCTGATTGGCTTCACCGCCCTCATTTCTATCAATCTGGGGTTCATCAACCTCTTGCCATTGCCGATGCTCGATGGCGGTCATCTGGCCTTTTACGCCTATGAGGCGATCCGGCGGCGTCCCGCGCCTCCCGCGGCGCAGGAATGGGCGTTCCGATTCGGCTTTGCGGCGATCGCGACCCTCATGCTGGTCGTGACTTTCAACGATTTGGGCTCAATTGGCGTGTGGGACAGGATCGCCCGCTTGATTGGATAGCGAGTCTGGGGCAGGGAGTTGCGCCAAGCCCGCGGTCAGGCGGGTTTGTCGCTTTTGAGTTATTTTTTCGGGATGAACAGCGTGGCTTCACACAAATTCTCGGCGCGGACGCAGCTGTCGGCGGTTCTTCTGGCCGGCACGATGCTCGCGACGCCGTCGATGGCGCAGGAGGTCGCGCCGCCGCCCGTCCCCGCTCCGACGGTCCCGGCGCCCGCCCCCGAAGCGGTTCCGGCCGCGACGACGATCCAGTCGATCACCGTCACCGGCAATCAGCGGCTCGAGGCGCAGACGATCCTGTCCTACCTGCGCCTGCGCGTCGGCCAGCAATATGATCGCGCAGTGCTCGACCAGGCGCTGAAGGATCTTGCCGCGACCGAGCTGTTCAAGGATTTTCAGATCACCGACAACAATGGTGCGCTGACGATCCAGGTCGCCGAAAACCCGGTGATCAACCGCGTGATCCTCGAAGGCAACAAGCGCCTGAAAGAGGACAAGATCCGTCCCGAGATCAAGATGGCGCCGCGCCAGATCTATACGCGCTCGAAAGTGCGCGCCGACGTCGCGCGCATCATCGAACTCTACAAAAGGCAGGGCCGCTTCGCCGCGACCGTCGAGCCCAAGATGGTGTCGCTCGACCAGAACCGCGTCGACGTCGTCTTCGAAATCAACGAAGGGCCGAAGTCGAAGGTCCGCCAGATCAACATCATCGGCAACGAGAAGTTCAGCGACGGCGACCTCAAGGACGAGATGGCGACCAAGGAAACGGGCCTGCTGACGATCCTGTCGTCGAACACCAGCTACGATCCCGATCGCCTCGCCTACGACCAGCAGAAGCTGCGCCTTTTCTACCTCACCAACGGCTATGCCGACTTCCGCGTGATTTCGGCGGTCGCCGAGCTCACGAGCAACAAGCAGGATTTCATCATCACCTATGTCGTCGAGGAGGGCGAACGCTACAAGTTCGGCGACGTCGACGTGCAGAGTGAAATCCGCGACTTCCAGCCCGAGATGCTGAAGAAGCTGCTGCCGATGAAGACCGGCGACTGGTACGATGCGAAGCTGGTCGAGGACACGGTCGAAAGCCTCAGCGAGACCGCCGGCCTCTTCGGCTACGCCTTCGCCGACATCAATCCCGAATTCCGCCGCAATCCGGACGACCGGACGATGGCGATCACCTTCAACGTCGGCGAAAGCCCGCGTACCTATGTCGAGCGCATCGACGTCAACGGCAACACGCTGACGCACGACAAGGTGGTGCGCCGCGAATTCCGCCTCAACGAGGGCGACGCCTTCAACAGCTTCGGCGTCAAGCGCACCGAGAGCCGCATCAACAGCCTCGGTTATTTCCAGGAAAATCTGGAAATCGAGCGCAAGGAAGGCAGCGCGCCCGACCGCATCATCCTCGAAACCAATGTCGAGGAAAAGCCGACGGGCGAATTGTCGCTCTCGGCGGGTTTCTCGTCGATCGAGAATTTCCTGCTCCAGGCGTCGATCCGCCAGCGCAACTTCCGCGGCCTCGGCCAGCAGCTTCAGGCGTCGGTCAATTATTCGAGCTATTCGAAGTCGATCGAACTGGGTTTCACCGAACCCTATCTGTTCGACCGCAACATCTCGATCGGCGGCAGCGTCTATCGCCGCGATTTGAACTCGTTCAACTTCATCGACAACGACCGCCGCACGACCTTCGAACAGGTCACGACCGGCGCGCAGGTCAACGTCGGCGTGCCGCTGACCGAATATATGTCCTTCTTCGGCCGTTACAGCATCAACTTCGACGATGTGACGCTCGACAAGGGAATCTATTATTTCGGTGACGAATGCGACCCGCTCGTCGCGGGCCGTTATCTCTGCGATGCGATCGGCAGCCGCACGACGTCGCTGCTCGGCTATACGCTGGCTTACGATGACCGCGACAACCGCCTGCGTCCGACGCGCGGCCAGTCGCTGTCCCTGAGCCAGGATTTCGCCGGGCTCGGCGGCAGCGTCAAATATGTCCGCACGCGCCTTGCGGGCAGCAAGCATTTCAACCTCGGCAGCCGCTTCATCCTCAACATCTCGGCCGAGGGCGGCTATATCTATCCGTTTGGCGGGCGCCCGACCCCGACCAGCGACAAGGTTCGCCTGACCGACCGCTTCTTCCTCGGCGAACCGCAGATGCGCGGCTTCGACATTCGCGGCGTCGGGCCGCGCGTCATCCGCTATGCCGCGACCTACGATCCGCTCAATCCGGTGATCGATACCAGCAACGACAATCGCGGCCAGATCGACGACGCGCTTGGCGGCCGCGCTTATTATCAGGGGCGGATCGAACTCGACATTCCTCTCGGGACCGGGGCGAAGGAACTGGGGCTGCGGCCGTCGATCTTCCTCGACGTCGGTTCGGTGTGGAGCGTGAAGCGCCCGACGCTGACCACGCTCGCGGATTTCCGCGATCCGGCCGATGGCTTCACCAAATTCCTGTGCCGCAACGCGAGCACGGGCCAGAGCCAGTTCGCGACCGAAACGACCACGACGACCGACGGGGTCACGACGGGGACCGGCGATTATACGACCTGTCCGGCCGGCTTCTCGTCGCTCGCGCCGTTCGAGGAACGCTTCTTCGGCGACACCTGGATGCCGCGCGTCGCGATCGGCGCCGGGGTCAACTGGAACTCTCCTTTCGGTCCCTTCCGGATCGATTTCGCTTACGCCCTTCGTAAAGAAGAGGGCGATGATACCAAACGCTTCTCATTCAATGTAGGAACCCAATTCTGATGAAGAAAATATTTGCCGCCTCCGCGCTGGCGATCGCCGCGCTGTCGGTTTCGCCCATCCTCTCGGCCCCCGCCTTCGCGCAGGCGAAGGGCGTCGGCGTCGCCGACGTGCGCATCGCCGCCGCGCGCTCGAACGCTTTCCAGACCGCGTCGAAGCAGATCGAGACCACCTACAAGGCGCAGATCGATCAGCAGCAGTCGCGCGGCCAGACGCTGCAGGCCGAAATCAACGTCCTGATCGCGAAATATAATGAAGAGGCGAAAAAGACGCCGCAGAACCAGGCCGCGCTCCAGGCGGCCGCGAAGGCGGTGCAGGACAAGCGCCAGGCGGCGCAGACCGAACTCGGCCAGATCGGCGCGCCGGTCGACCTCGCCATCGCCTATGTCGAGGACCAGATCAGCGTCCGCATGAACGAAGCGATCAAGGCCGCGATGACCGCGAAGAAGATCGACCTGCTGCTCAACCCCGACGCTGTTCTCGCGCGTGAAAACAATGTCGACATCACCGACGCGGTGGTGACCGAACTCAACCGCATCCTGCCGAGCGTGTCGATCGCGGTCCCGGCCGGCTATCAGCCCGGCCAGCTCGTCCAGCAGCGTAACCAGCAGCTGATGGACGCGGCGCGCGCGTCGCAGGGCACTCCGGCTCCGGCGCCCACCGGCACCCAGCCGACCACGCGCTGATCCGATGACGGACGGGGAAAATGGGGCAGGGGCGTTGGGCCCGGTGGACATCCGCCGGATCCTGACGCTGCTGCCGCACCGTTATCCGATGCTGCTCGTCGACCGGGTGGAATCGATGGTGAAAGACACCTCGATCCACGCGGTCAAGGCGGTGACGATGAACGAGCCCTTTTTCCAGGGCCATTTTCCCGGCCGGCCGATCATGCCCGGCGTCCTCATCGTCGAGGCGCTGGCGCAGGCCGGCGGCATCCTCGCGGTCGAATCATTGGGCCTCGGCGGCTCGGGCAAGCTCGTCTATTTCATGGGCATCGACGGGGTGAAGTTCAGGAAGCCCGTCGAACCCGGCGTGCTGCTCGACCTCCACGTCACCATCCTTCAGGCGAAGCGGAACATCTGCAAGTTCGAAGGCAAGGCGATGCTGGACGGCCAGCTCGCGACCGAATGCCAGTTCACCGCGATGATCGCCGATCCGCCGGGCGATTGAACTCAATCCATTTCGTTCTCGCCGTCATTGCGAGGAGCGCAGCGACGAAGCAATCTCCAGCTATCGGCCTTGCGCAAGACCGATAGCTGGAGATTGCTTCGCTTCGCTCGCAATGACGAGGATGCGGGTGTTGCTTTTCCCGCGATTGCCCACTAAGGGCGCCACTTCGCGTTCTCGGACGCACAGACTCAGCCGCTGGTCGGTAACCAGCGGCACAGGAGCTTGAGAGATGAAAAAAGACGTTCACCCCGATTATCACATGATCACGGTCAAGATGACCGATGGCACCGAATATCAGACGCGCTCGACCTGGGGCAAAGAGGGCGACGTGATGACGCTCGAAATCGACCCCACCGCGCACCCGGCCTGGACCGGCGGCACCGGACGCCTGCTCGACGCCGGCGGTCAGGTCGCGAAGTTCAACAAGCGTTTCGGCGGCCTGACGCTCAAGCGTTAATCAAGAGACCAACCCCTCCTCTTCAGAGGAGGGGCAGCGAGACTTGCGAACTTGTTCGCTAGTCGCAGCGGGGTGGTGCCCTTCACCGGCGTCCACCACCCCAACCCCTCCTCTGAAGAGGAGGGGCTTAAGAAGCCAAAACCTTCGCAAGCGCGCTTTGCCACCCGGCAAGGCGCGTTTTGCGTTTTTCGGCGTCGAGCGCCGGGGTGAAGCGCGTCGCGGTGCCGCGCATCGCCTTGGCGGCGCTCGCGAGATCGGGATAGAGGCCCGCGCCGGTCGCGGCGAGCATCGCGGCGCCGAGCGCGGTGCTTTCGACGAAGTCGGGCCGCTCGACGGTCAGGTCGAGCATGTCGGCGAGATCCTGCGCCATCCAGTCGTTCGCCGCCATGCCGCCGTCGATGCGCACCTCGGCCCAATCGACCCCGTCGGCGGCGAAGGCCGATTTCAAATCGTGCGCCTGATAGGCCTGCGCCTCCAACGCCGCGCGCGCGACATGCGCCTTGGCCGTAGCGAAGCTCAGCCCCGACAGCGCCGCCAGCGCATCGGGCCGCCAGTGCGGCGCGCCAAGCCCGGCGAGCGCGGGGACCAGATAGACGCCGCCATTGTCAGCGACCGAGCGCGCGAGCCCCTCGCTCTCGCCCGCGCTCGCCAGCAGGCCGAGCCCGTCGCGCAGCCATTTGATCAGACTGCCGGCGACGAACACCGATCCTTCGAGCGCATAGGAACGGACGTCGCCTTCCTGCACGAGCACCGTCGCGAGCAGGCGGTTGTCCGATTGCGGCCGCGTCGTGCCGCTCGCCGACAGAATGAAGGCGCCGGTGCCGAAGGTCGCTTTGGTCTGCCCCGGCGCCAGGCACGCCTGCCCGACCGTCGCCGCCTGCTGGTCGCCCGCCATGCCACAGATGGGGATCGCGCCGCCGAACAGCGCCGGATCGGTCGTGCCCACGGTCGCGGTGTTGCCGGCGATTTCGGGGAGCAGCGCCATCGGCACGCCGATGAGGTCGCAAAGCCCGTCGTCCCAGCCGCCATCGCCATTGATGTCCATCAGCAAGGTGCGCGACGCATTGCTCGCGTCGGTGACATGCACGCCGCCGGTCAGGCGGTAAACGAGATAGGATTCGATCGTCCCCACGGCGAGCCGGTCGCCCGCCTCGCGAAGCTGCGGCCAGTGCTTCAGCGCCCAGCCGATCTTGGTTCCGGAGAAATAGGGATCGAGCAGCAGCCCGCTCGCCTGCTGCACCCATTCCTCGTGCCCCGCTTCCTTCAGCGCGGCGCAAGCGGTGGCAGTGCGCCGGTCCTGCCACACGATCGCGCGCGCGAGCGGCTGCCCGGTCTGGCGGTCCCAGAACACCACCGTCTCGCGCTGGTTGGTGATGCCGATCGCTGCGACCCGGTCGGCCCCGCCCGCGCGCGCGACCATCTCGCGCGTGCAGGCGAGCGTCGCGTCCCAGATTTCGGCGGCGTCATGCTCGACGAGGCCGGGCCCCGGATAATGCTGCCGTATCTCGCGCTGCGCGCTGCCGAGCGGCGTGCCCTCGACGTCGAAGAGCATCGTGCGGGTCGAGGTCGTGCCCTCGTCGATGACGATGATCTTTTCGGTCATATCCTTCCCCTTGTTCACGTCGCCCCCGCGAAGGCGGGGTCCGCTGACGGCCTCGCGCAACGTCGCATCAGGATGCCGGCGGCCCCCGCCTTCGCGGGCAACGATATTTCCTTGATGAAGAAAGAACGGCCTTTCGACAAGCTCAGGGCGAACGGGACCGGAATGGTGCGCAATAATCTTGCAATATCGCGCAACCCATGCCATATGATGGTGCAGCGCAGCATGGCGGGTCCTTCCCGCCGCAACCACCGGCAGCGTGATTTTCCCGCCCGAGAAAGGCGCGGGACGAGCCGGACCGGCGCTTTGTCCCCAGAGGCACCCTTTCACGCGGGTCGTTTCGAACCCGCGGCCGTGCGCCGTCCGTTCGATGCGAGCGGACGCTGTGCGCGTCGCCCATTGTGAGTAATTATGACGACTTTCAACGACTTTGGCCTGCACGCCGACATCAATCGCGCGCTTGCCGCCAAAAACTATACCCAGCCGACGCCGATCCAGCTTCAGGCGATCCCCGTGCTCAAGCAGGGCCGCGACCTCTGCGGTATCGCGCAGACCGGCACCGGCAAGACCGCGGCCTTTTCGCTGCCGTCGATCCACCACCTGCTGACCTATCCGCATGGCGCGAATCCGCGCAGCTGCCGGATGCTCGTCCTCTCGCCGACGCGCGAGCTTGCGGCGCAGATCGCGCAGAGCTGCCGCGACTATGGCCGCTTCACCAAGCTCAGCATCTCGACCGTCTTTGGCGGCGTGCCGATCAACCGGCAGATCCGCGACCTTGCAAAGGGCGTCGACATCCTCGTCGCGACGCCGGGCCGGCTGCTCGACCTGATCGACCAGCGCGCGCTGCGTCTCGACGACGTCGAAATCTTCGTCCTCGACGAAGCCGACCAGATGATGGACATGGGTTTCATCCACTCGCTGCGCCGCATCGCCAAGCTGCTCCCGTCGCGCCGCCAGAACCTCTTCTTCTCGGCGACGATGCCGCGGGAGATCGCGGGGCTCGCCGACCAGTTCCTCAACGATCCGGTCACCGTGTCGGTCACGCCGCAGGCGACGACCGCGGAAAAGATCCGCCAATATTCGACCTTCGTCGAGCAGAAGGAAAAGCAGGCGCTGCTGACCGCGGTGATCAATCGCGAGGACATCGACCGCGCGCTCATTTTCACCCGCACCAAGCATGGCGCCGACCGCGTCGTGCGCCATCTGGCGGGTGCGAAGATCAAGGCGATGGCGATCCACGGCAACAAGAGCCAGGCGGCGCGCACCCGCGCCCTGTCGGGCTTCAAGGACGGCAACGTGGCCGTGCTGGTGGCCACCGACATCGCCGCGCGCGGCATCGACGTGTCGGGCGTCAGCCATGTGATCAACTTCGAAATTCCGAATGTCCCCGAACAATATGTCCACCGCATCGGCCGCACCGCGCGCGCCGGCGCCGAGGGCAAGGCGATCAGCTTCATCGCCCCCGACGAGCGCACTTACATGCGCGACATCGAGCGGGTGACGCGGACTAAATCGGAGCCGATGCCGCTGCCCGACAATTTCAGCGAACTGGTGCGCAACCTGCCCAAACCGGTGCAGCCGCCGCGCGACACCGGCAGCAAGGGCCGCAACCCGCAGCGCCAGCGCGAGGAAGCGCACCGTCAGCGGGACGGGGGCCAACGCGACGCCGGGCACCGCGACGGGGGCCAGCCGCGCGGCGACCGCGGCCCGCGCCGCGATGCTCCGGCGGCTGACGGCCAGCCGCAGCGCAAGCGCCGCTTCCGCCCGCGCAACAAGAGCGTCGGCGCGCACAAGGGCGCGGTCAAGCGCGTCGGTTGACGCCAACCTCGTCATTGCGAGCGAAGCGAAGCAATCTCCAGCCCGATAGCTGGAGATTGCTTCGCTTCGCTCGCAATGACGGACTTTTTGGGTCCGGTCGTCTGGACGATTGACGCCACGTCGCGACCGGCTACCCTCCGTGCCATAACAGGGCGAGAGGATAGCGGATGACGGATGGCGCGGGTGTAGCCGCACTAACGGCGGACAGTAGGCAGAGCGAACGCAAGGTCATCCTCGCTTCCTCGCTCGGCACGGTGTTCGAATGGTATGATTTCTACCTCTACGGCCTGCTCGCGACGATCATCTCGGCGCAATTCTTCTCGGGCGTCAACGAAACCACCGGCTTCATCTTCGCGCTCGCCGCTTTCGCCGCGGGCTTTGCGGTAAGGCCGTTCGGCGCGCTCGTTTTCGGGCGCATCGGCGACCTCGTCGGGCGCAAGAACACCTTCCTCGTCACCATGGGTCTGATGGGCGCCTCGACCTTCCTCGTCGGCGTGCTGCCCAGCTATGCGTCGATCGGGGTTGCGGCGCCGATCCTGCTCGTCCTGCTCCGGCTCGTCCAGGGGCTCGCGCTCGGGGGCGAGTATGGCGGCGCTGCGACCTACGTCGCCGAACATGCGCCCGAGGGCAAACGCGGCTTCTTCACCAGCTTCATCCAGACCACCGCGACGCTCGGCCTGTTCGCGGCGCTCGGCGTCGTCATCGCCATCCGCTCGGCGATGGGCGAGGCCGCCTTCGCCGACTGGGGCTGGCGCATTCCCTTCCTCATTTCGGTGATCCTGCTCGGCGTGTCGCTGTGGATCCGCCTCCAGCTCGAGGAAAGCCCGGTCTTCAAGCAGATGAAGGAGGAAGGTACGACGTCGAAGGCGCCGCTGACCGAGGCCTTCGGCCGCTGGGACAATCTCAAATGGGTCCTCGTCGCGCTGTTCGGCGCGGTCGCAGGGCAGGCGGTCGTCTGGTATTCGGGGCAATTCTATGCGCTCTTCTTCCTCGAAAAGACGCTGAAGGTCGACGGCGCGACCGCGAACATATTGATCGCCATCGCGCTCGCGCTCGGCACGCCCTTCTTCATCGTCTTCGGCTGGCTCAGCGACAGGATCGGGCGCAAGCCGATCATCCTCGCGGGCTGCGCGCTGGCGGCGCTCACCTACTTTCCGGCGTTCCAGATGCTGACCGAAGCGGCCAATCCGGCGATGGCGAAGGCGCAGCGGACGGCGGCCGTGACGGTCCAGGCCGATCCCGGTGCCTGCGCTTTCCAGTTCGATCCGATCGGCAAGGAGAAGTTCGAGAGCACGGGTTGCGACATCGCGAAATCGGCGCTCGCGAAAGCGGGCGTCAGCTACACCAGCGTGACGCGTCCGCGCCGTACCGGCGAAGCGGCGGACGTCTGGATCGGCGATCGCGTGCTGGTCGCTCCCGAACCATGGCGGCTCGCCGAGGAGGATCGCGCCGCCGCCGCGGAGGCTTTCCGCCAGCAACTCGCCGCCGCGACCGCCGCCGCCGGCTATCCCGCCAAGGCCGATCTCGCCGCGATGAACAAGCCTCTCGTCGTCGGGATCCTCTTCTATCTCGTGCTGCTGGTGACGATGGTTTACGGCCCGATCGCCGCCTTGCTCGTCGAGCTCTTCCCCAGTCGCATCCGTTACACCGCCATGTCCTTGCCCTATCATATCGGAAACGGCTGGTTCGGCGGCTTCCTGCCGACGACGGCGTTCGCGATGGTCGCGGCGACGGGCAACATCTATTACGGCCTCTGGTATCCGGTCATCGTCGCGGTGATCACGCTGGTGGTCGGGCTTCTGTTCCTGCCCGAGACCTTTCGCCGGCCGCTTCATCCTTCGGCATAGATTGACCCGTCGGGGCCGCGCGTTAGAGTATCGTCAGGCCTGCAGGGGGGCATGATGATCAGCGACGACATAGATTTCGGCGAGCCGCCGCCGCCGCGGCGCCCCTTGTTCCGGCGCAAGCGGGTGCTGGTCCCGCTTGGCGTCCTGCTCGCGATCGTCGCCGGTTTCCTGCTGCTGCTGACCCCCGACACCGATCGCGACGCGATGATCGCCAAATATGGCGGCCTGGACGCGGCCTTTGCCGCGGGACCGGCGGGGCAACGGATTCACTACCGCGATCAGGGCAGGGCCGATGGCCCGCCGATCATCCTGGTCCACGGCGCCAATGCCAGCCTCCATACCTGGGAGCCGCTCGTGAAGCGGCTCGGCGCCGGATATCGCATCATCACGCTCGACCTGCCCGGCCACGGCCTGACCGGCGCGACGCCCGACACCGATTATTCGGCCGAGGGCATGATGCACGCGGTCGACGTCGTCGCGGCGAAGCTCGGGCTCGATCATTTCATTCTCGGCGGCAATTCGATGGGCGGCTGGGTCGCGTGGCGCTACGCGCTCGCGCAGCCGGCGCGCGTCGATGCGCTGCTGCTGATCGACGCCGCCGGCATGCCGCTGCGCAAGGGCGAGAAAAGACCCGAATCGAATGTCGGTTTCCGCATCCTCGAATATCCCGTCGGCCGCTGGCTCGCGACGCGGGTGACGCCGCGGATGCTCGTCGAGCAGTCGCTGCGCGGCTCGGTCGAGAAACAGGACATCGTCGATGATGCGATGATCGACCGCTATTGGGAATTGCTCCTCTTTCCCGGCAATCGCGAGGCCACGGTGCTGCGCGCGCGAATGGACCGCGAGCCCGAAATGGCGGCGCGGGTCGGCGAGATCGCCGCCCCGACGCTGATCCTGTTCGGCGACAAGGACCGGGTGATCAATCCCAGCGCCGCGAAGACGTTCAACGAACGGATAAAGGGGTCTGAGGTCGTGATGCTGCCCGGCATCGGCCATTTGCCGATGGAGGAAGCGCCCGATGCGACCGCCGCCGCAATCGCCGGCTTCCTCAAGCGGCGGCTTGCGCCCGCTCCGGCTGATCCAGAAACGCGCTGACTCGCGCCGAAATCGCCGCCGCATGGGTGAAGGGGAAGAGGTGCGATCCCGGCACCACCTCCAGCACCGCGCCGTCGACCAGATCGGCGATCGCCTGACCGTGGCACGCAGGCACGACGCCGTCGCGCTCGCCCATCAGGATCAGCACGGGCGTGGCTTTGAGCTGTGGCAGCATCGCTACGCTCGTCCATCCTGCCATCGCCATCGACTGCCAGGCGAGGCCGAGCGGTGTCGCGGTCGGCAGCTTGAGGCCGCTCGCCAGCATGTCGTCGTCGAGCAAGGCGGCCCAGCCGATCCCCGGCGCGCTCACCGTCGGCGTCGTCGCCATCAGCACCAGCCGGCGCACGCGTCCCGGAAACTGGATAGCGACCTGTTGCGCCAGCGCGCCGCCCCAGCTGAAACCCGCAACGTCGATCGCCCCATGGCCGAGCCGGTCGGCGATCTCCATCACCACCGCCGCGATCGTTGGGGCGCCATAGGGGAGCAGCGCGTCGGGCGAGCCGCCGACGCCGGGCATGTCGAGCGTCAACACCTCGCGGCCATGGATCCGCGCGAGCAAAGGCGCGGCAGCCGCGATGTCGGCGCCGATGCCGTTGAGGAACAGCAGGGGCGTGCCCGGCGCGCCTTCCCGCCAGCGCGCGACGCGCAGGCTGAGGCCGTAAACATGCTCGGTGCTGAGGGCGGGCCGGCCGCTGATCCTACTCATGGGCCCTGCCTTGGCATATCCTGATGACCGGCGAAAGACCGGCGATCTACGGGATCTGCTTCGCTGCCTCCGCGGCCTGTTCGTAACGCAGGCAGTCGAAAATCTTCGCGCCGGCGAGAAACACCGACCCGGTGCAGGCGAGCAGCAGCAGCTTTCCCCCGTAACCCGGATATTCGTGCAGATAGGCCGCCCCGCGCGCCATCGCGCCGACGGCGAGCGCATAGATGATGAGGCACGCCTCAAGGCGCGTCTTGATGACGAACAGGCGTCCGATCTTCTTCAGCATCACCAACAACCCAAGCAAGCGCCGTGCCATCGGCCAAAATCAAGGATTCGGCGCGGCGGGTCTATGGTAAATTGTAAGTTAATCCGACAGGTGGGGGAAGGGCGGATGTTTAGAAATAGCGCGGAATCGGCCCGATCTGCCGCGTCTGGTCGGGAAGGGTGACGACGGCATCGTCGATATAGCACCAACCCCAACCCTCGGGCGGGTCATAGCCCTCGATCACCGGATGCCCGGTCTCGTGAAAATGTGCGCGGGCGTGGCGCGACGGCGAATCGTCGCAGCAGCCGACATGGCCGCAAGTGCGGCAGAGGCGCAGATGCACCCAGATGCCGCCCGTCCGCAAACATTCTTCGCATCCCTTGGCGCTCGGCGTCACATCCTGGATCGCGGCTTCGTGCGAACAGTTCGTCATGCACTCTTCTCCGTTTTGCGGACCCGCGCCGGCATCCCCATCGCGCATTCGAGCGCGGCGCGGTCCCAGCCAGCGGCGTCGGCCGCGGCGGCATAAGTGGCTTCGAGGAAATCGAGCAGCAGCGCATCGGGCGAAGCCGCCGTTCGCACGGCTTCATAGGGCAGGATATATTCGCCGAGTTCCCCATCGAAGCGCGCCGCCGGCGGCACCGGCCCCGCGCGAAAGCCCTCCGGCTCGGGGTAGGCGTAGGAATAAAAGGCCGGCTCGGGAAAGCCGTCACCGCCGGGCCAGAAGCCCGCGCTGCTGACTTCGTGCGAATAGGCTTCGCGCGTCACCGGATCGGGCAGGCCCGGCACCCCGCCGGGGTGCGGCGGCGCGGTGCGCCCCGAAAAGCGCGTCACCGCGAGGTCGAAGCTGCCCCAGAAGAAATGCACCGGGCTCGCCTTGCCGAGAAAACCGCTGCGGAAGAGCTTGAAGACGCGGTCGACCTGCACCAGCGCGCGCCAGAAACGATGCGCCGCATCGGCGTCATAGCTCTTATGGCTCTCGTCGCGCGCAAAGGGGATCGGGTCGGGCATCTCGTTGGGCACGCCGTGAATGCGGACCTCCATGCCGAGGTCGGCGAGCAGCCCCAGCAGCCGGTCGTGGAAATCGGCGACGCTGCGCGGTTCGAGCGCCAGCTCGCGTTGCTGGCCTTCGCTCGTGCGGCAGACCAGCCGGTGCGCGATGAAATCGAACTCGATCTCGAGCAGTTCGTGTCCCGCCGGGATCGGCGAAGTCGTGAGGCCGCGCGCGCTGACATAGAGCGGGACCTGCCAGCCGTGATTGAGCCAGGGCGTCAGCGACAGACGGATCTTTCCGACGATCTGCGTCCAGAGTTGTAGGGTGATCGCGGTATCGCGCCAGTCGGCCCAGCGCAGTTCGGGCCAGATCGCCGCTCGCTCGTCCGGTGACATTCGGCTCTCCTCATCGAAGGATCGAGTCCCGCCCCCGCCGATGTTAGCTGGCCGCGGCGCGATCGGCCAGTCATGGAATTCAGCGATGTCCGCAGCGGGGTGGTGAGCGGCCATTCCCAACATTCGTCATTCCCGCGAAAGCGGGAACCCCGTGTGGGATCAGCCTACGCACGCTCTGGGTTCCCGCTTTCGCGGGAATGACGATGTAAAAGGCCGCAATCGGCCAGTCTCAGACATTCGTCATCCCGGACTTGATCCGGGATCCACTCTTTCCACGCTGCGTAAATGGACCCCGGATCAAGTCCGGGGTGACGATGAAACATAGGTCCGCTCCCAGTCGAAACCCGCCAGAACTACGCTCTCGCAAACCAGATGATATGCCGGGCGCCCTTGCCGCCCGCTCGCGCGCGCAGTGCGACTTCTTCTACCCCGAAGCCCGCCGCCGTCAGCCGGCGCGCGAACCGCGCGTCGGGCGCCGCCGACCAGATCGCGAGGGTTCCGCCCGGACGCAGCGCCGCCTTCGCCGATGCGAGCCCCGCCGCCGAGTAAATACCGTCGTTCGCTTCGCGCACCAGCCCGTCGGGACCATTGTCGACGTCGAGCAGGATCGCGTCGTAACGGCCGCGCCCGGCGGTGATCGCGGCCGCGACATCGCCGACGATCAGTTCGACGCGCGGATCGTCGAGGCAGCCCGCGGCGATTTCGGCCATCGGCCCGCGCGCCCACTCGATGATCTCGGGAACGAGTTCAGCGACGGTGACCTTCGCGTTCGGGCCGAGCACCGCCAGCGCGGCGCGCAGTGTAAAGCCCATGCCATAGCCGCCGATCAGCAGGCTCGCCGCGCCCGGGCTGCGCAGCCGTTCGCAGCTCATCACCGCGAGCGCCTCTTCGGAACCGCTCATCCGGCTGTTCATCAACTCGTTGCCGCCGATCGCGATGATGAAATCGTCGCCGCGCCGGTAGAGGCGCAGTTCGCCGCCGCCGGGGATCCGCGCCGTGTCGAGCAGTTCGCGTATCTTCAAGGGAGGATCAGTCCAGTTCGCCGAGGCCGAGTTCGGCGAGCAGGGCGCTCCGCGCCTTGCGCACATCGTTCGCCAGCGCGGCCGAAGCGAGATCGCCCGGCGCGATCGCCTCGGGCCAATGCGCCGCGACGACGTCCGCGATCCGGTCGAGCTTGGCCTCGTCGGCGATGAAGCGCGGATCGACGGTCGCGGGATCGGCGACGACGCGCAGGCGCAGGCAAGCGGGGCCGCCGCCGTTCGCCATCGACTGGCGGACATCGACGGGCAGCAGGCGGCGGATCGGGCCGTTGCCCGCGATCATATCTTCCAGCCAGCTCCAGACCGCGGGCGTGGCCTGCGCCTCGGTCGGCAGCACCAGCCCCATGCCGCTACCATCGGGCAGGCTGACGAGCTGGGCGTTGAACAGATAGGATCTGATCGCGTGCGCCAGGCTCACCGCGCTCGCGGGCACCTCGACGATCTCGACCGCGGGGAAGGCCCTGCGGATTTCGGCATGCGCCGCTTCGCGATCCTCGAACGCGGTCTCGTGGGTGAAGAGCACATGCTCGTTCGCGACCGCGACGACGTCGTTGTGGAAGGCGCCGCCCTGGATCGCGGTGTCCGACTGGCGGATGAAGAGCGTGCGCGCGGGATCGAGCCGGTGCTTTCGGGCGATCGCCTTCGACGCGTCGAGATGCTGGCGCGCGGGGAAGCGCCCGCCGCCGACCCCATAGACGAAGATTTCGACGCCCGCCGCGTCGTGCCCGCTGCACAGCCGCATATGGTTCGCCGCGCCCTCGTCGCCGAAAGGGGCGGGGACGGGAGCGTGGACCTGAAAGGCCGGATCGGCGAACGCAAGGCGAAGCTGCGCGAGCGTGCCGGACCATTCGTGGCTGCGGTGCGGCATGGTGACAAGGTTCGCGACGGTCAGATGGCATTTGCCGTCGGCGCTGTCGGGGGCGGGGGAAACCGTCGCGGCATTCGCGGCCCACATCGACGAGGCCGACCAGGCCTGCGCGCGCAAATGGCGTTCGGCCTCTTCGGACGAGGTGCCGAGCTGGGCAAGCCACGGCGCGTCGGGGCGATCGAGCGGCATGAAAAAGCCCTGGGGGAGGCCGAGCGCCAGATTGTGGCGCATCTTCTCGATGCCCTGCAGTGCGGCGGCGCGCGGCTGCGACACGTCGCCCGCATGGCTCGCCGACGCGATATTGCCGCGGCTGAGCCCCGCATAATTATGGCTGGGCCCGATGATTCCGTCGAAGTTGATTTCGGTGAGCATTGTGTCCTCTTTCAATCCCTCCCCTTCAGGGGAGGGCAGCGAGACTTGGCAGCTTGCTGCCTAGTCGCAGCGGGTGGGGGGCAGCGGCCTGACGCCATGCCGCTGGCCCCCACCCCCAACCCCTCCCCTTAAGGGGAGGGGCTTTATTTGGTTCTACCGCCCGATCCAGCTGATCGCGTCGCCCTTGCCGACGCCTAAAATGCGCGCCGCCTCGGCATCGATCGTCGCGTCAGCGCCGACCTTTCCGAAACAGCAGCGGAAATCGCCGAGCCGCCCGGTCGCGATCAGCGCGTCCTCGCCGCTTTCGGCAATTCCCGTCACCTCGACATGCTTCGCGTCGCGCACGCTCGCGACCTGGTCGGTGCGCGCGGTCATCGTCGGGCCGCCGTCGAAGATGTCGACATAATTTTCGAAGGCGAAGCCCTCATTCTCCAGCATCCGCATCGCCGCGCGCCCGGTCGGGTGCGGGACGCCGATCACGCTGCGCGCATGTTCGTTCAGCATCGCGATATAGACGGGATGCTTGGGCATCAGGTCGGCGATGAACTGGTTGCCGTGGACCGCGTTGAACTGGTCGGCTTCCTGGAAATTCATCCCGAAGAATTTGCCCGCGACCCCGTCCCAGAAGGGCGATCCGCCCGCCTCGTCGATCACGCCGCGCAGCTCGGCGAGGATGCGGTCGCCGAAGCGCGCGCGGTGGCGCGCGATAAACAGATAGCGCGAGCGCGCGAGCAGCAGTCCGAGCCCGCCGGCGCGCGCCGCGGGGTGCAGGAACAGCCCGCCGACCTCGCTCGCGCCGTTGAGGTCGTTGCTCAGCATCAGCACCTGCGCGTGAAAGGTGCGGTTCAATTGCTCGCTATGCTTGCTGTCGGTGCCGATGCGATAGGAGTAGAAGGGCCAGCGTTGGCCGACCTGTCCGAAAATCTGGCAGGTGCCGCGCACTTCGCCGCTGTCCAGATCCTCGAGCACCATCAGATAAAGCTCGTCGGCGGGATATTCCTTGTCCGAGTTGAAACCCGCCTCGGCGCGCTCGAGCTTGGCGCGCAGGGCCTTTTTGTCGGGGGGCAGGTTGGTGAAGCCGCCGCCGGTCAGCTTCGCCATTTCGTAAATGCTTTGCAGGTCGCCCGGTTTGGCCGCCCGGATCACATAATTCACACAGTCCCCCGTTCCGCTATTCTCAACATGGTCAGCGCCGACAGCTGCGCCCGCTCGGCGAGGCTGCCGGCGATCAGAAATTCTTCCGGGCTATGGATCGCGCCGCCGCGCGGCCCCATCGTGTCGACGACCGGAATCCCGCACGCCGCGATATTGTTGCCGTCGCAGACGCCGCCGGTCGCGTTCCAGCCGATCGGCGGCAGGCCGAGCGTCGCGCCGCAGTCGCGCACCAGTTCGAACAGGCGCGTCGCGGCGGGGTCGAGCGGCTTCGGCGGCCGGTTGAAATTGCCGTGAATATGGCAATGCACGTCATGCTCGCGCGACACCGCGGCGACCGCGTCGCGCAGCTCCGCTTCGGCCTCGATCATCGCTTCGGGCGTTGACGGGCGCATGTTGACGCGCAGGATCGCGCTGTCGGGAACGACATTATTGGGGCCGCCGCCGTCGATCTTCGCGGGATTGACCTTGAGTGTCGGCGATTTCAGTTTCGCGAGCCGCAGCGCGAGGTCGGCCGCCGCGAGCAACGCGTTGCGCCCGTCGTCGGGGTTGCGCCCGGCATGGGCCGAGAGGCCGTGGACGATCACCGAAAAATTGCCGCTCCCCGGCCGCGCGCCCGCCAGCGTGCCGTCGGGGAGGGCGGGCTCATAGGTCAGCGCGGCGGTCTTGCCCTTCGCAAGTTCGGCGATCAGCGCCGCGGAAGCATGGCTGCCCGTTTCCTCGTCGCTGTTGATCATCACGTCATAGCCGACGCGCTCCGCCAGCGGCGAGCTTTCGAGCGCCGTGAGCGCAGCGAGGATCACCGAAAGACCGCCCTTCATGTCGGCGGTGCCGGGGCCATTGAGCACGCCGGGCTCGATCCATTGGAGCGACTGGAACGGATGATCGGCGGCGAACACCGTGTCCATATGCCCGGTCAGCAGCAATTGCACCGGCGCTTCGGGCCGGACGCGCAGGTGAAGATGGTCGCCGCGCTCGGTGACCTTGATCTGCCCGGCGGCATCGACGCTCTCGACCGGGTCGGCGGCGACGAGCCGGACCTCGCCCGGCAAGGCGGAAAAGGCGTCGGCCAGCTCGCCCGCGACGCGCTTCAACCCCGCAAGGTTGCCGGTGCCGCTGTTGATCGCCGCCCATCGTTCCACCTGCGCCAGCATCGGCGCGTCGGCGGCGCGTTCGATCGCGGCGTTTTCGGTTGCGGTCAGGCTGGTCATCGCCCGGCTATAGCGGGCGGCGAGGGGCTTTTGCACCCCCGGCCGCCATTTTGTCGCCGCGATACGGTAAGTCACTGCGGCGGGCAGGCAAATCGGGTAAGCACGCGCGCGAATCATCCCGAATCGCAAGGCATTAACCGAAAGTTCGGGACAGTCCGGCTACGCTGGCCGGACCGATGATGAGTGGGTCGATGACGACAGCTTTTGTGCTTGGCATTAACATGTCCGTGGCCGGCATTTTTGCCGTCGCCTTCGCCGTGGTCGCGGCGACCAACCGGACCGCGCGCGGCGCATGGTGGCTCGCGCTCGGCTATGGCATGGGGATCGTCTATGTCGGCCTGGAATTCCTTCTGACGCGGCAGGCCGATCCGACCCCCGTCGGCATCGGCATCTTCCTCGTCTTCCTGCTCGCGCTCAGCTTCGCGTTGATCGGCGTTGCGCAGCATTATCGCGCGCGGCCGCCATTGGGCGCGATGGCGGCGATATGGGTTCTCACCATCCTCGCCGTGCCCGTGATTTTCAGCATGACCTATGGCTCGACGCTGCGGCTGACGCTCTATCAGCTGCCCTATTTCGCGATGCAGGCACTGCTCGGGCTCATGATCTGGCGCTCGGGCCGCCGCCAGCCGCTCGACCTGCTGCTGATCGCGCTGCAGGGCGTCGCGGCGATCATCTATGCCGTCAAACCCTTCATCGCCGCCCAGATCGGAACGGCGAGTTCGCCGCAAGGCTATATGGCGACGACCTATGCCGCGATCTCGCAGAGCGGCAGCGTCGTCACGCTGATGGCAATCGCGCTCGTCATGCTGCTCGTCATGATGCGCGACACGACGGCGGAGATGGTCGCGCGTTCGGAAACCGACCCGCTGTCGAGCGTGCTCAACCGGCGAGGGTTCGAGCATCATGGCGAACTGGCGCTGCTGCGCGGCGAGGAGGCCGCGGTGCTGGTGACCGCCGACCTCGACAGCTTCAAGCAGATCAACGACAGCTTCGGCCATGCCGCGGGCGACGGGGTGATCGCGCATTTTGCCGCGATGCTGGCCGACATGGCGCCGGCAAGCGCGATCGTCGGGCGGATCGGCGGCGAAGAATTCGCCGTCCTGCTTCCGGGCGCGCTGCTGTCCGACGGGCGCCTCTATGCCGAGGCGGTGCGCACCGCCTTCGCGTCAGCGCGGCTCCCGGTGCTCGGGGTCGACCGCGCCTTCACGGCGTCGTTCGGCGTCGCGCAGCGCAGCCCGGGCGATTCGCTGTTCGAACTGTCGCGCCGCGCCGACGCCGCGCTGTATCGCGCCAAGGCCGGCGGACGGAACCAGGTCCGCGTCGCGCTCGGCGAATTGGCGTCAATTCCCGCCGTGGGCGCCGCCTGACCCTAAACCCCGAGGAGCGGCGTATCTTCTTCGCGCGGCGGTGCGGGCTCGAAGCCGGGAAGGGGCTCGAAGCCCTCTTCGCTGAGCTCGATGGACGCGAGGCCGCCGAGCTTGAAATGACCCAGCCGCGGTTCCTCGTCCGACCGCCAGCTCTTGTTCAGATTGAGCGCGCTGATGAACAGGTCGCCGCGGCGTTCGAACAGCAGATGCGGCGCCAGCGTCAGCGTCTGGCCGTTATACTGCGCCGTCACCAGCTTCTTGCGGGCGATGGCTTCCATCAATTTCAGTCGTGTGTCGTCCATGGATCCGGATCATTGGGGAGATGTCTATTTCGTTGTGCGTTGCAACGTAACCCAGGTGGGGCCCGTTGAAAAGCGCCCATTGCCAATCGAAACCAATCGCGGCATAGGGCGGCGGCCCTTTCCTCCCCGGGTCCACTGGCGCAGCCGCGCCGACCAGAGGGTGCTTGCATGACCGAATTTCTCGATCGCTCCGGCCTGTCCGTCGATTCGCGACTGGCCGACTTCATCGAACAGCGCGCGCTGCCGGGGACGGGGCTTGACGCCGCCCGCTTCTGGAGCGATTTTGCGGGCCTGCTCGCAAAGTTTGCGCCCGAAAATGCGGCGCTGCTCGCAAAGCGTGAGGATCTGCAGACGCGGATCGATGACTGGCACAAGGCGCGGGAAGGGCAGGCGCACGACCCCGCGGCCTATGAGGCGTTCCTGCGCGAGATCGGCTATCTCGTCCCCGAACCCGCGCCGTTCGCGGTCGGCACCCGCAATGTCGATCCCGAGATCGCGACGATGGCGGGCCCGCAGCTCGTCGTGCCCGCGCTCAATGCCCGCTTCGCCCTCAACGCCGCCAACGCACGCTGGGGCAGCCTTTACGACGCCTTCTACGGCACCGACGCGCTCGACGCGCCGCCGGCGAAGCCCGGCGGCTATGATTCCGAGCGCGGCGCCGCCGTGATCACGCGGGCGAAGGCCTTTCTGGATGAGGCGGTGCCGCTCGCCTCCGGAAGCTGGGCCGACTGGCAGGGGGGGCAGCTCGCGCTCGCCGATCCGTCGCAATGGGTGGGGAGCAAGCCCGGCGGCATCCTGCTCCGCCACAATGGCCTGCATATCGAACTGGTGATCGACCCCGATAGCGCGATCGGCAAGACCGACCCTGCGGGCATCGCCGACGTCATCCTCGAAGCCGCGCTGACGACCATCATCGACCTCGAGGATTCGGTCGCCGCCGTCGACGGCGAGGACAAGACGCTCGGCTACACCAACTGGCTCGGCCTGATGCGCGGCGATCTTGTCGAAAGTTTCGACAAGGGCGGCAAGACCGTGACCCGCGCGATGGCGCCCGACCGCGAATGGACATCGCCCGATGGCAAGCCCTTCACGCTGCACGGCCGCAGCGTGATGTTCGTGCGCAACGTCGGCCATCTGATGACGACGCCGATGATCAAGCTCCCCGACGGCGCCGAAGCGCCCGAGGGCCTCTGCGACGCGGTCATCACCAGCCTCTGCTCGCTGCACGACCTCAAGGAGCTCGGCACGCTCAGGAACAGCCGCGCCGGCAGCATCTATATCGTCAAGCCCAAGCAGCACGGGCCCGAGGAATGCGGTTTCACCGATCATGTTTTCAATGCCGTCGAGGACATGCTCGGCCTCGCGCGCCACACGATCAAGGTCGGTGTGATGGACGAGGAGCGCCGCACCAGCGCGAACCTCGCCGCGTGCATCCACGCGGTGAAGGACCGCATCGTCTTCATCAACACCGGCTTCCTCGACCGTACCGGCGACGAAATGCATTCCAGCATGGAAGCCGGCCCCATGATGCGCAAGGGCGACATGAAATCCAGCGCCTGGATCGCCGCCTACGAACGCAGCAACGTGCTGGTGGGGCTGGACTGCGGCCTGCGCGGCCGCGCCCAGATCGGCAAGGGCATGTGGGCGATGCCCGATCTGATGTACGCGATGCTGGAAGCGAAGATCGGGCATCCGAAGTCGGGCGCGAACACCGCGTGGGTGCCGTCGCCGACCGCCGCGACCTTGCACGCGCTGCACTATCATCAGGTCGATGTCTTTGCGCGCCAGCGCGAGATTGCGGGCGAGGCGGTGCCGTCGCTCGATCGGCTGCTCGCCATCCCCGTCGCGACGGGACGCAACTGGAGCGAAGCCGAAATCGCCCGCGAACTTGATAACAATTGCCAGGGCATCCTCGGCTATGTCGTTCGCTGGATCGATCAGGGCGTCGGCTGCTCGAAGGTCCCCGACATCGACGACGTCGGCCTGATGGAGGACCGCGCGACGCTGCGCATCTCGAGCCAGGCGCTCGCCAACTGGCTGCTCCACGGGGTCTGCACCGAAGCGCAGGTCGACGCCGCGCTCGCGCGCATGGCGGCCAAGGTCGATGCACAGAATGCTGGCGATCCGCTCTACGAAAAGCTGACACCGGACGGCATCGCCTACCGCGCCGCGCGCGCGCTGATCTTCGAAGGCGTGACTCAGCCGTCGGGTTATACCGAACCGCTGCTGCACAAATACCGGCAGATGAAGAAGGCGGGCTGAGCGAAGGAAAATGACCGGAGGCGGCCATGCTCTCCCCTCCCGCTTGCGGGAGGGGATATTGGCTCAACACCGCAACGTCCGATCCCCACTTCCACAGCCACTCCCGTCTCCCACGCCTCTTGTCGAATAAGCCGCGATGCGAAATAGATAGGCGGCATGTCCGAATCCCCACCCGCCCAGCATATCCACGACTTCCTCGGCGCCTCGCACGACGACAATGCGAAGCGCACGCTGTGGGTCGTCGCGCTGACCGCGGTGATGATGGTTGCGGAGATCGCGGCGGGTTATTGGACCGGGTCGATGGCGCTGCTTGCCGACGGCTTTCATATGGCGACGCACGCGGGCGCGCTCGGTCTTGCAGCACTTGCCTATCGCTATGCCAAGCAACATCGCCACGATCCGCGCTACAGCTTCGGCACCGGCAAGGTCGGCGATCTGACCGGCTTCGCCTCGGCGCTGATCCTCGGCATCTTCGCGATCGGGATCGCGGTCGAATCCTTCCTGCGGCTGATCGACCCCGTGCGCGTCGATTTCGCGAGCGCGACGCTCGTCGCAGTGCTCGGCCTCGTCGTCAATATCGTCAGCGCGCTGCTCTTGATGGGCGGGCACCACCATCACGGGCATGACCATGATCATGACCACCATCACCACGGCCACGACAATAATCTCCGCTCGGCCTATTTTCACGTCCTCGCCGACGCGCTGACCTCGCTGCTCGCGATCGGTGCGCTGCTTGCCGGGCGCTATCTCGGGCTCCACTGGATGGATCCGGCGATGGGTATCGTCGGCGCGCTCGTCATCGCGCGCTGGTCGTGGGGGCTGATGCGCGACACCGCCGCGATCCTGCTCGACACGAACGACGACGAGGCGGCGGCGGCGATCCGCTCGCGCGTCGAGGCGGCGGGTGCGGTCGTCACCGATCTTCATGTCTGGCGCGTCGGCCCACAGGCGCGCGCGGCGATCGTCGAAGTGAGGGGCGACGTGTCGTGCGAGGAACTGCGCGACCGGCTGACGGACATCGTGGCGGTCGCGCACCTGACGATCGCGCTGCGTTGATCGCTTTCGACTGACTGCACGCGCTCGCGCCGGGTTGATGACATCTTCGAAGGCGCGGTGTAGGCGCGAGCTCCTTTGGTCCTTTATCTTTTTCGGGAGTTTTGACGTGCAGATCGCGGTGCTGACCTTCGACGGTTTCAACGAACTCGATTCGTTCGTCGCCGCCGCCATTCTCAACCGCCTGCGCGGGCAGGGCTGGGAAGCGCATATCACCGCGCCGACGCCGCAAGTTACCTCGATGAACGGCGTGACGATCGAGCGCCAGCAACCGCTCGACTTCGCGGCCAAGGCCGACGCGGTGATCATCGGCAGCGGCATCCGGACGCGCGAGATCGCGGCCGATCCGCTGATGCTCGGGCGCATCCGGCTCGACCCCGCGCGCCAATTGATCGGCGCGCAATGTTCGGGAACATTGCTGCTCGCGCGGCTCGGGCTGATCGGCGATCTCCCCGCCTGCACCGACCTCACGACCAAACCCTGGGTGATCGAGGCGGGCGTCGAGGTGCTCGACGCACCCTTCGTCGCGCACGGCAATGTCGCGACGGCGGGCGGCTGCCTCGCGTCGCAATATCTCGCCGCGTGGATCATCGCGCGCCTCGCCGGGACGGCGGCCGCCGAAGAAGCGCTCCACTATGTCGCGCCGGTCGGCGAAAAGGCCGATTATGTCGGGCGGGCGATGGCGGCGGTTCAGCCCTTCCTCGTGCCGGAACAAGCCGCGCGCACCGCATAGCTGGCGATCCCATACAATACAGCTTGCTCCGCACCGCTATAACGCGGCATTTTGCGGCAGAGGGCAATTGGGGGCAGGGCGATGACGGCACCGTTCAATTTCGGGCAGCTCAAATTTCTGAAGGCGCTGACCGAGGCGCTGTTCCACGAGGCCGAGATGGTGATTTCGGCCGACCAGGTGGTCGCCAATGTCTGCGACCTGTTCGAAAAGGTCGGCGGCACCAAGCTCGAAGAAATCCAGCTGTCGCTGACCGCGACCGAGCTGGTGCTCGGCGGACCCTTTTTCATCGAGAATGATGTCGCGGACCGCGTCGAGCGGCTGACCGACCGCCTCAAAAACAGCCAGATCGACCTGTTTCAGGATATGGCGCGGCTGCGCGGCATCATCTACGCCTGCTATTACGGCCATTGGCAGCCGGGGCTCGAACCCGGCGACCAGGACGCCAACGCCGCCAATCCCGTCCACCGGCAGATCGGCTTCACCCTGCCGAAATTCCGCCAGCGCGGTGCCTTCGACGTTCCTCTCGACCCGGTCCACGGGCGCGAGATCGACCCCGCGCATATATTGGACGCGGGCAGCGTCGAGGACGAATATGACGTCGTCGTTATCGGCTCGGGCGCGGGGGGCGGGGTCGCCGCCCGCAATATCGCGGCGCAGGGTTACAAGGTGCTGATCGTCGAGGCGGGGCCTTTCTATCCCAGCCACGCGATCACCCATCATGAACTCGACATGATCGCGCGGCTCTACAAGCATGGCGCGCTGCAAACCTCGACCAACCGCGATTTCGTCGTGTTTCAGGGGCGCTGCGTCGGCGGTTCGTCGACGATCAACAACGGCATCTGCCTGCGCGTCAACGAGGCCGGGCGGACGCATCCCGACGCGCCAGACGTGCTCGCCAAATGGGCGAGCATCGGCGCGCCGATCGACGCCGCCGCCTTTCACGCCAGCTATGACGCGGTGCAGGCGCGGCTCGGCATCGCGCCGATCGAACCGCGCAGCGGGCGCCACAACGGTCCGCACCTGATCGAGGGGTGGACCAACTATGCGGCCGGGTCGAACAATCCGCGCGATCAGCGCGCCATAACCGACTGGTTCGCCAAGAATTTCGGCCCGCCGAATACGGTCAACGCCTGTGCTTACTGCGGCTATTGCAATTCGGGCTGCGCCTACGGACGGCGCATGGGGATCGCCCAGACCTATCTTCCCGAGGCGTGCCGCGATTTCGGGGCGCGGATATTGCCGGACACCAAGGCCGAACGCATCGTCTGGCAGACCGCCTACGACGGCCGGCGCGAGGCCGAGGCGGTGAAGCTGGTTCTGCCCGACGGGTCGAGGAGGCTCGTCCGCGCGCGCGTCGGCGTCGTGGTCGCGGCAGGCACGATCGCGTCGTCGAAGCTGCTCGACCGCAGCGACATCGACCGCACCGGCTATCAGGTCTCGCTGAACGTCGCCTCGCCGGTCGTCGCGCTGATGCCCGATGGCGTCGGCGGCGATGCGTGGGACGAGGACCAGATGTCGAGCTATGTCGATTGCGGCGACTATCTGCTCGAAAGCCATTTTCAGCCGCCGATGTCGATGGCGTCGCTGATGCCCGGCTGGTTCGGCGATCACGCAAGCCGCATGAAGAATTTCGGTCGCGTCCATTCGGCGGGCATCCTGTTCCCCGCCGACCGGCGCGGACGCGTCCGGAACGGCAAGCTCGAGTTCCGGCTCGACGCCAGCGACGACCTGCCGGTGCTGCGCGATGCGATGGCGACGCTCACCAAGGTCCATTTCGCCGCTGGCGCGCTCGAATGCTATCCCGCGCTCGCGAAGGGGCAGAAGGTCACGCCCGACATGGATGTCGATGCCTTTTTCCGTGACGCGATCCGCGAACAGGACGATGTCACCCTGTCGAGCAGCCATCCGCACGGCGGCAATGCGATCAATGAGAATCCGCAATATGGTATCGTCGACCTCGATTGCCGCGTTCACGAAACGACCAATGTGCTCGTCACCGACGCGAGCGTCTTCCCCAGCTGCATCCGCGTCAACGCGCAATGGACCACGATGGCGATGGCGCACTATGCGACGGGGCGGGGTGATCCGTTCGGGTAAGGCCAATCTTCATATCGTCATCCCGGCGAAGGCCGGGATCTCGCCGGATCGTCATGACGCGAGGTCGAGATCCCGGCCTTCGCCGGGATGACAGAATGGAGGAAAACGGCCCTTCGACAAGATAGGTGCGAACGGCTATGGGGGCGGCCGCCATGACCTTCACCGTCGCCGCCCTCTATCGCTTCGCCTCGTTCGGTGACCCCGCCCTATTGCGTCAGCCCTTGCTCGATCTCTGCACGGCCGAAGGCATCAAGGGAACGCTGCTGCTCGCGCAGGAAGGCATCAACGGCACCATTGCCGGAACAGAGACCGGCATCGCCGCCGTCATCGACCATATCCGCGCGCTTCCAGATTGCGCCGCGCTCGACGTCAAATATTCGACCGCCGCCGAGATGCCGTTCCAGCGGATGAAGGTGCGGCTGAAGAAAGAAATCGTGACGCTCAAGGTCCCCGGGCTCGATCCCGCGCGCGACGCTGCGCCCTATGTCGACCCCGCCGACTGGAACGCGCTGGTCGATGATCCCGGCACGGTGCTGATCGACACGCGCAATGCGTTCGAGGTCGGTTACGGCAGCTTCGCGGGTGCGGTCGATCCCGGGACGAAAAGCTTCGGCGACTTTCCCGGCTGGTGGCGCGCCAATGCCGACCGTTTCGCGGGCAAGCGCGTCGCGATGTTCTGCACCGGCGGCATCCGCTGCGAAAAATCGACCGCCTTCCTGCGCCACGAAGGCGTCGAGGACGTCGTCCATCTGAAGGGCGGCATCCTCGCCTATCTCGAACAGGTGCCGGAGGGCGACAGCCGCTGGCACGGGAGCTGCTTCGTCTTCGACGAGCGGGTGAGCGTCGGGCATGGATTGGCCGAAGTGGGCGAGAAGGCCTAGGCTGGGAGCGGACGTTTTACCCCACCATCGTCATTCCCGCGAAAGCGGGAATCCAGTTGCAACGCTGGCTCGCTGGGTTCCCGCTTTCGCGGGAATGACGAAGTAAGGGGAGGGCGGTTTGCGGCCGATAACTGTCGCGCCTACGTCCGCGCCCGTGCCACGCCATATTCGACCCAGCCGAACGGCCGCGGCGTTTTCGGCATATAGGCGGCGCCCTGCCGCTCGACGGCAAAGCCCGCCTTTTCATAGGCGCCGCCGATCGGGCGGGTCAGGTGGCAATTGCCGCCGATGCGCTTCCAGATCGGCTCGATCCGCCGCTGCCATTTCGCGACCCCCGCGTCGGGCGCGCTGCCATGCTCGAGGAACAGCGCCGTTCCGCCCGGCTTCAGCACGCGGCGGATTTCCGCGAGCACCGCCGCCTGATCGGTGACCGAACAGAGGGTGAAGGTGGTGACCACCGTGTCGAAGGACCCGCTCTCGAACGGCATCGCTTCACCAACACCGCCCCGGATGTCGGCGTCGATTCCGCGCGCCGCCGCGGCCGCGACGCTCATCGCCAGCAGTTCGGGCGAGGGGTCGAGCCCGCTGAAACTCTCGACCTGTCCCGGCCGATAGAATTCCATGTTGATCCCGCCGCCGCAGCCGAGTTCGAGCACATGGCCGCGCGCGAGCGGCACGACCTTGCTCCTGACCTTCATGATCTGCCCCTGCGAACAGGCGCATTTGATCAGCCGCGGCACTCCATGACGTTCCCACCAGCTTGCCATTTGGCAGTCTCCCCTTGGCGCGGAAGGTGACCCTTGCTAGCGCGGTTGGCAACACCCATCTGTGCCTGCCCGCACCGCCAACGAAAGATCGCCATGCCCGCCGTCCACCATACCAAGATGCTCATCCTCGGTTCCGGTCCCGCCGGCCTCTCGGCCGCCATCTATGCCGCGCGCGCGGGCATGATGCCGATCGTGGTGCAGGGGCTGCAGCCCGGCGGCCAGCTGACGATCACCACCGACGTCGAAAATTATCCGGGTTTCGCGGAGGTGATCCAGGGCCCGTGGCTGATGGAGCAGATGACCGCGCAGGCGATGCACGTCGGCACGAGCATGATCTGGGACACGATCGTCGACGTCGACCTGTCGCGCCGCCCGTTCAAGCTGACCGGCGACGGCGGCGACGTCTATATGGCCGAAACGCTGGTGATCGCGACCGGCGCGCAGGCGAAGTGGCTCGGCGTTCCGGGCGAGCAGGAACTGGGTGGCAAGGGCGTTTCGGCCTGCGCGACGTGCGATGGCTTCTTCTATCGCGGCAAGAAGGTCGTGGTGATCGGCGGCGGCAACACCGCGGTTGAGGAGGCGCTTTACCTGACCAACCATAGCGACGATGTGACGCTGATCCATCGCCGCGACAGCCTGCGCGCCGAAAAGATCCTGCAGGACCGGCTGATGGTCAATCCGAAGATCAAGGTCTTGTGGAACAAGAAGGTCGAGCGTTTCGTCGGCGGTGAGGGTGTCTCGGGCCTCGTCGGCGTCGACCTGATCGACACCGTCACCGGCGCGGCGAGCCACGAGCCGACCGATGGCGGCTTCGTCGCGATCGGCCACAGCCCGTCGACCGAATTGTTCAAGGGCAAGCTGCCGCTGGACGACGATGGTTATCTTCAGGTGACGCCGGGCACGTCGCTGACGGCGATCCCGGGCGTCTTCGCGGCGGGCGACGTGACCGACAAAATCTATCGCCAGGCGGTGACCGCCGCGGGCATGGGCTGCATGGCCGCGCTCGACGCGGAGCGGTTCCTGGCCGAAGCCGAATATCACGCGATGGCGACGGCCTGATCATCACGTCGCCCCCGCGAAGGCGGGGGCCGCTATCGGTTTACGCGGGCGCGGCCGAGCAAGGCTGCCAGCGGCCCCCGCCTTCGCGGGGGCGACGGCTATGAAAGAACGGCCAATATCCGCTCAACCAGCCAGTCGGCATCGTCGCCCGCAAAGCTGTGCGAGGCGCTGGCGAGGCGTTCGACCGGGACGCGGTCCAGCGCCGCCGGGCAATGGCCAGCAAAAGCCTGGGCGGTGCGGTCGCCGGTCGCGAGCAGGATCGTCGCCGGACAGGAAAGTCCGGCGAGCGTGCTTTCGAGGCGAGAGGCGAGGCTGTCCGGTGCCGCCGGCTGGGGCGCCTGATTTAGCGCCGACAGGCCGCGGACCAATTTGCGGAAATCGATCTCGCCCCTCACCAGGCGGAGCAGGCTCTTCGGGTCCTTGAGCCGTGACAGATAGCGCGCGCGAATGGCGGAGGCGGGCGGCAGGGCTGGTTCGCCCCCTTCGTCCTCATCCTGCCCTTCATAGGTCCATGGATTGGCGAGGATCAGCGCGTCCAGCGCGAGCGGCTGGTGCAGCAGCAGGGCGCTCGCCGCGTCGCAATTGCCGAAGGCGACGACGCGCGCGACATGGGGTGCTGCTTGGCGGAAAGCTGCGATTGCCGCGGCAATGTCGGGACCGCTCTCTTCAAAGCCGTGGTTTTCTCCCTCGCTGTCGCCGATGCCGCGCCGGTCGAAGCGGAAGACCGAATGCCCCGCTGCCGCCACGCGCTGCGCCAGCATCGCCATGCCGCGATGCGCGCCGCTGCGGATTTCATTGCCTCCGGACACGATCAGCAGCCCGGTGCCGCCGGGTGCGTCGTCGAACGATGCGGCGAGTGCGGCGCCTTCGCAATCGAAGCTCAGCTGATGCCGCATGTCTTGCTCCAGGTGGCGATGTCGGCAGCGATCGCCGCCGCCATCGGGGCGTCCTCGCCGGGCTCGGCGCGCAGCCACAGCGGCGTGCCCGCGATGCCGCCGGCGCCCAGCGCGACGCTGCGCAGCGGTTCGACCGGCTGCGCCTCCGCCTGTCCCAGTTGCGCGACCATCGCCGGTGACAGCGCGTTGCCCGCGAGCAGCAGGGCTTGGGACACCGCCATGGCCTGCAGGCTGTCGAGCGATGAGGCCACGCCGGCCTCGCGATCCGCCGCCACGCGCGCGCGTAGAAGCGTGCGGAGCAGCGACGCACCGCCCACGGGGGCGAGCCGCCACCATGCCGAGGCCTTTGCGCGATGGTCGATCAACGCACCGCCGCGCACCGACGCGACCACCACCGGTCCCTCGATGCCCGCGACGACCTCGGTCAGCGCATCCTGCCACCGTTCGAGGTCGACCTCGGCAAGCGGCACGAGGCTTTCATTCTGCCCCGGCAGGTCGGGGATCAGCGCCGCAAAGCCGTCCGCCGCGAGCGCCCGCATCGCAAGCACCAGCGTTCGGCGCGTGCGGTTCGCTTCCTCGAACAGCGGCGGGACGATGACGATAGTGGCGCGGGGAGCGCCCGCGGGGTCGATGCGCAGGTGATGTTCGGAAAGGGACATCGCCTTATTCAGCGGCCCGAACCAGCTCCCGTTTGTCCTGAGCTTGTCGAAGGACCGTCCTTCCTTCTTTCGACGCCGGAAAGAAAAGAACGGCCCTTCGACAAGCTCAGGGCGAACGGAAGAGAGGAAGGGATGTGGTTCAACCCGCAACCTTGCGCAGCGAGAAGGCGAGGAGATTGCCGTAGGTTTCAAAGATCTCGCCATCGACCTCATCATCGTCGATGAGGATGCCGAGCCGGTCCTCCATCTCGGTGAGCACCGTCGCGACCGCCATCGAATCGAATTCGGGCAGTTCGCCGAACAGGCCGCTGTCGCCGGTCAGCGCGGCGGCGCGTTCCTCACCCAGCCCGAGCACATCGGCGAGCAGGGCGCGAAGGGTGGCATCGACGGAGCTGCTATCGGTCACGTTTCTTTCCTCAGCATGGAACGGGCAAAAGCCTTCAACGCCGGTCCCCATGCCGCGACACGCGACGGATTGAAAGCCTCGATGCGCCACAGCGGCTCGTGCCGGTTCATCCAGTCGCGCTTATAGGCGTCGTTGCCGGTGCCGAAATCAATCCGTTTCACGCCGTCGACCTCGATGACATGACGGAACAGCGCCGCCGAGAGCAAGGTGCCGGGAGAGGCTTTCAGGCTGTCCTCGACATGCGCGAGCTTGTGGATGAAGGCGGTGCCGTCCTCGACCGTCCAGAACTGCGCCGCGACCGGTTGGTGCTCGATACCGGCGAGTCCCATGCGGAAGGTGCCGCGCGCACTTTCGCTCTCGGCAAAAGCGCGGAGCAGCGCGGCGTCGCCCTCTTCGGGTTTCCAGCTTGCGGCATAGATGGTTTCATAAGCGGCCCAAGCTTCGGCATCGAAGGCGGAGAACAGCGCAAGATCGACGATCCCCTTTTTAGCCTTGCGCTTGACCGTATTTTTGAGTGCGCCGGGACGGCTTTCCCACCACCCGTCATGATCCATATTGGAGAGATCGAGCCAGTGGCGATCGCCAGCGGACGCTGCTTGCACCCACCAACCGGCGGCGTGCAAAGCTGCGACGATGCTGGCGCGATCAGCGTCGGGAACGGGGTAGAGCGACAGCCGCGCAGTCCGTTCGCGCAAGCGTCCGAAAAGGTCGGCGAGCGCGGTGGACCGGTCGCCGCTGCCACTGAAAAGCGGGCGGATCGAGAAGCTGTACCAGTTGGTCAGGCCAGCGAGATGCCCGGCTTTCTCGCGGCGCAGCGGCAGCCAGGCGGTGACGCCTTCGCTTTCTCCGCGCGCATCGACGCGGCCTTCGCCGGCGAACCCATATGCTTCGAGCAGGTCGAACCATGTTGCGTGGTCGAAGGGCGAGGCAAAGCCTGCGGCTTTCGCCGCATCATCATTAGCCTGATCTTCACCGTTCCCTTGCATCGTGCGGCCCTCTATCACCTCACTCCTAACAGCCGATGACCAAAGCCGAAAACCCGCCTTCGTTTCCGATCGACCATCTCGCCCTGCGCGGCGCGGCGGATGCGGCTGCGCTGCTGATCGGCGATCGGGTCACGAGCTTTGCCGATCTCGACGCCGGAGTCGGGCGGCTCGCCGCGTGGCTGCTTGAACAGGCGGGCGGCCCCGGCGAGCGCGTCGCGAGCTGGAGCGCGAAGACGAGGGCGGCCTGCCTGATGCCGCTCGCCGCGGCGCGCGCGGGGCTGATCCATGTGCCGGTCAACCCGCTGCTCAAAGGGCCGCAGGTCGCGCATATCCTTACCGACAGCGGGGCTAAGCTGCTCGTCGCCAATGGCTCGCGCGCCGACATGCTGGGTGATGGACGCCCCGAAGACTGCATGCTCCAAGACCTGAAGATCGCCGAAGAGGTGATCGATTCCGGCGGGCAGGGGCTGCCGCCGTCGATCGCCGAGCCCGACGACCTTGCCGCGATCCTCTACACCAGCGGTTCGACCGGGCGGCCGAAGGGGGTGATGCTGAGCCATGCGAACCTGTGGCTCGGCGCCGAAAGCGTCGCCTCCTATCTCAAGCTATCTCCCGCCGACCGCGTGCTCGGCGTGCTGCCGCTCAGTTTCGACTATGGGCAGAATCAGTTGCTTTCGAGCTGGTATGCGGGCGCGACGGTCGCGCCGCTCGACTATCTGACCGCGCGCGATGTCGTGAAGGCGGTGGCGCGGCATGGGATAACGACGCTCGCCGGGGTGCCGCCGCTCTGGGTGCAACTCGTCGAGGCTGAATGGCCCGCCGAAGCCGCGGGCCTCCTCCGGCGGCTCACCAACAGCGGCGGCGCGCTGACCCCGTCGCTGATCGACGCGATGCGCCGGACTTTTCCGCAGGCCGACATTTACCCGATGTACGGCCTCACCGAGGCGTTCCGCTCGACCTTCCTCGACCCCGCGCTCGTCGCCGATCATCCGACGTCGATGGGCCGCGCGATCCCGCATGCTGAAATCCTCGTCTGCCGCCCCGACGGCAGCGTCACCGCCGACGACGAGCCGGGCGAGCTCGTCCATACAGGCCCGCTTGTCGCCCAAGGCTATTGGCGCGACGAAGAACGAACGGCGCAGCGGTTCAAGCCCGCGCCCGCCGCCTCGCGCTATGGCGGCACCGCGGTGTGGTCGGGCGACACCGTCCGCCGCGACGCCGAAGGTCTCCTTTATTTCGTTGGCCGCGACGATGCGATGATCAAGACCGCGGGCAACCGCGTCAGCCCGACCGAGGTCGAGGACGCCGCGGTCGCGTCGGGGCTGATCTACGAAGCCGTCGCGTTCGGCGTGCCCGATGCGCGGCTGGGCGCCGCGATCGTCCTGATCGTGCGCGGCAAGGAGGGGGCGGCCGACGAAGAGGGGCTCGCGGCCTGGCTTCGCCAGAACTTGCCCAATTTCATGCAACCCCAGGTCGTCGCATGGCGCGACGAACTGCCGCGCAACCCCAACGGCAAGCTCGACCGCGTTGCGATCGCCGCGGGCTGGACGCAAGGAGAGCCAGCATGAAGCCGCACGGACCGATCCCGCCCGGTTACGTCGCCGATCCCGACGGCATGCTGCTGATCGGGGGCGACCGCGCCGAAATGCTCGTCGATGCGGCGGGCGACACGCCGCTTTTCGTCTACGACAGCGCGATGCTGACCGCGCGCGTCGCCGAATGGCGCGCCGCGATGCCCGCCGAAGTGCAACTTCACTATGCGATGAAGGCGAACCCCTATGCGCCGCTGCTCGCCTTCATGGCGGAGCTCGTCGATGGCTTCGACGTCGCGTCGGGCGGCGAACTCAAGGCGGCGCTGGCGAGCGGCATGGCGGCGGCGGACATCAGCTTCGCCGGTCCCGGCAAGCGCGATCGCGAGCTCGATGCGGCGATCGCCGCCGGCGCGGCGCTCAATCTCGAATCGGCGGGTGAGGCCGAGCGCGCGCTGTCGATTGCGGATCATCTGGGCGTCGCGCCAAGGCTCGCGGTACGCGTCAATCCCGATTTCGACCTAAAGGGTTCGGGGATGAAGATGGGGGGCGGCGCCAAGCCCTTCGGCGTCGATGCCGCCGAGGTTCCGGCGCTCGTCCGCCGCCTGATCGATGCCGGCGCCGACTGGCGCGGCTTTCATATCTTCGCGGGATCGCAGGCACTTGATGCCGCCGCGATCGCCGAGACGCAGGCGCAGACCGTCGCGCTCGCCGCGCGGCTGGCGAATGAGATCGGCAGGGCGCCACCGCTCGTCAATCTGGGCGGCGGCATGGGCGTGCCCTATTTCCCCGGCGATACGGCGGTCGATGCGGCGGCGGTCGGGCAGGCGCTCGGCGAAACGCTGGGCACGCGCGACGCGGTGCTGGCGGACAGCCGCTTCGCGATGGAGCTGGGGCGCTGGCTCGTCGCCGAGGCGGGGGTCTATCTGACGCGCATCGTCGATCGCAAGGTCAGTCACGGCGAGACCTTCCTCGTCACCGATGGCGGCCTTCACCACCAACTCGCCGCGAGCGGCAATTTCGGCACGGTGATCCGCCGCAACTATCCCATCGCCCTCGCCAATGCCTTCGGCCGCGAACCCGCCGAGACGGTGTCGGTCGTGGGCTGCCTCTGCACCCCGCTCGACCGGCTCGGCGATCAGGTCGCGCTCCCGCGCGCCGAGGTCGGCGACCTGATCGCGATCTTCCAGGCCGGCGCCTATGGGGCGAGCGCGAGCCCGGCGGCGTTTCTGGGGCAGGGGCCGGCGCGCGAAATGCTCGTCTGACGCGGCGACATCTGTTCCCTTTCGGGACAGTTTTGCCGCGATGCGGTCCAAACTTATCTCAATACTAACATTATGTTCACCCTTTTCGAGCAATGGCGGACACTGACGCAAAGGCTGTCGCCGCGAAGGTCCGGACCGCGGCTCCCCCTGACGGCTCGAAAGGTTGATGATTATGACTTCGTTCCCCTCGCTCCGCATCGCGCGCGCCGCGCTCGTCTCGGGCATCGCCGCGACCGCGCTGACGGCGTGCATGGGCGCCGGCAACGCGCCGCAGCTGCCCAGCGCGAATTTCGTCGCGAACCAGGAGGGGCCGGGCGAGGAATATATCATCGGCCCGCTCGACGAGCTTCAGATCTTCGTGTGGCGCAACCCCGAACTCGGCGGCAAGGTGCAGGTGCGCCCCGATGGCCGCATCACCACGCCGCTCATCACCGACATGCCCGCGGTGGGGAAAACCCCCACGATGCTGCAACAGGACATCAAGCTCCAGCTCAGCCAATATATCACTGACCCGATCGTCAGCGTGATCGTCACCAGCTTCAACAGCACCTTCTCGCAGCAGGTGCGGATCGTCGGCGCGACCGAGAAGCCCGCCTCGATCCCGTTCCGCGCCAACATGACCGTGCTCGACGCGATGATTGCAGTCGGCGGCTTGGGCGAATATGCCGCTGGAAACAAAGCGCGACTCGTCCGTTTCGACAAGGGCAGTGGGAAGCAGCAGGAGTTCGCCCTGCGGCTTAATGACCTGATCAAGCGCGGCGATATCAAGGCGAACGTGCGGCTCCAGCCGGGCGATGTGATCATCATCCCCGAAAGCATGTTCTGATCGCGACCGGCCGCCCACCCATCTCCCAAGGATAGACTTCGAGCGATGAACAGCCTTTACGACGAATTCCGGGTGGCATTGCACAGCGTCTGGACGCGCCGCTGGCTCGTGCTGGCGGTCGCCTGGGGCATCTGCATCCTCGGCTGGCTCGCCATCGCGTCGATCCCGAACCGCTATGACAGCCGCGCGCGCCTGCTCGTCGACATCAACCAGATCCTGCCCGACGAGGCGCAGGGCGGCCGGGGACCGCGGATCGACCAGATTCGCGAGACGCTGACCAGCGCGCGCAACATGGAAAAGGTCGCGGCGACGACGGGGCTGCTCCCCGCCGGGGCGAACGACCGCGAAAAGGCCGGCACGGTCGCGATGCTGCAAAAGAGTATCAAGGTCGTTCCGCAACAGGATAATATCTTCGAAATCACCTCGAGCATTGCGGTCGGCAGCCTCTCCGACGCCGACAATGCCAAGCTCGCGTCGGGCGTGCTCGACAGCCTGATCACCGTCGTTCGCGACGATCAGCTGCGCGGCGGCCGGATGAATGCGCGCGAGAGCCTGAAATTCCTCGATTCGCAGATCGCCGACCGCGAAAAGGCGCTGCGCGAGGTCGAGGCGCGCCGCGCCGCGTTCGAGGCGCAGAATATCGGGCTGATTCCCGGCGGGACCGGCTCGCCCGCGCAGCGTGTCGACGCGGCGCGTGCCGAGCTCGGCCAGATCGATTCGCAGCTCGTCGCCGCGCAGGCGCAGCTTGCGGCGGCGAACGGCCAGCTCGCCTCGACCCCCCAGTCGATCCCCGGCGGGGGCGGCGTCGGCGGAGGCGTGGCGCGCCAGCAGCTCGCGGGCGCGCAGAACGAGCTGTCGTCGATGCGCGCGCGCGGCCTGACCGACGCGCATCCCGACATGATCGCGATCAAGAGCCAGATCGCTTCGCTCAAGGCCATGGCCGACCGCGAAGGCGCGGGCGGCGGCGGCGGAATCCAGAATCCCGCCTATGCCTCGCTCGCCGCGATGCGCGCCGAACGCCAGGCGACGGTGAGCGCGCTGTCGGCGCGCAAGAGCCAGTTGATGGGCGACATTGCGAAGATCACGGCGCAGCAGATCCAGAACCCCGGCATCGCCGCCGAATATGACCGGATCAACGGCGAATATACCGCGTTCAAGGCGCAATATGACAAGCTGCTCGGGCAGCGCGAGCAGGTGCGCCTGCGCGGCGACGTGCAGACCGAAACCGACGCGGTCAAGATCGAGTTGCTCGATCCGCCGTCGAAACCGACGAGCCCCGCGGCGCCCAACCGGCCGCTGTTCCTGACGCTCGTGCTGCTCGCGGGCATCGGCGGCGGCATCGGTGCTGCCTTCGGGCTCGGTCAGGTGCGGACCAGCTATGCGACCGCGGCGAAGCTCGAACGCGCGAGCGGGATGCCCGTGATCGGCTCGATCACCGAAGTGGTGACCCCCGAACGGCATATCGACCGGCGCAAGAAGCTGGTCTGGCTGGCTAGCGGCGGTGGTGCGCTCGTCGGCCTCTATGCCTTGCTGCTCGTCGCCGAATTCATCCAGCGCGGCATGGTTGCGTGACGGGGGACGATGACATGAACGATCAACGCAAAGTCAAGCGCCCGCCCTCGCTCCTCGAACGCGCAGCCGACATGTTCGGGCTCGATCCGGCCGCCAATGCGCCGACGATCGACGTGTCGAACCTGCCGCCCGAGCCGGAGAAAAAGGCGAAAAAGGCCGAGCCGGCCAAGCCGGCTGCCGAGGCGCCGCAACCCGAAATCCTCGAGGCGGCGCCCGCCGTCGAACCCGCCCCGTCGCCGAAGCCGTCGCCGCGCAAGGATGTCGCGAAGGCGGCGCCCGCGATCGTCCCGGCGCGGCAGGGGACGATCGACCGCGATCGGCTCGCCTCGTGCGGCATGATCGTGCCGGGTACGCCGGTCACCGGCATCGCCGAAGAATATCGCATCGTGAAGCGCGAACTCATCCGCAATTTCGGCGGCGCGGGCAACCGCCCGATCCTGCCGCGCGGCCACCGCGTGCTGATCGCCTCGGCGAACCCGGGCGAGGGCAAGACCTTCTCGGCGGTCAATCTGGCGCTCAGCCTCGCGGTCGAGGCCGATCACGACGTGCTGCTGATCGACGCCGACATCGCGAAGCCGAGCGTGATCGAGGCGCTGGGGCTGGAAGACGGTCCGGGCCTGATGGACGCGCTCGCCGACCCGCATTTGGCCGTAGGCGATTGCCTGATCCAGACCGACATCGCGGGATTGAAAGTGATGCCCGCCGGCACCCAGCATATGCACGACACCGAGCTGCTCGCCTCGGCACGCACCGAGACCTTGCTGGCGCAGCTCGAAGCCGGCGCGCCGGGCCGCATCCTGATCCTCGATTCGCCGCCGGTGCTCGCCGCCTCGCCCGCCGCCGTGCTTGCGGGTCATGTCGGCCAGACGATCATGGTCGTGCGCGCCGACGAAACGCTCGAATCCGCGCTGCGCGACGCGATCGGGCTGATGGGCGCGTGCCCGCATATCCAGCTGCTCCTCAACGGCGTGAAATTCTCGCCCGGCGGCCGCCGCTTCGGCACCTATTACGGACAGGGAGGCGCGTGATGAGTGCGCTTCGCCGCCCCCTTCGACCTGGATTTCGTCATCCCGGCGAAGGCCGGGATCTCGCCGGTGCGTCAAACCGCGAGGGCGAGATTCCGGCCTTCGCCGGGATGACGGAGCGAGGTTGGTCCTGTCGGCCGGTGGCTATACTGGCGGGGCTTCTGCTCGCCGGGACAGCGACGGGCGCGCACGCGCAATTTTCGGGCGATCCGGGCTCCGGAGGCGATACGCCACCCAGCGCGCCCGCGGCGGAATCGGGCCGCACGGCGGAGCGCGGCGAACGCCAGCGCACCCAGCGCCAGGTCGATGTCAGCCCCTATCTCGAGGTCGGGCAGGTGCTGACCGCCGACCTCAAAAATGGCGGCGACGTGCTCACCTACACGACCGTCGCGGCCGGCATCGACGCCGCGATCGTGACGCGCCGTGTCGAACTCGCCGCAACCCTGCGGTACGAGCATCAATTCGGCTGGGGCGATCAGGGCGATACTGACGTTGTCAGCGGCCTCGCGCGCGGGCGGCTGGAAGTCGCGCGCGGACTCAACCTCGAAGGCGGGGCGCTCGCGACGCGCACGCGCGCCGACGGGCAGGGCGCCGACAGCGGCCTGTTCATCGGCGACGCCAGCAATGTCGCCAACCTCTATTCGGTCTACGCCGGGCCGACGCTCGCGCGGCGGATCGGCGGGCTCGACTTCGGCGCCGGCTATCGCTTCGGCTATACCAAGGTCGATGTCGATCAACCCGCGATCCTGTCGCCCGGCACGCAGCCGCAGGATATTTTCGACAGCTCGACCAACCATGTCGCCTGGGCCAGCCTTGGCGCGCGTCCGGGCGACCTGCCGTTCGGCTGGCAGGTGTCGGGCGGCTACGAGCGCGAGGATGCGAGCCAGCTCGACCAGCGGTACGAGGGCAAATACGCCCGCGCCGACGTCACCGTGCCGATCGGGCCGACGGTGGCGCTGCTCGGCGGCGTCGGTTACGAGGATATCGAGATCGGCCAGCGCGATCCGGTGCTGGACGCCGACGGCGTGCCCGTGCGTGACGCGAACGGTCGCTTCGTCACCGACAAATCGACCCCGCGCCGCCTGTCGTTCGACACCGACGGGCTGATCTGGGACGCCGGGGTGATGTGGCGGCCGAGCCGCCGCACATCCCTTACAGCTAGGGTCGGGCGCCGCTATGGCGATACCATCTATACCGGCAGCTTCGCCTATCGCGCCGACCATGCGACGACGATCCAGGTCGGCGTCTACGACGGGCTGTCCAGCCTCGGCCGCGGGCTGTCGGGCGGGCTTGCCGCGCTGCCGACGCAGTTCGATCCGACGCGCAACCCGATCGGCGGCAACATCAATCCGTGCGTATTCGGCCAGCAGGGCGGCGGCTGCCTGAACAACCAGCTCGGCAGTGCGACCTCGGCGCAATATCGCAGCCGTGGCGTCCAGGCGACGCTGTCGTCGCGCTTCTCCGGCTGGGCCTATGGCGTCGGTATCGGTTACGACCAGCGCAAGTTGCTCGCGCCGCAACTGTCGCCGATCGGCGGGCTCAACGGGATCAAGGACGAGAGCTATTATCTCTTCGTCTCGGCGGGCCGCCAGCTCGACGTCGATTCGGACCTCAGCCTGTCGGGCTATGTCAATTATTTCGACAACGGCGCCCCCGGGGCGAGCGACGTCCAGTCGGCCGGATTGTCGGCTGCCTATTCGCGGCGCTTCTGGCGCGGCCTCACCGGGACCGCGGCGGCCAGCCTCAACGCCTTCGATCAGGAAGGCTTCAACAGCCAGCTTATCGGCTCAGCTTTGGTGGGACTGCGTTACAATTTCTGACCAGTCAGACGGGAATATAAGCGATGTACGATCAATATTATGGTTTCACCGGACGTCCGTTCCAGCTGACGCCTGACCCGCATTTCTATTTCGAAAGCGGCACGCACCGCAAGGCGATGTCCTACCTCGGCTATGGTCTGGCGCAGGGCGAGGGCTTCATCGTCATCACCGGCGATGTCGGCGCGGGCAAGACGACGCTTGTCGGGCACCTCATGAATACGATCGATCCCAGCCGCCTGACCGCGGTCAAGCTGGTGTCGACGCAGGTCGAGGGCGACGACCTGCTCCGCCTTGTCGCCGAACAGTTCGGCATCGAATGGGAAGGCGAGAGCAAGGCCGAGCTGCTGCGGTCGATGGAACAATATCTTCGCGAACAGGCGCGCGCGGGCAAGCGCACGCTGCTGATCGTCGACGAAGGGCAGAATCTCGCGATCTCGGCGCTCGAAGAGCTCAGGATGCTGTCGAACTTCCAGCTGGGCGGCCATTCGCTGCTGCAAATCTTCCTGCTCGGCCAGCCCGAGTTCCGCCAGACGCTCTTCCACTCGCCGACGCTCGAGCAACTGCGCCAGCGCGTGATCGCGACGCACCACCTCGACCCGATGGAGCCCGAGGAGGTCGAACCCTATATCCTCCACCGTCTCGGCAAGGTCGGCTGGACGGGCAACCCCAGCTTCAGCCCCGACGCGTTCGAGGAAATCTTCGATTACAGCGAAGGCGTGCCGCGCAAATTGAACGTCCTCGTCAGCCGGCTTCTGCTCTATGGCGCGGTCGAACAGATGAACCGCATCACCGCGCAGAATGTGCGCTCGGTCGTCGCCGAGATCGAGGCCGATCGCGGCATCGACGCCTCGACGCTCGCGCCGCTGCCGGTCGAGGAGGTCGTCGCGGCCGCCGCGACCGCGGTGGCGCCGACGCCCGCGGCTTTCGCCGCTCCGGCCGCCGTGAACGAGACGCCGCTCGAATGGCCGCAGCGCGCTGTCGAACCCGTCGCAGAAGGATCGGCCCCATTCGCCGCACCCGCCGAACCGGCGCAGGTCATCACCCTGACCCCGCCCGCCGCCGAAGAGGATGCGCCTGAAGCGCCCGCCGCGCCGGCGATCGATCCCGAGCATCTTGCGGCGCTCGAAGCGCAGGTCGCATCGCTCGAGGAACGCCTTGTCGAGCAGGACGCCGCGCTCCGCCGCGTGCTCGACCTGCTGATCGAATGGGTCGAGCGCGATCCCGAAAATGCGCCCAACCCGGCGACGTCGCGGACTTGGGCGGCGTGATAGCCTGAGGAGGGCGGAATTTACGTTGTGTATCCCCGCGAAGGCGGGGATCCATCATCCGGCGGCGCGAGATGGCGCCAGTCGGTGATGGGCCCCCGCCTTCGCGGGGGAACATATCTTTTACTCGCGGCGGATCCCGCCTTAAAGGATCGGCGGAGGTGAAGAAAAATGCAGAACGGCCTGTCGGTCGATGTCGAGGACTGGTTCCAGGTCGGCGCCTTTGAGCGCACGATCGACCGCGCCGACTGGCCGGCGCTCGAATGCCGGGTCGAGGCGAATTGCGACGCGGTGCTGCAGATTTTCGCCGATGCGGGCGCGACCGGGACTTTCTTCACGCTCGGCTGGGTCGCCGAACGCTATCCCGCGCTGATCAAGCGCATTGTCGCGGCGGGGCACGAGCTTGCCAGCCACGGCTATGATCACAAGCGCGTGTTCAACATGACCGCCGACGAATTTGCCGCCGACCTCAAAAAGACGCAGGCGATCCTTGAGAATCTTGGCGGCGTCACGGTGCGCGGCTATCGCGCGCCGAGCTTCTCGGTCGATACGCGTACGCCTTGGGCGCATCAGTTGCTCGCCGAACAAGGCTATGCCTATTCGTCGAGCGTCGCTCCCGTCGTTCATGATCATTATGGCTGGCCGCAAAGTCCGCGCCACGCGTGGCGGCCGGTGCCGGGCAGCGATCTTGTCGAATGGCCGGTCACGACCGCGCGCGTCGCGGGGCGCACCTTGGCGGCGGGCGGCGGCGGCTTCATGCGTATGCTGCCCTATGGCTTCACGCGCTGGGCGATCGCGCGGATGAATGCGGAAGGGCATCCGGCGATCCTCTATTTCCATCCGTGGGAGATCGACCCCGGCCAGCCGCGCGTCGCCGATGCGCCGATCAAATCGAAAATCCGCCATTACAGCGGCTTGTCGGCCATGGCTGGCAAACTCAAGAAACTGCTCGCCGACTTCGATTGGACGCGCGCCGATGCCCTGCTTCCCGCGCAGCAGCAGCGCGCGCAGCCGTGGCGCGCCGCGGCGTGAATGCGCCGGTGCTTGCCGTGAAGGACCGATTTTCGGGCGCGCCGCTTTCCGACGCGAGCGAATGGGATGCCTATGTCGCCGGCCATCCGGATGCGACGCCGTTCCACAGCCGCGCTTGGTGCGAAGCAATCACCAAGGCGACCGGGCATCGCTGCCACCTCGTCACCGCGCGCGATGCCAGCGGCGCGCTTACCGGCATCCTGCCTCTCCACCATATCCGCTCGCCCTTGTTCGGGCAGGCGCTCGTCGGCAGCGGTTTCGCGGTCGGTGGCGGCATTCTCGCCGGCGATCCGGCGGTCGCTGCGACGCTTGCCGACGGCGCGGCGGCAATGGCCCGGTCGCTCGGCGTGCCCTCGGTCGAACTGCGCGGCGGTCCGCTGCCCGAAGGCGAGGGATGGGCCCGCGAAGAGGGCGTCTACGCCGGCTTCGCGCGCGACCTCGCGGCCGACGATGACGCCGAACTCCTCGCCATCCCCCGCAAGCAGCGCGCCGAGGTGCGCAAGGTGCTGGAAAGCGGGCTGACCGTCACGACGGGCCGCGATGCGGCCGAGCGCCGCGACCATTATCGCATCTACGCCACCAGCGTCCGCAATCTGGGCACGCCGGTTTTCCCGAAGGCGCTGTTCGACGCCGTGCTCGACGCTTTCGCGGGCGATGCCGACATATTGACGGTGCGCGACGGAGGGCGCCCCGTTGCGAGCGTGTTCAGTCTTTTTTGGCGCGGCACGGTGATGCCCTATTGGGGCGGCGGCACCGCCGACGCGCGGCGGCTGCGCGCCAATGAACTCATGTATTTCGCGCTGATGCGCCACGCGCGCGAACGGGGCTGCACGCGCTTCGATTTCGGCCGCTCGAAGCTCGGCACCGGCCCCTTCGCCTACAAGAAGAATTGGGGCTTCGAACCGCGGCCGCTCGTCTACGCGCGCTGGCTCGCGCCCGGGGAAACGCCGCGCGACACGAACCCGAACAGCGCCCGATACCGGATGCAGGTCGATCTCTGGAAAAAGCTGCCGCTATGGGCGGCGAACCGGATCGGACCGCTGATCGCGCGTGGGTTGGGCTAGGGGCTCGGTTAATGGCCGAAATCCTGTTTCTCGTTCACCGCGCGCCATGGCCCCCCGACCGCGGCGACCGGATCCGAAGCTGGCATATGTTCGAAGCGCTGGCGAAGCTCGCGCCGGTGCATGTCGCGGCGCTCGCCGACAATGAAGCCGATGCCAAGCTCGCTCGCGAAAAAATGGCGCGGCTTTGCAAAGGCCTGGCGATCGAAGTGCGCAAGGCATCGCGCCCGCTTGCGCTCGCGCAAGCCGTCCTCACCGGCGAGCCGGTGTCGAACCGCCTGTTCCGGAGCGCCGCGCTCGCCCGCCATGTCGACGCGCTGGTCGGGCAGGGCGGCATCAGCCATATCGTCGCCTTCTCGGGCCAGATGGCGCAATATCTCCCCGCTCGTTTCGACGGGCCGGTGCTGATGGATTTCGTCGACGTCGATTCGGCTAAATTCGCGACTTATGCCGAGCAGGACAGGCGCCAGCCGCTGAACTGGGTCCACAGCCGCGAGGCGCGCCTGCTCGCCACCTATGAGGCGAAGGTCGCGCGCCGCGTCGATGCGAGCCTGTTCGTCAGCGAGGCGGAGGCGGCCCTGTTCCGCAGCCGAAGCGGCCTCGGCGCCGACAGGGTGCGTCCGGTCGGGAACGGCATCGACACCGGCCGCTTCGATCCGGCGCTTCGGCTGGAAGCGGTCGGCGCGGGCGAGCGGCCGCTCGCGGTCTTCACCGGCCAGATGGATTACCGGCCCAATATCGACGCGGTCCGCTGGTTCGCTGCCGACATTCTGCCGCTGGTTCGCACGCGCCATCCGTCGGTCCGCTTCGCGATCGTCGGCCGCGCGCCGACCGACGAGGTGCGTGCGCTGGAAGCTCTGCCCGGCGTGACCGTGACCGGCGAGGTGCCCGATGTGCGCCCGTGGCTCGCCGCCGCCGACGCCGTGGTCGCGCCGCTGCTGCTTGCGCGCGGGGTGCAGAACAAGCTGCTCGAAGCGATGGCGATGGCGCGCCCGGTGGTTGCGAGCGCCGCCGCCGCAACGGGGATCGACGCCGTGCCGGGCGAACATCTGCTCGTCGCCGATGACGCGGAAGCGACGGCCGACGCCGTTTGCACGCTCTTTGACGACCGCAACCTCGCGGCCAAGATGGGGCAGGCGGCGCGCGCGCGGATGATCGCGCGTTACGGCTGGGATGCACGCATGGCGCCGCTCGGCGATCTGCTGGGACTGCCCGCGTGACGCGCTGGCAGCGCCATCTCGCCGCGCTCGGCCTGCTCGCGGCGGTCATCCTCCTGCTCTTCCGGCGCGACGCCGCCGACATGGCGGGCATCTGGTGGCATAGTTCGACCTTCACCCATTGCCTGCTGATGGTGCCGATGATCGGCTGGCTGGTGTCGCAGCGCGTGGCGCTGCTCCGCCCGCTGACGCCCGTCTTCTGGTGGCCCGCGCTTATCTGGATGGCCGGGGCGGGGCTGGTTTGGCTCGTGGGCGAGGCGGCGGGAGTCGGGCTGTTCCGGCAACTCGGGCTCGTGCTGATGCTGCAGGGTGCGGTCGGGGCGGCGCTCGGCGAAAAGCTGGTGCGCGGACTGCTCTTCCCGCTCGGCTATGCGCTGCTGCTCGTGCCGTTCGGCGAAGAATTGGTGCCGCTGCTCCAGACCTTCACCGCGCGTATCAGCGTCGTCCTGCTCCATCTCTCGGGCTTCGCCGCAGCGATGCAGGGCGTGTTCATCACGACAAAAGCGGGCTTTTTCGAGGTTGCCGAGGAATGTTCGGGGGTCAATTTCCTGATCGCGATGCTCGCTTACTCGGTGTTCGCGGCGCACCTCTGCTTCAAGAGCTGGACGCGGCGGATCGTCTTCGTTGCGGCGGCGCTCGCGACGACGATCCTCGCCAATGCGCTGCGCGCTTATGGCACGATGGTCGCCGCTGAAATCTGGGGGATCGAGGCGGCGGGGGGCATCGACCATATCTTCTACGGCTGGATTTTCTTCGGCCTCGTCATCCTGCTCGTGATGCTCGTCGCGCTGCGCTGGTTCGACCGGCCGGCGAACGACCCCGCGGTCGATGTGCGCGGGCTGGACGGCATTCCGCGCTTTGCCGGTGCCGCCAAAGCGGTGCTGCCCGCCGCGCTGGCGGTTCCATTGCTTTTCGCCGGCTGGGGACTGCTCGTTGGCGGACGCAGCGCGCCGCTGCCCGAAACCATGGCGGTCGAGGCGCCCCCGGGCTGGCGCAACGCGCGCGTCGGCGGCACAGCCTGGGCACCGCGCTTCGACGGCGCCGACCAGCGGTTGCTCCGTCAGTTCGCGAACGACCAGGGGCAGGTCGTGACCGTGGCGATCGGCGGCTATGAGCGCCAGGCTGAAGGGCGCGAAGTCGTCGCTTTCGGACAGGGGGCGGTCGACCTCGAAAGCAAATGGGCGTGGAGTGCCGTGCTGCCCGCGGTCGAAGGGGCAAGGACCGAGCGCCTGCTCCATCCCGGCCCGGTGCTGCGCGATGCCGCCACCTGGTATGTCGTCGGCGGCACGGTGACGGGCGACCCGCGCCGCGCCAAGCTCGCCGGTCTCCGCGCGCGGCTGCTCGGCGGCGACCCGCGCGCTCTGTCGCTGATCATATCGAGCGAAGAGCGGCACGGCGGTCTCAATGCGATCACCGATTTCCTTTCCGCGTCGGGTGGGGTCAAAGCGATGGCTGACCGCGCGCTGAAAACCCGCTAAGCGATCAGCATATGTGCGGCATCGCGGGCATCTATCATCTCGAAACCGCGAAGCCGGTCGACCCGGCGCGCCTGCGCGCGATGCTGCAGCCGATGCAGCATCGCGGCCCCGACGGGTCGGGCGAGTGGACCGCGCCCGGCGTCGGCCTGGCGCATCTTCGCCTGTCGATCATCGACATCGCGGGCAGTCCGCAGCCGATGGCGAGCGATGACGAAGCCGTCACGCTCACCTACAATGGCGAAATCTATAATTTCCGCGAACTGCGCGCCGAACTCGAGGATCGCGGCCACCGTTTCCGCACCAGCGGTGATACCGAAGTCATCATCGCCGCATGGCGCCAATGGGGCCCCGATTGCCTCTCGCGGCTCAACGGCATGTTCGCCTTCGCGATCCACGATCACCAGCGCGGATGCCTGTTCCTCGCGCGCGACCGGCTGGGGGTGAAGCCGCTCCACTATGTCCGCCTGTCCGATAGGTCGGTCGCGTTCGCCTCGGAACTGAAGGGGCTGCTGCGCAATCCCTTGCTGCGGCAGGAAGCCAATCTCACCGCGATCGAGGATTTCCTTGCCTTCGGCTATGTCCCCGACGACAATTGCATCGTCGCGGGGGTCGAGAAACTGCCTGCCGGCCACTATCTGATGCTCGAACGCGGCAAGCCCGTTCCCGCGCCGGCGCGCTGGTGGGCACCCGATTTTTCGAAGCGTATCCGCGCGTCCGAAGGCGAGGCGGCCGAGCATCTCGTCCATCTGATGCGCGCCGCGGTGACCGACCGCATGGTCGCCGACGTGCCGCTCGGCGCCTTTCTGTCGGGCGGGGTCGATTCGAGCGCGGTCGTCGCGCTGATGGCCGAGGCGAGCAGGAAGGCGGTCAAGACCTGCACGATCGGCTTCGACCAGGCGGCGCTCGACGAGACGGCCCATGCGCAGGTGATCGCCGAGCGGTTCGCGACCGATCATCGCACGCGCACCGTTTCTTCGGGCGATTTCGCGCTTGTCGACCGGATCGCCGACATGTTCGACGAACCCTTCGCCGATGCAAGCGCGCTGCCGACCTACCGCGTCTGCGAGCTCGCGCGCGAGGAGGTGACGGTCGCGCTGTCGGGCGACGGCGCCGACGAGGCGTTCGCGGGATACCGCCGCCTGGTCTTTCAGCATCAGGAGGAACGCCTGCGCGGGCTGATCCCCGGCTTCCTCCGCCGCGGCCTGCTCGGTCCGCTGTCGCATGTCTGGCCGCAAATGGACTGGGCGCCGCGCCCGCTGCGCGCCCGCGCGACGCTCGCCAGCCTCTCGAAGAGCGGAGCGGAGGGCTATGCCGAGGCGGTCGGCGTGACCGGGCCGGCGCAGCGCGCCAGGCTCTTCAACGATGCGGCAATCCATGCTCTCGGCGATCATGTCGCCGAAGCGCGCTACTGGAAAGCGATGCGCGACGCGCCCGCGCGCGAGGCGCTCGACCGCGCGCAATATGCCGACCTGATGATCTGGCTGCCCGGCGACATTTTGACCAAGACCGATCGGATGAGCATGGCGGTCAGCCTCGAAGCGCGCGAGCCGCTGCTCGACTATCGCCTGATCGAATTCGCCGCGAGCCTGCCCGCGTCGATGCGCGTCAAGCGCGGAAGGGGGAAGGCGATCATGAAACAGGCGATGGAACGCTATCTGCCGCACGATATTCTTTACCGGCCGAAGATGGGATTCGTGACGCCGGTGTCGGCGTGGTTCCGCGGCCCGCTGGTCGAGCAGGCGAAGGCGCTCGCGACCTCGTCGACGCTCGCGCGCTCGGGCTGGTTCGACATGGCCGAGATCGAACGCATCGTCGCCGCGCATCAGTCGGGCCGCCGCGACCACGGCCGGCTGATCTGGCAATTCTTCATGCTCGAGAAGTCGCTGGCGAAGCTGTTCGGGATTTGAACTGTCGCGTGGGTTTTGGGGTGGGGAGCGGACGTTGCGATCCATCAAGCCCCTCCCCTTCAGGGGAGGGGTTGGGGTGGGGGCCATCGGCCTTGCGCGAGGTCGATGGCCCCCACCCCACTGCGACTAGGCAGCAAGCTGCCAAGTCTTCGTTGCCCCTCCCCTGAAGGGGAGGGGCTTGACTAGGAGAGGTCCGCAATCGGCCGCTACCCGTCGTCTCGATCGGGCGGCATTCGGCAAACCTCGAACGAATCGCCACGCCATCTTAACGCTTCGCTGCTAGTCTCTCGCCGATGACGGTCCATCCCGCCTTTCCGACGAACGATGCCGAAGCCGCGCCACTCACCGTGCGCGTCGTCGACCCGCTGTCGCTTTCGGGCGACTTCGCGGCGGCGTGGGACCAACTCGCGGGCGAGGCGAGCGAGCCCAACCCCTTTGCCGAACGCTGGTGCCTGCAATCGGCGCTCCACCTGCTCGATCCCGAACGCCATGCGCGGCTGGTGCTCGTGCAGGGCGGCAGCGACGGGCCGGTGATCGGTGTTATGCCGGTCGCGCCCGCCGCCCGTTATGGTCGCCTGCCGCTGCGTCACGTCACCGGCTGGGCGCACCCCAATCATTTTCACGGAGCGCCGTTGGTGCGCGCCGGTTTCGAAAGCCTCTTCTGGTCGATTCTGCTCGGCTGGTGCGATGCGGCGCCTTGGGCGCACACGCTGGTGCATGTTCCGCGCTTGACCGAAGACGGTCCGCTCCACCGCGCGCTCGTCGAGGTTGCGCGGGCGCGGGGCGGCGAGGCGGTCGTGGTGCATCGCGAAGAACGCGCGTTGCTCGAAAGCCCGCTGTCGCCCGGTGAATATTGGGATGCGGCGGTGCGGGCGAAGAAGCGCAAGGAATTGCGCCGTCAGGCGAACCGGCTCGCCGAAGAGGGCGCGGTCAGCCTTCGCCGCTGGCAGGCGGGCGAGGGGATCGAGCCGTGGATCGACGCCTTCCTCATCCTCGAAGCGCGCGGCTGGAAGGGGCGCGCGGGATCGGCGCTCGCGAGCCATAGCGATACGGAGGCGTGGTTTCGCGCGGTGCTGACCGGCGCGGCGGGCGCGGGCAGGCTCGACATGCGCGCGCTCGATCTGGACGGCCGCCCGCTGGCGATGCTGGTCAATTTCCTCTGCCCGCCCGGCGGCTTTTCGTTCAAGACCGCGTTCGACGAGGAATATGCCCGCTTCTCGCCCGGAGTGCTGCTGCAACAGGCGAATCTCGATCTGCTGGACGATCCGCGCATCCTATGGGTCGACAGCTGCGCCGCGCCCGGGCACCCGATGATCGACAGCGTCTGGCGCGAGCGGCGCGCGCTGGTTTGGGTTAACGTCCCGTTGTCGGCGCCCGCCGACCGGCTGCGCTTTGCGATGCTGGGCAAGGCCGAGCGTCTGTGGCGGCGCTGGAAGGGGGCCGCCGCGCCCGCATATGAAGATGAAAGTCCGACATGACCGCGCATCAGCCCATCGACCGGCCCGTCTTCCCTCCCGAAACGCTCGAGCGGATGGCGGCGCTTTATCCGCAGCAAGCGGGATTGCTCCACCACCATCTTCCCGACCATCCCTTGCTGTCGATCGAGGCGCTCGCGACGCTCGGCGAAAGCCTGCCCGCGAGCGCGGTCGAATATAATCCGGGCGATGTGCCGATCGGCATCCGGCCCGAGGACGTGCCGTCGAACGGTCTGTCGATCGGCGAAACGATCCGCACGATCGATACGAACGGCAGCTGGGCGGTGCTCAAGAATATCGAAAATGTGGAGGCGTATCGCACACTGCTGATGGATCTGCTCGGCGAACTCGAACCCGTCGTGAGTCCGCGCACCGGCGCGATGCTGACGCCGCAGGGCTTCATCTTCATCTCGTCGCCGGGATCGATCACGCCGTTCCACTTCGACCCCGAGCATAATATCCTGCTCCAGCTCAGGGGACACAAGGTGATGAACGTGTGGCCCGCGGGCGACGAACGTTTCGCGCACCGCCGCGAGCACGAACGCTATCACACCGGCGGCCATCGCAACCTACCATGGGAAGAGGCGTATAAGGACGACGCGCAGCAGGTGCCGCTCGGCCCCGGCGACGCGGTGCTGATGCCCGTGATGGCGCCCCATTTCGTCGCCAATGGCGATGCGCCGTCGATCTCGCTGTCGATCACCTGGCGCAGCGAATGGAGCTATCGCGAATCCGAAGCGCATGCCGCCAACGCCGCGTTGCGGCGCATGGGGCTCGACCCCGCGATGCCGCCGCGCTGGCCTAGCTATGCGTGGATGAAGACCGTCGGCTGGCGGATCGCGCGGAGGCTGCAGCTGGTGTCTTAGATTCACGCGGAGACGCGGAAGCACGGAGAAGATGATATTCGCGCAGCGACGCAAAGAGCGCAGAGATTTCGATTCACGCGGAGCTACGGAACGGCAAAAGATGAAAAATGGCGGCTTTGCCGCCTTTTCTCATATTCTCTCTGCGATCTCTGCGCCTCTGCGCGAATATTCTAGAGAGATGCCCTCAAATCGTCTCCATGACAGATTGCTTTCAATTGCCGCAAATTGCGGTTATGGGCGCGCATCCCGATATTTCGAGCCCATAGAGGATTGATGGCGAAAGAAGAACTTCTGGAAATGCGCGGCCAAGTGGTCGAACTGCTGCCCAACGCGATGTTTCGCGTCAAACTGGAAAATGATCACGAGATTCTGGGCCACACGGCCGGCAAGATGCGCAAGAACCGCATTCGCGTTCTCGTGGGCGACGAGGTGCTCGTCGAACTCACCCCCTATGACCTGACCAAGGGTCGGATCACCTATCGCTTCAAGTGAGCGGCGCAGCGACCATTCCCGCGCTGGTATTGGCTTCGACCTCGCCGCGCCGGCGCGAATTGCTGGCGCGGATCGGCCTCGCGCCCGCGCGTGTCGCGGCCCCCCAAATCGACGAGACGCCGCTGAAGGGCGAGCTTCCGCGTGACTATGTCGCGCGGCTCGCGCGGGGCAAGGCGCTCGCGGTCGAGCGAGCGCCGGACGAAGTCGTCCTCGCGGGCGACACGACCGTGGCGGTCGGGCGCCGCATCCTAGAAAAACCGGCCGACGAAGCCGACCTGCGCCGGATGCTCGCCCTGTTGTCGGGGCGGCGCCACCATGTCTGGTCGGGCGTCTGCGTCGTCGGCACCGATGATCGTCCGCGCGTCCGCGTCGTCGATACGATCGTCGCCTTCAAGGCGCTGAGCGCCGCCGAGATCGACCTTTATGTCGAATGCGGCGAGGGGATGGGCAAGGCGGGCGGCTATGCGATCCAGGGGCGCGCCGAAACCTTCGTGCGCTTCCTTTCGGGCAGCCATTCGAACGTCGTCGGTCTGCCGCTGTTCGAAACGCGCGCGCTGTTGACGAGCGCGGGAATCCCGCTTGGCTGAGTGGCTCTACGAAGCCGGAATCGGCGAAACGCGCGCGGCGCTGATCGAGGATGGCGCAATCGTCGAGGCGCGGATCGAGCGCGAAGGCGAGGGCCCGCGCCTCGGCGCAATCGTCGAAGCGAAGCTGGTCGAGGCGGGCAAGGGCGGCAAGGGCGCGCTGGTCGCGCTCGACTGGCCGGGGGCGCCGCAAGCGACGCTGACCGGCCTGTCGCCGTCGACCTCGACCGGAGCGCGGCTGATAGTCGAAATCACCCGCATGGCGCTGCGCGAGCGCGGCCGCGACAAGCCCGCAAGGGCGCGGATGGCGGAGGCGGACGCGCAGGTCGGTGATGGGCCCGACCTGCGGTCGCGTATCGCGACGACGGGTATCGCTGTTACCGAACTGCAACCGGCGGGGCCCGACCGGCTCGAACAGGCGGGCTGGTCCGAACTGATCGACCATGTCCGCACCGGGCACTGGCCCTTTGAGGGCGGCGCGCTGTGGGTCGATGCGACCCCCGCGATGCTGCTGATCGACATCGACGGGGAGGGGGACGCGCTGGCGCTGGCATTGGCGGGCGCCCGCGAGGCGGTGGCGCTGATCCGACGCTGCGACACCGGCGGGTCGATCGGGATCGACTTTCCCTCGGTGCCCGATCGCGCTGGGCGGCAGGCGATCGACGCCGCGGTCGATGCGGCGCTGACCGGGGCGTTCGAGCGCACCGCGGTCAACGGCTTCGGCTTCATGCAGATCGTCCGCCGCCGCGAGCGGCCCTCGCTGATCGAGCAGGTCCGGCTCGACCCGGTCGCGACCGACGCCGCGCTGCTGCTGCGCCAGGCCGAACGCGCGGTCGGGACGGGCGATTTGACGCTGACCGCGCGCGGCGCGGTGGTCGATCGGATCGCGGCGCATGCGCATTGGATCGAGACATTGCAGAATCGCACCGGCCGTGCGGTCCGCCTGATCGCGGACCCGGCCGCCAAAGGAGCCGGCCATGCCCAGTAAACCCCCGCGCTGCCCGCTCTGCGGCAAGCCGCGCGACCCCGAGTATAAGCCCTTTTGCGGCCGCGGCTGCCGCGACCGCGACCTCCTCAACTGGTTCGGCGAGGACTATCGCGTGCCGGTCGATCAGGCGCCCGACGGCACCGCCGACGACGATCGTTTCGACGAGGGATGATCGCAAAGAAAGATGCTGGACAGGACGCAAAGCCCTGCCTATAGCCGCCGCTCGCCAGCGCGGCCGACCGGCCGCAAGGCTTCGCCTGGGTAGCTCAGTTGGTAGAGCATGCGACTGAAAATCGCAGTGTCGGCGGTTCGATCCCGTCCCCAGGCACCACCTTTCCTCTATGGTTGTCCGGCATTATTTGTGACAATCGGGTTACGCCTTCCGTAGCGTAAACTGTTGCTTTTGTGCCACTAATGAACGGAAAAGCCGGTCGCGCGCGCCTGCGCGCGTTGACGCAGCGGGGCGGTGCGTTAGACCAGCCGTTCACCGCCGGGCATCTCCCGACAAGCCTTTGGCTGCGCCTGCGGCGGTTGGAGAGAGGATCTGTCATGATTTTGCGCAACATTTTGTTGGGCGGCACGATGCTATGCGCCGCCGCCACCCCCGCCATCGCCTTCGCTCAGGACGCCGCCCCCGCCGATGACACGGCGGTCGCGACCGACGACACCGATTACGGCAACGACATCATCGTCACCGCGACGGGGCGTGCGCAGCGTTCGCAGGACATTCCGATCGCGGTTAATGTTGTCGGCGGCGAGCAGCTCGAAAATTCGGGGATCAGCGACATTCGCGGCCTTCGCCAGATCGCGCCGAGCTTCCAGGCCACGACCGGCCAGTCGTCGGCAACCGGCGTGGTGCTTCGCATCCGCGGCATCGGCACGGCGGGCGACAACCCCGGTTTCGAGCCGTCGGTCGGCGTGTTCGTCGACGGCGTTTTCCGCGCGCGGGCGGGCCTTGCCCTTGCCGACCTGCCGCCGATCGACCGCGTTGAGGTGCTGCGCGGACCGCAGGGCACCTTGTTCGGCCGCAACACGTCGGCGGGCGCGCTCAACATCGTGACGCAAAAGCCAAGCTTCAACCTCGGCGGCTATGCCGAGGCAAGCTATGGCAATCTGGACGAAATCGAGCTGAAGGCCGGCGTGACCGGACCGGTTTCCGAAACGCTCGCCGTGCGCCTCGACGGCGGCTACCACAAGCGCGACGGCTATATCAAAGATGTCAACAGCGACCGCCGTTTCAACGATCTCGACCGCTGGTCGGTGCGCGGACAGGCTTTGTTCGAAAAGGACGACGTGTCGTTCCGCCTGATCGCCGACTATGCCAAGACCAATGAGCAGTGCTGCGGCGCGCTCAACACCAATTCGGGCTTCGCGCAGCCGGGCACGCCGGCCTTTGCCGCAAGCGCGGTGATTCAGGGGCTGGCCGCGGCCAATGGCCTGACCGGCATCGTGACTCCTTATAGTCCCAAGGATCGCGAGGTCGCTTATTCGCCCGATCGCGACCTCACCGAAAAGATGCGCGAATGGGGCGTGTCGGGCCAGCTCGACTGGGATCTGGGCGGCGTCGAACTGACCTCGATCACCGCCTATCGCGACTGGAAGGCGATCCGCGGCATGGACGTCGACTTCTCCGGCATCGATCGCGCCTACCGCGAAAACATGCCGATCAACATGCGCGATTTCACGCAGGAAATCCGCCTCAAAGGGACGGCCTTCGACGATCATGTCGACTGGCTGATCGGCGGTTTCTACCTCAACGAAAAACTGAAATATACCGAACGCACCCGCTTCGGGACGCAGGGCGCGCAATATGTCGACGCATTCATCAACGCGCTGACCGATTCGGCGGTGCCCGGACCGACCGGTTTCCAGATTTTCCAGTCGATCCCCAATTCGCCGCTGGTGGGTCAGGTGCTGCTGGCTTCGAATCCGCAGCTTGCGGCCGCGGCGGCGCAGGCGGGCGTGCTCGATACCTTCCTGACGCCGCTGCCCGCGCCGCAGGCGGGGCAGGGCCAGATCGGCGACGCCTACCGCGTCAACACCGAAGCCTTCGCGTTGTTCACGCACAATATCATCGACTTCAACGACAATGTCTCGCTGACCCTCGGTCTGCGCTACAATCATGAATCGAAGAAACTGAACGCCGACCTGCAGTCGAACCTGCCGGGCTGCGCGACGCTGCAAAGCGACCGTTACGGCCTCTATCGCCAGGCGCTTCAGGGCTTGCCGTCGGGGCTTGGCGACGCGATCTTCAACCTTGTCTGCAACCCCGTGGTCAATCCCGAGTTCAACGGCATCTATCGCGACAAGCGCAGCGAGAGCAAGCTGACGGGGACCGCAAAGCTGTCGGTCAAGCTCGACGATCGCGTGATGGTCTATGGCGGTTATGACCGCGGCTATAAATCGGGCGGCTATAACCTCGACCGCGGTTCGTTCGACACGGCCTTCCTCGGCGGCAATGGCGCGCAGGCGTCCGACCTCGAGTTCGGCAACGAGGATGTCGATTCGTTCGAATTCGGCGTGAAGACCGACCTCAGCGCGGCGTTCCAGTTCAACGCCAACGCATTCTACACCGAACTCAAGGGCTATCAGAACCTGGCGTTCGAGGGGAACAACTTCGTCGTCCAGAATTTCGACAAGGTCGTGGCGAAGGGCGTCGAGCTCGAATCGGTCATCCGCCCGGCACCGAACCTCAACATCGTGCTCGGCTATTCCTATGTCGATACCGAAGTGAAGGATCCGGTCGCCGGCGACGACAACGGCCTGCCGCTCACCAATTCGCCCAAGCATGTGGTCACCGGCGCGGTCACCTGGACGCCGCAGTTCAGCAGCAATGTCGGCGGCCTGCTGCATGTCGACTGGCGGATGAACAGCGACGCGAACACGATGAACGATCCGGTCGCGGTGCCGTTCACGACCAACGACGGCTATACGATCGTCAATGCGCGGGCGGGGCTGAATTTCGGACCCGACCAGAATTATGCGGTCGAATTCTACGTCGAAAATCTGTTCAATAAATATTACAATATCACCGCCTTCCCGATCCCCGAACAAAGCGCGAGCTTCGCCGTCTATCCGGCACCGCCGCGGCTCTATGGGGTGAAGCTGCGCGCGAAGTTCTGATCCGACGGCCATCCGCGCGATCGGCAAAAAAGGGGCCGGGCCATCGCATGATGGCCCGGCCCCTTTTCTTTTTTGTCGGCGGCCGATCAAAAAAGAAACCCCGGCCTCTCGTTCGAGAGGCCGGGGCATTTGTTTGGCGTTACCGCCGGTCGGTCGTCAGAAGCGCACCCCCGCCGCGATGCCGTAGCGGCGCGGTTCGAGGGTGAAGATATTGGTGTAGTTCCCCGACGACTGGTCGGTGATGTAGAGGCCGGTGACGCTGTTGGCGTCGAAGATATTCTGGATGAACCCCTTCACATACCATTTGTCGTCGGGCCCGTTCAGCTGCAGCTGGGCGTTGACCTGGGCATAGCCCTTGATCCGGTTCACATTGCCGTTGAAGATGCTGCCATAGCTTTCGCCGGTATAGGCGAGGTCGAAGCGGGGGACGAGCGTCATGTCGCCGCCGCCCAGCCGCGCCGTATATTGCACACCCGCGCTAAACTTGTAGTTCGGCGCTTGCGGCAACTGGTTGCCCTTGATGTTCACCGGAACGCCGGCCGAAAGGACTTGAATCCCATTCGGGTCGAAGAGCAGGGCGGTCGGCGTGGGATCGCCTGTATTCACATCGACCGCTGCTTCCGCCAGGACCGAGCAGATGCCGAAGGCGCCGGTAGAAGCAATGCCTCCGCCGGCGGGGAAGGCGGTGGTCGGCTGCAGGCCCGCGCCGGTCGCGGCGTTGAGGCCGCCATTGACCGCGTTCACGAAGCCATTGCTGCCTGCGGCATTGCCCGGCGTACCCGGCGCGACGGCGCAGTTCGCGCCGTTGGACAGGTCTTTGATGATCACCGCATCGGCCCGGCCGCCGCCGAAGTCGCGCGGGTTGCTCGTGAACTTGTCTTCGGTGACCTTGCTGTGCAGGTAGCTGAAGCCCAGGTTGACGACGACAGCCGGGTCGGGCCGGACGATCGCTTCGGCTTCGAAGCCGTAGATGTCGGCGCTGACATTGTCGTTGACCGCGGTGCGGGCGACGATCTTGCTGAGCTGCAGGTCCTTATATTTATAATAGAAGGCCGTCAGATTCAGCTGGAGCGCGCCGTTGCCGAAGGTGTTCTTCGACCCGATTTCGAACGCATCGACCTGTTCGGGCTTGAAGCTTTCGGGCACTTCGAAGATCGGCTGCAGCGGGGGGTTGATGCCGCCCGATTTATAGCCGCGCGAATAGGAAGCATAGAGCAGATTGTCGTCGGTGATCTTGAAGTCGAGCACCGCGCGGCCGGTCAGCTTGTTGAACTTCACCGTCCGTTCCTGGACGATCTGATTGCCGGGCGTGCCGGGATCGGCGTCGAACGAGCCCACGAACGGCGAATCGAACGCGCTGCCCGTTCCGCCATGCGGAGCCAGGAAACTCGCCAGCGTCGAACGCGCCCTGACGCTCTTCCTGTCGTTGTTGTAACGCAGGCCGGCGGTCAGTTTGACGCGATCGCTGAACTCGAAATAGGCCTCGCCGAACAGGCCGTATGACCTGATCTTCAGATCGTCGGTATTGTTGCGGAAGAAGGGCGTCGCAAGGAACGAGGGCGGCAGCGGCGCGGCGATCGTCTGCCCCGGATTGTCCGGGTCGGGCACGCGGTTGGTCGCCGCGGTAAAGGCGCCCAGCACGCCGGTCAGATAATCGATCGGAAAGGCGTTCACATAATAGCTGTTCTCGGTCAGGTGATAATCCGCATAGATGCCGCCGACGAGGAAGTTGAACGGCCCGTCGAGGTCGCTCGACAAGATGCCTTCGACCGACCAGCTGCTGTTATACTGGTTCGACCGGTCGAACTGCAGCGACTGGTCGCTACAGATCTTATTGCCGCCAAAGCTGCCATAGCCGCTTTCCTCGGCAAGCGACGTGCAGAGCTGACCATCCGGTCCGTCGGGAATGATCGCCGCGGCTACCGGCCCGAAATAGGTATTCGACAGGATCGGATTGCCGCCGGCATCCACTCCCAGCGGAATGGGATTTGCCGCGAAGAAGGCGAGCGTGTTGAGGCCGGTCGCATAGAGCGACCGGTCGCCGACATTGCTGTTATAGTCCTGCGACGCGTCGAGCTTGACCTTCTGATACTGGCCCGAAACCTGGAGCGAAACCGGACCGAAATTATGCTCGATCTGACCTTGCAGCGTCAGTTCGCTGGTGAAATAGCTCGGCGTATAGGCCGTGTTCACCGTCCGCGGATCGGACGGGATCGACGTATTGGCATAGACGTCGGGGCCATAGACGCTGCCAAGCGCGAATCCCTGCGGAATGCCGCGAATGGCGAGGAATTCGCGCGAGGTCAGGGCTGCGGTGAAAGTCGCGTTGCCGTTGAAGGGTTCGTTGTCGAGACGGCCGTTCAGACAGCCGAGGATGCCGGTCGGGTCGCGCTGGCACAGCTGTTTCTGAATGCGCGTGCGCTTGTCCTTTTCGCGGAAATAGGACGCCATCAAGTCGATCGTCGTGTCCGGCGTCGGCTCCCAGCGCAGCGAGCCGCGGACCGAATAAAGATCGCGGTCGTCGATGCGCGTGTCGAGAAACTCGTTCTTCGTATAGCCGTCGCGGTTGAGGTAGATGCCCGCAACGCGGATGCCCGCGGAGTCGCCAAGGGGGATGTTGACCATCGCCTTGCCCTTGATCGAATCATAATTGCCATATTCGGCCTCGGCGGCGGCTTCGAACCGGCCAAGTTTCGGCTTGGCGGTGATCACATTGACCACGCCCGAGGTCGCATTGCGGCCGAACAAAGTGCCCTGCGGCCCGCGCAGCACTTCGACGCGTTCGAGGTCGAAGAATTCGGTTTCGAACAGGCGGGTCGAAAACAGCGGGTCGCCGTTCAGGTGAATCGCGGTCGCGCTGTCGCAGGTCGTGCCGACGCAAAGGTCGCCGATGCCGCGGATCGTGAAGCTCGCGCCGGTGAAGTTGGTCTTGGTGAAGGTGACGTTGGGCAGGGTCAGTTGAAGATCCGACGGGGTCTTGATCTGCTGCGCTTCCAATGCCTCGGTCGAAAAGGCGCTGACCGCGATCGGCACGTCCTGCAGCCGTTCCGACTGGCGCTGCGCCGTGACGACGATTTCGCCGCCGAAAGCATCGCGTTCGACTTCATCCGCCGCGTCCTGCGCATATGCCGGCGTCGCCACCGTCATCGCGAGGATCGAGGTTCCGATCAGTGCCTTGAACTTCATCTAAACAGCCTCCCTTTTTCAACCCCGCGCAGTGCGGGGCCGCCCAACTTTCAGATTGTGGTAAGAGGAGGGGATATGACCGGGCGTGGCAAAGGGCGCCGGGCCGGAACGGCCAGCCACCCATCTGTATCCCACTCGCCAGCTGTGCTGGTCATCGTCCTCTCCCGCCGGCGTCGGGGAACACGCACGGCCTCTCCGGAATACGACCCGCTTGAGCGAGTTCTGTATGGCAAGGAAGGTGCGCCGAGTTGACGAAAGCGTCAAGTCACTTGTTAAGCCCAAAAAAGGACGCGAAACCGCGCCTCTCGGGAAAGAGAAAAAGTCAAGATTCCGCAACGTAAAGTTGACGAGGGAGGACAATTTCTTTTCGCCCGGCCCTTGCTTATCGGTACCGGGACGTCGAAATGTGCGACATGATGGCAACAGTGAAAGCGAGGCGATGAGCGACAAAGTCGAGTTGGGGCCGGATGGCAAGGTGGTGGTGCCCGACCATGTCGCGGCTGCCGTCCGCACGCTCATCGAGTGGGCGGGCGACGATCCGGCGCGCGAGGGCCTGCTCGACACGCCGCGCCGCGTCGCGCGCGCGTGGAAGGAATATTGTCAGGGCTATGGGGAGGACCCCTCGGTCCACCTCTCGCGTACCTTCGAGGAAGTCGGCGGCTATGACGAGATCGTGCTGCTGCGCGACATCCCGTTCCAGTCGCATTGCGAACATCATATGGCACCGATCATCGGCAAGGCGGCGATCGCCTATCTGCCGCGCGACCGCGTCGTCGGCATTTCCAAGCTTGCGCGCGTACTCAATGGTTATGCGCGGCGGCTGCAGGTGCAGGAACGGCTGACCGCGGAAGTCGCGCGCTGTATCTGGGACAATCTGCACCCGCACGGCGTCGCGGTGGTGATCGACGCGCAGCATGGCTGCATGACCGGGCGCGGCGTGCGCACGCCGGGCGTCGGCATGGTGACGAGCCGCCTGCTCGGCTGCTTCCTCGACGACGAACGCAGCCGCAAGGAAGTGCTGAGCCTGATGGGCTATTGAAAATCGTCGTCCCCGCGGAGGCGGGGACCGCGGTCGGTCTTGCGCTACCTTTCCAACGGCCCCCGCCTGCGCGGGGGTGACGAACCGTTAGCGCCGCCACATCCTGAGCAGCTGATACTGAACGGCCTGAAGCCGCGTGAAATTCGCGGGTTCCATCTTGGCTCCTTCCAGCGCCGCCACCTCGTTGAGTTCGTACATCAGGCCGCGGTGCTGGACGTCGGGGATCAGGCTCTGGATGAAGGTGATCGCGACGAGGCGTTCGCCGCGCGTCACCGGCTCGACCTCGTGCAGCGTGTGCGAGGGATAGACGACCGCGATCCCCGGTGCTTCCTTGAAGCGCAGGTCGGCGCTGCCCAGCTGCACATGCAGCGCGCCGCCGTCGTAATCGGCGGGATCGTTCAGAAAGACGGTGCAACTGACGTCGGTGCGCAGCTGGCCGTCGGGCAGCGGAATATAGGCCGCGTCGGGGTGTAGGCCGTAATTCATTCCCGGCGTGTATCGCGTCAGCAGCGGCGGCGCGATGCGCGCCGGAAAGGAGAATTCCATGAAATCGGCATTCTGCACCATCGCATCGAGCAATATTTTCGACGAGCGTTCATAAGCGCCCGCGTCGTGAAGCTGCAGATTGTTCTTCACCTTCGAATGCGGGTTGCTGATCTTGCCGTCGACGAACTTTCCGCCGGCGGCGATCTCGCGCAGCACGCGGACCGCATTGTCGTCGAGCAACTGGACTAGCTTGAACATCGGACTTCCTGGTCGCCGTGGATCGGCAGGTCGCCAAGGCTTTTATAGCGCGCGGCGATCGCTTCAACCCATGCGATCGCTTCGGCGATCGCGGGCGCGTGATCGGCCGCCGCCTGCGCCTGCAATTCGCGGCGCAGATCGGGGCTATAGCCATGCTCGGGCGCCTTGGAATATTGCCGCATGATCGGCCCGGCGAGCGCGGCGTGGATGCGGGCTCCGTCGACGGGCAAGCCGAAATGCGTCGCTTGCGCCGCGAGTGCGGCGGCGGGATCTGCCAGCATCGCCTCGAAATCGACCCACAGATAGCGCGGATCGCCCGGTGGGAGCGCGCGCTGGGCGCTCGCCATTTCGCAAAGCCAGCTCATCGCGACGCGCGTGACCGGCGGCAGTTGCCACAGCGCGTGGGGGAAATCGGGAAGTAGCCTCGCGAGCCGCGCCATGCGTGCGGAGGCCTGTGTTTGCGTTTCGGCCATCGACGCCTCGCCCGCGAGGATCGTTTCGATATAGCGGGGCAGGGGGACGGTGAGGAACAGCGCGCGGCCATCCGGACCCGTCAGATCGTCGGCGATGGCGGTAATCACGCTCGACGCCTTGACCATCGCGCGCTGGCCGGGGGCGAAGCCGCGACCAAGCCAGCCGACCGCCTGCGCGAGGCGGGCGCGGTAAAGTTCGGGCGACCAGAGCGATTCCGGTCGCTCGATCCGCTCGGCGACCTGCGCGAGCGTGCGCAGCAGCATCGGTTCGCGCAGCGGCAACACGCCGGTCACCTCGGCGAGCAGGCGCGATACCAGCGTCGATCCGACATGGCCGATGTGGAAGATGAAATCGGGCCGCGGCGCCGCGGGGCCGAGGTCGGGCAGGGCGGTCCACCCCGTCCATTCGCGCCCGATCCGATTGGTGAGCAGCCGCTGATCGAGAAAGCTCGCCGCGCGATAATCGGCCTCGCCCAGCAGCGCGACCAGTATCCGGTCGTTCGCGAGGTCGGCCATATGCGGCAACAGGCTCGCATCGGCGGCAAAGCGGGACTGGAAGCGATCGTCGGCCATCGCTTGCCGCCATAGGAGGGGCGGGGCGAGTTGACCAGACAGGAAGGGCCCGTAGCGAACGTCGGTTTTGGGGTGGAGGGCGGACGTTGTGGGGTTGCACTGTTTTCCCCTCCCGCTTGCGGGAGGGGCAGCGAGACTTACGAACTTTGTTCGTTAGTCGCAGCGGGGTGGGCCATTGCACCGCCGCTGCCCACCCCCAGCCCCTCCCGCAAGCGGGAGGGGAGAAGAACGGCAGCCTCCGGCCGAAACCCAGCATCCTCCACCAAGCTTCGCACAAAAGAAAAAGGCCGCGCTTCCATCCGGAAACGCGGCCTTTTCAAAAGGCTTTCGCTGAAGAAGCTCAGGCTTCTTCGGCTTCGTCCGTAGCCGGAGCTTCCTCGGCGGCGAGTTCCGACGGCGGGGTCGCCTCTTCGAACTCGTCCTCGCTGTCGGGTTCCAGCGCGGCGGCGGCGGCTTCGGCCTGTTCTTCTTCGAACATCGCGGCGATGACGTCGATGCCCTGCTTCTGCATTTCGGCTTCGTCGGGCGAACGCGCGACGTTGACGCCGACGGTCACGACGACCTCGGGGTGCAGCTTGACCTTGACGTCGACCAGACCGAGCGACTTGATCGGGCGTTCGAGTTCGACCATCGCCTTGGTGACGCCCTGGACGCCGTCTTCGGTCAAGGCCTCGACGATGTCGCGCACCGCGACCGAGCCGTAAAGCTGGCCGGTGTTCGACGCTTGGCGGATCAGGACGATCTGCTTGCCGTCGATGTCCTTGGCGCGGCCTTCGGCGTCGGTGCGACGCTCGGCGTTGTCGGCCTCGATCTTCGAACGGTTGGCTTCGAACAGCTTCTTGTTGGCGTCGTTCGCACGGAGCGCCTTGTTGTTCGGGAGCAGATAGTTGCGGGCAAAGCCGTTCTTGACGGTGACGACGTCGCCGATACCGCCCAGTTTCTCGATACGTTCGAGCAGGATGATTTCCATCGGTCCGCCCTCCTTACTTCACGATGTAGGGGAGCAGGCCGATGTGGCGCGAACGCTTGATCGCCTTCGCCAGCTCGCGCTGCTTCTTGGTGGACACCGCGGTGATCCGCGACGGGACGATCTTGCCGCGCTCCGACAGGTAACCCTGGAGCAGGCGGACGTCCTTGTAATCGATGACGGGTGCGTCCTTCGCGCTGAAGGGGCAGGTCTTGCGGCGGCGGAAAAAGGGTCGTGCCATGGTGCTGTTCCTTATTCTTCGCCGTCGCGGTCACGGCCACGGCCGCCGCGGCGTTCCTGCTTGCGCATCATCACCGACGGACCCTTTTCGAGTTCGTCGACCTTGATGGTGAGCCAGCGGATGATGTCTTCGTTGATCGCAGCCTGACGCTCGATCTCTGCGATCGCTTCGCCGGTGACTTCGGCCGACAGCATCACATAATGACCCTTGCGGTTCTTCTGGATCTTGTAGGCGAGCTGCTTGAGGCCCCAAGTCTCGGTCTTGTGGACCGTGCCTTTGAATTCGCCGATGACGTTGGTGACGGTTTCCGCCAGCGCATCGACCTGAGCCTGGCTCAGGTCCTGACGCGCGATAAAGACATGCTCGTAAAACGGCATGGTTTGCGTCCTTCGATTTGGCCGATCGCTGATTTCGCGCCAATCGCGAAACCCCTCCGGCTGTCGTCCGGCTTTGCGTGATTGTGCAAAGCAAACGGGGCGAACGGCACAAGGCCTCGCCCCGAATGAGCGCGCCTATACAGATTCGCGGGGAGAAAGCAAGGGAAACGCCGCTTCCCCTCTCTTCGTCATTCCCGCGCAGGCGGGAATGACGAGAATGGTTTCTGATCTGAGCGAATAAATTCGCAAGTCTCGCCGCCTCTCCCGCAGGCGGGAGAGGGGATCAGCCCAGCTTTTCCAGCAGGTCGCGCCCAAACTCCGTCAGCGTATCGTCGCGCGCGCCGAGGATCAGGATGCGGTCGCCCGGCTTCGCTTCGTCGAGCATCGCCGCGCCGCAGTTCGCGCGCGTCGTCATATGGACCGCATCGCCGCCGCCTGCGACGATGTCGGCGACCAGCGCCTCGCTGCCGATGCTGCGGTCGACGGTGCCGCCGAAATAGACGGGGTCGCACACATAGAGCTTATCGCCTTCGCGCATACCCGATGCGAAGCTCGCCGCCAGCTCCTTGCCCATCTGGCGCAGCGGGCCGTAGCCGTGCGGCTGGAAGAAGAGCAGGGCGCGGCCCGGCAGTTCCGCCACGGCCGCCAGCGTCGCGGCGACCTTGTCGGGATTATGCGCGAAATCGTCGATCACCGTCACGCCATTCGCTTGCCCGAGCACCTCATAGCGGCGCGCGAGGCCCGCGAAATCCGCCAGCGCCTCGACCGCCTGCGCGACGGTCGCACCCGCAGCATGCGCCGCCGCGATCGCTGCGAGCGCATTGGCGGCATTGTGGCGGCCGGGCATGCGGAGCTTCACCTGATAGGTCGTGCCGCCCGCATGGACGCCGAAGCGGCAACCATCGGGCAGCGCCTCGAAATCGCTGCCGCGCACCGTCGCCGCATCGTCGAAACCGAAGGTGACGACATTGTCGGCCGACAGCAGCGGTGCCGATTCCGGATCGTCGGCATTCACGACCGCGACCCGCGCTCGGCCCGCGAAGTCGCCGAACAGGCCGTGCAATTCGGCGAGGCTCTTATGATCGAGGCTGATGTTGGTCACGACCGCGACGTGGGGCCGGTAAAGCGCGATTGACCCGTCGCTCTCATCGACCTCGCTGATATAGATGGCCGCGTCGCCGACCAGCGCGCTCGCGAACGGCATGTCGGCGCTCGCGAAATTGCGCATCACCGCGCCGTTCATCACGGTCGGTTCCCGCCCCGCGCTTTCGAGAATCCAGCCGATCATCCCGGTGACGGTCGACTTGCCGCTCGTGCCGCCGACGCCGACCGCCTTGTCCGCCGCGTTGAACAGCGCCGCGTTGAGCTCGGCGCGCGTCATCCGCGCGAGACCGAGCGCGTTCGCCGCGGCGACATCGGGCACGCTGCTCTCGATCGCGGCCGAAGCGACGAGGATCTGACCGGCCTTGGGTCCGCTGCCGTCCTGCGGGAAAAAGGCGATGCCCTGTCCTTCGAGCCAGGCGAATTTTTCGGGCGTCCGGCCCTGGTCGCGGCTGCGGTCCGATCCCGAAACCGCCGCGCCGCGCGCCGCGACAATCATCGCGAGCGGCAACATGCCCGATCCGCCGATGCCGCAGAAGAAATAGGATTTGTTTTCCGACATGGCGGCGCGATATGGCTTTGGCGAAGGGTTTGCAACCAGCACCCACCGCAATTCCCGCTCGTGCCGAGCGAAGTCGAGACACCCGTCGATGCGGCGTAAGGCTGATGGGCATCTCGACTTCGCTCGATGCGAACGGATCGAGGGATCAGCCAGTTTATGCGCATCGGAATCGTCGCTCCCAGCACGCCCATATTGCCCGACGATGCCGAAGCCGTGCGTGCGGTGGTCAGCCTCGGCTACCCCGGCGTCGAGCTGGAATTCGACCCGCAATGCTTCGCCGTCGCCGGCCATTTCGCGAGCGAAGATGCGCAGCGGCTCGCCGCGCTGGTGACGATGGCGAACCGTGCCGACATCGATGCGATCTGGTTCGCGCGCGGCGGCTATGGCGCGTGCCGGATCGCGGAGGCGGCCGTCGCCGCGATGGAACCAGTGGCGCGCGGCAAGGCGTTTCTCGGCTTTTCGGATCAGGGCAATCTGCTCGGCTGCCTTTATCGCGAGGGGTTCGACCATGTCGCGCACGGGCCGATGGTCGCCGACATCCGGCGAGAGGGCGGTGAGGCGACGGTGCAGCGCGCACTCGACTGGCTCGTCGCCCGCGATCCGGGGGCGTGCGAGGCGGGGTTGCAGCATGGCGCGCGCCACGCCGCGTTCAACCTGATGACGCTGTCGATGATGCTCGGCACCCCGCTCGAACCCGACCTGTCGGGGCATGTGCTGCTCGTCGAGGAAGTCAGCGAATATCTTTACGCCTTCGATCGCGCGTTTTTCCATGTCACCAGCGTCCTTGCCGGGCGCGGGCTGGCGGGGCTCAGGCTGGGGCGCGTCAGCGACGTTCCCGAGAATGACCGGCCGTTCGGCATCGAGGCCGAAGCGATTGCGCATTACTGGTGCGAGCGCAATGGAATCGCCTGGCTGGGGCGCGCCGACATCGGGCACGATGGGGATAACAAGGTCGTGCCGTTCGGCTTGCATCGCGCGGGGTGAAGGAATAGGCGCGAAACCTTTCCGTCGCCCCCGCGCAGGCGGGGGCCGCTGTCGGCTCTGCGCCGACGGCTAGGTAATAAACTCCAGCGGCCTCCGCCTGCGCGGGGGCGACGATAAAGGGCAGGCTCATGCGCGCATTCATCTTTCCGGGTCAGGGCAGCCAGTCGGTCGGCATGGGCAAGGCACTCGCCGACGCATCGAGCCACGCGCGCGAGGTGTTTCAGGAGGTCGACGACGCGCTCGGCCAGAAGCTGTTCCAGCTGATGAGCGAAGGCCCCGAGGACCAGCTGACCCTCACCGAAAACGCCCAGCCCGCGATCATGGCGAACGCGATCGCGACGTTGCGCGTGCTCGAAAAGGAGGGCGGCGTGACGCTCGCCGCCAAGGCCGATTATGTCGCGGGCCACAGCCTCGGCGAATATAGCGCGCTTTGTGCCGCGGGCGCCTTCGATCTCGCGACCACCGCGCGGCTTTTGAAGACGCGCGGGCAGGCGATGCAGGCGGCGGTGCCCGTCGGCGTCGGCGCGATGGCGGCGCTGCTGGGCGCCGACATCGACACCGCGCAGAAACTCGCCGATGCCGCGGCCGAGGGTGAAATTTGCACCGTCGCCAACGACAACGACCCGTCGCAGGTCGTGATCTCGGGTCACAAGGGCGCGGTCGAGCGCGCGGTCGCGCTGGTCAAGGATTATGGCATCAAGCGCGGCGTGCTGCTCCCCGTCTCGGCGCCCTTCCACTGCCCGCTGATGCAGCCCGCCGCCGACGCGATGGCCGAAGCGCTCGGCGCGAACTCGCCCACCGCGCCCTTGGTGCCGGTCGTAGCGAACGTGACCGCCAGCCCGGTGAGCGACGCCGATCAGATTCGTGAGCTGCTGATCCAGCAGGTTACCGGCCGCGTCCGCTGGCGCGAAAGCGTCGCCGCGATGGAGGATATCGGCGTCGCGCAGTTCGTCGAATTCGGCGGCAAAGTCCTCGGCCCGATGGTCAAGCGCAGCGCATCGGGCGAAGTCGAAATGGCGAGCGTGATTTCGATGGACGACATCGAAGCGTTGCTCAAGACGCTCTGATCAAACAGATTTCAGGAGAATAATATGTTCGATCTCACCGGCATGACCGCCCTCGTCACCGGCGCCTCGGGCGGTATCGGTTCGGCCATTGCGCAGGCGCTCGCGGCGCAGGGGGCGCGGCTCGCGGTGTCGGGGTCCAATGCCGACAAGCTCAATGCCTTCCGCGATACGCTCGGCGGCGACCATGTCGCGCTGCCGTGCAACCTCGGCGACGCCTCTGCGGTCGACGCGCTGGTGCCCTCGGCGGTCGAGGCGCTGGGGCAACTCGACATTCTCGTCAACAATGCCGGCGTCACGCGCGATAACCTCATCCTGCGCATGAAGGACGAGGAATGGTCGGACGTCATCCGCATCAACCTCGAGGCCAATTTCCGCCTCGCGCGCGCCGCGGCCAAGCCGATGATGAAGGCGCGCTTCGGCCGCATCATCTCAATCACCAGCGTCGTCGGCGCGACGGGCAATCCGGGGCAGGCCAATTATGCCGCGTCGAAGGCGGGCGTCACCGGCATGACCAAGGCGCTCGCGCAGGAACTGGCGAGCCGCGGTGTCACGGTCAATTGCGTCGCGCCGGGCTTCATCGCGACCGCGATGACCGACGACCTGCCCGACGCGCAGAAGGAGGCGCTCAACCAGCGCATCCCCGCGGGCCGGATGGGCGAGGGCAGCGACATTGCCGCCGCCGTCGTCTATCTCGCGTCGAAGGAAGCCGCCTATGTCACCGGCCAGACATTGCATGTGAATGGCGGCATGGCGATGCTGTCCTGAGGGGCTATCCATCCGGATAGAAGGACGAGTCGATGATCAAGGCTTTGATGGCGGGCGCCGCGCTGACGCTTGCGGTATTGCCCGGCGCGGTCGCGGCGCAGGAGGGCGAGGCACTCGATTGCGTCGTCGCCTCGATTTCCGGCGACGCGAAGGATTCGATCGGCGAGGCGATGGCCGGCGGCGGCGACGAGGCAATGCGCGAGGCGTTGTTCAAGGATCTCGCGGGCATCACCGACGCCTGCGTCACGCGCCACGGCATCAGCGCGGAGCAGAAGGGATCCTATTTCGACTATAGCCTCGCGCGCATCTCGCGCGAATGGCTGGCGAACGACATCGCGAAGCTCGACCTGTCGCCGGGGGTCGTCGACAAGGCGCTCGATTTCGGACCCGCCGGCGCGAACCCCGACTTGTCGAGCGAGATGAGCGAAGAGCAGATCATGAAGATCGTCCAGGCCTATATCGAGGCCGGCGTTGACATCGAAAAGGTCGACGGCGCGACCTGGGTAAAGGTCGGCGCCTATGCCGCGGCGACCTCGATCTACTGGAACAAGCGCAAGCTGCTCGCGCCCTGATCTATGTTTGACTGAATAAGTTGTGTGCTCCCGCGAAGGCGGGAGCCCATCACCAGCCCGAGCCATGTTGCGCCGGCCGGTGATGGGTCCCCGCCTTCGCGGGGACCCACGAATTGATCAAATGCTTGCCGAAGCTAAAAGCTCGCCCGGGCCGTCAGGCGGAAGTCGCGGCCCGCGAGCGGCACATAATCCTTGGTGAAGCTCGCGTGGCGGCGCGCTTCGACGTCGAAGATATTGTTCGCCGACAGCATCAGCGTCAGATTCTTCGCATCGGGAAGCGGGCGCCAGCTCAGCGACGCGTTGACGAGCGTGAAGCCGTCGGTCGGCGTCTCGAATTGTGCGACGCGGGTCTGGTCGTCGGCCCATTCGACCTCGACGCGCGCATTGACGCGCTCGCCCTGCGCCTCGAGCCCGCCGAGCACGCGCAGCGGCGGGATGCGCGGGACATTGCGGTCGAGCCCCGCATTCTTGATCTTCGCGCGCGTCATGTCGGCGGTGACGTCGCCGACGATGTTGAAGCCGCCGATCTGCGCCAGCTGCGCGCTCGCTTCGGCCTCGAAACCATAGACGCGCGCGTCGCGCTGAAAATATTGGAAGACGGGCAGTTCATCCTCTTCAGCGCCGGTCGCGGCCGAATAGATGAAATTGTCGAACCAGTTCGAATAGCCGGTGAGGCTGAGGTTAAAGCCGTCGGACTTGAACTTGAACGACGCGTCGGCGCCCCAGTTTTTCTCGAGCCGCAGGTTCGGGTCGCCGACCTCGAAGCTCTGCGTCGCGATGTGCGGGCCGTTCGACAGCAGTTCCTCGGCCGACGGCGCCCGGACCGCGCGCGAGACCGAAACGCCGAATTTCGCGCCTTCGAAGACATCATAGGTCGCACCGAGCGCTCCCGAGAAGCTGTCGAAATTGCGCTCGAATCCCAATGTCTGCGCGCGCACATTGGTCTTTTCGTACCGCGCCGCGGCTTCGAGCCCCAACGGGCCCATCGTCAATTCCTGTAGCGTGAACAGCGCGAACTGGTCGGTCAGGTTGCGCGGGACAAAGGCCTCGGCGCCGATCGCGTTGAAATCGCGGTGGCTATACTGGACACCGCTCGCGCCGCGCCAGCCGCCGTGGTCGTTCTGCGCCAGCTCCAGCCGGCCTTCGACGCCCTGGTTGGTGAAGATGGTGCCGACCTCGTCGCCCTCGAACTCGGTGTGCTTGTAATCGGCGAAGCCCGCGCGGATGCGCAGCTTGTCGAAGAAGCCGTCGCCCAGCTCGACTTCGCCGCGCAGGTCGGCGCGCCATTGCTTCATTCCGATCGTGACCGGGCCTTCGCCGTGATCGTGGCCGCCTTCTTCTTCCTCGCCATCCTCGTGATGATGTTCGGTTCCGGCGCGCGCGGGGACGCCATAGCGGGTGTCGAAATAGCCGACCGAAATGCCGAGCTGGCCGCCGTCGTTGATCAGCGAGATGCCGCCGCCCGTGGTCCAGGTCTCGCTCTGGGTGTTGTCGATCTTGCCGCGCTTGCCCGCCTGTTCGGTCAGTTCGGCGGCTTCGTCCAGATGCCCCTCTTCGGCTTCATGCTCGGCGAGGTGGAGCAGGTCGCCGCGAATATCGGGGGCATAGACGAAGCCGCCCGAGCGCGTGTCGCCGGTCTTGCGCCAGCTGCCGTCGAGGTGCGCGACGATCTGCGGGCTCAGCGCGACGTCGATCGAGCTGCCGATATTGCGGTCGTTCGCCGCGGTCGCATAGCCGCCGATCGCGTCGATATGGACATGGTCGGCTGGGACTTTCCTCGGAATCCGGCGGTCGAACAGGTTGACCGCGCCGCCGATCGCCTGGCTGCCGAACAGCAGCACCGCGGGGCCGCGTAGGATTTCGACGCGTTCGACGGTCAGCGGGTCGATCGTCACCGCATGGTCGGCCGATGTGTTCGAAGCGTCGATCGATCCGATGCCGTCGGTCAGAACCTTGACGCGTTCGCCCGAAAAGCCGCGGAGGACGGGGCGCGACGCGCCCGGCGAAAAGCTCGTCGCCGACACGCCCGGCTGCCGGGTGAGCGTATCGCCGATCTGGCCGCGAATGTCGCGCGCCAGCTCGTCGCCTTCGAGCACCGATACATTGCCGAGGATGTCGAGGCTGCGGACATAGGGCGCGGTGACGACGATCGGCCCGCCGGAATGCACATCGTCGTCGCTGCTTGCCGCCGCACTGTCCTGCGCAAAGGCGGGCGCGGCGAGGAAGAGGGCAAAGGTAAAACCGGCGGAGCAAAGCAAACGCATGGGGAGAGTCCTGTATATGGCGACCAGATGGCGCGGCAGTAATGATATACTGTCACAGTAACAACCCCCGATGCGCTCCCGACCTGTCGTTCGTCGGACCTCGGAGCCCGTTGGTCGACAAGGCCGATCATCGGCGCGGCAAGCGAAGCTGTCTTGCGGGGCCGCGGGCGCCGCCCTAGATCATGGGCATGACTATTGCTGCAAACAGCCTCGACCTCATCGGCAACACGCCGCTGGTGCTGCTCAAGGGGCCGAGCGAAGCCACTGGCTGCGAAATCTGGGGCAAGTGCGAATATGCCAACCCCGGTGGGTCGGTGAAAGACCGCGCCGCGCTCTATATCGTCCGCGATGCCGAAGCGAACGGCAGCTTGCGGCCCGGCGGCACGATCGTCGAGGGGACGGCGGGCAACACGGGTATCGGGCTTGCGCTCGTCGGCAACGCACTCGGCTACAAGACGATCATCGTCATGCCCGACAATCAGAGCGCCGAGAAGATGGCGACGATCCGCGCGCTCGGCGCCGAACTGGTGCTCGTCCCGCCCGCGCCCTTCGCCAACCCCGGGCATTTCGTCCACACCTCGCGCCGCATCGCCGAGGAAACCGACAATGCGATCTGGGCGAACCAGTTCGACAATATCGCCAACCGCAAGGCGCATATCTTCGGCACGGCGGAGGAAATCTGGGAGCAGATGGAGGGCCGCATCGACGGCTTCACCTGCGCTGCGGGGACCGGCGGCACGATCGCGGGGACCGGGCTCGGGCTGAAGGCGAAAAATGCCGACATCACCATCGCTCTCACCGATCCGCACGGCGCGGGACTCTATAATTATTATCAGTGCGGCGAACTGAAGCCCGAGGGGTCGAGTGTCGCCGAAGGCATCGGTCAGAACCGCATCACCGGCAATCTCGACGGCGCGCCGATCGACACGCAGTTCCGCATCTCCGACGCCGAGGGACTTGCCGTCGTCCGCCGCCTGCTGGGCGAAGAGGGGCTGTGCCTCGGCCTCTCGTCGGGGATCAACGTCGCCGGCGCGATGGCGCTGGCGCGGCGATTGGGTCCCGGCAAACGCATCGCAACCATCCTTTGCGACAGCGGGTTTCGCTATCTCTCGACGCTTTACAACCCCGAATGGCTGGCGAGCAAGGGACTGGAGGCAGCAGCATGAGCGTTCGGATCGACGCCCCCTCGGCGCCCAAGCCGCAAGCGTCGCCGCCGCCTGCGGCGATACCCGTCCACGACACGATGCGGCGGCTGCAGATCGGCATCGCCGGGGTGCTCACCGTGCTGCTGCTCGTCGGCATGGCAGGGCTGATCGGCGAGCGCGCGCGCGAGCGGGCCGAAGCAGAGGCTCCGGCAACGGCCGAGGTCAAGATGCCTGGCGAACAACCCGCCATCGGCGCCCCGCTCGAGGAGCTGGGCGTCCAGCCGGTGTCGCCGTCGTCGAAGGATGAAAATGCGGCGACTTCGGTCAAGATCCCGCAGGCGGTGGCGCCGGCGGCGACCGTTCCCGATCTCGAACCCGACCCCGAACTCCAGCGCGCGCGCCAGTCGAAGCAGTGATCGCGGCATCGCGCGGGTCGGTGCTGCGCGCTTTCGTCATCTCCATTGCAACTGTCGCCCTTGCATGGGGCGCGGGCGGGCAGGCGCTGCTCGGGCGCATCGATCCCGCGCTCGCCGTCCCCTTGCTCGCGCCTTCGATGCTGCTTCTCGCCTGGTGGCAGCGCCGCGAGCCCGCCGAGGTCCGGCGGCGCACTTCGTTTCTGGCGCTGGCGTTTCTGGTCGCGGCGCAGGCGCTGCTAGGGCTTGTGCTCGCCGGATCGGCCGCCTTGCCGCAACTGTTGCTGGTCGTCGTCGCGGCGGGCGTCGCCGCGTCGCTCGCCGATCTTGTCGTCCAGTGGCGTCCGCGCCTGACGCCGCTGCCGTGGCTCGCCGCGCTCGCGCTCGCCGTCGGCTGGTTCGCGGCGGGGCACGCGCTGCTCGCCGTCCTCTATCGCCCCGCCGCCGTGCAGGCGGACGCACCCGCCGTCACGATGCTCACCGGCCTGCCGCTCCGCTGGTCGGGCGGCGGCGACATCGCGGCGCTGATTGCCGAGGGAGCCAATGACGACCCGGCACTCACGCGGCTGACCGCCGCCGGTCCGGTGTCGCTTGTCGACAGTCTCGCCGATCATGTCCCGCCCCCTGGCGGGACGCTGCTGCTCGCGCATCCGCGCGCGCTCGCGCCGCAGGAACTGGTCGCGATCGACGCCTTCGTGCGCGGCGGCGGCCGGGCGGTCATCCTCGCCGATGCGCTGTCGGGCTGGCCGGTACGCCACCCGCTCGGCGATCCCCGCAATCCGCCCGTGACGAGCCTGCTGACCCCGCTGCTCGATCATTGGGGTGTCACGCTTGCCGCGGCGCCCGCCGCCGAGGGCGCGGCGCCTCCCGCCGACGTCGATGGCGCGCGCCTCCGGCTCTTCAGGGCCGGCCGCTTCGACCGCCTTCCGCCGCAATGTGATTCCTTCGCCGGGCGCCGCGTCGCCCGCTGTTCGATAGGCGAGGGCGAGGCCTGGCTCGTCGGTGACGCCGACCTTCTCTTCGCCCCGCTCTGGCGGCCGCTCGTGCCCGGCGCCGAGCATTTGCGGCGGGCCGACACGATGGAATGGCTCTCCGCGCGCCTCTGGCCCGGCGCCGGCGGCGGCCTGCTCCGTCCGCTCTGGATTCGCGCCCGCGCCGACTGAGTCGGCGTTTTTGCCCCAATTCACCCCGATCGAAGCTCCTCGACGGCGCCATCGCCGCGTCGCACGACCGCGATTCCTCTGTTTTCGAAGTCGTTTTGCGGCAAATTGGGGCTAGATTCCCTATTTCACCCTAAAATACCCCTTTTCACCCCGATCCATAGTTGATACCAAAGCAATCGGAGAGGGGCATTCTCCACCCGAGCCTTACCAGCTGGAATCCCGCGATTCCGGGGCCGGGGAAGTTATGTCCGGTGGCGCGGATACAGGGGGCAGAGCGATGGCGATTGTGACGCCCGGCCAGTATGCCGGCACCAATTTCGCCGCGATCGATGGCAAGGGGCGCATCGCCGTCCCCTCTCAGTTCCGCAACAATGTGCCCCTCAATGCGGACGGCCAGCGCGTGCTCTGGGTCGGTTTCCACGAAAAGCTGCCCTGCCTCGTCGCCTATGGTCAGGATCAATATGACCGGCTGAACGGCGAGATCGAACGCGACCGCGAAACCGCGCGGCTGCGCAATCTCGACTTCGACGAGGATAGCGAATTCAAGAAGCGTTTCAGCTACACCGAGCCTTACACGCTCGACGATAGCGGCCGCTTCCTTCCCAGCTTCATCCACCGCGACCGCGTCGGCGATGCCGGCGCGACGGCTTTTGTGGGGTCGGGGCGCCGCCTCGAAATCTGGTGGCTGCCGACCTTGGCCGAATGCGCCGACGCCGACCCGGTTCTCCAACGGCTCGCGGCGTCGTGGGACGCGACGAAAGGGAAGGGGCGCAAGTGACCGAACTCCCTCGCGATCCCCGCCACGATCCGGTCCTCCGCGAAGAAGTCATCGCCGCGCTCGCCATCGCCCCGGGTGAGCGCCACGTCGATGCGACCTTCGGCGCGGGCGGCTACACCCGCGCGATGCTCGCCGCGGGCGCCGAGGTCGTCGCGTGCGACCGCGATCCCGACGCGATCGCCGAAGGGCAGGCGCTCGTCGCCGAGGCTGGCGGCAAGCTGACGCTGGTCCACGGCCGCTTCGGCGAGATCGACCGACTGCTCGCCGAGCGCGGCATCGATGTCGTCGACGGCATCACCTTCGACATCGGCGTCTCGTCGATGCAGCTCGACCGCGACGAACGCGGCTTTTCCTTCCAGAAGGACGGCCCGCTCGACATGCGCATGGCGCAGGAGGGCGAAAGCGCCGCCGACTGGCTCAACCGTGCCGACGAGGCCGAGATCGCCGACGTGCTCTTCCACTATGGCGACGAGCGCCAGTCGCGCCGCGTCGCGCGCGCGATCGTCGCAGCGCGCCCGCTGACGCGCACCGCCGAACTCGCGAGCGTGATCCGCAAGGCGCTGCGTCATCCGCCCGGCGCGCCCAAGGATCCTTCGACCAAGAGCTTTCAGGCGATCCGCATCCACATCAACAGCGAACTCGACGAACTGGTCGCCGGCCTTTCCGCCGCCGAGCGGCTGCTGCGCCCCGGCGGCCGGCTCGCGGTCGTCAGCTTCCACAGCACCGAGGACCGGATCGTGAAGAATTTCCTGCGCGAACGCAGCGGTGGCGATGCCGCGGGTTCGCGCCACCGGCCCGCGCCGATCCCTCTGGCGCGGGCCGCAACGTTCGAGACGCCGGCGCGGAAGGTGCGTCCGGGCAAGGCGGAGGAAGCGCGCAATCCGCGCGCCCGTTCGGCGACGCTGCGCAGCGCGGTTCGCACCGCGGCCCCCGCCTGGCCCGATAGTTCGATGAAGGAGGCGATGTCATGCTGATGGCGGCCCGCAAGCTCCAGGGGATCGGCCTGGTCCTGCTCGTGCTCATCTTTGCGATGATGCTCTATCCCGTGTCATTGAAGGTGGCGGCGACGCGCAGCGAACTGACGCGCATCGAGCGCGACATCGTCCGGACGCGCGACAATATCCGCTATCTCGAATCCGAACTCGCGGTGCGCGCGTCGATGCGCCAGCTCGAGCAGTGGAATGCCGACACCTTCGGCTATTCGGCGCCCGACGCGGCGCAATATCTGGAAAGCGAGCGCCAGCTCGCCTCGCTCGACCGGCTGCCGCGCGCGCGCGGCGCGAACGAGGTCGCGCCGGTGCTGATGGCGATGGTCTCGCCGGTCGCCGTGCCCGAAGCGCCGAAAGCAAGCCCGGCCGAAAGCAAGCCCGCGGCGGTGAAGCCCGCCGCGCCCAAGCCGGTCCAACTCGCGCAGGCCGATACCGGCGTGCGCAGCGACGTGACCCCGCGCATGGCGCCGACGCGCCGCCGCGAGCAATTGAAGATGATCGAGGATCAGCTGCTCGCCGAATCGACGCTCGCCGACCTGAAGCGGGCGGCGGCCATCGAAGCGGCAGGAGGAAGCGCCGGCCGATGAACACGCTCGTCGTCCGTCCGACGCGGGTTCGAACCGCTGGCGTGCGGCAGCAGATACTGCTGACCGCACAGCAGCGTTTGATGATCCTGATGCTGCTGTTCATGGCGGCATTTTTCGTCGTGTCGGTGCGTCTCCTCTATTTCGCGCTGTTCGATACCTCGTCGGGCCATTCGTCGGCGGCGGCCTTCGTTCCCGCGCGCGCCGACATCACCGACCGCAACGGCGTGCCGCTCGCGCGCACGATCGACGGCTATTCGATCCGCGTCGTGCCGTCGAAGCTGCTCAACGACCGGCGGTATCTCGCGGCCGAACTCAACAAGATATTCCCCGACATGACGCGCGAGGAGCTGCTGGCGAAACTGACCGGCCCGCGCCCGACCTATATCCGCCGCCGCGCGCTGCCCGATCAGGTCGCGGCGGTGAATGCGATCGGCGACGTCGGCTTCGATTTTCCGCGCGAAAAGGAGCGCCTCTATCCGCAGCTGACGCTCGCGGCGCACGTGCTCGGCTTCATCAATGCGGACGGCCATGGCGTGACGGGGGTCGAGGGCGCGTTCGACCAGCGGCTGACCGACAAGGCGACGCGCGGCCAGCCGCTCGTGCTGTCGATCGACGCGCGCGTGCAGGGCGTGCTCGAAAGCGAGCTGAGCTCGGCGGTCGCCAATCTCGAGGCGATCGGCGGCGCCGGAATCATCCTCGACGTCCACACCGGCGAAGTCGCCGCGATGACGTCGCTGCCGACCTATAATCCGAATAAGCTGACGGGCAGCAACCCCGCGACGCGCCGCAACGCCGTCACCTATAATCTTTATGAACTGGGCTCGACCTTCAAGCCGCTGTCGATCGGCGCCGCCATCGACGATGGCACGGTGACGAGCATGGCGCGCCGCTATGACGCGACGGCGCCGCTCCCGATCGCGGGGTTCCGCATCCGCGACAGCCATCCCGGCCGCTGGTACAATGTCCCCGAAACGCTGATCGAAAGTTCGAACATCGCGACCGCGCGCATCGCCGACGAGCTGGGGCGCGAGAATCTGGAGCGCTTGTTCCGCAATCTCGATTTCGACAAGCGGCCCGAAATCGAGCTCAAGGAACGCGCCTTCCCGCTCTGGCCCAAAAACTGGGGCCGGGTGACGACGATGACGACCAGCTATGGTCATGGTATCGCGGTGACGCCGCTGCATCTCGCGAGCGCCTATGCCGCGCTCGTCAACGGCGGCATCTATCGCCCCGCGACCATGCTGAAGCTTGGCGACAAGCCGCCGCCGCAGGGGCGCCGCGTATTCAAGGCGTCGACCAGCGCGCGGATGCGTCAGTTGCTCCGCCTGATCGTTTCCGACGGCACCGGCAGGAAGGCCGACGCGCCGGGCTTCCGCGTCGGCGGCAAGACCGGATCGGCCGAAAAGCCGGGCGCGGGTGGTTATCGCCGTCATTCGCTCGTCTCGACCTTCGCCGCGGCTTTCCCGATGGACAATCCGCGCTATGTCGTGCTCGTGATGATCGACGAGCCCAAGGGCAACGCCTATAGTTCGGGCCAGCGCACCGCGGGCTGGACCGCGGCGCCGGTGGTGAGCAAGGTCGTAACGCGCGCGGGACCGATGCTCGGCGTCTTCCCCGACGAAAGCCGCGACGTCGACGTCTCCGAACTCCTCCCGCTGCTGCGCCGAGGCGAGGAAACGCACTGATGCGCCTCGCCGCGCTGCTCGACGATCAGGCGCTGGAGGGGGGCGGTCCCGTGGTGACGGGGCTCGCGATCGATCATCGCAAGGTCGCGCCGGGTACGATCTTCGGCGCCTTCGCCGGCGAAAACTTCAACGGCGAGGACTTCATTCCGGCAGCGGTCGAAGCGGGCGCGGTCGCCATCGTCGCGCGGCCCGAAGCCAGGGTCGAGGGGGCGGTGCATGTCGCCGACACCAATCCGCGCCGTGCCTTCGCGCATATCGCCGCGCGCTTCTTTCACCGCTTCCCCGCGACCTGCGTTGCTGTCACCGGCACCAACGGCAAGACCACGGTCACCGCCTTGACCCGCCAACTGGTCGAGGCCGCATCTGCTGGCCGTGACCGGCACCAACGGCAAGACCTCGACCGTCGAAATGACGCGTCAGCTGTGGCGGATGGCGGGGTTCAACGCCGCATCGATCGGCACGCTCGGCATCACGACCTCGCTGGAAAGCGCCTCGACCGGGCTCACGACGCCCGACATCGTCACTTTCCTTTCGAACATGTCGGGCCTCGCCGCCGAGGGCGTCACCCACGCGGCGTTCGAGGCGTCGAGCCACGGCCTCGACCAGTATCGCACCGAGGGTCTGCCAGTGAAGGCGGCCGCCTTCACCAACCTCAGCCACGATCATCTCGACTATCATGGCACAATGGAGGCCTATCTCGCGGCCAAGCTGCGGCTCTTCGCCGAAGTCGTCGAGCCGGGCGGCGCGGCGGTGGTATGGGCCGACGATGAATATTCGCCGGCTGTCATCGAAGCAGTCAGGGCGCGCGGCATCGGTCTGCTCACCGTCGGCACGAAGGGCGAAACGCTCCGTCTCGTCTCGCGCGAACCGACGCAGCTTGGACAATCGCTCGTCATTGCCGCGGGCGACCTTGCGCAGAAGGTCGATCTGCCGCTGATCGGCGCCTATCAGGCCGCGAACGCGCTCGTATCCGCCGCGCTGGTCATCGCGACCGGCGGGGATGCGGCGCAGACGCTCGCCAACCTCGCGCGGCTCCAGCCGGTACGCGGGCGACTCGAACGCGCCGCCATCACCCGCGCGGGCGCGCCGGTCTATGTCGATTATGCGCACACCCCCGATGCGATAGAGGCCGCGCTCGACGCGCTGCGCGCCGGGCAGCCCGGCGCGCAGCGCGTCGAGCGCGGGCGACAGTCGCCCGCGCTCGACGCGCTGCGCCCGCACGCCAGCGGCCGCCTGATCCTCGTCTTTGGCGCCGGCGGCGACCGCGATCAGGCGAAGCGGCCCGAAATGGGCAAGGTCGCCGTTGCCGGAGCCGATGTGCTGATCATCACCGACGACAATCCGCGCGGCGAGGATCCCGCCGTCATACGCGATGCGATCGCCGCCGCGGCGCCCGGTGCGCAAGTGATCGGCGACCGCCGCGCCGCGATCGCCGCCGCGATTGCCGAGGCGCGTGCCGACGACATTATCTGCATCGCGGGCAAGGGGCACGAGCAGGGGCAGATCGTCGGGCGCGGCGACGCGGTGCGCGTCATCCCCTTCGACGACGTCACCGTTGCGCGCGAGGAGGCGGCATGAGCCCGCTCTGGACCGCGCGCGCCATCGCGGCCGCCACAGGCGGAGCGGCCAGCGCCGACTTCACCGTGCAGGGCGTCGCCTTCGACTCGCGCGAGGTGACGAAGGGCGACCTCTTCGTCGCGATGAAGGGCGAGGCGACCGATGGGCACAAGTTCATCGACAAGGCGATTGCGGCGGGCGCCGCGGGCATAATGTGCGAAACTGCGATCGACCATCCGCATGTCCGCGTCGCCGACAGCGCGGCCGCGCTGAATGCGCTCGGCATCGCATCGCGCGCGCGCAGCCACGGCCGGATCATCGGCGTCACCGGATCGGCGGGCAAGACGGGGACGAAGGAGGCGCTGTTCGCCGCGCTCGACCGCTTCCGTCCCGGCAAGGCGCATCGCTCGGTCAAGAGCTACAACAATCATGTCGGCGTGCCGCTGAGCCTCGCGCGCATGCCCTCGACCGCCGACTATGGCATCTTCGAAATGGGTATGAACCATGCGGGCGAACTCGCCGCGCTGACGCGCATGGTGCGCCCGCACGTCGCCATCGTTACCACCATCGCCCCCGCGCATATGGAATATTTCGGCAGCGAGGAGGCGATCGCCGACGCGAAGGGCGAGATTTTCGAAGGGCTTGAGCCCGGCGGCACCGCGATCATCCCCTTCGACAGCCCGCACCATGCGCGGCTGCGCGCCAAGGCCGAGCAGCATGCCGCGCATATCGTCAGCTTCGGGCTGAACGAGGGCGCCGACGTCCGCGCGGTCGACTGGCTGCCCGGCGGGCAGGGCGGTTCGCTCGTCACCGCCGAGGTGCAGGATTCGCTCCTCTGCTTCACGATCGCGCAGGCCGGCGCGCATTGGGTCGCCAATTCGCTCGCGGTGCTCGCCGCGGTGAAGGCGGTCGGCGGCGACCTGCCCGCCGCGGGCCTCGCCTTCGCCGAAATGGGCGGGCTCGCGGGACGCGGGGCGCGCCACCGCATCGACGTGCCCGGCGGCGACATCCTCGTCATCGACGAAAGCTACAACGCCAATCCTGCCTCGATGGCGGCGACGATCGGCCAGCTCGGCACCGAATCCGCTGGCCGCAAGGTCGCGATTCTCGGCGCGATGAAGGAACTCGGACCGGACGGCGAGGCCTATCACGCGGCGCTTGCCGCTCCGCTCGTCGCGGCCGGAGTGCAATTCGCCCTGCTTGTCGGCGAAGAGATGGCGCCGCTCGCCAAAGCCCTTGAGGGCCGCATCGATTTCGAGCATGTGCCCGCCCACTCGGCCGCGGTAGGGCGGCTGAGGGACCTGATCCGCCCCGGCGATGCCGTGCTGGTCAAGGGATCGAACAGCGTCGGCCTGTCGCATGTTGTGACGGTGCTGACCAGTGGGGATTATTGATGTTATATTGGCTGGCGGAATGGCTTGGCTTTCCGGGGGCGCTCAACCTCATCCGCTACCTGAGCTTCCGCTCGGGCGCGGCGGTGGCGACCGCGATGATTCTCGGCCTCTGGATCGGGCCGCGCTTCATCCTGATGCTGCGGATGCGGCAGGGGAAGGGACAGCCGATCCGCGACGACGGCCCGCAAAGCCATCTCGCCAAAAAGGGCACGCCGACGATGGGCGGGCTGATGATCCTCATTTCGCTGATGATCTCCGCCCTCTTGTGGATGGACCTCTCCAACCGCTTTGTCTGGGCGTGCATCTTCGTCACCGGCGGCTTCGCGGCGGTCGGCTTCCTCGACGATTTCGACAAGGTGACCAAGGCCAGCCACCGCGGGATTCCGGGACGCGTGCGCCTGCTCATCGAATTCCTGATCGCGGGGGTCGCGGTGCTGCTGATCGTCTCGCGCACCGGCACCGACCTCTATCTGCCCTTTTTCAACGACGTCTATATCCCGCTCGGGCCGCTCTATTATGTCTTCGCGATGGTGCTGATCGTCGGTTTCGGCAATGCGGTGAACCTCACCGACGGGCTCGACGGGCTCGCGACCTTTCCGGTGATCATCGCCAGCCTGACCTTCCTCGTCATCGTCTATCTTTCGGGTAACGTGAAGTTCGCCGAATATCTCGGCATCCCGCACGTCCCCGGCGCGGGCGAGCTCGCGGTGTTCGCCGCCGCGATTATCGGCGCCTGCCTCGCTTTCCTGTGGTTCAACGCGCCACCCGCCGCGGTCTTCATGGGCGATACCGGCAGCCTCGCGCTCGGCGGCGCGCTCGCGACGATCGCGGTGACCGCGCAGCATGAACTCGTCCTCGTGCTCGTCGGCGGACTGTTCGTGGTCGAGGCCTTGTCGGTGATCATCCAGGTCTTCTGGTACAAGCGCACCGGCAGGCGCGTCTTCCGCATGGCGCCGATCCACCATCATTTCGAGCAGCTCGGCTGGCCCGAATCGACCGTCGTCATCCGCTTCTGGATCGTCTCGATCGTCCTCGCGCTGGCAGGGCTCGCGACCTTGAAGCTCCGGTGATCGTCTCGCGCGCCTTTGCCGGTCGCCGCTACGCGGTGCTGGGACTGGCGCGCTCGGGGCTCGCGACCGTCGAGGCGCTCGTCGCCAGCGGCGCCGGCGTCACCGCATGGGACGAGCGCGAGGAAGCGCGCGACGAAGCGATGGCGCTCGGCGCCGACATCGGCAACCCGCTCGACATCGACCTCGTCGGTTTCGCGGGCGTCGTCGTCTCGCCCGGCGTGCCGCTCAACCGCCACCCGATCGCCGCGCACGCGCGCGAGGCGCACGTTCCCGTCATCGGCGACATCGAGCTTTTCGCCGAAGCCGAGGGCGACCTGCCGCCGCACCGGGTCGTCGGCATCACCGGCACCAACGGCAAGTCGACCGTCACCGCGCTCATTACCCACATGCTCGAAAGCGCGGGCGTGCCGGCGCTGATGGGCGGCAATATCGGCCTGCCGATCCTCAGCCGCGAGCCGCTTGCGGAAGGCGGGGTCTACGTCCTCGAACTGTCGAGCTACCAGATCGACCTCGCGCACAGCCTCGCGTGCGACGTCGCGGTGCTCACCAATCTCAGCCCCGATCACCTCGACCGCTACGACGGCTTCGCGGGCTATGCGGCATCGAAGGCCCGCCTTTTCAGCCTTCAGCATCGCGATCAGGTCGCGATCGTCGCGGTCGACGACGATCCGTCGAAGATGATCGCGGGGCGTATCAACCATCGGCTCCACCGCGTTTCGGCAAAGGACATCGATCCCGCCGATCAGGCGCGCTGGCCCGCGCTGCAGGGTCCGCACAACGCCCAGAACGCCGTCTGCGCGATCGCCGCGTGCCGCGTGCTGGGGCTGAATGACGAACAGATCGAGCGCGGTCTCGCGACCTACACGTCGCTGCCGCATCGCATGGAATTGGTCGGCGAAGCCGATGGTGTCCGCTGGTTCAACGACAGCAAGGCCACCAACGCGGCTTCCGCTGCACCGGCGCTGGCGGCATTCCCGCCGGCGCCGGACCAGCGTTTGCACTGGATCGCCGGCGGACAGGCGAAAGGCGACGGGCTCGGTGCCTGCCGCCCGTGGTTCGGCCACGTCAAGCGCGCTTATCTGATCGGCGAGGCGATGGAGCCGTTCGCGGTCGAGATCGGCGACGCGGTCCCGGTCGAGCGGTCGGGCGATCTGGCGACGGCGGTGAAGCAGGCGGCAGCGGCGGCGCAGCCCGGCGACATCGTACTGCTGTCGCCCGCCTGCGCCTCCTTCGACCAGTTCAAGGATTATGAACAGCGCGGCGATGCGTTCCGCGCCGCCGTACAGGCGCTTGGCATATGATGGCCCCTAATCTCCGTTCGAGTCGAGCGAAGTCGAGACGCCCATCGGTCGCACATGCCTTCTCGGCATCTCGACTTCGCTCGATGCGAGCGGAAAGAGGGGAAGGCAGCTTTACGCTGGTATGGTTCGGGGCATGAGCGGGGGGGATAATATGGACGCGACCGAACGCCCGGTGATCGCCGCCACGCGCACCACCAAACGCCGCGGCCCGCGCCTCAGCCGCGCCGACCGCACCCCGCTCGGCCTGTGGTTCTGGGAAATCGATCGCGTGCTGCTGCTGCTCGTCTCGATCCTCGTCGCAGTCGGGCTCGTCGCGGTCGCCGCGGCCTCGCCCGTCGCGGCGCAGAAACTCTCGACCTCGACCGCCGCGCTCGACCCGCTCTATTATTTCTATCGCCAGCTGATGTGGGTGATCGTCGGCGTGCCGGTGATGCTGATGGTGTCGATGCTGCCCAAGCCGCAGGCGCGGCGCTTCGCCATCTATGGCACCATCGCCTTTCTTTTCCTGCTCTTCCTCGTGCCGCTCGTCGGCACCTCGGTGAACGGCGCGCAACGCTGGCTCGGCAGCGGGGCGTTCCGGCTCCAGCCCTCCGAATTTCTGAAGCCCTTTTTCGCGGTGTCGCTTGCCTGGGTGCTGTCGCTGCGCCTTCACGACCAGAGCCTGCCCGTCGTTCCGCTCGCCGCGGCGCTCACCGGCGTCATCGCGCTGCTGCTGATGGGGCAGCCCGACCTCGGGCAGACGGTCATCTTCGCCGCGACCTGGTTCGTGCTCGTGCTCGTCGCGGGCCTGTCGATGCGGATCATGGGGATGCTCGCGGGCACCGGCGTCGCGGGCCTGATCCTCGCCTATTTCTTCTATCCGGTGGCGCAGCAGCGCATCAACATCTGGCTGTTCGACAAGGGCGACAGCTTTCAGGTCGACAAGGCGCATGCGACGCTCACCGCGGGCGGCCTCATCGGCACCGGCCCGGGCGCCGGCCTCGCCAAATTCCAGCTGCCCGAGGCGCACACCGACTATATCTTCTCGGTCATCGGCGAGGAGTTCGGGATCATCGCCTGCATCGCGATCGCCGCGCTCTATCTCGCGATCATCGTGCGCGTTCTCGTCCGCCTGCTCGACGAGGAGGACAGTTTCCTGATCCTCGCCGTCGCGGGACTGATCGCGCAGTTCGGCGGGCAGGCGATCATCAACATGGCGGTGAACACGCAGCTCTTTCCGTCGAAGGGGATGACCTTGCCCTTCATCAGCTACGGCGGCTCTTCCTTCATCGCTTTGTCGATCGGCATGGGTTTGCTCTTGTCGCTGACCCGGCGAAACCCCTATGCGGCTCGGGTATCGATGACCCGAAACTGGAACAAGAAATGAGCGCCCAAAAATGACGGCAACGCGCCACTTCCTTCTCGCCGCCGGCGGGACGGGGGGACATATGCTGCCCGCATATGCTCTGGCGGGCGAACTGATCGCGCGCGGCCACCGCGTCGCGCTGGTCAGTGACGACCGCGGGCTGAAGATCCCCGGCGCGCCCGCCGAGATGGAAACGCATGTGCTTCCCGCGGGCCGCGTCCACGGCGGCCCCGTCGGCTGGCTCAAGGCCGCGCTCGCGATCCGCAAGGGGCGCCGGCAAGCGATCGAGCTGATCCGCGATTTCGACCCCGCGGTCGTCGTCGGCTTCGGCGGCTATCCCTCGCTTCCCAGCCTGCTCGCCGCGGGCGCGACGAAGCGGCCGCGCGTGCTCCACGAACAAAATGCCGTGCTCGGCCGCGTCAACCGGATGATGGCGCCGCGCGTCGATGCGGTCGCGGTCGCCTATCATCATATTCAACGCTATCCCGCGGGGCACGAGCTCAAGAAGCATATTACCGGCAATCCGGTGCGCGACGAGATCGTGGCGATCCGCGAGGACGGCTTCCCGCCGCTGCCCGAGGATGGCATCTTCCGCCTGCTCGTCGTTGGGGGAAGCTTGGGCGCGACGGTGCTCAGCGAGGTCGTCCCCGCCGCGATCGCGATGCTGCCGCGCGCGCTGCTCGACCGGCTCCAGGTCGTCCAGCAGTGCCGCGAAGACGACATCGAGGGCGTGCGCGCCAAATATGCCGAACTCGGCGTCGCCGCCGAATGCGCGCCTTATATCAGGGATTTCCCCGAACGGCTGCGCTGGGCGCATATGGTGATCGCGCGTGCCGGTGCCTCGACCGTCGCCGAGCTTGCTTGCGCGGGGCGCCCGGCGATCTTCGTGCCCTATCCGAGCGCGATGGACGATCACCAGACCTATAACGTCGTCGACCTCGTCGAAGCGGGCGGGGCGATTTCGTTCCAGCAACCCGCCTTCACCCCCGCCGAGGTGGCGAAGCATATCCAGCGCATGGCGCTCGAACCCGGCGCGCTCGAGGAAGCCGCCGAGCGTGCGGCAAGCTGCGGCCTGCCGAACGCGACGCGCGACCTCGCCGACCTTGTCGAATCGCTCGCCGCGCCGCCGATGATGGACGTGATCCGCGTCGGCGCACCCTCGCGCAGCGCCGCGGTCGCGGGCGGCGTTGCCGCTACCCGCGCGGGAGGCGAATGATGCGCGGCGTCGCGACCGACATCGGCACCATCCATTTCATCGGCATCGGCGGCATCGGCATGTCGGGCATCGCCGAGGTGATGCACAATCTCGGCTATCAGGTGCAGGGCAGCGACATCGCCGAATCCTATGTCGTCGAGGGTCTCCGTAAGCGGGGCATCAAGGTCGCGATCGGGCATGAGGCATCGAACGTCGATGGAGTAGCAGTCGTCGTGACTTCGACCGCGGTCAAGCGCGGCAATCCCGAGGTCGAGGCCGCGCTCGCAAATCGCATCCCGCTCGTCCGCCGCGCCGAAATGCTCGCCGAGCTGATGCGGCTCAAATCGACCGTCGCGATCGCGGGGACGCACGGCAAGACGACGACGACCAGCCTCGTCGCGGCGCTGCTCGACGCGGGCGGGATTGATCCGACCGTGATCAACGGCGGCATCATCAACAATTACGGATCGAACGCGCGCCTCGGCGCGAGCGACTGGATGGTGGTCGAGGCCGACGAGAGCGACGGCAGCTTCCTGCGCCTCGACGGCACGATCGCGGTCGTCACCAACATCGATCCCGAACATCTCGACCATTATGGCAGCTTCGACGCGATCAAGGACGCCTTCGTCGAATTTATCGAGAATGTGCCCTTCTACGGTGCCGCGATGCTGTGCCTCGACCATCCCGAGGTGCAGGCGATCATCCCGCGCATCCGCGACCGCCGCATCATCACCTATGGTTTTTCTGCCCAAGCGGATGTGCGCGGCACCAATGTGACGCCGGGGCCCGACGGCAACCGCTTCGACGTCGTCGTGCGCTTGCCTGACGGCAACAGCCGCACGATCGAGGGCATTCATCTGCCGATGTCGGGCCGCCACAATGTCCAGAATGCGCTCGCCGCCGTGGCGGTCGCGCTGCATATGGGCGTATCGGACGACAAGATCGCTTCGGGCTTTAACGGCTTCGCCGGGGTCAAGCGCCGCTTCACCAAGGTCGGCGAGATCGCGGTCGAGGGCGGCGTCGTGACCGTGATCGACGACTACGCCCATCACCCGGTCGAAATCCGCGCCGTGCTCTCTGCCGCGCGCGAAGGGGCGGGGGCAGGGCGCGTCGTCGGCGTCGTCCAGCCGCACAGATTTACGCGGCTCCGCGATCATATGGACGATTTCCAGCAGGCGTTTAACGACGCCGACATGGTGCTTGCGCTTCCCGTCTATGCCGCGGGCGAAGCGCCGATCGACGGCGTGTCGTCCGATATGCTCACCGCGGGCCTGCGCGACCGCGGCCACCGTCATGCCTCGACCGTCGCCGACGCGAGCGCGCTCGCTGCGAGCCTCGCCGCGAGCATCCGGGCGGGCGAACTCGGCGCGGGCGACATGATCATCTGCCTCGGCGCGGGCGATATCACGAAGATGGCGGCGGGTCTGGCGACAGCGGTGGAGGTTGCGAAGTGAGCCCATCCGTCCGTGGCAAACTCACGCCCTACGCCCCGCTCGCCCCGCTCGTCTGGTTCAAGTCGGGCGGCCCCGCCGACTGGCTGTTCGAGCCCAAGGACGCCGACGACCTCGCCGATTTCCTCCGCGACCTCAATCCCGCCGTGCCGGTAATGGCGCTGGGGCTCGGGTCGAACCTCATCGTCCGCGACGGCGGCTTTCCGGGTGTCGTCGTCCGGCTCGGCAAGGCGTTCGCGAAGGTCGAGGCGATCGACGCGACGACGCTGCGCTGCGGTGGTGGCGCGTCGGGCATTCTCGTGTCCTCGACCGCGCGCGATGCCGGGATTGCAGGCATGGAATTCCTGCGCTCGATTCCCGGCACGGTCGGCGGTTTCGTCCGCATGAATGGCGGCGCCTATGGCAGCGAGGTCAAGGACATATTGGTCGAGGCTGAGGTGGTGTTGCGGTCGGGTGAGCGCCGGTCGCTGCCGCTCGCCGACCTCGGCTATACCTATCGGCACAGCGAATTGCCCGAAGGTGCGGTCGTGATCGGCGCGACCTTCCGCGGCCGCCCCGGCGAACCCGCCGCCATTCAGGCCGAAATGGACCGCATCTCGGCGAGTCGCGAGGCCTCGCAGCCGCTGCGCTCGAAAACCGGCGGCTCGACCTTCAAGAACCCCGATGGGCACAAGGCGTGGCAGCTTGTCGATGAAGCGGGGTGCCGGGGTTTGACGGTCGGCGGCGCGCAGGTCAGCGAAAAGCACACCAATTTCCTGATCAACACCGGCGAGGCGACGAGCGCCGACATTGAGGCGCTCGGCGAGGAAGTCCGCCGCCGCGTGAAGGACAAGAGCGGCATCGAACTGCAATGGGAGATTCAGCGCGTGGGAGTGGCGAAGTGACGTTGCGTTTACCCACCCTGTTCGCCCTGAGCTTGTCGAAGGGCCGTCCTGTTCTTTTGGCGTCGACAAGGAAGAGCGGTCCTTCGACAAGCTCAGGACAAACGGTTTTGTTTAGTGGAGTTTCTGCATGAGCCGGGGTCCGTGGCATGTCGCCGTCCTGATGGGCGGCTGGTCCGCCGAGCGCGAAGTGTCGCTGATGAGCGGCAAGGGCATCGCCGACGCGCTCGAATCGCGCGGGCATCGGGTCACGCGCATCGACATGGACCGCGACGTCGCGCTGCGGCTCGCCGACGCGAAGCCCGACGTCGTGTTCAACGCGCTCCACGGCGTCCCGGGCGAGGATGGCACCGTGCAGGGCATGCTCGACCTGATGGGCCTCAAATATACCCACAGCGGCCTCGTCACCTCGGTGATCGCGATCGACAAGGAATTGACGAAACAAGCCTTGGTGCCGCATGGAATCCCCATGCCGGCGGGGACGATGGTCGACAGCGAAAGCCTCTTTTCAGTCGACCCCTTGCCGCGCCCCTATGTGCTGAAACCCGTCAACGAAGGCTCGTCGGTCGGCGTCGCGATCGTCAGGGACGACAGCAATTACGGCAACCCGATCGCGCGCGATGCGGTGGGGCCGTGGCAGGAATTCGACCGCCTGCTCGCCGAACCCTTCATCAAGGGTCGCGAGCTGACCGTCGCGGTGCTCGGCGACCAGGCGCTCGGCGTGACCGAGCTGCGCGTCAAGTCAGGCTTCTACGACTATGACGCCAAATATACCGACGGCCTCACCGAACATGTCTGCCCCGCCGACGTCCCCGCCGACGTCGCGCAGCGGATGAAGGATCTCGCGCTTCAGGCGCACCGCCTCCTCGGCTGCAAGGGCGCCTCGCGCTCGGATTTTCGCTGGGACGACGAACATGGCCTCGCGGGCATCTTCCTGCTTGAGGTCAACACCCAGCCCGGCATGACGCCGCTCAGCCTCGTGCCCGAACAGGCGCGGGCGGTGGGTATGGATTATGCCGAACTCGTCGAACGCATCGTGGGGGAGGCGCTCATATGAGCAAGACACAGATCAAGCGCGGAAAAGCGCCGCCAAGGCGGCCCGTGCGCGCACCGAAAAAGCGGCGCAAGATTCAGCAATCGCGCCTCAACGCGATCATCAACGCGCTGCCGATCAGCCCCCAGCGGCTGCAGAAAGTCGCCAACTGGACGATCGGGCTCAGCCTCTGCGCGGTCGTGGCGATCGCCGCGCACGCGACCGGCGTGACGGCGAAGATCCACGAGGAATATGCGCAGGCCGTCGGCCGCGCCGGTTTTCAGGTCAAAAAGGTCGAGGTCGTCGGCGCCGACCGCATCGACCGGCTCAAGGTCTATGACATCGCGCTCGCGCAGAAGGACCGCTCGATGGCCGCGGTCGACCTCGAGGACGTCCGCTCGGACCTGATGAAATATGGCTGGATCAAGGATGCGCGCGTGTCGCGCCGCCTGCCCGATACGCTCGTCGTCGACATCGTCGAGCGCACCCCGGCGGCGATCTGGCAGCATGGGGGCAGACTGTCGCTGATCGACGAGAAGGGCGTCGTGCTCGAACCCGTCACCGTCGCGACGATGCCCGACCTGCCGCTCGTCATCGGACCGCGCGCGAACCAGCGGTCGCAGGATCTCGCGCGGCTCCTCGCCGAGGCGAGCAGCCTCAAGGAATTGCTCGCCGGCGCGACCTGGGTCGGCAACCGCCGCTGGGACCTCCGCTTCCGCAGCGGCGAGACGCTCTCGCTGCCCGAGGGCGAGGCCGAGGCGAAGGCCGCGCTCGCCAAATTCGCGCATATGGACGGCGCCAACCGTCTCCTCGGCCGCGGCATCCTCCGCTTCGACATGCGCGACCCCGCGCGCTTCGTGCTCCGCTTGCCGCATGAGGGGCAGGTGGCCCCCGCCAAGCTCGAAGACATGCGCGCCGCGGTCGATGCGGTCGCCGCCAGCCAGTCGAACGAGGGGTAGGATATGCCGCCGCCGCGCATCGAAAAGATCATCACCGCGCTCGACGTCGGGTCGTGGAAGGTCTGCGCGCTGATCGCGGGCCAGACTGCCGACGGCAAGCTCCATGTCCTCGGCACCGGCCAGCGCGAGAGCCGCGGCGTCCAGCGCGGCTATGTCGCCGACATGGAACAGACCGAGCATGTCGTGCGCGAGGCGATCGAGCAGGCCGAGCGTATCGCCGGCCTCAACATCGATGATGTCTGGGTCAGCTTCTCGGCGGGCAGCCTCTTGAGCGACGTCGCGCCGATCGAAAGCGAACTCGGCGGGCACCGCATCGAAAAGGAGGATGTCGACGACCTGCTCGCGGCGGGCCGCGCCGGCATCGATCCCGAAGGCCGCATGATCCTCCACGCCCAGCCCGCGCTTTACACGCTCGACGGCCTCAACGGGGTCAAGAACCCGATCGGGCTCCACGCCGACCGCCTCGGGGTCGACATCCACATCATCATGGCCGACGGCGCGCCGGTGCGGAACCTCGAAGCGGCGGTGCGTCAGGCGCATCTCGACGTCAACGCGGTCGTCGCTTCGCCGATCGCCGCGGGGCTCGCCTGCCTGTCGGAGGAGGAGCGCGATCTCGGCGTCGCGCTCGTCGAACTCGGCGCCGCGGTCACCACCGTTTCGCTCTACGCCGGCGGGATGCTCGTCGAAATGGCGTCGCTGCCCTTCGGCGCGAGCGACATCACCGACGACATCGCCTCGGCCTTCGGCATAAGGCGTAGCCAGGCGCAGCGATTGCAAAGCTTCTACGGTTCGGCCTCGGCGTCCCCACGCGATAATAACGAGATCATCGAACTCGAACCCGGCGCGCCGTCGGGCGGCGATTCTCCGCGCATCACGCGCGCGCAGCTCGTCGCGGTGATCCGCCAGCGGCTCGACGCGATGATGGGAGAGATCGGCCGGACCTTGAAGGACCTCCATTTCGTCGGTCCGATCGGGCGGCAGGTCGTGCTCGTCGGCGGCGGCGCCGACCTCAAGGGCATCGCCGACTATACGCAGGCCGCGCTCGGCCGCGCCGCGCGCGTCGGGCGACCGCGCGGCTTGCACGGCCTGCCCGATGCGCATGGCGGCCCGGCTTTCGCGACGCTCGCGGGTCTGGTTCTCTATGCCGCATCAGACCCCGTCGACCTTCGCGACCTGCCGATGATGGCGCAGGATGTTTACAAGCCGGCGGGGACTTCGATCCTCCACCGGCTGATGGCCGCGTTGAAAAGCAGTTTTTAGCGATCGACTGGTCGAAAAGGTTAATTTTTTGGGTGATTCCGACGTCACAATAGTGCAATGCGGTAACAGTTATTCGGGCGGCAGGACCACCGCCCGACGGGTCGCAAGGTGCAGGGAAGCGGCATCGGTTCGCCGCTGCAGGGAGATTATTTGATGAGCATCAATATTGGCCCGCCGCAGGTCGACGAGCTGAAGCCGCGCATCGCGGTGATCGGCGTCGGCGGCGCGGGCGGCAATGCCATCGCAAACATGATCGCGGCGCGCGTCGAGGGCGTCGATTTCGTCGTCGCGAACACAGACGCGCAGGCGCTCAACGCCTCGCCGGCCGAACGGCGCATCCAGCTGGGGACGCAGATCACCCAGGGGCTGGGCGCGGGTTCGCGGCCCGAGGTCGGCCGCGCGGCGGCCGAGGAAAGCATCGCGCAGGTCGAAGAGGCGCTTAATGGCGCGCATATGTGTTTCGTCGCCGCGGGCATGGGCGGCGGCACCGGCACCGGCGCGGCGCCCGTCATCGCCAAGGCGGCGCGCGACCGCGGCATCCTGACCGTCGGCGTCGTGACCAAGCCCTTCATGTTCGAGGGCGCGCGGCGCATGCGTTCGGCCGACGCCGGCATCGCCGAGCTGCAGGACCATGTCGATACGCTCATCGTCATTCCGAACCAGAATCTCTTCCTCGTCGCCAACCCGAACACGACCTTCAAGGAAGCGTTCACCATGGCCGACGAAGTGCTCCAACAGGGCGTGCGCGGCATCACCGACCTGATGGTCATGCCCGGCCTCATCAACCTCGATTTCGCCGACGTGCGCAGCGTGATGCGCGAAATGGGCAAGGCGATGATGGGCACCGGCGAAGCCGAAGGCGACGGCCGCGCGCTCGAAGCCGCGCAAAAGGCGATCGCCAATCCGCTGCTCGACGGCGTGTCGATGGCGGGCGCGAAGGGTGTCATCATCTCGATCACCGGCGGTGAGGACATGCGCCTGATGGAAGTCGACGAGGCCGCGAACCATATCCGCGAACTGGTCGACCCCGACGCCAACATCATCTGGGGCAGCGCCTTCAACGACAGCCTCGACGGCAAGATCCGCGTCTCGGTCGTCGCGACCGGCATCGACGGCACGGGCGAAGCGGCGCAGGCCGCGCCCGCGACGCGCAGCTTCTCCTTCGCACCTGCCCGCACGGCTGCGCCCGCGCCGGTGGTCGAAGAAGTGGTCGAATCCGCGGTGCAGGAAGAACCCGTCGCCGAAGCGCCGGCGGTGCAGGACAACGACCCGGCGCCCGGTTTCTCGCTCGGCGATGCCGCCGAACCCGAAGCGCCTGCGGCGGCCGAAGAAGAGCCGATGATATTGTCGCAGGTCGCCGCGACCTATGACGATACCGCCGACGAGCTCGTCCTCGACGCGCCCGAAGCGCCGGCAAGCGACTATCGTTCGGCGCCCGCTACGGAGGCTCCGGCCGAAGCGCCGGCGCGTTCGGTCGGCGGCGGCACCCTGTTCGAACGCATGTCGCGGCTCTCGCGCGGGGCCTCGGCGCCCGACGCGGAAGAGGGCGGCAAGGACGACGGCGTCGATATTCCGCGTTTTCTGGGACGGCAGAACAACCAGTAACGGGGCTATCGAGCGGCCGCCCGCCGGGCACGGCAGGCCGGAAATCGGGATGAGTTGCCCATGCGGCAGGTGAAATGGACGGCGAAGCCGGCGCGCGCGCGCTACCTTGTTCGCGCGCTCGGTGCGCTGTTGCTTGGAACCGCGGCGCTCGCCCCCGCGCTGGCGCCCGTACTGGCTCAGGTGACGCCGCCCGACCCCGCGACGAAGGCGGCGATGGAAAAGCGGACCGCCGCACGCACCTTGCTGTCGTCGTCGCTTGCCCGCATCGCGGCGAATAGCAGCGACACGGCGGCGTTGCTCGATGCGGGGCGCGCATCGATCGACCTCGAGGATTATCGCGCCGCGCTCGGCTTCCTCGTCCGAGCTGAACAGACAAGCCCGCGCGATGGCGCGATCAAGGCGGCGCTGGGGTCGGCGATGGTCCATATGGAAAATCCGACGCGCGCTCTCGATTATTTCGGCGAGGCGCAGCTGATGGGCGCTCCCGAGCGCCTCTTCCTCGCCGACCGCGGCCTCGCGCGCGACCTCTTGGGGCAGCAGGACGCGGCGCAGCGCGATTATCAGCTCGCCTTGTCGGTCGCGCCCACCGCCGAACTGACGCGGCGCTACGCGCTCTCGCTCGGGATCAGCGGCGACCCCGATCGCGCGATCGCGATGCTGACGCCGCAACTTCGCGCGCAGGATCGCGGCGCGTGGCGGCTGCGCGCGATGATCCTCGCGATGAACGGCCGCGACAAGGAAGCAACCGAGATCGTCAACGCGACGATGCCGCCCGCGATGGCGCAGAATATCACGCCCTATCTGCTCCAGATGGACCGGCTCAATCCCGCGCAGCAGGCCGCGGCGGCGCATTTCGGCCGCTTCCCGAGCGGACAGCCCGGCCCGAAACGCGCACCCGTGCAGGTTGCGGCCGCGACGCCGTCGGCCGCGGCGGCAACGGGCAAGCCTGCGGCGGCCGACCGGCGGCGGTCCGTAGCGGCGGTGCCGCCATCGCCGACTTCGGCGCCTGCCGCACGCAAACCCGATCCGGCGCCGGCTGGGCGTTCACCGGCGCAGCCGCCCGCCGCACAGGCTGTCCGGCCGATCGCCGAGCCGCCCGCGCCATCGGGGGCGGGCCGACCCACCCCGTCTCCCGCGCCTGCCGCTGCTGCTCCCCAACCGATCGGCGCGGCCGTCGATACGGAGAAGGGCCCGATCGGCCCGGGGTTTTCGATAGCGGATGTGGGCCGCTCGACCCCGGCCGCATCACCGCCCGCACCGGCGGCCGCGTCCGCGGCTCCGCTCGCGTCGCTCGCCGACATCGTCGGGTCGATCGAAATTCCGCCCGAAGAGCTGAACCGGCCCGCCAATGCCATCGGCGCCGACACGCTCGCGAGGCTACTCGAGGACAAGCGCAAGGCCGAAGCGGCCGAGGCGGCGAAGCGCGAGAAGGAGGAGGCCGCCGCCAAGGCAAAGGCCGAGGCGGATGCCAAGGCGAAGGAAGAAGCCGCGAAGAAAAAGGCCAATCCCGCGCGCATCTGGGTCCAGATCGCGACCGGGGCCAATTTGAAGGCGCTCGCCTTCGACTATAACCGCTTCGCCAAGCGCAACGCGGCGCTGTTCAAGGGCAAGTCGGGGGCGACCGCCGAATGGGGCCAGACGCGGCGCCTGCTCGTGGGCCCCTTCGCCAATCGCAAGGCGGCGCAGGACTGGCTCGGCGACTATAAAAAGGCCGAAGGCGACGGCTTTCTCTTCGACAGCGACGCCGGCGAAATCGTCGAGCCGATCAAGTGAGCGGGGCTGAATTGAACCCCAATCTTCCCTGTCGCGAAGCGATGGGGAGGGGGACCGCGCCCGAAGGGCGTGGTGGAGGGGCGGCGACCTCGCGTCATGGCCGCTCCGTCAGCGCTTCGCGCTGCCACCTACCCATCGCTACGCGACAGGGAGGAACTGCGTGATCGCTAACTGCGCGAGCGACCCGGCGCGCAGCCGCGGCCGCCGCCATGCCGAGCCCGGCCGCGTCGTGCGCGGGCCGCGCGACGATTTCCAGCGCGACCGCGATCGCATCATCCATTCGATCGCCTTCCGGCGCCTGCGCCACAAGACGCAGGTGTTCGTCGCGCCCGACGGCGATCATTACCGCGTCCGCCTGACCCACAGCATCGAGGTCGCGCAGATCGGTCGCGGCATCGCGCGCGCGCTCGGCCTCAACGAGGATCTGACGGAGGCCTTGTGCCTCGCGCACGACATCGGCCATCCGCCCTTCGGCCACGCGGGCGAGGATGCGCTCAAGGCCGCGATGGCGGCGCACGGCGGCTTCGATCACAATGGTCACACGCTGCGCACGCTCGCGCGCCTCGAATGTCCCTATCCGCTGTTCGACGGCATCAACCTGACGTGGGAAACACTGGAAGGGCTCGCCAAGCATAATGGCCCCGTCGCGAACCCCGGCTGGGCGCTCGCCGAAATCGACGGCGATTTCGGGCTCGATCTCGCCAGCCATGCCAGCCTCGAGGCGCAGGTTGCGGCGATCGCCGACGACATTGCCTATGACAATCACGACATCGACGACGGTCTGCGCGCCGGGCTGCTCGACCTCGACCAGCTGATGGAGCAGCCCTTCGTCGCCGCCAATTATCGCGCGGTCGAGGGGCGCTTTCCCGGCGCACCGCGCGACCGGCTGCTCCGCGAACTCGTCCGCGACCAGATCGGCGTGATGGTCAACGACGTGATCGCCGCGACCGCCGCCAATGTCGCCGACGCCGGCGTCGCGAGCGTCGAGGAGGTCCGCGCCGCGGGCCGCACGCTCGGCGGCTTCTCGCCCGAATTGGCGGCACAGGAACGCGAACTCAAACGTTTCATGTACGCGAACCTCTATCACCACCCCGAACAGCTCGCCGCCGCCGAGGCAGCGAACCGGGTCGTCGCCGACCTCTTCGCCGCCTATGCCGCCGATCCCGCGCTGATGAGCGGCGACTGGTCCGCGCGTCTGCCCGGCGAAGAGTGCGCGACAAACCGGCATATCGGTGATTATATCGCCGGCATGACCGACCGCTTCGCCATCGACCGCTACGCCGACATTTTCGGCCGCGACGCCGTGCCCGCGGCGCTGGCGCATGCCTGACGCGCTGATCGTCGGCGCGACCGGGATGGTCGGCCGCGCGGTGATCGCCCATTTCGGTTCCACGCCCGTCACGGTCCTTGCCCGCCGCAAGGTCGAGGGACTGGCCCCGCATCACCGGGAACTGGTCGCGCCGCCCGAACGCTGGGCCGACATCATCGCTGCCGAACGGCCCGCCGTGCTCATCTCCTGTCTCGGCACCACGATCCGCCAGGCGGGCTCGCAGGCCGCCTTTCGCGCCGTCGATCACGACCTCGTGCTTGCCGCCGCACGCGGCGCGAGGGCGGGCGGCGCGCCGCACATGATCGCGGTCAGCTCGGTCGGTGCCTCGGCAAACAGCGGTAATTTCTACCTCCGCACCAAGGGCAAGACCGAGGATGATCTTGCCGCGCTCGGCTTCGATCGCCTCGATTTCTTGCGCCCCGGCCTGCTCCGCGGCGACCGCCCGGGGCCGCAGCGCCTCGCCGAAGGGCTCGCGACGATTGCCGCGCCGCTGACCGACGCGCTGCTCCACGGCCGCTTCCGCCGCTACCGCTCGATTTCGGGCGACCGTGTCGCCGCTGCGATCGTCGCGCTGGCCGGGCAAAAGGGTTCGGGCGTGTATATCCACGAAAACGACGCGATCCGCGCGCTCGCCGATTGACTCCGCCGGGGCGCAGCGCCAAGGCTCGCGGCGTCTGTCGGTCCTGACAAGGGATTCGACCGGCCGCGCGGGAGAGCGCGGGGGCGACCCCGCCACCGAAGGAGCAACCGCCCCGGAAACTCTCAGGTCAAGCGGACCGCGCGGGCTGGAACGGACACTCTGGAAAGCGTTCCGGCCGTTTTCGCCGGAGCCACCGAAGGGGTAACTCCATGCAATCATGGAGGAAAACTCTCAGGTTCCCGTGACAGAGGGGGCATGGCACAGGGCGGCACCGGGCCGCGCCTTGCCGTGTCAACGACGGGAGTGCGATATGCGCGAAGATGAAGAAACTCCGATCGAAACGGCGACCCTGCCGCTCGACGCCTGGCACCGCGCCAAGGGCGGCCGCATGGTCGAATTCGCCGGTTACTGGATGCCGATCCAATATGAAGGCATCATGGCCGAACATCTCTGGACCCGCGAGAATGCCGGCCTGTTCGACGTCAGCCACATGGGCCAGCTCACCCTCGCTGGCGACAATGTCGCCGAGGCGCTGGAAACGCTCGTCCCCGGCGATATTTCGGCGCTGAAGCCCGGCCGAATGCGCTATTCGCTGCTGCTGGGCGAAGACGGCGGCATCCTCGACGACCTGATGATCACCAACAGCGGCCACAGCCTCTATCTCGTCGTCAATGGCGCGGTAAAATGGGATGATATTGCCCATTTGCGCGACAATCTGCCCGACGAGATCACGCTCAATCACATGGACGACCATGGCTTGCTCGCGCTGCAGGGACCAAGGGCGGCCGATGCCTTGGCACGAATGGGCCTGACGCCGCTGCAGCCCGGCTGGCCGACGGTGAGCGAACTCGTTTTCATGCAGGCAAGCCCCTATGACTGGAACGGCGTGCCGGTCAGCGTCAGCCGCTCGGGCTACACCGGCGAGGACGGCTTCGAAATCTCGCTCCCGAACGAGGCGCTCACCGCTTTCGCCGACGCACTCTGCGCGATGGAGGAAGTCAAGCCGATCGGCCTCGGCGCCCGCGACTCGCTGCGCCTCGAAGCGGGCCTGCCGCTTTACGGGCATGACCTCACCCCCGCGATCGACCCCGCCGAAGCCGACCTCGGTTTCGCGGTGAGCAAGCGCCGCCGCGAGGAAGAGAATTTCCCCGGTGCCGCACGCATTCTCGGTCATCTCGAGGACGGCCCGCCCCGCAAGCGCGTCGGCCTGACAGTCGATGGGAAATTGCCGGTGCGCGAGGGCGCCAAGCTGTTCGACGGCGAGGACGAGATCGGCGTCGTGACCTCGGGCGGTTTCGCACCCAGCGTCGGCGCGCCGATCGCCATGGGCTATGTTCCGCGCGATCATGCCGTGCCCGGCACCGCGATCGCCGCCGAAGTGCGCGGCAAGCTGGTCCATTGCACCGTCACCGCCATGCCATTCATTCCGCACCGCTATGTGCGCAAACAGGGAGCCTGATCGATGCCGCGTTACTACACCGAAGAACATGAATGGATCGACGTCGATGGCGATGTCGCGACGGTCGGCATCACCGACTTCGCGCAGGGCCAGCTCGGCGACATCGTCTTCGTCGAGGTTCCCGACACCGGCGCCGAACTGACCGCGGGCGGCGACGCCGCGGTGGTCGAATCGGTGAAGGCCGCGAGCGACGTCTACGCCCCCGTCGACGGCACGGTGACCGAAGGCAATGCGCAACTCGAGGAAGACCCCGCGCTCGTCAATTCGGACCCCGAAGGCGAAGGCTGGTTCTTTCGCATGACGCTGTCGGACAAGGGCCAGCTCGACGGTCTGATGGATGCGAAGGGCTACAAGGCCTTCTGCGACGCCCTGTAGCCGATCGCCCCTCCCGCGGGCGGGAGGGGGAGGGATGCGATGACCGACGCCGCGCCAGCCATTTGCCGCCTGATGGTGGCGACGCCAATCTATGACGGCGCGCAGGGCAGCTATGTCCGCGCGGCGCTGGAACTCGCGATGGCGGCGCAGGCGCGGGGCGTGCCGGTGCGGTTCGAATTCATCCTGCATGAAGCGCAGGTCCACCGCGCGCGCAGCCTGCTCGCCGATCTGTTCGTGCAGAGCGATTGCACCCATCTTCTCTTCGTCGATGCCGACATCGATTTCGCCGCCGCCGATATTTTCGCGATGATCGAGGCGATGGCGGGCCGGCCGGACTGCGCGATTCTGGGAGCGGCTGTGCCGCGCCGCACGGTCAACTGGCCGCAGGTCGCGCGCGCCGCCGAGCGCGGACTGGGCAAGGACAATGCGACCGACCTTGCCCGATATGCCGGCGATTTCGCGTTGAGCTTCCTGCAAGCCGATCAGCGCTTCGCGATCGCCGACCTCGTCGAGCTGTCGCAGCTCGGCACCGGGCTGATGCTGATCCGCCGCGACGTCGTCGAAACGCTCCGCGCGCGGCATCCCGAGCTTCTGTTCCGCACCGATGCGCGGGACCGGCACGGAACGGGGGTGGGCGAGAGCGTCCACGCGCTCTTCCTGCCCGAGATCGACCGAGGCAGCGGCCTGATGCTGTCCGAAGATTATGCCTTCTGCCGCCGTGCGCGCGATGCGGGTTTTCGCATCTGGCTCGCCCCCTGGGTCCGCACAACGCACAGCGGCCCCGCCACCTTTCGCGGATCGCTCGCCGATCTTGCACCGCTTTTTGCTTCTTCTTCCGTATCCTGACCGGAGTATTTCATGCGTTATCTCCCCCTCACTCCCGATGACCGCGCGGCGATGCTCGCGGCGGTCGGTGCGTCGTCGATCGACGACCTGTTCGCCGACGTGCCGCCCGAGGCGCGGCTCGACGGCCCGATCGCGGGGCTGCCGAACCACGCCAGCGAACTCGCGGTCGAGCGCCATATGGCGGCGCTCGCGCGGCAGAATCGCGCCGCGGGCGAGGGGCCTTTCTTCCTCGGCGCCGGCGCCTATCGCCACCATGTTCCGGCCAGCGTCGATCATCTGATCCAGCGCGGCGAATTCCTCACCGCCTACACGCCCTATCAGCCCGAAATCGCGCAGGGCACGCTGCAGATGCTGTTCGAATTCCAGAGCCAGGTCGCGCGGCTGTTCGGCGCCGACGTCGCCAATGCGTCGATGTACGACGGCTCGACCGCCTGCTGGGAAGCGATCGTCATGGCGCGCCGCATCACCAAGCGCGCGAAGGCGTTGCTCTCCACCGGGCTCCACCCGCATTATCGCAGCGTCGCGCGCACGATGGCGAAATATACCGGCGACGTGCTGGTCGACGGCGATCCGAGCCTCGAAGCCGGCACTGACTGGGCGGCGCTTGCTGATAGCATCGACAAGGACACCAGCTGCGTTGTCGTCCAATATCCCGACATTTTGGGCCGCATCGACGATATGACGAAGCTCGCCGAAGCCTGTCAGGCGGCGGGTGCGCTGCTGATCGCGGTCGTCACCGAACCCGTCGCGCTCGGCCTCATCAAGTCGCCCGGCGAAATGGGCGCCGACATCGTCGTGGGCGAAGGGCAGGCGATCGGCGTCGGGCTGCAATTCGGAGGTCCCTATGTCGGCCTGTTCGCTTGCAAGTCGAAATATGTCCGCCAGATGCCCGGCCGCCTCTGCGGCGAAACGGTCGATGCGAATGGAAAACGCGGTTTTGTGCTCACCCTCTCGACCCGCGAACAGCATATCCGTCGCGAGAAGGCGACGAGCAATATCTGCACCAATGCAGGGCTTTGCGCACTGGCCTTCAGCATTCACATGACCTTGCTCGGCGAAGCGGGGCTACGCCAGCTCGCCGCGATCAACCATGGCCGCGCGAAGGCGGCGGCGGCCGAACTCGCGAAGGTGCCGGGCGTGTCGGTGATGAACGACGGCTTCTTCAACGAATTCACGTTGCGGCTGCCCGCCGACGCGCGTGCCACAGTGCATAAGCTTGCCGAAAAGGGCGTGCTGGGCGGTGTGTCGCTCGGCCGCCTCTATCCCGAAAATGATGGCCTCGCGAACGGGCTGGTGGTCGCGGTGACCGAAACCGTGACCGAGGACGATATTGCCGCCTTTGCCGCGGCGCTGAAGGAGGTGCTGGCATGACCGCGCTCAACCGCGCCGGATGGCGCCCCGAAATGAATGTCGCCGGCGGCGCCGACGACAATGTGACCTTCACCGGCAACCGTGCCTTGATGCTCGAAGAACCGCTGATTTTCGAGATCGGCTCGACCGAAACGACCGGCGTCGATTTCGACGAGCCGGCGCCCGCCGCCGACCTGGGATCGCTGATGCGCAGCGATCCCATCGGCCTGCCGGGGCTCAGCGAGTCCGAAACGGTGCGCCACTATACGCGCCTGTCGCGCCAGAATTACGCCATCGACCTCGGCCTTTTCCCGCTCGGCAGCTGCACGATGAAACACAACCCGCGCCTCAATGAAAAGGTCGCGCGGATGCCGGGCTTCGCCGATGTTCATCCGTTGCAGCCGCAGGAAACCGTGCAGGGGGCGCTGGCAGTCATCAACGAACTCGCCGTCTGGCTGATCAAGCTGACCGGCATGTATGGCGTCGCCATGTCGCCCAAGGCGGGCGCGCATGGCGAGCTTTGCGGCATCCTCTGCATCAAGGCGGCGCTCGAGGCGCGCGGCGAGGACCGGCGCGTATTGCTCGTCCCCGAAAGCGCGCACGGCACCAATCCGGCGACCGCGGCCTTTGCGGGCTTCACGGTCGAGGATATTCCTGCAACCGCCGAGGGCCGCGTCGATCTCGCGGCGCTGAAAGCGCGCCTCGGCCCCGACGTCGCGGGGGTGATGATCACCAACCCCAACACCTGCGGCCTGTTCGAGCGCGACATGAAGGCGATCTCGGACGCGGTCCACGCGGCGGGCGGTTATGTCTATTGCGACGGCGCGAACTTCAACGCGATCGTCGGCCGCGTGCGTCCGGGCGATCTGGGCATCGACGCGATGCACATCAACCTGCACAAGACCTTCTCGACCCCGCACGGCGGCGGTGGACCGGGTTCGGGGCCGGTGGTGCTGTCGGAGGCGCTGTCGCCCTACGGCCCGATCCCCTATTCCGCGCGCTACGCCGACGGCTCGTTCAAGCTGGTCGAAGAGGAGAGCGCGGGCGAGGAGCATCCCGAGACCTTTGGCCGCATGACCGCGTTCCACGGCCAGATGGGCATGTTCACGCGCGCGCTGACCTATATCCTCAGCCACGGGGCCGACGGTCTCAAGCAGGTTGCCGAGGACGCCGTGCTCAACGCCAATTATGTGCTGCGCGGCCTGGAGGATGTCCTCGACGCGCCCTTCGCCGCATCGGGGCCGTGCATGCACGAGGCGCTGTTCAGCGACAAGGGGCTCGCCGAAGGCTTCTCGACGCTCGACATCGCCAAGGGCCTGATCGACGAGGGCTATCACCCGATGACGGTCTATTTCCCGCTCGTCGTCCACGGCGCGATGCTCATCGAGCCGACCGAGACCGAATCGAAGGCAGTGCTCGACCAGTTCATCGGGGCGCTGCGCAGCATCGCGCTGCGCGCGAAGAACGGCGATCCGGCACTCAAGTCGGCGCCGCATTTCGCCCCGCGCGCGCGGCTCGACGAAACGGCGGCGGCGCGGAGGCCGATCCTTGCCTGGGAAGGCGACCTATAGTCCATCGTCATCCCGGCGAAGGCCGGGATCTCGACGGCGCGTCACTACCCAACGGCGAGATCCCGGCCTTCGCCGGGATGACGATTAAAAGGGGGAGAGTGCGATGAGCTGGGACAGTCTGTTTCTGCTGGCAAATTATTGGGCTTTCGCCGGCTGGATCGCACTTGCGTTCCTGCCGCGCGGGCCAAGGATTCTCGCGGCTATTCTCTATGCCGGCGTGTTCCTGCTCTGCCTGGCCTATACTGTGCTGATCGTCGGTTTCCTGACCGGCGGCATCGATCCGGGGGGCGCGAGCGGGGCCGATTTCACGACGCTCGCCGGCGTGATGAAGCTGTTCGACAGCCCGGGCGGCGCGACGATGGGGTGGATCCACTATCTTGCCTTCGACCTGTTCGCCGGCATGTGGATCGCGCGCGACGCCGATCAGAAGGGTTTCAGCCGCGTCGTGCAATTCCCCTTCCTGTTCCTGACGCTGATGGCCGGCCCGGTCGGCCTCTTCGCCTGGCTGATCGTGCGCGAGCGCCGCGCGCGGGCGCAGGCGAAGCGGTGACGCCGCAGCCCTGGATGCCCGGCGACGGCGGTTCCGCGGACAAGCGCCACGCCCCCGCGACGCTGCGTAACCGCGACGCGATCGCCGCGGTGCTCGCCGACTGGCTGCCGCCGTCGGGGACGGTGCTGGAGGTGGCGAGTGGGTCGGGCGAGCATATCGTCCACTTCGCTGCCGCCTTTCCGCATCTGGGCTGGCAACCGAGCGATCCCGACCCCGCCGGCCTGACGTCGATCGCGGCCTGGCGCGCCGAGGCCGGGCTCGCCAACGTCGCGCCGCCGCTGGCGCTCGACGCCGCCGCATCCGACTGGCCGGTCGAGCAGGCCGATGCGATCCTCTGCATCAACATGGTCCATATCAGCCCATGGGAAGCGACGCTCGGCCTGTTCGCGGGCGCCGCGCGGCTGCTCGTGCCCGGCGCCCCGCTGATCCTCTATGGCCCCTACATCGAGCCCGATGTGCCGACGGCGGAGAGCAATCTGGCCTTCGACGCCAATCTGCGCGCGCGCGATCCGGCGTGGGGGCTGCGCGACGCCGATATGGTCAAGTCGGCGGCTCGCGCCGCGGGGCTCGCCTTCATCGAGCGCCGCGCGATGCCCGCGAACAATCTGATGCTGCTCTTCCGCCGCACCTGACGGACCTGACAGGTCGGCCGATCGGCGCTTTACCTCGCCCGCAGAACCGTTAGCTTTCTCATCAATTGCGCGCAAACGACGCGATTCGAGGAGAGAGAGGCGATGGGCCGCGACGTTTCGGAGCTGTTTACGTTCGACGAATTCCTGACCCATTGGGCCGCCGAGCGTCCCGACCGGGTGGCGATGCGCGAGGAGGATCGCGTTTACAGCTACGCCGAACTCGATGACCTCACCGCGCGCGCGGCGTCGGCCTTGATCGCCGCGGGGCTCAAAAAGGGCGACCGCATCGCGTGGATCGGCAAGAACAGCGACCTGTATTTCACCCTCTTCTATGGCGCGGCGCGCGCGGGCATCGTGATGGCGCCGATCGGCTGGCGCCTCTCGCCCGCCGAATGGGCCTTCATCGTCAATGATACGCAGGCGAAGATCGTCTTCGCCGGGCCGGGGTTCGACGAGGTCGCCGGGCAGCTGTCAGGCAAGCTCGCGAACGATCCGAGGATCGCCGGCGCCGTCGAAGCCCGGGCGATGATCGAGGGCGCCGGGCGCGCGCCCTTCGAGCCATCCGCGGTCAACGACGCGGTGCTCCAGCTCTATACATCGGGCACCACGGGCAACCCGAAGGGCGCCGTTCTGTCGAACCGCAATCTCTTCGCGCTGCGCAAGCATTCGAGCACCCTCGACATGCCCTACACCAAATGGGAGGATGACGAGGCGGTGCTCGTCGCGATGCCCTGCGCGCATATCGGCGGCACCGGGCTCGGCATCATGGCGCTGGCGGCGGGACTTCCCGGCATCATCCTCGCCGAATTCAACCCCGACGGCGTGTTCGACGCCGTCGAGCGGCACGGCGTCACGCGCTTCTTCATGGTCCCCGCGGCGCTCCAGATGCTGCTGATGCACCCGCGCTGCGCCAGCGTCGACTACAGCCGCCTCAAATATATCCTCTACGGCGCTGCGCCGATCCCGCTCGAATTGCTGCGCCAGTGCATCCAGGTCTTCGGGGCGCAGTTCATCCAGGCTTACGGGATGACCGAGACGACGGGCACCATCTCGATGCTGCCTCCCGAAGATCACGATCCCGCGGGCAATGCGCGCATGCGTTCGGCGGGCAAGGCGCTTCCGGGGGTCGAGATCGTCATTCTCGGACCCGACGGCCAGCCGGTGCCGACGGGCGAGGTGGGCGAGGTCGTCACGCGCTCGTCGAACAATATGCTCGGTTACTGGAACCTGCCCGATGCGACCGCGACGACGATGACCGACGACGGCTGGATTCGCACCGGCGACGCGGGCTATCTCGACGCGGACGGCTATCTCTTCATCCACGACCGGATGAAGGACATGATCATCACCGGCGGCGAGAATGTCTATCCGGCCGAGGTCGAAAGCGCGATCTTCGGCCATCCGGCGGTGCAGGAGGTCGCGGTGATCGGCATCCCCGACGATAAATGGGGCGAGACGGTGAAGGCGGTCGTCGTCGCCAAGCCGGGCGCCAGCGTCGAGGAGGCGGACATCATCGCGTGGGCGCGCGAGCGCATCGCGCCCTTCAAATGCCCGCGCAGCATCGACGTCATCGAGGCGCTGCCGCGCAACGCCAGCGGCAAGATCCTGCGCAAGGACCTGCGCGCGCCCTATTGGGAGGGCTATGAGCGGATGGTGAATTGACGGGCCGGTAAGGGCAGGTTCATTTTCCCGATGCTTAGCGCGCGACGATGGAATGGCTCATCGACTTTTACCGTCCGCTGAGTGCCGCGCTCGGCATGAGCACGGGCGCCTCGGACAGTCTGCTGCATGTGCATGGCGGCATGGTCGTCCTGTTTCTCGCCCGGATCGCGACCCGGCGTTCGCTCGCGACATGGACGCCATTTCTGTTCGTCCTGGCGGCGGCGCTGGCAAAGGAAGCCGTCGACCGCATCGCGCATGGCGCGTGGCGGATGCCCGACAGCGCGTTCGACGTCCTCAACACGATCTTCTGGCCCTTCGTCCTGATGGTCGGGTTGCGCTGGCGCCGGGCGCGGCCCGACGGTTCCGGTGGCGACCGGAATGCGGGCGGCGGCTGACCGCCGGAACTAGCCGTCGCCCCCGCGAAGGCGGGGGCCGCTCTCGGTTTACGCGGGCACGGCTGATTAAGGCCGCTGGCGGCCCCCGCCTTCGCGGGGGCGACGGTTATAGGCAACGTCCGCCCTCCACCCCAAAACCGACCCATCAGCCCCATTCCGCCGCGTGAGAATGTGAAAGCCAACCTCCCCGCCGCGCCATAAATTCACTCCACATCCGGCCTTTCACGCGACCTACACCCCGAAAGGCCGATGCGTTTTCCTCGTTGGCGCTGCCATGCACGGGGGCACGGAGGGCTTCACCTTATGGTGGAGCCCTTTTTCGTCATGCGGGGGCTTTCTGTCGCTTGCGCGCGCGCCGGAACCCCTCGCGCGCCGTGCAGCGATCGCGCCATGCCCTCGTGGCATCACCCAGCACATCGTCGGCGCCGAGCGTCGTCGCGAGGAAGGCGGCATAGCCGATGACGATGTCGGCGATGGTGAAGCGCCCCGCGACGAGCCATTCGCGCCCGTCGGCGAGCGCCGCCTCGATGCTCTTCGCCCGCCCGCCGAAAAACGCCTTATAGTCCTCGACCGCCTGCGCGAGCCGCCGCTCCTCGGGCTCGACGCGCGTGTAGCGGAGCATGATCGCGAGCGGGAAGGTCAGCGTCGCGTCGCCGCGGTGCAGCCAGTTGCGACAGTCCCAATAATCGGCTTCGTCCCGCCGGACCTCGAGCGGCGTCCCCTCGGCGATCCGTTCGCAGATTGCGGCGGACTCGGTCATCAGCCGTCCGCCCTCGACCCAGCCGGGCACGGTCATCAGCGGGTTGACTGCGCGATAATCGGGCTCGAATGCGCGCGGCGGGAATTTGAGCAGGCGCAGGTCCACGTCGAGGCCGGCCTCTTCGACCGCCCACAGGCAGCGCAGCGAGCGGGCGTCGGGGCAGTGATAGAGGATCGGCCTGCTTTTCTCGCTTGTCATGCGGCAACCTCCTTCGGCCGGTCGATATGGCGGCGATGTTCGCGCCAGGCGATGAACAGGCCCGACGCGATGATCAGCGGCGCGCCGGCCCAGGTCGTGTCGGCGGGCAGGGTGCCGAAGAACCACCAGCCCGCGGCGATCGCCCACAGCAGGCTCGAATAATCCATCGGGATCACCACCGACACCGGCGCGAGGCGCAGCGCGCCGGTCAGCGACATCTGGACGACCGCGCCGAGGAAGCCGAGCCCGATCAGCAGCAGCCATTCATGGCCGCTGTGCGCCGTGACGACAAAGGGCAGGGCGATGCCGAGCGGGATCAGCGACAGCAGGCTGAACCAGAAGACGATCGTCGCGGCATTTTCGGTGCGGCCGAGATCGCGCACCGCTATGGTGATCAGCGCGGTCATGATCGCGCCGCCGAGCGCGACCAAGGTGCCGACGCCGTGCATGCCGCCGAAGCCGCCCGCGAAGCCCGCAACCGGATCGAGCACGACGAGCACGCCGACGAAGCCGACGATCACCGCGCTCCACCGCTGCCATCCCGTCGCCTCGCCGAGCAGGATGGCGGCGAAGATGACGGCAAAGATCGGCACCGACAGGCTGATCGTCGTCGCCTCGGCCATCGGCAGCAGGATCATGCCGCCGAAATTGCACGCCATGCCGGTCAATCCCATCATCGCCCGCCGCGCATGCGCGCCGATGCGCTGTGTCTTCAGCGACGCGAGGCCGCCGGTCGCCATCACCCAGGCCAGCACGAAGGGCAGGACGAGCGCCTGCCGCCAGAACAGGCTTTCGACGATATGGATGCCCGCCGCGTCGATCATCTTGACGAGCACGAACATCAGCGAGAGGCTGACCATCGCGAGCAGCCGCAACGCGATACCGCCCAGATAATTTTGCGGTGCTGCGGATGATGACGCGTCGCTCATGCGAAATCGCGCATATCAGCCCCGCCGATGCGCGCAAGCCGTCATCCCCCCTCATCCCCCTTGCCCCGTCCCTTATATCCGGCTAGTGGCGCACTCCGGCCTAGGGGTATAGCTCAGTTGGTAGAGCATCGGTCTCCAAAACCGAGGGTCGCGGGTTCGAGTCCTGCTGCCCCTGCCAGGCCGTTCGATCGCTTTTCGAAGCGACCGCTGCCCGGCGATCAACCGCCGCCCCGGGCCAGTCGCGCCTCCAGCTTGCTGGCGCGCGCTTTCGCCGCCGGATCTTTCACCCCCGCGAGGGCCGGCGCCGCCGCCGCGAACAACCGCTGCGCTTCGCCTCTGTCGCCGCTTCCCAGCATCGCTTCGGCGCGCGCCAGATCGACCGCCGCACCGATGTCCGGGTTGCCCAGCAACTGTGCCATTTTCTGCCGGTCGAGATCGTCGAGCAAAGCCCGTGCGTCGGCGAAACGGTCGTTGGAGATCAAGCATTCGGCGGTGAAATAGCGCACCACATGCGTGAGCGGATAGTCGGGGCCAAAGGCGGCGCGGGTCGTCGCCAGCGCGTCCTGCGCGATCCCCATCGCCTGCCGACGGCGCGCCGTCTGGCATAGCGCCGAGGCATAGTCGGTCTGGCCGACCAGTGCCTGGTGCGACTGCGGCCCCGCCAGCGCCGCCGCACCGCGCCAGACGCGCTCGGCCTCGCGCGCGGCGGCGTCATATTGTCCAAGCGCCGCGAAACTCTCGAACCGCGTCGAATGGAGGCCCAGCGTGAAGCGGTGATCGGGTCCGAATCTTTTCTGCATCGCGGCGAGGAGCGGGACGCTGGCCTTCAGTGCTTCCTCGTGCCGTCCCGTCATCGACAGGCTGTTCAGCCAATGCTGCCGCGTGACGAGCGTGTCGGGATGGTCGGCGCCCCGGATGCGCGTCGAATCGCGTACGATCGCGCGCGCGACCGGTTCGGCCTCGTCGGCGCGGCCGAGCCGCATCAAGGTCAGCACGAGCGACGAGCGCGCCTTGAGCAATTGCCCCGGCGGCACCCCGCTGCCCGCCGCTTCGCCGATCTTCACGGCGCGCTGGAACGCGCGCTCGGCGGCCTCGATGTCGGCCATATAGCCATAGGCGCCCTCGGCCGAGGCGAGCGCGAAGCCGACGCGCCCGGCGTCGCCGCGCGCGCCCAGCCGCTTGCGCTCGGCCGCGAGCAGCTTGCCCGCCACTTCGAGCCGTTCGGGCTGGCCCGACGTCGATTCCATATGGATGCGCCCGAGCCGGCCGACCACGGCATCGTCGCTCGCCGCTTCGCCCGCCTTCTCGAACAAGGCGTCGGCGCGCGCATATTCGGCGCGCGCGGTGTCCGAATCGGACCGTTGGTGAAAGGCGCGCGCGACCGCGAGATGGAGCCGTGCGGCGACATGCGGGGCTCCGGCGAAACGCTGGTCGATCTGCTGGCTCGCGCGCTTGATCGCGTCGATCACCGTCTCGTCGGCGCTCGATTTCGCCGGATCGGGACTGCCGAGCACATCCTCGGCGATGAAGGCATAGCTGGTTTCGGCGAGTTCGCGCGCCGCCACCGCTTCGTTGCGCTGCTGCCAGGCATAGACGGCGAGCGCCGACGCGGTCAGCAGGCCGATACTCAGGCTGGCGAAGGCGGCGCGAACCCATGGCCGCCGCGCGGCGCGCCGCTCTTCCCGCTTCTGCTGCTCGGCGAGCCGCGCCGCGCGTTCGGCTTCGGCTGCGGCTTCGGCGCGGCGCTGCGGCAGGCGATCGAGCCGGTCGGCCAGCTCCTCGGCGCTCGCGAGCCGCTCGGCGGGTGCCCCCGCCGCGGCGCGCGCGATGTCGTCTCGCAGCAACGGATCGGCGACGCCCGCTTCCCAGCCCGGCGCCAGCGCCGCCGAAAAATCGCCGATGACGAGCTGATAGAGGATCAGGCCGAGCGCATAGATGTCGCTTTTCGCCGTCGGCACGGCTTCGCCGGCGAGCTCGGGCGCGCGATACGCCAGCGTTCCCGAACGCGGCTCGTCGCGGCCGAGGTCGGCGTCGAGCGATCCCGGGTCGGTGATGTGGTAATTGGCGAGAACCGCATCGTCGAGCAGCCGCCCGCTGCCGAAATCGACCAGCCGCACCACCGGCTCGCCCTCGACCCGGTCGATCAGGATGTTCGCGGGTTTCAGATCCTTGTGCAGCACGCCCATGCCGTGAACCGCCGCGAGCGCGCGCGCGATCATCGCGGCGACCGCCAGCCGCTCCCCGGGCGCGATGGCGGACAGGCCGCCCGCGGCGTTCGCCCAGGCGAGCAAATCATCGCCGCCCCAGGCATATTCGAGGAAGAAGGGCGCGGTGTCGAAATTCCATTCGTGGAGCGCCGGGATCGGCGCCGCCTTGCCCAGCCCGGCGAACAGCAGGCGCGACAGCGCCGCCTCGCGCTTCAGGCTGCGCAGCCGGTCGGGCGCGTCGGCGAATTTGAAGACGCGCGCCTCGCCCGTCTTCGCCTGCCGTGCGTGCCAGACATCCTCGCTGCCGGTGTCGCCGAGCGGGTGGTCGAGCTGCCACAGCTTGCGGCCGGGCACGCTGTCGCCCGGCGCAAAGGCGAAGCGCGGCGCAAGCGGGGTGTCGATGCTCTCGACCGCGACCGGCGCGACCAGCCGGTATCCGACGCGCGGCACCGTCGCGATGATCGCATCGGCGTCGCCGCCCAGCGCCTTGCGCAATTTCGATATGGCGGTGGCGAGCGAGCCCTCGACGACGGTGAGGCCCGGCCATACGGCGTCGAGTATCTCGTCCTTGGTGACGACCTCGCCCGCGCGCAGCAGCAGTTCGTGCAGCACCTCGAGCGGCTTGCCCTCGAGCGCGACGGCGCGCCCGTTGACGCGCAGCGCCCAGCTCGCCTCGTCGAAATCGGCGTTGGCGAAATGCCACAGGCGCCGCCGACGGCGCGACGAATGGGTTCCCGACATAGAAATCACAGCCCCCCGACCATTCTTTAGAAAAGCTTTAGAACAGGATCAGGACGCAAATTCAAGGATGTGCGAGCACTTCCCGGCGATTGCATTTCGGGGGAGGTCATGATGAGCAATAATGAGCAGCCGATCCGGCGCGCCGAGGACATACACGGCTTTTTCCGCACCGGTATTGTCCGCGGCGTTGGCAATTGGTCCGAAACGCATGTGCGATCGTCGACCAGCGGCGGCGGGGGCTATGTCCACAACGGAATGGGCCACATATCGGCGCCGAGGGTGAGCGTGTCGTCGACGACCACCGAAGTGACGCGCTTCTTCATGGAATATGGCGAGGATGACGAGGAAGAGGTGACGATCAAGGGCGGCGGCTTCGCCGCGCGCGAGGGGCAGCGGGTCACGGTCGTCCGCATCGGCTCGCGCCCCGGCTGGGGTTATGATGTCGCCTATCACAACCACAATACCGGCAAAACCTACGCGCCGGACGGCTGGCTGGTGTGGCCGCTGGGAAAATCTCCGTCGGCCGCGCTGGTGCTGATCGCCCCGATCGTCGGCGCGATCGCCGGTGCTTTGCTGCTTCCCAGCCTGTGGTGGTTCCTCGGTCTCGCCGGATTCGGCTGGGCGTTCTACGCCTGGCGCCAGAAGGCCGGCGAATATCGGACGCTGAAGGAAGCGGTGCGGCAACGGATCGGCGAGGTGCTGGCCGATGCCAAGGCGGAGCACGGACGCGTGCGCGCCGGGCGCGAAGGCGAAGCCGCGTGATCCGCGCGCGCGCCGAGCGCCTCGTTTCCCTGTGCCCCTTGCTGTTTTCGGCGCTGCTGATTGCGACCTGCAGCAGCGGCGAAACACCCCCGGCGGACGGGGGCGGGGACGGGGCGGCCGGGCAGGTAAAGGCCGGCGCGGCCGCCCCCGCCGCGGCTCCGGAACCGGCCGCCGGTGACCGCGACGGCGCCTTGCGTGCCGCGGGCTACCAGCAGCGCGGTGAGACATGGATGGCGAGCTGCGAGGCCGACGTCAAACCGGTGCCGAAGGATAGCTGGTACGGCCTCGAAAGCGCCGAGATGCGCGACCTCGACGGCGACGGCATCGCCGAGGCGATGATCAGCGGCGGTAACAGCTATTGCTTCGGCAATACCGGCCTGTCGTTCAAATTGCTCGCCAAGGCGGGGGCGGGCTGGAAGGTGATCGCCGATAGCATGGGTATCCCTTCCTTCCATCCGCGCAAGGGCATCGCATGGCCCGACATCGAGATCGGCGGGCCGGGATCCGACTGTTTCCCCTTCCTGCGCTGGGACGGCCGCAAATATGCTTATGGCGGGCGCTCGCTCCAGGGGCGGATCTGCGAACTCGCTCCGAAGGCGCAGGTGAGCAAGGGCGGTCTGCCGATGGCGACCGGCCTCTGGGCGCGCAACCGCGCGGCGTGCGACGCGCTGGCGCGCGGGCAGGGCGATCCCGACTTCATCTTCGACGGCAAGGCGATGCTCGGCCCGCAGGATTATTACGGCGTCACGCCGTTCAAGGCGCTCGGCGACGGGCGCTACCGGACGGGCGGTGAGCATGAACGGCAGGTCATCGACATGAACGATCCGAAGTTCATCATCGTGCAGGAGGGCAATTGGTGGAGCGGCGGCTACACCTGGTGCTCCTCCGAACAGAGCTGGAAGCCGTGGGAAGTTTCGGAGGAGGATTATTCATGATCCGTTCGCTGTTCACATTCGCATCGGCGCTGTTGCCGGTCGCCGCGCTCGTCCAGTCGCAGCCGCAGCCCAAGCCTTGGCCGCGCGAGGTTCAGGCGTTCTATGACGAGCTCAAGGCCGAATGCCGCGCCGGCGGCGGCAAATTCGTCCCCGACCGCGCCAATTTCGCGGTCGAGACCGAAGTGACCGGTGACGGCAAGCCTGACTGGGTCGTCGAATATAGCGCCGCCTATTGCACCAATCAGGGCCATTCGGCCTGGTGCGGCACCGCGGGCTGCATGATTGCGATCCTGGGATCGGGGCGCCGCGGGCTCACCGAAATTTTCAGCAACAATGTCCGCGGCTGGCAGGCGGTGAAGCTCGACGGCGGCCGCACCGGTCTCGGCCTGTCGGTGCATGGTACGGTCTGCGGCAGCGTTGGCGCCGACATGTGCCTCGAAGTGCTGCGCTGGGACGGCCGCAAATGGGCGCTCGCGGGGCGGCGGCGCGGGACGGCCGCCGATCTTGGCCCCGACAGCGGCGAGCCTGCGTCGGCGCCTTCGCCCGGCCATGACGCGCGTTGGCAGTTCGGCGGCACCGGCGCCGGGGCGGTCGCGGCGGTGACGGGACATCCCGAATTCGCCGCGCTCGGGCTGCGCTGCCAGCCGGGCGGCGGCCTCGCTATGAGTGTTGTTCCCACGAAGGCGCTGCGCCTGCCCCCCGCAGGCCGGCCGCTCCTGATCGGTTTCAGGAGCTATGCGGAGTTTACCGAAACGACGCAGCAATTGATGCTCGAGCCCGGCAAGCCCGATTTCAGCGGCACGCTCGACCCGGCGACGAAGGCGCTGCTGACCGGCGCCGACACCGACCTCGCCGTCTATGCCAGCGTCGACGGCGGCGACGAATGGCAGGCGATCACCTATTTGTCGCTCGCGGGGTCGACCGCGGCGATCCGCTCGCTCGACCGGCAATGTCCCAAGGCGGCGGCCGCCGCGACCGGAGTGCAGCCCGGCCAGTCGCGCGTCGTGCCGCTGCCCGTCGGCTATTATGTCGACATGGCTATCGGCACCTGCGCCAAGCCCTTCGCCGACGGGACGCTCTATCTCGCCGAGGATCGCCTCATATCGCCTTACAGCAGCTGCGAGTTCGCCAGCCTCGAGATGGTCGATAGCCGGAACTTCCGGCAGACCATGATATGTTCCGACGAAGACGGCCGGCCGGGTGCTGCGCCGACCAATTATCGCGTCACCGGGCCGCGATCCTTCGCCGTCGAAACCTATAGCGAAGACTGGACCTGGTGCCCCGCGGCGCAGCTTCCGGCGAAAGCGCGCTTCTATGAGGGCGCGCGCCGATGATCACCCGCGGCGGCGCGCGCAACCATGCCCGTCCGGCATCGCCTGAATCCGCCGCCGCAAAACTCCGGACATCGGCGCGCCTGGCGTCCCCCAATATTATTCGGGTTGCGGCCGCCGCAAAATCTGCTGATCAACCGGCATCGGGCAGGCTGGGGGGCAGGCGGGGCGCAGGCATGGTGTCGAAGCATAATATATTGATCGTCGACGATCATCGCATCACCCAGAGCGGGCTGCGCTTCCTGTTCGGCTCGCTCGACCGTTACACGGTGGTGGGGGCGCTCGATCGCGGCGCGACCGTCAATGCCTTCGTCCAGTCGCAGCCCGTCGATCTGGTGATCCTCGACCTCAACCTCCCCGACGTGCGCGGGATCAACGTGCTCGCCGAAATCGTGGGTTCGCGCGACATGACGGTGATCATCCTGACCGGCGAGACGCACGTGAACGAGATTCATTCGGCGCTGAAGCTTGGCGCGCGCGCGATTGTCAGCAAGTCGGACTCGCTCGACCATATCGTCGCCGCCTGCGACGCGGCGCTCGCCGGCGAAATCTATGTCTCGCCGCATATCGGCGAGGCGCTGGGCAAGTTTCAGCAGCCGCCGGTCGCGCTGTCGTCGCGGCAGATGGCGATCCTCCACTATCTGGCGCAGGGTGAGACCAACAAGGAAATCGCCTATCGGCTGGCGATCGCGCCGCCGACGGTGTCCTTCCACATCGCCGAACTGCGGCGCAAGCTCGACGTTCCGCACAATCGCAAGATCGTCGAACGCGCGAACGAGCTAAACCTGCTCTGACCTTGCTGAAACAGCGCCCAAAAGCGGGTGGAGCGCCATTTCGCGGCATGCGGGCTTGACCGCCATCATCGTGACGAGCTGGCTGAGCCGCCCGCGCGTCACCGTCGTGTCGTCATAGGTGAGCGCGATCGTCGGGCCGCTCGCGGCGGCATCGAGTCCGGCCTCGAACGCCGCGCGGTCGTCGAAATCGAGCAGCGTCCAGCCGTCGAGCTCGGCCTGCAAGGCTTCGGCGGACACCGGAGTGATCGACGAAAAGGCTGCGGGCAGCGCGATCCGGATTTCGGTTCCGGCGGCACCCGATGCGACAATTTTCAGCGATCCGCGCAGCGTGCTGATGATGCGCTGCGCCGATCCGAAGCCCGACCCGCTGCCTTCGTCGCTTTCATCGGCGCGGATGCGGGGCATGACGCCGTCATTCAACGCCGCGACGAGTTCAGCGGGCATTCCGCCCCCGCTGTCGCGGACCGTGATGATGGCGCAGCCCTCCTCGATTTCGAGCGAGAGGCTCGCCCCGCCGGTGTGGGTATATTTGTAGCTGTTGCTCAGCAGGTTGGCGAGCGCGCGCATCAGCAAGGGGCGGTCGGAAATGATCGTGGCCTTGTCGGGAATGCGGACGTCGAGCGTCAGCCTCTTGCTCGCGAAGGGTGTCTTGAACATCATCGACAGTGGCTCGACGAGCGCCTCGGCGCGAAAGCTGCTGAGCGCGACGAAACCCGTATCGCTTGCGGCGATATTGGCGCCCGAGATGGTCGTTGATACGATTTCATTGAGATAGTCGGCCGAACTTTCGAGCATCTCGACCAGCTCGTCGTCGGCATCGGCGCGCTTCTGGCGCTTGAGGACCTCGACCGCGCTGTTGAGCGCCAGGATCACCTGTCGGCTGTCGTGCCCCGATGCGTGAAGCAGCGCATTCTGGCTGTTGACCGTTTCGAGCGCGAAGGCCTTTTCCTCGGCGAGCCGGGCGGCGCGCTCGCTGATCTCCAGCCGCTCGGTCAGCGACTGCGCATATTTCCAGTCGGCGGCGACCTTGTCGCGCTGGATCTTCTTGAGGTTCAGCCCCAGCGCGATCGTGACCATGACCGATTCGAACAGTCCGATCGGCCCGGCGAGGTGCCAGTTGATCGGCAGCCATGCGAAAATGCCCATCGAGGCGATCGCCGCATAGACGATGAAGAGCGCCAGGCTCGCCCAGCCGACGAAGAGCGGCCAGAGCTGGAAGCCGAGCTGTTTCATCGCGGCATAGCCGACGAAGGGCAGGAACAGCGCGACCGCGACGGCGACCAGCCAGGTCGCGAGGTGCAGCAGGAAACGCAGCTCGGGCGGGTAGTATGCGAGGCCGGGCTGGAAGACCATGATCGCGAGCGCGAACCAGATCAGCGCCTTCAGCACCATGTCGCGCCGCGGGAAATGGGCCGGAGTGTCGACGAAGCTTCGGCAGAATTGCGCCATCGATGCGGCAAAGCCGCATTTGATGAAATCCTCGACCGCGAGCCCGTTCAGCGGTTTGTCGTAGAGGAAGAAGATCGTGATATAGCCTTCGGAATGGACCGTGTTCAGCGCGAAGAAGGCTTCGGCCACCGCCAGCCACAGGAACTCCTTGAAACCCGTGATCGAGAAAAAGAGGAAGTTGAGCAGCAGCAGCGTCAGCGCGCCGACCACAACGCCCGATACCATCGCGATATTCGCGCGGCGCTCCTTGAAGAAAGTGCCGTAGCTGTTGATCTTGAGCGGCATATAGGTCGAATTTTCCGACAGGAACTCGATCAGCAACACCTCTTCCTCGCCCGGGTCGAGGACCAGCTCGGTGCTGAAAGCCTGATAGGTGCCGAGGTTCCGCCGCGCCGCCTCCGGGTTCGTCCCATCGACGATCAGGTCGAAGACGGCGCCCTCCAGCCGGTACAGGCGGAAATATTTCAGCGAACCGCGGCCGGTAGTCAGGATCCAGCTTCCCTGCTCGGGGCTGGCGTTGCGGACCTTGAGCAGCACCGCGGTTTGTGACCCCGGCGGCCCGAAATGGATCGTCGGCCCCTCGATCCGTTGCAGCGGCCCGGCGAGCAGCGCGCCGGGTTCGGGCCTGCCGGCACCGTCCGTCTGGCGGATGAAGCGGACGAACGGCGCGAGGGGCGGGGCATCCTTGCCCGCATGCAGTTCGAGCACGGGCAATTCCGCGGCCGCCAGTCGCGCTGGTTGCGCCGCCGCGAGCAGCGTGAAAATCAGGACCGCGAGCAGCTTTCGCATCATGGGCACCCGTTCGATGGCGGGGCCAGCGGCTTCATCCGTTCACGGGGGAATGGTGCGCGAATCCATGCGCTCCCCCGACATCAGCGACCCACCCCCCGGTGATGGATCACCGTAACGGCCGTGCGGGGCGCTGTGCAAGCATGACGTCAACGGCCCGTCGCAGATTCACCCAAAAAAACATTGGGTAGACGCTCGGGGGACGCCCGACCTAGTCAACGCGCACAAAGCTGAACGATGCCGCGCATCCAATCAGCTGGGGGACGCACATTTCGAGGTGGGGGTGGACCAGCCGGGGGACAAGATGTCCTCCGGCGAACCCCTTGCCATCTGCAATGTCGAGGGGAGTCACAGTCATGTCGCGTATTTCGAAATCCCGCCTGCTGGCTACCAGCGCAATCGTCGGCCTGTCGATCGGTCAGATCGCGGCGCCCGCCGCGGCGCAGCAATCCTTCGGCATCCATAACGACCAGCCCGAAACGCTGGAGATTGTGATCGAAGAGGAAGATCCCGACGTCGAGGGGCTCGACATTGGCATCTATGCCGACAATGGCCCTGTCGTCGTCGACAATGCCGGCGAGATTCGCGGCCTTGGCACCAGCATCGGTAGCGCCGAAAGCCGCCCCAGCGGCGGCATCGTTATCGCGCAGCCCGGATCGAGCGTCACCAACAGGGCCAGCGGGGACATCACCGGCGGCTCGAACGGCATCGCGACCTCCTATTTCTTCAGCGAGGACGCGAACGGCGACGAACTGCCGCCGCAGCCGCTCGCGGCGAACACCAGCGTCACCAACGCCGGAACGATCATCGGCCAGGCGGGCACCGGCGTCGGTCTGACCGGCGGCGGCAGCGTCACCAACAGCGGCACGATCCAGGGCTTCACCGGCAATGTCGGCAACGGCGCGCAGGGCGTCGGGGTCGCGATCACCGAATTCCCCGACCGCATCGCCGAAGGCGTGACCGGCGTCGGGACCGTCACCAACAGCGAAACCGGGTTGATCGAGGGGACGGTCTTCGGGGCGGTGCTGCAGGGCGGCGGCACGATCGACAATGAAGGCGTCATCCGCAGCACTGGCACGCCCAATCCCGCCTCGGGGGTCACCCCGTTCGGGATCATCATGGGGGCGACGCCCGATCAGACGGGCCGTAGCGCCACGCTGAACAACGGTGGTTCGGTGTCGGGTTTCCTAGGCGTTCTCGCGGGCGGCGCGCTCGAAACCGCGACGATCAACAACAGCGGGACGATCACCGGTCAGACGACCGCGATCTTCGCCAATCTGTCGGGCGACCTCGTCGTCAACAACGAAGCGGGCGGCGAGATCACGTCGAACGGCTTCATCACGATCAATTCGGCCGGCGGCACGCTCACGCTCGACAATGAAGGGCTGGTTCGCAGCGACGCCAACACGGCGATCAGCGTCGGCACCCCCGGCGCCTCGATCACCAACAGCGGCACGATCACCGGTGGCGGAAGCGACGGCATTTATGCAAACGCCGACGGCGTCACGACGATCGACAATGCCGCGGACGGCACGATCACCGGCGCGGCGTCGGGCATCCACGCCGAGTTCGGCGGGCTCGAGCTCACCAATGCGGGCACGATCCACGGTGACGGCGTCAACCCCGGCTTCGACGCCCCTCCCGACGCAGGGGTCACGATTTCGGGCGGTCCCAGCTCGGTCGTCAACAGCGGCAGCATCACCGGCAACCGCTTCGGCATCACGACCGCCAATTATTTCAACGCCGCGACCGGCCAGCTCCAGGGTCTCGCGACCGGCACCACCGTGGTCAACAGCGGCACCATCTATGGTTATAACGACGACGGCGTGCGCCTGATCGGCGGCGGCAGCGTCACCAACAGCGGCGAGATCGGCGGCCAGATCGACGCCTTTGCCGACGGCGTGTCGATGTTCGCCTACACCGACCAGGCGAACGAGGATTATAGCGCGCTCGTCACGAACGAGACCGAGGGACGGATCATTGGCGTCCGCTTCGGCGTCATCCTGTCGGGCGGCGGCGAAGTCGTGAACGACGGCGAGATTATCGGCGCGTCGGGCGGCGTCTATATTCAGGGCACCGCGCTTAACACCGACCCGAACGAGGAACGCAGCGGGCTCACCGCGAACGTCGTCAACCGCGGCACGATCACCGGGCTCGGCGATTTCGGCGGCACCGGCACCGAAGGCTATGGCGTCGGCTTCGGCAGCGACATGTCGACCGCGACGTTGGTCAACAGCGGCACGATCAGCAGCGAATTCGCTGAAGGCGTCAGCCACGGCTCGCTCGCCGACCTCACGATCACCAACGAGGAAGGCGGCGTGATCACCGGCGCCACCTCGGGCATCTACAGCGGCGCGAGCGGCACGCTGGCCGTCGACAACGCGGGCACGATCCGCGGCAACGGCACCTATGACGGCTTCGCTGCACCGCCCGACGCCGGCATCACCATCGGCACTGCGAGCTCGAGCGTGACCAACAGCGGCATCATCTCGGGCGCCGGCGCGGGCATCACCACCGCGTCGCTGTTCGACGAGGAAGCGGGTGCGCTCGTCGGCCTCGCGGTGGGTACCGAAATCACCAACAGCGGCAGCATCCTCGGCGAAACGAATGACGGCGTGCGGCTGATCGGCGGCGGCACCGTCACCAACAGCGGAACGATCCGCGGCGAAGGCACGGCCTTCTCCGACGGCGTCTCGATGTACGCCTTCACCGATCAGGCGAACGAGGATTTCGGCGCTTCGGTCGTCAACGCCGAGGGTGGCGAGATCGAAGGCACGCGCTTCGGGATCATCCTGTCGGGCGGCGGCGCGGTCGAAAATGCCGGCGACATCACCGGCGGTGACGGCGGCATGTTCCTTCAGGGCACCGCGATCAACACCGATCCGGGTGAGGACCGCAGCGGCCTGACCGCGAGTGTCGTCAACAGCGGCACGATCAGCGGCACCCGCGCCGACGGACTCAACGGCTATGGCGTCGGCTTCGGCAGCGACCTCTCGACCGCGACGCTCGACAACAGCGGCACGATCAGCAGCGTCGCGGCCGCGGGCGTCTTTCACGGCACGCTCGGCGACGTGACAATCAACAACGCTACAGATGGCGAAATCACGGGCGGCGCTTATGGCGTGCTCGCCCAAGGCGCCGGGTCGCTGACGCTCGTCAACGCCGGCACCATCCGCGGCGAGGGCGCTTATGAAGGTGCCGACCGCCCGGCCGAAGCGGGGGTGACGATCACCTCGGCGAACGCCGTGATCGAGAATAGCGGCATCATTTCGAGCGCCGGGCAGGGCGTCGTCACCCAGCTCTATTATAATGATGACACCGCCCAGCTCGAGATGCGCGCGGCGAATACCAGCGTCACCAACAGCGGGACGATCCGCGGCGAGAGCAACGATGCGATCCGGCTGTTCGGCGGCGGCAGCGTGACCAACAGCGGGACGATCGAGGGCACGGGCGGCGCAGCCGCCGACGGCATCACGATCCAGGCCTTCGCCGGGCAGGACACGAGCGGCAGCACGATGCTCGGCACGGTCGTCAACGAGGCCGGCGGCACGATCACCGGCGAACGCTATGGCGTGCTCGCGGTCAGCGGCGCGTCGGTCGATAATGCCGGCACCATCTCGGGCGCCCTCGCCGGTGTCGTCATCGGCCGCCAGAGCAGCGCGGGCAAGGAAGGCGTGCTCATCAACAGCGGCACGATCAACGGCGGCGTCCAGATCGACGTCGACAGCGCGGACGCGACGAACAGCGGTTCGATCGTCAGCGAAACCGGCGTTGCCCTGACTTCGCTCGGTCAGCTGGACCTGGTCAACAGCGGCACGATCACCGGCGGCAGCGGCGTCGCGGCGCAGCTCAGCGCGTTCGACGACACGATGACGCTGAAGACCGGCAGCGCGATCACGGGCCTCGTCGATGCGGGCGAGGGCACCGACACGCTGACGCTCGACGGCGACGTCCTCGAACTGACCGAAGCGCAGCAACTGACCGCCGCCAATGGCTTCGAGGCGCTCGACGTCGCGGCGGGCTATTGGTCGACATCGGGCTTCGTCGGCGAATTCGGCAATGTCACGATCGACGCGGGTGCGTCGCTCCAGGTCAACGAAGTCGACCTCGGCGAAGAAGGCACCTCGTCGCCGATCCTCACCTCGGCGGTGCGGACCGACGGCCTGCTCGTGCTCAACTTCGGGGAGGACGAAACCGTCTCGGCGCTCGACGATCTGACGATCGACGGGGCCGGGCAGCTGCAACTGATCGGCGATGCCGTTTTCACCGTCGATACCGCGAATATCGCGCACACCGGCGGCACGATCATCTCCAACGGCGGGCTGGTGCTCACCGGCGTGCTCCAGGGCGATGTGCGGACCGAAGGCGACGGCACTTTCGAACTCGGCGCCGGCGGGACCGAGGGCAGCTTCTCGGGCAATATCGTCAACGACGGCCGCTTCGTCTTCAACCGTTCGGATAACTATGATTTCCTCGGCGACTTCTCGGGCAATGGCGTGCTCGACAAGAAGGGCGACGGCGCGCTGACCTTCATGGGCGACTATGCCTTCGAAGGAGTGACGAACATCCTCGGCGGTTCGGTGCGCATCGGCGGGACGATCGACCCCACGACCGATTTCAATCTGGGCGAGGGCGGCACGCTCGACATCACGGGCAAGGACCAGACGATCGGCGGCCTCGAGGGCGAGGAAGGGTCGAACGTCGAACTCGGCGACAGCCAGCTGACCGTCGACCAGCCGGGGAATACGTCCTTCGGGGGCGACATTTCGGGAACCGGCAGCTTCGTCAAACAGGGCGAGGGCACGCTCAACCTGACCGGCAACAGCAGCTACACCGGTCCGACCTCGGTCAACGGCGGCACGCTCGCGGTGAACGGCTCGATCGTCTCGCCGGTGACCGTCAACAGCGGCGGCACGCTCGGCGGCAACGGCAGCGTCGGTTCGACCACGGTCGGCGATGGCGGCACGCTCGCGCCGGGCAATTCGATCGGCCGGCTGACCGTCAACGGCGATCTCGCCTTCACCGCCGGCTCGACCTATGAGGTCGAAGTCAACGCCGCGGGCGAGGCCGACCGCCTCGACGCCACCGGCGCGGTGACGATCGACAGCGCGGCCAGCGTCGCCGTCCTCGCCGAAGACGGCGAATATAATGGGCGCACCGATTATGTGATCCTGACCGGCGCGGGTGGCATCACCGGCACCTTCGGCACGGTGACGAGCAATCTCGCCTTCCTCGATCCGCTGCTGCGCTACGACGCCAATTCGGTGATCCTCTCGCTCTATCGCAACGACATCGACTTCGCCGACATCGCGGTCGGCTTCAACCAGGCGAGCGTCGCGACCGCGGTCCAGGCGCTCGGCATCGACAACCCGCTTTACGAAGCGGTGCTGGTGCAGAATGCCGCGACCGCGCAGGCGAGCTTCGGCGACCTGTCGGGCGAAATCCTGGCGAGCGCGATGAGCGGCCTGACCGACGACAGCCGTCACCTCCGCAACAGCCTGATGGGGATGAAGGCGCCCGAGGAAAGCGGTGCGTTCGTCTGGGGCTCGGCCTTCGGCGGCTGGGGCGATTTCGACGCCAATCGCGGCAATTTCGCGATGGACACCGACCACAAGGGGCTGGTCGCCGGCGTCGGCTTCGGCGGCAACGGCTTCGCCGCGGCACTGTCGGCAGGGATCGGCGGTTCGGACTTCCGTTTCGATGGTCGCAATGACCGCGCCGAGGTCGACAGCAAATATCTCGCCGCGCACGCCACCTATGGCAGCGGCGAGGGGCTGCGCGGCACCGTCGGGGTCAGCTACGCCTGGCACGACATCGACACCAGCCGCGGCATCAGCGGCGCGCCGCTGGCGCAGACGCTGACGTCGAAGCGCGATGCCGACACGCTGCAGATCTTCGGCGAAATCGGTTATGACATCACAGCCGGCAACATGGCGATCACGCCCTTCGCCCGGCTGGCGCATGTCGACACCGGCAGCGACGCCTTCACCGAAACCGGCGGCAACGCCGCGCTGACGGTGGGCAAGGCCGACCAGAAGACGACCTTCCTCAGCCTCGGCGCACGGGCGCAGTTCAACGCGGGACAGCCGGGCTTCCAGCCCTATGTCTCGGCGGCATGGAACCGTGCCTTCAACGACCGCGGTGCCCCAATCGTCTCGCGCTTCGTCGCGGGTGGTCCGGCGTTCGACATCCTCGGCATCGCGATCCCCAAAAATTCGGCGGAGGTCGAAGCCGGCTTTGAATTTACCACGGGCGCCTTCCGCCTCGGCGCTGCCTATACCGGCACGCTGGCGTCGGACCGCAGCGCCCATGGCGCACGGGTAACTGCGCGTATCGCCTTCTGATAGCGACCCGATCGGAAGCGGTTCACGCAGTTTGAGGCCGAGGCAACCCATGTTGCCTCGGCCTCATTCTTAATTGAATCGTCATCCCGGCGAAGGCCGGGATCTCGCCCTCGCATCCTGACGCACCGGCGAGATCCCGGCCTTCGTCGGGATGACAAGATAAGGACTTTATGCGTCGGTCTAGAACTTCACGCTCAGCCCGGCGGTGATCCGGCGATCGGTCAGACCCTGGAAGCAGAGCAGCGCCTTGTTGTTGACGCAATATTGGTTCTGGTCGCCGCGCAGCAGGTTGATACCCTCGACGCCGACATTGATGTGATCGTTGATGTCGTAATTGATGCTGGCGTTGAGCTGCCCTCGCGCCCCGTTGATCAGCGGCAGGCCAAAGAAGAAGGGATCGTCCGACACATAGCTCGACCGCCACGTATAGCGCACGCGCGCGTTGAGCCCGTATTTGTCGTAGAACAGCGTCGCATTATAGGCATATTTCGACAGGTTGGTCAGCGAGATCAGGTCCTGCGACCCCGGATAGCCGAGCTGGGTGAACACCGTCCGCGGCCCGTCGGCGTCGCGATATTCGCGCGCCGAGCCGCCCGCCTTCTGATAGGTGAAATTGCCGATGAAGCCGAAGCCCGAGGCGAAGCCGAGCACATCCTCCCACGCCGACAGATCGTGCTGGAACGCGACCTCGATACCCGTCTGCGTCGTCGTGCCGGGAACGTTGAAGGTCGAACTGCGCGGAACGCAGATGCCGACGCCCTGGATCGGGTTGTTGATGTTGCGGTTGGCGATCGGATTATAGATGCCGCCGTCGGGGCATGACGGGTCGATCGAAATGTTGAGGTTGCCGTCGGCGTCGAGATTGGGCGCCGGATCTTCCTGCCGCTGCGCGAACAAATTGGTGCGGCTCTTGTGGAAAAAGCCGATGCTGATCAGGCTCGACGGCGCGAAATAATATTCGCCCGACAGGTCGAACGACCACACCGCTTCGGGGACGAGGTCGGGGTTGCCCACCGCGACCGGCGTGTTGGCGCCGGTGCCGAAGGAGAAGGAGGTCGACAGCGTGTCGAAATTCGGGCGGCGAATGTCGCGCGCGATGCCGGCGCGGACCAGGAAGCGGTCGGCGGGTTCGAGCACCAGATTGAAGCGCGGCAGCAGGAAATTATACGAACTTTTCGCCACGGTCTGTCCCGTGACCTCGTCGTTCGCGATATTGTTGCCGGTCGAAGACAGGCTGGTGTGCAGCCAGCGCACCCCGGCGTTGCCGCGCACCGGCATGCCGGCCATCTCACCCTCCATATTCGCCTGGAAATAGGCGGCGTTCGTCGTTTCCTTGATCTTGAAGAAGCCGGCGAAGGATTCGGTCGGCGTCACCAGCGACGCGACGGGCGGCCCCTCGGTCGCGGCGGCATTGCTCGCGTCGATCGCGGCGTTGAGCGCGTCGAGCACCTTCGCGGGATCGTCGAACGCCAGCCCGCCGTCGATCAGCAGGAAGTCGGAGAAATAGAGCCGGCGCCCGTCGGCCGCGTTGAAGTTGTCGGGGCCGGGGATCAATATGTCCGAAAACAGGTCGCCCGACGGCCGGTTCCACGCGCTCGTCGTGTTGGTCAGGCTGACATTCCGTGAAAATTCGTTGTTTTCGGCCGAGGTCCGGTTCCAGCGATAGCCGAAGTCGATCGAGGTCACGAACGGATTGAGGTCGCTCGTATCGTAGGAGAAATCGAGGCGCGCCGCCCTTTCCTGATTGTCGGTCGTGTTGGCGCCCTGGGCGACCTGCTGCAGCTGGTAATTGGCGGGATCGAGCAATTGTGCCGTCGTCGGCGCGAACGGGCTCGCCTGATCGATGCCGAACTGCAGCGTGCCGCCGCGCAGGTCGAATTCGATCGGCACGCCATTGTCGATGCTGCGACCGATTTGCGGCTGCGGCCCGTTGGGGTTGATGAAATCGAGCGTCGTCGAGAAGTTGGGGAAGTCCGATTTCGAGGTCGACAGCGACACTTCCGCGCGCATCCGCAGCTTGTCGGTCACCTGCCAGTCGCTGCCGAGGTCGAACACCCTGCTCTTGGTGACGCGCGCGCCGGTGTCGCTCGACGTGCGCATATTCGGGTCGATCACCGTTCCGGTGGCGCCGCCGATGCCGAGCGTGCCCGCGACCGTCGCGTCGACGCTGCCAAGGTCGATCGGGCCGTCGGGGCCATCGAGCGTGCCCCAGTTGACGGTTTCGAACGCTGTATTGTCGGTCGCATCGACGACCGACGGCGTCGCGGTTCCCGAAATCTGCACCCGGTGGCTTTGCTGCCCGCGCGTCTGGTTGTTGAGCGTCGCGTCGAAATAGAATTTCAAATCGTCATTGGGCTTCCATTCGAGCGCGGCGGTGCCGTTGTAGGTTTCATATTCGTAATTCTCCAATCCCTGCTGAAAGAACTGGATGCGCAGGAAGGGAAAGGCCTCGGCGCTCGGTCCCGAGCCGGGGAGGACGACCGCGTCGCGGTCGACGCGCGGCTTGAACGCCGCGACGTCCTGCCGGGCATAGCTCCCGCTCACCACGATGCCGATCTCGCCGATGCCGGTGTCCCAGCGGTTGCCGACCGTCGCCGACAGCCGCGGCAGGGTCGATTTCGCGAGATCGCTGTTCTCCATCTGCGCGCGCGCGGCGATCAGCGGTTCCTTGAGGTCGAGCGGGCGGATTGTCCGCAAATTGATCGTGCCGCCGACCGATCCCTCGATCGTCTGCGCGGTCGGGACCTTGGTGACCTCGACCGAGGCGATCAGCGCCGCGGGCAGATCCTCGAAACTGATACCCGATCGCCCGGCGCCCGACCCGACGGTCGACACGCCGTTGATTTCGGTGCGGTTGGCGTCGGTGCCGCGGATCTGCACGGCATTGCCGACGCCCGCCTGCCGCGTGATCTGAACCCCCGTGACATTCTCCAGCACTTCGGCGAGATTCTGGTCGGGCAGCTTGCCGATATCCTCGGCCTGGATGACTTCGACGATATTGTCGGAGGTGCGCTTTTCGTCCAGCGCGGTAGCAAGGGAACTGCGGATGCCCGTGACGACGATCGCGTCATCGCCCGCCTCATCGGCGGGGGCATCGGCAGGCGCCGCATCCTGCGCGAACGCGGGAACGGCGGCGATCGACATGGCCGTCGTGCCCAGCAGAATCGCCGCGAAATTCATCTTGCCGCGCGAAACGCGCCCGAGGCTGCCCCGAATCATCCCACTCTCCCTGATAGACTATGTTTGGGCAGAGGCTCCTCTTGTAGGACCAATATGTCAACCCATGATTCATACCATAATCGGGTTGATATTGTCCTACCTCTTGTGTAGTCCAATGGGCGAGAATCATAAAAAGGGTGAGGCGCGGTGCGGATAAGGGCGATTTTAACACTGACGATGCTGGTCTCGACGGCGCATCCGGCGCTGGCGCGCGACCTGCTCGTGGCCGACCAGGCGCAATATCAGGCCGCGGTGAAAAAGGCGCAGCCGGGCGACACGATCATCCTCGCCGACGGCGAATGGCGCGATTTCCAGATCGTCTTCACCGGGGCCGGCACTGCGGAGCGGCCGATCGCGCTGACCGCGCAGACCAGGGGCAAGGTGCTGCTCACCGGCCAGTCGAACCTGCGCATCGGCGGAAAGCATCTTCTCGTCTCGGGCCTCGTCTTCAAAAATGGCGCGAGCCCGACCCGCGAAGTCATCAGCTTCCGCCGCGATTCCAAAACGCTCGCTTCCGACAGCCGCGTCACCGAGACCGTCATCGACGGCTTCAGCAAGGCCGACCGCCGCGCCGAGGACATCTGGGTCGCGCTCTACGGCACCGGCAACCGCGTCGACCATTCGCATTTCGAGGGCAAGACCAACGCCGGCGTGACGCTCGCGGTGATCCGCCGCGCGGGCGACCCGCTCGACAACCGCCATCGCATCGATCATAATTATTTCGGCCCGCGCCCGCCCTTGGGTTCGAATGGCGGCGAGACGATCCGCATCGGCACCAGCGAGGAATCGCTGTCCGACAGCCACACGATCGTCGAGCGCAACATCTTCGACCGCACGAGCGGCGAGGTCGAGATCGTCTCGGTCAAGGCGGGCGGCAATATCATCCGCGAAAATCTGGTGCTGGCATCCCAGGGCGCCTTCGTGCTCCGCCACGGCAACGGCAACCTCGTCGAGCGCAACATCTTCTTCGGCAAGGGCGTGCCCGACACCGGCGGCGTGCGCATCATCAACCGCGACCAGATCGTGCGCGACAATTATTTCGAAGGGCTCGCGGGCAGCTCGTTCAAGAGCGCGATCACCGTGATGAACGGCGTGCCCAATTCGGTGATCAACCGCTATCATCAGGTCGCGAACGCGCGGATCGAGCGCAACAGCATCATCGACGTCGCGCGCATCACGCTCGCGGCGGGCGCCGACGCCGAACGCTCGGCGCCGCCCGTGGACAGCCGGTTCGAGCGCAACCTGATCGTCGGCGCCAAGGGTGCGGACCCGTTCCGCGCCGAAGGCGAGATCGGCGGCATCGCCTTCGCGGACAATGTCGAGGCGAAGGTCGCAAATCCTTTACTGACAACCGGCGTCGAGCAGCGCGAGGTCGCGCTCGAACGCGCCGCCAACGGTCTGCTTTATCCCACCGACCCGGCGCTGGCCGCCGTCGGTGCGCCGCGCGACCTCATGCCCGTGACCCGCGATGAAGTCGGCGCGAGCTGGTATCGCGGCGATGCGCCGGAGGCGGCGTTCGGCGCCGGCGCCACGCGTCCGATCGCGGCGGGAGCCTCGCTTGCAGAGGCGGTTGCCGATACGAAAGCCGGCGACACGCTGGCGCTCGCCACCGGCACCTATGACATCGCCGCGCCGCTGACGGTGCGCCACCGGCTGACCATCGCGGGCGCGAAGGATGCGAAGCCCGTGCTGCGCGTCGCGTCGAGCCTCGCACGGATCGAGGGCGGCGGCGGGCTGCGGCTCGAAAATCTGTCCGTGGACGCCAGCGCGGCCCCCGGCGACGGCGCGCTGATCGCGGTCGGCGCCAGCGTCGCGCCCAACTATAGCATCGCGCTTGAGGGCGTGTCTGTGCGCGGCCCCGGCAAGGGCCGCCTCGACGGCATCGCCATGGCGCCCGGCACCTTCGCCAACGATGTGACGATCACCGAAAGCGATTTTTCCGCAATGGGCGTCGTCGTCGCCGCGACCGGCGAGCAGGAACCGAAGGGCTGGTATCCGATGGAACGGCTGACGATCAGCGGCAGCCGCTTCGCCGGCGTCGCGATGGTCGCCGACCTCTTGCGCAAGGGCAGTGACGAAAGCACGTTCGGCCCATGGTTCGCGATGACCGGATCGAGCGTCGCCAATAGCGGTGCGGGCGGTGCGTCGCTGCGCGTCTCGGGCGCCCAGCACAGCGACATCGCGCAGAACAGCTTCGCCAAGTCGGACGGCATCGTCGTCATCCATTCGGTCGGCGCGCCCGAAACGCGCATTGCCTCGAACGCTTTCGCCGCGACCCCCGCGCCGCGCATCGAGGAACTCGCGTGGAAAGGTCCGCCGCGCGGCCAAATCACCGGCAATATCGTCGAGGCGCGCCCGTGACCCGCACGCTCGCGCTCCTGCTCGCCGCCGCGACGCTGCCCGCCGTCCCGGCGGCGGCGCAGACCCCGCCCGCCGCTTCGGCGCAAGCCTATGCGCCGCTCTTCGCGGCCGAGGTCGAACGCGCGCGGCGCGACGTCGATGCGTCGATCGAGGCGGGCATCAACGTGCCGGTGCCCAAGGACCCCGGCGGCGGCTTCACCCACGAACAGCACAAGCGCAATTATCGCATCATCTTCGAGGGCGGCCAGCTCTTCCGCCTGACCGGCGATACGCGCTACCGCGATCATGTCCGGGGCCTGTTGCTTGCCTATGCCGACCTCTATCCGGGGCTCGGACCGCATCCCGCAAAGGCCAACCGGAACGCGGGTCGTCTTTTCTGGCAGAGCCTCAACGATAGCGTCTTCCTCGTCAACGCGGTGCAGGGTTATGCCCAGATCCGCGATGCGCTCTCCGCCGCCGACCGCAAGCGCATCGACGACAATGTGATCCGCCCGATGGCGCGCTTCCTGTCGGACGAATCGCCGCAGGTCATCAACCGCATCCACAATCATGCGACGTGGGCGGCGGCGGGCGTCGGCCTGTCGGGCTATCTGCTCGGCGACCGCGATCTCGTCGACAAGGCGCTGCTCGGGCTCGACAAGAGCGGCAAGGCGGGCTTCCTGCGCCAGCTCGATCTGCTCTTTTCGCCCGACGGCTATTATGCCGAAGGGCCCTATTATCAACGCTATGCGCTGCAACCTTTTGTCGTCTTCGCGGCCGCGATCGCGGCGAACGATCCCGACCGAAAGATCTTCGAATATCGGGGCGGCATCGTGCTGAAGGCGATCCGCACCGCGATCGACCTGACCCACGACGGCTTTTTCTTGGCCGTAAACGACGCGATGCCCGACAAGAGCCTGCGCACCGAGGAGCTCTATCACGCGGTCGCCATCGGCTATGCCGCGACCAAGGACCCGGCCTTCCTGTCGATCGCGAAGTGGCAGGGCCGCACGGTGCTGACCCCCGCGGGGCAGGCGATGGCCGCCGATCTCGCGGCGGGCAAGGCCAAGCCTTGGCCGTTCGGCTCCCGGCTGCTGTCCGACGGCCCCGACGGCAAGGGCGGCGCGCTCGTGCTGCTGCGCACCGACAGTGATCCCGCCGGGCCGCTGCTCGTCGCCAAGAATACGGTGCAGGGCATGGGGCACGGCCATTTCGACCGGCTCGGCTGGCTCTATTATGACGAAACCGGCGCGGTCGTGACCGACTATGGCGCCGCGCGCTTCCTCAATGTCGAGGCGAAGCACGGCGGGCGCTACCTGCCCGAAAACGACAGCTGGGCGAGCGCGACGATCGCGCACAACACGCTTGTCGTCGATGAGCAAAGCCACTTCGCAGGTGACTGGAAAGCCGGCGAAAAATCGGGGACGCGTCAGCTCGCCGCATCGCTCGAAGGCCCAACCCGCTATACGATCGCCGAGATCGACAGCGCCTACAAGGACGTCGCGATCCGCCGCGCTTTGCTACTCGTCGAGGGCGAAGGCCTCGCCAATCCTCTGACGCTCGATATCCTCCACGGAACTAGCAGCGGCAGGCATGTCTATGACCTGCCGCTGCATTTTTCGGGGCATATCATCGACAGCGACATCGCGTTCGACCGCAATCTCGCCGAGCGGCCGGTGCTGGGGAAGGCGAACGGCTACCAGCATCTGTGGGTCGACGGGACGGGGACCAAGGCCGGCAAGGCGCGGCTGACGTGGATGCAGGGCAGCCGCTTCTACAGCTACCATATGCTGCCGCCCGCGGGGGCGCGCTTCATCCTCGCCGAAAGCGGCGCGAACGATCCCGAGTTCAACCTGCGCCGCGAGCCCGCACTGATCCAGCGCGTCGAGGGCGCGGCAAACGCAACCTTCGTCAGCCTGCTCGAACCGCACGGCGCCTATGACGCCGCGGCCGAGACGGTGGTCGCGAGCAGCGCGCGCGTCGCGGCGCTCGAGCATCGCCGCGAAAAGGGCGTCGATCTCGTCCTCGTCACCCTCGTCGACGGCCGCCGCATCGTCATCGCCGTCGCCGACGACGTCGCCGCCGATGCGAAGCACAGCCTTACCGTCGACGGCCAAACCCTCGCCTGGACCGGCCCCGTCGGCCGCCTCGACCTCGCCAAGACCGGAGCGAAGAAATGAGCAATATCAAAGGCCGCTTCCGCTGGGGCGTGATCTCGCTGATCGCGCTTGCGACCGTCATCAATTATATCGACCGCAACGCGCTCGCCGTGATGTGGCCCGAAGTGTCGAAGGAAATCGGCGCCACCAAGGAAGATTATGCGCTGCTGGTGACGATCTTCATGATCTTCTACGCCTTCGGCCAGTCGCTCTTCGGGCGCATCTTCGACGCGATCGGCACGCGGATGGGTTTCACCCTTTCGATCGTCATCTGGTCGCTGTCGATCGCAGCCCACGCCCTCGTGCGCTCGATGCCGCTGCTCGTCTTCCTGCGCGCGACGCTGGGGGTCAGCGAGGCGGGCAACTGGCCCGGCGCGGCCAAGGCGAACGCGCTCTGGTTCCCGTCGCGCGAACGCGCGCTGGCGCAGGGCATCTTCAACGCCGGCGCCTCCTTGGGCGGCATCATCTCGGCGCCGTTGATCGCGCTTCTGTTCGTCCAGTTCGGCTGGCACGGCACCTTCCTCCTCATCGGCGTGCTCGGCTTCATCTGGCTCGTCCCCTGGCTCTGGTTCTACAAGGCCGATCCCGACAAGCATCCGGGGATCAGCGAGGAAGAGCGCGCCTATATCCTGACCGGCCGCACCGAGGCGGGCCGCGACGACGGCCGCCGGGTGCCGCTTGGCGAACTGCTCCGCTATCGCCAGAGCTGGGGCGTCATCCTGTCGCGCTTCTTCCTCGATCCGGTCTGGTGGCTCTTCGTGTCGTGGCTGCCGATCTACCTCGCCGAAACCTTCGGCTTCGACGTCAAGCAGATCGGCCTCTTCGCCTGGGTGCCCTTCGTCGGCGCGATGCTCGGCAGCCTGTTCGGCGGCTGGTTCGCGGGCCGGATCATCACGAGCGGCGGCAGCGTCCACAAGGCGCGCACGCTCAGCATCGCGATCGGCTGCGCGATCATGCTCCCCGCGCTGCTCTTCACCATCGGCGCGAGCGATCCCCTGACCGCGGTGCTGCTGATCGCGTGCATCCTCTTCGGCTTCCAGATGGCGATCGGCAACATCCAGACGCTGCCGAGCGACTATTTCGGCGGCGGCGCGGTCGGCAGCCTCGCAGGCGTCAGCGGCACCGCCGCGGTCGCGGGCACGCTGATCACCACCTGGCTCGTCCCCATACTCACCAAGACGAGCTATGCGCCGATCTTCGCGCTCTCGGCGGCGATCGTCCCGATTTCTTTCCTGTGTTTCTGGCTGGTCGGCGGTCGCGTCGCACCGGTCGCCACCCAACCCACTCCCAATCAAGAATAAGGAAATGCACCACATGACTCTCCAGGGCAAAACCGCGCTCGTCACCGGCGGCGGCCGCGACATCGGCCGATCGGTCTCGATCGCGCTCGCGCGCGCCGGGGTGCGCGTCGCGATCAACTATAACAGCGGCCGCGAAGCCGCCGAGGAAACGCTCCGGATGATCCAGGACGCGGGCGGCGACGCCTTTCTGGTTCAGGCCGACGTCACCGACAGCAACGCCGTCCGGGCGATGCTCGAAGAGGTCGGCATCGCCTTCAGCGGCCGGCTCGACATCCTCGTCAACCTCGCGGGCGGCATGGTCGCGCGCAAGACGCTGAGCGAGATGGACGAGGAGTTCTTCGACCATGTCATGACGCTCAATCTCAAATCGGCCTTCCTCGTCCTCCAGGCGTCGCAGCCCTTCCTCGGCGAAGGATCGGCGGTGGTGAACGTCTCGTCGCTCGCGGGCCGCGACGGCGGCGGCCCCGGCGCGTCGGTCTATGCGACCGCGAAGGGCGCGCTGATGACCTACACGCGTTCGATGGCGAAGGAACTCGGGCCGCAGGGCATCCGCGTCAACGCCGTCTGCCCCGGCCTGATCGGCACCAGCTTCCACGACATCTTCTCGAAGCCCGAAGGCCGCGCCGCGACCGCGAACAACACGCCGCTCCGCCGCGAAGGCCATCCCGACGAGGTTGCCGACACGATCGTCTATCTCGCGTCGCCCGCCGCGAGCTTCCTCGCCGGCGTCTGCCTCGACATCAACGGCGGACTGGCCTTCTCGTGATGCGCCGGCTTCTCGCAACCGCGGCCTGCGCCCTGCTCGCGAGCGGGGCGCAGGCACAGGAGCGCGAACGCACCGACGCGCCGCCGCTCGAGCCGTACAAGATCATCCTCGTCGGCGATTCGACGATGGCACCGCACAGCGGGTGGGGCGGGGCGTTTTGCGCGCATCACGTCAAATCGTCGGTCGCGTGTCTCAACACCGGGCGCGGCGGGCGTTCGACGCGCAGCTATCGGCAGGAAGGCAGCTGGGACATCGCGCTCGCCGAGGCGAAGGTGCCGGGCTATCGCGGTACCTGGGTCCTCATTCAGTTCGCGCACAACGACCAGTCGTCGAAACCCGAACGCTGGACCGACGAGACGACCGAGTTCCCCGCCAACCTCCGCCGCTTCGTCGAAGAGGTGAGGGCGGCGGGCGCGACGCCGGTGCTCGTCACCCCGCTGACGCGGCGCGAGTTCCAGGGCGGCAAGCTCAAGAACACGCTCGCGAGCTGGTCTGACCAGATCCGCACCGTCGCGAAGGCGATGGACGTGCCGCTCGTCGATCTCAACGCGCTCAGCGCCGCACAGACGCAGGAGATGGGCGCCGAGACGGCGACCAAGCTCGCGCAGGTGCCGCCGACCCCCGAGGAACTCGCCGCCGCGAAAGCCGGAACGACGCTGAAAGCGCGCCCCGCGCCGCCTCCGCCGCCGCCGATCACCGGCGATGGCGCGCGCGGGCAGGTGACGCGCAAGTTCGACTATACGCATCTCGGCAATGTCGGCGCCGAAGTCACCGCCAAGCTGGTGACGCAGGCGCTTGCCCGCGCCGTGCCGGGGCTTCGGAGCCAATTGGTGCGCTAAAATCATGTATGGCAATATGGACTAACCAATCTGCCATACACAATGGTTGACAATCGTGCTGCGATGTTCGACAGCATTGGTCATAACAGAATCGGTATCTGGGAGAGACGAAGTGAATTCTCGTAATCAAATCCGTGCGCGTTCGCTCCGCGCCGTCTTGCTGGCCGGCGCCGGCACGACCTTGCTCGTCGCCGCGATGCCCGCGATGGCCCAGGACGCCGCCGCGCCTGCCGTGCAGGACGAAGAAGACGCGATCGTCGTCACCGGGATTCGCGAGACGATCCAGAATTCGATCAACACCAAGCGCGAGGAAACCGCGATCGTCGACGCGCTGTCGGCCGACGACATCGGCGACCTTCCTGCGCTGTCGGTCGGTCAGGCGATCCAGACGATCACCGGCGCGACGACGCACCGCGAAAAGGGCGACGCCTCCGAAATCGCGCTGCGCGGCCTCGGCCCCTTCCTCTCGAACGCGACCTTCAACGGCCGCGACGCGACGAACGGCAGCGGCGACCGCTCGGTCAATTTCAATCAATTCCCCTCCGAACTCGTCAACAATATCAAGATCTACAAGACGCAGCAGGCGGACCTCGTCGAGGGCGGCGTCGCCGGCACGATCGAGATCGGCACGCTGCGCCCGCTCGACTTCGGCAAGCGCCGCATCCAGGGCGAGGTCAAGGCGCAGTACAACCCCTATGGCGACCGCATCGTCGGCTCGGGCGGCATCGGCTGGCGCGGGACGCTGAGCTATGTCGACCAGTTCGCGAACGATACGATCGGCATCGCGATCGGCGTCCAGCGCAACGACACCAACAATCCCGAGGAAACCTACGCCGCCAGCAGCACCTGGGTCGCGTGCCGCGCCGACAATGCCGCCAGCGGCAATTGCGACGAACTCCAGCGCGAGGATTACGGCCAGGATCCCTATTACCTCGTCCCCAATTCCTACATCTTCCGCCAGATCAGCGAGACCGACAAGCGCGACGCGGCGTTCGGCGCGATCCAGTGGCGCCCGTCGGACCGGATCAACGTCAACCTCGACGTCCAATATTCGGACCGCACCTTCGTCGAAAGCCGCCGCGACCTGACCATTTCGGAGGCGCGGCGCGGCCTCACCAACGTCGAATATGACGAGAATGGCATCGTCCGCTACCTCGAAGGATCGAGCTCGCTCGAATCGAACGGTTCCGAACTGTCGCGCTCGGAAGAATATCTCGGCGGCGGCCTGTCGGTGGAATGGCAGCCGAACGACCGGCTGACGCTGACCTTCGACGGCAGCTATTCGCGCACGATCCGCAAGGAGATCGAACGCAATTTCCGCCTGCGCACCGACCGGAACGACCTCAACGGCGATCGGACCCCGGTGGGCGACCAGCGCATTCCCTATATCTACGAACTCGCACCGGGCAGCTTCGTGCCCACAATCACGATCGACCCGCGCTTCGACCTCAACAACCATGATCTCTTCTGGGACGACGCCCGCTTCCGCCGCGACGAGAGCAAGCGCCGCAACGAGATCATCGCGGGCCGCTTCGACGCCGCTTACGAGCTCGACGGCTTCCTCAGCCGGATTTCGGCGGGCGCGCGCTGGTCCGAACTCACCTTTCGCGACTATGACCTGCGCAACGAGGATTTCAACGACCTGATCTCCGACATCGACATGGAGGGGGAGCGGACGATCAACAACCAGTGCCGCCAGGCCTTCCCGCAAACGGGCTATCTGTCGGCGGCCGAGGGGAACAGCATCAACAGCTGGGCGACCTTCGACGTCGATTGCCTGTTCGGCGCTTATCTGGGCACCGTTGATCCAGGGCTGCCCGACGAGCTGCGCGCGGCCGCCAACCGCGACGTCACCGAACGCACGCTCGCGGGCTATGTGATGGCCGACTATGACGCCGATCTCGGCAATATGCCCGTCCGCGGCAATTTCGGCGTCCGCATCGTCCGCACCGACGTCACCTCGAACGGGCTGCGCAGCGACCTCGTCCTCGTCCCCGATGACACCGATCCCGGCCGGTTCACGCTCGCCGAGACCAGCGATTTCCAGACGGTGCGGATCAAGAGCCGCAGCACGCGCATCTTGCCGAGCGTCAACGCGATCTTCGAGGTCGCGCCCGATACGCTGGTGCGCCTAGCGGGCTATCGCGCGATGTCGCGTCCCAACCCGAGCGCGCTCGGCGCCGGGCGCACCTACACGCTCGGCGACGGCAACGAAGGCGGCTTCACCTCGATCGAAGAGGCGATCGGCAATGTCCGCGCCAACGGCAGCCCGCGCCTCAAGCCTTTGATGTCGTGGAACGCCGACGCCGCGATCGAATGGTATCCGAACAAGGACAGCCTGCTGTCGGCGACCGCCTATTACAAACAGTTCAACGGCGGCTTTCAGCCGGTCGTCTATGACGAGACTTTCACGATCAATGGCGAGCAGGTCACCGTTCCGGTCACCCAGACGCGCAACAGCCCCGACAAGTCGCGCATCTACGGCCTCGAGCTCACCGCCGCGACGCGCTTCAGCTTCCTGCCCAAGCCGCTCGACGGTCTCGGCGCCAAGGTCAGCTACAATTACGCCGATTCGAACTTCGAAACGCAGGACATCCGTCTGGGCGACGAATATGATCCGGTGACCGAAGAGGTCCGCGAAGGGCTCATCGCCCCCGCCGGTCTCTCGGGCTATTCGAAACATGTTCTGTCGGCGCAGGCCTATTACGAACTCGGCCCGGTGTCGCTGCAGGCGATCTACAATTACCGCAGCAAATATTTCCAGGACTTCGTCGGCGGCAACAGCCAGCTGCGCTATGTCGGGCCGAGCGAAACGGTCGATTTCCGCGCCTCGCTCGCGCTGATGCCCGGCGTGTCGCTGCGGTTCGAGGCGCTCAACCTCTTCAACGAGCCCAAGGCGACCTATATGCCCGTTTATGGCAGCAGCCGCCAATATCACTATTACGGATCCAAATATTTCATCGGCCTGCGGGCGCGGATTTAGGCGGAACGGAAACTAAGTTCGGTCATGGGCTTCAAACTTGTCCTACCTGATTGTATGGACTTCCATACGCCTATGTGGGGAGAAGATTGACCATGGCCGAACGCCGCCTTTTTGAGGATGTCGCCGACACGATCCGGCGCCTGATTCTGGACGGAACCTATCCGCCCGGAACGCGGCTGCCCGGCGAGCGCGAACTGTCCGAACGGTTCGAGGTCAGCCGGGTGACGATCCGCGAGGCCGAGATCGCGCTGCAGGCGACGGGGTGGATTCATATCCGCACCGGCGCGGGCGCCTATGTCGAGGCGGTGCTGCCCGGCGACAATGCGATCCTGCCCAAGGTCAGCGCGTTCGAGCTGACCGAGGCGCGCTCGCTGTTCGAGGCCGAGGCGGCGGCGCTCGCTGCCCCGACCATCTCGAGCGAGACGCTCGAAAAGCTCGACGAACTGCTCGTGGCGATGGCCGACGACAGCAAGAGCGAGGAAGAGATCAGCGCGATCGACCGCGAGTTTCACATGACGATCGCCGCCGCGTCGAGCAACAAGGCGATCATCCATGTGATCGAGAGCCTGTGGCGGATGCGCATGGAATTGCCCGAGGTGCGGAGCAGCCACTCGCTCGTCTGCCGCAAGGACGGCGCCGCGCGCCAGGCCGAGCATGCCGACGTCGTCGCGGCGCTGCGCAATCGCGACGCGACCGGCGCGCGGCTCGCGATGCGGCGCCATTTCAACCGCCTGCTCGAATCGATGCTCGACGAGACCGAGGAACGCGCGCTGGTCGAATTGCGGCGCCAGTCGGCCGAAAGCCGCCAGCGTTATCTGCTGAGCGCAAAACTCGCCTGATGCCCGATACCCCCGATCCGGTCGCCGCGCTGCTGGCCGCGCGCCTTTCGGGGCAGGCGCTGACCGCCTTTCCGGCGCCGATTCCCGCGACGCTGGGGGACGCATATGACGTGCAGCAGCGCCTCACCGCCGCGCTCGGCGCGCCGGTGCTCGGCTGGAAGGTCGGGCGTATCCCGCCCGCGCTCGTCGAAGCGCTGGGTGCCGAGCGCGTCGCCGGGCCCGTGCTGCGCGTCGCAGAACTCGCCGGCGATGCGCCGGGCGACGCCTTCGTCTTCGACGGCGGTGCCGGTGCGATCGAGTCCGAGGTGATGCTGCGCCTCTGCGCCGTGCCCGACGGGCGCGTGACGAACGGCGATGGCGCGCTCTGGGTCGACGAAATCCGCGCGGGGTTCGAGGTCGCAAGCTCGCCCGCGCCCGATGTCCATAACCACGCCCCCTATGGCATCATCGCCGACATCGGCATCAACAACGGCCTGCTGCTCGGGCCGCGGCTCGACTTCGAGGATTTCGCCACGCTGGCGGTCGAAACGCAAATCGACGGCGTGGCGGTCGGCAGCGGGCGGGCGATCGACGTGCTCGACGGCCCGTGGGGCGCGCTCGATTTCCTCGCCGACCTCCATCGCCGCGGCGTGATCGAACTCAAGCCCGGACAGTGGGTTTCGGCCGGCGCGATCACCGGGGTCCACCCGATCGCGATCGGCCAGACGGCGACCGCGCACTTCGGTTCCGCCGCCGCCATCACCTGCATCGCTGCCCCCGAAACCGGATTCAGAGTCTAACCTATGATCCCTCCTCCCCGCAGCATCGCCTGTTTCGGCGAAATCGTCATGCGCGTCTCGGTTCCGGAGGGCGAACTGCCCCTGCAGTCGGCGCGCTTCGGCGCGCATGCCGGCGGCGCCGAAGCCAATGTCGCGGTCGCGCTCGCCGCGCTCGGCCGCCCTACCGCGATGATCAGCGCGGTTCCCGAAGGTCCGATCGGCGACGGCGTCATGGGCGAGCTGCGCCGCCATGGCGTCGATACCGCATCGGTGCGCCGCCCCGCGGGCCGCATGGGCCTCTATTATCACCTCCCCGGCGGCCCGATGCGCCCCGCCGAAGTCGTCTACGACCGCGCCGGCTCGGCCTTTGCCGCGGCCAGCTCCGAGGATTGGGACTGGGACGCGTTGCTCGACGGCGTGGACTGGCTGCATGTCTCGGGCGTCACCCCCGCGCTCGGGCCGGGCAGCGCCGCGGCGACGCTCGCCGCCGTCACGCACGCCCGTGCGGCCGGGATCGGCGTGTCGTTCGACGGCAATTGGCGCGGACGCCTGTGGGAGCGCTGGCAGCCCGATCCGGCGGCGGTCCTCAAGCCGATCGTCGCGCAGGCGACCCTGCTTTTCGGCAATCATCGCGACGCGGGGCTGCTGCTGGGCCGCGAATTTTCGGGCGAGGGCGAAGACCGGCGGCGCGAGGCGGCGCTGGCGCTGTTCGACCATTTTCCCGCGCTCGAACATATCGCCTCGACCGCTCGCGAAATCCTCGGCCCCGACGCCCACCGGATCACCGCGCGTATCGATACGCGGGAGGGGCGGGGCGCGAGCGATCCCACCCTCGTCACCCCGGTGATCGACCGCGTCGGGACCGGCGACGCCTTCGCGGCGGGCGTTCTCGACGGCTTGTGGAGCGGCAAGGGCCTCGCCGACGCGGCGACGCACGGCCTCGCGCTTGCGGCGCTCAAGCACGGCATCCACGGTGATTTCGCGCCCTTTTCGCGTTCGATGCTTGACCGCGTGTCCAGCGCAGCGCAGGATATTTCGCGTTAGATTGTGATCCGCTTCGACTGAAGCGTTATAGCGTTTCCTGTGTCCCCGCGAAGGCGGGAGCCCATCTCCGGCCGGTTCAAGATGGCACCGACCGGAGATGGGCTCCCGCCTTCGCGGGAGCACGCGGCTTATTCAGCCAAAGAGGATCACGCGACGGAGGCCACGTCCCCGCCCGCATCACGCGGGTTATCAAGTCCGGGACGGCCCGGCAGCACTTGAAGGAGGGCTGCCATGGCCTGGATATATTTGACGATCGCCGGAATTTTCGAAGTCGTGTGGGCGTTTGCGATGAAGCAATCCGAAGGCTTCACGCGCCCGGGCGCGACCGCCATCACCATCGTGGCGATGATCGTGAGTTTTGCTTTGCTCGCGCTGTCGATGAAATCGCTGCCGCTCGGCACTGCTTACACGATCTGGACCGGCATCGGCGCGGTCGGCGCGTTCCTCGTCGGAATCTTCATTCTCGGCGAACAGGCGAACGCGATGCGTATCGTCGCCGCGCTGCTGATCGTCAGCGGCCTCATCCTGATGAAGCTGTCGTCGCCCGCTTGAGTGTGGCGCCCGCCGCGTTCGCGAAGAACCACGGCGGGCGCCAAGGGCAAACGGCGGGAAGACCGCCGCCCTGTTCAGATCAGGATATGGCACACATCGGGCGCCGGCCGGACGAGACCGCGCGTCAGCCGCGCCAGCGCGCCTTCGTCGACCTGCGCCGCGTCGGCGAGTTCGACCCGGTAGCGGCCGTGGAGCGCGCGGACCGACCGCACATTCGCGGCGCCGCCAAGCGCACCGGTCAAGTCGTCGGGCAGCGTCGTTTCCGCTCGGCTCCCGTCCGCTACGGGGGCAGGGGCGGCGATAGCCGTCCCGCCGCCGCCCGCCAGCGCGCCGCGGATTTCCTCGGCCACGAGATCGGCGACCGGCCCGAGCACGACCTGCGCCGCATTCTCCGACGGACGGATGATGCCGCGCGCACCGAGCGCCGTCAGCGCGGCGTCGTCGACCGCGCTCTGGTCGGCGACGATCAGGCGCAGGCGCGTCGTGCAGGCATCGACGCTGACGAGATTGCCCGCGCCGCCGAGCGCCGCGACAAAGGCTTCGCCGCGCGCGCCGCCCGTCGAAACGGTCGACGCCTCGGCGACCTCGCCGCGCTCGCGCCCCGGTGTCGTCAGGTCGAACCGGCGGATGAAGAAGCGGAACAGGCCGTAATAGAGCAGGGCATAGGCGGCGCCGATCGGCAGCAGCAGCCAGGGCCGCGTCGCGAGGCTGAAATTGAGCACATAGTCGAACAGCCCCGCCGAAAAGCCGAAGCCGAGCTTGACGTCGAGCGCATTCATCAGCGCCATCGACGCGCCGGTCAGGACGGCGTGGATCGCATAGAGCAAAGGCGCGACGAACATGAAGCTGAACTCGATCGGCTCGGTCACCCCGGTCAGGAAGCTGGTGAAGGCGAGGCTGAAGAGCATGCCGCCGACCGCCTTTTTCCGCTCGGGCCGCGCCTCGTGATACATGGCGAGGCAGGCGGCGGGCAGGCCGAACATCATCACCGGGAAAAAGCCCGACATGAACGCGCCCGCGCTCGGATCACCCGCGAAGAAGCGGCGAAGGTCGCCCGTCGCGCCTTCGAAGTCGCCGACGACGAACCAGGCGGCATTGTTGATGATATGGTGCAATCCGGTGACGATCAGCAGCCGGTTGAGCGCGCCATAGACGAATAGTCCGATCTCGCCCGAGGCGACGACGGCGCGGCTCGCGGTGTCGATCGCGCCGCTGATATGCGCATAGCTGTAGCCGACGAGTGCCGCGAGCAGCAGCCCCGCGACCCCGCTGGCGATCGGCACGAACCGCCGGCCGCCGAAGAAAGCGAGATATTCGGGCAGCGCGATCGTCGCGAAACGATTGTAGAAATGCCCGCCGATCAACCCCGACAATATGCCGACCGGGACCTCGAGCCGGTCGATCAGCCCGACCGCCCATTGCTTCGCCGTCAAGGCCGCCGCGGCTTCGGGAAGCCCCGCGCCGATGTCGGGGGGCGGGGTCATGAAGGTCTGCGCGCCCGTCGTCGTCGTAAGATAGCAGACCACCCCCGCGAGCGCCGCCGCGCCATTGCCGTCGCGCGCAAAGCCGACCGCGACGCCGATCGCGAAGAGGATGCCCAGATTCTCGAAAATCGCGGCGCCCGCCGCCGAAATGAAGGCGATGTCGAGCAGGTCGGGCTGGCCGATGCGCAGCAGCAGCCCCGCGATCGGCAGCACCGCGATCGGCAACATCAGCGCGCGGCCCAATGGCTGGAGCGTTTCGAGTATCTTGCGCATCATCGTGTCTCCTCGAACGCGCGGGCGAGCGCGCGCACCTCCGCCGCCGACTTGCATTGCAGCGCCAGCGCGGCATGCGCTTGCGTCTCGGGCAACGCGAGGCCGCGCACGATCTGTTTCGCCTCGGCGACGAACCCCGGCACCGCCGACAATTCGGTGACGCCCAGCCCGATCAGAATCGGCAGCGCCGCCGGATCGGACGCGAGCCCGCCGCACACCCCGACCCAGCGCCCGTGAACCGCGGCAAGGCGGCACGTTTCGCCGATCATCCGCAGCACCGCGGGGTGCATCGCGTCGACCCCCGCGGCGACCGCCGGATTGCCGCGGTCCATCGCGAGCACATATTGGGTCAGGTCGTTGGTGCCGATCGACAGGAAATCGGCTTCGGCGGCGAGCAGGTCGGCGGTCATCGCGGCGGCGGGGGTCTCGACCATCACGCCGACCTCGACCGGCGCCGCGACCCCCATCTCGCCGCGCAGCCTTTCGACCACCGCGCGCACCTGCCGCAGCTCGTCGACGCTCGCGACCATCGGGATCATGATCTTGCATTGCCCGGCGGGTTCGACGCGCAGGATCGCGCGAAGCTGCGTTTCGAGGAGGTCGGGCCGCGCCAGCGCCACCCGGATGCCGCGCTGGCCGAGCGCCGGATTCTCCTCGGCGTCTATAGGAATATAGGCGGCGGGCTTGTCGCCGCCGATGTCGAGCAGGCGGACGATCACCGGCTTACCGGCCAGCGCGTCGGCGATCCCCTGATAGGCGGCGTGCTGTTCATCCTCCGACGGCGCGGTGTCGCGATCGAGGAAGAGAAACTCGCTGCGCACGAGGCCCGATCCCTCGGCGCCTTGCGCCGCGGCGGCCCGCGCGTCCTCGACGCTGCCGACATTGGCGAAGATTTCGACGCGCGTGCCGTCGGCGCTGTGGCAGGCGTCCTTCGCCGCCGCCCGCGCCGCTTCGCGCCGCGCGTCGCGCTTCGCGAGCCGCGCTGAAAAGGCTTCGGCCTCGGCCGCCGACGGCGCCGCCGTGACATGCCCCAGCTCGGCATCGAGCAGCAACGGCGTGCCCTCCGCAATCTCGTCGAGCGCATCGCCCATCGCGACGAGCGCGGGCAGCCCCATCCCCGCGCACAGGATCGCGACATGTGACGTCGGCCCGCCGCGCGCGAGGCACAGCCCTGCGGGCCGCGCCGCCGCCAATGCGACCAGCTCCGACGGCAATAAATCCCCCGCCACGACGATTGCGCCCGCCGGAACCGCCGTGCCGCCCAGCGCCGTGCCGGTCAGCGCCGCGAGCATCTGCCGCTCGATGTCGATCAGATCGTCGATCCGCTCGATCAGATGGGCATTGCCCGTCGCGCGGATCGCGTCGATCTGGTCGTGGATCGCGCCGCGCCACGCGAAACCGGCGCTGTAGCCTGCCGCGATCCGCCCCTCGGCCGCCGCAATCAATTCGGGATCGTCGATCAGCGCGAGATGCGCCTGCATCACCGACGCGACGCTGCCGCCAGCCCCCTCGGCGCGCGCCGCGATCTGCGCGCGAACCTCGCTTCGCGCCGACAGCAGCGCCGCGCGTTCCTCGGCCGCTCCCTTGCCTTCGCGCGCGACCGCGATGTCGGCCTGCCGCAGCCGCGCGGCGGGCCCCATGGCGAGGCCCGGCGCGGCGATCACGCCGCCGATCTGTCCCGCGCGCAGCGGACTCGTCGCGGCGACGGGCAGGGGCGCCGCCGCCGGCTCCCCTTCGCCCATATCGGTCGCGAGCAACGCGACGACCGCCGCCAGCGCCGCTTCGGCATCGTCGCCGTGCGCCTGCACCACCACCTCGTCGCCGAACGCCGTGCCGAGCGCGAGCAGCGCGACCGTGCTCCGCGCGTCGCCGCGCTTGCCGCCCTTCATCAGATGCACGTCGGCCTCGAAGCCGCGCGCCGCCTCGCCGATCCGCGCCGCGGGTCGCGCATGGATGCCGTGCGGCAGCGACAGCGTCACCGCCTGCTCGACCAATGTGCCGTCATCCGACCGGCGTCGCGCTTCGCCCTGCACCGGGACCAGCGTCATCAGCGCCTCGCACGCGCCCACGGCGGCGTCCGTCGTGCGGCGGCCGATCGCGAAGGCCTCGGCATTGGTCACGATCACCGGCGTGATCAGGCTCGTCGCCGCGAGCGCGACCGCATCGAGGTCGAAGCGGATCAGCGGATCGCCGCGCGCTACCCTGTCGCCCGCCGCAACGAGCGGCGTGAAGCCTTCGCCTTTCAGCATCACCGTATCGAGCCCGATATGGATCAGTATTTCGGCGCCCTCGGCGCTGCGCAGCGACACCGCATGGCCCGCTTCGTGCAGCGTCACCACCTCGCCGTCGAACGGCGCGACGACGGTATCGCCGAGCGGCTGGATCGCGACCCCGTCGCCCATCATCCGCTGGGCAAAGACCGGATCGGGAACCTCGTCCAGCGTCGTCGCCCACCCTCTGAGCGGAGAGGTGATGATCAGGCCCATCGCTATAATCCCCAAAACTTCCGCCGCTTATCCTTGCGGCTTGTCTGTCATTACGTCGCTTGCACAAAGCCCGGCGGCGATCGCTAAAGCCTCTCGCCGCCGATCCATGTCGCGCACGGCGTCAAATCCGCGTCCAGCCCCACCCAGTCGGCGCGCTGCCCCGCCGCGATCGACCCGATGCGGCCTTGCAGCGACAGAAAGGCGGCGGGCGTCGCGCTCGCCATCGCCGACACGTCGGGCACCGGCAGGCGGGTGACCTCGACCGTCTTGCGCAGCGCCGACGCCATGTCGAGATGCGTTCCCGCGAGCGTGCCGTCCTCGAAGATGCAGACGCCGTCCTTCACCGCGATGCGCTTGCCCTGCAGCGTGAATTCGGCGGCGTCGGTGCCGACGCTCGGCATCGCGTCGGTAACCAGCATGATGCGGTCCTTGCCCTTCGCGCGCACCGCCAGCCGCACGACGGCGGGATGCAGATGGACGTCATCGACGATCAGCCCGCACCAGGTGTCGGAGTCGAACGCCGCGCCGACCGCGCCGGGATGGCGATGGTGCAGCGGCGACATCGCGTTGAACAAATGGGTGAAGCCCGACAATCCCGCCGCGATCGCGCGCTGCGCCTCGTCATAGGTCGCGTCGCTATGCCCCGCGCTGACGATCACGCCGTGCCGGACGAGCGTGCGAATATCCTCCGCGTCGCACAGCTCGGGCGCGAGCGTCAGCATTACCCGCCCGCGATGCGGCGCGGTGAGCGTCGCCAATATGTCGGTGTCGAGGCGGCGGATGCGATGCGCTTCGTGGATGCCACGCTTCACCTCGTTGATAAAGGGGCCTTCGATATGGATGCCGACGACGCCCGGCACGCCTTGCGCGATCGCGGCATCGACCGCGGCGAGCGCGGCGGCGATCTGCGCCGGCGTGTCGCTGATCAAGGTCGGCAGGAAGGCGGTGGTCCCGAAGCGCGCGTGCGCGGCGCCGATCGCCGCGATCGCTTCGACGTCGACCTGATCGTTGAACAGCACCCCGCCGCCGCCGTTGACCTGCGTATCGACGAAGCCGGGCAGCAGCCAGCCGCCCGCAAGGTCGATCTCGCGGTCCGCGGGCGTATCGCCCGGCGCCGACACGGCGGTGACAATGCCGTCGGTCACGGCCAGATCCGCCGCATCGACGGCGCCGTCCGGCAGCGCAATCCGGCCGTTGTGGAAACGAACGATCATAAAGTCTCGGTAACCTTGTTGAGATGCGGTGGCGAGTCGGGGTCCTGCCCGCGCGCGAGCGCCAGCGCGCTCGCCATGCGATAGAAGCTCTGGATCATCAGGATCGGCTGGGTGGCCGGATGCGCGACGAGGGCGGGCAGGTCGCCGCCCTCGGCGTCGGCGAGCAGCACCGTCGCGCCGCGCCCGCGAAACTCGGCCGCGGCGTCGCGCACGCTCGCCGCCGCGCGGTCGCTGCCGCCGAACGCCAGGACGTGAAACGCATCGCCGACGATCGCCATCGGCCCGTGCCGCACTTCGGCGGCGCTGAAGCTTTCGGCGTGGAGTGCGGAGGTCTCCTTGAACTTGAGCGCGGCTTCCTGCGCGACGCCGAGCCCGTAACCGCGGCCGAGCACGAACAAATTGGTCGCCCCCCGGAATGCCGCGACCGCGGGCGACCAGTCGAGCGCGAACGCCTGCTCGAGCTGGCCGGGCAGGGCGGTCAGCGCCGCGTCGAGCGCCTCATCCTCGGCCCATGCCGCGACCAGCGCGGCGATGGCGGCGAGCGAGGCGATATAGGATTTGGTCGCCGCGACCGATCGCTCGAGCCCGGCCGAGAGCGGGATCACCACATCGGCAAGCCCCGCGAGCGGCGAACCCCCGGCATTGACGAGCGCGACGACGAAGGCGCCGGCCTCGCGCTGCTGCTCGACCGCCGCGAGCAGGTCGGGGCTTTTTCCCGACTGCGATATGGCGAGGCACAGGCGATTGCCCGCGACCGCGGGCGCGTCGTAGAGCGACGCGATCGACAGCGCCGCCGACGCGGTCGGCGTCCCCGTCATCGTCTCGATCAGATATTTGGCATAGGTCGCGGCATGGTCCGACGACCCGCGCGCGCAGGTCACGACCGCGGCGGGGGGCGCGGCGCGCAGGCGCTTGCCGATAGCGGCGAAGGCGTCGCGATTCGCCGTCAGCATCGCGGCGACGGCCGCTGCGGCCTCGCCGGCTTCCTGCTCCATCAGCGTCGTTCGTCCGTCTGTTGCGGCGTTCGGCATCGTCATTCGTCTCCGGATCGGACGGCGCGGCGCCGGCCGATCATTGGTATTATATAGGTTATATATGTCTCATCAAGAGGTATGTTCGGGCGGATCAGATTTTGATGATCCAGCCCTTGCGGCGCAGCCATTCCATCGCGCCCCAGATCAGCAGCATATAAAGCAAGATGGGGATGAGCGACGCGACCGGATCGCCCAGCGTTTCGCGCAGCGCGCGAAAGGGCAGGAGCAGCGCGTCCCAGGTGACCACGCCCGCCGTCACCTGATGCAGCGTATAGGCCGCGATCGCATTGGCGCCGAACGCCAGCATCGCGGTCGCAGCAATCCCGGGCGTGCGGTCCGCGCGGTCGAGCCAATGATGCAGCAGCGCGAGCGCAAGAACGGTGATGCCGCTGGTGACGAGCACGAAGCTGCTCGACCAGATATCTTTCACGATCGGGAAGGCGAGGCTCCAGACGCCGCCGGCGACCAGCATCGCGGCGCCGATCGTCGCGAGCTGGCGCGCCGCGGAGTCCTTCCGGCCGATCAGCAGCTCGCCGATCGCGACGCCGATCAGGCCTTGGGCGATTGCGGGGAGGGTGCCCAATATCCCCTCGGGATCATAGCCTTCGGGCCCCTTCACATAGAGATGGTTGCCGAGCAGCAGCCGGTCGAGCGAGGCGACGAAATTATGCCCGCGCACCCATATGTCGGTCGCCAGCCCGTCGAGCGACGGCAGCAGCGCAAGCGGCCAGTAGAGCGCGAGGATCGCCGCGGCGATGATCAGCCGCGCGCGCGGGCCCGACAGCAGGAACAGAATCGCGCACGCGCAATAGACCAACCCGATTCGCTGGAGCACGCCGAACAGCCGCCAGTCGCCCGAGGCGAAGCTGGCGAACCAGTAAAGATTGCTGAGGATGAAACCCAGCAGCAGCAGGCGGCCGGTGCGGCCGAAAATATGCCCGCGCTGCGCCCAATCGAATTTCGCATCGCGCATCGAAAAGGGGATGGCGATGCCCACCATCGTCAGAAAGCCCGGAAAAACGAGGTCGGCGAGGGTGAGCCCGTCCCAGCTGACGTGCAGCAGCATCGGCGCGACTTCGGCCTCGGCGCCATATTTCATCGCCGCGGCCGAATTCACCAATATCATTCCCGCGACGGTGAGCCCCCGCAACACGTCGAGTGAAATCAATCGCATGGCTTTTCCTCCCCGGTCGCCAGCGCCCCTTCGGGCGGCATCCTGGCGCTGCCATAAATTTGCAATGGACAGCGCGTCGGATTTGTAGTCTATTGGTAATAGTCCAAGGACGCAATTGGTCTTATAGAGATTGTGGGAAGGCAATCTGGGCCGCATTGGATGGGGGAAATTAAAATGATCAAGGGGCCTGCCAAGACATACCGGATTCGCCACAGTCTGCTCCAGGGGATCTGCGGCGCAGCACTGGCGAGCGCGATGATCCTTCCCGCCGCGGCGCAGGAAAGCACCGCGCCGCTATCCGCGGACGACGAAAATCCGAACGACATCGTCGTCACCGGCATCCGCGCCAATCTCGAATCGGCCCAGAATCGCAAGCGCAACGCCGATACGGTCGTCGATTCGATCACTGCGGAGGATATCGGCTCCTTCCCCGACAAATCGGTCGCCGAGGCGCTGCAGCGCGTTCCCGGCATCACCGTCGTCCGCTTCGCGGGCACCGACGACACTTCGCACTTCTCGGCCGAACCCTCGGGCGTCATCGTCCGCGGCCTCAGCCAGGTCCGCTCCGAATTCAACGGCCGCGACACCTTCAGCGCGAACAGTTCGCGCGGCCTGTCGTGGCAGGACATCTCGCCCGAGCTTCTCGGCGGCATCGACACCTACAAGAACCAGACCGCCGACATGATCGAGGGCGGGATCGCGGGCACGGTCAATCTGCGCACGCGCGTGCCCTTCGATCAGGACGGCCGCCTGATCTCGATCTCGATCAAGAACACCTATGGCGACATCGCCGAGAAATCGACGCCCGAAATCTCGGGCATCGTCTCCGACCGCTGGCAGACCGGGATCGGCGAGATCGGCCTGATGCTCAGCGGCGCCTATTCGCATGCGGTGACCGCGAGCCAGGGCATCCAGTTCGACCGCATGGCGATTTTCGACGGCGTGTTCGGGCCGGGGAAGCAATATATCCCCAGCGGCATCTACATGCGCGACAATGAATATGACCGCAAACGCTATGGCGTCTCGGCGGCGTTCCAGTGGCGCTCGAACGACGGCGGCATGGAACTGACCGGCCAGTATCTGCGCTCGCAATATAACAACAGCTGGCGCGAACATGCGATCTATTCGAGCGCGTTCAGCATCTACGGACAGCCGAGCGACTATCAGGTCACCGATCCGACGCTGGTCAATCCGCTGCGGGGTACCGCGCCCTTCGCCTTCGACGACGACGGCAATTTCCTCAGCGGCTGGTGGTCGGCGCCGCGCCCCTATGTCGGCGAAGGCGACGCCAATCTCGGGCTCGGCGTCAACGAGGATGGCGAGGCGTTTTTCAATCGCTGCTATTCATGGGAAGTGGACGGGAACGGCGTTCCGTTCTGCGACAACCCGCAGCGCGCGCCGCAACTCGACACCGCGGCCAACGCGCTCCGGAACAAGCAGATCACGCAGGATTTCGGTCTGAACTTCCGCTGGGACGTTTCCGACCGGCTGCGCGTCACGCTGGACGGCCAATATGTCGACGCGAGCGTCAGCAACTATAATGCTTCGGTCACTGCGCGCAGCTATGCCAACACCTATGTCGATCTGACCGGCAAATATCCGCGGCTGGAAATCCTGCCGGGCGAGGCCGACAACATCAACCTGTCGGACGGCGGGCTCAACAACCCGAACAATTATCATTATTACGCGATCACCGACCACACCGAGGACAGCGACGGACAGGAAATCGCCTTCCGCGCCGACGTCGAATATGATGTCGATTCGGGCTGGCTCGATGCGATCAAGGTCGGCGCGCGCTACGCCGATCGCGATCAGACGGTGCGCTGGGGCGCTTATAACTGGGCGAATATCTCGAACAACTGGACCTATACGCAGGCGCCCTATTTCAACATCGACAGCCCGGTCTACGCGCCGGGTACCAACGAACTGCACACCTTCGGCGGCGATTTCTTCGCCGGCAACCAGCTCAATCACAACAGCTTCGCTTTCTTCAACATGGACATGCTGTCGAACCGCGAACAGCTGGCGGCGGCGCTCGGGCGTCCGTCGATCGGCGTCGGCGACTATTATCCGGTCTGTTCGGGCGCGGGCTATCGCGGTGCCGAAACGATCGAAAAATCCTTCGGCTGCTATTTCCCGAGCGAGGTCCATCGCGTCAGCGAACGCACGGTGTCGGCCTATGCGATGGCGAAGTTCGGCGGCGACAGCCTCGCGATCGGCGGCGTGCCGATCTCGGGCAATGTCGGCGTCCGCCTGATCTGGACGCGCGACGACACGCAGGGGGCGACCACTTTCGCGACGCCCTTCACACCCGCCCAGCTGGCTTGCGATCGCGGGGTCGTCGATGACCGGCCCACGGCGACCGCGGGCTGCGTCGTGACCGCGGACGAGATCGCGTTCAACAATGGCGCGACCGTGGCCGATACGACCAAGGTCAATCATTTCCACGCGCTGCCCAGCTTCAACGTGAAGTTCGACCTCACCGACAGGCTGGTATCGCGCTTCGCCTATTCGCGCGCGATGTCGCGTCCCGATTTCGGCCTGCTGCGCAACTTCCTGACCGTCAATCGCCTGTCGCCCAACCTCAACGACTTCTCCGACACCAATATTACGCGCGACGCCGACGGCAATGCGATCGCTTACGACTGGCAATATACCGGCCAGTCGGGCAATCCGGGCCTGAAGCCGATGACGGCCGACCAGTTCGACTTGACGCTCGAATATTATTTCGGCCGGTCGAGTTCGTTCACCGCCACGGGTTTCTACAAGAAATTCAACGAATATATTCAGGCGGGCCAGTTCAACCTCTCGATCACCAATAACGGCGTGACCGAGGATGTCCGCATCAACCGGCCGGTCAACGGCGACGGTGCGAAAATCTACGGCGCGGAATTTGCCTTCCAGACCTTTTTCGACTTCCTGCCGGCGCCGTTCGACGGCTTCGGAGTCCAGGCCAACTATACCTATGTGAAGAACAGCGGGATCGAGACGGTCAATCTGACCAACGAGACCGCGGGCGGGACCGCCGGCGGCGGCATCACCTTCGAAGACAGCACGGTAAAGCCCGATGCGCTAGAAGGCATTTCGAAGCACAGCTACAACCTCGTCGGCATGTATGAGAAAGGCCCGGTGTCGGCGCGCGTCGCCTACAACTGGCGTTCTAAATATCTGGTGACCGCGATCGACTGCTGCGTCGGCTTCCCGATCTGGCAAAAGAGCACGGGCTATCTCGACGCGTCGCTTCGCCTGCGCGCGACGGCGAATATCGAGTTCGTGCTGGAGGGCACCAACCTGCTCGGCACCGACACCGTGCTGATGCAGCAGGTCGACGGCGACGGAACGCTCAAGCCGAACGCCTGGTTCAAGAACGACCGGCGCTACCAGCTCGGCGTGCGGCTCACTTTCTAAAAGGGGGAAGGGGCGCCGGTTCATTCGGGCTGGCGCCCACTTTCTTCCGCGTTAAGCTGGACCCGCGATGGGGGATAAATTCGAAATCGTGATCGTCGGCGGCGGGACCGCGGGCTGGATGTGCGCCGCCGCCTGCGCCGTCAAGCTCGACCCCGCGCGCTTTCGCGTCCGCCTCGTCGAATCCGAGGAGATCGGTACCGTCGGCGTCGGCGAGGCGACACTGCCGCAGATGAAGGATTTCAACGACTTCCTCGGGCTCGACGAAGCCGAGTTCATGAAGGCGACGCAAGCCAGCTTCAAACTCGGGATCGAATTCGTCAATTGGGGCCGCGCGGGCGACCGCTACGTCCACCCCTTCGGCACCTTCGGCCGTCCGATCGGCGAGGCCGATTTCTTCAGCTACTGGATCCGCGCCCGCCGCGCCGGGACCGCCGCCCCGCTCTCCGACTATTGCTTCCCGATCGTCACCGCGCTGCAAAACCGCTTCATGCTGCCCAATGGCGATGCGAATGATGTGCGGAACGCCTTCGCCTACGCCTATCAATTCGACGCCTTTCTTTATGCCCGATACCTTCGGCAATGGGCCGAGGCGCGCGGGATCGAGCGCGTCGAAGGCCGCATCGTCGAGGTCGAGCAGGATGGCGGGACCGGCGACATCGCCGCGGTCAAGCTGGCGTCGGGCGCGCGCATCGCCGGCGACCTGTTCGTCGACTGTTCGGGCTTTCGCGGGCTGCTGATGGCGCAGACGCTGGGGGTGGGGATCGAGGACTGGTCGTACTGGCTGCCGTGCGACAGCGCGGCGGCGGTGCCGTCGGCGCGCTCGGCGGACTTTCATCCCTATACGCGTTCGACGCGGCGCACCGCGGGCTGGCAGTGGCGCATCCCGCTCCAGCACCGCACCGGCAACGGCTATGTCTATTCGAGCGCCGACATTTCGGACGACGAGGCGGCGGCGACCCTGCTCGCCAATCTCGACGGCGAGGCGATGGCCGAACCGCGCGTGCTGCGCTTCAAGGCGTGCAAGCGCGAAAAGGCCTGGGCGCATAATTGCATCGCCATGGGGCTCGCGAGCGGGTTTCTCGAGCCGCTCGAATCGACGAGCATCTATCTCGTCCAGATGGCGATCATGCACATGCTGACGCTGCTGCCGTCGGGGCCCGGGATCGACCCGGCGCTTCCGTGCGAACTCAACCGCGTGATGGACGTCGAATATGACCGCATCCGCGATTTCCTGATCCTCCATTACGTCGCGAACGAGCCCGACGCGCCGCTCTGGGAGCGCGTGACGACGATGGCCGTGCCCGATACGCTCGCCGACAAGATCGACCGCTTTCGCCATCGCGGCCATGTCCAGGCCTATCGCGACGGCCTCTTCGGCCCGCCGAGCTGGCAGGCGGTGTTCGTCGGGCAGGGGATCGAGCCGCTCGCCGCCGACCGCCTCGCCGACGCGCTGCCCGCCGCGACCGTCGAGGAGCGGCTCGCGAACCTCGCCGCGATGATCGCCGACGCCGCGGCGGCCGTGCCCTCGCATGCCGATTTCATCGCGCGCTATTGCCCGGCGCCCGCGCCGTGACGCATTCGGTGCAGCGGGTGGTCGTCTTTGGCGGCGGGGTTGCGGCGGCGATGGCGGCGCTCGCGGTCAGCCGCGCCTATGCGCGGCTCGGCACCGACATCGTCTGGGTCGACACCGGCGAAGCGCCCGCGCCGCACGCCGCGCTCGTCGCGCCGCCCGACCTCGCGACCTTCCACCGCCTGCTCGGCATCGACGAAGCCGCGCTGGCCCGCCACGCCGCCGCGACGGTCAACATGGGCCAGCAATTCGCCGGCTGGTCGGGCGGCGACGATGCTTTCCTTCACGCCTATGGCGACGCGGGCAGCGCCTTCGCCTCGCTCCCCTTCGTCCAGCACTGGACGCGCGCGCGCGCCGCGGGGCTGCGCGTCGCGCTCGAGGATTTCTGCCTCGCCGCCGCCGCCGCCAAGCAGGGCCGCACCGGCGCGCCGCGTGAGACGGCGACGCGGCAGGCGGTCAAGGCGGGCTGGCACCTCGACGCCGCCGGCTATGCGAAACTGCTGCGCGCCGCGTGCGAGCAGGCCGATATCCGCATCGTGCCCGGCGCGGGCGCCGTTCCGCACAAGGGCGGATCGCGCCTCGACCGCATCGACCTCGCGGACGGCGAGCAACTCGGCGCCGACCTGTTCATCGACACCGACGGCGCGCTGGTCGCCGCGCTCGACGGCGGCGCGGAAGCGCGCCCCGGCTTCTGCGACCGCATCATCCGCGCTTCGGCGCCCGCCTTCGATCCGCTGCCGCTCTACAGCCGCGTCGCCGCGCACCCGGCCGGGTGGCTGACGTTGATCCCGCTCGCGAACCGCACCGCGATCGAGTTCGCCTATGACAGCGCATCATTGTCCGACGCCGGCGCTCCCGCCGCCCTCGCGGCGGCGCTGGGGCGCCCCGCCGACGCCGCGCCGCCCGCCGCGCTCGGGGCGGCCGCGCGACCGCGCCCGTGGATCGGCAATGTCGTCGCGGTCGGCCCGGGGGCAGGCGATGCCCCGCCGCTCGACGGCGCCGAACTGCTCCTGCTCCAGCTTGGCATCGCGCAGCTCGTGCTGCTCTGGCCGATCGACCGCGCCGAGATGCCCGAGGCCGCTATCTATAACGAGGAACTTGCGGGCACCCGCGCGCGCGTCGCCGACTTCACCGCGCAGCATTTCCGCCTCAACGCGCGCATCGGCGAACCCTATTGGGACGCCGCGCGCGCCGCGCCGGTCTCGGTCGAACTCGCGGCCAAGATCGACCTGTTCGCCGCGCGCGGCATGTTCGCGCATTATAATCACGAGGCGCATGTCGAGGACAGCTGGGCGCTCGTCATGGCGGGGCACGGCGTGACCCCGCGCAGCTTCGATCCGCAGGCACTCTTGACCGAAGATCAGGCGCTGATGGCCGAATTTCAGCGCCAGCTCCGCGCCGTCGCGAGCGACGTCCATGCGATGGAAAGCCACGCCGACGCACTACGGCGGATGCGCGAATGAGCGCGCGGGCGCGCGCCGTGCGGCGCATCGTCATCGTCGGCGGCGGCACCGCGGGCTGGATGACCGCGGCGGCGCTCGGCCGCGCGCTGGCCGGCCACTCGCACGACATCACCCTCGTCGAATCGGAGGCGATCGGCACCATCGGCGTCGGCGAGGCGACGGTGCCGCCGATCCACGAATTCAACCGCTACCTCCGGCTCGATCCGGCCGATTTCCTCCGCGCGACGCACGGCACGATCAAGCTCGGCATCGCGTTCGAGGGCTGGGGCGGGGCGGATCGCCGCTATTTTCATCCCTTCGGTTATCTCGGCATCGAAATGTCGGGCATCCATTTCCATCATTATTGGCTCAGGCACCTCGCGGCGGGCGGCGATAGCGATCACGGCCCCTATAATCTCGAGACGATGGCCGCGCGCGAGGGCCGCTTTGCGCCCGCAACCCGCCACGGCCCGGTGCATCATGCCGTCCAGTTCGACGCCGCCGCCTACGCGCGATTGCTGCGAAGCTATGCCGAGGACAAGGGCGTCACGCGGATCGAGGGCAAGGTCGCCGACGTCCGCCTCGATCCCGAAGATGGCTTCATCACCGCGCTCGCGCTCGACGATGGCCGCGTCATCGACGGCGACTTCTTCATCGACTGTTCGGGCTTTCGCGGCCTCCTCATCGAAGGCGCGCTCCACACCGGCTACACCGAATGGAGCCACTGGCTGCCATGCGACAGCGCGGTCGCCATGCCGTGCGAAAGCACCGGCGACCCGTCGCCCTTTACGAGCTCGACCGCGCGCGAGGCGGGGTGGCAATGGCGCATCCCGCTCCAGCACCGCACCGGCAACGGCTATGTCTATTCGAGCGCGCATCTCGGCCATGACGAGGCCGAGGCGCTGCTGCGCTCGCGCCTCCCCGGCGCGCCGCTCGCCGACGCCAACCGGCTGCGTTTCGCCGCGGGGCATCGCAAGGCGATCTGGAACCGCAACTGCGTCGCGATCGGGCTCGCGGGCGGCTTCATCGAACCCTTGGAATCGACCTCGATCCACCTCATCCAGACGACCATCATCCGCCTGCTGTCGCTGCTGCCGCGCGACGCGGTCGATCCGAATGTCGTCCGCCGCTTCAACCGCGACGCGCTCCACGAATATGAGGTGATACGCGATTTCGTGATCGCGCATTATGCGCTCGCGAACCGCGACGACACGCCCTTCTGGCGCGATGTCGCCGCGGCGGGCATGCCCGACAGCCTCGCCGAGCGGATCGAGGCGTTTCGCGCCACCGGCAACATTCTCTTCGAACCCGGCGATCTGTTCGGTCCGACGAACTGGTACGCGGTGCTGACGGGGCAGGGGGTGCGGCCGCAAAGCTGGCACCCGATCGCCGACGGCCTCTCCGGCGAGGAACTGGCTTCGCGCCTCGCGACGCTGCGCGGCCGCGTCGCCGAACAGCTCGCCGAGCTGCCGCCGCATGCGGAATTTCTGCGACGGCTCAATTCCTAACGCTCGTCATCCCGGCGAAGGCCGGGATCTCGCCGGTGTATCATGACGCGAGGCCGAGATCCCGGCCTTCGCCGGGATGACGGTTGAAGTTGGGCTACCCGTTCAGCTCCGCTACGACATCATACGCATCACCCCGATAGAAGCTCTGCGTGAACTCGGCAGTGCGCCCGTCGGCCAGAAAGCCACGCCGCTCGATGAACAGCCCCGGCGTCCCCGGCTCGATCTCCAGCATCTCGGCCTGCTCGGCCGTCGCCGCGATCGCGCGAAGCCGCTGCAGCGCGCGGACGGGCAGATGTCCCGCCGCTTCCAGCGCCTCGTAGAGCGACGCGCCCACCGCCTCGACCGACGGCAGGCAATAGGCCGGGATCGTCGCATATTCGAGCGCCATCGAAATGTCGTCGGCATAGCGGATGCGGTGGAAGCGATAGACGAGCGACCCCGGCGACAGGCCGAGCGACAGCGCCTCCTCCGGCGTTACCGCGCCCGCGGTCTTGCTCACCCATTTGCTGTGCGGCTTGCGCCCGCGAGAGGCCATGTCCTCCGAAAAGGAGGTGAGCTTGGAAAAACTCTTTTCGACGCGCGGGCGGGTGACGAAGGTCCCGGCGCCGCGGCGGCGCGTGACGATGCCGTCGGCGACCAGCCCGTCGATCGCCTTGCGCACCGTGATGCGCGACACGTCGAATTCCTCGGCCAGGTCGCGCTCGGTCGGGATCGCTTCCTCGGCCTTCACGACCTGTCCCTCGATCGCGTCGCGCAGGATTTTCTGCAGTTGCAGGTAAAGCGGTGTCGGATCGTCCTTCTGGAGCGGACCCACGCGTTCGATCAGTGACAAGGACGATGCTCCACCTGGTTGCCCGGCGCGCCGGTCGGATAGGACCAGCGCCGGATTCCCATGTGTTGCATTGGTATCGTTCCGTCAACCTTGTTGCGACTTATTCGCGCGAAAGCCCGCGTTTGATCGCCTTCGTCAGCGCGTGGTCGGGGCTGTCCTGCGACAATTCCCACACCATTATGCCGCCCGCCTTTTCGGCCGCGAGCCGCGCCTTCTTTTCGATCGTCGCGGGGCTATTGTGGGTGATATAGCGGCATCCCGCGCACAGCGCGCCGATCACATCGGCTTTGGTCGCATTTAGGCCATGCGCGGCGGCGAGGTCGCGATAGGACCAATTCGCCTTCGCGCCGCTGAAGCCATAGCCGTAAAAGGGCACGCCGAGGATGAGCCGCTCGCGCGCGACGCCGCGCGCCAGCCACAGGTCGAGATCGCGTGCGGCCATGGCATAGCTGCTATGCTCGGCGCCCGCTTCGCCCCAGCTCGGCCCGATCGCGTCATAGGACATGACGTTGACCAGGTCGAAATAGGGGATCGAACCTACCGGGATCATCCCGCCTTCATAGGACGCGGTGGCGCAGGTCAGCAGCTTGCCGCGCGCCTTCATCGCCTCCGACAGCGCCGCGATGAAGGGCGTATAGTCGCCCGCGCGGTCGATTTCGGTGAGCAGCGTCCCCTCGATGTCGATATCGACCCCGTCGAGGCCCAGCGAATCGGCAAGATCGGCCAGCGCCGCGACCGTCGCCGCGCGCCGCTCGGGCGCGAGCAGCGCCTTCCAGTCGCCCGAACAGCCGGGGATCACGCCGCCCGCGGTCGAGATCAGCACCTTCGCCCCGCTCGCCTGCAGCCGCGCGACCGTGCCGCGCAGCGCCTCGACCGACAGGTTGGCGCCCGTCTCGCCCTCCATGCACGTCATCTTCCCCCGATCGACGAAGCGCCCGGCGGCATCGGGGTTGGCAAAGGAGAGGTTGAAATGGGTGAAGGCCGCGAGGTCGGTGCGCGCGATCGACAGCTCGAGCCCCTTGAACGCCGCGAGATAGCCGACCACAACGGGCCGCCGCTCCTCGGCGCGGACGGGCAGCGACAATACTAATATAAAACCAATCAGGATCGACGCGATGAAGCGAAAAGCGCGAATATTCGTCATTTTATCAATTTCCCCCATGATTCCGCCCGATCCGAAAGGCGTTGACCCGCTCGCGACTACATGACAAATTAGATACAAATTGTCGAGCGGGAGAAAATGGATGCGGACTGCGGGGTGGATCACGATAGCGATGATGGCGCTCGCCGCGCCGCAGGCGCTGGCGGCCGAAACGGGATCGCAAGCGTCGCTCGACCGCCTCGCCGACACGCTCGGCTACCGCCTCACGATGGTCGACAATGGCCCGGCGTGCCCGGCGGGGATCGAAGGCTGTTTCCTCACGACGATCACGCTGACCGTGCCCGAAACATTGCCCGCCGACATGCCGACCAAGGGGCTCGCGCTCTATTTCAGCTTCGTCAACCGGCTGCCGCTCGTCGAGAGCGACATCTTCGCGCACCGGCTGATCAACGGCGATGTCCAGCAATTGACGCTCAAACCCGGCGCGACGCTGCGCCCCGGCGCGAAGCATGAGATCAAACTCTGGGGCGTCGGCTCGAATTTCTCGAAGGCGTTCGGCATGCCCAACGCCTATCTCGTCGCCGATGGGCTCGAACCGCGCACGATCGCCGCGACGCGTCCCGTGATCGACCCCGAAACGGGCCTCGAAACCTTGCCCTTCGTGGCGCCGATGACCGATGAGGCGAAGCTCGCGACCAAGAGCGAGGCCGACAAGACGCGCTGGCTGACCGCCGAGCGCGCCTTCGACCTCCAGGCCGCCCGGCGCGCGCCCGAAGCCACCGGCGTCGTGATCCTGCCCAAGCCCGCCAAGGCGGTGCAGGGCAAGGGCAAGCCGGTCGACCTGACCCGCGGCGTCGCGCTCACCTTGAACGGGGTCGAACGCAGCGCGATCGCACCCGCGCTCGCGGCGCTCGGCGCCCCCGAAGGCGCGCTGCCGCTGACGATCCGCATCGATCGCGCCGCCGCGGCGAAGCCCGAATCCTATATCCTCGACGCCAAGGCATCGGGCATCGCGATCACCGCGCACGACGCCGCGGGCGCGAGCCATGCCTTGCGCTCGCTCGCGCAGCAGGCGGCATTCGAAAAGGGCAGGCTGACCCCGCTCCATGTCGAGGATGCCCCCGAATATGGCTTCCGCGGCCTCCACATCGACCTCGGGCGCAATTTCCACAGCCGCGACGAAATCCTGAAGCTCGTCGAGGCGATGGCGACCTACAAGCTCAACAAGCTCCACCTTCACCTCGCCGACGACGAGGGCTGGCGCATCGAAATTCCGGCGCTCCCCGAACTCGCCGAGATCGGTTCGAAACGCTGCCACGATCCGTCCGAGCGGACCTGCATACTGCCGCAACTCGGCGCCGGGCCCGACGGCACCGGCAGCGTCAACGGCTATCTGACGGCGGCCGACTATGTCACGATCGTTCAGGCTGCGGCGGCGCGCCAGATCGAGGTGATCCCTTCAATCGACATGCCCGGCCACAGCCGCGCCGCGATTCTGGCGATGGAGGTGCGCCACGCGCGCCTGACCGCCGCGGGCAAACAGGCCGAGGCCGACGAATATCGCCTGATCGACCCCGCCGACACGACCGAATATCGCAGCATCCAGAACTACGACGACAATACGCTCAACGTCTGCATTCCCTCGACCTATCGCTTCGTCGATACCATCGTCGATGCGCTCGCCGCGATGCACAGCCAAGCGGGCGTGCCGCTGAAAACCTTCCACCTCGGCGCCGACGAAACCGCGGGCGCGTGGGTCAAATCGCCCGCGTGCCAGGCGATGATCGCCGAAAATGGCGGCGATGCGGGCAAGCTGACCCCGCGCTTCATCGAGCGCGTGACCGCGAGCCTCGCGGCGAAAGGCCTGCGCACCGGCGGCTGGAGCGACGGCATGGGGCATACCGAAACCGCGGCCATGCCCAAGGCGCCGCATCTGGTGCAGACCAACATCTGGGGCGTGCTCCACAGCGGTGCGATCCGCGAGGCGCACGACCAGATGAACCGCGGCTGGGATACGGTGTTGTCGATCCCCGACCTCGGCTATTTCGACATGCCCTATGCACCGCATCCCGAAGAGGGCGGCTACGACTGGGCCTCGCGCGGCGTCGATCCCTGGCAGGTCTTCGGCTTCATGCCAGATAATCTGCCCGCCAACGCCGCGACGATCCGCAACATCCGTGCCGAGGGCAAGCCGATCGAGGACAAGCCGGTCCTTGAACCCGGCCATCGCGTCGCAGGGCTACAGGCGCAGCTGTGGAGCGAGACGATCCGCACCGATGCGCAGGTCGATTATATGCTCTTCCCGCGCCTTCTCGCGCTCGCCGAGCGCGCCTGGGCGCCCGCGCCCTGGACCCCGCCCTATCAGGCGGGCGTCAGCTACGAATGGGGCGACAGCCGCGTCGACGCCGCAAAGCTCAAGGCGGGCTGGCAGGATTTCGCCGGGCGCGTCGCGGCGCAATGGCCGACGCTCGGAAGGATCGGCGTCGCCTACCGCGTCGCGCCGCCGGGCGCGCGGATCGCGAACGGCAAGCTCGAGGCGAACAGCATGTTCCCCGGCACCGCGATCGAATATCGGGTCGAGGGCGGCGCGTGGACGCGCTATGCCGGGCCGGTCGCGGTCGGCGGCGCGGTGGATCTGCGCAGCCGCTCGGCCGACGGCAAGCGCGCCAGCCGGACGGTGCGGGTCGAACCCGCCCGCTAAGGGGCAGGGGAGACGGAGTGAGCGGAACATTGGAGGAAATTGCCGGCAGCGACCACGCCGCGATCGCGCGCGCGGTCGCGGCGGCCGACCAGCCCGCCATCCTTCGTGGCATCGCGGCCGACTGGCCCGCGGTCGCCGCGGCGCGCGCGGGCGACGAAGCCATCGCCGCCTATCTCGCCGCGCGCGACAATGGCAAGCCGCTGACCGTGCTCGTCGGTCCGCCCGAAACCGGCGGGCGCTATTTCTACACCGACGATATGCGCGGGGTGAATTTCCGCAGCGAAAAGATGCCGATGGCGGCGCTCGTCGAGCAGTTGCTGGCGCTGCGCGGCACCGCCGACGCGCCGAGCCTCTACGCCGGATCGACCCCGACCCCCGAAAGCGTCGCGAGCTTCGCCGCCGAAAACCCGCTCACCGTCGATACCGGCGTCGATCCCCGCATCTGGGTCGGCAACGCCAGCCGCATCGCGCCGCATTACGATATGGCGGCGAATATCGCCGTGGTCGTTGCGGGGCGCAGGCGTTTCACCCTCTTCCCGCCCGAGCAGATCGCGAACCTCTATGTCGGCCCGGTCGAGCGCACGATCGCGGGCCAGCCGACGAGCATGGTCGACCCCGACCATCCCGATCATGCGCGCTACCCGCTCTATGCCAAGGCGGAGCGCCACAAGCTGGTCGTCGAACTCGCTCCCGGCGACGCGATCTACATGCCGCCGATGTGGTGGCACCATGTCCGCAGCGAAGGCGCGCTGAACGTCCTCGTCAACTATTGGTTCGGTCAGCGGCAGGACCGTTTCCCCTTCGCCGCGCTGATGCTCGCGATGCACTCGATCCGCGAACTTCCGGGCGCGGAGCGCGCCGCGTGGAAAAGCTGGTTCGACCATTATGTCTTCGGTGAGGGGGCGACGCACGCGGTCGATCATCTTCCGCCACACGCACAAGGCGTGCTCGGCCCGCCGTCGCCGCAGCGCGACCGGATGATCATCGACTATGTCGTCGGCTTCTGCCGCAGCGGCGGCAGCGGTTAGAGAAAACGCCCAATCTCACCGTCATCCGGCCTTCGCCGGGTTGACGGATAGGAATGGCGTCGACTTCGTCCGGGCTAGGCCGCCTTCATCCATACGACGAGCGCGAAGCGCGTCGCCTTCGCCGGCAAGGTGCGATGCGGCGTAAACCGGTCGAGGAACAGCGCCGTCCCCGCCGGGCACTCGGGCTGCACCCGCGGCAATCCCGCGAGCCGCCATTCGGGAATCTCGAACCCTTCGTCACCCGCGCTCGCGAGCGGCGCGGGCTGGCGCCCCGCCGCGATCTCGAGCCCGCCGCTCGCCGGTCCGGCATCGCTCAGCGGGATCCACGCGGTCACGACAACCTTGCCGCACCCCGTCCCGTCGTCGCGCGCGACGTCGCTGTGCCACGCGTGGCGATGCTCGGGAAAGCAAGCGATGCTCGCGCGCACGCGGACGATCCTGCCCGCCAACGCGCGGCTGCCGAGCTGTTCGGCGGTTTCGACCAGCCGCGGATCGTTTGCGAGCGCCTGCAGCCGTTCGCCGCGATGCGCGTCGGTGCAGACGGCAACGCGCAGCAGGTTCGCGATGCTGCGCTCGTGCGCGTAAACGCGGTCGATCCGCTCGGCCAACGGCGCGTCAGGACAGCTCTGCCCGAACGGCAGGTAAAGCGCCCGTGCCACCCGGTCGATATGTTCGGTGATGTCGTCCGCCGCCGCGTGGACCAGCCCGGGGTCGAACAGCGGCACCGCCGCATAACCCTTCTCGGCGAAGAGCGCCGCGCTCATCGCGCGCGCCCGAAGGTCGTGATCGTCGGCCATTCGCCGCCGGTCTCTACGCGCGCATCGATGCCATAGACCGCGCGCAGCCGCTCGGCGGTCAGCACCTCGGCAGGCGTCCCGTCGGCGACGATCCGCCCTTGATCGATCAGCAGCAGCCGGTCGCAATAGCGCGCCGCCATCGTCAGATCGTGCAGCACCGCGATGACGAGCCCGCCGCCGTCCGCCTCGGCGCGCAGCAACTCCATCACGTCGATCTGGTGCCCCGGGTCGAGGCTCGCGAGCGGCTCGTCGGCGATCAGCGCCGGGGCTTCGACCGCCAGCGCGCGCGCGAACAACACCCGCGCGCGCTCGCCGCCCGACAGCTCGGTCGCGATCCGGTCGCGCAGTTCGAGCACGTCAGCGCGGTCCATCGCGCGCGCGATCGCGGCGCTGTCGGCTTCCGAAATCCGCGACATCGGGGCAAGGTGCGGCAGCCGCCCCAGCCCGACGAGCCGCTCGACCGTCAGCGGCCAGTGCAAGGTCTGCCCCTGCGGCACATAGGCGATCCGCCGCGCAAGGTCACCGCGCGGCGTCCCCGCCGCATCGACCCCGTCGATCTCGACCCTGCCGCTCGCGGCCACCAGCGCGAGCATCGCGCGCGCCAGCGTCGACTTGCCCGCGCCATTGGGCCCGACGATCCCGGTCAGTGTGCCCGCGCCGAACGCGGCGCTGACATCGTGGACCACCGTGCGGCGGCCGAGCGTCACGCCGACATGATCGAGGATAAGGCTCACCATAGCCGCCGCTCCCGCATCAGGTGGAGGAGGAAGACCGGCACCCCGAGAAAGGCGGTGACGACGCCCAGCTTCAGCTCGTTCGTCGTCGGGATGATCCGCACGCCCAGGTCGGCGAGCGTCAGCAACGCCGCGCCGCCGATCGCCGACGGCAGCAGGATCGCCGACGGGCTGCGGTCGGTCAGCGGACGGATCAAGTGCGGCACGATCAGGCCGACGAAACCGATCGCTCCCGACACCGCGACCGCGCCGCCGACCCCGATCGCGGTGCCGACCAGCAGGCGGAGCCGCGTGCGCCGCAAATCGGTGCCGAGCGCCTGCGCCGCATCCTCGCCGAGCGTCAGCGCGTCGAGCGCGCGTCCGTTCCACAGCAGCATCGCACCGCCGATCGCGATGCACGGCAGCGCGATCCACACATGATCGAACGACCTATTCTCGAGGCTGCCGAGCAGCCAAGTCATGATCTCCATCGCCGCGAAGGGATTGGGCGACAGATTGAGCGCGAGGCTAGTCCCCGCGACCGCGAGCGTGCCCACCGCGATCCCCGCGAGGATTAGTGTCAGCGGGCTTTCGGCCCGGCCCGCGAGAACGAAAAGCAGCGCAAGCGAGACGAGCGCGCCGCCGGTCGCGAGCAGCGGCAGCACGAGCGCATGGATTTCGGCGAGCCCGAAATAGATCGCCGCCACCCCGCCGAGCGCCGCGGCGTTCGACGTGCCGAGCACCGAAGGCTCGGCGAGCGGATTGCGCAGATAGCCTTGCAGCGCCGCCCCCGCGAGCCCGAGCATCGCGCCCACCGCCAGCGCCAGCAAGGTGCGCGGCAGCCGCAGGTCGAAGAGGATGATCGACGCAACCTTGTCGCCATCGCCGCCCGCCGCGGCGATGAGACGCGCGACCGACAAATCGACCGCGCCGAACAGCAGCGACGCGACCGCCGCAACCAGCGTCAACAGCGACAGCGCGCCGATCAGCGGCCAGCGCGGCAGGGCAAAACGGCTCATGATCGGCCCCCGTCGTGCCGCGCGATCTGCGCCGCCATGCTGCGCGCCGCCCGCGTGTAGGCGGGGCTGCCGCACACGGTCCACGCCTGCGCTATGCTGATGCGCGGAATATCCTTGATCGCCGGATGGTGCAGCATCTCGCTCCCCTGGTCGGTCACGACATCGGTCGCGCTCTCGACGATCAGGAAATCGGGCTCCGCCGCGACCATTTCTTCTAGGCTCAATTGCGACAGCGGCGGCTTGCCGAGCTTGCCCGCCAGATTGACCAGACCGACGCGCGTCATCATTTCGTCGATTAGCGTTCCCGTCCCGGTCATATAGCCGCGCCGCTGATAATAGGCGGCGACGCGGCCCTTGCCCGGCTTGGGCAGCCCCGCCAGCTCGCGCTCCATCCGCGCGATCAGCGCGGTCCCGCGCTCGGGGTGGCCGAGTGCCGCGGCGGTCTCGCGGATCGACGTGTAAATTTCGCCAAGCGTGTTGGCGGTCGCCAAATCCAGCAGCGGATAATGTTGCTGCGGCAGCGCGCGGAGCGCCGCGCTGCGGCTCGCGGGCATGCCGACGATCAAGTCGGGTTCGATCGCCAAAATCTGCTCGGCCGAATTGCTCAGCAGCGGGATGCCGTGCGCCTTCGCCGCCTCGCCCGACATTTCGGCATCGGTGGCGTTCTTCGTCAGCCCGGCGATCTGCTTCCGGTCGGCCAGCGCGAGCACGAGCTGGTCGGCGCACAGGTTGATCGATACGATGCGCTGCGGCACCGCCGGCGCCTTCACAGGCGGGGCGGGGGAGGTTGCCCACAGCAGCCCCGCGCTACCCGCGAGCAGCACAGTCGCCGCCAAAAGGCCGCGCCGCCGCATCAGAACTCGATTCCCTTTTGCGCCTTCACATTCTGCTCGCGGAACGGATGCTTCACCTGCGCCATCTCGGTGACCAGATCGGCGGCGTCGATCAGCGGCTGCGGCGCGTTGCGCCCGGTGACGATCACATGCGTCATATGCGGCTTCGCGGCCAGCGCTTCCAGCACCTCGCCCACCGGCAGATAATCGTAGCGCAGCACGATATTGAGCTCGTCGGCGATCACCATCGCATAGGCGGGATCGGCGATCATCCGCTTCACCTCGTCCCACGCCGCGCGCGCGACCGCGATGTCGCGCGTCCGGTCCTGCGTATCCCAGGTAAAGCCTTCGCCCATCGGCTTGAATTCGATCAGGTCGGGGAAGCGGTCGAACACGGCTTTCTCGCCGGTCGTCATCGCGCCCTTCACGAACTGGATCACGCCGACCTTCATCCCGTGCCCGATCGCGCGCACCGCCATGCCGAGCGCCGCCGAAGTCTTGCCCTTGCCGGGACCGGTGTGGACGATGACGAGCCCCTTTTCGACCGTCTTCGCCGCGACCTTCTTCGCCTGCGCCGCCTGGATCTTCTTCATCTTCGCCGTGTGCTCGGCGTCGCTCCGCGCCTTCATCAGAAGCGCGCCCGAACGCCGCCATAGGCCGCGCGGCCATAGGTGCCGTAATTGAAGGCCGTCGCATAATCGGCGTCGAACAGATTGTCGACGCGGCCGGTAATCTCGAAATTCGGCCCCACCGGGAAGGACGCGCGGATCCCGGCGAGCGCATAGCCGTCGAGCGGTACGTTATTGGCAAAATCGTCGAAACTGTCGTCGACCATCGTCAGCGTCGCACCCGTCGACAGCCCGAACGACCAGTCATAATCGGCCGACAGGCTGACCGCATGTTCGGCGCGGCGGGGCAGGCGCTTGCCGTCGAACGCGGGTCGCCCCGACCGGTCGCGCGCGTCGATATAGCTGTACGACGCGGTGACGTTCAGCGCGTCGACGGGCTTCAGCCCCAGCGTCGCCTCGACCCCCTTGGCGCGAGTGCGGTCGATATTGCCATAGGTGAAGGTCGTATTGTCGTAATTGATCTGGTCGACCGTGTTGCGCAGGAACGCGGTCAGCGAGATCAGCGCGCGGCCGTCGGCGAGGCTCTGGTCGATGCCGATGTCATAGCTTTTCGACCGCTCGGGGCGCAGCGCGGTGTTGCCGCTGGACGCGTCGTAAAGCTGATAGAGCGACGGCGCCTTGAAACCCTCGCCATAGCTCAGCCGGAAATTGGTCGCGCCTGCATTGGGCGAATAATTGGCGTTGGCGCCAAGCGTGGTCGCGCCGCCGAACTGGCTATGGTCGTCGTGGCGGACGCCGCCCGACAGCGACAGCCCGGCAAGCGGCTGGACGATCCCCAGCGCATAGACGCTGTCGATGTTCGCACGCTGGCTGTCGGTCGATCCAAAGCCGAAGAAATCATAATCGGGGCGCTCATGCTCGTAACCGAAGATCAGCTTCGCTTGGCTGGCCGGCGTCACGACGCCCTGATATTCGAACCGCAGATTGGTGCCCGAATAACCATAATCGGGCGCCGTCCCGCGCACGAAATAATAATCGCGCTCGTTCCGCATCCACGTCACCGCCGCGCGGTTGGTGAAATTGCCGTCGAACAGACCAAGGTTCAGCCCCGCATAGCCGACATATTGGTCGAGCTTGGCGACGTCGGCGCTGTCGGCGGGGGCGCCGAAAAAGCTGTCATAATCGAGGTCGGCGTTGATATAATAACCGCGCAGGTCGAGGCTCAGCGCGTCGCCGAGCGCGACCTTCAGCCGCGCGTTGCCGGCGAAATTCTTGTATCCGTCCTTCTCGGTGCCGACCGCCGCCGACGAAATGCCGTCGGTGCGGAAATAAGCGCCGCCGATCCTGCCCGAAATCGCCCCGGTGGTGCCCGACACGTCGGCCTTGGCATTCAAACTATCGCTATAGCCATATTCGGCCGAGGCGTCGGCCGCGAAGCCGTCGGCGGGCGTCGCGGTCATCAGGCTGACGATGCCGCCGATCGCCTGGCTGCCGTGGACGACCGAGTTCGATCCGCGCAGCACCTCGATCCGGTCGATATTGCCGGTCAGCAGATGGCCGAAATCATATCCGTCGCCGATGCCGCTCGGATCGTTGACCTTCACCCCGTCGATCAGAACCAAGGTTTGCGTCGTTTCGGCCCCGCGCAGCGATATGCTCGCTACCGATCCGGTGCTGCCCGACCGGCTGAAGCGCACGCCGGGCGTGGTCGCGAGCAAGTCGACGACATCGGCCGATCGACGCCGCTCGATCGTCTCGGCGTCGAGGATCGTGATCGCTTGCCCGACCTCGTCGCGCGGCTGTTCGATCCCCGATGCTGTGACGACGATGTCGTCGCCGCGCTCGCTGTCGGCGGTCTCTGCAAAAACCGGCGTTGCGGTAGCCAAGGCGATCAGGGAAATGCTTGCAAACTTCAACATGGGAAGGCCCCCGTACGCCGGCAACGAAGGCGGAGCCTGCCGATGCGCGGGCGCGACCGGCCGATGCCGGCGTCGCAAGTGGCGTCATGGCCTGCGACTTCGGCACCGAGGCGGCTCCAGCCGCCTGGTCGTCGCTCGACGGAAACCTCCGTGCCGCGGCCTTTCCCTGGGCCATGGCATTGAGCGACCCACGCCGGCAGGTCTCCTGGCTCGCGGGTCAGGGCTTGATGCACGCCTTCCCAGGGTGGCCCCAGTGGCTGTCCGGACGCGAATCCGGACGGTGCATCGCGCTCGCCGCTTACAGTTGCAGGGACAGCCTCGGTTTCGGTGCGCCGTCCGGCGCGCCTACCGCGTTCCCTATTAAGCCCTCTCGGGCACCGGCGCGATCATGCGCGGGGCAAGCCCCGCACGCGCCGCCCATAGCGGAATGGCGGTTTTTGGCAATCGGCTTTTGCAAACGCCAATCCTCCCTGTCGCGTAGCGATGGGGAGGGGGGACCGTTCGCGAAGCGAATGGTGGAGGGGCGGCCACGGTTGCGGCAACGCCCCTCCGTCAGCCCTTCGGGCTGCCACCTCCCCATGGCTTCGCCACAGGGAGGAACTGGTCTTAAATCACTCGCTCGACCACCATCGCCGCGCCAACCCCCATCGCGCCGGTCAGCACGACTAGCCCATAGCGCCCGCCACACACATCGAGCGCGTCGAGCAGGGTCGAGGTCAGGATCGCCCCGCTCGCGCCCATCGGGTGGCCCTTGGCAAGATGCCCGCCCGACACATTGACCCGCGCCGGATCGGCATCGCGGTCGCGGTAGAATTTGGCGATGGTGACCGCGAAGGCCTCCATGAACTCGATCCGGTCCATGTCGCCGAGCGTCAGCCCGGCGCGCGCCAGCACCTTGTCCATCGCGGCGAACCCCGCGGTCAGCGACGCCGCCGGATCGCCGCCGCTTTCGGCAAAGGCGACGACGCGCGCGCGCGGCGCGATGCCGAGCCCGTGGCCTCCGACGAGCGCCAGCCCCGCGCCGTCGCAGATCGGCGGTGCGTGCGCGATGCTGTGCAGCGGTTCGAAGGTCGCGCCTTCGAGCGCGCCGGCATATTGCACCTGCAATTCACCGAAAGCCGCCGGCGCGGCGGCGAGCGATTCCGCGCTCGTCTGCGGCCGGATACATTCCTCGCCGTCGAGCGATCCGGTCGCGATGCGCGATTTCTGAAGCGCCGCGTCGCTTTCGGCCGCGCCCGCCTTCTGCTGCGAGGCGAGGGCGACGGCGTCGAGTTCGGGGCGCGTGATCCCCTCGGCGTGCGCGAGCCGGTCCGCCGCCAGCACCGGCGGCACGAAGCGCGCGCGTGGCGGCAATTCGTCGTTGGTGTAATATCCGGCGCGATCGCCGAGGAAGGGCGCGCTGCTCATCGACTCGACCCCGCCCGCTAGCGCCACCGCGATCTCGCCGCTCGCGACCTTCGCCACCGCCTGGCCGATCGCCGACAGCCCCGAGGCGCAATAATTGTTAAGGCTGTGCGCCGCAGTCGTATCGGGGAGCCCGGCGTGGAGCTTCGACACCAGCGCGATATGCCCGCCCTGCGCGCCGCTCTGCGTCACGCAGCCGAGGATCAGTGCATCGGGCACGATCTCGCCGCATCGCGCCGCGAGCGCCGCGGCCTGCTGGCGCACCAATTCCTGCGGGCTGAGGCGCGCGAGCCCCCCGTCCTCGCGCGCCTTGCCGCGTGGCGTCCGGACCGCGTCGTAGAGATAGACGTCGGTCAAATCAGGTGCCGACGACGAAGCTGACCGCCGTCGTAGCACTGCCGCCGACGTTGAAGGTCGCGAAGTTGCGCGCGCCCTCGACCTGATAGTCGCCCGCGTTTCCGGTGACTTGCCGCCAGCTGTCGAGCAGCATCCGCACCCCGGTGGCACCGACCGGATGCCCGAGGCCGATCAGCCCGCCCGACGGATTGACCGGAAACTTCCCGCCCAGCGCAATCGTCCCGTCCTCGACCGCGCGCCAGCTTTCGCCCGGCTTGGTGATCCCGAAATGGTCGATCGCCATATATTCGGTGATCGAAAAACAATCATGCACCTCGACCCCGTCGCACGCATAGATGTCGGGCATCTCGGCGCGCCGCAGCGCGTCCATCATCGCCTTGCGGACGCTCGGGAAGACATAGTCGCCGCCGCGGCTGTCCGCGACCTTGGTCGAATAGAGGAGGGGAGCGGTGGCGTGGCCCCAGCCTTTGATGCGCGGGATGCTGTCGACCGAAATCTCGCGGCGTTTCGCATAGGCTTCGGCAACCTCGCGCGAGGCGAGGAAGATCGCGGCGGCGCCATCTGTGACCTGGCCGCAATCGGATTTGCGCAGACTGCCCTCTATCGGTGGATTGACCTCGTCATTCTCGCCGAGATGCTCGTCGGTGATCGCCCAGCTGCGCGTCTGCGAATACGGGTTTTTCTTGGCATTCGCGAAATTATTCGCCGAAATCCCGCGCAGATGCGCGCGGTCGAGCCCGAAGCGCTCCTCATATTCCTCGGCGACCCGCGCGAACATATAGGGCCAGAGGTAACGCGCCTCCTGCGCCTCGCGCCCTGCCCACGCCGCGGCGCCGAGATATTCGGCGGCACGCTGGCCGGGGACGTTGCGCATCAGCTCGATGCCGAGCACGAGCGCGAGACCATAGCGTTCGGCCTCGATCTCGGCGGCGGCGGCGAGGATCGCGATGCTGCCCGATGCGCAGGCCGCCTCGTGGCGTGACGCCGGAATGCCTGCGAGGTCGGGGTGAACATGGCCGAAAAAGCCGCCGAGCTGGCCTTGTCCCGCGAACAGCTCGCCGACGAAATTGCCGACATGCGCCGTCTCGACTTCCTTGGGTTCGATACCCGTTGCGACGAAAGCCGCTTCGGCGACATCGCGGAATAGCTCGAACAGCCCGCCGCCCTCGCGGTCCAGGTTGCGCGAAAAGTCGGTCTGCGCGCCGCCGAGAATGAAGACGTCTTTCGCCATATCAGGCTTCCTTTTGCAAAGTCGCGAGTGCCATTTCGCGCACTTCACTGCGCATCACCTTGTTCGTGACGTTGCGCGGCAGCGCGTCGAAGCGGAACAGGCGTTCGGGCAGTTTGAACACGGCGAGATCCTTGTCGCGGAGATAGTCGGCGACGTCGCTCAGCCCGACATCGTCCGGCCCACGCGGCACATAGGCTAGGCCGATGCGCTCGCCCATTCGCTCGCACGGTAGCGAAAAGACGCATGCCTCCGCCAGCAGCGGATGGCCGCCCAGCAACTGGTCGATCTCCTCGGGCGAGATATTGACCCCGCCGCGGATGATCAGGTCTTTGCAGCGTCCGACGAAGCGGTAGAAGTCGCCGCCCTCTGCGATCTCGAACAGGTCGCCGGTGCGGAACCAGCCATCGTCGGTGAAGGCCTCGGCAGTCCGTTCGGGGGCGTTGTGATAGCCCTCGAACAGCGTCGGACCACGGATTTGCAACTCACCCGATACACCGTCTTCCTCGATCGGATCACCGCCGCCGGGGGGAACGAGCCGGCTTTCGATGTTGGGCGCGGCGCCTTCGCCATAGGGGCGTTGGTACGTGCCACGGCGCGGGAACAGGCTCGCGCGCTTGTCGGGGTCGGGCATGTCGCCTTCGCCGGTGATGAAGCTCATCCCCTCGTTCGATCCGAAAACGTTGACGATGATGATGCCGAGCTTTTCCTGAAAACCGCGCACCATCGCGGGCGCGAGCGGCGCCGAGCCCGAGGCGATGACGCGCAGACTGGAGAGGTCGACAGAGGCGAGCGAAGCCTCATTCTGCAGCAGCATGTTGAGCACCGCGGGCGGCGCGATCGTCAGGCTCGGCCGCTCGGTCGCGATCTGCTTCAAATAGACGCCGGGGTCGAAGGGGTGGTGCAGCACCATCGTGCCCGCGCTGGTCAGCCAGCACATGGTGATGCCGCCGATGCTCGCCATGTTGATCAGCGGGAAAGGGTTGAGGAGGACGTCGCCCGGCCCGACCTTCATCGCCTCATACCCCGCGCCCGCGACCGCGATCCAGTGGTTGTGGCTGCGCGGCACGCCCTTGGGGACGCCGGTGGTGCCCGAGGTCCAGCAGATGGTGAAGATATCGTCGGCATCGACCGGGTTCGCCGCGACATGCGCGGCGAGGACTTCGGCGTCGCCCCCAGCGGTCGAGAGGTCGAGCGCGCCCGCAGGGACGCCGGGCCCGAAGGTCATCAGCGCGATGCCGTCCAGCAGCGGCGCCGCAACGCCGACATGCTCGCAGCCCTTCACCTGCGTCGCGCAGACGAAGGCCTTGGGCTCGACGATGGCGAGCATGTCTTTCAGCTCATGGCTGCGATATTGCACCGCCGCCGGGCTGACGATCGCGCCGATCTTCGCGGCGGCGAAATAGAGCGCGACGAATTCGCTGATGTTCGGAAGCTGGACGAACAGCACATCGTCCTTGCCGATCCCGGCGACGACCAGCGCGCTCGCGAGCCGGTCGATCTCCGCCGCCAGCTCCGCATAAGTCAGCCGCCGCGGTTCGCCGAAAGCGAACTCGCCGCGATTGGGCGCGTCGACCAGCGCCAGCCACTCGGGATGCGCCGCCGCATTGGCCGCGAACAGGTCGGCGAAGCTCTGGTCGCCCCACCAGCCGCTCTCGCGATATTGTCGCCGTTTTTCCTCTCCCGCGGCGATCATCTCAGGCGGCCAGCACGCTGTTCGGACCCATGCCGATATCGTCGCCGCTCGCCCAGACGCTGTGCGTTCCCGAACAGATGCGTTCGGGCAGGATGATCCGGCATACCGGCCCTGCCGCGACATTCTTCGCGTCGATGAGCACACATTCGCTGGTGTCGGTTTCAAGGTCGGCGATGAAGGAGACCAGATAGCCGTCGTCCTCGTCCTTCGCATTTATGCGCGGCGCGAAGGGCGCCTCGCTGCCGAAGCGGCCGGGACCGAATTCATATTCCTCGCTCGTCCCTGCATTCAGGTCGTGCTTGACGAGCCCGCGGAACAGGAACCAGCCGGGTTCGGGGATCGCGCTATAGGCGTAGCGATAGGGCTTGCCGGCATAGCGATGGTTGAACATGCCGAATTCGAGGTCGCGGTCGTCGAGCCGCTGTTCGGTTGTCTTTCCAGTCTTCAGGTTGAAACGCCAGCGATGGAGGCGCGGTTTGAGCAGACCCTGGTCGAGATAGGCCATCATCCGTTCGAGCCCCTCGGGCGCGTTCGGATAGGATTTGGGCATCGGCTCTTCCTGATAATAGCCGTCGAGAATGATCTCGTCGCCTTCCTCCCACGCGTTGAGCCAGTGGAGCGTGTAGGTCGGTTCGGCCTCGAACCAGCGGATGTCCTCCGGCTGACCGTGGCGCGGGATGATCGCGAAGCGCGTCTTTTCGTCGGGGTGAAACTGAACGACGTGCAGACCTCTCTCGAGCAGCTCTTCGTTCCAATAGAGCGGCATGTCGTTGAGGATCGTGTAATTTTCCGTGAAGGCCATGTCGTGCGGCAGGCGCGGGCCGGCGAGCGGCACGGGGGTATAATGTTTGAGCCTGTTGTCCGCCCCGACGACGCCATAGTGCATATAGGGCGCGTGCTTCGAATAATTGAAGAACATCAGCTCGCCGGTCGCGAGATCGACCTTGCAATGCGCCGAAATGCCGTCGAGCGGCACCCAGCTTTCGGTGCCATATTGTTCGAGCGTGAAGGGGTCGAGCCGATAGGCTTCGCCGCACTGATAGAAGGTCGAGATGATCTTGCCGGCATGGATCGCGACGTCGGTCGAGCTTGAATCCTTGAGCCACTCCTGCGCGCCCCAGCCGTGGCGGGTCGACTTGTGCGGCGGTTCCATCAGGCCGGCCCAGAGCGAGCGGCCGGCTTCCTTCTCGGCTTCGAACCCCTTGGTGCGCACGAAGCGGCTGCGATAGCTCGCGCGTCCGTCCTTGAAGCTGATCGCGTGGATGAAACCGTCGCCATCGAAGGGATGATAGCGGCCGATCGGCTCGTGGATCTGGTTTTCGCCGGTGCGGACGTAGACGCCGTCGATATCGGTCGGGATATTGCCGATCACCTCGGCATCGCCATCGGCGAAGATAGCGTTCCACTCATTATAGGTCGGGCGCCACGCGCCCTTCATATAGGGATGGTCGTTCGGCTGAATGGTCGAGGTGATGGTATCGACGAGCTGGGCGGTCATGCGATGACTCCTTCGGCGGCGGCAAAGCGGGGCCTTGCGGCGGCGGTATCATATTCCTCCACGAGACGATCGACGATGGCCCCGACGGGTTCGACTGCGCGCACCGCGCCGACGCCCTGTCCGGCGGACCAGACATTCTTCCACGCCTTCGCGTCATCCTGCGCGTCGGAGAAATTCGGGCGCTTGTCCTCGGGCATATTCGCGGGGTCGTAGCCCGCAGCGATCAGGCTCGATTTCAGCCAGTTGGCGGTCACACCGGTAATGCCCTTTGAAGGGATGATGTCCTCGGCGCCCGCCGCGACGACCATCTCCTTGTACCCCGGCACCGCCATGCTTTCTGCGCATGCGATCAGCGAGGTGCCGAGATAGGCGAGGTCGGCACCCAATATCTCAGCCGCGCGGATCGCGTGGCCGGTCGAGATCGCGCCGCCGAGCACGAGCGGCCCGCCCCAGAATTGCCGCACCTCCTCGACGAAGGCGAAGCCCGCGGTTGCGCCGGTGTGCCCGCCCGCGCCCGCCGCGACGAGTACTAACCCGTCAACCCCGGCCGCCGCGGCCTTGCGCGCGAAGCCGACCGAATTGACGTCGGCGAAGACCAGCCCGCCATAGGAATGAATTTCCTCGACGACGCGCGCCGGGCTGCCGAGCGCGGTGATGACGAGCGGCACCTTGTGGCGGACGACGCAGGCAAGGTCTTCGGCGAGGCGGCTGTTCGACGGATGAACGACGAGGTTCACCGCCCAGGGCGCGGCGTCGGGGTCGTTCGAGAGCGCCGAGTCGATACGGCGCACCCAATCCTCGAGGTCGGCCGACGTGCGCGCATTGGGCGCGGGGAAGCTGCCGATCACGCCCGATCGCGACGCGGCGATCACCATTTCGGGACCCGAGACAAGGAACATCGGGGCGGCGATCGCGGGCAGGCGCAGGCCCCGCGTCAGCGCGGGTGGAAGGCCGTGTTTCGGCACTCGTCATCCTCTCTCAAATTATCTGACTTGCATAACGATACTTAAACCCGGTATGAGTCGCAAGGCCAGAAAAACATCGCGGGCGAACCCGACGGTGGTGGGAGGGAGAGAGTTTCATGAAAAAGCATTTGGTCGCGCTGCTCGCCGCATCGGCGCTCGCCAGCCCCGGCACCGCCTTTGCGCAGAACGCCGCGCCCGCGGAAGATCAGGGCGGGCTAGAGGAAATCATCGTCACCGCGCAAAAGCGCGCCGAGGGTTTGTCCGACGTGCCGATCTCGATCTCGGCGGTCAGCGGCAAGCAGGTCGAAAATTACGGCCAGACCAACCTCGAACAGATTTCCTCGTCGGTCCCGAACCTCAAGATCACCCAGACCGCGATCGCCAACCGCATCGCGATCCGCGGCATCGCGTCGGGCGACAACAAGGGCTTCGAACAGTCGGTCGCGATGTTCGTCGACGGTGTCTATTACGGCCGCGACCAGCTCTCGCGCCTGCCGCTCGTCGACATGGAGCGCGTCGAGGTGCTGCGCGGGCCGCAGCCGACCTTGTTCGGGAAAAATGCGATCGCGGGTGCGGTCAACATCACGACGCGCAGCCCGACCGACGAATTCGAAGGCTCGATCAGCGGCCTCTATGAATTCAACCACAAGGAATTGCAGCTCACCGGCGTGCTCTCGGGACCGCTGAGCGAAGGGATCGAGGCGCGCGTCGTCGGTTATCACCGCTCGATGGACGGCTATTTCTATAACCAGAAGCTCGACCGCGACGAGCCGAACGTCGACGAATATTATTTCCGCGGCAAGCTCGAATTCGACAAGGGCGGGCCGTTCGCGGCCGAACTCAAGCTCGAATATGCCGACTTTGAAATGAAGGGGCAGCCGCGCGACGTGTTCGGCGCGGTCGGCAATTACAATGCCGTCTTCCAGGGGCCCTTCTTCGTCAGCACCGACCCCGATTACGTCCGCGAGGACAATGGTTATGAGAGCAAGAACAAGGTGTTCGGCGCGACGCTCAACGCCGATCTCGAACTCGGCGACCACACGCTGACCTCGGTCTCGTCGCTGCTCGACTACAAGACGCGCGAGATCGTCGATGTCGATTTTTCGGGGATCAGCTTTCTCGACGGCACCAATTTGCGCGAGGATTATCGCCAGTTCAGCCAGGAACTGCGCCTCGCGTCGCCGGGCGGCGAGGCGTTCAACTATATCGCGGGCGTCTATTACCAGCATGCGAAACTCGACGTGCAGGACTTCACCTTGTTCAACCCGACCTTCCTCGCGCTGGGCGCGCCGTTCAGCGCGCTTGGCGATACGAGCAACGACCGCAATTACACGCAGAAATCAGATCTGATCTCGGCTTTCGCGCAGGGCGAATTGTCGGTGACCGATCAGCTTCGCGTTACGGCGGGCGCGCGCTTCAACCATGAGAAGAAGAGCGGCAGCCGCAGCCTTGCGATCGTCCAGGGGCCGCTCAGCACCGCCCCCGCGCCGGTCGTCGCGGCGGTGTTCCGCGCGCTCAACATCGAGGCGCACAGCATTTCGGGCAAGATCAGCGAGGACAGTTTCAACCCGATGGTCAACGTCCAGTTCGACGCGACCGACGATTTGATGCTCTACGCCTCCTACGCCAAGGGGACGAAAGCGGGCGGTTTCGACATTCGCTCGAACTCGCTGCCGACCTCGACCACCGTCGCAAAGCCCGGCGCGTTCGAGTTCGAGGATGAAAGCGCCGACAATTTCGAGGCCGGCCTCAAATACAAGGGGCGCAATGTCGCGTTCAACCTTTCGGTCTATCGCACCGACTACAAGGATCTTCAGGTCAACATCTTCGACGGCACGCTCAATTTCAACGTCCGCAACGCCGCCGAAGCGCGCACACAGGGCGTCGAGGCCGACTTCCGCGCCGCGCTTGCCCCCGGGCTGACGGTCAGCGGCGCGGTCGCCTATCTCGATTTCAAGTTCAGCAACTTCACCGACGGCCAATGCTATTATCTGCAGACGCCCGACGCGAACGGCTTCTGCGACTATTCGGGCAAGCGCAACGCGCTCAGCCCCAAATGGTCGGGCAACCTCAACCTCGATTACACCACGCCGGTGACGAGCGACATGAAGGTCGCGTTCAACGTCAACGCCGACTTCTCCTCCTCCTATATCGCGGCGGCGAACCTCGACCCGCGCACGCATCAGGACGGTTATGTGAAGCTTGGCGCGCGGCTCGCGCTGGCGCAGGTAGACGATCGCTGGGAGGTTGCGCTGATCGGCCGTAACCTCACCAACCAGCGCATCCTGCAAACGGGGAGTTCGATGCCGCTCGCCACGACGATTACCGGCAATGCGGGTAACGCCTATAACGGCATCGTCGACCGCCCGCGCACGATCGCGGTGCAGTTGACCGGGCGCTTTTGAGGACTGTTTCAATTTCGCGGCGCTTTGCCTTAAAGACGTCATCCCGGCGCAGGTTGGGATGACGGATTCAGCTAGGGCAGCTATTGAAACACGACCGCACCATCAGGGCCTGTTCGATCTGGCGCGCGCTCGATGTCGTCGGCGACGTGCCGGTCCTGTTGATCATGGAACAGACGTTCCTCGGCATCCACAGCTTCGACGAATTCGTCGCGCGCACCGGCCTCGCGCGCTCGGTGGTCAACGGCCGCCTCAAGAAGCTGGTCGAGGAGGATTGCCTAGCCAAAGTGCCCAAGAAGAATGGGCGCGGCTTTCATTATATCCTGACCCAAAAGGGCCGCGACCAGTTCCCCAACGGTTTGATGATGCTGCGCTGGCAGCATAAGTGGGAGGCGGACAGCCGCGATTTCCAGGTCCGGCTCCACCATGCGACGTGCGGCCATGCGACCGAGCCAGTGCCCGTATGCGCGCATTGCCGCGCCGAAATCGATCCACGCGATGTCGATTGGCGCGAGGGGCCGGGGCTCGCGCAGGTCGTGCCGCATTACGAACGCCGCCGCTTCAACGGCGAAGTCGGCGCGCGGCGCCCCGGCGGTCGCCCGCTCGTCGATACGATGATCGAACTGTTCGGCGACCGCTGGGCGACGCTCGTCGTCCGCGCGATGTTCACGCGCATCAACCGTTTCGACGACATCCAGCGCGACACGCTGATGGCGACAAATATATTGACCGGCCGCCTCGAACGGCTGGTGCGGCAGGGTATTTTGAAGACCGTGCCCTATTCGAGCCACGCCGACCGGTTCGAATATCGCCTGACCGACAAGGGGCGCGATCTTTACCCGGTGCTGCTCGCGCTGCTGCAATGGGGCGATAAATGGTTTTCCGACGAGCGGGGCCCACCGGTGCTGCTGACGCATCGCCCGTGCGGCCATGACTTGCACATGGTCGCGGCGTGCAGCCATTGCGGCGACGAACTGGCGCTGTCGAACAGCCGCTTCACGATCGAAGAGGCGGGCTGAGGCTCAGGGCAGGATGCGGCCTTCGTCGCGGCGCGGCATCGGCGCGACGAAACGCAGCACTAGCGCGGAGAGCAGAAGCCAGCCGGCGGACCCGAGGATCGCCGCGGGCAGGCTGCTGAGGTCGGCGACCAGTCCGAGCGTATAGGCCCCAAGCGCCATCGCGCCGAAAGTCACCGCCTGATAGATCGACAGGCAGCGGCCAAGAATCTCCTCGGGCGAGCGGAGTTGCATCGCGACATTGAGCGTCGTCAGCGTCGAGACCCACGCGCCGCCCGCGATGAAGGCGGCGATCATCAAGGCGGGGAGATTGGCCGTGAGCGCGACGGGCAGCATCGCGGCGGCGAAGATCAGCGACGCCGTGGTCACCACCCGGTCGCTGCCCCAGCGCCGCCGCGCCTGTCCGACCCACAGCGCGGCAAAGATCGATCCCGCGCCAAAGGCGGCAAGGCACAGCCCATAAACGATTTCGGTCCCGTGCAGCCGGTCGCGGACGAGCGAGGGAAGCAGCGCCTGAAACCCCGCCGCGCCGACACCGAAGGCGAAACCGCGGATCAGCACGCGGCGCACCGGGTCCGAATGCGCGCAGAAGCGGATGCCCGCGGCGATCGCGGTCAGCATCGGCGTCCGGCGCGGCGGCGCCGTTTCGGGGTGCCAGCGCAGCAGCACGACAATCAGCGCGACATAGCTCAGCGCATTGAGCCCGAAGGCGGCCGCGGTGCCGACGATCGCGACCAGCATCCCGCCGAGTGCGGGCCCGACGCTGCGCGCGAGGTTGAAGGCGATGGTGTTGAGCGCGATCGCCTGCGGCAAATCTCGCGGCCCGACCTGCAATCGCACCGACGCCTGCCAGGCGGGTCCGTTGAGCGCGGTACCGCACCCGACCGCGAGCGTGAAGAAGAGCAGGGTGAGCGGCGCGATCGCATCCATATAGGTCGTGACTGTCAGTGCCGCCGAGACGATCAGCATCCCGGTCTGCGCCGCGAGCATCACGCGCCGGCGGTCGAAATTGTCGGCGATCGCGCCCGCGAAGATGCCGAGCAGCATGACCGGGATCGTCGTGCTCGCCGCCACCAGCGCGATCAGCAGGTGCGATTCGGTGAGCTCGGTCATCAGCCACGCCGCCGCGACCGACTGGATCATCGACCCCATGTTCGACGCGAGATTGGCGATCCAGATCGCGCGGAACGCCGGGTAGCGGAAGGGAGCGAACGCGGATGGCGGGGGAGGAGGCGCGGCGGGACTCACCCAAAAGCGGGTAGCCCTGCCGGCGTCATGCGACAAGGGCGGCGGGGGAATGCTCCGAACAAAAACCGCGTGCTCCCGCGAAGGCGGGAGCCCATCTCCTGCCCGCGTTATCTTGAACTGGCCGGAGATGGATCCCGCCTTCGCGGGGATACAGTGCCGCTATAATTATGAAGGAATTGCCGTTTTCAAACCGGGGGGCCGCTGTCATCCTGATATTCGCGGCGCAGTTCGATCAGCCGCCGCTTCATCGACGCGATCGGGCCCTTCATCGCCGGATCGTCGATCCGGTTGTTCATCTCGTGCGGATCGCTCTCGAGGTCGTAAAATTCCCACGCGTCGAGCCCCTCGCCATAGAAGCGCACGAGTTTGTACCGCTCGCCGCGCACGCCGTAATGCGCGCGCACCGAGTGGAACCCCGGAAATTCATAATAATGATAATAAACATCCTTGCGCCAGTCGCGCGGCGTGCGGCCGGCGAGCAGCGGCGTCATCGACCGCCCCTGAATCGTCGCCGGGCCCTTCACCCCGGCATAGTCGAGGAAGGTCGGCGCATAGTCGATATTCTGGATCGGCGCCGCGATCCGCGTTCCCGGGCGGATATGCCCCGGATACTGGATCAGGAAGGGCGTACGCATCGATTCTTCATAGATGAAACGCTTGTCGAACCAGCCATGCTCGCCAAGGTAAAAGCCTTGGTCGGAGGTATAGACGACGATCGTGTTCCGATCGAGGCCGCTTTCCTCCAGATAGTCGAGCACCGCGCCGACGCCTTCATCGGCCGCGGCGATCGTGCCCAGATATTGCTGCATGTAGCGCTGATATTTCCACAGCGCGAGGTCGCGGCCCGAGAGGTTCGCGTCGTTCAGCCGGTCGTTGTCGGCCTGCATCGCCGCATCCCATTCGGCCTGTTGTGCGTGCGTCATGCGGTCGAACGCGCCGGGCCAGCGATTGTAGCGCAGCTGCGCCGATCCCTTCGCGACCGTCATCTTGAGGTCGTGCCCCTCATACATGTCGCGATAGATGTTCATTTCCTGTGTGCCCGCGGCGATGCGGCCCCGATAATCGTCGAAATAATTGCCCGGCACGGGAAAGGTCACGCCCTGATATTTCCGCACGTGGCGCAGCGCGGGCATGAAATTGCGGTGCGGCGCCTTGTGGTGGATCAGGATCGCGAAGGGCTTCGACTTGTCGCGCCCGGTCTTCAGCCAGTCGAGGCTGTACTGCGTGATCAGGTCGGTCGCATAGCCCTCGACGATGCTGCGCCCCTTGGGCGTGATGATGTCGGGGTTATAATATTCGCCCTGATCGTCGAGCACCTTCCAGTCGTCGAAACCGATGCCCTCGGGCGAATGGTTGATGTGCCACTTGCCGAACATTGCGGTCGCATAGCCTGCCTGGCTCAGCGCGCGCGGCCAGACCCAGACATGGTTGTCGAACCGCTGGCCGTTCTGCGTAAAGCCGTGCGCGTGGCTCTGCCGCCCAGTGAGCAGCGTCGCGCGGCTGGGGCCGCAGAGCGAATTGCCGACGAAGCTTTGCGTGAAGATCGCGCCATTTTTCGCGATCCGGTCGATATTGGGCGTCGGCGCAAGCTTCGACAGCGGCGAGCCATAGGCCGAGATCGCCTGATAGGCATGATCGTCCGACATGATGTAGACGATGTTCGGGCGGGCGGCCGGCTGCGCGCCCGCCGCGGCTACGAAAGCGAGCGGGAGCGCGAGCGCGAGAGGAGGGCGAAAGCGCATCCTATTCGGTCAGCTCGAAGCTGGCTTCCTGACCCTCGGCCGACGACGGTCCGACCCACAGCTTGAACTGGCCGGGCTCGCTGCCCCAGCTCATATCCTGCCGCGTGAAGGCCAGATCGGCGTCGGTCAGGGTGAAGCGGACCGTCCGCTTCTCGCCCTTCTTGAGGCTGATCTTCTCGAAGCCTTTCAACTCCTTCACCGGCCGCGTCACCGATCCGACAAGATCGCGAACGTAAAGCTGCACGACTTCCTCGCCGTCGCGCGCGCCGCTGTTCGTCACGGTAACGCTCGCCGTCAGTGTCTCGCCGGGGCGAATCTTCGCCCGGTCGAGCGTCACCGGCGAATAGGTGAAGCTGGTGTAACTCAGCCCATAGCCAAACGGATAGAGCGGCGTGTTCGGGGTATTGAGGTAGCGCGATACATATTTCGCATTGGGATCCGCCGGATTGATCGGCCGCCCGGTGTTCTTCATGTCGTAATGGATCGGCACCTGCCCGACATTGCGCGGGAAGGTGACGGGCAGCTTTCCCGACGGATTATACCGGCCATAGAGGACGTCGGCGATCGCGTGGCCGCCCATCGTGCCCGGATACCAGGCCTCGAGGATCGCATCGACATGGGCGTCGGCCCATTCGATGCTGTTCGGCCGCCCGCTCATCAGCACGAGGATGATCGGCTTGCCGGTCTTCTCGAGCTCCTGGAGCAGCGCCAACTGATTGCCGGGCAGGTCGAGCGAGGTGCGGCTCGCCGCCTCGCCCGTCATGTCCCAGCGTTCGCCCATCGCCGCGATGATCACGTCCGATTTCTGCGCCAGCGCGATCGCTTCGGCGAACCCGTCACTCTTGCCCGCGTCGGCGAAGGCATAGCTCGCGCCCTTGGCATAAGCGACACTCGTCCCCTTCGGTGCGCCGGCCTGCATCCCCTCGAGCAAGGTGACCGGCCGCGTCTTGCGGTCGCCCGCCGCCGACCAGCTGCCGATCATATCCTCCTTGCTGTCGCCGAGCGGGCCGATCACCGCGATCGACTTCGCCGACGCCGCGAGGGGCAGCACATCGCCCTGATTCTTGAGCAACACGATCGATTTGCGCGCGACGTCGCGCGCGGCTTCGAGGAAGTCGGGGCGATAGATGGTCGCTTTCTCGCGCGCTTCGTCGGAATAGCGATAGGGATCCTCGAACAGGCCGAGGCGGTATTTCATTTCGAGGATCGCCTTCACCGCCGCATCGACGCGCTTCACGTCGACCTTGCCCTCGGCGACCGACTTGGCGAGATGGTCCATGAACACCGCGCCCTGCAGGTCCATGTCGACGCCGGCGTTGATCGCCTGTTCGCCCGCCTGCTTCAGGTCCTTGGAATAGCCGTGCGCGACCATTTCGTTGATCGACGTGTAATCGGTTACGACAAAGCCCTTGAAGCCCCATTTCTCGCGCAGGACGTCGGTCAGCAGATAGTGGCTGCCCGACGCCGGGACGCCGTCATATTCGTTGAACGAGGTCATGAAGGTCGCGGCGCCCGCATCGGCCGCGGCCTTGAAGGGCGGCAGGTAGACGTCGCGCAGCGTGCGTTCCGAAATGTCGACCGTGTGATAGTCGCGCCCCGCCTGCGCGGCGCCGTAAGCGGCGAAATGCTTCGCCGTCGCCAGCACGGTATCGACGCGCTTCAGATCGTCGCCTTGAAACCCGCGCACACGCGCCGCGGCGATCTTGCTGCCGAGGTAGACATCTTCGCCCGCGCCTTCGGACATGCGGCCCCAGCGCGGATCGCGCGCGACGTCGACCATCGGCGCAAAGGTCCAGTGGATGCCCTCGGCCGAGGCTTCGGTTGCCGCGATTCGCGCTGCCTTTTCAATGGCTTTCAAGTCCCAGCTTGCCGATTCGCCGAGCGAGATGGGGAATATGGTGCGGTGACCATGGATGACGTCATAACCAAAGAGCAGGGGAATCTTGAGCCGCGTTTCCTCGACCGCCAGCCGTTGCAGGTCGCGCGTATATTTGGCGGTGAAGGCGTTGAAGATCGACCCGATCCGACCCTTGCGAATATCGTCCTGATAACCCTGCCGCATCGTCGGACCGGTCGAATCCCAGTCGCTCGTCAGGAGCGACAACTGGCCGATTTTCTCGTCGAGCGTCATCTTCGCGATCAGCTCGGCGATGAAGCGGTCCATCTTCGGATCGGGGCGCGTCCACGCCGCCGAACTTGCGGACACCTCCTCGGACGCGGCGGCCGCTGGCTGCGCGAACAGCGGGGCGGGGGCGAGTTGTCCGGCCATCATCAGGGTCGCCAGCGTGAGGCATGTGAGGTTGCGCGGCATCGGCGGCATGATTCGTCCTTCCCAATCGGTCTCTTTGTACATTGTCACGCGGATTGGCCGAATTTCGGCCGAAAACCGGCTGGTCCCCGATCATCTCCATCTGTGTCGCTTCCCCCTATACAGCGATCATGAAACCGGTTACAAATCAAAAAAACAACGACGCGATTTCTCGCGACTCGTCGCCGCACCGGAGGCAAGGCCGGGCGGCGGATGAAGCGGGGGGCGGGAAATGTCGGGGCCAAAAAGGGAGGATGCCGTGAAGTTTTCAAATGAATTTCAGACCATGACCGCGCACCGGTCGCGCGCGCGCCGGCTCGCCGCGGCGCTGGCATGGAGCAGCGCCGGCGCGGCGCTGGCGATCGGTGTCGCAACCCCCGCGCACGCCCAGGTTTCGAACGCCTCGCTCCGCGGCGCGGTGAAAGCCGAGGGCGGCGTGTCGCAGGTCACCGCGATCAACGTCGATACCGGCCTGACGCGCAGCGTCGCGGTGGGTGCGAACGGCAGCTACAATATCGCATCGCTCCCGGTCGGCACCTATCGTCTCGAACTCACGACGCCGAACGGCGTCCGGCGGACCGACGAATTCACGCTATCGGTCGGACAGAGCGCGGTACTCGACTTCGACTTCTCGCAGCCCGACATCGCTTCGGCCGAGGGCGACGCGATCATCGTCACCGGCACGCGCCTCCGCTCGCTGGAAGGCGGCGAGGTCGGCTCGAACATCACCCAGCGCCAGATCGAGGTGCTGCCGCAGAACAACCGCAACTTTCTCGCCTTTGCCGATCTCGCGCCGGGTGTGCAGTTCGTGACCGGCGGCAACGGCCAGTCGCGCTTGCAGGGCGGCGCGCAGGACAGCCGCAGCGTCAACATCTTCATCGATGGCATCGGGCAAAAGGACTATGTCCTCAAGAACGGCATCACCGGCCAGGATTCGACGCAAGGCAACCCCTTCCCGCAACTCGCGGTCGGCGAGTATCGCGTCCTGTCATCGAACTATAAGGCCGAATTCGACCAGGTCAGCTCGGTCGCGATCACCGCGGTGACCAAGTCGGGCACCAACGAATTCCATGGCGAAGCCTTCATCGACTATACCGACCAGAGCCTGCGTGACGCGCGGCCGAACGAGCTCACGACGTCCAAGGTCAAGACCAAGGATTTCCAGTTCGGCGGCGCGCTTGGCGGACCGATCATCAAGGATGTGCTGCACTTCTTCGTGACCTATGAAGGCAAGCGGCAGGAAAATCCGGTCGACATTCGTCCGGGACTCAGCCTGCCCGTCAGCTATTTTCCGTCGGAATATCAGGGCGTTTTCGGACCGACCAATGCGACGTTCAACGAAGATCTCTATTTCGGCAAGCTCAGCTTTCAGCCGTCGAACAGCGACCTCATTGAAGTGTCCGCAAAATATCGCGACGAAAGCGGTGAATTCCTGGGTTCCGGCATCAACGCTCGCAGCACGATCAGTTCGCAGGACGTCGAGGAGCTGCGCGTCACCGGGCGCTGGGAGCATACGGCCGACAATTGGATCAACGATTTCAAGCTGACGTATGAAGATGTCAGCTGGGCGCCGACGCCCGTGGTTTTCGAAAATGCGCAGCTCTTCGCCTATGCGGGACCCTCGCCAACCAACCCGCAACCGGGCGTTGTCGTGCGCGAGGATATTCTGCGTGTCGGCGGCGGCGGCAATTATCAGGACAAGGGCCAGAAGGGCTGGGGCGTCCAGAATGATTTCACCTGGACCGGGTTCGAAGGCCATACGATCAAGGTCGGCGCGAAGGCGAAATGGGTCGAACTCAACACGTTGCAACTCGGCAATTTCAACCCTCTCTATACCTATAACCCCGCCTTCAACCCCGGCGGCGGCAGCTTCAACGACGCGATTCCGTATCGCGTCCAGTTCGGCGCGCAGACCGGCAACGGCAGCCCGATCGTCAATTCGAAGAATTTTCAGTTCGGCATCTATGTTCAGGACGACTGGGAGGTCACCGACCGGTTGACGCTGAACCTCGGCGTGCGCTGGGATTATGAGCGGACGCCCGCTTTCCTCGATTTCGTCCACCCGGCCGATGCCGTGAACGCGGTTTCGCCGGCCAATTATCCGAACCTGATCAATGCCGATTACGACATCAACGACTTCATCTCGACGGGGTCAGAGCGCAAGGCGTTTACCGGGGCGTGGCAACCGCGCATCGGCTTCAGCTACGAACTCGACGACGATGCGCGCTACGTCCTGTTCGGCGGCTTCGGTCGGTCTTACGACCGCAACCAGTTCGACTTCCTGCAGCAGGAGATCAGCGTCGGTTCCTATACGACCCGGACGTTCAACTTCATCACGGGCGATCCGAACAACACATGCGCCCCCGGGCCGACCTGCGTTCCCTGGGACCCGATCTACCTGACCGAGGCCGGCCGAGCCCAGCTGCTGGCGCAGGCCGGGCCGGGCGGCGGACGCGAGCTGCGTTTCATCGACAACGACCTCAAGGTTCCTTATTCGGACCAGTTCAGTCTTGGGTTTCGCGCGCGCGTGACCCCGCTGTTCGAGGCCGAAGTCGGCTATAGCCACATCGAATCGAAGGATGGTTTCGCCTATCTGCTCGGCAATCGCCGCCCTGATGGCAGCTTCTTCCCGGCGGCGCCGGCGGCGCCGGATTCGCCCTTCGGCTTCGCTCCTCCGGGCTTCGGTTCGATCATCATCGGCACGAACGGGATCGAAACGAGCGCGGACTCGGGCTATCTGAAGCTCGTCAAAAATTATACGGCGGCTTCGCCGTGGAGCTTCTCGGCGACCTATACCTACACCGAGGCCGAGGAAAATCGTCAGTTCGGCGAAACTTTCAGCCTCGATTTCCCGTCGCTCGACGATTATCCGATCACCCGGTCGAGCGGAGTGCGCAAGCATCGCCTCGTCGCGACGGGGTCGGTCGACCTGCCGATCGGCGTCACGCTGTCGGGCAAGTTCCAGATCGCGTCGCCGCCCTATCTGAAACGCTTCATCAACGTCGGCGGCGCCAATCCGTCGCGCGACGTGATCTCGAACGAGGCCGACGGCAACGGTGATCGCTGGGGTTTCCGCCAGATGGACATCGCGATCACCAAATATATCCCGTTCAGGTTCATCAGCGAGGAATCGCGCCTGCGGCTCCGTGTCGACATTTTGAACCTGTTCAACGACCGCAATTATGTCGATTACAATAATGACCCGACGTCGCCCGATTATCTGAGCATTACGGGCAATGGCGTTGGCGGGAATCCGCCGCGGACGGTCAAGTTCTCGGCCGGTTTCTCTTTCTGACCGGCTGACCGGGCGCCCGGCTCCGCACCCCTCCTCCCGCGGGCCGGGCGCCTCATTTTTTGGAGTATTTCATGTCGTTTCGCAGCGGGGTCCTTTTTCTGCCCCTGATCGCGCTGGCTACCGCCTGCACGCCGGGTCCGGCTCCCTCCGCGGCCGCCCCAGCGCCGACACTGGCGCCAATGACCGAGACGGCCTTTTCGGAAGAGCTGACCGAGCGCACTTTCCGTTATTTCTGGGACACGACGGACACGAAACGGTGTCTCGCGCCCGACCGCTGGCCGAGTAACCCCTTTTCGTCGATCGCCGCGACGGGCTTCGCGCTCACCGCTTATGGCATCGGCGCCGAGCGCGGTTACGTCACGCGCGCCGAGGCGGCGGAGCGCACGCGCGACTGCTTGCGCTTCTACTGGACCGCGCCGCAGGGAGCGGCCGTCACTGGCATGGCCGGCTACAAGGGTTTCTTCTATCATTTCCTCAACAATCAGGACGGCACGCGCCGCGGCAAGACCGAGCTTTCGACCGTCGACACCGCGCTGCTGCTGGGCGGCGTGCTGTTCGCCCAAAGCTATTATGATCGCAGCGATCCGGTCGAGAGCGAGATTCGCGACCTTGCGGAGAAAATCTACGCTCGCGTCGACTGGACCTTCGTCCAGCGCGAAAACAGCAGGATTCCGTCGGCGAATGGCGGCGGACGCAAGGCGATCGCGATGGGCTGGTATCCCGAGCGCGGTGATGGCGGCGATTTCGGGACGCACGACTGGGTCGGCTATAACGAAGGGATGCTCGTCTATATCCTCGCGCTCGGTTCGCCGACGCATCCGGTGGGCAAGGATGCGTGGGATACCGGCTGGGCGGCCGACCTAGAAAAGGATTGGGGCCGCTATTACGGGCAGGAGCACCTCCAGTTCGAGCCGCTGTTCGGGCACCAGTATAGCCATGTCTGGGTCGATTTCCGCGGCATTCGCGATGCGTTCATGCGCGGCAAGGGCATCGATTATTTCGAGAACAGCCGCCGCGCGACGCTGGCGCAGCGTCCCTATGGCGCCGACAATCCGAACCGATGGAAGGGCTATGGCGCCGACATCTGGGGGTGGACCGCCTCCGACGGGCCCGGCTATTCGCAGGGCAAATATAGCGTCAACGGCACGCCGCGCGATTTCAACGGTTATATGGCGCGCGGCGTCAGCGCGATCCGCGTCGTCGACGACGGCACGGTCGTCCCGACCGCGGCGGGCGGCTCGGTCGCCTTTGCGCCCGAAGCGGCGATCCCCGCACTGATGGCTATGCGGCGGCAATATGGCCCCAGACTCTATACGCGCTACGGTTTCAAGGATGCGTTCAATCCCAGCTTCACCTTCACCGATTTCGGGTCGAAATCGGGCGAGGTCGATCCCGTCCACGGCTGGGTCGCGAACGATTATCTCGGCATCGACCAGGGGCCGATCCTCGCGATGATGGAGAACCACCGCAGCGGGTTGGTGTGGAAAGTGATGCGCAAGAACCCGCATATCATTCGCGGGTTGAAGCGTATCGGCTTCACCGGCGGCTGGCTGGACAAGGCGGAGGCAGACTAATTCATTTCGTCATCCCGGCCTTTGCCGGGATGACGTAGATAGCCTTAGCAACCCCTTCCGATACAAAGGTCCGCGACCACCGGATAATGGTCCGACGGCAGCTTGCCGCCATTCTGGTCGGTCAGCGTCGCGTGGCGCAGCACCGCGACATCGTCGCTGACGAAGATATGGTCGATCGGGCTCGCGTCCGTCCGCGCGATGTCGAAGCCGGTGAAGGTGCCGAGCGGACCATAGTGCGGCGTGCGGCTGATCATGCGGCTGTCGCGCAGCGCGCCTTGGCCGGGCGCGACGATCGCGGCATAGGGCTCGCTCGTCGCGGGGCTGTTGAAATCGCCCATCAGCACCGCGCTCTCGCCGGGCTTGCGTTCGCCGTCGATCCAGCGGCGGATATGGCGGGCGCTTTCCTGCCGCGCAACCTCGCCGATATGGTCGAAATGGGTGTTCACGACGAGCAGATTGCGCTGCGCCGTCCGGTCGTGCAGCCGCGCCCAGGTCGCGATCCGCGGCAGCGCGGCGTCCCAGCCCTTGCTCGGCACGTCGGGCGTCGGCGACAACCAGAAGGTGCCCGATCCGACCAGCGCGAAGCGGTCGCGGCGGAACCCCAGCATTGAATATTCGCCCTTAGCCTTGCCATCGTCGCGCGCGACGCCGACGAATTGATAGGCGGGCAGATCGGCCTCGACCGCCTGCTTCTGGTGCTGCAGAACCTCCTGCATCCCGACGAGGTCGGGCGCTTGATAGGCGACAAGCGCGGTCAGCGCCGCGCGGCGGTGCGGCCACGCATTGTCGCCGTCCGACGCGACGTCGAGCCGAATATTATAGGTCATCGCTTCATAATGATCGGCGCGTTCTTTCGCCGTGGCGGGCAGGGCGAGCAGCGCCGCGGCGAGCAGCAGGATTTTGCGGGTCATCCGAGATTTCCTCCGTTGGCGGCGATCACGCCGCTGTAGAAACGCGCGCTGCGCTTCGGCGTGCGAACCTGCGTTTCATAATCGACATGGACGATACCGAAGCGCTTCGAAAAGCCCAAGGACCATTCGAGATTGTCGAGCAGCGACCAGGCCATATAGCCGCGCACGTCGACCCCCTGCCGGATCGCGTCGCCGATCGCCGAGATATGGGTGCGGAGGTAATCGCAGCGCAGCGGGTCGTCGACCCCCTCGGGCCCTGCTTGCGGCGGGTCATAGAAGGCGGCGCCGTTTTCGGTGATATAGACCGGAATATCGCCATAAGTGTCGCGGAACCAGACCAGCATGTCGGTGAGCGCGGGCGGATAGACCTCCCAGTCGGTCGTCGTGTGCGTCGCGACCTGCCGCACCGGCGATGCGCCGAGAGGCCATTGATGCGGGTCGGCCTTCACGACGTTGCGCGTGTAATAGTTGATCCCGATGAAATCGAGCGGCTGACAGATGTCCTCCAAATCCTCGGCGGGCCACTCCGGCCAGGCTTCGCCAAAGATTTCGGCGAGTTCTTCGGGGTAGCTGCCCTTCAGCGCCGGGTCGAGATACTGGCGGTTCATATAGGCGTGCGCGCGTGCGGTCGCGGCCCGGTCCTCGGGGCTGTCGCTCGCCGGATATTTGGGCTCGATGTTCACGACGAGGCCGATTTCGTGCGCGCCTTCGCTGCGATAGGCCTGCACCGCGCGGCCGTGCGCGCGCATCAGATTGTGGCTCGCGATCGGCGTCTCGAACAGGTTGCGATGACCGGGGGCGAGCGCGCCGTGAAGGTAGCCGCCGTCGGTGATCACCCAGGGTTCGTTGAGCGTCACCCATTTCTTCACCCGGCCGTCGAGGCGGCGGTACATGACCGATCCATATTCGGCGAACCAGTCGGCGCTGTCGCGGTTGAGCCAGCCGCCCTTGTCATCGAGCGCCGCGGGAAGGTCCCAATGGTGCAGAGTCAAGAGCGGCTCGATGTCGTGCTTGAGCAGTTCGTCGACCAGCCGTTCGTAAAAGCCGAGGCCGGGCTCGTTCACGCGGCCGATGCCGTCGGGCAGCACGCGGCCCCAATTGACGCTGAAGCGATAGGCCTTGAGCCCCAACTCCTTCATCAGCGCGACGTCGGCGGGCATGCGGTTGTAATGATCGCACGCGACATCGCCGGTGTCGCCCTTCGCCGCCATCAGCCGCGGGTCGTGGCTGAACCGCTGCCAGATGCTCGCACCCGCTCCGTCGGCGAGCGGCGACCCTTCGATCTGATAGGCGGCGGTCGCCGCGCCCCACAGGAAATCGTCGGGGAAAATCGTCTGCGTCATTTTTTGTCCTTGGTTTTCTTGTTCGTCGCCGCGTCGGGCGGCGTGGGGAGGCGGTGCGAGAGCAGCCAGAGATAGAGCGCGGGATCGTCATAGGCCGGAGCCCAGCTGTTGTGGCCGAGGTCGGGGTAGATGGTCAGCCGCGAGAGCTGTCCGCCGCAGGCGCGGATCGCGCGCGCCATGGCGAAGCTGCCCTCGGGCACGACGACGTCGTCGCGGTCGCCGTGAAAGGCCCAGACGGGCGTGTCCTTGAGCGCGCAGGCGGTGGCGGGATCGCCGCGCCCCGCGACCGGCGCGACCGCCGCGAAGCGGTGCGGTTCGGCCGCCGCCCAGCGCCAGCTCGCATGGCCGCCGCGGCTGAGCCCGGTCAGATAGATGCGCGTAGGGTCGATACGCAGCGTCTGCGTCACATGACCCAGCAGCCGGTCGAGCTTCGCGACGTCCCAATCCTGATCGGTGCCGAGCAGCGGCGAAACGGTGACGAAGGGGAAATCGGGGGTGCGGTCGGCGATCTTCGGCGGGCCGTGGACCTTGACCTTGGCGACATCGTCGCCGCGCTCGCCCGAGCCGTGGAGGAAGATCAGCAGCGGCCAACTCGCCTTCGGATCGGCGGTGTAGCCGCGCGGCAGGAAGAGCTGATAGGGGTAGTTGCCCGCCTCGATCGCGGGTTGCGGGCTTTGCCCGTCGGCCATCGACTGCGCCATCGTCATGGGGGTGGAAAGGGAAAGGGCGAGCGCGGCGAGCGCCGCGATCCGGAATCGCATCGGTCTTGTCCTTGGCAGGAGGAGGGAGTGGCGGGTCATCCCTTGACGCTCCCGGCGAGCAGTCCGCTCAAGTAGAAGCGTTGCAGCGAAAGGAAGAGGATGAGCACGGGCAGAGTGGTGACGACGGCGCCCGCCATCATCAGTTCGTTATCCTGCACATGCTGGCGGCCCATCGCCGCGAGCGCGACGGGCAGGGTGTAGAGGTCCTGATCGGCGAGGACGATCAGCGGCCACATGAAATCGTTCCAGTTCGACAGGAAGACATAGAGCGCGAGGGTGACGACGATCGGGGTCAGGATCGGCAGGACGATGCGGCACAATATCTGCCCCTCGCTCGCGCCATCGATGCGCGCCGCCTCGAGCATCTCGTCGGGGATCGACAGGCAATATTGGCGGACGAGGAAGATGCCGAAAATGCCCGCGAGCCACGGCACCAGTGCGCCGGCATAGCTATTGACCAGCCCCATCGCCTTGAGTTCGAGGAACAGCGGCAACATGCCGACCTGCCCCGGCACGACGAGCGCCGCGACGAGTATGCGAAAAGTGGCGTCGCGGCCCTTGAACCGCAATTTGGCGAAGGCATAGCCCGCCGGGATGGTGAAGAGCAAAGCGAGGCCCGTCGCGAGCGTCGAGACGAGGATGCTGTTGAACAGGAAATGGCCGACCCCGAAACTGCCGAAGAGCAGGCGGTAATTTTCGAGTGTCGGGCTCGCGGGCCACAGCGGCGGCGGAAATTGCGCCGCCTCGCCGCGCGCCATGAAGCTGACCGACACCATCCAGACGAGCGGCGCGATCGTGACCAGCGCGACGAGCGCGGCGAGCAGGGTGACGGACCAGCGGCGCAGACTCATATCGCGCCGCTCCGTTTCGCGAGCCTGAGCTGCACCAGCGTCACCGCCAAGATGCAGAGGAAGAGCAGGAAGGCGACCGCCGCGCCCGACCCCAGGTTCCACCATTTGAACCCTTCCTCATACATGAAATAGAGGATGGTGACGGTCGACTGGGCGGGACCGCCTTGCGTCATCACATAGGGTTCGGCGAAGAGCTGGAACATGCCCGCCACCGTGAGCACCGACACGAGCAGCAGCGTGGGGCCGATCGCGGGCAGGGTGACGTGGCGCAGCCGGGCGAACCATCCCGCGCCGTCGATCCGCGCCGCCTCGTCGAGCTCGCGCGGCACCGTCTGCAGCGCGGCGAGGAAGATGATCATGCTGTAGCCGAAGGTCTTCCACCCCACGAAGAGCAGGATCGCGGGCAGCGACGCTGTCGGGCTGCCGAGCCAGTCGACCGGCGGCACGCCGAAGAAGGAGAGGATATAATTGAGCAGGCCGTAGCGTGTGTGGAGCAGATAACGCCACACGACCGCGGTGGCGACGAGCGTCGTCACATAGGGCGCGAACAAGGCGACGCGCCACACCGGCCGCCATTTCAGCCAGCGCGAATTGACGAGCATCGCGGCGAACAGCGACAGTGCGACGATGAAGGGCGTGCCGACCGCGACGAACAGCAATGTGTTCGTCATCGCCTTCCAGAACAACGGATTTTCGAGCAGGCGCTCGTAATTGGCAAAGCCGACGAAGCGCAGATTGCCGATGTCGGCGAGCGCGTAAATGTCGAAATCGGTGAAGCTCAGAAACAGCGATGCGATCGCGGGCAGGACGAAGAAGAGCAGGATTGCCGCGAGCGCGGGCGAGGACATCGCCCAACCCGCGCGCGCCTCGTCCGCCCGGCCGACGCGGCTCACAGCGCGCGTCCCTTCTCGAGCATCCAGCGCCGCTTTTCGAGCAGCCGGTCGGCGCGCGCGTCGATTTCCTTCGCGGCCTCGTCGACGCTATATTGGCCGCGGACCATGCGCTCGGCGACGATTTGCATCTCGGTGACAATGCGCTCCCATTCGGGCACTTTGGGCAGCGCGGTCGCATTTTCGAGCTGGGCGCGGAACGGCGCGACCGCCGGGTCGCGCATCAACCCCGCCGCAGTCCACACCGAGCGCCGCGCGGGCAGGTCGCCCGTCGCCTCGTGGAGCGCGAGCTGCGCGCCAGAGGTCGTCAGGCGCGCCACCAGATCCCACGCCGCCCTGCCATGCTCGCTCCCCGCGAAGACGACGAGGCTTGACCCGCCCGGCGCCGCCGATCCGGTGCCTTCGGGGCCGGGGTTCGCCGCGGTGCCCCAGACGTCCTGCCGTTCGGGCCCGAGGCGGCTCCGCATGTCGCCTATCGTCCACGGCCCCGACAGGAACAGGCTGAAATAGCCGCGTCCGAATTCGGTCCAGACGTTGGAAATCTGCGCCATCGAGATCCGCGGCGCGAGCCCCTCGTCGAACAGCGATTTATAGAAAGCGAGCGCCGCCTTGAACTCGGGGTCCGAAAAGGCGCCGCGTCCGCCTTCGTCGCGCAGCATCCGCGCCCCCGCCGACAGCGCGAGCGTCGTCAGCTGCTCATATTCGTTGAGCGGATAGAGCAGCGCATAATTGCCGTCGCCCGCTTGGCCTTTCACCTTGTGGAGCGCGGCTTTCCACCCCGTCCAGTCGGACGGCGGCGCGGCGTAGCCCGCGCGCGCGAACAGATCCTTGCGATAAAATTGCAGCCGCGTGTCGACATACCAGGGGACGCCCCACGTCTTGCCCGCGATGCGGTTGGTATCGATCACCGCGCCGAACTGGTCGCTCAGCAACCGCATCGCACGTCCGGGCACCGGCACGATCGCTCCGATCGCGGCCAGTTCGGCGATCCAACTGTTGCCGACCTGCCCGACGCTGGGCAGCGATCCGCCGGCAAAGCCCGTGAGCAATTTCTCGTGCGCCGCGGTCCACGGCAGCGGCTGGACCGCGATCGGCGGCGCTTCGGCGGGCCAGGTAATGCCCTTGAGCAGCGCGGGAAGACTCGCCGCTTCATTGCCCATAGCCCAGATCGTCAGCGTATCGCGCCCGCGCGCATCGCAGCCGCCGAGCAGCGGAGCGAGGGGCAGCGTGGCGAGCGCGCCGGCCATATGGCGGCGCGTCAGCTGCATCGGCAAAGGCGCGCTGGGCAGCTCACGGCGCAGAGGCTCCCGCTGCGGCGCTCGTTCGCGCCGCGCCCGCCGTCGTGCCGCGCGCGATGAGGTTCGGGGTCAGGATCGTCGCGCTCGCTGCGCCCAGCGCGTCGCCGCGCAGCAGGCGAAGCAGCAGCATCATGCCCGTCGATCCCAGCCGGTCGATATTGACCTGCATCGTCGTCAGGCCGGGGCTCAAATGACGTGCGAGCGGAATATCGTCGAAGCCCGCGACCATCACGTCGCCGGGCACCGACACGCCGACGCGCGCCAGTTCGGCGATCAGCCCGACCGCCATCTGGTCGTTCGCGGCGAAGACCGCGTCGGCGGGGAGCTGGCCCTCGACGAGCAGCCGCGCCGCCTTCTCGCCGCTTTCCTCCGAAAAATCGCCGGGCAGGATCACCGGGCTGCGCTCCTTGGCGATCTTTGCCATTGCGTCGGCGAAGCCGCGCTGGCGGTCGCGCGCGTCGCGGTTGTGCTTGGGCCCCGCGATATGGATCACCTGCCGCGCGCCGCGCGCCAGCAGCGCCTCGGTCATCGCATAGGCGCCGCGATAATTGTCGACTGCCACGAAGGGCAGGTCGAGCGGGCCCGCATCATAGTTGAGTAGCACCGTGGGAAGCGCTGGGTCGAGATAGTCCGCCAGCAGTTCGGGCTTCAGATCGGGCGGCATGACGAGCAGCCCGTCGACGCGGCCGCGCATCGCGGCGATCGCCGCGGCGGTCTCGTGCGTGCTGCCGTGCATGTTGCCGAGCAGCAGGTGCATCCCCGATTCATGCGCGACCAGGTCGATGCCGCGAATGATTTCGGAGAAGAATTCGCCGAACAGGTCGGGCAGGATGACCCCGACGGTATCGGTCCTGCGCCGCGTCAGGCTGCGCGCGCCGCTGTGCGGCACGAAGTTCAGCTTCTTGACCGCCGCCATCACCGCGGCGCGGGTCGGTGCGGTGACGTTGCCGAGCCCGTTGATCGCGCGCGACGCCGTCGCCACCGAAACCCCCGCTTCGCGGGCGACGTCCCTCAATGTTGCCATGTCGCGGGCCCCCTTTCCCTCATATGGCGACGGGCCGCCTTCGCGACTCCGTTCCTCTCTCACCGGGCGCGGAAACGGCGACAGCGTAACCGGTTACAATGGCGAAATGCAAGGTCATTCGCCCGCGGTCTCCAGCGCATTGCCGTCGGCGCCGAACAGGTGCAGATGTGCGGGCGCGAAGGACAGGGCGACCGTGTCGCCTTCATCGAAGCTCCCGTCGTCGCGCAACTGGCACGCGATGGGCGCGTCACCGTCGCGCCCGCCGAGATGCAGTGTCGCCAGCCCACCCAGCCGCTCGATAAAACGGATGATGAAAGGCAGCGCGTCCGGCGCGTCGCCGACCGCGATGTCCTCGGGCCGGATTCCGATCGATAGCGGCGTTCCGGCCGGTGGCGGCGCGCTGAGCCGGGGCAGGGCGATGCTGCGCCCGCCCGCCAGCGCCGCGCGCCCGTTTTCGACCACCGTCGCGGGCAGGATGTTCATCCGCGGGGTGCCGAGAAACTGCGCGACGAAAATATTGGCCGGCCGCGCATAGAGGTCGCGCGGGGTGCCGACCTGTTCGATCCTCCCGTCGCGCATCACGATGATCCGGTCGGCGAGCGTCATCGCCTCGACCTGATCGTGCGTCACATAGAGCGTCGTCGTGCCGAGTTGGCGGTGGAGCTCGGCAAATTCATAACGCATCCGCACGCGCAGATCGGCATCGAGGTTCGACAGCGGCTCGTCGAACAGGAAAATCTGCGGTTGGCGGACGATCGCGCGGCCGATCGCGACGCGCTGCCGCTGCCCGCCCGACAAGGCCGCGGGCTTGCGATCGAGCAGCGCCTCGATGTTCAATATCGCCGCCGCGCGGCGCACCGCGGCATCGGTCGCCGCTTTGCCGGCCTTCGCGATGCGCAGCCCGAACGCCATATTCTCATAGACGCTGAGATGGGGGTAGAGCGCATAGGATTGGAAGACCATCGCGATCCCGCGCTGCGACGGCGCGAGGCCGGTGACGTCGCGGTCGCCGATGACGACGCGGCCGTCCGTCAGTTCCTCGAGCCCGGCCACGGCACGCAGCAGCGTCGACTTGCCGCACCCCGACGGGCCGACGATGACGGTGAATTCGCCGTCGGCGACCTCGATTGAAATACCTTTCAGCACTTCGGTGGCGCCGAAGTTCTTGCGCGCGCGCTCGATCAATAAACCGGCCATGATCCTCCGCGTCCCGAAGGCCTCAGTGGACCGTCACGCCCGCGCCCGCCCGCCGCGCGGGCGCGCGCGCCGCAGCCATCGCGAAGAGGCACAGCACCGCATAGCAGGCGGCTGGCAGGATCAGCGCAGCAGCGTAGCCCATTGCGCCCGACAAGGCGCCGACGATGACCGGGACGATCGCACCGCCGATGATCGCCGTGCATAGCAGCCCCGACGTCGCCTCTGCGCGTGCCTCCGATCGCTCGAGCGTCAGCGTGAATATCACCGGAAACATGATGGAATTGAACAGGCCGATGGCGAGCGCGACGAAACCGGCATTCACGCCGCCGACGAACACGACATAGAGGCACATCAGGCAGGCGATGGCGGTGAAGATGGCGAGCAAGCGTGCCGCCGGTGCGAGGGCAAGCAGCACCGATCCGATCGCGCGGCCGACCATCGCGCCGCCCCAATAGAAGGCGACTGCCTTGCCCGCCTCCTGTAACGATACGCCGGCGACGCCGTCGCTGCCCATGGTGAAACCAAGCAGCGGGACGCCGAAGGCGGCGTCGGACTGCCCCCAGATCGCGTCGCTGTTCAGGAACAGCGCCATTTGGGTGCCGATCGCGACCTCCGCGCCGACATAAAGAAAGATCGCGATAGCCCCGATCCGTGCCCAGCGCGATGCCAGCGCCTCGCGGATCAACTCGCCCATGCCGACCGGCGCTCCGAGCGGCGCGGGGGGCACGGCTGCATCGACAATGCGGCGGCTGATCCAGAAGAAAAGAAACAGCGCCGCGATCAAGCCGCAGAGCCAGAAATAGGCCGAATCGATTCCCGCCAGCGCCTGTGCGCGGACCGCGTCGGTCAATGCTCCGCCGTCCTTGACCTCGACGCCTTCCAGAAACAGGTGTGCGCCGATCAGCGGCCCAAGAAAGGTGCCGAAGCTGTTGAACGTCTGACTGAGCGTTAGCCGGAAATGGCTCCATTTCGGATTGCCGAGCGCGGCCGCGAGCGGATTCGCCGCAACCTGAAGCACGGTAATGCCGCTTGCGAGGATGAAGAGGCCGACGAGGACAAGGATATAAACCGCGAGGTTCGCCGCCAGCAGCATCACGAGGCAGCCGCCGACCATCGTCGCCAGCGCCCCAAGAATAGACGGCACCGAGTTGAAGCGTGCAATGAACTTAGCGGCCGGAAAAGACATCAGGCCATAGGCGGCGAAGAAGGCAAAGGCGGGAAGCTGGGCCATCGTATCGCTCAGCGTGAAGATGCCCTTCACCGCAGCGACCAGCGGGTCGATCAGCGAGGTGATGAAGCCCCAGGCGAAGAACAGCACGGTCACCGCGGCAAAGGCCGCCATGGCATTCGACCGGCCGCCGGTGCTGGCGGTCGCCTGGCTGGGCAGGTTCATTCGCAATATCCTCTTCGCCGCTACTATGTTATGCGGCGGGTCTAACGGGGCCTCGGAAGCAATGCAACCGGTTACATCGGTGGCGATGACGCGCGTCTCCGCGGCGCTCCGGCGGCCCTCCCGAATCACGTGAAATAATCGTTCGTCCCCCACTGGCGCGCGCGGGCGCGACTGGTTACATGGGCCGCCACCAAATGATTCGCGTGTGCCGCCCCGAAAGCTTGGGGGCAGGCGCCGCCCGCAGCAGAAAGTGGCACCCCATGGAAATCATCACCGGCCTGACCTTCGACGATGTGCTGCTGGTGCCAGGGGCGTCGGACATCCTGCCTTCGGATGCCAATCTCTCGACCCAGCTGACCAGCGAGATCAGCCTCAACATCCCGGTCCTGTCGTCGGCGATGGACACGGTGACCGAGGCCGACATGGCGATATTGATGGCGCAGATCGGCGGCATCGGCGTGCTTCACCGCAATCTGACCGTCGAAGAACAGGCGGCGGCGGTGCGGCAGGTCAAGCGCTTCGAAAGCGGCATGATCGTCAACCCGATCACCATCACCCCCGACGCGCCGCTTTCCTACGCGACCGCCTTGATGGACCAGCACCGGATCTCGGGCATTCCGGTGGTCGAAACCGGCGGCAAGCTCGTCGGCATCCTGACCCATCGCGACGTGCGCTTCGCCGACAATCCGGGGCAGCCGGTGCGCGAGCTGATGACCGCCGAAAATCTCGCGACCGTCCGTGCCGGAGTCGGGCAGGACGAGGCGCGCAAATTGCTCCACCAGCGCCGCATCGAAAAGCTGCTCGTCGTCGACGACGATTATCACTGCATCGGCCTGATCACCGTCAAGGATATGGAAAAGGCGGTCAATTTCCCCGACGCGACCAAGGACGGGAACGGCCGCCTGCGCGTCGCTGCGGCGACGAACACCGGCGATAGCGGCGTCGAGCGTGCCGAGGCGCTGCTCGAGGCCGAATGCGACCTGATCGTCGTCGATACCGCGCACGGCCACAGCAAGGGCGTCGGCGAGACCGTCGCACGGATCAAGAAATTGTCGAACCGGGTGCAGGTGCTCGCGGGCAATGTCGCGACCGGCGACGCGACCAGGGCGCTGATCGATGCGGGCGCCGACGGGGTGAAGGTCGGCATCGGGCCGGGCTCGATCTGCACCACGCGTATCGTCGCGGGTGTCGGCGTGCCGCAGCTCACCGCGATCCTCGACAGCGTCGAAGCCGCGTCGAAACTCGGCGTGCCGGTGATCGCTGACGGGGGCCTGCGCACCTCGGGCGATGTCGCCAAGGCGCTCGCGGCGGGCGCGTCGAGCGTGATGGTCGGATCGATGCTCGCGGGCACCGCCGAGGCGCCGGGCGAAACCTTCCTCTATCAGGGGCGCACCTACAAAAGCTATCGCGGCATGGGTAGTGTCGGCGCGATGGCGCGCGGCTCGGCCGACCGCTATTTCCAGCAGGATATCAAGGACCAGATGAAGCTGGTTCCCGAAGGCATCGAGGGGCAGGTGCCGTTCAAGGGCCCTGCGAAGGACGTCATCCACCAGATGGTCGGCGGCGTGAAGGCGGCGATGGGCTATACCGGCAGCCGCACCCTCAAGGATTTCCGCGAGCGCGCCAAATTCGTGCGCATCACCAATGCGGGCCTGCGCGAAAGCCATGTCCACGACGTCGCGATCACCCGCGAGGCGCCGAATTACCCGGCGGGTTGAGGTCGGCGATGCGGCCGTCCACTCCTTATCCCCTCCCGCCTGCGGGAGGGGCTTTATAGCATGACCCCGGCCGCCCGCCTTCAAACCGCCATCGAGATCCTGGACGCCATTGCCGTCGCGGCGCGAGAGGGTGGGGCACCCGCCGATGCGATCTTCGCCGAGGCGATGCGCGCGCGCCGCTATGCGGGGTCGAAGGACCGCCGCGCGATCCGCGCCCATGTCTATGACGCGATCCGCGCCGTGCGCTCGGCGCCCGCCTCGGGCCGCGCGGCGATGCTCGCGCTCGCCGACGCGCAGCCCGAACTTGCCGCGCTTTTCGATGGCTCGCCTTACGGTCCCGCGCCGATCGCCGCCGACGAACGGCGCGCCGAAACCGGGCTCGCCGCAGAGGCGCTGATTGACCTCTTCGACCCGCTCGTCGGCGAAGACGAGCATGACGCGATGCTGACGCGCGCGCCGCTCGACCTCCGCGCCAACCGGATCAGGGCGGAAGGCGGCGATCTCGCTACGCTCTTTCCGGAGGGCGAGGCGATCCCCGGCGCGCCCGACGGCTGGCGCCTACCGCCCGAAACCGCCGCGACCCAGCACGCCGCCTACACCGAAGGCCGCTTCGAGGTGCAGGACGCCGCGAGCCAATATGCCTCCGCCGCTTTGGACGCGGCGCCGGGGCGGGCCATCGTCGATCTCTGCGCGGGCGGCGGCGGCAAGACGCTCGCCATCGCCTCGCTGACCGGAAACGACGCCGACATCCTCGCCGCCGACACCAACCGCGCGCGCCTCCAGCAGCTCGCCCCGCGCGCCGAACGCGCCGGAGCGACGCGCATCGAAATGCGGCTTCTCAACCCGGGGCAGGAGGCGGACATGCTCGCCGACTGCCGGGGCAGGGCGGCGCGGGTCTTCGTCGATGCGCCCTGCTCGGGCAGCGGCACCTGGCGCCGCAGCCCCGAACTGCGCTGGCGGCTCACCCCCGCGCGACTCGACCGCCATCTCGCCGATCAGGCGAAGCTGTTGGACATAGCCGCCGATCTGGTGGCGCCGGGCGGCAAACTTCTCTATGCTGTCTGCTCGATCATCATGCGCGAGGGGCGGGCACAGGTGGATGATTTTCTGAACCGGCATTCGGGCTGGACGGCCGACGCGGGCTATCTTCCCGAGGGCATCGGCCGCGCCGCGGGCCCAGGTTTCCTGCTGACTCCGGCGCATGACGGCTGCGACGGATTTTTTCTCGCACGGCTGACCGCGCCATGTTAGCATCCCCTGCAATGAAGCGATGGGAGAATGCGATGCGCGTCGGTTTTCTGGCTCTTTCGGCGGGATTGATCCTCGCCAGCCTGCCCACCGCCTCCGATGCCCAGCGCGCCGACAACGACATCTTCCCCCGCTCGATCGCGCTTCAGCAGGAAGGGCAAAAGGCGCAGGAGGCTGGCGATCTCGATCAGGCGATCGACTTCTATGAATCGGCGCTCGCCGCCGATCCGCGCAACCGTTCGGCGATCATCGCGCTGGCGCAGGTCGCGCGTGCGCAGGGGCTGCCGGGCAAGGCGATCGGCCTCTATCGCGAGGCGCTGATCCTCGAACCCAAGGACATCGTCGCGCTGACCGGGCAGGGCGAGGCGCTCGCCGACAAGGGTGCGCTCGAACTGGCGCGCGAAAAGCTCGCCGAGGCCGAGCGCGTCTGCGGCGCTAAATGCCCGCAGGTCGCCGCGCTCGAAAAAACGATCGCATCGAGTGCATCGAAACGCGTCGTCGCCGCCGAGGCACTCGTGCCGACGCCGGTCGTCGCGACGGTCAAGCCGGCCACGGGGCAGAATTAAGAAACGTCGTCCCCGCGAAGGCGGGGTCACTATGGATGTGGCGCAAGGCTGCCAGCGGTCCCCGCCTTCGCGGGGGCAACGTTTGGAGTTTGAACCTTCCCATCCGAATCGTCATCCCGGCGCAGGCCGGGATCTCGCCGGTGCATCACAAGGCGAGGTCGAGATCCCGGCCTGCGCCGGGATGACGGGTGGTGTTTGAAGCCAACCCTCGATCTACGCGCCGAGCGCGCGTGCCAGCGCGACCCATTCATCGACGCTCACCGTTTCCGCCCGCCGCGTCGGGTCGATGCCCAGCGCCTCCGCCGCCGCGACCGCGCCCTCGATCCCCTTCAGGCTCTGGCGCAGCATCTTGCGCCGCTGGCCGAAGCCTTTTTCGGTGAGCTTCGACAGGATTTTCGGCTCGACACCCGCGGGCTGATCGCCCGGCGTCACATGGACGATCGCCGACATCACCTTGGGAGGCGGGGTGAAGGCCGACCGATGCACCTTCATCGCGATCCTGGCGTTCGAGCGCCACTGCGCGAGCACGGCGAGCCGGCCATAGGCGTTCGTCCCCACCGGTGCGACGATGCGCTCGGCGACCTCGAGCTGGAACATCAGGGTCAGCGACAACCAGCGCGGCGGCCACGCCGCGGGCTCGAGCCAGCGGGTGAACAGCGCGGTGCCGACATTATAGGGCAGGTTGGCGACGATATGATAGGGCGCCCCGCCGGTCAGCGCATCGACGTCGACCGCCATCGCGTCGTCGGCGATCACCGTCAGCTGCCCCGGAAAGGCGTCGCCCAGCTCGGCGAGCAACGGCAGGCAGCGGTCGTCGCGCTCGACCGCGATCACCTTCGCTCCCGCGCGCAGCAGCGCGCGCGTCAGCCCGCCGGGGCCGGGCCCGACCTCGAACACCGTCGCGCCGCCCAAATCGCCCGGAAGCGCCGCGATCCGGTCGAGCAATTGCTCGTCGAACAGGAAATTCTGCCCCAGCGCCTTGCTCGCCGACAGGCCGTGGACACGCACCGTCTCGCGCAGCGGCGGCAGCGGCGTGCGCGGCTGGACCGTCACTTTGCGGACGCGCAGCCGCGCTCGCGCGCCGTCGCCATCCGCGCGGCCATCGCGATCGCGGCGATCGTCGGCCCGGGATCGGCGCGGCCGGTGCCCGCGATGTTGAACGCGGTGCCATGGTCGGGCGAGGTGCGGATGATCGGCAGCCCGAGCGTCAGATTGACCCCGTCGTGGAAATGCAAGGCCTTGAACGGCGCCAGCGCCTGATCGTGATAGCCGCAGAGCAGCGCGTCATATTGGTCGCGGATGCCGGGAGCGAAGAGCGCGTCGGCGGCGAGCGGGCCATCGACGGCGATCCCGTCCTCGGCCAGCTGCGCGATCGCGGGCTTCATGATCCGCTCCTCCTCGCCGCCGAGCTGGCCGCTCTCGCCCGCGTGCGGATTGAGCCCCGCGAGCGCGATGCGCGGCGCGTCGATGCCGAAATCGCGGCGCAGCCCGCGCGCGACGATCCGCGCCTTGGCGACGATCAACTCGACCGTCAGCCGCTCGGGCACTTCGGCGAGCGGGATATGCACGGTCAGCGGCACGACGCGCAAGGCCGGCCCGGCCAGCATCATCACCGCATTGGTCGCGGTCACGCCGCAGCGTTCGGCGATGAATTCGGTCTGTCCGGGATGCGTATAGCCGATGCCGTGGAGCGCATGTTTCGACACCGATCCGGTGACGAGCGCCGAGCTTGCCTGGGTCCGCGTCAGCCCGATGCCCGTTTCGAGCGTGTGGAGCGCGCAGGTCGCGCCGGCCGGCGTCGGGGATCCGGGGGTCAGCGGGCCGCTGTCCTCGAGATGCCAGACGGGCAGCGCCTCGCCAAAGGTGCGCACGACCTCGTCCATGTCGCCGACGCGCGCCACGGGCCCGTCCCATACGGCTTCGATCGCGGCGATGTCGCCGATCGCGACAAAGGGAGGCAGGCGGTTTTCGGTGCGCGCGGCCCATGCGCGCGCCGTGACTTCGGGGCCGACGCCGGCCGGGTCACCCATGGTGACCGCGATCGGGCGCCTGATATTCAACTCGGACATCAGCTATATTCGATCACGGCATCCCGGCGCAGGTCGCGCAGATAGCGCTGGGCCCGCTTGTTGACCTTTTCCTCCAGCAGCTTCTGCTCGATCTGCTCGAGGTTCGGCGCCGTCGCCGTCTGCGGCATGTCGCGGCCGCAAAGGACAAGGACGCTGACGCCTTCGTTCGCGGCGCCGAAGGGCTGCGTCGTCTGGCCGACCTGCAAGTTGACGAGCGTCGCCTGGAGCGGTGCGGGCAAGGCGCGCATTTCGATATTGTCGCGTGATACGACGCTCGCGCCCAATTGCTGCGCCACCGCGTCGGCGGCGCCGCAGCCGGCGATGGCGCCCGTCGCTTCGGCGAACTTGCTGGCGAGCTCGGACGCCTTTTCCTGCGTCGTCCCGGCCGGGAAATCGAGCGAGATCTGCTTCAGGCTGAGCACCGCGTCGCGCGGGTCGGCGGTCAGCACCTGGCGCCGGTCGATCAGCAGCATGATCGAAAGGCCGCCGGGCACCGAGACCGGCCCGACGAGCTGGCCGGGCTGCATCTGCGTCGCGGCCTCACCCATCGATGCGGGCAGCTGCGCCGCTTTCACCCAGCCGAGATCGCCGCCAACGACCGCGGTCGACGCTTCGGAGAACTGGCGCGCATAGGCGGCGAAGCTGCCACCGGCCTGCAGGGCCTGGATGATCTTCTGCGCGTTTTCGGTGACCGCGGCCATATTTTCGGGGGTCGCCGACAGATAGATTTCGCCAAGGTGGAATTCATCCTGGCCCTTGGCCGCTTCCAACTGCTTGACGATCAGGTCGACCTCTTCGGTCGAAACGTTGGTCGTCGACTGGATATTGCGCGACAACAGCCGATCCCACGCGAATTCGCCGCGAATCTGCTGCTTAACCGCCGCGGCCGACGAGCCCTTCGATGCCAGATATTCCGAAAATTGCTCGGGTGTCTGCTTGAAGCGCGTCGCGAGCCGGGCGAACTGGTCGTTGACGACATTTTCGTCGATCGCGATCTCGGCCGCCTTGGCTTCCTGGATCTGCAATTTCTCGTCGATCAGGTTGCTGAACACCTGGTTGCGCAGTCGCTCGATCTCCTCGGGCGGCAGCTCGATATTGTTGTTCGCGATGCGGATCAGCGCCATGCGCTGTTCGATGTCGGTCGCGGTGATGATCTCGCCGTTCACCGTCGCCGAGGGGCGATAGACGTTCGGCTTGGCGTCGCCGTAAAGCTGCACATTGCCGGGAATGTTGAGGCTGGTCGTCGGCACTTCGCTGTCGGGCACGGTCTGCGCCAGCACGGGCGCCGCGCCGACGGCGGCCAAGGCGATCAGGCCGGTCATGGTCGAAAATTTGGTCATCTTTACCCTATTCGAGAAAGTCCGGACGCTCCGTATCAGCGGATACGCCCGATGGTCCAGCGCAATCCGCCATCGGAGCCATTTGATGCCTGCAGATACGCCGCGGACGCTGAACCTAGGCTGAGCGAGGGCTGTCCGCTTTGGGATGGGGAGCTGACGTAAAGATCCTCCCTGTGGCGAAGCCATGGGGAGGGGGACCGCTCGCGCAGCGAGTGTGGAGGGGCCGCGACGTCGCGTTATTAGCCCCTCCGTCAGCGCTTCGCGCTGCCACCTCCCCATCGCTGCGCGACAGGGAGGATCAAATGGCAACTACCGGCCGAAGTCCGCCCTCAGAACCCCAGATTCCGGAAAGCGATGCGGAACGAGAAGCTGTTGCCGCGGCGTGCGTCCCCGGTGTCGGCATAGTCGCGCCGCCAGGTCAGCGCGATCGACAGGCATTCGTCGTCATAGGCGAGGCCGAGCCGGTGGCGGATCGGCTCGAATCCGTCGGCCTCGCTCAGCGGGTCGTCGCTCTGCTTGGTCAGATCGACGATCGCCGAGCCGAACAGCGACCAGTGTTTCGCGAAGGCGACGCGGCCGCCGGCGCGCACTTCCTCGCGGTCCTGCAAATCCTCGCCGAGCAGCAATATGTCGCGGTTGAGCCGCGAATAGCCGACCACGGCATAGGTCGAGCGGCTGCCGATCGTCGCGTCGAATTCGTTGCGCCGGATCGCGAGATTATCCTTGTCGAGCCGGTAGCGGTGGGTGAGGCGCAGGAAATCCCTGTACGCGATCGTCGTCCGTCCGACGATGTCCGACGTGCGGTCGGTCAGGCCGGTGCCGTCGGGGAACAGGCTGGGTTTGTCGGTCAGGCGATAGCTTTGCCCGACGATGCTGTTGATGTTGAATCCCGGGCGGCTGTAATTCCATTCGAGGCCATAGGTGATGCGCGCGCCGTCCTCGAACCGGTCGTGACCGTTGAAGCGGTTGATCGCGAAGAGATTGCTGTCCTCGAGATCGAAGGCGCGCGAATCCTCGTTCGGAATGTCGAGATTCTTGATCGGCGGCGTGGCGACGACCTGGACGCGCGGGGTCAGCGTCTGCGTTCCGCCGGCGAATTCGCCGATGAAGGGCCAGCGCATGTCGGCGGCGACCGCCGCGATCGCGCGCGCCTGCCAGCCCGATTTGCCGCGATAGCCGGGGATCGCGGTCAGCAGATTCTCGTCGCTGTGATAGACGTCGCCGCGCACCAGCGCCGTCAGGGTTACTTCCTGCCCAAGCCCCGTCAGCCCGCGCAGATTCCATTGCGCCCCGGCAAAGGCGCGCTGCGTGTCCTGCCCCGCGGTGCGGCCGATCGCGAGCGTGTTGAGCTGCAACTCGAACTGCCCGCCGAAGATCGGGTCGTCGAGCCGCTGGCGGTAATCGATGATCGGCAGCGCGATCGGCTGCTGGCCTTGAATATCGTTGACGCGCAGCGTCTGCGTCGCCCAGCCGGCGATCGAGAGATAGGAGCTGCCGCCGATCCGCTCGAGCTCGAAGGTCGAGCGCAGCCGGTCGTCGCGGCTGATGTCGTAGCGGCGCATGAAAGTGCGGTCGGTCGCGATGCGTCCCGAATAGGTGAGGCTCCAGTGCGGGTCGAACTGGAACTTGCCCGCGCTTTCGAGGTAGCCGCGAAAGCGCTTCTGCGTATCGGGGTCCTCACCGACCAGCGGGACGAGCGAGCCATAGGTCGCATAGCCGTTGATGCGGAACGATCCGATGTCGGTCAGCGCGCGGAACTCGCCTTCGATCATCGGCGCCGCATCGGTGTAGAGATGCGGGGTGATCGTCATGTCGCGATCGGGCGCGATGCGGAGGTAATAGGGGACCGCGATCTCGAAGCCGTTGCTGCGGTCAAGCCGGATTTCGGGCACCAATATGCCGCTGCTCGCCTCATTGTTGATCGTGTGGCTGAGCCCGGGCAGCGGGATCAGCGGCAGGCCGAAAATCTCGACGCGCGCGCCCTTGTAGCGGACCTTGTTCTTCGCCCGGTCGTACATCACCTTGACCGCGCGAATCTGCCAACTCGGGTTCTTCGGACAGCCCGCGTCGTCCTCGACCGGGCAGGGGGTGTAGGCGGCATTCTCCAGCTCGATATTGCCGTTGTCGAAGCGCGTGCCGCGGACCGCGGCGAGCCGCGATCCATTGTCGAGCACGACGAGCAGATTTTCGACGACGCCGTCGCGCAAGCTGTCGGTCAGTTCGATCCTGTCCCCATAGGCGATGTCGCCTTCGGGGTTCCTGATCATGACATTGCCTTCGGCGAACACCTGTCCCGTCTGCCGGTTCCACGTCACCTTGTCCGCGCGCATCTCGATCGCATCGCGGTTCATCTGGACATTGCCTTCGGCGACGACGACCTCGGTATCGCCGTCGTAATTGAGGTTGTCGGCCGCAAAGCCGATCTGCTGCTCGTCCGTTGTGTCGGGGGCATCCGACAGGGTCGGTGCGACGTCGGGGGTCTGCAAATCGGGCTCGCCCGCGACTTCCTCCGCGGGCTGGGCCGGATTCGCCTCGTTCTGGGCCAGCACCGGGCTGGCAGCCAAGGCGAAGCCGCTCGCCGTCGCCAGCCAGAACGGCCGCGCACGGGCTGTCCGATGGAACAAAGACCAGCTCATTTAATCCCTTTGTCCCGAACCCTATAGACAGTCGCCGGCTTGGACCGGCCGCTTTGTTTTTGCAACTCGCAGGCGAAACCCCTATCGGTCCGCCACGTTCCAATCAATCATCGCATAAGAAAGTTAAGGCATGGACATTCAGTTTGTCGCGCAAATCGATGCGTCTGCCGACGTCGTCGCATTTCCGGTCCGCAAGGGCGAGGCGGGTGCGCTCGGGGCACTGCTCGGCGCCGCCGCGGCGCAGGCGCGCTTCGACGGTGCGGCGGGCGCGATCGCGGAGACCGCGGCGATCGACGGCGAACAGGCGAAGCGCCTGTTGCTCGTCGGCATCGGCGAAGGTTCGGAGCATGACCTCGAACGCGGCGGCGCGGCGCTGACGGCAAAGCTCCAGACAAGCGGCGTCACGCAAGTCCATGTCGATTTCGCGAGCGCGGGGCAGAGCGACGCCGACGATGTTCTCGCCTTCGCGATGGGCGCGCGCCTGCGCAACTGGCGCCTCGACACCTATCGCACCCGCCTCGCCGACAAGGCGAAGCCGAGTCTTGCGACGGTGACGATCGCCTCGCCGCACGGCGACCTTTCGGACCGCTGGGCGACAAATGAAGCGATCGCCGAGGGCGTCGCGCTGACCCAGACGCTCGTCGCCGAGCCGCCGAACATCCTCTATCCCGAAAGCTTCGTCGAACGCTGCCAGCATCTCGCCGACCTTGGCGTCGAACTCGAAATCCTCGACGAACGCCAGATGAAGGCGCTCGGCATGGGCGCGCTGCTCGGCGTCGCACAGGGCTCGACGCGTCCGCCGCGGCTGCTCGCGATGCGCTGGAACGGTGGCAATCCGGGTGACGCACCCGTCGTCTTCATCGGCAAGGGGGTGACCTTCGACACCGGCGGCATCAGCCTCAAGCCCGGCGCGGGCATGGACATGATGAAATGGGACATGGGCGGCGCGGGCGCGGTAGCCGGCGCGATCAAGGCGATCGCCGGGCGCAAGGCGAAGGCGAATGTCGTCGGCGTCGTCGGCCTCGTCGAGAATATGCCCGACGGCAATGCGATGCGCCCCGGCGACATCGTCACCACCATGTCGGGGCAGACGGTCGAAGTGCTCAACACCGACGCCGAGGGCCGCCTCGTCCTCTGCGACGCGATCAGCTGGGCGCAAAAGGCCTATGATCCCAAGGTGATCGTCGATCTCGCGACGCTGACCGGCGCGATGGTCATCTCGCTCGGCCATGAATATGCCGGCATGTTCGCGAACGACGAGACGCTCGCCGCCGGCCTGCTCGCGGCGGGCGAGGCGTCGAACAACAAGCTGTGGCGCTTCCCGCTGTCGCCCGCCTATGACAAGCTGATCGACAGCCCCATCGCCGACATGAAGAATATCGGCCCGCGCGAAGGCGGTTCGATCACCGCGGCGCAATTCCTCAAACGCTATGTCGAGGACGGCGTCGCCTGGGCGCATCTCGACATCGCGGGCATGGCGTGGGCCGACAAGGATAGCGCGGTCCATGCCAAGGGCGCGACCGGTTACGGCGTGCGCCTGCTCGACCGCTACATTGCGGCGAACCACGAGGGCTGATGTCATTCCCTCGGTCACCGCAAACCCTCGTCGCCCCCGCGCAGGCGGGGGGCGCCGGCGGTTTACGCAGTGATGAGGGGCCAAGGCCGGCAGCGGCCCCCGCCTGCGCGGGGGCGACGTAGCCGACCATGCCGCGCGTCGATTTCTACCGGCTGACCCGCGCCCCGGTCGAACGGGTGCTCCCCGCGCTTGCGACGCGCGTTCTTGGCAATGGCGATCGCCTGCTGGTGGTCGCCGCCTCGGCGATGCAGCGCCAGGCGATCGACGAGGCGCTGTGGACGCTGAACCCCGCGAGCTTCCTGCCGCACGGCCATGCGGGGTCGCCCGACGAAGCGATCGAGCCGGTCCTGATCTCGGGCACCCTGGAACCGTCGCCGCCGAACCGCGCCAGCCACCTCGCGCTCGCCGATGGCGAGTGGCGCGACGCGGCGCTGGAGTTCGAGCGCACCTTCCTCCTCTTCGACAACAGCCGCATCGACGACGCCCGCGCGCTCTGGCGTACGCTCGCGGCGCGCGAGGATGTCGACAACCGCTTCTGGAAACAGGACGAAAACGGCCGCTGGTCCGAGGGGCCGTAGACGGTTGTGACGTGCGTCACCGACAGCCCGGCGGCGCACGCGCAAGGAGGCAGCATGTTGATTCAACAGGAGCTTTTGAAATGACGACCCGTGCCCAATCTTCCGTTTGCGCCGCGCTGGCGGCGACGGTCCTGCTTCTCGCCGGCTGCGGCTCGAAATCGGAAACCGAGGTCGCGAGCGGCACCTATACCGACCCCGAAACCGGCAAGACGGCCGATTACAAGATCAGCAGCAGCGAAGATGGCGAAAACGGCAAGGTGACGATCAAGACCGACGACGGCGAAGTCCAGTTCGGCGGCGAGGCGAAACTGCCGGCTGGGTTCACGCCCTTTCCGGGGTCGAAGATGACGGGCGGTTTCTCCGGGTCGTCGGAGGGCAGGCGGGGCGGCCTTGCGAGCTTCGAAGTGAAGGGGAAAGCCGCGGATGTCGTCGCGCATTATCGGCGTCAGATCGAGGCGGCGGGCCTCAAGGTGAAATCCGAAATGAAGGCCGAAGACACGGTTATCATCAGCGCCGAGAAGCCCGACGATGCGGAGACCTCGATCCAGGTCACCGCGACCCAAAACGGCGATATGGTCGAAGGCGCGATAACCTACGGCACCGGGGCATAGGCGCGCGCTGCGCTCTCTCCTTGCGGCGCGGCGAAAGCGCGGCTAGAGGCGCGCGCATCGCAAACCATAACATCGCAGGAGCTTTCCCATGGCGGTCACCCGCACCTTTTCGATCATCAAGCCCGACGCCACGCGTCGCAACCTCACCGGCGCCGTCACCAAGATGCTCGAGGACGCCGGCCTCCGCGTCGTCGCGTCGAAGCGCATCCACATGACCAAGGAACAGGCCGAAGGCTTCTACGCGGTCCACAAGGAACGCCCCTTCTTCGGCGAACTCGTCACCTTCATGACCTCGGGCCCCGTCGTCGTGCAGGTGCTCGAAGGCGAGAATGCGATGCAGCGCAACCGCGACATCATGGGCGCGACCAACCCCAAGGACGCCGCGCCCGGCACGATCCGCAAGGAACTCGCCGAAAGCATCGAGGCGAACACGGTTCACGGTTCGGACAGCGACGAAAATGCTGCGATCGAGATCGCCTATTTCTTCAAGCCCGAAGAAATCGTCGGCTGATAAAAACGCGTCGCCCCCGCGAAGGCGGGGGCCGCAAGCCGCCTAGCGCTACCCTGATAGCGGCCCCCGCCTTCGCGGGGGCGACGGTTATGGAAAGGCCGCCGGAGCGATCCGGCGGCCTTTTTCGTCAGAAATCCTCCGCCACCGCCATCAACCCCGCGAGCTTTTTCGGCGCGACCGCGAGCCAGCTCTTGCGCAGCCATTCGCCGATCGCATCCCAATCGGTGTCGCCAAGGTCGAGGCGGATGCCCACCCAGCCGTCGCCGAAATAAGCGGGGCGGTAATAGCGGTCGGCGTCCATCTCGATCAGCGCCGCCTGTTCGTCGGCGCCGCTGATCTTCACCAGCAGCGCGATCTTGCCGTCGCCGTGGTGATCCTCGGTGAAATAGGCGAATTTCTTGCCCTTCACGATGCCGAAGCAGGGCATGCCGTGCGACACCACCTCGTCTGCCTCGGGCAATGCCATCGCCAGCTCGCGCACCCGGCCGCGCAGATAGTCGGGCGACCGCTCGCGCGTCACGAAAGCCGCGAGCGTCGCGGGATAAAGCTGATGCTCGGCGAACTGGACGCGCCGCGCGAGGCTTTCGGCGGTGTCGCCAGGGACGATCGCGACCGGCGTCTGCGCGAGCACCGGCCCCTCGTCGACACCGGGCGTGACGATATGGATGCTGCATCCGCCGAATTGGTCGCCGGCCTCGATGGCCTCGCGCTCGGTGTCGGACAGGCCGACCTGTTCACCGGCGATCCCACCAGACGTCGCCGGCCTCGATGGCCTGGCTGTGGGTGTTGAGCCCCTTGTAGAGCGGTAGCAGGCTCGGATGGATGTTGATCATCTTGCCTGCCCAACGCGCGACGAAATCGTCGCTTAAAATCCGCATATAGCCCGCGAGCGCGACATATTCGGCGCCGGCTTCGCGGAGCCGTTCGTCGACCAGCGCGTCGAAGGCGTCGCGGTTCATGCCCTTGTGGGACAAGGCCCAGGTCGCGACGCCCTCGGCCTCGGCGATCTTCAGCCCCGGCGCATCGGGATTGTTGCTCGCGACGAGCACCAGTTCATAGGGGCAGCTTTCGGCCTTCGCGGCGTAGAGCAGCGCCGCCATATTGGTGCCGGAGCCCGAGATCAGGACCGCGACTTTGGCTTTCGTCACAGCGCCACCCCTTCAATCCGTTCGTGCTGAGCTTGTCGAAGCACTGTTCTTGTCTCTTCTTCAGTTGAAAGGAAGAACGGCCCTTCGACAAGCTCAGGGCGAACGGTTTTGGACTTACCCGTGGTACGTTGCGCTCCACGCGCCCATCGCGCTCCACGTCTCGGCGCTTCCCGTCACGGTGCAGCCTTTTTCGCCCTCGGCGATATGACCGATCCGGAACACCGTCTCGCCCGCGGCTTCGAGCGCCGCCGTCACCTCGGCGACATCGCTCTCGGCGACAACCACGGCCATGCCGATCCCGCAGTTGAAGGTGCGCGCCATCTCTTCGGGCTCGATATTCCCCTGGGCCTGCAGGAAAGCCATCAGCCGCGGCTGCTCCCATGCGTCGGCATCGATGTGCGCGTGGAGCGTCTTCGGCAGCACGCGCGGAATATTTTCGAGCAATCCGCCGCCGGTGATATGCGCGAGCGCATGGATCCTGCCGGTCTTCACCAGCGGCAACAGGCTCTTCACATAGATGCGCGTCGGCGCCATCAGCGCGTCGATCAGCAGCACATTCTGGTCGAACAGGGCAGGGCGATCGAGCTTCCATCCCTTGTCCGCCGCGAGCCGGCGCACGAGCGAAAAGCCGTTCGAATGGACGCCCGACGAAGCGAGGCCGAGGATCACGTCTCCCGCCGCGACCTTGTCGGCGGTCAGCACCTGATCGCGCTCGACCGCGCCGACGCAGAAGCCCGCGAGGTCATAGTCGCCGTCTGAATACATGCCCGGCATCTCGGCGGTCTCGCCCCCGATCAGCGCGCATCCGGCCTGCTTGCACCCTTCGGCGATGCTCGCGACGACCTCGGTCGCGACATCGTTGTCGAGCTTTCCGGTCGCATAATAGTCGAGGAAGAACAGCGGCTCGGCGCCCTGCACGATCAGGTCGTTCGCGCACATGGCGACGAGGTCGATGCCCACTCCGTCATGCTTGCCCGATTCGATCGCGAGCTTGAGCTTGGTGCCGACCCCGTCGTTCGCCGCGACGAGCAGCGGGTCGCTGAACCCCGCCGCCTTCAGGTCGAAGAATCCCCCGAAACCGCCAAGGTCGGCATCGGCGCCGGGACGGCGCGTCGCACGAGCGAGCGGAGCAATGGCACGGACCAGCGCGTTGCCGGTCTCAATCGATACGCCGGCACCGGCATAAGTGTAGGAGGCGGGTGGGTTGTGCTTGGAATCCATGGCACGCGCGACTAACGGTTCCAGCCGAGAATTGCCATGATTTCCTTGTCGGGGCCCGCGCTTTTGGGCAAAGCATAGAGAAGATATGATTTCGGCCGCTTTCCCCCGCTTCGTCCCAAGCTTTTCCTTCGACGCGCTGCGTGGCCGCGACTGGCGATGGGCTGCGCTTTTCGGCCTTTTCTTCGCGATTCTGCTCGCGGGAATCGTCGATGGGCAGATCACCCGCGGCGACCGCGGCATCACCCCGATCAACAGCAGCGGCGATTTCCTCGCCAGCGGTATCCTCGTCGATGTCACCGGCGACAATGCCGACGACGCGCGCTCGAAGGGCTGGCGCGAGGCGCAGCGCAAGGGCTGGGCACAGCTTTATCGGCGGCTGAACGGCAGTGACGGCCCCGCGCTTACCGATTCGGTGCTCGACGGCATCGTCACCGCGATCGTCGTCGAGGAAGAACAGATCGGCCCGCGCCGCTATGTCGCGAAGCTGGGCATCCAGTTCGACCGTGTCCGCGCCGGACAGATTCTCGGCGTCAGCGGCCGCACGCTTCGTTCGCCGCCCTTGCTCGTGATCCCCGTCTATTCGGTCGACGGCATCCCCCAGGTGTTCGAACAGCGCAGCGCCTGGCAGCGCGCCTGGGCCGAATATAATACGGGGCAGAGCGCGATCGACTATGTCCGCACCGCGGGCACCGGCGCCGACACCTTGCTGCTCAACGCGGGGCAGACCGGCCGTCGCGGCCGCGTCTGGTGGCGAGTGATCCTAGACCAATATGGCGCCGCCGACGTGCTCATGCCGATCGCGCGGGTCGAATATTCCTACCCCGGCGGCCCGATCAAGGGCATTTTCACCGCGCGCTTCGGTCCCGACAGCAAGCTTATCTCCAGCTTCACGATGACCGGGCCCAGCCCCGCCGCCTTGCCCGACATGATGGAAAAGGCGGTCGCGCGGATGGACAGCATCTATACCGACGCGCTCACCGCGGGCATCCTCAAGACCGACACCTATCTGGTGCTCGAAAAACCGGTCGAAAAGGAAGATCTGCCCGAAGAGGTCGCGACCGATGGCGGCGCGCTGCCCAGCGAGATCGACGCCAGCGTGTCCACCGCGCCCGCCCCGGGCGTGCAGAGCTTCACCGTCCAGTACAGCTCGCCCGACGTCGATTCGGTCACCGCGACCGAACGCGCCGTCGCCGGCGTCGCGGGCGTTCAGTCGGCCTCGACCACCAGCCTCGCGCTCGGCGGCACTTCGGTGATGCGCGTGACCTTCCGCGGCGATCTCGCGGCGCTGCGCGCGGCGCTCGCGGCGCGCGGGTTCAACGTGCAGGAAGGCGGCGGGCAGCTCAGGATCAGCCGCTGATGGGACAGATCGCGCTACCGCTCGACTGGAGCGCGGGCGGCTCGAACGACGGCCCGCTGATCGTCGGCACCAGCAACGCCGACGCCGTCCGCTACCTGCGCCACGTCGCGACCTGGCCCGTCCGCACCGCGGTGCTTACCGGGCCGCGCGGTTCGGGGCGCAGCCTGATGGGCCGTCTCTTTGCGCGCGATACCGGCGGCCGCGTCATCGACGGGGCGGGCAGCGTCGCCGAAGAAGAGATTTTCCACGCCTGGAACGCTGCGCAGGCGAGCGGCACGCCGCTGCTGATCATCGCCGACGCGCCCCCGGCCGAATGGGATGTCGCGCTGCCCGATCTTCGCTCGCGCCTCGCCGCCGTCCCGGTGCTGGCGGTCGGCGAGCCCGACGACTGCCTCGCGCGCGACCTGATCGAGGCGCTGTTCGCGCAGCGCGGCGTGGCATTGGCGCCCGGCGTCGCCGCCTATATCGTGCCGCGGATGGAGCGCAGCTATGCGATGATCCACCGCATCGTCGCGGCGCTCGACGCCGCCTCGCTCGAAAAAAAGGGCGGGATCACCATTCGTCTTACGCGTGAAACATTACTGTCACAGGGGCTGATCGATCCCGATTTGCTCGAAAGGCAGGATGAAGCGACATGTCGATAGCCGGCGGCCCCTTACGCGCAGACAATGACGCCGATGGCGCGTCGCAAATTCCCTTCGGTCCCGAACGCTTCTTCAACCGCGAACTCTCGTGGCTTGCCTTCAACCGGCGGGTGATGGAGGAAGCGCGCAATCCCGCGCATCCGCTGCTCGAACGCCTCCGCTTCCTCTCGATCTCGGGCAGCAATCTCGACGAATTTTTCATGGTCCGCGTCGCGGGGCTGAAGGGGCAGCAGCTTCAGGGAATCGACGACCCCTCGGCCGACGGCCGCTCGCCGGGGCAGCAGCTCGCCGAGATCGAGGCCGAGGTCCACCGCCTCGTCGACCAGCAGCAGAGCGAATGGCAATTGCTCCATCGCCAGCTCGCCGAGCAGGGCATCGTCGTCCACGGCGCGGGATCGGACAAGGAGGCGCTCCGCGCGGCGCTGCGCCAATATTTCATCGACCAGATTTTCCCGATCCTGACCCCGCAGGTGCTCGATCCGGCGCACCCCTTTCCCTTCATCCCCAACCGCGGCCTCGGCGTCATCTTCGACCTTCAGCGCCGGGCGAGCGGCGAGACGGTGCGCGAACTGGTGATGATCCCGGCTTCGTTGCCGCGCTTCGTGCCGGTGCCGGGTGGGACGGCGGGCTTCGTGCCGATCGAATATCTGATCGAACTGTTCGGCGACCTCCTGTTTCCGGGGTTCGCGATCCGCTCATTGGGCGTGTTCCGCATCATCCGCGACAGCGACATCGAACTCGAGGAAGAGGCCGAGGATCTCGTGCGCCTGTTCCGCACCGCGATCCGCCGCCGCCGCCGCGGCCGCGTGATCCTGATGGAGCTTGAAGCCGACATGCCGGCGGAGATCGCCGAGGTGCTCGGCGCCGATATTCAGGGGCATGAGGCGATCGTCGCCAAGATCGGCGGCTTCATCGGTCTCGCAGCCCTTTCCGCACTGGTCGACGTCGACCGCCCCGACCTCAAATTCCCGGCCTATTCGCCGCGCTTTCCCGAACGCATCCGCGAACATGGCGGCGACTGTTTCGCGGCGATCCGATCGAAGGACATCGTCGTCCACCATCCCTATGAAAGCTTCGACGTCGTTCTCTCCTTCCTGCGGCAGGCCGCCGCCGATCCCGACGTCGTCGCGATCAAGCAGACGCTCTACCGCGCGGGCAACCAGTCGCCGGTCATCCGCGCGCTGATCGAGGCGGCCGAGGCGGGCAAGTCGGTCACCGCCGTCGTCGAACTCAAGGCGCGCTTCGACGAGGAGCAGAATCTCCTCTGGGCGAACCAACTCGAACGCGCCGGGGTGCAGGTCGTCTACGGCTTCATCGAGTGGAAGACGCACGCCAAAATTTCGATGGTCGTGCGCCGCGAGGGGCAGGGCTATCGCACCTATTGCCACTTCGGCACTGGCAATTACCACCCGGTGACCGCGCGCATCTATACCGACCTCAGCTTCTTCACCGCCGATCCGCGCGCGGGCCGCGACGCGGCGCAGCTTTTCAACTACATCACCGGCTATGTCGAGCCCGAGCGGCTCGAACTCATCACCATGTCGCCGCTCAACATGCGCCAGCATCTGTGCGAGCTGATCGACGCCGAAATCGCCGCGGCGCGGGCGGGGCGGCCGTCGGGCGTGTGGGCCAAGATGAACAGCCTCGTCGATCCCGACATCATCGACAAGCTCTACGAGGCGAGCGCCGCGGGCGTGCCGATCGAACTGATCGTGCGCGGCATCTGCTGCCTGCGTCCGGAGGTGCCGGGGCTTTCCGAAACGATCCGCGTCAAATCGGTCGTCGGCCGCTTCCTCGAACATAGCCGCGTCTGGGCCTTCGCCAACGGCGCGCCGTTGCCGCACCGCGCGGCCCGACTCTATATCAGCAGCGCCGACTGGATGCCGCGCAACTTCGACCGCCGCGTCGAATATATGATCCCGATCGAAAATCCGACCGTCCACGACCAGATCCTCGATCAGGTGCTCGTCGCGAATCTCATCGACAATGAACAAAGCTGGATATTACAGCCCGACGGCACCTCGGTGCGCGTGGCCCCCGGAGATAAGCCTTTCAACCTGCATCATTATTTTATGAACAACCCGTCGCTGTCGGGCCGCGGCACCGCGCTTCACAAGCGTCAGGACGTGCCGACGCTGGCCTTCCACACGCGCGAAGACTGAGAAGAGGTTGAATTTCCTGCGCACTTCCGGACAAAAGGTCAGCCGGTCCGCCGTCATCGACATCGGCTCCAACTCGGTTCGCATCGTCGTTTATGAAGGGCCAGCCCGCGCCCCCGCGGTGATCTTCAACGAAAAGGTCGCCGCCGGGCTCGGCCGCGGCCTCGCGATCGACGGCCGCATCGCCGCCGAGGATGCGACACGCGGCCTCGTCGCGCTCCGCCGCTACGCGCTGCTCGCGAAGCATATGGACGTGAAGGCGGTCCAGTGCGTCGCCACCGCCGCCGTCCGCGACGCGGCGAACGGTCCCGACTTCATCGCCGCGGCGGCCGAAGCCGGGCTCGACATCCGGCTGCTCTCGGGCGAGGAAGAGGCCGAGGCGGCCGGGCACGGCGTGCTTTCGGCGATTCCCGACGCGCGCGGCATCGCGGTCGACCTGGGCGGCGGCAGCCTCGAACTGGCCGAGGTTTCGGACGGCCGGGTCGGCCGCTGCGCCTCCTTTCCGCTCGGCGTGCTCCGGCTGCCCGCGCTGCGCAAGGATGGCGAACAGGCATTCGAGCGCGCGATCCGCAAAATGCTCCGCGCCGCCGGCTGGCCGGGCGAGGGACTCAGCGGTCTGCCGCTCTATCTCGTCGGCGGCTCGTGGCGCGCGCTCTCGCGCCTTGACCTCGAACTCACCAAGGATCCGCTCGCGGTCCTTGATCAGCACACGCTGCCGCGCAGCGCGCTCCGCCGCTTGATCCGCGCGACCAAAAGGCTGAGCTTCGAGGAAATGCGCGCGATCCCCGGCATGGCGTCGAACCGCGCGGCGGCCTTGCCCGACGCGGCGGCGCTGCTCGCGGCGCTCGTCAACATCCTCGATGTTCCCGAAATGACGGTATCGTCTTCGGGCCTGCGCGAAGGATTGCTCTATCAGGCGCTCGATGCCGAGACGCGCGCGCAGGATCCGCTGATCGTCGCCGCCGAGTTCGAGGGCCGCCGCCTCGCGCGCTTCGCGCCGCACGGCCGCGCGATCGCCGAGTGGATCGCGCCGCTCTTCACCGACGAGGGGCCGGCTGACAGCCGCGTGCGCCTCGCGGCGAGCCTGCTCAGCGACGTCGCCTGGTCGGCGAACCCCGATTTCCGCGCCGAGCGCGGCACCGAGATCGGCCTCCACGGCAATTGGCGCAGCATCGACATTCCGGGGCGCATCCTGCTCGCGCGCGCGCTTTACGCGGGCTTCGGCGGCGCCGACGCCGAATTTCCCGCGATGGGCAGGCTCGTTTCTACCGAAAGACTGGCGCGCGCGCGACAATGGGGTCTCGCGATCCGTCTCGCGCAGCGGCTGACCGGCGGCGTCGAGGCGCCGCTCAAGGCGAGTGGAATCGCACTCGTCGAGGGCAGGCTGCGGCTGAGCCTCGCGGCGGGCTGGCATCATCTGGCGGGCGAGTCGGTCGAACGCCGCCTGCGCGTCCTCGCGCAGGCGCTTGATGCCAAGCCTGAGCTGGTGCTGCTATAATCCAATCGGTGCCGTTATAAACACTCGTCGCCCCCGCGAAGGCGGGGGCCGCCGTCGGCCTGGAACAGCGTGAAAGGCGCAAACCTCCAGCGGCCCCCGCCTTCGCGGGGGGACGTAAGGTCTAAACCTCCGCCGCCACCGCCGCGTCGATCTCGCTCATCACCAGCTTGCCGTTCTTGACGGCAAAGCCCATCCGTCCCTCGACGAGGTCGAGTGCGGCGTGGCCGAAGACGTCGTAGCGCCAGCCCTCCATCATCTGGATGCCCTGGCGTGCGCCCGCGGCGAGCGCCTCGAGATCGTCGCTGCGCGCGATCAGGCGCGCCGCGACATTGAGCTCGCGCGCCCGGATCTTGAGCAGCAGCTTCAAAAGGTCGGCGACCAGCGTGCCTTCCTTGCCGAGCCCCGGGCCGCGCGGCGCGCGGTCGGGCAGGTCGTCCTTCGACATCGGCTTGGCATTTGCGATCGCGTCCATCAGCCGGCCGCCGATGTCGTTGGTGCGCCATGTCGCCGACAGGCCGCGGACGCGGCCGAGCCCGTCCTGATCCTTCGGCGGATGCGCCGCGAGGTCGGCGAGCGTCTCGTCCTTGACGATCCGGCCGCGCGGCAGATTCTTCGAGCGCGCCTCGCGCTCGCGCCACGCTGCCAGCGCCTGCAACCGGCCGAGCACGTCGAGCTTGCGCGTCGGTATCTTGATCCGCTGCCACGCCTTGTCGGGATCGACGCTGTAATTGGCGGGGTCGGCGAGCTTTTCCATTTCCTCGTCGAGCCAATGGCCGCGGCCGGTCTTGATCAGCTTGTCGAGCATCATCGGGAAAATCTTGGCGAGGTGCGTGACGTCGCCGATCGCGTAATCGATCTGGCGCTTGTCGAGCGGACGCCGGCTCCAGTCGGTGAAGCGCGCGCCCTTGTCGAGTTGCACGCCGATCCACGCTTCGACGAGGTTCGAATAGCCGACCTGTTCGGCCTGGCCGAGCGCCATCTGGCCGATCTGCGTGTCGAAGATCGGATGCGGCGTCTTGCCGGTCAGGTTGAAGATGATTTCGACATCCTGCCCGCCCGCGTGAAAGACCTTGAGCATGTCCTCATTGCCGACGAGCAGGTCGAGCAGCGGCTTCAGGTCGATGCCCGGCGCCATCGGATCGATCGCGGCGGCATGGTCGCGGTCGGCCACCTGGATCAGGCAAAGCTCGGGCCAGAAGGTGTTCTCGCGCATGAATTCGGTATCGACCGCGATGAAATCGCTGTTCCCGATCAGGTCGCAGAATTCGGCGAGCGCGGCGTTGGTTTCGATCAACGGATGGACTTGCATAGCGCGCCTATACAGCTAGTTGAGGGGAACGGGCAGGAAAAATTGAACAGGCCTTCCCGTAGCTCTTCGGGTCGCGGAGCCGGAACACCGGCCAAGGGGAAAACGAAGGGATTAGGGGCATGATGTGGCTTGGTTGGGCGCTCGCCGCGCTCGGTTTTGCGTTGCTTTTCGGTCAATATCTGGCGGGGCAGGCGGATATTTTCGTCTCGATCGCCAATCCGCGGCCGCTCGACGAAGAATCGATGGTCGTGACGCTGAAGGGCTGGGGCTTCGCCGCCGAGGCCGCGCAGCCGTTCGTGACGCCCGATTCCGACCATGGCCTGAGCGATGTCCGCTTGTTCGCGACGCGGCGCCAGATGCTCGTCGCGATCGCGACCTTCGGCTTCCTGCGCCCGGTGACCGTCGCATGGCGCGCGCACGCCGGCGTCCTGCCGCTGGGAGAGGCCTGATGCCGGTCGTCAAGCTCCGCGAGGAGGGCCGCTGGACCAATTATCACGGCACCGGCACCTGCGAGGCGGCGACGCGCTTCGCCTTGCGCAGCGGCGACGCCGAGCGCGGGCGCGACGAGATCGCGTTCGCCGCGAAGGCCGTGCAGGACTGGCTCGCCGAAGCCGCCGCCGCGCGGTGCCGCGTCCGGCCGCTCGGCGCGGGCTGGTCGCCCTCGAACGTCAATATCGCCTCGCAAAGCTGGCTGCTCCACACGCGCCGCTTCAACCGCTGCTTCCGGATCGACGCCGGCGATGTCCGCCCCGGCGTCGATGCCGCTTCCCTGATGCTCGTCGAAGCTGGCGCGCTCGTCGACGAAGTGTCCGACAAGCTCGAGGCGCAGGGCCGTTCGCTCTGGACCAGCGGTGCGGGCAACGGCCAGACCTTCGCGGGCGCCGCGGCGACGGGAACCCACGGCTCGATGATCGCGCGCGGCGGCATTCAGGATCATATCCGTGCGGTGCAGGTCGTCACGCCCGGCGGCATCCACTGGATCGAGCCGCACACGGGCGTGATGAGCGACGCCTTCATCGCCGCGACCGGCTCTACGGTGCTGCGTGACGACGACGTCTTTGCCGCGGCGCAGCTTCCGGTCGGCTCGCTCGGTATCATCACCGCGCTCGTCGTCGACAGCGTGCCCAAATTTCTCGTCCGCCCGATCCAGAATCTGCGCAAGGTCGACCGCGCTGCGCTGGGCTGGCTCGCCGACGGCGATTTCCGGCGCTTCTCGGCGGCCTATGCGCTCGACCGCGACCCCGATTTCGTCCAGATGATCGTCAATCCCTACAAGCCGTTCAAACGGCCCGCGATGCTGCGCTTCCTCTATCGCGAAGCGTGGCGCGACGATTATCCGCGCGCGACGCCCGGCCAGCTCGGCGCGGGCTATGACGCGCTCAGCCTGCTCGGGCGGCTGCTCGACGATTATCCGTGGGCGCGTGGGCCTCTGCTGCAATTCGCGATGAAGATGGGCTATGCTGCCGGCCCCGACGTCGACGATCCGCCCGTCTATGGCAGCTGGGGCGAGGGGCTCGACACCCACCGCCCGCTGGCGGACCTGTTCAACGCCTCGGTCACCATCGACCGCGCCGACCTTGCGCGCGCCTTCGAACGCATCTGCGCGGTATATGCGCGCCACGGCGGCTCGACCGTCGTCACGCTGCGTTTCATGGAGCGCGCGCAGGGCCTGCTCGCGCCCGCGCGCTTTCCGCACAATGCGGTGATCGATTTCGACGGCCCGCGCAGCCAGCGCACCGCCGATGCCTATGCGCGCGTCATCGAATGCCTCGACGCGGAGGGCATCGCCTTCACGCGCCACTGGGCGAAAAGCTGCCATCTCGATGCGGCGCGCGTTGCCGCCGACTATGGCGAGGATTTTCGCCGTTGGCGCGCCGCGCGCGATCGCCTGATGCCCGATCCGGCCCACCGCGCGTTGTTCGGCAGCGAGGTGCTCGATGGCCTCGGCCTGACCTGCTGAAACCGCCTCGACCCTTGACAAATGGCGCGCCGACCTGCCTTAGGCGCGGCCATAAATCACGTTAAAGTTGATTTCCTCATTCATCGAAAGACGACCAAAATGCACGCCTATCGCACCCATAACTGCGGCCAGCTTCGCGCCGAGGACGTCGGCCAGAATGTCCGCCTGTCGGGCTGGGTGCATCGCAAGCGCGACCATGGCGGGCTGCTCTTCGTCGACCTGCGCGACCATTATGGCCTGACGCAGATCGTCGCGGACTCGAGCGACGCGGCCTTCGCCACGCTCGACGGCCTGCGCGCCGAAAGCGTCGTGACGATCACCGGCGACGTGGTCGCGCGCTCGGCCGAGACGGTCAACGCGGGCCTGCCGACCGGCGCGATCGAGGTCCGCGCGCGCGATGTCGCGGTGCAGTCGGCCGCCGTCGAACTGCCGATGCCGGTCGCGGGCGAACAGGAATATCCCGAGGATATCCGCCTCAAATACCGCTTCCTCGACCTCCGCCGCGAACGGCTCCACGCCAACATCCTGCTTCGCTCGAACGTGATCGCGTCGCTGCGACGCCGCATGGTCGAACAGGGCTTCACCGAATATCAGACCCCGATCCTCACCGCCTCCTCGCCCGAGGGCGCGCGCGACTATCTGGTGCCGAGCCGCGTCCATCCCGGCAAATTCTACGCGCTGCCGCAGGCGCCGCAGATGTTCAAACAGCTGTTGATGGTCGCGGGCTTCGACCGCTATTTCCAGATCGCGCCCTGCTTCCGCGACGAGGACGCGCGCGCCGACCGCTCGCCGGGCGAATTCTACCAGCTCGATTTCGAGATGAGCTTCGTCACGCAGGACGATGTGTTCAACGCGATCGAACCCGTGCTCGCCGGCGTGTTCGAAGAATTCGCGAACGGCAAGTCGGTGACGCCCGCCGGCTCCTTCCCGCGCATTCCGTACCGCGAGTCGATGCTGAAATACGGCAATGACAAGCCCGACCTTCGTAACCCGCTGATCATCACCGACGTCTCCTCGCACTTCGCGGGATCGGGCTTCGGCCGCTTCGCCGACATCGTCGCCGCGGGCGATGTCGTCCGCGCCGTTCCCGCGCCGGGCACGGCCGAGAAGAGCCGCAAATTCTTCGACGACATGAACAGCTGGGCGCAGAGCGAGGGCTTCGCCGGCCTCGGCTATGCGACGCGCAAAGGCGGCGAATGGGGCGGTCCGATCGCCAAGAATCATGGACCGGAGAAGATGGACGCGCTCGCCGCCGAGCTCGGCCTCGGCCCCGACGACGGCCTCTTCTTCGCCGCGGGCAAGGAAGCCGTCGCGGCGAAGCTCGCGGGGCTGGCGCGCACGCGCGTCGCCGAGCAGCTCGACCTCATCGACGCGAACAAATTCGAAATGTGCTGGATCGTCGACTTCCCGATGTTCGAGGCCGACGAGGACACCGGCAAGATCGATTTCAGCCACAACCCCTTCTCGATGCCGCAGGGCGAGCTCGAAGCGCTCGAAACCAAGGATCCGCTCGACATCCTCGCCTGGCAGTATGACATCGTCTGCAACGGCGTCGAGCTGTCGTCGGGCGCGATCCGCAACCACCGCCCCGACATCATGTACAAGGCGTTCGAGATCGCGGGCTACAGCCAAGCCGACGTCGATGCGAATTTCAGCGGCATGATCAACGCCTTCAAGTTTGGCGCGCCGCCGCACGGCGGCTCGGCGCCGGGCGTCGACCGCATCGTGATGCTGCTCGCCGACGAGCCGAACATCCGCGAGGTCGTCGTCTTCCCGATGAACCAGAAGGCCGAGGATCTGATGATGGGCGCCCCGGCGCCGGTCAGCGACAAGCAGCTCAAGGAACTCAGCATCCGCCTCGTCGACGGCCCGAAGAGCTGAGCCTATCCTTTGAACATGCCGTCTCCATCGTTCCTCCGTCATCCCGGCGCAGGCCGGGATCTCGCCGTCGCCGCTCGACGCGAAGTCGAGATCCCGGCCTGCGCCGGGATGACGAAAATGGGGGAGGCCGCATGACCGATCCCCGCGAACACCGGCTGGAAACGCCGGAAGGCGATATCTGCTGGTTCGAATGGGGCGAACGCGGCGAGAGGGCTTCGCTGCTTCTGCTCCACGCGACGGGTTTTCATGCCCGGTTATGGGATCAGGTGGTCGCGGCTTTACCCGCCGGCACGCACGTCATTGCGCCCGATCATCGCGGCCACGGGCGCAGCTATCGCCCCGCGACGCTCGCCAACTGGGCCGCGACCGCCGACGTGCTGCTGCCGCTGCTCGACGGGCTCGGCGGGCACCCGCTCGCCGGATGCGGCCACAGCATGGGCGCCTATATTCTGACCCGGCTCGCGTCGCAGCGGCCGGCGGCCTTCCGCCACCTCGTCCTGATCGACCCGGTGATCATGGATCCCGCCCTTTACGAGGGTGAGAGCGCCAAGCCGATCCCCGATCCTGCAAGCCATCCGGTTGCGCGGCGCCGCAACACATGGTCCAGTGCCGAAGAGATGCGGGCGCGCTTCGCCGACCGCCCGCCCTATGCGAACTGGGATCAGCGCGTGCTCGCCGATTATTGCACCCATGGCCTGCTCCCCGCCGCCGATGGGGAAGGACTCGAACTGGCCTGCCCGCCGGCTCTGGAGGCATCGGTCTATCAGAACGCGCTGCGCACCGATCCGCATGCGTGGCTGCACTATCTCGCAACCCCTTCGACCGTCATCCGCGCGCCGACCGGCGAACGCGGCGGCGAGCTCGACTTTTCGCTGAGCCCGACCTGGAGCGGCCTCGGCCCTGCCATCGGTGCCGAACGCGACGAACTGTGGGCCGAGCATAGCCATTTCATCCCGATGGAAGCCCCCGAACGCGTCGCCGCGCTGCTTGCCGACCTGCTCTGAATCGCGGGTTGCAAGAAAGTCCGCGTCCGCCGTCCCGAAATATGACATCGGCGCATCGGCCTTGGTAGGACGCCGCCGCTTGCGCTAGGGTGCGCCGATGACGATCTCGCTTTCCGACCATGAAACCGGCGCCAAATATGATGGCGACTATTCCGACGACCTTTCCGCGCTGGAGGACCGGCTCGAACGGCTTCAGGCGGCGCATATCATCCACGGTCAGCGCAGCGTCATCATGTTCGAAGGCTGGGACGCGGCGGGGAAGGGCGGGATCATCCAGCGGCTGACCGCGTCGCTCGACCCGCGCTATTTCGAGGTCTGGCCGATCGCCGCACCGACCGACGAGGAAAAGGCGCGCCATTTCCTCTGGCGCTTCTGGAAACGCCTGCCCGGAAATCGCGAAATCTCGATCTTCGACCGCAGCTGGTACGGCCGCGTCCTCGTCGAGCGCGTCGAAGGCTTTGCGAGCGAGGCCGAGTGGCGCAAGGGCTATGACGAAATCAACGAGTTCGAGGCGCAACTGACCGGCAGCCGCACGAATCTCGTCAAGCTGTTCGTCCACATCACGCAGGAGGAGCAGGACAAGCGTTTCGCCGACCGCCTCGACGATCCGTGGAAACGCTGGAAGACCGGCACCGAGGATTATCGCAACCGGTCGAAGCGCAAACATTATCTCGCCGCGATGGAGGAGATGTTCGCGCAGACGAACACACGCTGGGCGCCGTGGAAGGTGATCGACGGCAACAACAAGAAGGCGGCGCGGATCGCGGCGCTGACCCATATCGCCGAAACGCTCGAGGCGGCGGTACCGATGACGCCGCCCGATCTCGATCCCGCGGTGGTCAAGCTCGCGGGCAAAGCGTTCGGCTACAAGCCCAAAGAGTAGGGATTCTGGGTTTTTCGGCCCGCTTGGCTAGCAATTCCGGCCCCCTGCCGTTACATGGGATGGATGAGCCGCGCCAAGAGATCCGACGACTGGGGTTTTCCCCGCTGGCGCCCCTATGGCTCGTCGCGCGAGACGCAGAAGGTGCGCCTGTGCGATCGGCATGGCTGCACCAACCCTGGCAACTGCCCGGCGCCCAAATCGCCGAACAGCCCCGAACGCTGGTATTTCTGCGAAGCCCACGCCGCCGAATATAATCGCGGCTGGGACTATTTCGCCGGCCTGTCGGCCGAGGACGCTGCGGCGCGCGCCGCCGAGGAGGCGCAGGGCGCGCGCAGCTATGCGCGGGCGCAGCATTACGCATGGGGCGGCGCGGGCGACGGCAGCCGCAGCGCCGACGAAATGCGCGCGCTCGAACTGCTAGGGCTCGATCCCGATGCCGATTTCGACGCGATGAAAAAGGCGTGGCGCGCCTATGCCAAGGAGTGCCACCCCGACGTCAAGCCCGGCGACGCCGAGGCCGCAAAACGCTTCGCGGCGGGGCAGGCGGCGTTCGAGGTGCTCAAACAGGCCGAAGAGCGGAAGAGCTGGAAGCCGGCTTAGCGGCGGTGCTCGCGGCCGGAAGCGGACGTTGAGTATCTCATAACTTCGTCATTCCCGCTTTCGCGGGAATGACAAATGTTGGGAAGAGCCTCTCCCCACCCCGAAGCCGCTATTTATAAACGCACGCATCCAGCCCGTCGCGCCGCACCACGCCGATGCGCGCGGTGATCATGTTGCCGTAACGCCGCGTGAAACCCGACGGGCTGATCGCCTCGCGCTTCTTCGGCAGCGGCAGGATCGCGGCGATCCGTGCCGCCTCGCGCGGAGTCAGCTTGGCGGCGCCGTGATTGAAATAGCGCTGCGCTCCCGCCTCGACGCCATAGGTGCCGATACCCGTCTCGGCGACGTTGAGGTAAACCTCCATGATCCGCCTTTTGCCCCAGATCGTCTCGATCAGGAAGGTGAACCAGACCTCGGGCACCTTGCGGACATAGCGGGCCCAGCCGCTGCCCTGCCACAGGAAGACATTCTTCGCGGTCTGCTGGCTGACCGTCGATCCGCCGCGCAGCTTCTTGCCCTTGGCGTTGCGCTCGATCGCCTCTTCGATCGCTTCGCGGTCGAAACCGTTATGGCTGCAGAATTTGCCGTCCTCGGCCGCGATCACCGCGCGCACCATGTTGCGGTCGATGTTCGAGAGGCTTTCCCAATCCTTGGCGATGCCGTTGCTGTCGGCGAGCATAGTGAAGGTCACCGGCGGCGGCACGACGGCGTAGACGAGCACCCAGGCCGCCGAAATCGCCACGAACCACAGCAGCCATTTGAATGGGCGGAGATACCAGGGGAGTTTGCGCTTCCTGGCGCGGGAGGAGGTTGCCATGCGCGGCAAACTAACCGCTTGCCGGACAGAGGCAAGCGGGCTTGATCGATCGTCCGGCGTCCGCGACAAGAATCGAAAAAGGGAGAGACGAATGCCGCTTCGATCCGTCTTGCTGTTCGCCGCACTGGCCGTCGCCGCGCCCGCACATGCAGCGGAGGACCGCCGCGACCTTTGCCCCGACCGGCCGGGGCTCGGCACGCCCGCCTGCACGCTCGACGCGGGCGCGGTGATGCTGGAGGTCGGGATCGCCGACTGGACGCTCGACCGTGACGCGGGCAGCCGCACCGACAGCTTCGCCTACGGCGACGCGCTGCTCCGCGCCGGGCTCACGCCATCGCTCGAGGCCCAACTCGGCTGGACGATGCTCGGCCATGCGCGCGAGCGCGAGCGGACGACCGGCGACACGGCGCGCCGCACGGGGGCGGGCGACATCATGCTCGCGCTGCGGCGGAATCTGCGCAATCCTGATGGTTCGGGCTTCGCGGCGGCGATCATGCCCTACGCCACGCTACCCGTCGGCGGCGGAGGAGTCGGCGCGGGCGACTGGGGCGCGGGACTTGTCGTCCCGGTCAGCTTCGAACTGGGCTCGATTTCGCTCAGCCTTTCGCCGCACCTCGACGCGGCGGTCGACGGCGATGGCGACGGGCGGCATCTGGCCTATGGCTCGGTCGCCGGGGTCGGTTTCGGCGTCGCGGACGATATATCGATGACCGCCGAACTGTCGCTGACCCGCGACCGCGATCCCGGCGGCCATGCGACCGAGGCGCTCGCGGGCCTCTCGGCGGGCTGGCAGGCCGGCGACGACAGCCAATGGGATGTCGGCGCGAATGTCGGCCTCAACCGCGACAGCTCCGATGTGGAGCTCTATTTCGGCTTCGCGCGCCGCTTCTGAACCTCTCGTTGATTCCCGCCGGAGGGCAGTCCCGGGGTGGAGAGCGGGCGTCGCCTATAACCGTCGTCCCCGCGAAGGCGGGGGCCGCCAGCGGCCTTGATCAGCGGTGCCCACGTAAACCGACAGCGGCCCCCGCCTTCGCAGGGGCGACGGCCGCTTCCGGCCGCAGCCGGCCGCTCCCGCCTCAAATCTTCGGCGGGTCTTCGTCCTTCCGGTCCGCCGCATTCTCCACCGTTTCTCCCGCCTTCGCGGCGGCGGCTTTGGCCTTTTCGGCCGCTTCGGCGGCCAGCGAGCGTATCTTCGCCTCGGCTTCGGCTTCCTTGCCGTTCATCACCAGCCACGCCATCACCGCCGCGACGATCAGCGACAGCAGCGCGAGCCAATACCCGATTTCCCAATTGACCTGGATCATCGCCAGCGCCGCCTGGTCCGCCCCGCTGTTCTGGCCGTTCCGGGCGGCCTCGGCGAGGATCGCGTCCTTGCTGTAGCGCCAGGTGCCGACGAAGATCAGTATGATCGCCGCGATGGTCGTGCCCAGCACCGGCTTCGCCGCTTCGCGGCCTTTGAGGAAGAGCAGCGCCAGCCCGCCCGCGATCGCGAGCAGCGCGAGGATCAGCCAGAGGTTCATCGATGCGCCGTCGCTCGCCTGCGCCGCCTGTCCCATCGCGCTCACCCGGCCGAATGCGAGGCCGAAGCCGGTCGCTTCGACGAGCTTCTGTTCGGAACAGCTGACGGTCATCCACGGCAACAGGAACGCCAGCAACGCGACGCCCTTGGGAACCCGGATCCATTTCCACATGACATATCCCCCTTCGATCGGCCCGAAGAGGGAGGGTCGTCCTTTTGCCTCCGCGAGTCAAATCGCGGCCCGGCCGGAGCGGCGCTCCGGGCTCAGGCGGTGATCAGACGCCGATCGCCGGCGAGCTTGAGCATCGCCTTTTGCAGCTTTTCGAACGCGCGCACCTCGATCTGGCGCACGCGCTCGCGGCTGACGTCGTAAACCTGGCTCAGATCCTCGAGCGTCTTGGGATCGTCGGTCAGGCGGCGCTCGGTCAGGATGTGGCGCTCGCGCTCGTTGAGCGTCTCGAGCGCCTCGTTGAGCAGCGCGTGGCGCACATCGCGTTCCTGCGCCTCGGCGACGCGCTCGTCCTGCAGCGGGCCTTCGTCACCGAGCAGGTCCTGCCACTGGCTGTCGCCGTCCTCGCCCATGGGCACGTTGAGCGACGTATCGCCGCCCATCGCCATGCGGCGGTTCATGCTCACGACCTCGTCCTCGGTGACGCCGAGGTCGGTCGCGATCTTGGCGACATGCTCGGGTGAAAGATCGCCGTCCTCGAACGCCTCGAGGTTGTTCTTCATCCGGCGGAGGTTGAAGAACAGCTTCTTCTGCGCCGCGGTGGTGCCCATCTTCACGAGGCTCCACGAGCGCAGGATGAATTCCTGAATCGAGGCGCGAATCCACCACATCGCGTAGGTCGCGAGGCGGAAGCCGCGTTCGGGGTCGAACTTCTTCACGCCCTGCATCAAGCCGATATTGCCTTCGCTGATCAGCTCGCTGACCGGCAGGCCATAGCCGCGATAGCCCATCGCGATCTTTGCGACGAGGCGAAGGTGCGAGGTAACGAGCTGCGCCGCCGCCTCGCTGTCTTCATGCTCCTGAAACCGCTTGGCGAGCATATATTCCTGCTCGGGCGTCAGGAGAGGAAATTTGCGGATTTCGGCCAGATAGCGGTTCAGGCTCGCCTCACCGCCGAGCGCGGGCACCACTGCCGGAACATTGCTTTTGTTAGCCATAGCGTCTTCCCTAAAATTCCAGAGGAGAGATATGCCGCGGTTGCTCCCTGCGGTCGAGATAGATTTTCATTCGAAACTTAAACGCGCAATTCATCGATCAGTTCCCGCATGTCCTGGGGAAGTTCGCTGTCGAGCGCGATCCTGTTACCGGTCACCGGATGAATAAAGCCCAAATGGGCCGCGTGCAATGCCTGACGCGCGAAATTCCGCGCTTTCAGCACTTCCGACAGCGGCTTTTTGGCGCGGCCATAGACCGGGTCGCCGACGAGCGGATGGCCGATATGCGCCATATGGACGCGCACCTGATGCGTGCGGCCCGTCTCCAGCCGGCACTCGACGAGCGTCGCGCCCCGCAGCGGCTCGACCGTCCGGTAATGGGTGACCGCACGCTTGCCGCGTCCTTCGGCGACCACCGCCATTTTCTTGCGGTTGGTGGTCGACCGGCCGAGCGCGGCGTCGACGGTGCCGTTCGCGGGCATCGGGCGCCCGGTCGCGAGCGCGAGATAGCGGCGGTCGATGCTGTGCGCGGCGAACTGCTTCGCGAGCCCTTCGTGCGCCTTGTCGTGCTTGGCGGCGACGATCAGCCCGCTCGTATCCTTGTCGATGCGGTGGACGATCCCGGGGCGCGCGACGCCGCCGATCCCCGACAATTGCCCCGCGCAATGGTGGAGCAATGCGTTGACCATCGTGCCGTCGAGATTGCCCGCGGCGGGGTGAACGACCATCCCGGCGGGCTTGTCGACGACGATCAGATGCTCGTCCTCGAACGCGATGACGAGGCCCAGGTCCTGCGCGACATTATGCGCGGGCGCGGCGGCGGGCAGCCGAACCTCGATCGTCGCGGGCGCGGCGGCTTTCGCCGACGGATCCCACAGGACCGCGCCGTTCGCGTCGGCGACGCGGCCGCCCTTGATCAGCGTCTTCAATCGTTCGCGCGAGAGGGCGGGAAGCGCCTCGGCGAGCGCCCGGTCGAGCCGCAGCCCGGCCGCGCTGTCCTGAAGCGTCACGGTAAGTATCTCGTCGTCCCCCAACATTGGTGGCGATATGGGTTCGGGGCGGCGATTTTCAAGGGGGTTGCTGGTGCGTAGCAACCTCTCACTCCGTCATCCCGGCGAAGGCCGGGATCTCGACTTCGCAACACGACGAACCGGCGAGATCCCGGCCTTCGCCGGGATGACGATGAAGAGGAGGAAGGGCGAATGCCCGCATCGCCCTTGCCCTTACGGTCCCCCATGTCCTAGGAGCAGCCCCACGCCGGAAATACCGGCGACTGCGCTGGGGAGCCTGTTCATTGTCCGACGATCGCGTCGATTTCGCCTCGATGCTGGCCTCGCGCCTGTGTCACGACCTCTTGAGCCCGGTCGGCGCCTTCGCCAACGGCCTCGAACTGCTCGCCGACGAAAAAGACCCCGAAATGCGGGCGCGCTGCATCGAATTGCTCGAACAGAGCGCGCGCACCTCGGCGAACAAGCTCAAATTCTTCCGTCTCGCCTTCGGCTCGGCGGGCGGCTTCGGCGAGCTGGTGCCGGCCGATGAAGCGAAATCGGCGATCCAGGGCATCATCGGCGACCGCGCGATCACGCTGAACTGGATGATCGGGGCGGAACCGCTGCCGAAGCCGGCGGTGAAGATCATCCTCAACCTCGCGCTGCTGCTGGTCGATGCGCTGGTGCGCGGCGGCCGGCTCGACATCGGCTGCGAGAAGCAGGCGGAAGGCATCGAAATCGCGCTGCATGTCGAGGCGGAACGCATTTTCCTCGACGCCGACGTCGAACGCATTTTGGCCGACGGCGAGGGCGCGAGCCCTATGACCTCGCGCACCGCGCCCGCGGTGCTCGTACAGGCGGTCGCGCGGCAAAGCGACGGCACCGTCATGCTCGCGCGCGAAACGCCGACCTCCTTGCTGGTCGGAGCCGTGCTCCGCGGACGTTAGCTCCAACTCGTCATTCCCGCGAAAGCGGGAACCCAGCGAGCAAAGGTCGCAACTGGGTTCCCGCTTTCGCGGGAATGACGAAGCTAGGAGAGGGCTCAATTTTCGTGCCAAGCATCTCCCGGTAAAACCCTCCATTAACCATTGTCCGCCATGGTGGAGCCTCTATTTTTGGGGCGCACCGGTACGGCGATGGACGATCTGCTGAACGACTTTTTGACCGAAACGGCGGAAATCCTCGCCGAAGCGGGCGGGGCGATCGTGGCATGGGAGGCGGATCCCGCCGACCGCGCGCAGCTCGATGCCATTTTCCGTTTCGTGCATACGATCAAGGGCAGTTCCGGCTTTCTCGCCTTGCCGCGGGTGACGGCGCTGTCGCACGCCGCCGAGGACGCGCTCGACCAGGTGCGCCGCGGCAACCGTGTCGCCAACGCCGCGCTCGTCACGGCGGTACTCGGCATCCTCGACCGGCTGAACGAGCTTTGCGCCGCGCTCGGGCGCGATGGAGCCGAGCCGGAGGGCGGCGACCGCGATGTCATCGATGCGCTCGCCGAACGGGCGGCGACGGAGGATGCGCCGCGTGAAGTCGCGGGCGTTCCGCTGCGCCGGGAGGACGACTTCGGCACCGAACTGCAGAGCTGGCGATCGATCCGCGTGCCGCTGCCGCTGCTCGACAGCGTGATGACCGGCGTCACCGACATCGTGCTCGCGCGCAACGAATTCGCCCGGATGCTGCGCGAATCGGGGGCGGACCTGTCGCTGATCGCCTCGTTCGACCGCCTGTCCGATTCGATCGCGGGGATGCGCCAGTCGGTCAGCCAGATGCGCATGCAGCGGATCGACAAATTGTTCGCGCCGCTGCCGCGCATCGTCCGCGATCTGGCGCAGGAGATGGGCAAGAAGATCGCGTTCCAGACGAGCGGCGGCGAGGTCGAACTCGACCGCGAGATGATGGAGAATATCCGCGATCCGCTGATCCATATCGTCCGCAACGCGATCGATCATGGCGTCGAGCCGCTCGATGAGCGCGTCGCGGCGGGCAAGGAGATCACCGCGACCATTTCGGTCTCGGCGCGCCAGTCGGGCAATCAAATCGAAATCGAAATCCGCGATGACGGTCGCGGGCTCTCTCCCGATGCGCTGGTCGCAAAGGCCGTCGCGGCGCGCCTCGTGACCGCGACCGAGGCACGGGCGCTCGGACCGAAGGAGAAGCTGGAGCTGATCTTCCGGCCGGGATTCTCGACCGCCGCGAAGGTCACCGCCATTTCGGGCCGCGGCGTCGGCATGGATATCGTCAAGGCGAATGTCGAAAAGATCGGCGGCGTCGTCGAACTGCGCAACGACGAGGGCCGCGGACTGGCGATCCTGCTTCGCGTGCCGATGACGCTGACGATCATCTCGGGCCTGATGGTGCGCGCGGCGGGGCAATATTTCGCGATTCCGCGCGGCGCCGTGCGCGAAATCCTGCTCGAAAGCGGCGATAGCGTGCGGATCGACCGGGTCGGCGGCGGCGAATTGGCGACGGTGCGCGGCGAGCGATATCCGCTGCTCCGCCTCGAAACCGTGCTCGGCCGCGAGCGCCATGACGGCGACGATGTCGACGACCGCGCGCTCGTCATCGTCCGGCCGGGGCAGGGGCAAAGCTATGCGCTGAGCGTCGCGGCGATCCACGATCAGGAGGAACTGGTGATCAAGCCCGCCGCGCCGATGATCATGGCGACGGGGCTCTATGCGGGAACGACGCTTCCCGACAATGGCCGCCCGGTGCTGCTGCTCGACGTTCAGGGTCTGCTCGCCGCTGCGGCGATCGATGCGACCGAAGCGGGCCGCAGCCAGGGCCAGGCCGCCGAAACCGAAGCCGAGGCGGTGGCGGCGCGCAACGCCGCGCAGCTGCTGCTCTTCCGCGACACGAACGCCCGCATTCGCGGAGTTCGCCTGTCGGTGATCGAGCGGGTCGAGGAAGTGCCGGCATCGAGCCTGTTCGAAAGCGCGGGACGGGTGCAGTTCCAGATCGGCGACGAGATATTCCCCGTTCACGCCGCGGCGGCGCCGGGGGGCGAGGGAACGCAGAAGCTGCTTCGCCTCCACGATGGCCGGGCGGTGCTCTGCTATCCGATCGCCGAGGTGATCGACATCGTCCGCCTGCCCGACGCGGTGCAGCCGTCGGTGGCGCCGGGACTGATCGCGGGTGTCGTGCTCGTCGGCGGCGATCCGGTCGAGCTCATCGATCCCTTCTGGCTGATGGAGCAATATGCCGCGGGCGCGGCCGCTGCGCCGGCCTCGCGCCAGCCGCTCTGCCGCCTCGCCGACGATCGCGACGGCTGGGGCGACAATTTCCTTGCGCCGATCCTGCGCGGCGCGGGTTATCGGGTGATCGCGGACGGCGATCCGTCGGACGAAGCGCCCGACCTGCTGCTCTGCCTCACGGACGAGGGCGAGGTTTGCTCGCATGGCGATGGCGGCGTGCCGGTGATCCGGCTGCGCGCGTCGATCGCGGCGAAGGGGCCGGAGGACGAAAGCGTCTATCGCTACGATCGCCAGGCGCTGCTCGACGCGATGCGTCGCCGTGTCGGGGGAGAAGGCGCATGATGGAAAAACTCTATCTCGTCGCGCGCATCGCCGACACGCGCGTCGCGCTGCGCAGCCGCGCGATCCATTCGGTCGTCACCGTCGGCACGCCGGTCGAGGTGCCCGGCGCGCCGCCGCATGTCGCGGGCCTTTTCGCGCTGCGCAGCCGCGTTTTCACCCTCATCGATCCGCATGTCGTCATCGGCCTTGCCGCGGTGCCCGTCGCGCCAGGTCAGCGGGTGATCGTCGTCGAGGTCGCCGAACATGGCTATGCGCTGCTCGCCGACGAGATCGAGGATGTCTGTTTCATCGAAGCGCCCGAGACGCGCATCGCCGGAAAGCTGCTTCCCGGCTGGGCGCGCGTCGCCGACGCGATGATCGAATATCGGGGCGCGTCGCTGCTCGTCGTCGACCCGTCCAACTTTATCACGCTGCCGGGCTTAAAGGCGGCATGAATCTGGCCGTTCATTAACGGGCTGCACACGCCTTGGCGGTAAACATCCCAATTCCCGGGGGTCGGAGTTAATTGCATGTCGAAATCTTGTCTGGTCGTCGATGACAGCAAAGTCATTCGCAAGGTCGCGCGCCATATCCTTGAAAGCATGGCCTTTGCCGTCGAGGAGGCGGCCGACGGGCAGGAGGCGTTGACCTTTTGCCGCGCCAACCGGCCCGACGTCATCCTGCTCGACTGGAACATGCCGGTGATGAGCGGAATGGAATTCCTCGGCGCGTTCAACGATCTCGATTACGGGCATGAGGAACGGCCGCGCGTCGTCTTCTGCACCACCGAGAACAGCATCGACCATATCCGCGCCGCGATCGAGGCGGGCGCCGACGAATATGTGATGAAGCCGTTCGACCGCGAAACGCTGGAAGGAAAATTGCAGCTCGTCGGCATCGCCTGAATTCGGAAACCCGGCGCGTGGCCCAACCGCAACCCTCGATACCGGACGCAGAACCAACCGCACGCACCGTGCGCGTGATGCTCGTCGACGACAGCCTCGTCGTCCGCAGCATCCTCGAGCGGATCGTCGACCAGCGCGCGGGGCTCAAGATCTGCGCCTCGGTCGCCTCGGCGCACGAGGCGCTCGACTATCTCTCGCGCGAGCCCGTCGATGTCGTCGTGCTCGACGTCGAGATGCCGGGCATGAACGGCATCGACGCGCTCCCGCACATTTTGGAACGCGCCGAAAAGGCCCGCGTGCTCATCCTCTCGTCGAATTGCGTCGAGGGCGGTCCCGCGGCGATCGAGGCGCTTGCGCTCGGTGCGAGCGACACGCTCGCCAAGCCCGGGCGCGGCAGCTTTTCGGGGCGCTTCGCCGACGTGCTGACCGAACGGATCATGACGCTCGGCCACCAACAGGACCATCCGGCACCGGTGCCGGTCGCCGAACGCCGCGCGCCTGCGCCGCCCGCGCTCGCGATCGATACCGACCAGCCGATCGAGTGCATCGCGGTCGCGGCCTCGACCGGCGGCATCCCCGCCTTCACCAATTTCCTCGCCCACCTCGATCCGCGGATCGCCGCGCCGATCCTGCTGACCCAGCATCTGCCCGACGCCTTCATGGAATTTTACGCGAAGCAGATCGGGATGATGACGTCGCGCCGAGTGCGCGTTGCCGAAGCCGGGATGGCGATCGAGCCGAACTCCATCTATCTCGCCCCCGGCGACGCGCATCTGATCGTCGTCGAGGGCGTCCGGCGCCGTGAAATCGCGCTCGATCGCCACCCTGTGGATAATGGATGCTGCCCCTCGGCCGATCCGATGCTCGATTCGGTCGCCGAAGTCTACGGCAAGGGCGGCATCGCCGTGATCCTCAGCGGCATGGGGCGCGACGGCGCGATCGGCGCGGCGCGCCTGAAAGATGCGGGCGGCACGATCTTCGCGCAGGCGCCCGAAAGCTGCGTCATCTGGGGGATGCCGGGCGCGGTGGCAAAGTCGGGCATCGCCGCGGCGACGCTCAACCCCGACGCGATCGCGCTGATGCTCGGTAGCTTCATGCCCGGAAGGCGCAAGCCATGATGGGGGGCAGCGCCAGCGAATCGGCCTATCGCGTCCTGATGGGCGTGCTCGAATCGCGCACGGGGCAGACGCTTTCGCCGAGCCGCATCTGGCGGATCGAAATGTCGCTCAAGCCCGTGATGCAGCGCCATGGCATCGCGGATCTCGACGCGCTGGTCGCCGCGCTCGTCACCTCGAACAGCCGCGCGCTGCTCGACGACACGGTCGACGCGATGCTCAACAACGAAACCTATTTCTATCGGGAATACAGCGTTTTCGACGAAATAGCTGCGACCGCGCTCGAGCAGATTCGCGAGGTCAACAAGCTGCGCCGCCGGCTGACGATCTGGCATTGCGGTGTCTCGACGGGGCAGGAAGCCTATTCGATGGCGATGCTGATCGCGGAGCAGGGCGCGAAATGGGCGGGCTGGCAGGTCGACATCGTCGGCACCGACGTCAGCCATCATGCGATCGGCCGCGCGCGCGTCGGCCTCTACACCCAGTTCGAGATCCAGCGCGGGCTGCCCGTGCAGCGGATGGTGCGCTGGTTCGACCAGACCGAGGCCGGCTGGCTCGCCAAGGCCGACCTCCGCCGCCGGATCGATTTTTCGGTGCAGAACATGCTCATCGACCGGCCGCCGCTGGCGAGCCCGGCGGACCTCATCTTCTGCCGCAACCTGCTGCTCTATTTTTCGGCGCCGATGCGCCAGAAAGCCTTCGCGCGGCTGCGCGCGATGGCGGCGCCGCAAAGCTTCCTCGTCCTCGGCGCGGGCGAAACCGTGCTCGGCCAGACCGACCAGTTCGTCGCGAGCCCGCGCTTGCGCGGCCTCTACGAACCCGCCGACCAGCAGGTGCGCCGGCCCGATTCGCGCTCGATCGCCGCCTGACCTTGCTTTTTGCGCCCCGCTGGCGCAATCGACGGATTGGCAAGAACAGGACGGGCCCCGCAAAGCGCATGAGCGATTTTATCGAACGCTGGTCTCCCAATTTCGACGAGCGTTCGTTGCCCATTTCGATGATCGTGCTCCACTATACCGGTATGAAGACCGGCGCCGAAGCCATTGATCGGCTTGCCGATCCTGAGGCCAAGGTGTCGGCGCACTATGTCGTCAGCGAGGACGGGCAGATTACCCATATGGTGCCCGAGGAGAAGCGCGCCTGGCACGCCGGCAAATCGCATTGGCGCGGCGTCAGCGACATCAATTCGGCGAGTGTCGGGATCGAGATCGTCAATCCGGGGCACGAATGGGGCTATGTGCCCTTTCCCGAGCCGCAGGTCGCCTCGGTCGTCCGCCTCGTCCACATGATCAAGGATCGTCACACCATCACCCGCGGCAATGTCGTCGGCCATTCGGACATCGCCCCGACGCGCAAGCAGGACCCGGGCGAGCTTTTCCCGTGGGAGGAACTTGCGCGCCGCCGCCTCGCGCTGCCGCGTCCGACCCGCAAGCTCACCGATCCCTTGTGGACCGACGCGGGTTTCCTGCTCGCGCTCGAACGCTTCGGCTATGACGTGACCGACGGTTTCGCGGCAACGGTGGCGTTCCAGCGCCGCTTTCGCCCCGAACTGATCGACGGCACGATCGACGGCGAATGCCGCGCGATCCTGCTCGCGCTGCTGCTGCCGCAGCCCGAGGGCAATTGAACGGCGGGTTTCGGGCGGAAGCTGTCGTTATCTCCCCTCCCGCTTGCGGGAGGGGCCGGGGGTGGGCAGCGACGTTGCGATTGCCCACCCCGCTGCAACTAGCGAACAAGTTCGCAAGTTTCGCTGCCCCTCCCGCCTGCGGGAGGGGAAACCACCTCAACTCCTAAACGTCGTCAATCCACCCCTAAGCCGACACTCCTACAATCGCTCGTAATGTTCGGCAGTTCGCGCTATATTCGCTCGGCCAGAGGGTCGGGCGATCGCCGCCGCGCAAGCGGGGGAGGAAAGTCCGGGCTCCACGGAAACCACGGTGCCGGATAACGTCCGGCGGGCCGGTCCTCCGGGACCGGTTCAGGGAAAGTGCCACAGAGAGCAGACCGCCCAAGGCTTCGGCCCGGCGAAAGGTGAAAGGGTGCGGTAAGAGCGCACCGCGCGGACGGTAACGGACGCGGCACGGCAAACCCCACCGGGAGCAAGGTCGAATAGGGATGGCACGGAGAAATCCAGGGTCGGTTCCGGCCCCGCCGTCCGGGTTGACTGCTCGAGCGTTCGGGTAACCGTTCGCCTAGAGGAATGATCGCCTATCTCCGCAAGGGGTGGACAGAACCCGGCTTACAGACCCTCTGGCAACTCTCCTCCGTCCCCGCATGCGGGAACGCCCGCGCGCGGGCCGCGTTCTCAAGGAACCAGAAAGGGAGCGAAGCCATGAAAGTCGTCGATGACCATGTCGAAGTGACCGAGACCGAGGCAAGCAGCGGGGTAAAGGGGCATAATGTCCGCTATGTGCTGGCTTTTTCGCTGATCGCGGTGATCATCGTGCTGTCCGCCGTGTGGATCATCCCGGCGTTGCTGCAGCCGTGATTGCGGACTCAGGGGTGAGAAGCGGACATTTCCAACATTCGTCATCCCCGCGAAAGCGGGAACCCAGTTCGGGGGCAGCCGACGCACGCACTGGGTTCCCGCTTTCGCGGGAATGACGAGTCAATGAGATACCAAGCGTCGCCTTTCGGTCGAATGCGGCATCAGTCCGCGGGATAACGGACCGCCATTACTTCCCATTCCTTGGGACCGGCAGGAAGCTGCACGGTCCTGAGGTCGCCGACCGCCGCGCCGCGCAGCGCGCGGGCGAGGGGGCTGTTCCAGCCGATCCGGCCTTCGCCGGCCTCGGCTTCGTCGTCGCCGACCAGTGTCACCACGCGCCGCGCATCGTCATCGTCGGCGAGTTCGACCGTCGCGCCGAACCAGATGCGGCTCTTGTCGGGCTGCGCGGCGGGGTCGACGATGCGCGCCGCCTTCATGCGGCGGGCGAGGAAGCCCAGGCGCCGGTCGATCTCGCGCAGCCGCTTGCGGCCATAGATATAATCGCCATTTTCGCTGCGGTCGCCGTTGCCCGCCGCCCAGCTGATCACCTCGACCAGCTTCGGCCGCTCGTCGCCTAACAGCGCATCATATTCGGCGCGCAGCGCGGCATAGCCCGCGGGCGAGATGATGTTGCTTTTGTCTCCGGCCATTGCCCAACCCCTCAAATCGTCATCCCGGCGAAGGCCGGGATCTCGCCGTGCTGTCGAAACGTGAGGGCGAGATCCCGGCCTTCGCCGGGATGACGTTGTGACTATGCCTATCCCGGCGTGCGCTTGCCGAGATAGAAGCTCAGCGGCGCCTTGGGCAGCGTCTTGCCGTCGCGCAGCGTGTCGTAGACGACGGCATTTTCGAGCACGCGCTGGACATAATTCTTCGTCTCGAAAATCGGGATCGCCTCGATCCAGTCGAGGATGTCGACCGCGCCGGTGCGCGGGTCGCCGTTGGCGCGCAGCCATTTGTTCACATTGCCCGGCCCCGCGTTATAGGCCGCGACCGCGAGCGGATAGCTGCCGCCGAAATAGCGCAGCATCTGCTGAAAATAGGTCGATCCCAGCGTCATGTTGTAGTTGGTGTCGGTGGTCAGCGACCCCGCGTCATAGCTCATCCCCAGCTTGCCCGCGACTTCGCGCGCGGTGCCGGGCATCAGCTGCATCATGCCGCGCGCGCCGGCGTGGCTGATCGCGGCGCGGTCGAACTGGCTTTCCTGCCGCGTGATCGCGTGGATGAAGGTCCAGTTGCCTTCGTGGCCCGACGGCACGCGCACTGTCGGGAAGCCCGACACCTCGACCGCGTCGAGGCTGTTCGCCTGCGCGCTGCGGCCGATCATCACGCCGAGGTCGGGGCGCCCGATCTGCTTGGCGAGCTGGCCCGCGAGCACATGGTCGGCGGGCGAGCTGGCCTTTTGCGCAAGTGCGCGCAGGAACGCCGACTGCTCGCGCCACGCGCCGATTTCGCCGAGCGCGCGCGCGGCGCGCACCAGCCGGTCGTCCTCGAACGCGCGGCGCTCGGTGCTGCTGACCTCGATCGTGGAATCCGCCGCCGGCTTGGGCTGCGGGCGGCCCAGCCGTTCGAGCGCCAGCTGGCCGTAGAATTGGTCGTAATGCTGCGCGGCGTCGGCGAAATGCGCGTTGGCGGCGGCACGATCGCCCGCCGCCAGCGCCGCGCGGCCGGCCCAGTAAAAGCCCTTGGTGCGCGTCTGCGCCGAACGCGCGGCCTCGCCATAGGCGCGATAATGCTTCACCGCCTCGGCCGGCCGGCCGAGGTCCTTGAACGCGAGCTGGCCCGCCAGCCAGGCGAGCGAGGTATAATCGTCGCGCACGCCCAGCGGCGTTTCGCGGACGACCGTGCCGGGGGGAAGCGCGTCGCCGAGCTGGCTTGCGATACGATAGGCGGTCGTCTTGTCGCCGCCGGCATCGGCAAGCCGCGCGTTGGTGAGCAGGGTTTCGAGCCATTCCTCGGCATCGGTCGGCGGCTTTGCCAGCGACCGCGGCGCCGCGAGCAGCGCGCGCGCTTCGCCGGCGCGGCCCGACGCGCGCAGCCAGGTCGCCTTGGCGGTGATATAGCCGGGGTCGGTGCGGGTGATCGACGGGTTGGCGCTTTCGACCGCGGCCGCCTGGAACGCCGCATCGACCGCGCCGCTGCGCATCGCGAGCCGCGCCGCGAAGATGCTGCGCTTGCCGGGCGAGGTGTAGGCGAGCTGGCGGCTCGCCGCCGCGGTCGCGCCGAGCCACAACAGCTTGTCCATGCGCGCGTCATGGTCGGCGGGAGTGATCGCGCCGGGGAACATGCTGAGCGCGCGGCTCGTTTCATAATCGTCGAGCGGCCCGCTCGTCCACGCGCGGCGGACCGCGGCATCGGCGTCCTCGCGCCGGCCCGCCGCGTTGAGCGCGAGCGCGTAGCGCAGCTCTCCGCTCGCGGTCTGCGGCGGATAGGCCTGGAAATAGGCGAGGGTGCGCTGCGGATCATAGCTGTCGAGCGAGATCGCTTTCTCCGCGCGCGTGCGCAGTTTTTGGGCGTCGGGCCAGCCGCGGTTCGCCATCAGGAAGCGCGACAGCTGGTCGAACGAGGCTCCCGTGTTCGCGGTCAGGCGACGCCATTCCATCACCGCATCGCCGACCGAATTGGGCGAGGGCGGCGGGCCCGATACCGAGGCGAGCCCCATCTGGGCCCGATACCAGGCCATTTGTTCGGGCGTGAGTTCGCTGGCGTGAGCGATGGTTGGGACGAGAAGGGACGCGGCGAGCGCGAGGCGGGAGATACGGGACAGCGAGATCATACCGGCCATGCTAATGCCAAACTCCTTGCGGGGCGCTGAATAGACGTCCAATAGCGGCGCGCTGGCCGGATTCTATCGGTCGGAGCGGTCCATTGTAAAGGAGCGGAGCATGTTTTCGGGTTCGATTCCCGCCTTGGTGACGCCATTCCGCGACGGGGCGTTCGACGCGCCGGCGTTCGCGCGCCTCGTGGACTGGCAGATCAAAGAGGGCACCAGCGCGCTGGTCCCGTGCGGAACGACCGGCGAAAGTCCGACGCTCGGCTTCGAGGAACATTATCGGGTCATCGACTGCTGCATCGAGGCGGCGGCGGGCCGCGTGCCCGTGATCGCAGGCTGCGGGTCGAACGACACCGCGACCGCGATCCGCCACATGCGCCACGCGCAGGCGGCGGGCGCGGATGCGGCGCTGGTCGTTGCGCCCTATTACAACAAGCCGTCGCAGGAGGGGCTGATCGCGCATTACAAGGCACTCGCCGAAGCGAGCGACCTGCCGATCGTCGTCTATAACGTCCCCAGCCGCACCGTCGCCGACATCAGCGCCGAGACGATGTGCCGGCTCGCTGAAATCCCGAGCGTCGTCGCGATCAAGGATGCGAGCGGCGATCTTGCGCGCGTCACGATTCAGCGGGCAGGGGCGGGCAAGGACTTCTGCCAGCTCTCGGGCAATGACGACCTCTGGCTTCCGCACGCGGTGATGGGCGGCGCCGGCTGCATCTCGGTCACCGCCAATGTCGCCCCGCGCCTCTGCGCCGATTTCGCCGCGGCCTGTGCGGCGGGGGACTGGGCGCGCGCGCTGACGCTCCACGACCGCTTGTTCGGTCTGCACAAGGCGATGTTTTCCGACACCTCGCCCGGGCCGGTCAAATATGCGCTGTCGCGTCTCCACGACTGGTTTTCGCCCGAAGTGCGCCTACCTATCATCCCGGCGTCCGACGCATCGTGCAAGGCCGTCGATGCCGCGATGGCCGCCGCTGGGGTGATTTAGGATATGTTGGCCGTTCGATCCTTCCTTCTCCGTTCGCGTCGAGCGAAGTCGAGACGCCCATCGGGCGCGCACTCCTTCGGGGTGTCTCGACTTCGCTCGACACGAACGGGATCAGAGTTGACGCTTTAGGTTTCATCATGGCCCGTCCGCAGTCCGCCGCCGAATTCGACAAGAAAAAGGTCGTCGCCGAGAACCGGCGCGCGCGCTTCGACTATGCGATCGAGCAGGTGTTCGAGGCCGGCATCGCGCTGCAGGGCACCGAGGTGAAGTCGCTGCGTTTCGGCGAGGGGACGATCGCCGAGAGCTATGCCGAGGTCAGCGGCGGCGAGGTGTGGCTGATCAACGCGAACATCCCCGAATTCAGCCACGGCAACCGCTTCAACCACGAGCCCAAGCGCCCGCGCAAGCTGCTGCTCAATTGGCGCGAGATCAACAAGCTGCATGCGGGCGTGATGCGCCAGGGCATGACGCTCGTGCCGCTCTCGGTCTATTTCAACAGCCGCGGCCGCGCCAAGGTCGAACTCGCGCTCGCCAAGGGCAAGAAGGCGCACGACAAGCGCGAGTCGATCAAGGAACGCGACTGGAAGCGCGACAAGCAGCGGCTGATGAAGGACCGCGGATGAGCGGGGGCAAGCAGCGCGACCCAAAGGGGCGGGACAAGGCGGCGGTCATGAACTGGATCCGCCGCAACTCGCCAACGCGCGAGGAATTGCTCGCGAGCCGCTTCGTCAAACCGTTCGCGCACCGGGTCGCGCACAGCCATTTGTGGCGCTTCACGCGCACCTCGGTGCCGCGCGGCACCGCGCTCGGGCTGTTCGTCGGCATCTTCTTCCTGATCCCGGGCGTCCAGATATTGGGCGTCGCGCTGCTCGCGCTGCCCTTCCGCGCCAACATCCCGATCGGTGCGGCGATGACCTTCCTGTCGAACCCGGTGACGACGCCGTTCATCATCCTCGCCTCTGTATGGCTCGGCGACTGGCTGTTCGGGCTTCACGCCAACAGCGCGACCTTTTCGGCGATGATCGAGCATGGCGCGTCAGCGGGCGAGTGGGTGCGCTGGGTGTTTTCCGATGCCGCGCCCGCCATGCTCGCGGGGCTGTTCGTGATCTCGGTCGTCTCGGCGGCGGTGGGCTATGTGCTCGCGACATTGTTCTGGGACAATTGGATTCGCCTCCGCTGGCGGCGCAAGCTGGCGCGCGCACGCGACCAACGACTTGAGGCATCGACGAGCGACACGGCCGCCGGTTGAACCCCCCCGAAAGCCGGGCCTATAGCTGTCGCATCGCTGATCCGCGGCGTTTTTCGACGGCGCGGATCGTCGCTTCAAATCGATAATCGGGGAATATCATGACTCGCTTGAAACTCTCTTCGCCGCTGCTGGCGACCGCTGCGCTGGGCGCGCTGATGCTCGCCGCCGTCCCGGCCACCGCACAGGAGCGGGCCGCGCCCGCTGCCGCCACCGACGCCAAGCCCGAAATCGGCGACTTCGGCTTCGACCTTTCGGGCATGGACAAGAGCGTCCAGCCGGGCGATGATTTCTATGCCTATGCCAACGGCACCTGGGCCAAGAACACCCAGATTCCGGCCGACAAGTCGAATTACGGCATGTTCACCGCGCTTGCGGACCTGTCGCAGAAGCGCACGCAGGAGATCCTCGAGGCGGCGAAGGCCGATCCGAACAGCATGATCGGCCGCGCCTATGCCTCCTATCTCGACGCGGCGGCGGTCGAGGCGAAGGGGCTCGCGCCGATCCAGCCCTGGCTGAACAAGATCCGCGCCGTAGACAAGGCGGGGCTCGCCAAGCTGCTCGCCGAAGCCGACCGCAATGGCGTCCAGCATTTCTTCGGCGGCTATGTCGGGCAGGACGACAAGAATCCCGAAGTCTATATCTACACGATGTTCCAGGGCGGCATCGGCATGCCCGACCGCGATTTCTACCTGAAGGAGAATGAGCGGAACACCAAGCTGCAGGCCGCTTACCTGAAGCATGTCGAGAATGTCCTGACGCTCGCCGGCGAAAAGGATGCCGCGGCGCGCGCCAAGGCGATCTACGATTTCGAAAAGCAGGTCGCGACGGTCCACTGGGACAAGAATGACAGCAGCGACGCGACCAAGGTCTATAACAAGATGACAATCGCCGAACTGGCCGCCGCGGCGCCCGGCTTCGACTGGCAGACCTTCATCCACGGCATCGGCGTCCACGAGGATTCGCTGCTGGTGTCGCAGCCGAGTGCCTTCACCGGCGAGGCGAAGCTGCTGGCGGGCGCGCCGATCGGCGTGATCCGCGACATGCTGATCGTGCGCAGCCTCGACGGCTTCTCGGACGTGCTGCCCGATGCGGTCGCGCAGGAAGCTTTCTCCTTCTACGGCACCGCGCTGTCGGGCACGCCGCAGATGCAGGAACGCTGGAAGCGCGCGGTCGACTTCACCACGGGCAACATGGGTGAAGCCGTCGGCAAGGATTATGTCGCGAAATATTTCCCGCCCGAAACCAAGGCGGCGATGGACCTGCTCGTCAAGAATGTGCTCGCGGCGCTCGACACGCGCATCACCAATCTGACGTGGATGCAGCCCGAAACGAAGGTCAAGGCGAAGAAGAAGCTCGCCAATTTCACGACCAAGATCGGCTACCCCGACCGCTGGAAGGATTATAGCAAGCTCGAGATCAAGGCCGACGACCTGTTCGGCAATGCGCTGCGCTCGAACCAGTTCGCGCACGACGACAATATCAGCCGCCTCGGCGGCCCGATCCGCCGCTGGGAGTGGGGCATGACCCCGATGACGGTCAACGCCTATGCCAATTTCGGGATGAACGAGATCGTCTTCCCCGCCGCGATTCTGCAGCCGCCTTTCTTCGATCCGCACGCCGACGCGGCGATCAACTATGGCGGCATCGGCGCGGTGATCGGCCACGAGATCAGCCATCATTTCGACGATCAGGGCGCGAAGTACGACGAGACCGGCAAGCTTTCCGACTGGTGGACCCCCGCCGACGTCGCGGCGTTCGAGGCGGCGGGCAAGGCGCTCGTCGCGCAATATGACGCCTATGAAGTCCTTCCCGGCGAGAAGCTCGACGGCACCTTCACGCTCGGCGAGAATATCGGCGACCTCGCGGGGCTGACGATCGCTTACGACGCCTACAAGAAGTCGCTCGGCGGCAAGGAAGCGCCGGTGATCGACGGGCTGACCGGCGACCAGCGTTTCTTCCTCGGCTGGGCGCAGGTGTGGCGGCGTAACTATCGCGAGCAGAATCTGTCGCAGCGCATCACGACCGATCCGCATTCGCCGTCGATTCAGCGGGCTTGGGTCTCGCGCAACCTTGACCCTTGGTATAAGGCCTATAACGTCAAGCCGGACCAGAAGCTCTATCTGGCGCCCAAGGACCGCGTTCGCATCTGGTGATGCGCCACTGAGAAAGAGTGTCATTTGACCGTGCAAAGCCTGCCCTCCGCTGATGGTGATGTCATCAGGGGGGCGGGCCCCGCCGGGCCGCTCGCGACCCCGGCAGGCCTGTCGCAGGTCGACAAGGCGCTGCTCGGCGGACTGGCCTTGCTGTCCGCCGCGCTCTTGTTCTGGGCGACGCGCGACATGGTGCTGGCGGCGGGCTTCCTTGCCGGGCTTGCCGTTGCGGCGGGCGGGGTGCTGCTCGCGCGCCGCCTGTTCCCGGCGGCAGTGTCAGGCGGGGCGGTTGCGCCCGACTGGACGATGCTGCGCCAGGCGGTCAATCACGACGATGTCGCGATCGCGGTGACCGACCGCGCGGGGCGGATGGTCTGCGCCAACGACCTGTTCGGAACATGGTTCAATGGTTTCGTGACGCCGCCCGGCCTGCCGCTCGAAGGGCGCGGCGCCGAAATGCTGAAAAATGCCGGCCGCATCGCGTGGCGCGACGGCGAAGGCCATGCCGACGATATTGCGATCGGCCCGCTGCAACTGCGCGCGCAGGTGACGCGCGCGGGGCAGTCGGAGGATTATCTCGTCTGGCGCTTCTCGGCGCTCGAACGGCTCGATCTCGTCGCCGAAATCGTCCGCCATCTGGGCGGTCCCGCGGGCCGCACGCTCGGTCATGCCGGGGTGATGGCCGCGCTCGTCAGCGCGGAGGGGCGGCTGCGCGTCGCCAATCAGGCCTTCCTGCTCCGCGCACTGGGCGAGGATGAGGCGGTGCATTATGCGGGGCGCGACGTCGCGCCGATGATCCGGCTCGACGATGCCGGCGCGCTCTATTTTGCCCGCGAGGGCGACCGCGCGACCCCGGTGCGGCTGATCCAGATCCCGCTCGCCCCCGCCGACAGCCATTCGCCGATGCTGCTCGCGCTGCTCGACGAGGAAATGGGGCCGACCGACCGCGGCACCGCGCAGACCTATGTCGAAACCCTGTTGTCGCTGCTGCCCTTCGGGCTCGCGATGGTCGATCGCGACGGGCGCTTCCTTTACATGAACCGCGCCTTCGTGCGCGCGGCGAGCCTGCCCGAGGGCAAGATGCCGCGCTATCCCGGCGACATCGTCGTCGGTGAGGACAAGGGGCCGCTGGCCGACATGATCCGCCGCCACAGCAGCGGGCAGCAGGTCGGCGGCGACCTGTCGATCCGGCTCGCGGGACAGAGCGGCGATCCGGTGTCGATGCGCGTCGTCGGGGTGCGCGGGCTCGGCGAAGCGGCGGTGCTTTTGAGCCTTAAGGATTCGAGCGAGGAATCGCGGCTCAAGCGCCAGGTCGCGCAGGCATCGAAAATGCAGGCGGTCGGCCAGCTCGCGGGCGGCGTCGCGCATGATTTCAACAATATTCTGACCGCGGTGCTCGGCGCGTGCGACCTGATGCTGATGCGCCACACGCCGGGCGACAGCGACTATGACGATATCCAGCAGATCCGCAGCAACGCCAATCGCGCCGCCAGCCTGACGCGGCAATTGCTCGCTTTCTCGCGCCAGCAGACGCTGCGCCCGCAAATCCTGCAGCTCCCCGACGTGATCTCCGAAGTGTCGCATCTTTTGAAGCGGCTGATCGGCGAGACGGTGCAACTCTCGGTGCATCATGGTCGCGGGCTCGGCGCGGTGCGCGCCGATCCGGGCCAGCTCGAACAGGTGATCATCAACCTCGCGGTCAATGCGCGCGACGCGATGCCGGGCGGGGGCACGCTGACGATCGAGACCTATCCGGTGTCGGCGGCCGACGTGCGCCAGATGGGCAATGAATTCATGCCGCCCGCCGACTATTGCGCATTGAAGGTCAGCGACACCGGCATGGGCATTCCCGCCGACGTGCTGCCCAAGATTTTCGAACCCTTTTTCACGACCAAGGACGTCGGCAAGGGGACGGGGCTCGGTCTCTCGACCGTCTATGGTATCATCAAGCAGTCGGCGGGCTTCATCTTCGCCGACAGCAAGCCGGGGCAGGGGACCAGCTTCTCCATCTATCTGCCCGTCCACCGCGCCGGGGGCGAGGCGTCCGTCGCGCCGCCGCCGCCGGCCAAGCCGAAGAAGAGCCAGTGGGGCACCGGCACCATCCTGCTCGTCGAGGATGAGGATATGGTGCGCGCCGTCGCGGAACGCGCGCTGACCCGTGCGGGTTATAGCGTCGTCACCGCTTCGCAGGGCGAAGAGGGACTCGAGCGCTTTGCGCAGATGGAGAAGGTCGATTTGATCATCAGCGACGTCGTGATGCCGACGATGGACGGTCCGGCGATGGTGCGCGCGATGCGCGCCAAGCGCCCCGACCTGCCCGTCCTCTTCATGTCGGGCTATGCCGAGGAGCAGCTGCGCCAGTCGATCGACATCGACGACGTTTCCTTCCTGCCCAAGCCCTTCTCGGTCGCGCAGCTTGCCGAGGCGACGTCGGCGGCGCTCGACGACGCCGCGCATCGGGTGCCGAATGACCGGTAACCATCGCATTTTGCTCGTCGAGGACGATGTGCTGATCGGCATGATGCTCGCCGACATGTTCGACGCGCTCGACCTGCCCGAACCCGCGCAGGCGACGAGCAACGAGGAAGCGCTCGCGCTGATCGCGTCCGAGCCGCTCGGCGGCGCGCTCGTCGACATCAACCTCGGCGACGAAAAGGGTTGGCCGGTCGCCGACGCGCTTGCCGCCAAAAACATTCCCTTCGCCTTCACCTCGGGCGGGGGCGATGTCATTCCGCCCGCGCATGCGCACCGCAAGCTGATCACCAAGCCGTTCCGGATCAGCGACATCGAGGCGGCGCTGGAAGAATTCGGGGCTCAATAGCCCGTCGCCCCCGCGGAGGCGGGGGCCGTTGTCGGCCTAATCTTCGCTATCTGCCTCCAGCGGCCCCCGCCTCCGCGGGGGCGACGGATAATATGGGCAGAATATTTTGTTCCCCCCTTGTTCTATGAGAACAAATGTGGCACATGGTTCGGGCGTTGCGATGCTTCCGCTGTCGCTCTAGAGCTGGAAAGGGACGGCAAATGGCCGGACAATTGTCACTCGTCGAATCGGGGAAATCAGTGAACAACACGGACAGGCAGAAGGCGCTCGACGCCGCGCTCGCGCAGATCGATCGCGCGTTCGGCAAGGGCTCGGTGATGAAATTGGGCTCGAAGGAAGCGATGCAGGTCGAGGCGATCTCGACGGGCTCGCTCGGCCTCGACATCGCGCTCGGCGTTGGCGGGCTGCCGCGCGGCCGCGTCATCGAAATCTACGGCCCCGAAAGCTCGGGCAAGACGACGCTTGCGCTGCACACGCTCGCCGAAGCGCAGAAGACCGGCGGCACCGTCGCCTTCGTCGACGCCGAACATGCGCTCGACCCCGTCTATGCGCGCAAGCTCGGCGTCAATATCGACGAGCTGATCGTGTCGCAGCCCGACACCGGCGAACAGGCGCTCGAAATCGTCGACACGCTGGTCCGCTCGAACGCGATCGACGTGCTCGTCGTCGACTCGGTCGCCGCGCTCGTCCCGCGTGCCGAAATCGAAGGCGAAATGGGGGACAGCCATGTCGGCCTGCAGGCGCGTCTGATGTCGCAAAGCTTGCGCAAGCTCACCGGCTCGATCAGCCGCTCGCGCTGCATGGTGATCTTCATCAACCAGCTGCGCATGAAGATCGGCGTGATGTACGGCAATCCCGAAACCACGACCGGCGGCAATGCGCTCAAATTCTACGCGTCGGTCCGCCTCGACATCCGCCGCACCGGCCAGATCAAGAATGGCGACGAGATCGTCGGCAACACCACCCGCGTGAAGGTGGTGAAGAACAAGGTCGCGCCGCCGTTCAAGCAGGTCGAATTCGACATCATGTACGGGCAGGGCATTTCGAAGATCGGCGAGATCCTCGACATCGGCGTCAAGGCCGGGCTCGTCGAGAAGTCGGGCGCCTGGTTCAGCTATGACTCGATCCGCATCGGGCAGGGCCGCGAAAATGCGAAGAATTTCCTGACCGAAAATCCCGAACTGCGCGAGCGGCTCGAAGCCGCGATCCGCGGCCGCACCGACGAAGTGGCCGAGGAAATGATGGCCGGCCCCGACGACGAGGGCGACGACATCTGATCCGAGACTGCCATCCGGCCGGTTCGCCTTGCTCGAACCGGCCGGCCGACGGCGGCGGGCCACCAGCCCCTTTGACCTGCGCTCTCCCCCTCCCAAGCAGGTCGGCCCGCCCGCCGTTGATCCTTGCGCGGACCCTGGCAGCCGCTACAAGCGGCGCATGCCCGCGATCCGCCTCTTCGGCTTGCCTACCGACATCAACAGCAGCTTCGAACGCGGCGCCGCCGCCGGGCCCGCCGCGATCCGTGCGATGCTGTGGAGCGACCGCGGCAATATGGCGAGCGAGCTCGGCCCCGAAATCGGGACCGACATCGCGCTCACCGACGACGGCGACCTCCCGCTCACTGAGGACACGGCGCAGGACGACGCCGCGATCCGCCGCCACGTCGCTTATGTACGCGAAGATGGAGACATTCCGCTTGCCCTCGGAGGCGATCATGCGGTGACCTTCCCCCTCGTCGAAGCCGCCGCCGCCTGCCACGGGCCGGTGACGATCCTCCACTTCGACGCGCATCCCGATCTCTACGACGATTTCGCCGGCAACCCGCGCAGCCATGCTTCGCCCTTCGCGCGCATTTGCGAGGCGGGCCATGCGAAGCGGCTGGTGCAGGTCGGCATCCGCACCCTCACCCATCATTGCCGCGAACAGGCGGCGCGCTTCGGGGTCGAGATCGTGCCGATGGCCGATTTCTCGCCCGACCGCGTCCCGGTTCTGGGCGGCCCGCTCTATATCTCGATCGACCTCGATGGGCTCGACCCGTCGGCGGCGCCCGGGGTCGCGCATCCCGAACCGGGCGGGCTGACGGTGCGCGAACTGCTCGCGGTGCTGCACAAGCAGACCGCGCCGATCGTCGGGGCGGACATCGTCGAACTCCATCCCGGCCGCGACGTCGGCGGCGTCACCGCGATCCTCGGCGCCAAGCTCGTCCGCGAACTGGCGGCGCTGATCGACCGCAACGGCCCTTATCGCCCCTGATCCGAAGGAAAGCCCATGAGCCTGATCGTCCACCATCTGAACAACAGCCGCTCGCAGCGCATCCTCTGGCTGCTCGAGGAGATCGGCGCGGCGTATGAAATCAAATATTACGACCGCGACCCAGTGACCAATCTGGCCCCGTCCGAACTGCTCGCGGTGCATCCGCTCGGCAAATCGCCGGTGATAGAAGACGAAGGCCGCGTCATCACCGAATCGGGCGCGATCACCGAATATCTCTGCGAGCGGCACGGTGGCGGGCATCTGGTCCCGGAGCGCGGCAGCGACGCGTATATCAGCCACCTCGAATGGCTGCACTTCGCCGAAGGGTCGGCGATGACGCCGATCCTGCTGCGTATCTACACCGCGCGGCTCGGCGAAGCCGCGGCGCCGCTCGAGCCGCGCATCGCGCAGCAGCTCGACGCGCATTTCGCCTATATGGAAAGCCGGGTGGGGGAGAATGGTCATTTCATCGGCGACGACCTGTCGGCCGCCGACATCATGCTGAGCTTCCCGGCGGAGATCGCGATCATGCAGGGCATGGCGCCGCGTTATCCCAAGCTCGCCGCCTTTGTGAACATGTGCCACGACCGGCCGGCGTGGCGCCGCGCGCGCGAAAAGGGCGGCGCCTATTATGGCTATTGATTGTCGAGGCCGCGCGCTGCTGACCCTCGCGGCCTTGATTGCCGGCGTTCCGGTAAGCTTCGCCGCGCCGCCCATGCTCGCGCCCGAGGTAGAGCGCCAGATTGTCGCTCCCGAAGGAAAGGACTTCAAACCGACGGCGATCGATGAGGAAGGCGCAGTCGACAGGTTCGCCGAATATACGCTCGCGCTCGAAAAGCGCGATTACGCGGCTGCCTATGCGATGTTTCGCCTGTCGTTCCAGGCATCGAACCCGCGGCTCGAATGGGAAATGAACCTGCGCAAGCGGGCGACCCTGTGGGCCGACGGGCAAATCCGCCCGCTGCGCCTCAGCTGGTATCTCGATCCTGCGGGGCAGCCGGCGGGGCTCTATGCCGCCTTCGATTTTCGCGGCGACCGCAAGGACGGCACGATGGACTGCGGCTATGTCGTGGTCCACCGCGCGCAGCCGGCCGCCGGCTGGACCGTCGTGCGCACCGATACGTCCGAAGTGCCGCCCGAACTGATGGAGGACGGGGTGCCGAAGGCCGACGTGCTGCGCCAGCTGCCCTGCTATCTGGGCAAAGGGATTGCCACGGCCTTTTGATCCCGAGCCGGATCGGGGCGCGTTCATCGGCGTTCGGCCGCCGCGCGCATCGCGCTTGAGAAACGCGTCGTTCCGCACTAGATCGCGCGCATGATATCGACCAACGACATTCGCCGCTCTTTCCTCGACTATTTCGGGCAGGAAGGACATCATATCGAGCCGTCGGCGCCGCTGGTGCCGTATAACGACCCGACGCTGATGTTCGTCAACGCGGGCATGGTGCCGTTCAAGAATGTCTTCACGGGGCTCGAGAAGCGCCCCTACAGCACCGCCGTGTCGGCGCAGAAATGCGTGCGCGCCGGGGGCAAGCACAATGACCTCGACAATGTCGGCTATACGGCGCGGCACCATACATTCTTTGAAATGCTGGGGAATTTCTCCTTCGGCGACTATTTCAAGGAACAGGCGATCCACCACGCCTGGACGCTGATTACCAAGACCTGGGGCCTCGCGCCCGAGAAGCTGACCGCGACCGTCTATCACACCGACGACGAAGCGTTCGACCTGTGGAAGAAGATCGCAGGCCTGCCCGACGAGCGGATCATCCGCATCGCGACGAGCGACAATTTCTGGTCGATGGGCGACACCGGGCCCTGCGGTCCGTGCAGCGAAATCTTCTATGACCATGGCGATCATATCTGGGGCGGCCCGCCGGGATCGCCGGAAGAGGACGGCGACCGCTTCGTCGAGATCTGGAACCTCGTGTTCATGCAATATGAGCAGCTGCCGGGCGGCGAGCGCGTCGACCTGCCGCGGCCGAGCATCGACACCGGCATGGGGCTGGAGCGCGTCGCCGCGGTGCTGCAGGGCGTCCACGACAATTACGACACCGACACGTTCAAGGCGCTGATCGCGGCGTCGGTCGACCTGACGGGCGTGCCCGCTGAGGGGGCGACCCAGGCGAGCCACCGCGTGATCGCCGATCATCTGCGCGCATCGAGCTTCCTCGTCGCCGACGGCGTGCTGCCGTCCAATGAAGGACGCGGCTATGTGCTGCGCCGGATCATGCGCCGCGCGATGCGCCACGCGCATCTGCTCGGCGCGAAGGATCCGCTGATGCACCGGCTGCTGCCGTCGCTGACCGCCGAGATGGGCGCCGCCTATCCCGAGCTGATCCGCGCGCAGCCGCTGATCGCCGAGACGCTGGAGCGCGAGGAAACCAAGTTCCGCCAGACGCTCGACAAGGGGCTGAGGCTGCTCGACGAGGCGACCGCGGGAATGAGCAAGGGCGATACGCTGGCGGGCGAGGTCGCGTTCAAGCTCTACGACACCTATGGTTTCCCTTACGATCTGACCGAGGACGCGCTGCGCGCGCAGGACATCGCGGTCGACCGCGCGGGCTTCGACGCGGCGATGGCGCAGCAGAAGGCGGCGGCGCGCGCGGCGTGGAAGGGCAGCGGCGAGAAGGCGTCGGATGAGATCTGGTTCGACCTTGCCGAGACGAACGGCAGCACCGAATTCACCGGCTATACCTCGACCGCTGGCGAGGCGACGGTGATCGGGCTGGTCAAGGACGGCAAGCCGGTCGATGAGGCGAAGGCGGGCGACGCGGTCGTCGTGCTGACGAACCAGACGCCCTTTTATGGCGAGAGCGGCGGCCAGATGGGCGACGCGGGGACGATCGCGACGCTGGAGGGCGCGAAGGCGGTGGTGAGCGATACGGGCAAGCCGCTCGGCCGCTTGCACACGCATCAGGCGAAGCTCGAGGCGGGGACGCTGAAAGTCGGCGACACGGTGCAGCTGACCGTCGATGCCGAACGCCGCGACCGCATTCGTGCCAATCACAGCGCGACGCACCTGCTGCACGCCGCGCTTCGTAACCGCCTTGGCGGGCATGTGACGCAGAAGGGCAGCCTCGTCGCCGAGGATCGTTTCCGCTTCGACTTCTCGCATCCCAAGGCGCTGAACGCCGAGGAGATCGCGCAGATCGAGGCCGATGTGAACGCGCAGATCCGCGGCAATGAAGCTGTATCGACGCGGCTGATGACGCCCGACGATGCCGTCGCGGCGGGCGCGCTCGCGCTGTTCGGCGAGAAATATGGCGACGAGGTTCGCGTGCTTTCGATGGGGCATGCCGACGACAAGAGCTATTCGGTCGAGCTGTGCGGCGGGACGCACGTCCGCGCGCTCGGCGACATCGCCCTGTTCAAGATCGTCAGCGAAAGCGCGGTCTCCTCGGGCGTGCGGCGTATCGAGGCGCTGACCGGCGAGGCGGCGCGGCAGTGGCTCAATGGTCGCGACGAGGCGCTGAAGGCTGCTGCTGCAGCACTCAAGACCTCGCCCGACGAAGTGCCGGCGCGCGTCGCGGCGCTTGCCGAGCAGCTCAGGAAGGCCGAGCGCGAGCTGGCTGACGCGAAGAAGGCGCTCGCGATGGGAGGTGGTAGCGGCTCGTCCGCTGGTCCAGCGGTCGAGCAGGTCGGCGACGTCGCGTTCCTTGCGCAGGTGGTCGACGGGCTCGACCCCAAGGAATTGCGCGGCACGGTCGACGGGCTCAAGAAGCAGGTCGGCAGCGGCGTCGCGATGCTCGTCGCGGTGAACGACGGGCGCGCCTCGGTCGCGGTTGGGGTGACCGACGACAGGACCGGCAGCCACAGCGCGGTCGATCTGGTCAAGGCGGCGGTCGCGGCGCTCGGCGGACAGGGCGGCGGCGGCCGTCCCGACATGGCGCAGGGCGGCGGTCCCGACGGCGGCGCGGCGAACGATGCCGTCGCGGCGGTCAAAGCCGCGCTCGCTTGAAACCGACAAAGAAGACGCGGCGCACCGATCATGCCGAACGGCTGATCGCGGCGCCGCTGGTCGACGTGTTCGCGGCCTTCACCAGCGCCGACAAGCTGGCGCGCTGGCTGCCGCCCGAGGGCGCGACGGGCGCGTTCGAGCATTGCGACTTGCGCGCCGGCGGGGGATTCCGGCTGCGGTTGGCGTTCGACGACCCCGAGGTCGAAACCAAGAGCGACGACGATAGCGATGTCGTCGAGGTGCATATCCCGACGCTCGACGAGGGACGTCTGATCGTCTGGGAGGTCGAATTCGAATCCGACGATCCGCGTTTTTCGGGGACGATGGCGATGCACTGGTATCTGTCGCGCAAGGGCGGCGGCACGCTGGTCACGATCGACGCGCATCATGTGCCGCCGGGGATTTCGGCGAAGGATCATGAAGCGGGGTTGAATTCGTCGCTGGCGAATTTGGCGGCGGTGGTGGAGACAGCTTCGAAATGAAGCGTGCATCCCCGCGAAGGCGGGGATCCATCTCCCGTCGGTTCAAAATAGCGCCGACCGGCGATGGGCCCCCGCCTTCGCGGGGGCACACAGCTTTTTTATTTCGGTGAGGTGATCAGCCTTCCACCCCCTTCGCTTTCCCCCACGCCCGCGCGGCGGTGTAGCCCAGATAGCCCGTGCCGAAGAGAGCGTAGAGCGGTTCGGGAATCCCTGCGAGATAGGCGTTCATGCCGTCGGCGATGCCCTTTGCCATGTCGGGGCGCGCGGCGGCGATCAGGCCCATCGGGATTGCCCACAGCAAGAGCGCATACATGACGTAGAGGAAGCTCGGCCGCGCGCGGCTGGTCCACGGGTCGGCGCTGTTGGCCTCGGCGACGATCGCGGTCATCCGGGTGCGGATCGCCTCCATCTCCTGGCTGCCCTCGAGCTTGATGAGCTCGAGCTTGGCGCGGTCGCGCGCTTCGGGGTCGGGGATGATCTTGTCGATCAGCTTGGCGATGGGGCCGATCAGGCCTTCGATGATGCTCATATGGACACGTCCTTTTTCCGTAACTTGTCAAACTTGTCGATACGTCTCGGTATAATGATACCCGTCAGGCGTCGCCGATGCGGTTCGCAAGCCAGCCGTAGAGGAAGGCTTCCTGGCTCGGGCGGCGCTCGGCGAGCGCGATGTAGCGTTCGCCCTGCAGCGCCTCCATCGCGCGGAGGAGGACGGTTTCGCCGCCCTTGCCGCGCGCTGTCAGGAAGCCGTCGAGCGCCGACAGGGTGCGCGGGCCGATCGCGCGGTCGACCGCGATGTCGGGATAGTCGCGCGCGGCGCGGTTCAAAGCGTTGAGCGCGCGCTGCAGGAAACCGGCGGCGGTCCCGGTGCCCATGTTGACGCCGGTATCGAACAGTTCGGCGGCGATCTTCGGCGCCCGCAGCGCGACCCTGTCGAAGCCGGGACGCAGCCAATAGAGGCGGCGATAGATCGATGCCGCGTCGGCGCGCGGCAGGTCGCGCATCGCGCCCGCATAGCCCTCTGCGCGCGCGACCGCTTCGGTGATTCCCCAACAGGTCGGGCCGCCGCGGTCGGCGGGGTGGTTTACATAGCGGCCTTCGCGGTCGATGACGGCGTCGATCAACGCGTCGGCGTCGCTGGCGAGTGGGTCGGGTCGTGGCATGATTCGCTCCTTTGGTTTGTTGAACAGGTAAAACGAACCATATTGGGATATTGTAGGAAAGGCTTTTCTCCATGCGGGCTTTGCAGGTGCGTGATTTGCTTCCCGACCATGGCGGCGCGGGGCTCGCCGATCTGGCGGTGCCGGTGCCCGGACCCGGCGAAGTGCGCGTGCGGGTGCGCGCGGCGGCGGTGAATTTTCCCGACCTGTTGATGACCGCGGGCGGCTATCAGCTGAAGCCCGAGCTCCCCTTCGTCTCGGGACTGGAGTTCGCCGGCGAGATCGATGCGGTAGGCGAGGGGGTGGCCGGCTGGGCGGCGGGCGACGCGGTGGTCGGCGGCAATCGCTTCGGCGCGATGGCCGAATATGCCGTCGTTCCCGCGCGCGCGTTGCGCGCGAAACCCGATGGTCTGAGCTGGGACGAGGCGGCCGCCTATCCGGTCGCCTATCTGACCGCCTATGTCGCGCTCGTCCGCTGCGCGCGGATCGAGCCCGGCGAGTGGCTGCTCGTCCATGGCGCCGCGGGCGGCGTCGGGCTGGCGACGGTCGACCTGGCGAAGGCGCTGGGCGCGCGGGTGATCGCGGCGGCGAGCAGTGCGGAAAAGCGCGAAGCGGTCGCGCGGCTTTATGCGCCCGATGCGGTGATCGCGGCGGGGCCGGGGTTCCGCGAGGAGGTGAAGGCGCTGACCGGCGGCAAGGGCGCCGATGTGATCTTCGATCCGGTCGGCGGCGATGTGTTCGACGAATCGACGCGCTGCATCGCTTTCGGGGGACGCCTGCTCGTCGTCGGCTTTGCCTCGGGCCGGATTCCCGAGGTGTCGGTGAATATGCCGCTGATCAAGGGTTTCTCGGTCGTCGGGGTGCGCGCGGGCGAATATGGCCGGCGCTTTCCCGAGCGCGGGGCGGATAATGTCGCGGCGATCGACGCGCTGGCGAATGAAGGCAGGATCCGGCCGCACGTCCATGCCGCGCTCGACCTCGCCGACTGGCGCGAGGGCTTTGCGATGCTCGAGCGGCGCGAAGTGGTGGGGAAGGTGGTGCTGAAACCGTGACGGGCCGAGCGATGCTGGGACAATTTTGCGACATCGCGCCGTCATTGAGTTGACGCGCCGGGGCGTCGCGGCGGGGTCGCCGCATCATTCGAGAGGAAATGACGTGAAGACAGCTATCTGGATTGTCGCTTCGTTGGGTCTGGCGCTGCCCGCCATCGCTGCCGCGCAGCCGCCGCAGGGTGGCGGGCGCATGTTCGAGCGGATGGACGCCAATGGCGACGGCAAGCTCGACAAGGCCGAAATCACGAAGATGATGGAGATGCGCGCCGAACGGCGGGGCGATGCGACGCTGAAGAGCCCCGAAAAGATCGACGCCTTCATCAAGCGCGCCGATGCCAATGGCGATGGCGCGGTCGACAAGGCCGAACTGCAGGCCACCCGCAAGATGCGCGCCGCGCCGCCGCCGCCGGCGGAGGGCGACGGCAAGGGCGAGTCCTAAAACAGGCTCCAGAGCGGATTGGCGGGGTCGGCGAGCAGCTTTGCGGTGAGCGCGAAGGACATGACGACGAGCAGCGGCCGCACCCCGCGCCCGCCGAAGCGGATCGCGAGCCGCGCGCCGAGCTGATTGCCCGCGACGTTGGCGGCGGCCATCGACAGGCCGAGCAGCCAGAGGACGTTGCCGCCGACGATCATCGCGAGCAGCCCCGCGATGTTGGTCGAAAGATTGAGGAATTTCGTGTTGCCGATCGCGCGGACGAGCCCGAGCCCGCCGAGCGCGACGAGCGTCAGCGTCAGGAAGGAGCCGGTGCCCGGGCCGAAGAAGCCGTCGTAGAAGCCGAGCGCGGCGACGATGAGGGTGAGGCCGAGCGGGCCGGTGCGGGCGTGGCGGTCGACGCTGCTCATCGGCGGCGCGAGCAGGAAATAAAGCCCCATCGCGATCAGGAGGATCGGCACGAAGGCCGCGAGAAAATCCGAGCCGACATATTGGACCGCGGTCGCGCCGAGCACCGAGCCAGCGAAGGCGCCGGCCGCGGGCCAGGCGAAGCGGCGGAGGTCGACATGCCCCGCGCGCCAGAAGGTCGCGAAGGCCGATCCGGTGCCGATCGTGCTTTGCAGCTTGTTCGTCGCGAGCGCCGATACCGGCGGCACCCCGGCCGCCATCAGCGCCGGAATCGTGAGAAGCCCGCCGCCGCCCGCCATCGCGTCGATCGTCCCCGCGAGAAAGGCGACCGCGATCAGGAAGGCGAAGATTTCGGGAGCAAATTCCATGCGGGCGCTCGTAGTGCGCTGTATCGCGATGCTCAAGCGGCGGCGATCAGGATCGCCTGATAGAGGAAGGCCGCGCCGATGATCGTGACGATCCAGCGGCGACTCGCGCGGAAATGCGCCTCGCTGATGCGGCCGAGGATGGCGCCACCGACCATGATGCCCGCCATCGATGCGAGCACCGCGACCGCGGTGACGGACAGCGGGACGATTTCGCGCGTCGCGGCGCCGAGCAGCAATGAGCCGTAGACGAGGACCTTCGAAGCGTGGCCGATCGCCTGCATTACCGCCTTGGTCGCGACGACCTGATGCCGGTTCAGCTTGCTATGAATGAAGAGAAGATCGGTCACCGGGCCCGATACGCCCGAGACGAGCGCGAGACCGGTCGAAACGAAGCCGCCGCCGATCGCGTGCCAGCGATTGGTCGCGTCGAGCGCCAGCCAGCGTTCGGGCAACCAGACGAGGACCGGCATCAGGCCGAGGGCCAGGAAGACGAAGAATTTGGTCGGCGTGAAGATCACCAGCGAGAAGAAGCCGATCGAGGCCGCCGCGCCGACTCCGAACCAGAGCAGGGCCGGCCAGGCGACATGCGCGCGGTGCAGCACGACGCGCCAGAGATTCGAGGTGAACTGGATCACGCCATGGAGCGCGAGGGCAGGGGCAACGGGCAGTATCCACGCGAGCACACCCATGAAGACAAGGCCGCCCGCCATGCCGAAAATGCCCGAGAGAATGGACGTGAGGAATGCGGCGGCAACGATCAAAAGGCCTGCCTGCATCGTCCTTCGCTTTCCTGCCGTGCGCGCGTGCGCGCGTTGCCGAGCCTCGCCGATGGCGGGGGCATGCTGTCAGCAAGCTGTCAACTTGTCCGTTAAATTGGTCGGGACGAGAGGATTCGAACCTCCGACCCCCACACCCCCAGTGTGATGCGCTACCAGGCTGCGCTACGTCCCGACCGGCCCGATTGGGCAGGCGAGGCCCCTAGCGCGCCTTGGCGGGGGATGCAAGCAGCGATGGCGGCTTTTCGGCAGACTTGATACCGCGGGCTTGATCTCGCCGCCGCGGACCCCATGTCGGGCGCGGCCGTCACGGGGGAGGCGCGCGCACGACCGGTTGCGCGCACGGCCCCTGCATGATAGGCGCCGCGCCATATTTGCGTGCTCGCTCCGGAGGGGAGCGGGCGCTGCCTGTAACGAAAGTTCTTCATCCATGTCGACGCAATTGCTTCTGACCCAGGCGGCCGGATCGGGCGGCGGGGCTGCCGGTTTCCTGATGCTGGTCCCCTATCTGCTGATCTTCGCGGTCTTCTGGTTCTTCCTGATCCGCCCGCAGCAGGTGCGCGCGAAGGAACATCGCGCCAAGGTCGCGGCGGTGAAGCCGCGCGACCAGGTGGTGACCGGCGGCGGCATCGTCGGCAAGATCACGCGCGTCGACGATGATTTCGTCGATGTCGAAATCGCCCAGGGGGTGAAGATCAAGGTCGTGAAGTCGACCCTGGCCGACGTCCTGCAGCCCGGTGGCAAGCCCGCCAACGATTGATGCGGCGCGGCCCGCGTCCGCGGGCCCGCCCCTCCGAACCGGAATCACCCTATGCTCGATTTCCCGCGCTGGAAGACCGTCGGCATCAGCATCATCCTGCTGCTCGGCATCCTCTTTTCCATCCCCAGCTTCCTCCCCGAAAAGACGCGGGAGAGCCTGCCGTCGGTGTTGCAGGCGAAGGTCAATCTGGGCCTCGACCTTGCCGGCGGCAGCCACCTCTTGCTCGAGGCCGACATCGCCGACCTCAGGAAGACGCAGCTCACCAACATGGAAAAGACGGTGCGCACCGCAATGCGCGGCGAAAGCGGCGCCGACGACGATATCGCGATCGGCGAGCTGTCGAACGCGGGCGGCAAGATCAGCTTCCTCGTCCGCGACCAGGCGCAGCTCGACGAAGCGCGCGAGCGCCTGTTCAGCGAGACGCGGGGCGCCGGGCTGACCGGGCAGCGCGACTGGAGCATCACCGTCATCGATTCGCAGCGCATCGTGCTGACCCCGACGAGCGCGGGACAGGCGCAGGCGGTCGCGAATGCGATGGATACCGCGCGCGACATCATCGACAAGCGCGTCAATGCGCTCGGCACGCGCGAGCCGACGATCATCCGCGAAGGCAATGACCGCGTCGTCGTGCAGGTTCCGGGCCTGCAGGATCCGGCCGCGCTGAAGGAGTTGATCGGCAAGACCGCGCGCCTCGAATTCCGCATGGTCGACACCAATGCCGACCCGGCCGAGGCCGCCGCGGGCCGGGTGCCGGTGGGCAGCGAAATCGTCCCCTATGCCGAAGGCGAGGGCAGCGGCGCCGCGTTCGAGGTGCTGCGCCGCCAGGTGATGATCAGCGGCGAACAGCTGATCAACGCGCAGCAAAGCTATGACCCGCAGTCGGGCCAGCCGGTCGTTTCGATCCGCTTCGATTCGGGCGGGTCGAGCACCTTTGCCAAGGTGACCGCGCAGAATGTCGGCAAGAGATTCGCGATGGTGCTCGACGGCAAGGTGCTGTCGGCGCCGTCGATCAACGAACCGATCCTGGGCGGGAGTGCGCAGATTTCGGGCAGCTTCAGCGTCGCGAGCGCCAATGCTCTCGCCATCTCGCTGCGCTCGGGCGCGCTACCGGTGAAGATGACGGTGGTCGAGGAACGCACGGTGACCCCCGAACTCGGCGCCGATTCTATCCGAAAGGGCGCGATCGCGGGCATCGTCGCCACCGTGTCGGTGCTCGTGCTGATGCTGGTCGTTTATGGCCGGTTCGGCGTTTATGCCTGTATCGCGCTGATCTTCAACGTCTTCCTGATCATCGCGATCATGGCGGCGTTCAACGCGACGCTGACGCTGCCGGGCATCGCGGGCTTTGTGCTGACCATCGGTGCCGCGGTCGACGCGAACGTGCTGATGGCCATCGACTCGAACGTGCTCATCAACGAGCGCATCCGCGAGGAACTGAAACGCGGGCGGCGCGTCTTTCAGGCTGTCGAACTCGGCTATACCGAAGCCAGCCGCGCGATTTTCGACGCGAACGTCACCAACGTCATCGCGGCCCTGCTGATGTTCTGGTTCGGCTCGGGCCCGATCAAGGGCTTTGCCGTCGTGCTGACCATCGGCATCGTCACCAGCGTCTTCACCGCCGTGACCGTCACGCGCATGTTCGTCGCCCATTGGCTGCGGACCAAGCGCCCGACGGCGATCAATATCTAAGGAGGGAGCGAAAGATGCGCCTGCTCAAACTCGTCCCCGACGACACGAACATCGACTTCCTGCGGTGGCGCAAGGTCGCCTCGTTCATGAGCTTTTTCCTCGTCGTCGTCTCGATCGCGCTCGTCGCGGTCAAGGGATTGAACCTCGGCGTCGATTTCGTCGGCGGCCAGTCGGTCCGCGTCGAATTCACCGGCACGATGCCGCCGATCGACGAGATCCGCGACAAGGTCGGCGACATCGGCCTCGGCGAAGCGACGATCCAGCAATTCGGATCGGACAAGGCGGTGTCGATCCGCACCGGATTGCCCGAGGGCGACAAGGCCGCGGCGGAGCGCGCGGGGCAGCAGCTCGTCTCCGGCATCCAGAAGGCGTTTCCGACCGCGAAGACCGGATCGGTCGAGACCGTGTCGGGCAAGGTGTCGGAGGAATTGCTGCGCACCGGCGCGATCAGCCTCGCGCTCGCGATGCTCGGCATCTCGATCTATATCTGGATCCGCTTCGAATGGCAGTTCGGCGTCGGCGCGCTCGGCCGCCTGTTCCACGAGGTCGCGCTGACCTTCGGTTTCTTTGCGGTGACGCAGTTGCAGTTCGACCTCAACAGCGTCGCGGCGCTGCTGACCATCGTCGGCTATTCGCTGAACGACACGATCGTGGTCTATGACCGCATTCGCGAAAATCTGAAGAAATACCGCAAGATGGAGATCGTCCCGCTGCTCAATCTCAGCATCAACGAGACGCTGTCGCGCACGGTGATGACGAGCGTCGCGATGCTGCTCGCGCTGGGCATGCTGCTGATCTTCGGCCCCGACGTGATCTTCGGCTTTACCGCCGCGATCCTGTTCGGCGTCTTTGTCGGCACCTATTCGTCGATCCTGATGTCGACGCCGGTGCTGGTGTGGCTGAAGGTCGGCCCGCACAGCTTCGTGCCGCGCACCGTCGCCGGGATCGAGGGCGGCGAGCGCGTGACCCGCAAGGACGACGGCGCGGTCGTCTGATCGCCTTCGATTTGTGAACGCCAACGCCGGTCCGCTTTTCGAGCGGGCTGGCGTTGACGTATCCGAAGCATGAACGCTCTTATCGAATCGTCATCCCGGCGAAGGCCGGGATCTCGCCGGTGCGTCAGGCCGAGAGGGTGAGATCCCGGCCTTCGCCGGGATGACGAAATGGGGGAGGAGACGGCCCGATCATGCTCGGCGCCTGGCGCAGCGGCGCAGATGATCGGCGAGTTCGCGGCCGTTGCGGCCCCAGTCAAAACGGCCGCCGAGGCTCGATGCGACGTCGGCGGGAGAGGGCGGGGCGGCGAGCAGCGCCTGCACCGCTTCGGCGATGGCGCGGGGCGTGCGCGCGACGATACGCCCGGCGACGGGTGAGGTGACGAGCTCGGCGGCGCCGCCGGCGTCGCTGATGACGATTGGGGTGCCGCAGGCGAGCGCCTCGACCCACGCATTGGCAAGCCCTTCGCTGGCTGACGGCATGACGACCGCGTCGGCGGCGCGATAAAGCTGCGGCAGGCCGGCATTGGCGACGGGGCCGAGGAAATGGACGCGCGCTTCGACGCCATGTTCGCGGGCGAGCGCGCGATAGCGGGCTTCCTCCTCGCCGGCGCCGGCGAGCCAATAGTGGACACCGGGCAGCGCGGACAGCGCCTCGATCACCAGCGCCTGCCCCTTGCGCGGGATGAGCGCGCCGACGGTGAGGATCGCGGGGGCATCGTCCATGCCGAGCGCGGCGCGCGCCGCGGCGCGGTCGCCGGGGTGGAAGCGCGCGGTGTCGATGCCGGTGTAATGAACCGCGACCTTTTGCGCGTCGATGCCGATCGCCGCCATGTCGCGACGCATCGCTTCGGAAACGGCGAGCAGGCCCGCGGCCTTCGCGCCGGCCTCGATCACTTGCGATCGGGTCGCGGGATCATGGCCGAAATGGCCGATGTCGGCGCCGCGCGCCTTCGCCGAAAAGGGAAGGCCGAGCGCGGCCGCGACGCGCATCGCGGCGGGGCCGTCGGGGTAGAAGAATTGCGCATCGACGACATCGAACGCGCGCCCGCGCACCGCCGACAGCACCGCGCGCGCGACCCGCGCGGGATTGAAGCGCGCGCCGTAGCGCGGGATCAGCGCGAAGCGCGGGCGCAGGACAGTGAGGCCGTTCCATTGCTCGGCTTGCGGCAGGCCGCGAAGCGCGCGGTAGCGATTGTGGAGCGAGAGCGGAAAGGGCGGCAGGCCGAGCGGCGCGACGATCGTGAGTTCGATCCCGGGCTCGGCGGCGAGCGCGCGCAGGCTTTTCTCGACGAACAGGCCGAAGTTCGGCCGCGCGGCGTCGGGGAAGAGCGTCGCGATGCTGAGGATGCGCAGGGGCCGGTTCATGCCCGACCTCCCCTCCGTTCGTGCTGAGTTTGTCGAAGCACCGTTCTTCCTTGCGAGCGTAGAGAAAAAGGACGGCCCTTCGACAAGCTCAGGGCGAACGAAGGGGCTTATAGCGTGCGGAGCAGCCGCACCGCGACGGCGGCCCAGGGCGGATTGTTGACGACCTGCTGGCGCTGGCCGGTGCCGAGCGGGAGCAGATGGAGCTTTTCGCCATCGACGTTGAGCAGCCGCGCGAAGAAAAAGCGGCCGGCGGGGCGCGGGACGAGCAGGTCGCGATTGAGCGCGCTGGCCCAGTCACTCTCGATGCGGCGGCACCAGATTTCGTCGCCGGCGCGATAGTCGCCGATCGACGAGGTGACGCGCACCGCGACCATATCCTCGCCCGGGCGGGCGGGCAGCGCCTGCTCGACGCGCGCCGGCGCCTGCGCGCCCTCGGCGCCGAGGAGAGCGGTGATGGTGAGCTGCGTATCCTGCGGCAGCCGGACGAGCTCGGCGGCGTCGACCCCGAGCGCCGCGGCGATGCGGTTCATCCAGCCGAGCGACAGCGTGCGCGTCCCGGTTTCGAGGCGGCCGATCGTCTGCGCGGTCGTCGGCGGGACGCAGCGCTGGCCGACCTCCTCGAGCGTCAGGCCCTTGGCGCGGCGGACGGCGCGAATGCTGTTGATCATGGCGGCGATTCCTTGATAACCAAATCGGTTTCTTCTTTCCTACAAAATAATCCAGTGTCAAGCCCGGCGTGCAACAAAGGAGAATCGCATGACCGCACGCCGCCTTGAAACCCGCCTGCATCCCGACGACCGGATCGGCCCTGGCAAAGCCGGGCCGCGGGTGATGCGGCACGTGACGGTCAATGTCGCGGAGACTCCGATCGGCTGGCTCGCGTCGCGCGGGATGCTGACGCCGGCGCAACTCGCGGCGGGCGAGCGGCTGCGCGGCGATTACGAGCACGCGGGATTGGCGGCGCGGGTGACGATGCGCTGGGACGCCGCGCCGCCGGGCAAGAGCCGCGGCGGCGCGCGCGCGTCCGACGCGTCGCTGGCGCGGATCGACGCGCATCGGCGCTTTCACGCGGCGCTCGATGCGGCGGGGCCGGGGCTGGCCGATATTTGCTGGCGCGTCATTTGCGCGGGCGAAGGGATCGGCGGCGCGGAGAAGGCGCTGGGGTGGCCGGCGCGGTCGGGCAAGCTGGTGCTGGGGCTGGCGCTCGACCGGTTGGCGAGGTTTTACGGGACCGGGTGATGCCGACGGCTTGGGGGAGGGGGTGACCAGAGTCACGCGCCTCTGGTCACGGGTGGGCAGCGACATTGCGATTGCCCACCCCGCTGCAACTAGCGAACAAGTTCGCAAGTTTCGCTGCCCCTCCCGCAGGCGGGAGGGGAAACCAGCTCAACTCCTAAGCGTCGTCGATCCCCCCATAGCCGGCGAAAGTCACCCCTCGGGCCGCGTCCAGATCCAGCTTCCCGTCACCACCGCGGCGATCACCGGCAGCATCACCCACGGCCAGGGCGAAAAGATCGCCGCCAATATGATGCTGAACGCAAAGGCGGCGGTCGCGGCGACCTTTCCCTTGCGGCTGATCGCGCCCTTTCCGCGCCACGCGGCGATGTGATGGCCGAAATGCGGGTGGGTGAGCAGCCAGGCCTCGAGCCGCGGCGATGATCGTGCGAAGCAGAAGGCGGCGAGGATGACGAACGGCACCGTCGGCAGCAACGGCAGGAAAGCACCGATCGCGCCGAGTCCCAGCGAAGCCCAGCCCGCGACCAGGTAGAAATGCCGTTTCATCAAGGGTTGGCTTAGCGGAATTAATCGACCACGCCATCCACTTACCGTCGCCCCCGCGAAGGCGGGGGCCGCAATCCGCCTTACGCTATCTCTCCAGCGGCCCCCGCCTTCGCGGGGGCGACGCTTGAGCTTAACCCCGCCCGATCAGCTTCTGCGCCATGCGGTCGGCGACGACCGACGCCGGCGTGCCGCTCGCCTTGCTCTCGGCCCAGATTTCGGCGAGGCGGCCGGGGATCTGGTGGATACGGCTCTCGACTTCCTCGCGGTTACCCTGTCCCAGATATTCGAGCGCGACGTTGATGATGCCGCCCGCATTGATCACATAATCGGGGGCAAAGACGATGCCGCGATCGTGGACGCGCTGGCCGTCGAGCGCGGTTGCGAGCTGGTTGTTCGCGCCGCCCGCGACGATCGGCACGCGCAGCTTCGCGATGCTCTGCTCGGTCAGGATCGCGCCCAGGGCGTTCGGGCTCAGCATGTCGGCCTCGACCTCCATGATCGCCGCCGAATCGGCGAGCTCGGCGCCCAGTTCCTCGGCCAGCGCCTTCGCGCGCGCCAGATTGACGTCGGCGAGGGTCAGCTTCGCGCCCTCGGCCGCGAGCCGCCGCGCGACGCCGCCGCCGACGCTGCCGACGCCCTGGATCGCGATGCGCACATCCTTGGCGCTGTCGGTCTTCAGCCCTTCGCGAATCGCCGCCTTGATGCCCAGATAGACGCCGAGCGCGGTGAACGGTCCCGGATCGCCGCCGGCATCGGCGCCGCTCGCCACCGGCAAGCCGCTGACATGCTTCGTCTGCTTCGCGATCTCGACCATGTCGGCGTCATTGATCCCGACGTCTTCCGCCGTCACATAGGCGCCGCCGAGCGACTCGACCGCGCGGCCGAACGCGGCGAGCAGTTCGGGGCTCTTCGCGCCCCGCTCGTCGGCGAGGATGACGCCCTTGCCGCCGCCCATCGGCAGGCCGGCCATCGCATTCTTGTAGCTCATGCCGCGCGACAGGCGCAGCGCGTCGGTGATCGCCGCCGCGCGCTGCGGATAATGCCAGTAGCGCACACCGCCCGCGCCGGGCCCGAGGTGCGTCGAGTGGACGGCGATGACCGCGGTCAGTCCGCTCTGCCGGTCACGGAACATGTGGACATGTTCATGATCGTCGAAATCGGCGAAATCCCAGACAGCGGACATTGGCTCATCCTCACGTTAAAAAATTACGTGAAGGCGTAATAATCAAACGAGCGAAGCGAGTCACCTCAAAAGCGTCCCCAAAATCTCGAACGCGCGATGACAGAGAAAATGGGGCGATCAACGGGGCTCGAACCCGCGACCTCCGGTACCACAAACCGGCGCTCTAACCAACTGAGCTATGATCGCCACATGCCCGGCGAAACCGCCTGCGACAGCGCGCGGCGATAGGCGCGCCCTCCTCCTTCGTCAAGCATTGTTCGCGCGGGGCCGGGCCGGTAAAAGCGCGCCATGGCTGGCAATGAACATGTCGACATGGCGACCTCGGGCGCCGACCGCACCGCCGAGCGGCTCGCCGCGGCCCCCGGCATCCGCCGCGCGCCGACGCCGAAGCTGCAGCAGTTCATGCTGCCCGGCTTCCTCGACGCAGAGACCTGCGCCGCGCTGATCGCGCAGATCGACCGCGACGTGCGCCCGTCGACCATCGCCGACCCGAATGGCGACGAAGCCTTCCGCACCAGCACGACCTGCGATCTCGACCACCGCGACCCGCTGGTGATCGCGGTGAACGCGCGCCTCCACGACCTCACCGGCATTCCGCTGGAATATGGCGAGCCGATGCAGGGCCAGCGTTACGACGTCGGGCAGGAGTTCAAGGCGCATACCGACTATTTCGACCCGCACGGCGCCGACTGGGACACCTATTGCGCGGTGCCGGGCCAGCGGAGCTGGACGCTGATGATCTATCTCAACGAACCGGCGGCGGGCGGCGCGACGCGCTTCCTCGCGACGGGCAAGATGCACCAGCCCGAGGTCGGCAAGCTGCTCGCGTGGAACAATGTGCGCCCCGACGGCACCGCCAACCCCGATACGCTCCATCACGGGATGAAGGTGCGCAAGGGCCGCAAATATATCATCACCAAATGGTTTCGCGAACGGCCGTGGCCGTGGGGGGCGGGGGAGCTGGGGTAGGATTTATCGGCCTCCTTCCCCCTCGATGGGGGAAGGATACGGAGCCTTGCGCCGCAGGCGCTAGGCGGAGTTGGATGGGGGTGATGCTCCGTCCTTGCACCATGGCTTCAGACCGAAACCGCACCCCCACCGCTGCGACTAGGCAGCAAGCTGCCAAGTCTCGCTGCCTCCCCCATCAAGGGGGAGGGAATCTCACCGCACCAGCCGATACTGGAAATTCAGCGTCAGCGTGTTCGCGACCTGCCCGGGTTCGACCGGTGTGGCTTTTGCTTCGGCCGCGACCATGCCGCGCGCATAGGGCATCGGCGGCGGCGGGCCGGCAAAGCCGCCTTCGCTGATCGAGACCAGTTCGACGCCGCGATAGCCCGCGAGCCGCGCATAATCCTGCGCTTTCGCCTCGGCCGCCTTGATCGCCGCGCCGCGCGCGCCGACGAGCTGCGCGTCGGCGTCCTTCATGCCGAACCACGGCCCGTCGATATTGGTGCCGCCCGCGGCGACCAGCGCGTCGAGCAGCGGACCGATGTCGTCGATCTTGTCCGTCGTCGCGCGCACGCTGTTCGACACCTGATAGCCGAGGAAGCGCGGCGGCTGGCCGTCGGTGCGGTTGCTGTAATCATATTGCGGCGACAGGTTGATGCCGCTCGTCTGGATGTCCTCGGCCTTGATCCCGCGCGCCTTGGCGGCGGCGATCAGCTTGTCCATCGCCGCGGCATTGGCGCGCATCGCCTCGACCGCGGTCGGCGCGGTCGTCGTCACCCCGGCGCCGACGGTCGCCTGATCGGGGCGCGAGCGCACTTCTTCGCTGACGCTGAAGGTCAATATCGGTCCCTGGGTCGTCGCTGCCGTCATAGCCGGGCCTCCTTGCTGCGCGATTGCGGGCGTGGCCGCGACCAGAGCCAGTCCGGTTGCCATAGCGGCGAGCATTTGCTTCGTCATTTCATTCTCCTGCGAACCGGGCTTCCGGTTCTTTGTGATCTCCGCCCCGTAACGCAGACGGAGCGAACGCGTTCCGCCCTTTGCGCGGACGGCGCTTGCATGATGCTGAACGCGCCAGTAGCGAGCCGTTCATCATGGCGGCACCTATTCTTTCATACGAAGGCCTCGGCCTTGTGCAGGGCAGCGGCTGGCTGTTCCAGGACCTCGACATCTATGTCGGGGCACGCGACCGGCTCGCACTGATCGGCCGCAACGGCGCGGGTAAAACGACGCTGCTCAAGCTGCTCGCAGGGCGGATCGACCCCGACAAGGGCAAGCGCACGATCGTGCCCGGCACCCATGTCGTGATGCTCGAACAGGAGCCCGATTTCCGTCCCTTTGCGACGCTGATGGATTTCGCGGTCGCGGGGGTCGACGGCCCGGAAAGCCATGAGGTCGCCGCCATCGCCGACCAGCTCGGCATCGACATGACCCGTACCGCCGCCAGCGCCTCGGGCGGCGAGCGCCGCCGCGCCGCGCTCGCCCGCGCGCTGGCGCAGAATCCCGACGTGCTGCTGCTCGACGAGCCGACGAACCACCTCGACCTCGCCGCGATCGACTGGCTCGAATCCTGGCTCGCGCGCTACACGGGCGCTTTTGTCGTGATCAGCCACGACCGCACCTTCCTGACGCGGCTCACGCGGCAGACGCTGTGGCTCGACCGCGGGAGCATCCGCCGCAAGGAAATCGGCTTCGGCGGCTTCGACGAATGGACCGAGGCTGTCTATGCCGAGGAAGCGCGCGCCGCGCAGAAACTCGACGCCAAGCTGCGGCTCGAGGCGCACTGGCTCGAGCGCGGCGTCACCGCGCGGCGCAAGCGCAATCAGGGCCGGCTCGAAAAGCTGAAGGAAATGCGCGCCACCCGCGCCGCGATGATCGGCGGCCCCGGCGTTGCGAAACTCGGCCTCGCCAACGATGACGTCCGCTCGAAATCGGTGATCGTCGCCGAGGGCGTGTCGAAAAGTTTCGGCGACCGCACGATCATCAAGAATCTCGATTTCCGCGTCCAGCGCGGCGACCGCATCGGCATCGTCGGCGCCAACGGCGCGGGCAAGTCGACCCTGCTCAAGCTGCTCACGGGCGAGATCGCGCCCGACAGCGGCACCGTCACCCTCGCGCCGACGCTCGACGGCATCGTCATCGACCAGCAGCGCAGCCTGCTCTCGCCCGACAAACGGGTCAGGGATGTCCTCGCCGACGGCGGCGACTGGGTCGAGGTGCGCGGGGAAAAGAAGCATATCCAGGGCTATCTCAAGGAATTTCTCTTCGACCCCGGCGTCGTCGAGGCGAGCGTCGGCGCGCTTTCGGGCGGCGAACGCTCGCGGCTGCTGCTGGCGCGCGAATTCGCCCGCGAATCGAACCTGCTCGTGCTCGACGAGCCGACCAACGACCTCGATCTCGAAACGCTCGACCTGTTGCAGGAAGTCATCGCCGACTATGCCGGCACCGTGCTGCTCGTCAGCCACGACCGCGATTTCCTCGATCGCACCGTCACCGTCACGCTCGGCCTTGACGGGTCGGGCAAGGTCGACATCGTCGCGGGCGGCTATGCCGACTGGGAAGCGAAGCGGGTCAAGCCGGTCGCAGCCAAGGTCAAGGCATCGGGCGCCGCGCCGCCGCCCCCGCTCGAAGGACGGGACTTGGTGCTCATGATGCCAGGTTGGCCTTGATGAGCACCAAGTCCCGTCCTTCTCCTGCAGGCGCCGCGCCGCCGCCCCCGCCGACGACGCGCAAGAAGCTCAGCTACAAGGATCAGCGCGACTACGACATGCTGCCCGGCCGGATCGAGGCGATCGAGGCGGAGATGGCGGAGATCGAGACCGAGCTTTCGGATGGCGGCCTGTTCACGCGCGACAATGCGCGCTTCCAGGCGCTGACGGCGAAACTCGACGAGCTGCGCGGCGAAAAGGCGGCGGCCGAGGACCGCTGGCTGACGCTGGCCGAAGAGGTCGAAGCTCTCCAATAGCAGCGAGGACACGCAGCCGATCGATCCGCGAGCGACTTGGGGAGCTGCGCCGGCCCGCGTCCGGCGCGCGCCGTCAAGCCGAGGCGGGAAAGACCGGCCAGCTGCCCGTGATCGCCTCGCCGTCGAACAGCGCGATGTCGCCGAACTGGAGGAAGACCGCTTCGCTCTGATTGGGGCGGAAGAAGACATGGTCGTCGGGTTTCAGCGCAACGCTGGTCGATCCGGTGAGCATTTCCTGGTTGCTCGAGCGGCCGTAGAGGTTGCTGAACTGGAGGCCCGGCGGCGAAACCGGGGTCGCGAGCCAGTGGCCGCCATAGATGAAGAAGGCGCGCGCGGCATTGGCGTCCATGAAGGTCAGCGGCCCGGTCAGCCATTCGTTGCCGGGAAGCTCCATGCGCCCCGCCTTGATCACCGGCGTCGCGATGAAGCTCGCCGGCACATGGCGCGCGAGCGAGGGGAGGTCGAAATCGACCGGCTTCACGAAGGCCGAACCGACCGACACCTCGTTCGCCGCCGTCCCCTGCGCGTGCCGCGCATAGGTCGGGCTGCCCGCGCCGTTGAGCGTCAGCGTGCCGGGATCGACGCCGAGCTTTTCGCGCAGCACCGCCGCCGCCGCGCGGTAGAGCTTTTGCGAGGCGGCATAGGCCTCGTCGGGGTCGCTCATCTTCGGGACGTGCGCGTCATAGCCCATCAGCCCGCTGACGGCGACCTGCGGGAGGGTGCGCGCGAGATCGACCGCCTCGGCCAGCGCCTTGCCGTCGGCGAAGCCGCCGCGGTGGAGCCCGACGTCGATCTCCATATTGGCGCGCAGCGGCATCGTCCGCGCGGCGGCGATCGCGGCATATTGTTTCAGCCGCCCAGGCGTATCGATCAGCCACTGGATGCGGCTCGCGGTTTCGGCGCCGAGCCTGTCGACGAGGCCGGCGAATTCGGCCGCGGGCAGCGGCTTGCCGAGCAGCAGATCGGCTTCGGGGCGCGCCGCCATCGCTTCGAGCATCGCGCCGTTGAAGACCATGAAGCGGCTCGTCGCCAGGCCGCGCGCGACATGGTCGATGAGGCCCGCCGCGGGCAGCGACTTGACGACGACGCGGAGCGGCAGGCGCGAGGGGGCGAGCGTCGTGCGCGCGGCGGCGATGTTGCGGTCGAGCCGCGCCCGATCGACGACGAGCACCGGATGCGCGATTCCCGCCCTGCGCAGCGCCGCGGACAGATTGGCGAAATAGCGGTCGTGCGCGCCGCCCTTGTCGCCTTTGCGCGAGGCGAGCACGGCCGCGCCGCCTACGACCGCCAGCCCGCCGCCGACGATCGCCGCGCGGCGCGTCCAGCGCCGTTTGCGTTCCGGTTCAGCCATCGAGGAAAATCCCCTTGAGATAATCGTTGAGCATCCGTCCGTCGGGATCGAGTTCGCGGCGCACTTCGCCCGCTTCCTTCCAGCGCGGATAGAGCGCGGCGAGATCGCGCGCCTTCAGGCTGTGCAGCTTGCCCCAGTGCGGCCGGCCGCCGTGGCGGCGGAAGATCGGCTCGACGATGCTGAAGAAGAAGTCATGGCTCTCGCGGTAATAGGCATGGACCGCGATCGACCCGCTTTCCCGGCTGTAGAAGGGCGAGAGCCAGGCATCGTCGGGGGCGATCACGCGCACTTCGATCGGGAAAAACACATCGCGCCGCCCGGTCTCGATCGCTGAGAGAATTTCGCGAAGCGCCGGAATCTGCGCTTCGATCGGCAGATGATATTCGGTCTCGTTGAAGCGCACCGGCCGCTCGTTCGACAGCAGTTTCCAGCCTTCGTCGACGACCTCCTCGGGCGGGATCTTCGCCAGCTCCTCGGCCGCGAACTTGCGGCGCAGCGACGGCGCGAACTCGAACCAGTCGCGAAGCTGCTTGAGTCCCATCAGCGTCTCGACATCGGCGTCGGGGCCGCGGGGCTTCACCGGCTTGCCGGTGACGTCGTGGGTGATGACCGCCGAATGGCCCGTAAAAGGAAGGACATAGAATTCGACGTTGCGGTGCCGCCGGCGCAGCGCCGGCCAATCCTCCAGCACCTCGCCCGTCGGGCGGATTTCGACGCGTTTGGCGACGCGGGTCAGTGCCTGGTTCTGCAGCGTCACCTCGGTAACGACGCCGAAGGCGCCGAGCCCGACGCGCGCGGCGTGGAAGACCTCCGGCCGTTCGGTCGCGCTGCAATCGACGATCTCGCCCGCGGGTGTCGCGATCCGCATCGCGACGATCGCGCCGTGCATCGCCTGGATGCCGCGCCCGGTGCCATGCGTCCCGGTGGCGATCGCGCCCGCGATCGATTGCTTGTTGATGTCGGGCAGGTTCACCATCTCCTGCCCGATCGCGGCGAGCGCGGGGCCGAGGTCGGCGAGGCGGGTGCCGCCGCGCACCCTTGCCTGGTTCTTTGCCGCGTTGTGGCCGACGAGCCCCGCCATGCCGTCGAGCGTCAGCAGCGTGCCGCCGGTCGGCACGAGCGCGGTGAAGCTGTGCCCCGAGCCGACGGGCCGCACCGGGGCGGGCGACCTGGTCAGGATCGACAGCAGTTCATCCTCGCTCGCCGGTGCGGCGCGCTTTGCGGGATAGGAGGTCGCGATGCCCGACCAGTTGCTCCACAGCAGCCGCCCGCTGGCATCCTGCGAAGCGGGCAGGGGCGGTTCGCGGTCGCGCAGCCAGTTGCGCCCCGCAAGGCCGCCGGCGCCAAGCGCGCCGACGCCGATGACGCCGCCGCCCGCGAGCAGGGCTCGCCGTGTGACCTTGCCCATCAATCCCTCCCCGCCATGAAGCGTATCAGTGCCTTATAATCGTCCGGCGAGCAGGAGAAGCATTGCCCGCCCGCCGGCATACCATTGAGGCCGCGGATCGTGCTGTTCAGCAGTTCGGGCTCGCCCTTCGCCCAGCGCGCATCCCATTGCGTCCGGTCGCCCGACAGCGGCGCGCCGGTGTCGGCGACGGTGTGGCACGACTTGCACGCCTGCTCGTAGAGTCCCGCGACGCGCGTGTCGGCGGGCTTCAGCGCCGCGCTCTGTTCGGGCGTCAGCGGTTTCGCCGGCGGCTCCGACTGGCAGGCGGTCAGCAGGAGCGGCGCGGAGAGGAGGAGCAGCGCGCGCATCAATATTCGGACCATGGTTCGATCCCGAACATCCGGGAAGCGGGCTGTCGCCGGCCGGGAAATACCGGCGCGAGCGCCGCCGCGGTCGCCGGAAGCGATGCGGCAACGATCGGCAGCAAGGCAGCGGAGATTCGCGGATCGGCCCTGAATCTCGACATATTTTATCCCCTGACCGTTATAGTTTTTGCTATATTATAGTATTTGCTATATTGGTGCAATCCCGGGCGACGCAGGCCGGAGAGCAAAGGATTTGGTGCGTGGTGGCGAAAGATGAAACCGAGCAAGCGGCTGCGCGGATTCGCAAAAAGCCGACACGCGAGCGCCTCCTGGATACCGCGGGCGAGCTGCTCGCCGAAGTCGGGATCGACCGGATCACGACGAACCTGATCTGCGAGCGCGCGGGCGTCACGCCGCCAGCACTCTATTATTATTTCGCGGACAAGTATGAGGTCGTCGTGGCGCTAGGCGAGCGGCTGATGGACCGCCAGAACGAAGCACTCGCTCGCTGGCTCGATCGGCATGCCGCCGGCGGAATCCGCGCCTATGCTGAAAACACCGGCGAGCTGCTTCGCGAGACGGCCGACATTACCGAAGCGGAACCGGGCGGGATCTGGATCGAGCGGGCGCTGCATTCGAGCCCGCGCCTCGAGCATATCCGTATCGAGTCCCACCGTTTTGTGACGGACAGGCTCACCGAGGCCTTCGCACAATTCCTCCCCGATCGTCCGCGCGATCATATCTGGCTCCGCATGCGGATGCTCGTCGAGTTCGGCTATGTCGCGACCGAGCTGCTCCACGCGGAGAGCGGGATCGACAGGGACGCGATTCTCGCCGAAACCGCCGAGATGCAAAAATTGGCTGCGCTGGCACTTTTCGATTGAGAGAGCGCCGCCGGGTTTCCCGCCGGAGCTCCCCGAGCAGCAATCAACGGGCGGGCATAAAAAAGGCTTTGTCCGACCGGAAACGGCTCGACGAACTCGAGCGCTGGCGGCCGCTCAGCATCGCCAGCGATTTTACCGCGTAGCGCACTGCTCACAGCAGATCACGGCAGCTAACAAGCCTTTGGCGCGAATGGCGCTAATGCTTGCGGCATCTGGATCATCCGAAGGAGCAAATCATGACCATTTCTCGATCAGAAACCGCCACGTCGGATCGGCGGGGCTTCTTGCGCGGCAGCGCCCTGATCGCCGCCACTTTGGTTGGCGGCGCCGCGCAAGCCCGCGCGCACATCGCATCGGGCAGCGCGCCGTCGTCAGGTCCGCCCTCTTTCGGCCCGATCCGGCAGGTCGATGCCGGCGCGCTCGATATCGGCTATGTCGAAATGGGGCCCGCATCGGGGACGCCGGTTCTGCTGTTCCATGGCTGGCCCTATGCCATCGACGCATTTGCCGAGGTGGCGCCGCTGCTGGCGGCCAGAGGCTATCGCGTCGTCGTGCCGCATCTTCGCGGGCATGGGACGACGCGGTTCCGGTCGGAGGCGACCCCGCGCAATGCACAGCAGGCGGCGCTCGCCGCCGACGGCATCGCGCTCATGGATGCGCTGCAAATTCCGAAGGCCATCGTCGCGGGGTTCGACTGGGGCGCGCGCACGGCGGACATCATGGCGGTGCTCTGGCCCGAGCGTTGCGCGGCGCTGGTCTCGGTCAGCGGCTATCTGATCGGCAGCCAGGCGGCGAACGCCAAGCCGCTGCCGCCCGCCGCCGAACTGCAATGGTGGTATCAGTTCTATTTCGCGACCGAGCGCGGCAAGGCGGGCTATGCGGCGAACACCAACGCCTTCAACAAGCAGATATGGCAACTCGCTTCGCCGAAATGGGCTTTCGACGATGCCACTTTCGAGCGTTCGGCCGCCGTCTTCGCCAATCCGGATCATGTCGAGATCGTCATCCACAATTATCGCTGGCGGCTGGGTCTGGCCGATGGCGAGCCGCAATATGATGCGATCGAGGCAAAGCTGGCGGCCATGCCGCCGGTGACGATCCCCGCGATCACGATGGAAGGCGACGCGAACGGCGCGCCGCATCCGCAGCCGGAACACTATCGCGCCAAGTTCACCGGCCCCTATGCCCATCGCCTGATTGCGGGCGGCATCGGCCACAATCTGCCGCAGGAAGCCCCGGCCGCGTTCGCGCAGGCGGTGCTCGATGTCGCGAAGCTTGTGCGATGATCGGGGTGCGAAAGCTGGGCGCCGCCGCGCTGATCGCCTCGACGCTGCTCTTCGGTCTGTCGGCAGGCGTCGCCGCGTCACGGGCGGAAGAGCGGGCGTCGCCCATCCATGGCGTGGAACTGCCCGAGGGCTACCGCGACTGGAAGCTGATCAGCGTCGCGCAGGAGAATGGCCGGAACAACGACATTCGCGCCATTCTGGGCAACGACATCGCGATCAGGGCCTTCCGGGAAGGCAAGCGCCCCTTCCCCGACGGCGCGATCCTCGTCCGGCTCGCGTGGCGATATGAAGCCTCGGCGCGCAACGACAAGGTCTTTCCCGCGCCGCAGTCGTTCGTCGCGGGGGCGCCGACCAATGTGCAGGTCAGCGTCAAGGATGCGAAACGCTATGCCGCCACCGGGGGCTGGGGTTACGGCCAGTTCGAGGATGGCCGGGCGAACCCCGACCGGGCGCTCGTGGAGTCCTGCTTCGCCTGTCACCAGAAGCTCGAAGCGCTCGATCCGGGCAAGGATCTGGTCTTCACCGACTATTCCCGTTGATCCGGGCGGGCTTGCCCACATTTCCCAAGCAAACACGGCCGGTCATGTCGGGAACATGACCGGCCGGGAGTGCGCGCCGATACTCCGGGGGAGGGGAGAGAGCCGGCGCCGCGCTCCTATCGGGCGGCGGCCGCCCGCTCGATGACGCTCGCCACTTCGGGCGCATGCGACACCATCACCACGTGCGATGCGCCTTTGACCACCACGGTTTGCCGCGCCTTCGCGCGCTCGGCCATGAAGCCCATGGCGGCCGGCGGAATATTCTTGTCGGCGTCGCCATAGATGAACCACGAGGGCAGATGCTTCCAGGCGGGTGCGGTCGAGGGCTCGGACAGCGCCGCCTCGGCGACTGGGCGCTGGCCCGCCGCCATGAGCCGCGCTTCGGCGGCGGGGACGTCGGCGGCGAACTGGTCGTGGAAGCGGGCCTGGAGGATATAGAGGTCGTTGCCGCCGGCCGTCAGCCTGACCGGCGGCGCGAGCGCGGGGCCGAGCGTACTGCCGGGGAACTGGCCGGTCAGTCCGAGCGCGGTCTCGCCGGTGTCGGGCGCGAAGGCGGCGACATAGACGAGTCCCTTCACGTTCGGCAGCCCTTCGGCGGCTTCGCTGATGACCGAGCCGCCATAGGAGTGTCCCGCGAGCACCACCGGGCCATCGATGCTCCTCACGACGTCCGCGACGACATCGGCGTCGGCGCGGACGCCGCGCAGCGGATTGGGCGCCGCGACCACGGCGTAGCCATCGCGCTGCAGGATCGTGATGACCCGGTTCCAGCTCGACGAATCGGCGAAGGCGCCGTGGACGAGAACGATGGTCGGTTTGGCGGGCCCGGACTGCGCCTGCGCGCCGGAGGCGAGCAGTGCGGCGGCCAGCGCCAGCCCGCCCGAAATATATTTTCGCATGTCAATCTCCTCGATGGCGGAATTGGCTCAGACGAGCGCCACGACGGCGTCGATGTTGCCCTTGATCGCTTTCGAATAGGGGCAGGTGCGGTGCGCGGCCTCGATGATCTGGCGCGCGACATCGGGATCGACGCCGGGGACGTGGACGTTCAGCCGGGCGGCGAGCGAATAGCCGTCGTCGCCCTGGCGAAGCGCGACTTCGGCATCGATCGCGAGTTCGGCGGGCAGGGTGACGCCTTTCGCTCGGGCGGCAATGCCCATCGCGCCCTGGAAACAGGCCGACCAGCCCGCCGCGAACAATTGCTCCGGGTTGGTCCCCTGACCGGGACCGCCCGGGCTCGACAGCTTGACGTCGAGGCGGCCGTCGCTGCTCTTCGCGGCGCCGTCGCGGCCGCCGGTCACATGCACGGCGGCGGTATAGAGGGTCTTGGTATCGGACATCGTCATTCTCCTTCTTGCACGGGTGAGGGGTGGGGATCAGCGAAGCGGGCGGAAGGCCGCGCGGACTTCTTCGGCGAACAGCTGCGGCTGCTCCCAGGCGGCGAAATGACCGCCGTCGCTTACCTCGTTGAAATAAGTGAGGTTGGTGTAGCAGCGTTCGGCCCAGCTTTTGGGCGCGCGGAAAATCTCGCCGGGAAAGACGCTGACCGCGACGGGCATGTCGATGATGCCGCGCGCGTTGAAATTGTTCGAATGGTCTTCCCAATAGATGCGCGCGGCCGAAGCGCCGGTGCCCGTCAGCCAGTAGAGCGAAATATCGTCGAGGATCGCGTCGCGGCCGAGCACGCGCTCGGGCTGGCCGTCAGCATGGACCCACTGCGCGATCTTTTCATACATCCACGCTGCCATCCCGACCGGCGAGTCTACCAGCGAATAGCCGATCGTCTGCGGCCGCGTGTTCATCATGGCGGCATAGGCCGAATTGTCGCGGTAGAAGGCTTCGAGCTGGTCGAACGCGCCGCGCTCCTTTGCGCTCAGGCCGGCGGGGGCGGGGTCGCCTGCCGCGAGCGTGCGGGCGATGTCGGCGGGGACCACGGCGGGCATGTTGAGGTGAATGCCGAGCAGGCCGGGCACGTGCTGGAGCGCCATGCGCTGCGAGATGACCGAGCCGCAATCGCCGCCCTGGCTGACGTAGCGATCATAGCCGAGACGCAGCATCAGCGTCGACCACGCGCGTCCGATATGGTCGGAGCCCCAGCCGGCGACCGCCGGCTTGCCGGAAAAGCCGAAACCGGGGATCGAGGGGATGACGAGGTGGAAGGCGTCCTCAGCCTTGCCCCCATGCGCGGTCGGGTTGGTGAGCGGATCGATCACGCGCATGAATTCGAGGATCGAGCCCGGCCAGCCATGCGTCAGGATCATCGGCATCGCCTTGTCATGGCGCGAGCGCACATGGATGAAGTGGATGTCGAGCCCGTCGATTTCGGTGACGAACATCGGCAGCGCGTTCAGCCGCGCCTCGACCTTGCGCCAGTCATAGTCGCCGGCCCAATGGCGCATCAGCGGTTCCAGCGTCTGGCGGCGCACGCCTTGTCCATCGTCGGCGACCGGCTGCGCGTCGGCCCAGCGCGTCTCCGCGATACGGCGTTTCATCGCCGCCAGATCGGCGTCGAGGATCGCGACCTTGAACGGCCGGATCGCGGCAGTGCCGGCGCGGGCGAGGGGCGGAACGGCGGCGATCGCGCCGAGCGCGGCGGCAGCGGCCACGAATCCGCGGCGTGAAGTCGTAAAATCTGCGGACAAATCTCGTCTCCTGAGTGCGGGAAAGGATCGGCTGAAGACATAGCGGCATCGCCGCGGGCCGCCCGTTAGGCGTGGTGAGGTGATGTTAGGCTCGCTGCGCGCAAACTAACGCGCGCCGTCGGCGACTAACGGGTGGCGCGCATGGGGCGCCTTACATTGCGATGACCGGATCGTTCGGAACCGGCTGCAATGGAAGGCAGGCATCATGACCAAAAGACGATCGATCGGCTTCATCGCCGCGGCGCTCGTCGCTGCAGGCGCGGTTACCGCGGTCTGCTTCGGCGACGCTCTCGCCATTGCCCACGCACAAAGCGCGCCATTCGGTGCGACAGCGCGGCCGCTGGAGGTGCTCGGTTCCGCAAAGCCGTGGCTCACCGCCGTTCCGGGCGGCCCGCAGGCGCTGCGCGGCAAGGTCGTGGTCGTGAATTTCTGGACCTATTCGTGCATCAATTCGCTGCGCGCGCTGCCCTATCTTCGCGCGTGGGACGAGCGTTATGGCGACAAGGGCCTCGTCGTGGTGGGCGTCCACGCGCCGGAATTCGGGTTCGAGCATGATACCGCGAGGGTGCGCCAGGCGGCGAACCAGCTTGGGGTGCGCTATCCCAACCTGCAGGACAATGATTATGCGGTGTGGCAGCGTTTCGCGAACCAGGGCTGGCCGGGATTTTATTTCATCGACGCCGAGGGGCGCGTTCGCGGCTATCGTATCGGCGAGGGCGAATATGCCGGCGCGGAGAAACTGATCCGCAAGCTATTGGTGGAGGCTGGTCAGGATCTTGCCGCCGCTCCCGTCTCGCCGATCACGGGCACCGGCGTCGAGGCCGAAGCGGATTGGGCGCATCTGGGGTCGCCCGAATCCTATGTCGGTTATGACAAGGCGGAAAATTTTCGGTCGCCCGGCGGGCTGCGAAAGGACAGGGCCGCCAGCTATGCCGCGGCTGCCGATCTTGGGCTCAACAATTGGAACCTGGCCGGCAAATGGACGGTCGGCCGCGAGTTTGCGGCATTGGACGGCGCGGCGGGCGCGATCCGCTTTCGCTTTCATGCCCGCGATGCGCATCTCGTTCTTGGAGGCGCGCCCGATGGCCGGCCGGTGCGTTTTCGTGTCATGATCGACGGCGCGGCGCCGGGCGCCGATCACGGCGCCGACGTCAATGCCGAAGGCTGGGGCGAGGTGCGCGAGGACCGCTTATACCAGCTCGTCCGGCAAAGCGGGGCGATCGACGATCATACGGTGACGGTCGAATTCTCGGGCCCGGGTGTGCGGGCCTATGTCTTCACCTTCGGCTAGGGCCAATCGACATTCAGTTCTGGCGGCCTGCAAATGGCGGCCTTCCGCGCTTCCGGTGCTCACGTGCAGAAGCACGCTGCGCTCCGGGTCACGGAAAACCACCATTTTCGGCTCGCCATCTCCTGAATGTCGACTGGCCCTGTACGGCCGCCGATCGGGGGGTGCGCCCGCGAAACTTGTAACCTCTCCGGCTTGGACAGACGAACGCTTTCTGTCACAGGTCGGGACGCCAGCCGCATGCCGCAATGGTATCGGGGCGAAAGGCGCGGGGAACAAGGGTAGCGTGACCGACAGCGAGAGACTCGGCGATCAATTGGCATTCGGGCCATTCCGCCTGTGGCCGGACGAAAGGCTGCTGACGCGGAACGGCGAACCGGTCCCGATCGGCGGACGCTCGTTCGACCTTCTCGTCGCCCTGATCGAAAAGCCCGGAGCGGTGCTGTCGAAGCGCGATCTTCTGAAGCGGGTGTGGTCCGACGTCGTCGTCGAAGACGGCAGCCTTCGCTTTCACATGGCGGGCCTCCGCAAATTGCTGGGCGATGGTCAGGGCGGCGCCCGTTATATCGCGACGCAGGTCGGCGTCGGCTATGCCTTTGTCGCGCCAGTGGAACGGCGGGCGGCCGCCGGTGTCTCCGCTGGCACGGTAGCGCCGAGCGCCGACGGCATCGCAGGCGGTGACGGTGGTCGCACACCCGCTCTGCCGCCGCAGCCGCAGCTGGTCGGGCGCGAGCGGGATGTGGAACGGCTCGGCGAGCGGATCGCCGGCACGCCCCTGTTCACGATCGTCGGTCCGGCGGGGGTGGGCAAGACATCGCTCGCGGTGGAAATAGCGCATCGCAGGGCTTCCGACTTCGGCGGCCATGCCGCCTTTGTCGACTTCGCCATGCTGGAGGATTCCGCGGTCGTACCGTCGATGATCGCGGGAGCGATGGGCATTGCCGTCGATGGCGACGATCCGCTCGCGGTGATCCTCGGGCATATCCGTGAGCACCGCTTCCTCCTGGTCCTCGACAATTGCGAGCATTTGATCGAACCGATCGCGACGATCGTCGAGCGCTTCATCGACGAGGCGCCTCTCATGCGTCTCATCGCCACATCGCGCGAGCCGCTCAGGGTTCGCGGCGAGCATATTCACCGCCTGGGAGCCTTGCCCTATCCCGAGGACACCGGCGGCCTCACGGTCGAACAAATCCTCGCCTATCCCGCGGTCGAGCTTTTTTGCTCGCGCGTCGCCGCCGCCGACAGCGACTTCGTCGCGGATGAGGAGACGATGCACCTTGCCGCTGGCATCTGCCGCCGGCTCGACGGCATGGCGCTGCCGATCGAGCTCGTCGCCGTACGCGCGGCGACCCACGGCATTCCGGCGACGGCGCGCCAGCTCGGCGAGCGATTCAGTCTCGGCTGGTCGGGCCGGCGAACCGCCCAGCGGCGCCAGAAAACCCTGCAAGCGACGCTCGATTGGAGCTATGACCTCCTTCCCGTAGCCGAAAAGATCCTGTTCGAGCGGCTCTCGATTTTCGTTGGCCCCTTCTCGATCGATGCCGCGCTCCATGTCGCCGCTGACGGAAGCCTGGGATCGGACGAAGTGGCGCTGGCGCTCGACGAACTGGCGGCGAAATCGCTCGTCGCGGTCAATCGCACCGGCGGCGCCGGCATCTATCGTCTGCTTGAAATGACCCGCGCCTATGCCCGGGAGAAATTGCGCGCGCGGGGGATCGGCGAATTTGCTGCCGCGGCGCGCCGCCATGCGAGCTTTTACCTCGACGAACTCGAGGCGATCACCGGTGATGACGAGGAGAACGCGCTCGAAGACACCACGCCGCTTCGCCAGCAACTCGGCAATATTCGGAGCGCGCTGGACTTCAGCTTCGGCGATGATGGCGACCTGAAAACCGGCGTGCGCCTCGCCGCGGCGAGCGCACCCGTCTTTCTCAACCTGTCGCATCTGATCGAGTGCCAGAGCTGGTGCGCCCGCGCGCTCGCCGAAGCGGGACATGCCGGCGGCGGGACCGCGCCCGAGGTGGAACTGGAGCTTCAGGGGGCACTGGGAACGGCGCTGATGTTTACGCAGGGCAACGGCACGGCGGCGGGCGATGCGCTGGGCCATGCGCTCGACCTCGCGACTCGGCTGGAAGATCGCTGGAACCAGCTGCGGATGCTCGCCCGTCTGCACATTTTCAGCAAACGGCTTGGCGCTTATGCCGCTGCCCGATCCCATGCCGGGCGGGCAGTCGAGGTCGCGGCGCATATCGGCGGCGGCGAGGCGTCCGGCATCGCCCGCTCCCTGTCGGGCATTTCGCACTATCTCGCGGGCGACCTGCTGCGCGCACGCGCCGAACTCGAAGATGCCATGGAAAAGAGCGGGCCGGCGCTGCGGAGCCGGACGATCCGTTACGGCTTCGACAACCGCAGCCGGACCGGGATCGCACTCGCCTATACGCTCTGGCTTGCGGGCGAAGTAGAGCAAGCGAACCGCCTGGCCCGGCAGACGGTTCGCGAGACCGGGCAGCTCGAGCACGGGATCACCCAGTGCATAGCGCTGGTCTGGGCGGCGATCATCCATCTGTGGAGCGACGATCTCGAGGCGGCGGAAGAAGCGGTCGAGGCTCTTTCCGCACGCGCGCAGGCCAGTGCGCTCGGTCCCTATATCGTCGCGGCTCAAGGCTTTCGCGGCGCGCTCGATTTCGAGCGCGGAACGCGGGCGGATGCCCTCGCTACCCTCGAAAAGAGTATCGCCAGCCTGCGTGCCGCTCGATACGAGCTGCTCGTAACGCCGTTCACGCTCATGCTGCTATGGGGTTTGCTGCGCAGCGAGCGGCTTCGCGACGCGCAGGATCTCGCCGAAGCCGCAATATCCCGCTGCGAAGGGCTGGGCGAACTCTTCGCCATGCCCGAACTTTTGCGGATCAAGGCGGAACTGGTCCGTCGGATCGATGGCGATCACGCGATGAGCGAGAAATTGCTCCGCGACGCGATGTCCCTCGCCCGCGGGCAAGGGGCGCGAGCCTGGCAAGTTCGCATAGAGAAGATGCTGTCCGCATAGGCCGGCAAGTGGCGGCAAGTACGCCGCGCAATTTATTATTGAATGTTCGTTCCAATAATCTATATGGGCGATATGGCACGACCCAAGGAATTCGATGTGGAGGCCGCCGTCGATGCTGCCGTGGAAATATTCCGCGAGCATGGCTTCGAAGGCACCTCGGCCCAGATGCTTGTCGATACGATGAAAATCGGCCGTCAAAGCCTGTACGACACGTTCGGCGACAAATGGGGACTCTATTGCGCTGCTGTGAGGCATTATTCGCAGGGCGAGGTGCGGGAGCATATCGAGGTGCTCGATCGCCACGACAGGGCGATCGAGGGGATTCGCGCGATGCTGGAACGCGTGGCGGCGGAGGCCGAACGCCCTTGTCTCGGTGTGGGATCGATCACCGAATTTGGTTGCACGCGCCCCGAACTCGTAAAAATACGCCAGGCATCCGGCGATATTCTGGGCCGGGCTCTCGCGAAGGCGCTTGGCGCGGCGCGGGACCAGGGCGATCTGGCAGCGGATCTCGATATTGATCAGCTCGTGACTTTCCTGATCGCCACGATTTCCGCCATCCGTCTCACTGCGCGCGGCGGAGCGGGGAGGGATCAGGTCTCGGGACTCGCGGACCTTGCCATGCGCTCTCTGCGCTGAATTTTTTTTGCCTGATTATGGAATGATCGTTCAATAAGGAGAATGACAAATGAAAGCTGTTGCGATGACCGCGGTGGGCGGGACCGATGTGTTGAAGATCCTCGATCTGCCCAAGCCCGTTCCGGGGCCGGGCGAAATTCTGGTCGACGTTTCGGCCGCCGGGGTGAATTTCATGGATGTGGGGATCAGGCAGGGCATGGCGTGGCACGAAATGCCTTTGCCTCGCGTGCTGGGCGCCGAAGGGGCGGGCCGCATCGCGGCGTTGGGCGAGGGGGTCCGCGATCTCACGGTCGGCCAGCGCGTCGCGTGGGTCTATGCGCCGGGCAGTTACGCCGAACATATCGTTCTTCCGGCGACGTCTGCCGTACCGCTGCCGGATCATATCGATGATCGGCTGGCGGCTTCGCTGATGATGCAGGGGCTGACGGCAAGTCATTTTGCGACCGACTTCTATCCGGTCCAGCCGGGCGACGTCGCGCTGGTGCATGCGGCGGCAGGCGGCCTGGGCCAGCTTCTCACGCAAATCATCAAATTGCGTGGCGGAACGGTGATCGGCAGAGTCTCGTCGGCGGCCAAGATCGACGCGGCCAAGGCCGCGGGGGCCGATCATGTGATCGTCGCTGACGCGGGCGACTTCGCGGACGAGGTGCTCCGCCTGACCGGGGGCGAGGGCGTCCACGTCGTCTATGACGGTTCGGGTCCCGCCACTTTCGAAGGATCACTCGCGTCGCTGCGCCGCTCGGGCACATTCTGCTGGTATGGGCCGGTATTGGGCGGCCCGGGCGGGATCGACATCATGAGCCTGCCGCGGAGCGTCAAGATCGGCTACGCCGTTTTCTCCGACCACATCCATACACCTGAATTGCTCCGTGCCCGCACGGCGCGGCTGTTCGAATGGGTGCGCGAAGGCAAGGTGACGATCGCGCCGGCGACCGAGTTCGCCTTGCCGGAGGCGGCGGCTGCCCATGCAGCGATGGAAAGCCGGGCGACCACCGGCAAGCTGCTGCTGCTCCAGGGCGTGCGCGACAGGGGGGCGGATCAAGCCCGGATATTCGCCGGAGGTTGACCTCTGCGCGCGTTGCGGCGAGAGAGGCGCCGCCAGATCGCGCCGGGCAAATCGCTGGACCCTCCTGTCCGGCTCGCCTAAGGACGAGGCGAAACCGATGCACGCCTACGCCAATCCGACCCGTTTTCTGGCGATCGCCAAGCCGCTGACGCCGTGGTTGCTCGGCGCCGGGCTGCTGTTCGCGCTCGCCGGGGCGTGGGCCGGGCTGGCGATGGTGCCGGGCGACTACAAGCAGGGCGAGACCGCGCGCATCCTCTATGTCCACGTCCCTTCGGCGTGGCTCGGCATGGGCGGGTGGACGTCGCTCGCGGTCGCGGGACTGGTCCAGCTCGTGTGGCGGCATCCTTTGTCGGGCATCGCCGCGCGCGCGATCGCGGTGCCGGGGATGCTGTTCACCGCGCTCTGCCTTGCGACCGGATCGATCTGGGGCCGCCCGACCTGGGGGACCTGGTGGGAGTGGGACGGCCGGATGACGTCGATGCTCGTCCTGCTTTTCCTCTATGCCGGCTTCATTGCGTTGACGAGCGGCGATGACGGGCAAAGGCAGGGCGGCTCGCTGTCGCGCGGCGCGGCGATCTATGCGCTGGTCGGCGCGATCAATATTCCGATCATCAACCGCAGCGTCGTGTGGTGGAACAGCCTGCACCAAGGGCCGAGCATCACTTTGCGCGGTTCGAGCATCGACGGCGCCTTGCTGTGGCCGCTGGGCTTGACCGTGCTCGGCTTTTCGCTGCTATTCGGGGCCATCGTGCTGATGCGGATGCGGCGGATCATCGCCGACAACCGCGTCGCGTCGCGGCTGCGGCGATTGGCCGACGAGGAGGATTGACGCGTGACGGGGGTGATCAGCGGGGGCGGCCAATGGGCGTTCGTCGCCGCGGCCTATGGGCTGACGGTCGTGCTGACCGGCGCGGTGCTGTGGGCGAGCTGGCGCGCGATGAGGAAGGCCGAGAAGCGCAGCGACGCGCTGCGAAAGGATCGCAAGTGAAGGCCAAGCATCAACGGTTGATTCTGGCGCTGGTCGCGCTGGCCGGCGTGGCCGGCGCGGGCGTGCTCGCGGCGAGCGCACTGCGCGACGAAGCCGCCTATTTCCGCACCCCGGCCGAGGTCGCGGGCGGCCGGGCCGCGACCGGCGAGGCGATGCGGCTCGGCGGCATGGTCGCCAAGGGCAGCATCGTGCGGCAGGCCGACGGGCTGACGATCCGTTTCGTCGCGACCGACGGCAAGGCGTCGGTGCCGGTCGAATATAAGGGCATCGTGCCCGATCTGTTCGGCGAGGAGAGCGGCATGGTCGCCGACGGCCGGATGCGCGCCGACGGTGTGTTCGTGGCCGACCGCATCCTCGCGAAGCACGACGAGCGTTATATGCCGCCGCAGATGGGCGATATGCCGAAGAATATGAAGGCGGCGGCGGGGGCATGAGGGGTTTTTCAGTTTCGTCATTGCGAGCGGAGCGAAGCAATCCAGGGCGGTTTACGCGACTCTGGATTGCCGCGTCGCCTTCGGCTCCTCGCAATGACGGTGTTTCATATATCGATGGTGTGATCGCATGATCGCTGAACTCGGTCTCGCCTTGCTCTGGATCGCGGCGGCGCTTGCGTGCCTGTCGCTGGTCGCGGGAACGCTGTTCCTTCGCGGCGGGCCGAAGGATCTCGCGGCGCTGGTGCGTCCCGCGAGTGTCGCGCAGGGCGTGCTCACCGCTGCCGCGTTCGGCCTGCTGATCGCGCTCTTCGTGCGGTCGGACATGTCGGTCGAACTCGTCGCGCGCAACAGCAACAGCCTGAAGCCGATGATCTTCAAGATCGCGGGGACGTGGGGCAACCATGAGGGGTCGATGCTGCTGTGGCTGATGATCCTGTCGCTGTCGGGCGGGCTGATCGCGATTTTCGAGCGGCGGCTGCGCGAGGATACGCTGGTCGCGACCCTCGCGGCGCAGGCGGCGCTCAGCCTCGGGTTCTTCGCTTTCCTGCTTTTCTCCTCCAACCCGTTCAAGCGGCTGCCGGTGGCGCCGCCCGACGGGCAGGGGCTCAACCCGCTCTTGCAGGACATCGGCTTGGCCTTCCACCCGCCGACGCTTTACGTCGGCTATGTCGGGTTGTCGGTCGCGTTCAGCTTTGCCGTCGGCGCGCTGATCACGCGCGAGATCGGCCCGGCGTTCGCGCGCGCGATGCGGCCGTGGGTGCTCGGGAGCTGGATTTTTCTGACCCTCGGTATCACCGCGGGCAGCTATTGGGCCTATTATGAGCTCGGCTGGGGCGGCTGGTGGTTCTGGGATCCGGTCGAGAATGTCTCGCTGGTGCCGTGGCTCGCGGGCGCGGCCTTGCTCCATTCGGTCGCGGTGACCGCGACGCGCAATGCGCTGCGCGCATGGACGGTGATGCTCGCGGTGATCGGTTTCTCGATGTCGATGGTCGGGACCTTCATCGTGCGGTCGGGGCTCTTGACGAGCGTCCATAGTTTCGCGGTCGATCCCGAGCGCGGCACCTTCCTGCTCGTGCTGATGGCGATCTATATCGGCGGCGCGCTGACCCTGTTCGCGCTGCGCGCCGGGGCGGTCGCCGAGGGCAAGAAATTCGCGCTCTTGAGCCGCGAAGGCTCGCTGGTGATCAACAATCTGCTGCTCACGACGATCCTCGCGCTCGTGCTCCTCGGCACGCTCTACCCGATCGTCGCCGAGGCGATGGGCGAGAAGATTTCGGTCGGGCCGCCCTATTACAACAAGGTCGCGGGGCCGCTGGCGCTGATCCTCTGCCTTGTCATGGTCGCAGGGCCGCTGTTGAGCTGGCGCAAGGATGACGGGAAAAGGCTATGGTCGCGGCTGCCGCTCGCGATCTTTGCGGGCGCGGCGGTGCTGTTCGGGCTGATCCTGTTCGGCGGCAAGGTCGGCATCCTGCCCCTGCTCGGCATGACGGTCGCGGGAATCGTCGCGGTCGCGAGCCTTGCGCCCTTGTGGGGGCGCAATCTCCGCCGCACGCCGCTGCCGACGTGGGGCATGGTCGTCGCGCATTTCGGCGTCGCGGTGTGCCTCGCCGGCATGGGCGCCGAAAGCGCCTTCATCAAGGAACGGCTAGTCGCGGCGGCTCCCGGAGACAATATCAAGATCGGCGATTTTTCGGTGAAGTTCGCCGGGGTGAAGCCGGTCGCGGGGCCGAATTATACCGCGATCGAGGGGACGCTGGTCGCGACGACCTCGTCGGGCGGCAGCTTCACGATGATGCCCGAGGCGCGCACCTTTCCGGGGCTGATGGGCACCGCGCCGACCGAGACCAACGAGGCGGCGTTGCTGACGCGGCCGGGCGGTCAGCTTTATGCCGTGCTCGGCCAGCCGGTAACGAGCGACGACGGCCGCGCCGACCGCTACCAGATCCGCCTTTGGTGGAAGCCGCTGGTATGGTGGATCTGGCTCGGCGGCGCGCTGATCGCGATCGGTGCCGCGCTGTCGCTGCTCGGGCGCGCGCAATTGCTGGCGATCTGGCGCGCGCGCCGGGCCCGCAAGGCAGAGGAACGTTTCGCATGAAGAATCGCTGGGTCCTGTTCGTGCCGCTGGCGATCATGGGGCTGCTGTTCGGGGCCTTCATCTATCGGCTGGTGACGCCCGCCGAGACGCTGATCCAGTCGCAATGGATCGACAAGCCGATGCCCTTGTTCGACCTGCCGCCCGCGACGGCGGGCGTCGAGGGGCTCAAGAGCAGCCAGCTCGCCGACGGCAAGCCGCGCCTTGTCAACGTCTTTGCGAGCTGGTGCATCCCGTGCCGCGCCGAGGCGCCGCAGCTTGAGGCGCTGAAAGCCGCGGGGGTGCCGATCGACGGCATCGCGATCCGCGACCGGCCCGAGGATGTCGCGATGTTCCTGAACGAATATGGCAATCCGTTCGACCGCATCGGCGCCGACATGCAGAGCAGCGTCCAGATCGCGCTCGGGTCGTCGGGCGTGCCCGAAACCTTCCTGATCGACGGCAAGGGGATCATCCGCGAGCAGATTCAGGGCGTGATCCTCGCCGATCAGGTGCCGGAGATCGTCGCCAAGCTTGAGGCGATGAAGTGAGTGTCTCGTTTCAAAGTCGCCGTGCCCCTGCGAAGGCAGGGGGCCATCACCGGACGGCCGGTTACCGAACGGATCGTAGTGCGGCGGCGAGACGGCGGGTGATGGGCCCCTGCCTGCGCAGGGGCGCGTGGGCTTTTTTGCTCTCGGCCTTGTTTCTCGGTCTCGCGCTGCCGTCGGCGGCGCAGGATCGCTTGCCGCCCGCGCCCTATGCCTATCAACAATTGAACGACCCGGCGAAAGAAGCGCGCGCCAAGGCCTTGATGGAGGAATTGCGCTGCCTCGTCTGTCAGGGGCAGTCGATTGCCGACAGCGACGCGCCGCTCGCGGGCGACATGCGGCACGAGGTGCGCAGCAAGATCGCGGCGGGTGAGAGTCCGGATGCGATCAAGGCCTGGCTCGTCGCGCGCTATGGCAATTGGGTGAGCTATGACCCGCCGTTCGATGGCGCGACGGCGTTGCTGTGGCTGGGGCCGCTGCTGTTCCTCGCGGTCGGGGGATGGCTGGCGTTCGGCCGGTTCCGGCGCGGCAGGGATGATGCGGAGGATGGCGCATGATCTGGCTCTGGGTCCTGCTTGCCGCGGCGCTGACGATCGGCGGCATTTTCTGGCTCGGCAGGCTTCCCGCCGCGGCGCGGCCGCTCGCGGGGGCGGCGGTGATGCTGGGCCTCGCGGGCTATGCGCTGCAGGGGAGTCCGTCGTTGGCGGGCAAGCCCGTGTTGACGGCTCAGGAGCCCGAAGGCTTCGGCGAGGCGCTGACCGACCAGCGACAGGGGATGGCCGAACGCTTTGGACCCGCAGCGCAGTGGCTCGGCATGTCGGACGGCTTTGCGCGCACGGGCAAGACCGAACTGGCCGCGAAGACGCTCGAAAAGGGGCTGGAGAAATATCCCGACAATGTCGACCTGTGGGTCGGGCTCGGCAACGCGCTCGCGGCGCATGGCGGCGGCATGATGTCGCCCGCGGCGGCGCTCGCCTTCGACGAGGCGGCGAAGCGCGATCCGTCGCATCCGGCGCCGCCCTTCTTCGCGGGGCTCGCGCTCGCGCAGGGCGGCGACCTGAAGGGCGCCGAGGCGGTGTGGAGCGAACTGCTCGCGCGCAGCCCGGCCGACGCGCCGTGGCGGGGCGACCTCGAAATGCGGCTGGCGCAGCTCAAGCAGGCGCTGGGGCCGCAGCTTCCTCCCGAAACCTCGGGCGGAACTCCGGCCGACGCACCGGCCGCGAGCGTCCCGAATTGAAACCTGTTCCAAAGGCGCGGGCTCGTCTAAAGGCGCGCGATGACTGCTGAGTCGCAACAGGCGGACGGCGGCGCGCAAGGCGTCGCACCGGCCGCCGCCGATACCGGCCATCACGGCCATGGGCATCATGGCGATGGCAAGCTGAAGCTGGCCGTCGGCGCGATCGGCGTCGTGTTCGGCGACATCGGCACGAGTCCGCTCTATGCGTTTCGCGAGACCTTTGCCGGGCATCATTCGATCGACGCCGACCGGCTGCATATCTATGGCGTGCTGAGCCTCGTCTTCTGGTCGATGATGCTCGTCGTCACCTTCAAATATGTGCTGACGATCATGAAGGCCGACAACAAGGGCGAGGGGGGAAGCCTCGCGCTGCTCGCGCTGATCAGCCGCTCGTCGGGCGAGAAACGCTGGACCTGGCCGATCATCCTGCTCGGCGTGTTCGCGACGGCGCTCTTCTATGGCGACAGCATGATCACCCCGGCGATGTCGGTGCTCTCGGCGACCGAAGGGCTGAGCTACGTCAACGAGGGGTTCGAGCCTTATATCGTGCCGATCGCGCTCGCGATCCTGATCGGGCTGTTCGCGCTTCAGTCGCGCGGGACGGCGAAAGTGGGAATGCTGTTCGGTCCCATCATGCTCGCCTATTTCACGATGCTCGCGATCCTTGGCCTCATCCATATCGTCGATCATCCGGGGATCATCGTCGAAACGCTCAATCCGCTGAACGCGCTGCGCTTCTTCTACGTCGACGGTTTCACCGCCTTCATCGCGCTGGGCGCGGTCGTGCTGGCGGTGACGGGCGCCGAGGCACTTTATGCCGATATGGGGCATTTCGGACGCGGGCCGATCGGATTGAGCTGGCTGACCTTCGTGCTGCCGGCGCTGATGCTCAATTATATGGGGCAGGGCGCGATGGTGCTCGAAGCCGAAATGGGCGCGCGGCTCGGCATTATCCAGGATCCCTTCTTCCTGATGATGCCCGATGCGTGGCGGGTGCCGATCGTCATCCTGGCGCTGTTCGCGACGATCATCGCGAGCCAGGCGGTGATCTCGGGCGCCTTCTCGCTGACCCAGCAGGCGATCCAGCTCGGCTTCATGCCGCGGCTGCGCGTCGAGCATACCAGCGCGTCGGCCGCGGGACAGATCTATATTCCGATGGTCAACTGGGGGCTGATGGTGATGGTCATCCTGCTCGTCCTCGGCTTCGGATCGTCGAGCAACCTCGCCGCCGCCTATGGCATCGCGGTGACGGGCGCGATGTTCATCGACACCTGCCTGATGAGCGTCGTGCTCTTCACCTTGTGGAAGTGGCCGGCGTGGAAGGCGCTGCCGATCCTTGCGGTCTTCTTCATCGTCGACATCGCCTATTTCGGCGCGAATCTGATCAAGGTGCCCGATGGCGGCTGGGTGCCGCTGGCGATCGGGCTGACGATCTTCACGATGCTCACGACCTGGTCGCGCGGGCGCAAGCTGATGCAGCAGCAGATGGCCGAGGGGGCGATGCCGATCCCGGTGTTCGTCAAATCGGCGGCGAATAGCGCGACGCGCGTGCCGGGGACCGCGGTGTTCATGACGTCGAGCAGCGACGGGGTGCCGCACGCGCTGCTCCACAATCTGAAGCACAACAAGGTGCTGCACGAGCATGTGCACGAGCGCATCATCCTCTTGACGATCAAGATCGCCGACGTCCCCTATGTGCGCGCGGAAAATCACTGCGCGCTCGACGATCTGGGGCAGGGATTCCACCGGCTGATCCTGAATTACGGTTTCATGCAGCCGATCGACGTCCCCGCCGCGCTGGGGCGCGTCACAAGTTGCGGCGGTGAGTTCAAGATGCTCGAGACGAGCTTTTTCCTGTCGCGCCAGACGCTGATCGCGGCGAGCAAGCCGGGCATGCCGATCTGGCGCGAAAAGCTGTTCGCATGGATGCTGCGCAATTCGGAAAGCGCGATGGAATATTTCCGCCTGCCGACGAACCGCGTCGTCGAACTGGGCAGCCAGGTCGCGATCTGACGCCGACGGGGCATGGGCGCGCCCGATTAACTTTCCGACATGCGCCAATAAGCGTTTGAACATTGCGGTCCGTCTTGCGATGCAAGCGGCGAACCCACGAAGGGCGCGCGACAGATGGATGCCGATGACCGCGATGCGTTGATCCTGCCGGTTCCGCCGGAACCCTTTGCGCTGATTCTCGGGCCTGCGATGCGCGGTGCGTCGGGCAATGCGCTCGAAACATCGCTTCGGCATATGGGATTGCGGCCCGAGCGGGCCGGCGCGGCCTCCGACGCGCGGATCGCCGTGCCCTGTTTTCGCATGACGTTCGGGGCGGTCTCCGTGCTCGCCGGCCCCGCCGCGGGCACGGCGCTCGATCTGGTCGATCCCGAACACCCGTTGACGAGCCTGCTCGCCGCCAGCCTGCCGCAGGGCTGGCGCGAGAGCGGCGATTGCTGGATTTTCATTCCCGAAAACGACCGCGCGGCGGCGCCATCGCGCGAACAGACGACGCGGATGCGCGAATTTTTCAAGATGATGGTGGTGCTGATCGACCTGTTCGACGCCAGCCATATCTTCTGGTCGCCCGCGCGGCTCTGGTCCGACGCGCCGCAGTTCCGCGCCTCGATCGCCGAAATGCTGGCGAGCGGAATGCCGCCGGTGCTGCATCTGGTCGCGTTCCGGCGCCGCGAGGCCGGCGAAGGCGCGACCATGGTGACGCGCGGGCTGGCGCTCTTTGCCGGGCAGGAACTGGAAGCGCGTATTCCGGCGGGCTGGACGGTCGCCGAAATGGTCCGGCGCCTGTCGCGGCTGGCGCTCGACATGATGCTCAACGGTCCCGTTCTGCGCGCGCGCACCACGCGCGGCCTTGCGGCCGGCGAGTGGATCGGGCTCACGCCCGGACCTGTGACCGGAAACCGGCAATCGATGGTCGCCGTCGAATTCGGCCGCGGCGATTGATGCGGCGTGGCGGTTGGCATGGGGCGCCGCCGCCGCGAGCCGGGTTCCAGCGCCACCATCTGATCCCGATCGCCCTGCTGCGACGCGCGCAGATGGCGGCGATGTTCGATCATCTCCGCGACGAAGGCTTCGCGCTCCAGCATTTCGCGCGCAACGGATTGATGTTGCCGGCATCCGAACCGGCGGCGCTGTCGCTGGGGCACGCGCTGCACCGCGGGCCGCATCGGGGTTATAGCGACGTCGTCGCCGCGCGGGTCGAAGCGATCAGGGCGCATTTCGCGGAGCAGGCCCCGGCCGACCTCCGCGCTGCGCGGCGGGTCGCGGTGATGCGCCTGCGGCTGCTTCAGGACACGACGCGGCGCGCGCTGACCGATCGGCACGGCGGAGGATTCTGGCTCAACCGGCGCGACCCGATGCGGCTGTTCGTCGATCGCCCCTATCTGGACGCGGCGATCGACCGGTTGTTCGGAGGGTAGGGGGCTGAGGTCGGCTTTCGGTCGAAACTAGCCGTCGCCCCCGCGAAGGCAGGGGCCGCTGTCGGTTTACGTGGGCACCGCTGATTAAGGCCGCTGACGGCCCCCGCCTTCGCGGGGGCGACGGTTATAGGCAACGTCCGCTCTCCATCCCGGAGGAGACGATCCTCCCCGGCACGGGGAGGGGCGGAGCGTCCGCTCTTTGCCCCTCGAGCTGGGAACGGTCCGACAGCGCCAGGCTTACAGCCGGACCTTCGCCTCCAACTCGCGCCGGGCCGCGAGATATTGCGCTTCGAGGTCGGCGACGAATTCGGCGACCGGGCGCACCGCGGTGACGGGGCCGATGCCCTGACCCGAGCCCCAGATGTCCTTCCACGCTTTCGCCTTGGTGTTGCCGCCCGAGCCGAAGTTCATCGTCTTCAGGTCGCCTTCGGGCAGATTGTCGGGGTCCATGCCTGCCGAGACGATCGACTGGCGAAGGTAATTGCCGTGGACGCCGGTGAAGAGGTTCGAATAGACGATGTCGGCGGCGCGCCCTTCGACGATGCCGTTCTTGTAGCCGTCCTCGGCATTGGCCTCGGCGGTCGCGATGAAGGCGCTGCCGATATAGGCGAGGTCGGCGCCGCACGCCTGCGCGGCGAGGATCGAGCGGCCGTGGCCGATCGCGCCCGACAGTGCGACCGGGCCGTCGAACCATTCGCGGATTTCCTGAACGAGCGCGAAGGGCGATTGCCGCCCCGCGTGGCCGCCCGCGCCGGCGGCGACGGGGATCAGCCCGTCAGCGCCCTTTTCGACCGCCTTGCGCGCGAAACGGTCGTCGATGACGTCGTGGAGCGTGATGCCGCCCCAGCCGTGGACGGCCTGATTGAGCTCCTCGCGCGCGCCGAGCGAGGTGATGGTGATCGGCACCTTCCACTTGGCGCAGGTCGCGATATCGGCTTCGAGCCGGTCGTTCGACTTGTGGACGATCTGGTTGACCGCATAGGGCGCCGAGAGGCGGTCTGGATTGTCGCGGTCCCACGCGGCGAGTTCTTCGGTGATCCGGTGCAGCCATTCGTCGAGCAGCGATTGCGGGCGCGCATTCAAGGCGGGGAAGCTGCCGACGATGCCTGCCTTGCACTGCGCGATGACGAGGTCGGGACCCGATACGATGAACAGCGGCGAACCGATGACGGGCAGGCGCAGGCGGTCGAAAATCGGGGGAAGGGCCATGGAATCACACTCTCCGGTTGCGGTTTGAAACTGACCTTAACGTAAACGGAAAGCTGTGCAAGATATTCAGTCGAAGGCGGGGCCCTTGAGTTCGACGATATTGCCTTCGGGATCGGCGATGTAGATCGATGGCCCTTCGCCTTCGGCGCCGTAACGCGGGCCGGCTTGCTCGATCGCGACATCGTGACGGGCGAGGTGGGCGCGGATGGCGTCGTCGTCGAACGGCGTGATCGTGATCGCGAAATGGTCGAGGTTGCGGCCCTCGGCGCCCGGCGCCGCGCCGCCCATCGCGCCAAGCTTGCCGTCGACAGTGACAAGGTCGATCAGCGAGCTGCCCGCGCGCAATTGATAGAGCCCGATTTCGGCCTGGGTACGTTCGTCGGTGCAGCCGAGGACATTCCGATAAAAGCCGGCCATGCGGTCGAGATCGACGACGCGAAGCACCACATGGTCGATCGCGCGAAGGGTAAAGGGGGGTGTGTCCACGGCGGTCGCTCCTCGAATTCATGCTCGGAGGGGCCTTTTAATTGGCGCACCCGCCCGCTGTCCATCGACCGGTGACGGGGGTTGGTCCGGTGGCGGTTGCGATCGCCGGCCGGGCGCGACAGGATCGGGCGATGCAGTTGCTCCAGCCCAGCCTGTTGCCCGCCGCGGCCGACATCGCACGGCACCGTCATCGCGAACCCTATGCGACGGTGGTGCTGACCGGTGCATATGAGGAGGCCGGTGACGCCGGGCGGATGGCAGCGCGGGCGGGCGAAGTGCTGCTCCACGGGCCCTTTTCGGCGCATCGCGACCGGATATCGGCGAAGCGGACTGTCGTGCTCGACCTGCCGCTGCCGTTCGACGGCCGCGACTGGCCGGCGCGCGCGCGACTCGCCGATCCCGAATGGATCGTCCGGCTGGCCGAACGCGACCCGGCCGAGGCGGTCGCGGCGCTGCTGAGCGAACTCGCGCCCGCGCCGGCGAACGAGGAGGAAGAGTTGCCCGATCAGTTGTCGGCTGTGCTGCGCGCGTCGGCATCGCCGCGGATCGGCGAATGGGCGGCGGCGCGCGGCCGGTCGCGCGAGCATGTGTCGCGCAGCTTCGAGAAGCTCTATGGCGTTTCGCCCGCTGCCTATCGCGCCGATTGTCAGGCGAAGCGGACGTGGCGGATGATCGTCGCGAGCAAGGACAGCCTTGCGGGGATCGCGGTGGAGGCGGGCTATGCCGATCAGGCGCATATGACGCGTGCGGTAACGACCTTGACCGGGATGTCGCCGCGGCGCTGGCGGGTGGCGGTAGGTGGAGCGGTGCCGGTTTAGAGGTGGTGAGCGGACGATCCTCCCCCTTGGGGGAGGGGGACCATGCGAAGCATGGTGGAGGGGCACGCGAGCTGTTTCCTGCCCTTTATGCGTCGCGCGACTCCGCCCGAGCCCCTCCACCACCTTCGGTGGTCCCCCTCCCCGTGCCGGGGAGGATCGGCAGCAATCGGTCGAACGCGTCACTGCCCATCACATTTGTTCAAGAAACGCGGCTCCGCGCCACGTTAGGCAGCGGGCATGACCAGCCTCTCCCCCGCTTCGCCGCGCCCCCTCGTGGCGCTTTCCGGCTTCCGCTTTCGCTTGTGGCCGATCCTTTTCGCCGCGCTGCTGATGCAAGGGTTGCTCGACCTCGGGCGTGTCCCGGCGCGGGCGCTGTATCGCGCCGGCGAAACGCTATGGACCGACCATGTTTCGGTGTTCCTGCTCTTTGCCATCGCCTTTCAGGCGCTGCTTGGCCTCATCGCAATCCTGATCATGCGCCGGTTGCTTCCCGCCGCCGACGATCATCTGCGCTGGCCGCCGGGGCGCAGCTACGCCGGGCCCGCTTTCCTGATCGGGATCGGGATGGGGCTGGTGATGCTCGTCGCCGATTACTGGCCCCCGCTCGCGGCACAGGCCGCGCCCGACATGAGCTATTCGAAATATCCACTCGATTCGGCGGGTTATCTGCTCGGAATGATCACGACGGGGCTCGCCGAAGAGACCATCTTTCGCGGGCTGCTCGTCGGGATGCTCGTCGTGCTGGTGCCGGGGCGATTGCGGATCGGATCGCTCGACCTGCCCGTCGCCGCCTATATCGTCGCGCTGATGTTCGGGGTGGCGCACTGGCGATCCTTCACCGTCGACCCCTTCTATCAGGCGATGGCGCAGCAGATTTACGCTTTTGCCTGGGGGCTCGTCTATGTCTGGCTGATGGAGCGGTCGCGCAGTCTGTTCGCGCCGATGGTCGCACACGGGATGGGTAATTTTACCGAAGTGGCGATCGTGATCGCGCTCAACGCGATGTGGACTTGATGCGACAAGGGCGGCTTGCACCGTTTCCGGGAAGCCTCAGGCCGCGAGAGGCCGGCGGCTTGCCCTGACCGCGACATATCCGAAGAGGATCGCCGCGAGGAGGAGTGCGCCCTGTGCCGCGGCGAACGGGGGTTCGGTGCCGTTGGGGGCAAGCGCGTTGAGCGCGGGCACTTTCAGGAAGGACTGCACGACCAGCACGAAGAGGTTGAGGTAGAGCGCGGCGGTGGCGCTGACGGCATAGACGGTGGCGGCGCGGCCGGCGAGCTTGCGCCCGTAAAAGGCGGCGAAGGCGAAGACGAGGATCAGCGTCGAGAGGATGCCGGTGCCGAGCGCCGGGGTGAAAGCAACGATCGGAAAGAGGAAGCCGGTGAGGCTGGTGAGCAAGGTCGCCCAGAGGAAGATGTGGGTCGTGCGGCGGAGAAGGCGCCCGCGCGCGAAGGCGGGGAGGGCGACGAGGCCCGCACCGATGCCGATCAGGCTGATCGCGACATGGAGTGCGGTGAACTGCGATATGGTGAGGCCGAGGATCATGATCTTTGCTCCCTGCTTGGGGCGACGGCCGCGCCGCCGCCCCGCATGTCCGGATCAGTTCTTGATGAAGCCCAAAAGGTCGGCGTTGAAGCGGTCCTGCTCGGTGACGGTGAGGCCATGGGCGCCGCCTTCATAGACCTTGAGCACGGCCTGGCTGACGATCTTGACGGTCGAGAGCGCCGCGGCGCCGATCGGCACGATCTGGTCGTCGTCGCCGTGGAGGACGAGCGTCGGCTTGTCGAACTTCTTGAGGTCCTCGTTGAAGTCGCTTTCCGAAAAGGCGCGGATGCTGTCGAGCAGGCCCTTGAGGCCGCCGTTCATGCCCTGCCGCACGAATTCGTCGCGCACCGCTTCGCTGACCACCGCGCCGTCGCGGTTATAGCCATAGAAGGGCAGCGTGAGGTCCTTGAAGAATTGCGGGCGGTTGTCGAACGTGCCCTTGCGGATGCCGTCGAAGACGTCGAGCGGGAGGCCGCCGGGGTTGGCTTCGGTCTTGAGCATCAACGGAGGAACCGCGCCGATGAGGGCAACCTTGGCGACGCGGGCGGTGCCATGTCGGCCGATATAGCGGGTGACTTCGCCGCCGCCGGTCGAATGGCCGACGAGGATGACGTCCTTGAGATCGAGCTGTTCGATCAGTTCGGCGAGGTCGTCGGCATATTGGTCCATATTGTTGTTTTCCCAGACCTGATCCGAGCGGCCATGGCTGCGGCGGTCGTGGGCGATGGTGCGGAAGCCCTTGTTCGCGAAGAAGACCATCTGGGCGTCCCAGGCGTCGGCCGACAGCGGCCAGCCGTGCGAGAAGACGATCGGCTGTCCATCCTTCGGACCCCAGTCCTTGAAGAAGATGTTGGTGCCGTCCTTGGTGGTGATGGTGGTCATGATGCGGTTCCTTTCGTTTCGAGAGGGCGGGATGTCCGTCCCGGTGAGACAGGAGATAGGCCGGGGCGCCCTTGCGTGGAATTGGCGGATACGACATTATGCGGGCCGATTCCGACAAAGGAGCCGCCATGCCCAAGCTGAAGGTGCCGGACGCGGCGAACGTGCCGCTGATCGAGGTCGGGATGATGATCTATCCCGACTGCCAGATGGGGATGGTGCATGGCATCACCGACCTGTTCGATGTCGCGGGGCGCTTCGCGGTCGAGCATGGGCGCCGCCCGATCCGCGCGAGCCATTGGCGGCTGGAGGAGGATGGGGGCTTTGCGCGCGATCACGACAGCCATACGCACGAGCCGGCTTCCAATTCGCCCGCGGTACTGATCGCGCCGGGGAGCCTGCACAAGCTGCTCGAACCGGGCGAGGTCGAACCCTATGCGCGTTGGCTGCTCGACCGGCATGCGCAAGGAACCGTGCTTGCGTCGAATTGCGGTGGGGCCTTTGTGCTGGCAGCTACGGGGCTGCTCGCGGGGCGTCCCGCGACGACGCACTGGTTCTTCGCCGAAGAGTTTCGCGCACGCTTTCCCGACGTGCGGATGGAGGTCGACCGGATGGTCGTCGATGACGGCGACATCGTCACCGCGGGCGGGCTGATGGCGTGGACCGATCTGGGTCTACGCATCGTCGAGCGGCTGCTCGGCCCGACGGTGATGATGGAGACCGCGCGCTTCCTGCTGATCGACCCGGCGGGACGCGCGCAGAAAAATTATGCGAGCTTCGCGCCGCGGCTCAACCATGGCGACGAAGCGATATTGAAGGTGCAGCATTGGCTGCAGGCGCGCGGCACGGGACCGGTCGCGGTGGCCGAGATGGCGCGCGAGGCGGGGATGGAGGAGCGCACCTTCCAGCGCCGCTTCAAGGCGGCGACGGGCATGACGCCGGTCGAATATCTCCAGCATCTGCGTGTCGGCAAGGCGCGCGAGCT